>NZ_JABJXT010000049.1 GCF_013155295.1 Pseudogemmobacter hezensis | reverse complement strand
TCAAAAGTCCCATGTGGATCACTCCGTTGCCCCCGCCGCTCACCGCTTTGGAGGAAGGTTCACATGGCTCAGTTCTCAGTGAAAATTATGCCCTTAAACGGCTCAGTTCTGGGTGAGAAACAACAACCCATGTGACCCTTCCCCGAACGCAGTGAGCGACAGGGGGACATTGGAGTGATCCACATGGGACTTTTGAACGTCATCCGCCGCCTGGCGCTTCGTCAGAAGCTGCCGATCCGGGAGATTGCCCGGCGAACCGGACTCTCTCGGAACACAATTAAGAAGTATCTGAGGGCAGGCACAATCGAGCCGAGGTTCTCGGTGCCCGAGCGATCGAGCAAGATCGATCCCTTTGCCGACAAGCTCGCCGGCTGGCTGAAGACCGAGGCCGCGAAGTCGCGCAAGCAACGCCGGCCCTTGACGCATCTGCATGCCGACCTGGCGGCGCTCGGCTACACCGGCTCCTACAACCGGGTTGCAGCCTTCGCGCGGGAATGGCGAACAGCCCGGCAGCGCGAGCAGAACACGACGGGGCGGGGCACTTTTGTGCCTCTGGCGTTCCGGCCCGGCGAAGCGTTCCAGTTCGATTGGAGCGAAGACTTCGCCATAATCGCTGGCGAACGGACCAAGCTGCAGGTCGCGCACACGAAGCTCTCACACAGCCGCGCCTTCATGGTGCGGGCCTATCTACTGCAGACCCACGAGATGCTGTTCGACGCCCATTGGCATGCATTCCGCGCCTTCGGCGGCGTGCCCGACCGGGGTATTTATGATAACATGAAGACGGCGGTGGACCGCATCGGTCGCGGCAAGGAGCGGCAGATCAACATGCGCTTTCTCGCCATGGCCAACCACTACGTCTTCGAGCCGGAGTTCTGTAATCCCGCGTCGGGTTGGGAGAAGGGGCAGGTCGAGAAGAACGTGCAGGATGCGCGGCCGCGGCTATGGCAACCGATACCGAACTTCCCCGACCTGGATGCCCTCAATGCCTGGCTTGAGCAGCGGTGCCTCGAGCTCTGGCAGGAGATACCTCATGGCCGTCTTCCCGGCACGATCGCGGACATCTTTGCCCACGAGCAGGCCGCGCTGATGCCGGTGCCGCCGGCATTTGACGGCTTCGTCGAGCAAAGCAAGCGGGTCTCGCCGACCTGCCTGATCAGCTTCGAGCGCAATCGCTACAGCGTTCCTGCCTCCTTCGCCAACCGACCGGTGAGCATCAGGGTCTACCCGGACCGGCTCGTCATCGCAGCTGAGGGACAGATCCTGTGTGAACACGGGCGCCGGATCGACCGGTCACATCACCTGCCGCCACGAACGATCTACGACTGGCGACACTACCTGACGGTTCTCCAGCGTAAGCCGGGCGCCTTGCGCAATGGGGCTCCCTTTGCCGAACTGCCTGACGGCTTCCGCCGGCTGCAGGAGCTGATGTTGAAGCGCGCTGGCGGGGATCGGGAGATGGTCGATATCCTCGCCCTCGTCCTGCATCATGACGAACAGGTCGTGCTGACCGCCGTCGAGCTGGCCCTGTCCGCAGGCGTCGCCACGAAGACCCATGTCCTCAATATCCTGCACCGCTTGATCGACGGAAAAGCCACGGATGGACCGATCGGACCGACCGTCGATACCCCGCAGGCACTACTCTTGCGCCGTGAGCCAAAGGCCGATGTCGGGCGCTATGACAACCTGCGCGCTTCCAGCACTTGAGATCGTCATGCGTCATGATCCCGCTAGCGGTGCCGTCGTCATCATGCTTCGAAGCATGAAGATGTATGGCATGGCCCAAGCGGTCACCGATCTCATCGAGCAGGGCGCACCGGCGTTCGAAGTCGCTGTGCCGATCCTGACCCAGTTGCTGAAGGCGGAGGTGGCCGAGCGGGAGGTGCGCTCCATCGCCTATCACATGAAGGCTGCACGCTTCCCGGCCTACAAGGACTTGGCTGGATATGACTTCGCGGCGGCCGAGGTCAACGAGGCCACGGTCCGGCAACTACACCGCTGCGAGTTCATCGATGGCGCGCAGAACGCCGTGCTCATCGGGGGGCCCGGCACAGGAAAAACCCATATCGCGACAGCGCTCGGCATCCAGGCGATCGAGCATCACCGCCGGAAGGTCCGCTTCTTCTCGACGATCGAGTTGGTCAACACGCTCGAGCAGGAGAAGGCCAGAGGCAAGGCGGGGCAGACCGCGGAGAACTTGGCCCGCCTCGACCTCGTGATCCTCGACGAGCTGGGATATCTGCCGTTCAGCGCCTCAGGCGGCGCGCTGCTCTTCCATCTCTTAAGCAAGCTTTACGAGCGCACCAGTGTCGTGATCACCACCAACCTGAGCTTCAGCGAATGGGCCAGCGTCTTCGGCGATGCAAAGATGACCACCGCACTGCTCGACCGGCTCACCCACCGCTGCCACATTCTGGAGACAGGAAACGACAGCTTCCGCTTCAAGGCAAGCACCGCCGCCGCCACACGAAAGGGGAAGGACAACACGCATGTATTGACCCAGACATGACCACCGCCGCATAACTTAAAGGTGGGTCACTTCTCGATGGAAAAACCGGGTCAGTTCCGCGCGGAAATCAACAACTCCTCCCTTCAGATTGATCGTCGAAGATACGTGCGTCATTGACTTCCATTTGCGTTTATTTCGCAGCAGCCAGGGGCGATCTGAGAGCGTCGAAAGATTGGTCCGGATGCTAGTTCGGCCACTGGCGTGGGGAAGTCTGAGACGCGCACTCGCCAGTTGGCGCCCGCCTGTTTTGAAGCGCCCGCCATCAGTGCGACTTCATTGATTCCGACAAGATCGTCAGTGTTTGTTGTCACGAATACCTCTGTGAACATTATTCACAAAAGATGTTTGCAACGTTCACAATTTCTCGCCAGGAGCCACGGCGCACGACGATTTTTGATGCTAACTTGTAAGGAGCAAGGGTGTGGATTTCTCGGAGACGGTTGTGGCAATCGCCCATCCCGGCCTTCACCCCCCCAACCTTCGGTATTCTCAATCGCGCCGGGGCGCGCTCCATGCTGCCATCTCAGCTTTCTTCGGCAGGAAGCGCGTAGCGGAGCACGCGCAGATCCAAGCATGATACGTTGCAGTCGTCATCTCTGAGGTCGCAGGCGCGAGTCCTGAATCTGCGTGGCACGAGGGAGCGCTATAGCACGCGCTGCTCTGATCGGCGCGATCATGATGGTTCTTTCAGCCGGGGGTATTTCACCCTTGGCGCGGCGCGGTTCCGTCCGGGGACAGGCCGAGCAACGCGTATAGGTGATCGGGGGCCCTGGCCTCCCGCATCTGCTGAAGGGCTTCGTGCCCTTCGGCGGGTCGCCCCAGGTCCTTCAGGCAAAGCAGGTATTCGAAGTTTAGCCAGTAGCGGTAGACATCCCGCCAGACAAAGAGCCGGCCTGCATCGGGCATAGGGCAGCGGCGTCCTTTTTCGGCATATAGCAGCGCCAGCTGCGGGCGTTTCCGCATCCGCTCCAGCCGGGCCGCCTGATACAGGCACTCTGCCCGGTCAGGGCTGGTTTCGTAGCCAGAGAGAAAGGCAAGCAGCGCCTCATCGGGGTTGTCGGTTTTGGTCAGCTCGATCCCCAGGCCAAGCCAGGACAGACAGACCTCATCCTTCCACCCGCCAAGCGCAATGCGCTTGCGATACCATCCGATCGCCTCTTGCGGGGCATGGGCGTCGCGCCAGGAGTTTGCGCAATAGAAGGTGTAACGCGGCAGCAGATCCTGGTCTTCAGCAGGCAGGGTCTCGATGGCCTGCACCAGCGCGCGGGCATCGCGGTAATAGGTGGAGGGATCACGTGAACGCGCACCGGCGCTTTGATTGATCACCGCATAATCGCCCTCGATATGGCGTACCTTCTCCTGGCCCTGACCCTTAAAGTAAAGCCCCTCATGGACCACGCCGCGCCAGCGAAAACTGCCGTCGTTGCGGACAATCAGCTTTGACGGATAAAGGGTGCTGCCACGCCGGGTGTTCAGCGTCATCGCGTCGACATCGG
>NZ_JABJXT010000048.1 GCF_013155295.1 Pseudogemmobacter hezensis | reverse complement strand
AGGGCCCGGCTGTAGCTCGACCAGTTCGTTGTGCGAAAAAGAGGGATCGGCTTGCTCATAGAGCCAACCTAACCCGCTGACTCACAAACATGAATCCATGAGCCGGCCGGATAGTGCAACAAAGCCGGTTCAACGTGAGAATCCAGCCTGCCAGAGCCACGATCAGGTTCATCAGCGCAACCTCAACTCGACACGACGGTTTTTCGCTTTTCCGGCAGAGGTCTCATTGCTTGCCACCGGCTCATCCATACCGCGCCCGGAAGAGGTCAGGCGGCTGGCTTCGATATCGAAACCATTGACCAGCGCATCGACCACTGCTGCAGCACGTCGCTCTGACAGACCCTGGTTATGTGTGCGCCCGCCATCGCTGTCGGTATGGCCGATGATCTCCAGCTTCAGGGCGGGATCATCGCGCAGCATCATTGCAATCTCGAAAACCTGTTCGCGCGAGGGCGGCAGCAGGATGGCACTGTCCGTATCGAACAGCAGATTGTCGAGCGTGACGTTTTCCCCGGCGATCAGACTGTCGCGCATTGAGGCCGCGCCGGTCAGGCCCGGCTCATCCCCGGTAATCACGGTCTTGGTAATCGCCATGACGCCCTTCTCCGGGGTATCGGCAAGCGCCACCTGCATATGGATGACATTCTCGCCTGTGCCTTTCGTCAGATAGAGCAGCCGCGCGCCGCCGGTCTGGAAAAGGTTGCGAACGATCTGCATATCAAGCGCATCCAGCGCGGGCATATTGTTCGGCTTATCAAGCAACAATCCGACATAGACCCCCGGCACCTTATCCCCGCTGGTAAAGCAGTCGCCACGCTCGGTGCTGCATGAGAAAACCACATCATAAGCGGCGTCCTTCGCCGCCGCCTCGAAGCTGCGGGCGATCTGCAGCGCGCTGTCGCCGGGCGCAAAGCGGTAATAGGCGTAGATGATCCGCCCCTCGAGAAGCTTCCAGTTCTCGCCCTCGGTCGCTTTCGAGGGTGAATCCGAGACCGGGCCGGTGATCATCCAGGTCTCATCATAAGTGTCGATCCGCGGGGTCTTTTCTGTCGGCGTGGCAATGGAAAAAAAGTCAAGCAACGATGGCAGGCTCTGCGCCTGGGCCATTGTGGTCACGAGGTGGCCGGCAAACAGGCAGGAGGCCACAACACGCACAACAGACAAGAGGGGCCGGGTCTTCATGAAGGGATCTCCTAGCGTATTTATCCAACCAGGAGGTAATTTTAGAGCGCGCATTTTCAGCCGCATCCACCATTTGGTGGATGCCTTCCCTGCCGCAACCGGAATTATCCACATAGGATGCCCGGTCGGTGAAAAAAATATGATCCTGAATTTTGATACGCGACCTCTGATGCCGCATTGCGCTATCGGCGCTCATCTTCTGGCGGGCCTGTCTGTGATGCCAGATATTGCGCAGAATGGTTCAGGCGCGAAACCAGGAAAGCGCCGGCTTCTCAGCCGCATATTTGCCCCAAATACCTTCCGGCCTTTCAAAGGCATAAACAGAGGCCTCGTCAGAAGCATCCTGATCGTCGCCATTGCCTTCGCCGTGAACAGGCCGACAGAGGCCGCCACAAGAGCATACAGCGACAGCGTAAGGGAAATCAAAGCGATCCTTGATGATGAAGAAGTTTCAATCGCGCTACAGCAGGGAAGAATCAAATCAATCGAGGAAATGAAGAAGGGGTACAAAGTCACCAGTGATAAATGTGAGGCTGAAATAATTGTAACACATATGATTGCGGCACGACCTGGACCAACCCCCTTCACGCTGCGAATAAAGAAAACCCTGTGCCACCACTAGCTATCCCATGGAAACGAATAGCTATGCGATCTGCGATATATAACATCATCGCCTGTATATTCGGAAAGATACCTGAATCCAGGTTGCGTGAAATTAAATCTCATCAGAGATCTGAAAGGAGGACGGCTATGCGTTTTGGTGGCATCTGTGTGGCGCTATTTCTATGTGCAGTCCTGGCAGGCTTCCCTTCGGCGTCACTGAGCCAGCTTATGGCGCGTGGCGCAAGTATGCCGGGCATTCGGGGCGAAGCTACGCAGCTTTTGGCCGTTCGCAATGGGCCGGGGAAAACCTATAAAAAACTGGGCGAATTCCCCAAAGGAAGTGTACTTGTATTCCTGAACATATCCAGCTGCATGAACGGATACTGCCTGGTTCAGGGGGCCGGGGGATTGCGGGGATGGATCCTGAAAGAGGGAACCGTTGACATCACAGTTCCCCTGCCCGACCGGAATGATGTGGTCGGTTATGGCGTCTCTCAGAACAAGCTTAACCTGCGATCAGGCCCTAGCAAGCACGACAGCTTGATTTCCGTTATCCCAGTCGGACAGCCTTTGCATATGCTGAAGTCAAAGATGTGCCGGAACGACTATTGCTATGTCGAGACACCCATGGGCCAGCGTGGCTGGGTGCTGAGATCCCCATTAACAATCGCAAAATACTGATACCGCCATAACAAATGCAACCAATCTCATCCGAAAACAATGGAGAGCTGTCATGATTGGAAAAAAAACACTCCTGCCCTGGGTTTTCGCTGCAATGACTCCTTTTGTCCCCTTGTCTGCGCATGCGGAAACAAGCCCTGGCCTGGGAAAAGGATGCCAGGTCTTTGAGCACAAAGATTTCAAAGGCAGGTCATATGTTATGCCTTCAGGAGTGATGCTTATTGCGGCCAATGACCCAGGATACAGAACCACCACGAATGGTCATAGTTTCGAATATATCGAAGTTTTCTCCCGGCGCTGGAACGATGACATAGGTTCCGTCAAGATGGGCCCGGGATGCAGGGTCACCCTTTATGAACACGTCGACAAGCGCGGGAAAAGTAAAACTTTCGCAGGAAACACCGCCCGGCTGGGATGGTGGAATGATGAGGCCGGAAGAGCAAGCTGCCTGTGCGACAAATAGCTCTCCCAAAGGGCACGCTGGTGGCGCTAGGGTCGGCGTTGTTGCAGAATTCCCCCGCGAGCCGGATTCACGCGAGGAATCCACAGGGCTAATGTTCTGCGATGACGCGACCTGCCCCTACCCGCTGTCGGACGACGAACTGGAAGAGTTACAACGAGGCCCTGAAGCGGCGCTGTTCCCTGCTGGTCTGGTTGGACAAGGACATGACGTGGCTTGCGCCGAAGGCCGGTGGCACTGGCCGACCGGCTGTGTTCAGCGATGTCGCGATCCAGTTT
Source organism: Pseudogemmobacter hezensis (assembly GCF_013155295.1). Taxonomy (GTDB): domain Bacteria; phylum Pseudomonadota; class Alphaproteobacteria; order Rhodobacterales; family Rhodobacteraceae; genus Pseudogemmobacter; species Pseudogemmobacter hezensis. The sequence continues at coordinate 993 of NZ_JABJXT010000048.1, read as the reverse complement.
TGCCTGATGGTGAAGGTTCTGTTCGGGCTGCCGCTTCGACAAATCGAGCCAGGTTCCGCCACTGGTTCGAGGAACCCTGGCGAGGCGGTATGGTGGCCAGCATTCTATCGATGGCCGGTCTCGACTGGCCGGTGCCTGATTTTTCGACGCTGAGCCGCCGGCAGAAGCGCATGACTGTGCAGATATCGAACCGTCGTGCGCCGGGTCCTCTAAACTTTCTGGTGGATAGCACCGGGATCAAGTTCCTCGGCGATGGGGAATGGCTTGCACGCAAGCATGGCACACAGCGCCGAGCCGCCGCGATGCGCTGTCGGATCGAATGCCCGGGCGCTATATCTGGCTATTGCGGTGACTGCCCGCAGCCATGGATCCGGGGACTGAGGAAACACCTGTGCGCATCTTGCGCCACTCAGCCAGCGTAGCCTTGAGGCGTGACTCGGCGCTCAGCTCAGGGCAGACAAGCAGGCGCCACGCTGCGGCGCAGGCGATAAAATACAGCCATTATGCGGCCTCCGAATTCTTAGGGGATGGGCGGTCAACCTCCGCAGGCCAGGCAAGGTCTGCGGGCCAGTTTTGGTCGAACCAACACAGAACCTGCTTGTATGCGCTAAGGCGGCATTCCCCGCCCTCAGCCAGTCTGGTGAAGAACCGAATGTGAACGCCAACCCTTCCGGCAACGGTGTGCAGGCCGCGCTCGATATGAGCAGCGTAGGTTTGCGCGAGGATGAGAAGATGTTGCGTGTCCGTAACGCATACTATGCAAATTTACAGAGCTATAGCGGGGTATTTTAACATAGTTTTGGAAACAGACCGTTGTAAATTCACCTGGCTTGTGCGGAGCCGTATATTTTGTGTTTTTTTGCATAATGTGTTGTTTCTCACCCAGAACTGAGCCGTTTAAGGGCATAATTTTCACTGAGAACTGAGCCATGTGAACCTTCCTCCAAAGCGGTGAGCGGCGGGGGCAACGGAGTGATCCACATGGGACTTTTG
>NZ_JABJXT010000047.1 GCF_013155295.1 Pseudogemmobacter hezensis | reverse complement strand
CCGCCAAGCGCAATGCGCTTGCGATACCATCCGATCGCCTCTTGCGGGGCATGGGCGTCGCGCCAGGAGTTTGCGCAATAGAAGGTGTAACGCGGCAGCAGATCCTGGTCTTCAGCAGGCAGGGTCTCGATGGCCTGCACCAGCGCGCGGGCATCGCGGTAATAGGTGGAGGGATCACGTGAACGCGCACCGGCGCTTTGATTGATCACCGCATAATCGCCCTCGATATGGCGTACCTTCTCCTGGCCCTGACCCTTAAAGTAAAGCCCCTCATGGACCACGCCGCGCCAGCGAAAACTGCCGTCGTTGCGGACAATCAGCTTTGACGGATAAAGGGTGCTGCCACGCCGGGTGTTCAGCGTCATCGCGTCGACATCGGCCGAAAGTGGCGGCAGCCGCCCTTCAATGCGGCTGTCGGCATCGAAAAACAAAACGTAATCGGAAAGGCCCTGCGCATCTGCCAGCGCATATTGCCGGTTGGCGCCAAAGCTTTCCCACTGACGATGGATCAGGCGACCCGGAATACCCATCCGGGCAAAGAAATCCGTGATCAGGGCAGGCGTATTGTCGCGGGAGCCGGTGTCATGAATGACCCAGGTTGCGATATCGACATGCGAGATCAGGTTTTCGAGCGTCCCGAGGATTACCTCCTCTTCGTCGCGCACGATCATGTTCAGGCAAAGGCTCATGCCCGGGGCTCCGGCAGGGAATTGCAGCGGGGGATTGCAACAGGTGCGGCGGCGGGATGTCCCGCCGCCGCATGTCGGTTTTCGCCTCAGAACTTGTAGTTGAAGCCGAAGCTGGCGCCGATGCTGTCATCGCCACCCGAGGCGCCGGTGTAGTCGACCTGCAGGTTCACCCGCGAGGTCTCGGACCAGCGATGCTCATAGCCCAGGCCGACACGCAGGGCGTCGTCGCTGCCGTAAGACGCCTTATAGGTGTCAAGCATCAGGTCGGGACGTTCGATGGCATGCAGCCAGTCCAGCTGAACGAAGCCGATAGAGCGTTCGTTGTTCTGGTCCGGCAGCCCTTCCAGCGAGGCACGGACGCCAAGCCGCGAGGTCAGGCTGTTGCCGTCAAGACTGACCCGGGTGCCGGTGCTGTCGACAAAGCTGCCACCATCGATATCGGCCCAGATCAGCTGTGCCTGCGGTTCGAGCCAGACGCGAGAGTTGTCAGAGCGCCAGACGTCGAAGGCATAGCCCGCCTCAAGCGAGACGGTGGTGGTATCGATGTCATAGCTCTGCGTGGCAAAGCCGAAGCTGCTGACCTCTGCATCATAGCGGCCAAGCATCAGCCAGCTGTCGACATACCAGCCCTGACGTTCGAAGCTGTTCTGCACCCAGGTGCCGTAGATGCCGAGCGCATACCCCTCGACGTCGCCCTTCGAGCCGTAGCCGGTCACATTCGAGACGGTATCGCTGTCCTGCTTGCCGTAGCCTGCCATGAGACCGACGACCATCTCGTCCTTGCCGTCATTGCTCCAGCGGAAAATATCCGCCCCGAAATGCAGCGCCAGACGGTTGTAATCGGTCTCAAGCTGACCGCGCTCACCAGAGGTCGTGCCATGGATGCCGTTGAAGCGCAGCCAGAGCGTCCGATCCGTGTCGAGACTGCGGATGGCACCATTCCGGTCGCGCCAGCCATGGTCAAACATCGTCGCCGCACCCAGGGCGTTTGCCGCATAGGAGCCAACCTCAGGACGGATCACCGAACCGCCGGCAGGACCAGTCGCTCCGGTATCACCGGTCGGGCCAGTCGGGCCGGTAGGACCAGTTGCACCGGTGTCACCCGTTGCGCCGGTATCGCCTGTGGCACCGGTCGGGCCGGTCGGGCCAGTTGCGCCCGTATCGCCCGTAGCACCGGTATCGCCCGTTGCGCCAGTGTCACCCGTTGCGCCGGTTGGGCCGGTTGGGCCAGTCGGGCCGGTAGGACCAGTTGCGCCCGTATCACCCGTTGCGCCAGTGTCACCGGTTGCGCCGGTGTCGCCTGTGGCACCAGTCGGGCCGGTAGGACCAGTTGCGCCAGTGTCACCCGTTGCGCCAGTGTCACCGGTTGCGCCGGTGTCGCCCGTGGCACCGGTTGGGCCAGTAGGACCAGTTGCGCCGGTATCACCCGTTGCGCCAGTGTCACCCGTTGCGCCGGTTGGGCCGGTTGGGCCAGTCGGGCCGGTAGGACCAGTTGCGCCCGTATCACCCGTTGCGCCAGTGTCACCCGTTGCGCCAGTGTCACCGGTTGCGCCGGTGTCGCCCGTGTCACCGGTTGGGCCAGTAGGACCAGTTGCGCCGGTATCACCCGTTGCGCCGGTATCACCCGTTGCGCCGGTATCACCCGTTGCGCCGGTATCACCCGTTGCGCCGGTATCACCCGTTGCTCCGGTATCACCCGTTGCGCCGGTGTCACCCGTTGCGCCGGTGTCGCCTGTGGCGCCGGTTGGGCCAGTTGCACCGGTATCGCCCGTGGCGCCAGTATCACCCGTTGCCCCGGTATCGCCTGTGGCACCGGTCGGGCCAGTTGCACCGGTATCACCCGTTGCGCCAGTGTCGCCTGTTGCGCCGGTATCACCCGTTGCACCTGTCGGCCCGGTTGCGCCCGTCAGGCTGACGCTTTCCAGATACCAGGAACCATCGGCATGTTTGTTCAGCAGATATTCGTATCCGCCTTTCACGACGCGACGCTGAAGAAGGAACTCACCCGCAGAATCACCGCCGACATTGATCAGGGCGAAGGATTCCTCACCCGTCGGGTTCGCCACTGCCAGGTTGTTCACCCAAACCCAGTCAACGCCCCGGTCAATCGTATTGCCGGTGATCACAGCCGTGTCAGAGACCGTGCTGCCGCCAGCGGTAACAAGCCCGGTTCCGGTCAGTTCAGCATCGAACAGCCAGAGCCCACCGCCTGTCGTATAATCGCCATCGATCGTCAGGACATCCCCGGCGAGGTCGTTGGAGAGGTGGATCTCTGCGCCGGTATTGAGCACATTGCCCTGAAGCACGTAGTTGGCCAGGGTGCCGTCGTTGTTATGTGCGATCAGATACGAGTTCGCCAGACGCAGGGTCGTGAAGCTCGAGGTCAGATCCGCACCGGCCGCCGCCAATTGCCAATAGGCCCCGTCATTCACGCTGAGGGCCAGGGTTGAACTGGCAGTTTTGCGGGTCAGCCCCCGCATATTGCCTTCCGAAAAGCTCATCGAGACATTGCTGGCATTGCTCGCGCCGCCGGCAACATCGATGATATAGCCAGAGGGGGCCGCGGTCAGATCGCTGTCCTCACCCCGGACAAGAAGCCGGTAATCATTCTGACCCGTGCCGACCTCGATGAGATCCGAATTTGTCGATGTTGTGGTCGCGACAAGATTGTTGAACGAGGTGACGGTTTGGGCCGTTGCCTGATCTGCATTGCCGCTGACAGTAATTGCGGCGCCTTTTGCACGGATTTCGGTGCTCGACGTGTCGGCATTGGCATCCACAATGGCGCCCTGCCAGATAATGTCGATTGCGCCATCCTGCAGGTTGCTGCCCGTCGTGTCCAGGACCATATGGCCAGTGGAATAAAGCTGTCCAACGCCCGTACCGATCGCTGCGGTCTTGCCAATACGGATGGCATTCGCCCGGGAAAAGGAATTGCCGGAAATGGTAATTTCACTGTCATGCAGGTGAACCTGGGAATCACCACCTGAGACGTAGATCCCAATCAGATCGTTCGTGTTTGTGGTCGTTTCCAGGTTCATAACAAGCTTGTCTCTGACCTCGACATAACCCGACGCGCCGTTGCCTGAACTGTTATTCGCCCCCTGAATGGCGCGAATGCCCGCGACCAGAAGGTTGAAGGAGCCGCCCGATTTCATGTCGATATTCAGACGGTCAAAAATCGCCCGTGAATATAGCCCATTCGTGCTGACGCCTTCCCCGGCGTTGTTCGAGGATCCGGCAAGAACGCCATAGCTTTCAGCCGCGCTGAAACCAAATGACGATGCGATATTGTGCATCGTTACATTCAGGCTTCCAAAATCTGCGCGCGAGTTTCCTGAAATATCAAGGCCCGAGCGCATGCTGGTGCCTGAGTTTGTAATCGTCAGATCAACCGCCCGGCCGGAGGCATCCAGATGCGCGGCTTCCGCAGCGGTTCCCGACACCAGAAAGGCGCCAAGATACCAATTTTTACCATTTGAATTGAGCGTTGTCGTCAGGTCGTTGAGAATGGTCGCTGTTCTGTTGCGCACCATGATTGCACGGTCCGCACCATTCGTCGCGGCACCCACGACCGGGGCGATGGTGCTGATTTCACAGCTTGCGGGGTTTGCCACGCCGCCATACGTGCCTGTCCCCACGGAATATCCGCCGGTATTGGCGACATTGCATGCGGCTGCAGATGCGCTTCCCGCCGACAGAATGGTCAAGCCACCCATCATCGCTGCCGAAGCCGCAACTCCGGCGACGAACGGAGCGATGCTCGCCACCTGGCCTTTCCA
>NZ_JABJXT010000046.1 GCF_013155295.1 Pseudogemmobacter hezensis | reverse complement strand
CCCGGCTGTAGCTCGACCAGTTCGTTGTGCGAAAAAGAGGGATCGGCTTGCTCATAGAGCCAACCTAACCCGCTGACTCACAAACATGAATCCATGAGCCGGCCGGATAGTGCAACAAAGCCCATCACCTATATCTTACAGGGGCGTGACCGCGAGGCACGAACAACTCTGAACGGCATATTCAGCGAGGCTGAGATCAAAGCAGAGATAAAGACATTTTCTGCTGTTCGTAAGAAACTGTCGAAGGGCGAGGCCGTGGGCCATCTGATCTTCAACTGATCTCCGGGCCCAGCCATGTCGTTCCGACAAACGGATTTCCCTTTTCTCTGGTCCAACAGAAAGGACCAGAGAAAATCTTATTCAGACAGAAACACCCTGATCGCAGCCGGCCGCTTATACGCGATCAGCTGGCCTGCACATTCGCGGGCACCTTTCGCACCGAATTATCAGCTTCATCCATCGGAATATGCTTTCCCGCATTGGCCGGCGTGTAGTTCAGGATCGGCGCGAGCCAGCGCTCGGCCTCAGTCGGATCCATGCCCTTTCTGGCTGCATAGTCCTGCACCTGGTCCTTTTCGACCCTGGCAACACCGAAATAATAGCTGTCAGGGTGACCAATATAGAGACCTGACACCGAAGAGCCCGGCCACATTGCCATGCTTTCAGTCAAAGTTACACCGGTTGCCTCTTCGGCCCCCAACAGCCGGAAGAGGGTCAGCTTTTCCGTATGATCGGGCTGCGCCGGATAGCCCGGCGCAGGGCGGATGCCACGATAGGGCTCGCCAATCAGTTCATCCGGGGTAAGCGCCTCGTTCGGGCTATAGCCCCAAAGCTCTTTGCGAACACGTTCATGCAGCATCTCTGCCATTGCCTCGGCATAACGATCGGCCAATGCCTTAACCATGATCGCACCATAGTCATCATTGTCGCGCTCATATCTGGCTGCGATCTCCTGCTCTTCGGGCCCGGCGGTCACCACGAAGCCACCGAGATAATCCTGCACACCCCGGGGGCCGACAAAATCCGACAGGGCAACATTCGGCCGCCCCTCACGTTTGGTGGTTTGCTGGCGCAGGCTGTGGAACGTGGCAAGCGGCTGGTCGCGCGTCTGATCGGTATAAAGCCGGATGTCGTCCCCTTCGGCATTGGCGGGCCAGAAACCGACGACTGCGCGCGGACGGAACCATCGCTCGGCAATGATCCGGTCCAGCATTGACCGGGCGTCGTCAAACAGTTGCCGCGCGGCCTCACCTTGCTTTTCATCGTCCAGGATGCGGGGGTAGACGCCCTTCAGCTCCCATGTCTGGAAGAAAGGGGTCCAGTCGATATAGCGGGCGATCTCTGCCAGATCCCAGTCTTCGATCACCTTCGTGCCCAGGAACTGCGGTGCCGGAACGCTGTAGCCCTGCCAGTCGATTTTCAACGCATTCGCCCGCGCATCCGCCAGCGGCAGGCGTTTTTTGGCACGCTCAGCCCGCTCATGCCGTTCAGCGACCTCGATATATTCAGCGCGAATGTCTTCGATATAAGAGGTTTTCTGGGTCTCACTCAGCAATTGTGAGACCACACCCACCGCGCGACTGGCATCAAGAACATAGACCGCCTGACCGCGGCTGTAACGCGGAGCAATCCTGACAGCGGTATGCACTTTTGAGGTTGTCGCCCCACCGATCAGCAAGGGGATGTCAAAGCCTTCCCGCTCCATTTCGGCGGCAAGATGGACCATCTCATCAAGGCTGGGGGTAATCAGCCCTGAAAGCCCTATTATATCAATGTCTTGCTCTTTCGCCACCTGCAGAATTCTTTGCGGCGGAACCATCACGCCGAGATCGACAATCTCATAATTGTTGCAGGCCAGGACGACACCGACAATGTTTTTGCCGATATCATGGACATCGCCCTTCACGGTCGCCATCAGGATCCGACCCGCCGATTTTCGCGCGCCCCCACCCGAGGCAGCTTTTTCAGCCTCCATATAGGGCAAGAGGACGGCGACCGCCTGTTTCATCACCCGTGCGGATTTCACCACCTGCGGCAGGAACATCTTGCCCGCGCCAAACAGGTCACCAACGACATTCATTCCCGCCATCAGCGGGCCCTCGATCACATGCAGCGGGCGCTCGGCCTGAAGGCGCGCATCTTCGGTATCGGCCTCGATAAATTCGGTAATGCCATTGACCAGCGCATGTTCCAGCCGCTTCTCCACTGGCCAGTCGCGCCAGGCCAGATCCCGGACCTTTTCCTCACGCTGGCCACCACGGAACCTTTCGGCGATTTCAAGCATCCGCTCGGTCGCATCGTCGCGGCGGTTCAGGACGACATCTTCACAGGCCTCGCGCAGATCAGGCTCTATCTGATCGTAAACCGCCAGCTGACCGGCATTGACGATGCCCATATCCATGCCCGCCTGAATGGCATGGTAAAGGAAAACAGCGTGCATCGCCTCGCGCACGGGTTCATTGCCGCGAAAGCTGAAGGACAGGTTTGAGACGCCGCCCGAGATATGGCACCAGGGCAGATTTTGCCTGATCCAGCGGGTCGCCTCAATAAAATCGACGCCATAATTGTTGTGCTCTTCGATCCCGGTGGCGACCGCGAAAACATTCGGATCAAAGATGATGTCCTCGGGCGGGAAGCCGACCTCATCAACCAGGATACGGTAGGCGCGTGCACAAATCTGGGTCTTGCGTTCAAATGTGTCGGCCTGGCCCGTCTCATCAAAGGCCATCACGACAACGGCCGCGCCATAGGCAAGACAAAGGCCGGCATGATGCCGAAACTGCGCTTCGCCCTCTTTCAGGCTGATCGAGTTGACGATCGGCTTGCCCTGCACACATTTCAGGCCTGCCTCGATCACCTCCCATTTCGAACTGTCGATCATCACCGGCACACGGGCAATGTCGGGCTCTGAAGCGATCAGGTTCAGGAACTCGACCATCGCGGCCTTTGAATCGATAAGCCCCTCATCCATATTGATATCGATGATCTGGGCGCCGTTCTCGACCTGATCACGCGCGACCTCCAGCGCTGCGGCATAGTCGCGATTGGTGATCAGCTTGCGAAATTTAGCAGATCCGGTGACGTTGGTGCGCTCACCCACATTCACAAAGGGAATGTCCGGGGTAAGTGTGAATGGCTCCAGGCCGGAAAGACGCAGAAGTTGGCTCATTTCCGGATGCCTCGCGGGCTATAGGGTTTGACTGCGTCGGCTATGGCGCGAACATGATCGGGGGTAGTGCCGCAGCAACCACCAACAATGTTAACCAACCCCTCGCGCGCGAAGTCTTCGACCTGCGCCGCTGTTTCCTGTGGGCCTTCATCATATTGGCCGAAGGCATTTGGAAGACCGGCATTCGGGTAGGCGCAGATCAGCGTGTCTGCTACATTTGCCAGTTCAGCCAGATGCGGGCGCATTGCCTGCGCACCAAGAGCGCAGTTGAGGCCGACGGCAAGAGGCCGCGCGTGGCGCACGGAATGCCAAAAGGCGGTCGGCGTTTGCCCTGACAGTGTTCTGCCGGATGCATCCGTAATGGTGCCGGAAATCATGATTGGCAGCTTATAGCCCAACTCGGCAAAGACCGCATAACTGGCAAAAATGGCTGCCTTCGCATTCAGTGTATCAAAAATGGTTTCTATCAGGATGATATCTGCGCCCCCCCTGATCAGGCCCCGAACCTGTTGTTCATAAGCCTGACGCAGGTCATCAAAAGTCACCGCACGATAGCCTGGATTGTTTACATCCGGGCTGAGCGATGCCGTTCGGTTGGTTGGACCGACCGCCCCCGCGACGAAACGGGGTCGTCCATCTTCAGCCGTCGCGCGATCCAGTGCACGCCGTACAATTCGCGCACTTTCAATATTCAAATCATCAACGGCAGCCTCCATACCATAGTCGGCCTGGGCAATGACAGTCGCAGAAAATGTATTTGTTTCAACGATGTCCGCGCCAGCCATGGCATAGTTGAAGTGAATTTCCTCGATCGCGCCGGGCTGTGTCAGGACGAGAAGATCGTTGTTTCCCTTTTGTGGGTGATCAGAATGATGTCGGCAGCAGGAAGTCAGATTGGTTCCCGTGTAGTCGTCCTCACTGAGACCGAGCGCCTGAATCTGCGTGCCCATTGCGCCATCGAGTATCAGGATCCGATCCTGTGCGGTTCGTGCGAGCTCGGTAGCGATCGGCGTATAGGGCAAGTGAAAGGTTTGCATTGGACCGTGCTGATTGGGTTTTCCCCCTCATAGGACAGTCTTGACTGAGTAAAAATTCATATTCATGCAAATAATTATGAATTTTTTCGATTATCATGATCACTGCACCACAAACTCGGCATGCAATGCCCCTGCCGCATTGATGCTTTTCAGGATATCAATCATGTCATGCGGCTGTACGCCGAGTGCATTCAGTCCGGCCACAACCTCAGAGAGGTTCGTTCCGCCTGCCACTTCGGCCAGCCCTCCGCCATCGGTCTGTATTTCAGCGTTGCTACGTGGGACAACCACGGTCTCGCCATCTGTGAAAGGATTAGGCTGCACGACAAGCGGATATTCCTCAACCCGCAACGTCAGGTTGCCTTGTGCCACAGCAACCCGACTGATCCGAACATCGGCCCCGATAACGATGGTGCCCGACCTCTGATCAACCACAACGCGAGCTCTGGTGGCAGGATCAATCCGCAATGTTTCCACGCGGGCAATTGCATGTGCCGGAGAGCCACCGCCAATGCGGGACAAATCGAGTGCAACCGTGCCTCCATCAAGCATCGACGCTGCACGTGAACCAAACTCCTGATTAATTACACGCTCTATCCGAGCGGCGGTGGTGAAATCGGCGTTCTTCAACGCGAGACGCAGCACCGAAACCTGATTAAAATCGAAGGACACCTCTCGCTCTACCCGTGCGCCAGATGGAATTGACCCTGCAGTAGGGACACCCTGAACCACACGAGCAGCCTCGCCTTCGGCAGATATTCCACCCGCAATTACTGTTCCCTGGGCTACTGCATAGATCTGACCATCCGCCCCATTGAGTGGTGTCATGACAAGCGTGCCACCCAACAAGCTTTTGGCATCTCCGATTGCAGACACTGTAACATCGATACGAGAGCCAGCGCGTGAGAAGGGGGGAAGTGTAGCGGTCACAAAAACTGCCGCCACATTTCGTGGCCGTGAAGCCTCGCCAACGACATTCACACCAAGTCTTTCCAGAAGGTTCGCCATGATTTCTTCGGTAAATGGAGAGTTTCGAAGCCCATCCCCAGTACCGTTCAGGCCAACTACGAGTCCATAGCCGACCAGATCATTTCCTCTTACCCCATCAATTTCGACGAGATCTTTTATTCTTACCGGCTGTGAATATACCGGATAATTAAAACCGATCATGCAAATACATGTCATGATCGAAAAGATATTTAAAATTTTTGTAAATTTCTCTCTCACCGGAGATAACTCGTCAATGTGAGTTGAGACAGACGCGCGGTGATTGTATAGAATGGGCTTTGTTGCACTATCCGGCCGGCTCATGGATTCATGTTTGTGAGTCAGCGGGTTAGGTTGGCTCTATGAGCAAGCCGATCCCTCTTTTTCGCACAACGAACTGGTCGAGCTACAGCCGGGCC
>NZ_JABJXT010000045.1:0-2500 GCF_013155295.1 Pseudogemmobacter hezensis | reverse complement strand
GGATGAAGGTAAGGTAACACTTACTGGAGGTCCGAACCAACACCCGTTGAAAAGGGTCTGGATGACTTGTGGCTAGGGGTGAAAGGCTAATCAAACCTGGAGATAGCTGGTTCTCCGCGAAAGCTATTTAGGTAGCGCCTCGGACGAATACCATCGGGGGTAGAGCACTGGATGGGCAATGGGGTCCCACAGACTTACTGAGCCTAACCAAACTCCGAATACCGATGAGTAATATCCGGGAGACACACGGCGGGTGCTAACGTCCGTCGTGAAGAGGGAAACAACCCTGACCTGCAGCTAAGGCCCCTAATTCATGGCTAAGTGGGAAAGCATGTGGGACGGCCAAAACAACCAGGAGGTTGGCTTAGAAGCAGCCATCCTTTAAAGATAGCGTAACAGCTCACTGGTCTAGATAAGCTGTCCTGCGGCGAAGATGTATCGGGGCTCAAGCCATGAGCCGAAGCTCGGGATGCACAGCGATGTGCGTGGTAGCGGAGCGTTCTGTGATATAGAACGCTGTCTCTTGTTAACCCAGCAATGGATTAACGCAGAGACACTGTTCTTTCTGTGAAGCCGGGCTGTAAGGCATCCGGTGGAGAGATCAGAAGTGAGAATGTTGACATGAGTAGCGACAAAGAGGGTGAGAGACCCTCTCGCCGAAAGTCCAAGGGTTCCTGCTTAAAGCTAATCTGAGCAGGGTAAGCCGGCCCCTAAGGCGAGGCCGAAAGGCGTAGTCGATGGGAACACGGTTAATATTCCGTGGCCAGGAGGATGTGACGGATCTCGAAGATTGTCTTCCCTTATCGGATTGGGAAGGCCGTTCAGAGGTTCCTGGAAATAGCCCTCCATCAGACCGTACCCTAAACCGACACAGGTGGACAGGTAGAGTATACCAAGGCGCTTGAGAGAACCACGTTTAAGGAACTCGGCAAAATGCTCCCGTAAGTTCGCGAGAAGGGAGCCCCGTCTGTACGCAAGTATGGGCGGGGGGCACAATCCAGGGGGTGGCGACTGTTTACTTAAAACACAGGGCTCTGCGAAGTCGTAAGACGACGTATAGGGTCTGACGCCTGCCCGGTGCCGGAAGGTTAAAAGGAGGGGTGCAAGCTCTGAATTGAAGCCCCGGTAAACGGCGGCCGTAACTATAACGGTCCTAAGGTAGCGAAATTCCTTGTCGGGTAAGTTCCGACCTGCACGAATGGCGTAACGATCTCCCCGCTGTCTCAAACGTGGACTCAGCGAAATTGAACTGTGTGTCAAGATGCACACTACCCGCGGTTAGACGGAAAGACCCCATGAACCTTTACTCTAGCTTTGCATTGGCATCAGGAATGTGATGTGCAGGATAGGTGGTAGGCATTGAAGCAGGGACGCCAGTCTCTGTGGAGCCATCCTTGAGATACCACCCTTCGCCTTCTTGATGTCTAACCGCGGCCCGTTATCCGGGTCCGGGACCCTGCATGGTGGGGAGTTTGACTGGGGCGGTCGCCTCCCAAATCGTAACGGAGGCGCGCGAAGGTTGGCTCAGACCGGTCGGAAATCGGTCGTTGAGTGCAATGGCAGAAGCCAGCCTGACTGCGAGACTGACAAGTCGAGCAGAGACGAAAGTCGGCCATAGTGATCCGGTGGTCCCAAGTGGGAGGGCCATCGCTCAACGGATAAAAGGTACTCTGGGGATAACAGGCTGATGATGCCCAAGAGTCCATATCGACGGCATCGTTTGGCACCTCGATGTCGGCTCATCTCATCCTGGGGCCGGAGCAGGTCCCAAGGGTACGGCTGTTCGCCGTTTAAAGAGGTACGTGAGCTGGGTTTAGAACGTCGTGAGACAGTTCGGTCCCTATCTGCCGTGGGTGCAGGAGGCTTGAGAAGAGTTGACCCTAGTACGAGAGGACCGGGTTGAACGAACCACTGGTGGACCAGTTATCGTGCCAACGGTAGTGCTGGGTAGCTATGTTCGGACAGGATAAACGCTGAAGGCATCTAAGCGTGAAGCCCCCTTCAAAACTAGGCCTCCCTTGAGGGCCGTGGAAGACCACCACGTCGATAGGCCAGAGGTGTAAGTGCAGCAATGCATTCAGCTGACTGGTACTAATTGCCCGATTGGCTTGATTTGATCCGGTAAAAGCAAGGCAACACGCCTCGCTTACCGACAGACAGCCATATACAAGCACCAAAAGTCGCACAGACCTGAACAATACATCGATGTTCGCCAGTTAAGCTGGCAAGTCTCTGTTCCGGTTTGGTGGTCATAGTGGTGGCTAAACACCCGATCCCATCCCGAACTCGGCCGTTAAGGGCCACTACGCCAATGGTACTGCGTCTTAAGACGTGGGAGAGTAGGTCACCGCCAAACCTGATCAGAGACTTCTCTCTCCAATACGATACAAACTCCCCTCATACTAACCCCGAGGGGATACGGCCGCGGGGTGGAGCAGCCAGGTAGCTCGTCAGGCTCATAACCTGAAGGTCACAGGTTCAAATCCTGTCCCCGCAACCA
>NZ_JABJXT010000044.1 GCF_013155295.1 Pseudogemmobacter hezensis | reverse complement strand
TATTGGCGACATTGCATGCGGCTGCAGATGCGCTTCCCGCCGACAGAATGGTCAAGCCACCCATCATCGCTGCCGAAGCCGCAACTCCGGCGACGAACGGAGCGATGCTCGCCACCTGGCCTTTCCATTTCACAAGGCGGCCACCCCGTATCACTGGATGAGGTAACAATTCATTTTTCATTTTTCATTTCCCGTCGCATTTGTCTCTGGCCCGCATGGGGCATGGGATTTCTACACATCCATCCGGATGTCGAAAGGGTTTGGTTCTAAGATGTGAACGTCAACCACCATACCCGCACAACATTGCCAGTGTCAAAGTGCCGATTGCTGTCAATCTAGGAGGCGTTTCGTAATCCGTGGCACGGGCGATGGCTTAATTTAAATATGACGCATTCATTGATAGTGGAATAGCGTATTTTCTTACTTCTGGCTCGGCTTGCGGCCTTGTAGGAGAGCCTATCTTGCTACCTCGCCCAAAACGCCCCTTGGGCGGATTATCAAGATGGCGATGTCATTTTTGGTCAGCATCCATTCAAAATGCGCACTCGTGTAGTGCGAAAGTCAGCCCTAATGACATATTAGAAATTCAACATTTTATGCTTCAGGTGTATCGAACCAGTGAAAATCTGCTCATGCTACAATGGAGAACTTAGCAATGAGTATGACTATGGGCGCCAGCATCAAGCGCTGGACGGCGAAGCGGAAAACTGCGCTGATGATCGAGATTATTCAGGTCAAGACCACGGTGGCGAAGGCCAACCGGTCCTTCGACCTTTCGCCCTCGGAGATTGAGGGGTGGGTTGATGACGCGAAGCGGGGGATGGATATCGAAGGGGACCGTGGCTTCAGTACAGCCGCGTAAGCCCCGAAGATGTCCCTGCGGGCGAACCCGCTCGACATCCGGGAGCAATACGAGAAGCAGTTAAAGGATCTGCCGGAGCCCTATGGCGAGACCATGCTGGAGTTGCGCGCGAAAAAAATACCAGGCCCTGCTGGATGCACAGGATTGAGCCATAGTTGCGCCACTGCTTCGAGAAACCCTGGCGAGGAAATGATCCAGAACATCCATTAGGGCCTTCTCGTTGAGGGTATCAAGGTTACGTTGACCAAGCTCTGCGCGCGGGTATTGAGGTGCCGCACCGGACGGTTTATTATCGGCTAATCAAGGCGGTTCTGAAGGTCGATTCACAGTTCTCTGAGCCGATCAAAGCCATGATCGAACAGGAACCATCCTTCGGCTACAGAACGGTGCCTGAATAGCCCCATGTTTCGTGGACGCCTTCTTTGCTAATTTTGAGGCAAGGAGGCCATGATGGGCACAGCCACTTTCAGCGACGACTTCAAGCGCGATGCGGTCGCTCAGATCACGGAGCGGGGCTACCCGGTCAGCGAGGTTTCTGAACGGCTCGGGGTGAGCAAGCACTCGCTCTATGCCTGGAAGCGCAAGTTCGCGAAGACGGTATCAGGCGAGACCGAGAAGGATGCCGAGATCCGCCTGTTGAAGCGGGAGCTTGCACGGGTTTCCGAGGAGCGCGACATCCTAAAAAAAGCCACCGCGTATTTCGCTCGGGGTGCAAAGTGAGTGGAGCCATTGAGGCGCCATTGGTTCGAGCCCAATGGCGACGGCGTTCGTGGCCGAGCATCGGGGGCAGTTTTCTGTCCGGGCCATGTGCCGGTGTCTGCGCATCCAGCCGAGCGGATTCTATGCCTGGCTACAGGCTCCGATGAGTGCGCGAGCTCAAGAAGACAGGCGCCAGACTGAACTGCTGCGAAGCGCCTGGACGGAGAGTGGGAAAGCCTACGGATACCGCAAGCTGCATGACGATCTGGTTGAGCAGGGCGAAAGCATCTGTCCGAACCGGGTTGCCCGGCTGGCACAGATTGCGGGGATCAAGGCTCAGATCGGCTATAAACGCCGCCCTGGCAGCTATGGCGGCAAGCCATCAGTCGTGGTCGATATCGAGCCGGTGAGCGCCACCGGTTCGAGAGAACCGGCGAGGCCTCGACCGGCAGTTCGACGTCGAGGCGCCGGACAGGGTTTGGGTGACGGACATCACCTACATCCGGACGCTGGAGGGCTTCGCCTATCTCGCTGTGGTCATCGACCTCTATTCCCGGCGCGTGATTGGTTGGTCGATGCAAAGCAGGCAAACAACGGATGTCGTCTTGCAAGCCCTGCTCATGGCTGTCTGGCGGCGCAAGCCGAAGGGAAAGGTGTTGATTCATTCAGATCAGGGCAGCCAATTCACCAGCATGGATTGGGCTGCGTTCCTGCGCGCTCATCTTCCTTACCATCCGGTTGGTTTTCTGACGACGCCGAAAGCCTTCGTATTGCAGTTTTTCCGCTGCCGCCAGCAGCGCGGGATCGAACGTATTCGCCCCTATCGCCCTGCGGATGACGGGCATGCTGTGCTGCACGGCCGCCAGGAACACGGCGCTTGCATTCTGCAGCAGATGCCAGCGATCAGCGACCTGAACCGCCTCTGGCAGGGCACGGGCGGCAGCCCCGCCATAGCCGCCGTTACGGTCGCGGGCGATGATCCGGATGCCGGGATGCGCGCGGAGCCAGGCTTTCACAGTGGCAGGCTCGCAATCAGGCAGTAGGTCGATCACCTGCCGCCGCTCCAAATCGCAGATCATCGTGCCGTAACGCTGCCACTTGCGCCATATCCAGTCATCGATGCCGATCACACGGGGCGATACTGAGGCGGAGCCCATCAATGTCCGTGCCCCACGCAAGAACGTGTCCTTGCTTGCTGGCAACAGAAGGCGTCGGGCGAGCGCTTGAGCAGGTCGTCCGCCGAGGGCAAGACCGAGGTGGCGCACAAGATCCTGCAAGCGCGAGGTGCGCCGCATGTGCGGTCGGGTGACGCCAGGCGGGAACCGTGCGGCGAAGATCCGGGCCGGACAGCTGGGCGCGTGGCACCGAAAGCGGCGAACCTGCAAGACAATTTCCACGGCTCGCCCATGGGCAGGCACACCGGCCGGCCGACGCCGATACCGGCTGTGGACATTGTCCGAAATGCTCACGCAGTGTGGGCAGGCGGCCGAGGTCGCCGAAGAGCGGGATGGATACGGATGGTATTGTCATCGAGCTCAATCTGGTCGGCAGTAAGTCCTGTCGGCAGAAAATCTCGGCGTGAAAACCTTGATGGTATCGGTAACCTCCCTCAAAGAAGCCCAAAATGTAGTGAGGTAGAAGTTCAACTGCACCAAATCTGCGACAGAGCCCCTTTTGGATCCCGATCACCCCAGAAGCGGGGTCCATACTGCAAGCCGTTCAACACTTACGATGAAAAAATCTGCCTGTTAATGATTTGTTAACTAATATAATTTCATTCTATCTTTCAACAAGAGAGGCGCCATGATTAGTGAAGATGAACTACAAAGAAGAATCGATGAACTCGAGCGAGTTCTTGCAGAATACATGTATAAATTTGGAGCGAACGAACAAGCTCGAGAGCTTATGATACGGAAGTGCTGCCAGCAGGCAGCGGGCATTCACGCGTATCGGTCAGGTCTGCGCCCTGAAAGGCGGCCTCCATGACGTAGGATATTTGTTTTGAGCGAGGCGATTTGAAATACCAGAGTAAGCGAAATTGTGAGAATCTTCGCTTAGGGCTGCGTGATAAAACCCTGAACGACAGGGGGTGATACGTTCCCGCCAAAGCCAGGTCGACGCTCATTCCCTCTGTCACGGATGGCATAGAGAGGCTGTTCTTCTTCTGTCTGATTCAGAATATAAAATCTTAATAGCAAAGAATTTACTTGAGATCTTTCCAGGCCTGTCGCTTGAATTATAGAAGCCAGCTTTAAAACGTAAAACAGATGAGTTTAACACTTGTAATGTTAAGTAATCATATTTTTATAAATTCCTCAAAGCAGACGTATTTCATAAAAAATATACGTCACAAGCATGCGCGGCAACATAAATCAAGATTAAACTCGCGATAGTACATGTGCAAATACGACAACAGAGGGATCAAGCGAATGATTGAAGACATGGAAAGTGTACGTCAAGCCAAAGAAGAACGCGCGCGGCAGGGTGATGAAACTGTCAAAGGCGATCAAGGCGGGAGTATTTTCTGGATTGGAATCGCCGCTATAGCGACGCTTGCGGCAACTATTTGGCTATTTTTATGGTAATTCAGGTGTTCGACTCCGGTAGCTGCCGGACCGGGCTTTGGATTAATCTGTCGGTGTCGCTTTTAACCCTCGTGAGGCGCGTTCCAAATCCTGTTTCTTAACCCGGCTAGCATCTGGGTCCACCCATCGGGTTACCGATGCATACCTCGGAAGAGCACCAGCCGTCATCAGGCAGCGAGAAAGGATCAAACTAAAGACCATTGAATATCGGCGCTTGCATCACAACAAGCATGTCGTATAACATCAAATCCCGGACCAGGACCGCTCTCCGCTAAGCTAAGTCCCGACCTGCGCCAAATATCTGACGGCGGCCCGCTTGTGCGACCAACTGGAAAAGGTTATCAGGCGTCATTACTTTTGGACGCGCTGCTACTCAATATATCGGCAGGATTTACAACGTGCCTGAGCCCTGCCCCCCCCCGCAGCGCGGCGATCAAGGCGGGCATATATGGCTACAGGCCCAGGAGCGGTTCAGAATGCTGGAAATTACAATCCCAGAAACGCTTCAGGCCCTTAATGATCGCCTGAAGCGCAAATTTTCTCGCGCACCGGACACGGTCGACTTTCTTCCGGAGGACACCGCGGATTTCGAAGAAATGGCGAGCCTTACTGTTGAAAAGCTGACCACCCGGCCGGAAACTAAGCGCTCTGACATGGAGCAGCAAATCAGGCTGCTCTCAAAAACCTTCGCGGGCCAGTCGGAACTCGAACTGCTCCACGCCGTGGTGATCTCTTACCTGAGGAGAGACACGCCGCATACGCAAAAGGCTTGGACGCTGTTTCGAAGGTTGTGGGCGGAGCAGTCCGATTTCCTTGTGGAAAGACTGAGCGTGCGCTGGCTGATTTCTGCACTGCAAACGTTCTATGACCATAGCGACATGCCCGATGAGCGCATCGCGGGCGGCATGGGCTTCATTTATGGGAACCTTATAAAAATCTATGAGACGGAGCATCACGCTCGTCGGCGCAATCGGCCGCCAGAGGCACATGCATTCAAGAATAAGAGTGTTCCGGGTATGTTCGGCTTTAGTCCGGGTGATGATATCCTTATCAACCTCAACGTCCTCATGCTAGACGCAGCCAAGCGCGGCGGGATTGCGGGTGCGCCACTCATGCGGCTGATCGATGCCGTGGCCAGAGGGAACACCGTATTCCAGCGCACCGACGCTTTGGCATCTGTACATCCTTTCTCGGAACACCCACGCTTTACACTATCCTTTGAGGGCAGAAAGTGCCCGTCATGAGTCAGTTGCCCGCAGTTATCTGTATTGGCGCACAGAAGGCGGGCACCTCGTGGCTGCATGAAAATCTGGCATCGCATCCTCGGATTTGGGTCCCGCCCTTCAAAGAGTTACACTTCTTCGATTTTAAGTTTGTCGAAGACAGTAAGAAATGGGCCAAATGGCATATACGTTCAAATGTTAAGAAATTGCTGACCCGCGGAAATCTCACCGCAGATCAGGAGAGACATCTTCGCTCATTGATGGAGGAGCCGATCCTGAACGGTACCTGGTATAAGAGGGTATTCAGTGCGATGCCCGCTGGGCGCGTTGGACTTGACGTAACGCCCGAGTATTCCACGCTTCCTGCGGAGGGCATCTCGTTCATGAAGAAATATCTGCCGGATCCCCATATCATCTATATCATTCGCGACCCAGTCGAGAGGGCTATCTCGCAGGCCAAGATGAACATGAAGCGCAAAGGCCTCTCACTTGATGACGCTGAATGCTGGCTGGAGGCTGTCCGTGAGCCGGTCATTACCGCACGTGGGGACTACGCGCGCTATTTGCCGTTGTGGGACGATAGCGGCATGCGAGTGTCATACATGGCATTCGGTGACATTACCCGCAAACCGAAAGACTTCCTTCGAGAGGTAGAGCAGTTCTGTGGTCTTGCACCTGCTGAATATCCGGCTGCGCACAGGCCCGTTTTCCCGACGGGACCCGGGAATGCTCCGGATTCTGTGAGGGCGCTGCTCGAAGAACGGCTGACTTCCCAGAGAGAATTTCTGGCTCAGCGGTTTGGAGCGGAGTTTGTCAGCCGGACCTGAGCACAGCGCCATTCGCGTGCGGTGAACCGCTCCGGGTTTGCCGGAGGCTGATTAGCAGGTCGCTGAAATAGTCAGTGCTCGACCTGCGGCGCGGAACATGATTCACCCCGAGCAGTTAGGCGGGGTGGTGAAGATGCGTGGAACGGACGAGGCGAGCGGATCGCTGTTCAGCTATGTCGACC
>NZ_JABJXT010000043.1 GCF_013155295.1 Pseudogemmobacter hezensis | reverse complement strand
CACGAAAAAGGCCGCCCGTTTCGGGGCGGCCTTTCGTAATCAGGTCGTCATCTGCGGGCTTGTGGCCCCCAGATCACTTGCGGATCACTTGATGATTTTCGCAACAACGCCTGCACCAACGGTGCGGCCGCCTTCACGGATAGCGAAGCGCAGCTTCTCTTCCATGGCGATCGGAGCGATCAGTTCGACTTCGAACTTCAGGTTGTCGCCCGGCATAACCATTTCCGTGCCTTCCGGCAGTTTCACCATGCCGGTCACGTCGGTGGTGCGGAAGTAGAATTGCGGACGGTAGTTCGCGAAGAACGGGGTGTGGCGGCCGCCCTCTTCTTTGGTGAGGATATAGGCCTCAGCCTCGAATTGGGTGTGCGGGTTAACCGATTTCGGCTTCGCCAGAACCTGACCACGCTCAACGCCGTCACGGTCAACGCCGCGCAGCAGCGCGCCGATGTTGTCGCCAGCTTCACCGCGATCCAGCAGCTTGCGGAACATTTCCACGCCGGTACAGGTCGACTTCGAGGTCGGGCGGATGCCGACGATCTCGACTTCGTCACCGACGTTGATCACGCCGCGCTCGATACGACCGGTCACAACGGTACCACGGCCCGAGATCGAGAACACGTCTTCGATCGGCATCAGGAACGGCTGATCAACAGCGCGCTCGGGGGTCGGGATGTAGCTGTCGACAGCAGCGATCAGCGCGCGGATCGAGTCCTCGCCGATTGCATTGTCGCGGCCTTCCATTGCGGCCAGAGCCGAGCCTTTGATGATCGGAATGTCGTCGCCCGGGTATTCGTAGGACGACAGCAGCTCGCGGATTTCCATCTCGACGAGTTCCAGCAGTTCCGGATCGTCAACCTGGTCAACCTTGTTCATGTAGACGACCATGTAGGGGATACCCACCTGGCGGCCGAGCAGGATGTGCTCGCGGGTCTGCGGCATCGGGCCGTCAGCAGCGTTCACCACGAGGATCGCGCCGTCCATCTGTGCCGCGCCGGTGATCATGTTTTTCACATAGTCAGCGTGGCCGGGGCAGTCGACGTGTGCGTAGTGGCGGTTTTCCGACTCATACTCGACGTGTGCGGTCGAGATGGTGATGCCGCGAGCGCGCTCTTCCGGAGCACCGTCGATCTGGTCATAGGCTTTGAATTCACCGAAATATTTGGTGATCGCGGCCGTCAGGGTCGTCTTGCCGTGGTCAACGTGGCCGATCGTGCCGATGTTGACGTGCGGTTTGTTCCGTTCAAACTTTGCCTTTGCCATCCTGGCCGCCCTTACTCTGCGGAATTCCCCGGACGGGGAACCCCTGTTTCACCTGGGCGGCGACTTAACGATGGCGGCGGAGAAAATCAAGCCTCAGTTGGGTTTCTTCTGCATTGGAGCGGCACCCTCTTGCGGGTCGGCATCCGGCGGCTGATCGGCCAGCGGGGCGGCTTTCGCGCTGTCACGCGCTTTCTCAATCCCTGCCTCGCGGACGGCCAGCAATTCAGACTGCTGCTCTTTGGTCATACCAAACCAATCCGGATGCTCCTGCAGCCATCCCTCAATCTTCAGGACCGCGTTGAAGGATAGTGCCTCCATCTGCTGCGCTTTGGTTCGGGTCAAACCGCTGCCAATCACCGTATCACCCGAAAGGCTTTCAAAAACCGTGAACTTCTGGCCTTCGGAATTCAGCTTCTTCCCAGAGGCATCGTCCCAGATATTTGCGGTGACTGCGAGCACCGACTTTGGCGCCGCAACGATAGGAATTCCCGGAGGGGCCAGCGCAAAGCCGTCAACAGAAATGCCGATATTATAGACCCGGCTGCCAGGATAGCGCTTCTGTCCAAAGCGGTCATCGACCGCCGTTTTCATGGCTTTTTCCCATTCCGCACCACTTGCATCGCGCGAAATCGGAACTTTCTGCATGTTTTCGGTGACGACAATATTATGCCCCAGGACGAAATCACCCATAGGCATCGGCGGCTCGGTAAGATCGCCCCTGGCACCACAGGCCACCAGTGTGAAGCTCAGCACAAGCGAAACAAAACAGCGCAGAAGCACGAAAGGATTCTCCATCAGGGACAGCGCCACCGATAGCCTATGCTGATCCGGCTGGCAAATCCGGCGCATCGCTCGCCAAAGGCCAAATTCCTTACAAGGAATTTGCCCGGAATTTTCAAAAATTCCGGGCCCCTGCCAGGCCTCGTGCCAGGGCGATTTTTACTTAAGTAAAGCGATTGTCACGCGGGAAGCCACGCGGGGCCATCTTGCCCGTCCCGGCTCTCGCACCCAGCCATTCGGTCAGATCTGTCTCCAGCCTGGTCCGCCCCGCCGGATCTTTCCAGCTCAAACCCTCGGACAGGGTGAAGCTGATCGCATCCGACAGCCCCCCATCCTTGTATTTTTGCAGCCGGACCCCCTTGCCCTTGCTCATCTCAGGCAGCTGGGTCAGCGGGAAGATCAAAAGCTTGCGGTTTTCACCCACCACAGCCACGTGATCGCCAGAGATCTTGCGGCAGATCGCGGATTTCACGCCATCCTTCACCGTCAGCACCTGCTTGCCGGTCTTTGTCTGCGCCAGCAATTCCTCAGCGGGGACGACAAAACCATCCCCCGCCGTCGAGGCCAGCATATATTTCTCACCGGGCCGGAACAGGATCAGATCGGTGATGTCAGTGTCATTGGCCAGATCAACCATCAGGCGCACGGGTTCCCCCATGCCGCGCCCACCGGGCAGGTTGGCACCGATCAGCGTAAAGAACCGCCCGTTTTCCGCCACCAGCAGGATCTTGTCGGTCGTCTCGGCATGGAAGGCAAAGCGCGGCCCGTCGCCGTCTTTGAACTTTTGCTCGGTGCTCAGATCCACATGGCCTTTCATCGCCCGGATCCAGCCCATTTTCGAGCAGATCACCGTGATCGGCTCGCGCTCGATCATCGCCTCAAAGGGCACATCCTCGATCGTTCCGGCATCGGCAAAGACCGAGCGGCGCTTGCCGTGAACCCAGGTCTTGCCGAATTTGGCACGGATCTCTTCCAGCTCTTCGCCGATCTTCTTCCACTGCTTCGCGTCCGAGGCCAGCAGCCCGGCCAGGCCTTCACGCTCTTTCAAAAGCGCGTCGCGCTCCTGGCGCAGCTCGATCTCTTCCAGACGGCGCAAAGAGCGCAGCCGCATGTTCAGGATCGCCTCGGCCTGAACCTCGGTCAGATCGCCGGGGCTGCGCGGTTTCGGCGCGGCATAGTCTTTTTCCGACAGCGCACGCGGGAAGGTGCCGCCCCAGACCTCAGCCATCAGCGCGGCCTTGGGGTCGTTGTCATAGCGGATGATGTCGATCACCCGGTCAAGGTTCAGATAGGCAATGATAAAGCCTTCCAGCACCTCAAGCCGATGGTCGATCTTCTCGATCCGATGCGTCGAGCGGCGGCGCAGCACCTCGCGGCGGTGATCGAGGAAGGCCTGCAAAACCCGCTTCAGCGAGCAGACCTCAGGAATGCGCCCGTCGATCAGCACGTTCATGTTCAGACTGAACCGCGTCTCAAGATCCGAGTTGCGGAACAGCATCCCCATCAGCATCTCGGGATCGACATTGCGCGCCCGCGGCTCCAGCACGATGCGGATATCCTCGGCGGATTCGTCGCGCACATCGGCCAGCAGAGGCACCTTTTTCAGGTGGATCACCTCGGCCAGTTTCTCGATCAGCTTCGACTTCTGCACCATATAGGGGATTTCGGTGACGATGATCTGCCAGCCACCCCGGCCCAGATCCTCGATCTCCCATTTCGCCCGGATACGGAAGGCACCGCGCCCGGTCTCATAGGCGTCCCGAATCGACTCGCGCGGTTCGACAATCACGCCGCCGGTCGGGAAATCGGGGCCGGGAATATGCTCCATCAGCGCCTCGGTGCTGATGTCACGGTCTTTCAGCATCGCATGGCAGCCCAGAATCAGCTCGTCCAGGTTGTGCGGCGCGATATTCGTGGCCATGCCGACCGCGATCCCCGACGAGCCATTGGCCAGCAACGCCGGAAAGGCTGCGGGCATCACGGCGGGCTCTTCCAGCGTGCCGTCGTAATTGGGGCGGAAATCGACCGCGTTCTCGGCCAGGCCTTCCATCAGCGTTTCCGACAAAGCGGTCAGCCGGGCCTCGGTGTAGCGCGAGGCAGCCGGGCTGTCGCCGTCGATATTGCCGAAATTGCCCTGACCATCGACCAGCGGATAGCGGACGTTGAAATCCTGCGCGAGGCGCGCCATCGCGTCATAAATCGCGCCATCGCCATGCGGGTGATAGTTGCCCATCACATCGCCGACGATCTTCGCCGATTTGCGGAAGCCACCCGTCGCCGAAAGCCGCAGCTCGCGCATCGCGTAAAGGATTCGCCGGTGAACCGGCTTCAGCCCATCGCGTGCATCGGGCAGCGCCCGGTGCATAATGGTCGAAAGGGCATAGGTCAGATAGCGATCGCCAATGGCGCGCGACAGCGGCTCGGCAATGGTTTGACCCTGGGAATTGTGATCATCATCTTCATCGGACATGGATCTTGTCTAGGGCGCAGCCCGCGCCTGGTCCAGTCAGTTTTCACGCAACAGACCGCCTGCCGCTGACCAGGATGCGGATTTTCCCTCTCAAAATTCGCCCGCGCCTGTGTTAAGCAAGGGCTCTGCTGCTGCCAATTTCTGAAAGTCTGCTCATGTTCCGCCTCGTGCTGCCGCTCTGCGCGGCAATGTTCGCCACTTTGCTGATCGCTGGCCGTGACAACGGCCAGATGCGCCCCGGGCTGGAGCGTGCCGTCGCCAATGGTGAAGAAATCGTCATGATCGAGCGGAAATTCTCAGCCTCGGTCGTTGCCGCCCCACAAGCTGCCCCGGCGCAGAACGCAGCGCTGGCCGCAAATGCACTGCCCCCGCCGGTCGAGCTGCGCCCGGCGCCCACCATTGCCAGCCTGTCCGCCGGAACCTCGGCTGAGGCGCAGTCACAGCCCATATTTACGCTTTCAACCCTGTCTGGCCTCGATGGCGACCAGGCCACCCTGGAAAGCCCCGATCCAGCTATGGCCCCAGAGATAACGTCGGAAATGACCGATACCGGATCGGGCTCGCTTTATGCTGATCCGACCGACGGGGGGGCCCTGTCTGCAAACGGGACTCTGTCTGCAAATCTGGATGGCGCAGAGTCCGGCCTGCAGGCCCCCTATCAGGCGGGTGATATCCGCACCGTTTCGGCAAGTTCGGTGAATGTGCGCCTTGGCCCGTCGACCGAGACCTCTGTAGTGGGCCGCCTGACCGAGGGCGAGGCCGTCCGCGTGCTGGGGGCCGTCGATTCGGATTGGGTCGAGATTGCAATCGAAGGCGATGGCGTCTCTGGCTATATCGCCTCGCGCTTCCTTGCCCCAGGTGCCTGGTAACCCGTTGCCGACAGGGCACAAATCACGGGCCGCAATTCGCAGCTGCCAGCTGTCAGACCACCGCATGATCCTCATTTGACGCCGACCTGTTTTTACCCCTAAGGCTTGGGAAAAAATGGGCAGAGCAATGGATAAATCGATTCTCATCACCGGCTGTTCGTCGGGCATCGGCCTTGATGCAGCGATTGGCATGAAAGCCCGCGGCTGGCGCGTCTTCGCCACCTGCCGCCAGGAGGCTGATTGCGAAAGGCTGCGCGAGCAGGGCTTTGAAAGCTTCCAGCTCGATTACGCAGATGAGGCCAGTATCGAGGCCGCCGTCGCGCATATCCAGGAGGTGAATGGCGGCCGCCTGGGGGCTCTGTTCAACAATGGTGCCTTTGCCTGCCCCGGTGCCGTCGAGGATCTGCCACGCGCGGCATTGCGCGAGATTTTTGAGGTCAATCTCTTTGGATATCATGACCTTACCAGGCGCGTTATCCCGCTGATGCGGGCGGCGGGTACGGGGCGGATCGTGAATTGCTCATCAGTGTTGGGCCTGGTGCCTATGCGCTGGCGCGGGGCCTATGTGGCGACGAAATTCGCCATGGAGGGGATGACCGACGTCTTGCGTCTTGAGATGCGGGGCACAGGCATCGGCGTCGTTCTGATTGAACCAGGCCCGATCACCTCGCGCATACGAGAGAACTCGATCCCGCATTTCGAGAAGTGGATCGACTGGGAAAATTCAGCCAGATCCGAGGAATATCGTGGCCTGCTGCATCGCCTTTATGAGGCGAAAAATGCGCCCGACAGGTTTGAGCTGCCGGCCTCGGCGGTGACGGCTGCGCTGGTCAGGGCGGTAGAATCACCGCGCCCGAAAGCACGTTATTATGTGACAAAAGCGACCTGGCTGATGGCCTTTGCCCGCTGGCTTTTGCCGCGTCCGGTGCTGGACTGGATGATCGCCAAAGGCTGAGCCCTGCATGACGTCCGGCCTGGATCTGGACTTTCGCAAATTCACGCCCCATCCTGGCGCAAACAGAAAATGGCCATGTCCGCCTGGGCAGGCCAGTCACGTCATGGGATAACGCCATGTTAACAGCTCCCCTCTTCTGGCTGATGGCTGCGGCGGCCCTCGCGGTGGCCGCAATCCTGATTTTCGGGATCGGGTCTTTTGCCAAAGGCGGCGAGTTCAACCGCCGAAACGCCAACCGGATCATGCGCTGGCGGTTGCTGGCGCAATTCATTGCTGTGCTGCTGCTTGTCGCCTTCGCCTGGTCACGCCAATCCGGCGGCTGAGCGCACGAAAGACTGCATTGGGGGAAGCCATGGTCGTCCTGTCGAAAATCTACACCCGCACCGGCGACAAAGGCGAAACCGCGCTTTCTGACGGCTCTCGGGTTCCCAAACACAGCGCCCGGGTTTCCGCCTATGGCACCGTTGACGAGACCAATGCCACCGTCGGCCTGGCCAGACTGCAGGCCTCGGGCGAGATGGCCGAGGCCCTGGCGCGAATCTCCAACGACCTGTTTGACCTTGGGGCGGATCTGGCCACCCCAGACCGGCACCTCGATGAGACCCTGTCC
This sequence comes from Pseudogemmobacter hezensis, assembly GCF_013155295.1. Classification (GTDB taxonomy): domain Bacteria; phylum Pseudomonadota; class Alphaproteobacteria; order Rhodobacterales; family Rhodobacteraceae; genus Pseudogemmobacter; species Pseudogemmobacter hezensis. The sequence goes on along the minus strand of NZ_JABJXT010000043.1, from coordinate 777 downwards.
TATACCCCCCTGCGGATGATCCCCACGCAGGTCACCCGGCTTGAGCATGAGATCGACGCGATGAACAAGCGGCTGACGCCTCTGCGCAGCTTTATCCTGCCGGGCGGAACCCCCCTTTCTGCCGCGCTGCATCTGAGCCGCACCGTCTGCCGTCGCGCTGAGCGGCTGACAACCGAACTGGCAGAGGCCGAGGACATTAACCCCGAAGCCGTACGCTATCTCAACCGCCTGTCAGACTGGTTCTTTGTCGCCGGGCGCATCGCCAATGATGATGGCAAAGCCGACATTCTCTGGGTTCCCGGGCTGACCCGCGACACCGCAACGCAGACCAGTGAAAACAACGACGGCTGATCGCGCCGCGTCGCCGCCTGATCGGATAACCACATTAGTAAGGCGACGCAGTGCGAACCGGATTTGTCGCTTTTTGCTGTAGAATCATCTGCCCCTGCGATAACACTCCAGGCGGGAGCTTATGAGGGCGCGACCACGCCCCCTGAAATGGAGATTTGCCGCATGAAGGTCCTTGTGCCTGTCAAACGGGTGATTGACTACAACGTGAAGGTCCGCGTTAAGGCGGATGGCTCGGGTGTCGATCTCGCCAATGTTAAGATGTCGATGAACCCCTTTGATGAGATCGCGGTTGAAGAGGCGATCCGTCTGAAAGAAAAAGGCGTTGCGACCGAGGTTGTGGTGGTCTCGATCGGTGTGAAGCAGGCGCAGGAAACGCTGCGCAATGCTCTGGCGATGGGGGCCGACCGCGCGATCCTGATCGAGGCG
>NZ_JABJXT010000042.1 GCF_013155295.1 Pseudogemmobacter hezensis | reverse complement strand
GTTCAAAAGTCCCATGTGGATCACTCCGTTGCCCCCGCCGCTCACCGCTTTGGAGGAAGGTTCACATGGCTCAGTTCTCAGTGAAAATTATGCCCTTAAACGGCTCAGTTCTGGGTGAGAAACAACAGTGTCAGCGGCCGGCGCTGCTTGCGCGACTTCGTGCTGTCGGTCTTCAGCCATGCCGACAGCTTATCCGCGAACGGGTCGAGCTTGCTCGGCCGCTCCGGCACCGCAAACTTCGGCTCGATCGCACCTGACTTCAGATACTTCTTGATGGTGTTCCGAGAGAGCCCGGTCCGCCGTGCAATCTCCCGGATCGGTAGCTTCTCTCGCAGCGCAAGACGGCGGATGACGTTCAAAAGTCCCATGTGGATCACTCCATTGCCCCCCGACGCTCAGCGCGCTCAGGGGAAGGGTCACATGGGTCAAATCTCAGTGGAAATTATGCGCCTGCCCGGGTCAGTTCCGAGTGAAAATCAACAGTCCAAAGCATGATGACTGGGGAAGCTGCGGGGCTGGACAAATCCGTATATTCCTCCAATATACAATCATGATCGACTGGACCCGGATCAGAGGCTTCGACTGGGACGATGGCAATGCCCGGAAGAACGCCGACAAGCACGAGGTCGGCCAGTCGGAAGCGGAACAGGTCTTCTTCAATGAGCCGCTTCTGGTACTGGCCGACAGGAAACACAGCGAGGGCGAGGTTCGATACCACGCCCTCGGGCATACCGATGACGGGCGAAGGCTGCACATCACCTTCACCCTGCGCGACGGGGAAACCCTCCTGCGGGTGATCTCCGCCCGCGACATGAGCCGAAAGGAGCGAGATGTCTATGGCAAGGAAGCATAAGCCGATCCCCGACTTCGAGACCGAAGCGAAAGAACGGGCATTCTGGGAAAGCCATGACTCGGCGGAGCATGTCGATTGGAGCCAGGCCGAGCGGGTCACCATGCCCAACCTCAAGCCCACCTCCACCTCGATCTCCCTGCGACTGCCCGTCGCCCTGCTGGACCGGATCAAGGTAGCGGCAAACAAGCGCGACATGCCCTATCAGTCGCTGATCAAGGCTTGGCTCGTGGAAAACGTCGGGAAGGGATAGTAAAAGACCGCTATGGCATCCAGGGGGGCGGACCTACGTAAATTCCCATAATCTCAGCAGCGCGGTATCGTGCCGCTTCAGTTCAGGTCTGTGCCCGACCCTTGCAATTATTTTCTGATTCATTTAGTTGGGAATTTGTATTCCGCTCCCATCCGCTCAAGGAGCCCAAGTCTCCTGATGCCCGACTCCGTTCACCTCGCCTGCATCTACATCAAGGAGCGCCCCGGCCTGCGGCGCTACCTCACAAAGATGACCGGCAATCTGAGCATGGCGGACGACCTGATCCACGACACATTCCTGCGAGTTCTGGACAAGGATCGAAGCACAAGCCAAATTCGTGATCCGCGTGCTTATCTGCTGCGGTCGGCCCGCAATCTGGCCATCAACGCGCTGGCGACGCAGAGGCGGAACCCAGAAATCTCGGAGCTTCCCGAGGTCGCTGATCCCGCCCCTGCGGTCGTAGAGCGCATGATTGCCAGGGAGGAGCTTTTGCTCGTCATGAGCGCAATCGCAAGCCTGCCAACAAAAAGGCGTGAGGTTTTTATCATGTCGCGCGTCGACAATCTCAGCTATGATCAGATCGCAAGTCGGCTCGGTATTTCCCGGAACACGGTGATGGTGCAAATCGTCCGGGCGCTTTCTGATTTGCGCAAGATATTGGAGATGTAAACAGCGGCATGAGTTCTCCCGACGATCAGGCCCTGGAATGGCTTGTGCGCCTGAACGACACAAAGGCAGATGATCATCTCCGGGAAGAGTTCGCGCGCTGGCATGCAGTTCCTGAACATGCGAAAGCCTGGACACAAGCCGAGGCTTTCTGGAACCGGCTGAATCCGGTCACGGCCGAGATACGGCGGCGGCGGCGATTGTCGCGCAGGGCGGCCATCGCAGGCGGGAGCGCCCTTGTCCTGGCCCCGCTTACAGTATGGCTCACACGCCCCGGGCGCTTTGCCGACTATCGAACACTTGCGGGCGAAACCCGTGAACTTCTGCTTCCGGATGGAAGTCGGGTGGAACTGGCGGCTGGCTCGGCGCTTTCTATGGACTATGCAACAAAGGAGCGGAGGCTTGTACTCCACCTTGGGGAGGCTTTTTTTAAGGTTGCCACTGATCCAGAGCGGCCGTTCATCGTCAACGCCGGACAGGCGGAATTCATCGCATTGGGAACCGCATTCAATGTCCGGCTTTTCGAGGATCAGGTCAGCCTGACCGTCACCGAACATCGGGTTCTCGCCCGGAATGGTCAGGTGGAAACCGTTGTGGAAGAGGGCCATAAGCTGGCCATCGGCGGCTCCCTTGCCACCAATGCGCAACCCGTTGACATCGACACCGAAACCGCCTGGCGCCAGGGTATACTTGTCTTCGAGGCGACCCCGCTTGGCGAAGTGATGGATGTGCTGGGCCGCAATGCAGGGTGGAACGTGATGATCAGCGATGCGGCCCGCCGTATCCCGGTCACAGCAATATTCAAACTGTCGCGCATTTCCGACGCCCCTGAAACCATCGCGCGGACATTGCCGGTGCGCCTGTCTCGTCTGCCGGGTGGGGTGATCATCATTCGGACAAAATAATTTTGCGCCCGCTGTAATTACCCCGCCCCCCGAAACTGTCTCTTGTTCGTAACCAGATCCATGGGGAAGACAGGATGCACGGAATGAAGGGACGGCTGGCGGCTTTAGCCTCGCTGGTATGCCTCGCGACAGGCACAGCACAAGCACAGGAGGCGCAACGTATAGACATCGCAGCTCAGCCGCTGGCCAGTGCCGTGCTGGAACTGGGCCGCAAGACCGGGCTTCAGGTCGTGGTAGATAACCGGCTGATGGCGGGTCGCCAAAGTGTCGCGGTCTCTGGTGTGATGACGCCCCGGCAGGCACTCGACATCATGTTGGGCGAAAGCGGACTCCAACCGAATGTGGTCAATCACGATACGCTGACCATGCGTCCCGAAGCCGGTCTGGTGGACGAAAGCGGCGCGGTAGTCCTTGGCACAATCATTCTTTTCGGTGAGGATCCGTTCGGGGCTGCGCCGGGGATTGTTGCCTATTCCAGTGGCACCGGCACCAAGACAGGAGCAGACCTGCGAGATGTCCCTCAGGCTGTAAATGTGGTTACAGCAGATCAGGCAAAGGCACAGGGGGCGCGTTCCGTCGTGTCCGGGCTCGCCTATACGCCAGGCGTGGTGGGCCAATATGGCGACAACGACTTGCGCCATGACTGGCTGACGGTGCGGGGCTTCCGCCCGGATCGTTATGCCGATGGGCTGAGGCAGAACTTCGGTGCGCGCGGCTATGCCCAATCGCGCGCAGAGCCCTTCGGACTGGAACGGATCGAGGTTCTTAAAGGCCCCGCTTCGGTCCTCTATGGGCAGGCCACACCCGGGGGTATCGTCAACGTCGTCTCGAAACGCCCCGTGGACAGGGACGTGCGCGAGGTCGAACTGTCCTTCGGCTCTTACGCGCGCAAGCAGGTCGGCGTCGATTTCGGCGGCCGACTGGATGAGGCAGGCGACGTGCTTTACCGTTTCGTGGCGATGGCGCGGGATGGCGACAGCGAATATGACCATATGAGCGAGCGCAAGGTTTATATCTCGCCCTCGCTGACCTGGAAAATCGACCCGACGCTCAGCCTGACCGTCTTCGGCGAATATCAGAACATCGACTCGCCGGGGGGTGGCGGCGCGCCCTCCCTTTCCGCCAATGGCACGCTCTATCCCGATCCTGTCAGGGGCTATCTGCCGCGGTCAACTTTTGTTGGCGAACCTGGCTTTGACCATTTCGAGAGCACCTCGAAACAACTTGGTCTGCGGCTGGAAAAGCAGATCACCCCGGACTGGTCTTTCAATCAGGTGCTGCGCTACAGCGAGGCCGATGTCGACACGCAGCGCGTGCAACTCTACTGCCTGACGCTTGCCTGCGGCCCGACCGAGGCGGCGCGCTATGCCTGGGGGTTCCCGGAAACATCGAAGATCTGGGCCTATGATGCCCATCTGACAGGAATTATCCGCGCGGGTGCGGTTGAGCACAAGCTGCTCTTCGGCCTTGATGCTTCGCGTGAGAAGAGCCGATTCGACGAAACCTCCCTCAGCTTTGTTTCCATGGGCTGGGATGTGTTCAATCCGACCTATCTCGGCAGCGGCATCAGCCGACCCCCGGTTGCGATGACCATCGAGCAGACGCGCAAGCAGGTCGGGGCCTATGCGCAAGACCAGATCACCTGGGGCAAAGCCGTTTTTTCCGCCGGGCTGCGCTATGACTGGGCGGATACGACCACCCGCACGACAACCTTGGCCACGGACAGCACCGTCGAGCAGAGCGATGGCAAGCTGACCGGCCGCCTCGGGGCAGTCTATCACTTTGACAATGGCATTTCGCCCTATATCGGCTATTCGACCTCATTCTACCCGGCGGGCGGGACTGACCGCAACGGTGTTGCTTTCAGTCCGACAACAGCGGATCAGTTCGAACTTGGCCTGCGCTATGCGCCCGAAGGCAAGCCGGTCATGGTTACGCTTTCGGCGTTTCAGTTGACCCAGCAGAATGTGCTGACACCAGACCCGGTGAACACCAGCTTCAACACCCAGACCGGCGAGGTCCGGGTACGAGGCGTTGAACTTGAGGCCAAAGCCGAACTGACCAGCGGTCTGAGCATCATCGGTTCCTGGGCCTACAGCGACGGAGAAATCACCAGGGACAACCGCTATCAGGGCAATCGCCCGGCATTCGTGCCCAGAACCCAGGCAGCACTCTGGCTGGATTACAAGCTGCAATCGGCAGATGCTTGGGGTGGACTGAGCCTGGGCGGTGGTGTGCGCTATGTCGGACAGACCTTCGGTGACAATGCCAATCAGTTCAGTGTTCCCTCGTTTGCAGTGGTGGATGCCGCGATCCGCTATGATCTGGGTGCGGCGGGTTACGATGGGGCGCAACTCAGCCTCAACGTCACCAATCTGGCGGATCGACGCTATGTTTCGACGTGCCTGAGCGCTTCGGGATGCTATTGGGGGCCAGGCCGCGCTGTCTCGGCCAGCCTGAGCTACAAATGGTGACAGGACATGCGTTGTCCCGGCGGGGCTTTCTCGCCGGGGCCGCTGCTGTGGGATTAACGAACGGCCGGGCCGCCTTTGCGGGTGTGCCCGCCCGGATCGTTGCGCTTGACTGGGCGCTGGCCGAGACCTTGGTGGCGCTTGGTCATGCGCCCCTGGCAGTGGCCGAAGCCCCGCTTTACGCGCAAAGGGTGATCGAGCCCGCCTTACCACCGGACACTCTGGATGTGGGGCTGCGCAATTGGCCCAATTTGGAGGCGGTGCGAGCGCTGCGCCCCAATCTGATCGTGACGCTCGAAGGCTATGGTGTTCCGCTTGCACGTCTTGAGGCCATCGCGCCGGTGCGCGCGCTACCACTTTACACCACAGCGCGCCATCCTCTTCACCTTGCTCGCAGGGCCACCACGGAACTGGCCTCCGTGCTTGGTCGCGAGGTGCAGGGTGCCCGGCTTCTGTCCGATCTTGACCGGGCGGTGACACCGGCCGGGGCGGATGAACGCCCGATGCTGATTCTGAAATTCGCGGATGAGCGCATTATCGACATCTACGGTCAAGGCAGCCTGTTTGACGATGTGCTTCGGGCGAAAGGCCTGCGCAATTCCTGGACCGGCGTCACCAATATCTGGGGCTTCGCCACGACCGGGATCGAGGAACTGGCCCGTCACCCCGAGGCGCGCCTGCTGATTATCGAACCCGCACCAATCGATCTGATGCAACGAGGCGCCATCTGGCGGGCATTGCCGCAGGTCCGGGCAGGTCGCACCAGATTGCTGCCCCCGGTCTGGGTATTCGGTGGCCTGCCCTCCGCCATCCGTTTTACACGGCTTCTGGGAACGACATGACCCGTATCCTTACGTTTCCGGTGCTGTCTGCCGGGTCTCTGGCCGCTCTGGCCGTTGGTCTGACCATTTTCAATCTGACGATACCCGAGCCTACTCTGGCCGGACTGTCCGATGAGTTCGTCCGACTTTGGCGCGATCAGGCCCTGCTACCACGTTTCTGGATGGCACTGATCTGCGGCGCGGCACTTGGCCTTTCGGGACTGATGTTCCAGCAGGTTCTGCGCAATCCACTGGCTGAACCCGCCACGCTGGGCACCCTGTCCGGTGCGCAGCTTGCCATAGCAATCACTGTTGTTCTTGGGGGCAGCCATCCTTTGCTGCGGGAAGCTGCGGGATTGCTCGGCGGTTTGGGCGCACTGGCCCTCGTCATATTCATGGCGGGGCCGCGCTCGTCAGATCCGGCGCTGCTTGTCGCGGGTCTGGTGGTCAATCTTGCCATCGGTGCCGTTTTCGTGCTGCTTGCGCTGTTCCAGCAGGATTATCTGCGTTCGGTCTTCATCTGGGCCAGCGGCAATCTGGCACAGAACGGCGGTTCCGATCTGTCGACCCTTGTGCTGCGCTTACTGGTTCTTGTGCCTCTCGCCCTGACACTGATGCGGGGAATGGCGCTCTTTGGGCTATCGGATGAAAACCTGCGCGGTCTTGGCGCCAATGTGACCGGGCTGAGGCTTCTGATCCTGCTGATGGCGACGGCCATCTCGGTGGTGGTCACCGCGAGAATCGGCGTGATCGGTTTCATTGGCCTTGCCGCGCCGTTGCTGGCCTCCGGCCTTGGCATTCGCGGCCTGAAGGCCAGAACTGTTGCCGCGCCGGTTGCCGGTGCGTTCATCCTCCTTCTGGCCGATGGGTTGACCCAGAGCCTGAGCCGGGCGCTTTCAGGACAAATCGCCATCGTGCTGCCGACCGGAGTGCTGACGCCGATATTGGGCGGCGTTTTGCTTCTGGTTCTGCTCTGGCGGCGCCGTATTCCCGAGACCCCGGCACGACAGGCGCGCCCGACCTCTAGACATCCGACGAAAGCTATCGTTGCAGCGTTCCTCGTCTTGGCGGTCTCGGTTGTATTCTCGCTTGTTGAAACCCTGCATCTTCCCGGTCTGGATGCCGCCGGGTTGTGGCCGGGACGCTGGCCCCGCGTCGTGACCGCGTTATCGGCGGGCGTCATGCTGGCGCTGGCGGGGGTGGTCATCCAGAGCGTCACGGGCAATCCGCTTGCGAGCCCCGAAAGCCTCGGGATCAGTTCAGGGGCCGGGCTCGGCATCATCGCGGGGCTGTTCGCAGGCGGAATGGCGGCGCTGTTCTCGGGCGCGTTGATCGGCGCACTTCTGGCCTTTATCCTCGTCGTCGCAATCGGAGCGCGAAACCGCTTCGCGCCCGGTACCCTTTTGTTGACAGGCGTCGCTTTCGGCACTTTTGCCAGCGCGCTGATGTCGCTGATGATCGCCAGCGGCGACCCCCGCGCCTTCGTCATTCTGGCCTGGAGCATGGGGCCGACCTACCGTTCCGAAGCTTTCGGCGCACTGGCCGGGGCGGCGGTCGCACTGCTTGCCATACTGACCTTTCCTCTGTTCCTACGCTGGCTTCGCATCTTGCCGCTCGGCGCCGAGCAGGCGCGGTCTCTCGGCGTCAGGCCGGTTATCGCGCGCTTTACCCTCATGGCCTGGGTCGCGGTTCTGACCGGCGTCTCGACACTGGCGGTAGGGCCGGTCAGTTTTGCCGGGCTGATGGCGCCACATCTGGCGCGGGCGTCCGGAGCTACCAGCCCCGGAATGCAGTGCTTCTGCTCTGCGGCCTGGGGTGCCGCGATCCTCGTTCTCGCAGACCTCGCAGGACGATTGATATGGTTTCCTTACGAAATTCCCGCCGGCGTCCTCGCCTCACTGCTGGGCGCGCCCTTCTTCCTTTGGCTGATCGGGAAAAGCCGATGACACTGTTTTGCTGCAAGACCCTGGAACGGCGCGTCGAGGGGCGGACACTGCTCGGCCCGCTGGACCTGAAAATCAAACCGGGGCTCATGACCGCAATCCTGGGACATAACGGATCGGGGAAATCCACGCTTCTCAAAGTGCTGGCCCGTCAGGATTGTCCGGACGCAGGAGAAGTTCACTTCAGGGGGCAGCCGATCAAATCCTGGCCGATCCGGGATTTCGCCCGGAAACTGGCCTGGCTGCCGCAAAACCCGACCGCTGCGCCGGGTATGACATTGCGCGAACTGGTGGGTCTTGGCCGTTTTCCTTGGCACGGCTTGTTGGGGCGGCGCAGCGTGAAAGATCGTATCGCCTGCGAGGAAGCGATGGAACTGACTGGAACAACTGCGCTTGCGGATCGGCTGGTCGATACCCTGTCCGGTGGCGAACGTCAGCGTGGCTGGATCGCCATGCTGCTCGCGCAGGGGGCAGAGGTGATGCTGCTCGACGAACCTGTCTCAGCACTGGATATCGCTCACCAGATCGAGGTGATGGAGCTTCTGCGCAGACTAAACCGTCAGAGGTCTCTCTCCGTCATCATGGTATTGCATGATCTGAATCTCGCCATGGGCTGGTGTGACGAGGCCGTCGCCCTGCATGGTGGCAAACTGGCCGCGCATTGTCCGATTGCGGGGCTGCACGATCCCGAACTTCTTGGGGAACTCTATGGGCTGGAGTTCGAGACCATTACCTGGCGGGACACTCGCCTTGCCATGCCCCGTCGGCTGTTTGCGTCCGAAGCGGACGTAACATGAAGGACCTTTTCACCATAACGGTTCAGTCGGTTGACGATCTGTCCCCTTCGTTGAGCCGATTGATCTTTCTTGTTGAGAACATGGAGCAATTGCAAGGAACGGATCACCCGGATGAATGGGTCAGCCTGTGGTTCCCCGACGCTACGGGCATTTTTAACCCGCCTTCATCGGGCCCTTTCGCTCGGCACCTGTCGCGCGGGCGTTCCCGTCCCTATACCCTGCGCAATATAGACCGGCAGGCCGGAACGGTGACCATTGATATCGTGAAGCATGTGGGCGGAATAGCTGCGGCTTGGACGAGCCATGCCCGCCCCGGAGATGGGCTGCTGATGGGACAACCCGAGGGTAGATTCAAAATCGCACCGGAGATCGAACGGGTTCTGATCTTTTCCGACATTACGGGCGTGCCAGCTTTCGCCCGGATTCTCGAAGATCTGCCCGGGACAACGCCCATCGTAGCAAATATCGTTATGCCTTCCGCTGACGACTATAAGGCTATACCAACGCTAGGGGGGGCTCACGTTTGCTGGAACTGCACAGTGTCAGAAAGCGAAAGCTATCTGGCAGTATGCGCTGAGAAAACTACCTTTCGGCCGGGGCAAGATTATGTGTGGATCGCCGCCGAAGCTCGTGCTGTCGCCCATCTGAAACGTCTCTTTAAAGCAAAGGGAGCGAAGGCTGCCGACCTTACGGCCATCGGGTATTGGATACGCGGCCAGAGTCGTAGATAGCCCGTAACGGCTTTGTTGCACTATCCGGCCGGCTCATGGATTCATGTTTGTGAGTCAGCGGGTTAGGTTGGCTCTATGAGCAAGCCGATCCCTCTTTTTCGCACAACGAACTGGTCGAGCTACAGCCGGGCCCTG
>NZ_JABJXT010000041.1 GCF_013155295.1 Pseudogemmobacter hezensis | reverse complement strand
GTTCAGATCCGCATCGCACTCATGAACCGCTTCACATCACTCGGAACGCCCGAGACCGTCCGCATGCGCTGAAGATAACCGGGAAAGGGGTATCTGCGCCCCCAAGCCGAATAGCGCAACAAAGCCCTGTAGCCCCAAAAACTCATCATATTGGCAACAACCGCCGATAAAACGCATTTCCGCGCAAAATATTGCAATTTCCGTGACGTCGTTCCGCCGGATCAGGTTACGCCTTTCGGTCATTCTCTTTTGAAGAACGCCGGCGGGGCCAATCTGAACAGGTTTCGTGCCTTTTCCAAGTGGTTTTCCGCCCCGGCCAGATCAGGGCCGCGTATCGACCAGGCGAAAGCAACTCAGGGTAAGGGGCTGATTTTTGCCCCTCCCCAGGATGCTTCCGCGCCCGTCCTCCCACTGTCCATGCCTCCACTGTCCATAGAATCGGCAGCCGCAGACGCCCGGGCGCCGGCCTCCCTGCGCACCGCGGATGGCCCCAAAGCGAGACCTATTCCCCCATCGTGCCTGAAACCCTATGCGAGTTCCGCTCTGATCATCACCGCCCCCTTGCGTCGGAAAGGGCCAGGAAAGGCGTCTGCAATCCAGGCACCGCTCAGCCTGATACAGGTCCGACCGAACCTGCCCGCGCATGCTGCGAGAGCCTTCCGATGAAGCGCCCTATCAACCCCAGCAGATTATCACGCGGCATCATACCAACCAGCTGAAAGGAATAGAAATATAGGGATTCACGGGCTGCTTCGGCGATTTTTTCTCGCCTTCTTTAGGACATAGTCCGCGGATCGGAAGCCCCAATTAAGCGACAATCAGGTCCATATTTCAACAAATGTTGATCTCATAAGGACAGTCAGTGTGTATGTTACAGGATTGTAAAATGTCGACCAATATCTCTGAACTGAAAAAAATCGCGGGCTTCATCGGCGCATGCCTCGTTGACAGCGAAACCGGGCTGATGCTTGGAAGCGAGTCGAGCGGCATCAAATTCGACCTCGAAGCTGCAGGCGCTGCCAATACCGAAGTCGTGCGCGCCAAGAATGCCGCTATGCAGGCGCTTGGTCTGGACGACCACATCGAGGACATTCTGATCACCCTGGGCACCCAGCTGCACCTGATCCGCCCGCTGACCTCGAACCCGGCCATCTTCGTCTATGTTGCCCTGGATCGCAGCCAGGCCAATCTTGGCCTTGCCCGCATCGCGGTGAAAGCGGTTGAGGGCAAGCTGAAGATCTGAAGCCCGCCGCGCCCCGCCCCGCATTCCATATGTGCGCGCAAGCCGCAGGCTGCGCGAAGATATGGGCCGCGAAGATCTGGGCAGACTGGGTGATACAGATACCGGCTAAAGGGGCGTCAGGGCGTATCCTGAAATGCCCCCCATGCCTTCGGAACCACGGCAAGGTGCTTTTATTTGCCGGGATTTGATTGCCGGGTCTTGTTTCCCCCGTCGCAAAATGGCCGCCCCCGCTTTCAGGCGCGGTTTGCCCGTATTCCTCACCCGGCCATGGGCACAGTCCACTGTGGCCAAGGCCGGGTTGACAGCACTCAGGTGGATTCCCTTCGCATGCGGGGGCTCGCCTCACTTGTTACTGTTTTAGTGTTCTCCCGACCGGAAGGGAATTGTTGTGAAAATCGCGCCGAATCTCAGGCAGGAGCTGGACTTCCTGCAAGACAGTCTTGCAAGCCTTGAGACCGGCGTCGATGCAAGGGCGCGCCAGGAGCTCTTGCCCCTGCGGCAACGACTGGACGGCTGGGCGGCGAAAGTTGCGGTGATCGGCCAGGTCAAGGCCGGGAAATCGACCTTCGTGAATGCTTTGCTGCATTGGCATGATTTTCTGCCTTCGGATATCAATCCCTGGACCTCGGTCGTGACCGATGTGCGTATCAATATCCCCGGCGATCCGGCCACTGGCGCCAGGTTTGACTTTTTCACCGAAACCGACTGGCAAGAGATCATCGGCACGGGCACCCGCATCAGGGCGCTGACCGAGGAATTGCTGCCCGGCTTTGACAGTGAATTGCTGCGCCGCCAGAGCGAAGAGATGTGCGAGCGGGCGCAGCGCCGCCTTGGCCGCCATTATCATGCGCTGCTTGGCGGCCAGCATGACTATGAACATCTCTCGCCCGATCTTTTGCGGCGCTATGTCTGTGCCGGTCCGGGCAATGATGACGGGCTTGAACGCGAGGCGCTTGGCCGCTATGCCGCGCTGACAAAAAATGCCAGCATATACATGCAGTTGCCGGAATTTGCGGTCCCCACGATCATCACCGATACGCCAGGCGTGAATGACCCCTTTCTGGTGAGGGATGAAATCACCTGCCGCAGCCTCGACCGCTCGGATGTCTTTGTGATGGTGCTGTCAGCACATCAGCCGCTGACCGATGTCGATATCGCACTGATCCGCATCCTGGCCCGTCAGGACGCGAAAGATGTGATGATCTTCGTCAACCGTATCGATGAGCTGGACGAATTCGCCCAGGCCGTGCCGCGTGTGCTGGCCGATGTCGCGCAGCGCCTGCGTGATGCGATCCCGGAAATCGACTTCCGTATCGTGGCCGGCTCGGCATGGTTCGCGGGTCTGGCCATCGCCGAAGATGACAGCAACGGCTCTGCCCGTGAGGCGGCCGACAATGAGGAGCTGGCCCAGTATCTTCACGCCAGCTATGGCCAGGTGCCGCAGTCGCGCAGCCAGCGGCTGATGCTGGCCTCAGGGCTGAACGATCTGAAATCGACACTGTCAGAGCTGATCGACCAGGGCGTCGGCAGTCGTCAGCTGGGCCAGTTCCGTGGTGATATCCGCGCCGAACTGGATGCCGTTCTCTTCATCGGCGCGCAGGAGCAAGAGGCCCTTGCGCAGCAGCTTGGGGCGCTGTGCCGGGATACGGCCCAGCCCCCGGCCGAGGATCCTGAAACCGCTATTGCTGCCATTCGTGCGCTGCGCGACAGCGTAGTTGCGCGGATCGACGCGGCCGATGCCGAGATCGAAAGGGCCGTTGCAACCTCCTGGGCGGGGCTGGAGAGCAGGCTGAACAGGGCTGTGGATGCGTTTGTCGACGGGCAGAAATCTGTCTTCCAGGACCGGCTTTTCGGCTCGGGCGGGGTGGATGGCGGCGACGGCATGCTGGTGATTGACACCACGCCCCTGCAGGATTTCCTGGAGACCGAGGTTCGTGAAAGCTTTGCCGCCGCCCGCCCGGGCACGGATGCGATACTTGAACAATGTATCGACGCCTGCCGGACGATCATCACCTCGCGGTTCCAGGATCCGACCGCCAATATCAACCTCTCGGGTCTGCCCTATGACAGCTTCACCTCCAGCCTGACCTCGACAAGGCGCAGCCTGCGCGTCGGGCTGATCGCGGATCGCAGCTGGGCCTTCTGGCGCAAACCATCGGTAAGCCTCGGGAAAACGGTGGCAGCGCTGCGCACCATTGCCGCTGAAGAACTGCGCGCCCCGGTCGAGAAGATCCTCGCGGCCTATAGCGAGGCGCAGCTGGCGCGCGCCACCGCCGGCATGTCGCGCATCCGTGTGATGCTGCGGATGTTCGACACGGTCGTGAATGAGCAGGCGCAGCGTCTGAACCAGGAAAAAGCCGAGCGCCAGCGTCAGACCGCCAGCCCAAAAGATCTGGCGACACGGCAGCGCGATCTCCGGGCGGCACTGGATGCGCTGGAGCAGCGCATGCTTACACTTTCATCCCTTGATGCCGCGCTGAAGCGGTCTGAAATGAGAATGGCGGCATGAAAATGGCTGACATGAGCACCCTCGTCCCGCAATCGCGCAAAGCAGACGGTTCCACCGCTCCGGCAAGGGTCGTCATTTGCGGCGAGGTCAGCGCGGGAAAATCCACCGTCATAAACGCGCTTTTGCGCAGCTATGTCCTGCCCGACAATATCGGCCAGACAACGCGACCGCTGGTGATTGCGGGCTGGCGCCAGAAAACCGGCATCGAGGTCGATCACAACGACGGCCGTCAAAGCAGTGCCGCCTTGCCCGGCGAGCGCGAAGTTTTTCACGACGCAAGGACGGTGCGGCTGTGGCAGGATCAGCCGCATCTTTCCGGGATCGAGCTGATCGAACTGCCGCTGACCCGGGCCGAGGATCTGACCGACGAGCAGATCGCGCTGGTCGCCTCGGCGGATGTGATGATCTGGGTCACCATCGGCTCGCAGGCCTGGCGGCTGACCGAAAAGGCCATCGTCGAAAGCTTTGGCACGGCCCGTCCGCAAAGCTCGATCCTGGTGGTGTCCCGCGCCGACAAGCTGCGCAATGACACAGATCGCGGCCGGATGATGGACCGCATGGCGCGCGAGACCAGCGAATTCTTTGGCGCAAGGCTGTTCTTGCATGGCGACCGTCGCCGGATCATCGGCTCTGCCGGTTCGGATATGGACTGGCAGGCGACTGGCGGTGCGGCGCTGGCGGCCAAATTGCACGAGATGTTAGAGCCTGGGGGCGCTGCCGGCGGCGAGCACGCCCCCCATGCCGCGCCGGTCGACAGCATGCCTGACGCGGTGGCGGATCTTGCCGGGGCGCAGGGCTTCGATGTTTCCGGCAGCGATGGTGCGATCTTCCCCGAAGTCGAAGTGATTGTGTCTGACGACATGCCAGGGCCCGCGCGTGAAACAAATACCGCCCCTGAGGCCGAGGCAGCACCCGAACCCGCAGCTGTGGCTCTGGCTATGGCGCCAGAGGCTGAACATCCTGCAGCTGACGATGTGACAGCGGCGGCTGACGGGGTGCCCGGATTCACCCGGAAAGCCCCCATGCGGCATGCGGTGGCGGCCATGCCCGGCGTTCTTGTCGCAGGGATCAGCCATCAGAACGGCGCCGGGGGCTATGAGCATTGTGGCGGCGACGCAGACCAGGTCGAGCTGGTTGGCCGCATCTGCGACAATCTGAGCGTGACGCTCGACACCGCCTGGCCCGCCGACGGCGATACCGGCGGGCTAAACGCGTTCAGCCTCTCGGGCCGCAGCCGCAGTCTTTTGTTCCAGGCCGTGCCGGCATTGGGCCTTGTGTTCATGATGGCCGATGCAGCCCTGATGAACCTGGGCATGGCAAATATGGCGCTGAACCAGCTTTGCCTGGAGCTGCGCGGCGCGTCATCCTAGCAAGCGGCCCCCGATCCAGGGACAGCTTGCGATACATTCTGGCGGCTGCCTTCGCCTGCCGGTCGGTTTCGATCCTGCTGAAGCAGGCCTCGGCGGGGACAACCGGCCATGTATAAGACGGATCAGAAAACAGTCCGTGGGACTACCTTCCCGACGACTGCTGTGTGTGTGGGGGGGGGGGCGATGGTTGCACAAAGCGATCCAGGATCCGATAGCGGCCTTGTCCATGACAACCGGCCGCATCCCAATATGCGGATCTCAAGACCTGAAACCGCATTACAGTCTTCGACTATCCCTGTCGGAGGTTTCCGCGTCGGGCGGCGCTTGCGCATTAAAAAAGGGGCGTGCCGTTCCCGACACGCCCCCCTAAATTATCCCGGCCAAAGCCTCAGGCGCTGGCGGCCTGCTTTTTCTTGCCGGTGGTCTCGGTATGGACCAGCAAAGGCACCGCCTTGCCGCCCACGACCTCTTCATTGACCACGACCTCCTGCACGCCTTCCATGCCCGGCAATTCGAACATGGTATCGAGCAGGATATCCTCCATGATCGAACGCAGACCACGTGCCCCGGTCTTGCGTTTGATCGCCCGCTGCGCGATCGCCGAAAGCGCCTCGGTGGTGAAGGTCAGCTTTACATTCTCGATCTCGAAAAGACGCTGATACTGTTTCACCAGCGCGTTTTTCGGCTCGGTCAGGATGGTGACCAGCGCCGCCTCATCCAGATCTTCCAGCGTCGCCACCACCGGCAGACGGCCGACAAATTCCGGGATCAGACCGAATTTCAGCAGATCTTCCGGCTCCAGCTCTTTGAACAGCTCGCCCACGCCGCGATCATCCGGGCCCTTCACACTGGCGCCGAACCCGATCCCCGAGCCCTTGCCGCGCTGTGCGATGATCCGGTCCAGACCCGCAAAGGCCCCGCCGCAGATAAAGAGGATATTGGTCGTATCCACCTGCAGGAATTCCTGCTGCGGATGCTTGCGCCCGCCCTGCGGCGGCACCGAGGCGACCGTGCCCTCCATGATCTTCAGAAGCGCCTGCTGCACCCCCTCGCCCGAGACGTCACGGGTGATCGAAGGATTGTCTGATTTGCGGGTGATCTTATCGACTTCGTCGATATAGACGATGCCGCGCTGCGCCCGCTCGACGTTGTATTCAGAGGCCTGCAGCAGTTTGAGGATGATATTCTCGACATCCTCACCCACATAACCGGCCTCGGTCAGCGTGGTCGCGTCGGCCATGGTAAAGGGCACATCCAGGATCCGCGCCAGCGTCTGCGCCAGCAACGTCTTGCCGGTGCCGGTTGGGCCGATCAGCAGGATATTCGACTTCGACAGCTCAATATCCTGCTTCGAGGAATGGTTGAGCCGCTTGTAATGGTTGTGAACCGCGACCGAGAGCACGCGTTTTGCATGCAGCTGCCCCACGACATAATCGTCGAGAACCTTGCAGATCTCACGCGGGGTCGGAACGCCCTCGCCCGTTTTCAGCCCAGCCGTCTTGGTCTCTTCACGGATGATATCCATGCACAGCTCGACGCATTCATCGCAGATGAACACAGTCGGCCCCGCGATCAGCTTGCGGACCTCATGCTGGCTTTTGCCGCAGAACGAGCAGTAAAGCGTGTTCTTGCTGTCGCCCGAATTGGTGGCCATGCGTAACCCTTTTAAGCCCGCCGCTATAGCTTGCGGCCGTTTCAGTGCGAAAGTCTAGGACAGGTCCCGGACCACCACAACGCCAAAACGCCCCGGCACGACCCGCGCCGGGGCCAATCTTCACCAAAGCGTCATCTGGCAGTCACAGACACAGCTGCGATCAGCGCCCTGCATCAGTTGAACAGCCGGAACGATTCTCATTTGGTCAGGTCTTCGGCCTTGCCGCGCTCAGACACGATCTCATCGATCAGGCCCCAGGCCTTGGCCTCTTCGGCGGTCATGAAATTGTCACGCTCCAGCGCGTCCTCGACGGTTTTCAGATCATTGCCGGTATGTTTGACATAGATCTCATTGAGGCGACGCTTCAGCCGCTCGGTATTGCGGGCATGGATCAGGATATCGGTCGCCTGGCCCTGATAGCCGCCCGAGGGCTGGTGCACCATCACCGAGGAATTCGGCAGGCTGAACCGCATGCCCTTTTCCCCCGCCTGCAGCAACAACGACCCCATCGAGGCCGCCTGCCCGATCACCAGCGTCGAGACCTTGGGGCGGATATATTGCATCGTGTCATAAATCGACAGGCCGCTGGTCACCACGCCACCGGGCGAGTTGATATAAAGCGAGATTTCCTTGGTCGGGTTTTCCGCCTCAAGGAACAGAAGCTGGGCGCAGATCAGTGACGACATGCCGTCATGCACCGGGCCAGAGAGGAAGATGATCCGCTCTTTCAGCATCCGCGAATAGATATCATAGGCGCGCTCGCCCCGGCTCGTCTGCTCGACGACCATCGGGACCAGCGTGTTCATATAGTGTTCAACGGGATCGCGCATCAGGCCTGCCTCTTCAGTTCAATATTCAGTGTTATCGTCAGAAGGTTTCGAGAGTCTTAGTCATGCGGCTGAGCAGCCGCAAGAGAGCCCGCCCAACCTATGGCGGCAAAGACACAGCAAGACCCCGCCCCATCCGCCACACAGATATGCACGGGCCCGCCCGCATCCTAGCGCTGCAACCGCAATTCAGCGTTCAGCCCCCCCATTTTCCGCCCCGTTCCCAGCCAGAGCGCCCCGCCATGACCCGCCGCGATATCAGCGGTGATCGACAGGCCCAGCCCGACGCCGCCGCCGCGATTGGGGTCACGTTCGCGTGCAAGCCGGGTGAAAGGCTGCATGGCGCGTTCGCGATCGGCCTCGGGGATGCCGGGGCCATTGTCCTCAACCGAGAAGACCAGCTCTTGCGGGCCAAAGCGCAGCGTCACCGCAGCCTTTGTGCCGTGGCGCAGCGCATTGCCCAAAAGATTCTCCAGCGCGCGCTGCACCCCGTGGCGGCGCAGCCGGGCCATGCGCGGCTGCCCGGCCACCACCAGGGCCAGGACCTCGCCGCCGCCACGCCTTGCGCCGGCGATCACCTCTTCGGCAATTTCAATCGGGTCGCATTCCTCTTCGCCCTCGGTCGCATCGCCGCGCACAAAGGCCAGAAACTCATCTACCAGCCGCTGCATCTGGATCACATCGGCCTGCAGATCACGGGTGTCCTCATCCTCGGGCATCAGAGACAGCGCCAGCCGCATCCGCGTCAGCGGCGTGCGCAGATCATGGCTGACGCCCGACAGCATCAGCATGCGCTGCTCGATCTGGCGCTCGATCCGATCGCGCATATCGACAAAGGCCCGCCCCGCCGCCCGCACCTCTGAGGCGCCGCGCGGCCGATAAGAGATCCGCTCGCCCCGCCCGAAGGCCGCCGCCGCATCGGCCAGTTTGGCAATCGGGCGCAGCTGCCGGCGCAGGAAGAAAAAGGCGATCACCGTCATCAGCACAGAGGTCAGCGCCATCAGCACCAGCAGCTGATGGGGGTTGGTGGCCGACATCCGCCGCCTGGCGATATCGGCCTGCAAATCGCCAAAGCGGGTTGCGATGCGGGTGCGCACCATCCGGTCCCCCGCCGTCACATCCGCCGCCCGCATCGCCGGGATTTCGGCATGCAGGGTCTCGATGATCGCATAACCCGAAAAATCCAGCGCCGTGCTCTGATCGCTTTGCGGCGCATCCGGCGCGGGCGGAAAGCGCAGGCCGATCTGCAGCGCATCGGCGATTTTCTGCGCCTGCTGCAGGCCGCTGTCCGGATCCGGGGCCGCGTCGAACACCTGCAGCATATAGGCCAGATCCAGCGCCACCCCGCCCGTCAGCTGGCGCGTCACCCCGTCATAATGGCGCTGAATAAAAGCCATGGACACGACAAGCTGAATGATAACGATAGGCAGCACCAGAATAATAGCTGCTCTGCCGTAGATACCGCTGGGAAAGAGGTGTTTCATGCTGATCATGGGGGAAGGCTAGCCATGTCACACGGGGAAGAAAAGGCTCAGTTGCTGCCAGAGCTGCCGCTGCGCTGTGTTCTGGCCGGGAATGCGGGGCCGCTGACAGGGCCTGGCACGACAACCTGGATCCTGGGCCAGGGCGAGGTCACGGTGATTGACCCAGGCCCTGCCCATCCCGCCCATCTGGATGCGATTCTTGCCGCGCTTTCGCCCGGCGAGACGGTTGCGGCCATTCTGGTAACGCATCCCCATCTTGACCACAGTGCCCTGGCCCCTGCCCTTGCCGCAGCAACAGGCGCCCCGATCTGCGGCTTTGGCCCGGCCGGCTCGGGCCGCACGGCCTGGCAGCACGCTTTGGCGCGTGCGGGCCTCGGCGGCGGCGAAGGATTGGATCACGCCTTCGCCCCCACGATTCGCCTGACGGACGATCAGACCCTGCGCTATGGCGCGGAAGAGCTGCGCGTCCTTCACACTCCAGGCCACTCGGCCGAGCATCTCTGCTTCGCCTGGCGCGATGTGCTGTTTTGTGGCGATCAGGTGATGGCCTGGGCCCCCAGCCTTGTTTCGCTGCCCGACGGTGACATGGGGGCCTATATGGTCTCGCTGCAGCGGCTGAGCGCCGGGAAATGGCGCTGCCTGATCCCGGCACATGGCGCGCTGATCCCTGACGCCAGAGACAGAATCGCAGCACTGATCGCGCACAGGCGCTCGCGCGAGGCGAAGATCCTGGCCGCGCTGGCGTCTGGCCCTGCCCAAACCGACGACCTTCTGGCTGCCGTTTACGTTGACACCGCCCCGGATCTGTGGCCCGCCGCAAGGCGTAACCTGTTATCGCACATAGATATTCTCATCCGCAGCAAGGCCGTTTCGGCCTCTGCCTGGCCAGGCGAAAGCCCTGTCATCAGCCTGAGATAGCCACGCAATATAAATTTCAGAAAAAAGAATGGATTGCCTCTTGTCGCCCCCAAAGCCTCTGGCTATACAGCCCGCATGTTCCGGCGTAGCTCAGCGGTAGAGCAGTTGACTGTTAATCAATTGGTCGTAGGTTCGATCCCTACCGCCGGAGCCATACTTCACAGATCCTGTTGAAGTTGCTACGAAAAATCCCGCAGGCCAGACTGGCAGCGCGGGACTTTGCACAAAGTGTTGCACAACGCTTTGATCAAGATCTCCGCTCCACGCGCAGCATCTCCCAACCAGGAGACTGCCCTTGGCCAGAAAGATCCTCTACCTCGAAACCCGAAAGACCAGTCACTTCTGGCGCAGACGCGTGCCAGCAAGCCTGCGCGAACGCTTCGTACCAGAGTTTTTCTGTTTCCCACTTCGAACCCACCTCCTCCGTGAAGCCGCAGAGCTCGCGGGCCGCCTGACGGTCATCAGCGGGCTCTGCTTCCAAGCGGAGTGCGATGTGCCACCGGAAACGATGACACAGATTCTGGAAGAGTACGCCCGCCTCGAAATCGAGGTGGCTGACCGGATTCGCGCCCTCACACCCCCCAGATCGCGTGAACAGGCAGAGGCCGCCATGAGCTTCGAGATCGCCGCGCGCGAAGCCTTGAAAGACGCAATCTTCAGATGCGACCGCGAGGCCGCCTACTGGCCGATCCGCGCGACTGCAAAGCACCTCGGCATCGAAATCGACGACACAGAGGTAGACTATGCAACCCTGGCGGATCGTATGCTGCGCACTATGATTGAGGTCAGCACTGAGCGCGAAAACCGGGCAAGAGGTAATTTTTCGTCGCCCGCTCCCTGGGTATCCTCGGCCTGTTGAATCTCACGCGGAACTGAGCCGGTTTTGTCACCGAGAAGTGAGCCACCTCTGATTATGGATTTTGGTTCAAGCTGGGGTCAAGGTTGGGTGTGTCTCCTTCTTTTTTCTTACTGCAGCTGC
>NZ_JABJXT010000040.1 GCF_013155295.1 Pseudogemmobacter hezensis | reverse complement strand
GCCTCCTGCTCTTTGATCATCCCGATGATTTGCGCCTCGGTGAAACGGCTTTTCCTCATGTCGCCTGCTCCTTCTCAGGTTGGGCAGACTCTACATCACGGCGAGGGAACTTCCGGGGGGCAGGTCACGACCATGCGGCATTCTGGAGGCGAGCATGTCAGCTCGACCTAGCGGGGCCGCACAGCTGCCGCGCTGGTTTCGGACAGGAAGGCCTGCGTTTTTGAGAGCTTCTGTGCGTCAACAAACATATTGACAATTCTTCGGTAAGCTTATGCTTCCGATTTGCACTGTTATGCTTCTCTGACACACCTGTCAGTTTTTGTTGGTGGAGCCAAGGAGGATCGAACTCCTGACCTCTTGAATGCCATTCAAGCGCTCTCCCAGCTGAGCTATGGCCCCACCATTTTGAACACTTTCGCGTTCGGTCTGCGGCTTATTAGTCTGCGGCGGAATTGGGCGCAAGAGGAAAATTCTGTAAATAGTTTCACCCCCGACCACAGCCAGCCAGGGATGGTTCCAGCCCTGACACAGCCCGGCGAGCAGCGCGCTTCAGGGCGGGGCAGCCGTCACGCGCCGGCACAAAGCCGCGAGCATTGTTGCAGAGGGATTTGCGCAGGCCGCCCGGCAGGTTATATCTTCCGCATGAACCGTCGCACCGCGCTTTTCGCCCCGCTCGCCCTTGCTTTGCCCGCTGTCCTGGCCGGTCGGCCCGCGCTGGCGGATAAGCTGTCCCTTAACACGCTGTCGAACTACCTGAACGGCCTCAGCACCGTTGAGACCGATTTCACGCAGATCAACAGCGATGGCTCGGTCTCGACCGGCAAGCTGTTCATCCGTCGCCCCGGGCGGGTGCGCTTTCAATATGCGCCGCCTGACCGCTCGCTCGTGTTGGCCAGCGGTGGCACCGTGGCGATTTTTGACGGCAAGTCGAAAGCCTCACCCGAGCAGTATCCGCTGCGCCGCACGCCGCTGAACCTGATCCTTGCCCAGAACATCAACCTCGCCCAGGCGCGGATGGTGATCGGCCATAAAGAGGACGGCACCTCGACCCGTGTCACCGCGCAGGATCCGGAGCATCCTGAATATGGCACCATTGAACTGGTCTTCACCGCCAACCCCGTCGAGCTGCGCCAATGGGTGATCACCGATGACCTGGGGCAAAAGACGACTGTCATCCTTGGTGAGATGAAAAAGGGCGGCAAGCTGGGCGACAGCACCTTCTCGATCAGCACTGAGATCAGCCGCCGCAAAGGTTAAGGGCCTCTCGCCCCCCCCCCGAGGGCTGCGCAAATAACGCAAAAGGCGGGCCATTGGCCCGCCTTTTTTGATTGTGCCGCTGCTGAGACGGGGCGCTCAGCGCCCACACCCCTCCAGCTGACTGCGATACATCTCTGAACGTGTGCCGACCCGCTTTGCCACATCAACCAGCCAGGGCTTGGCCAGATAACTTTGCCTTGCATAGCCGCTGCGGCCCTCATGATAGGCCAGATACTGATTTTCGGCGTCGGTTTTCGGGATGCCAAGGCGGCGCTCTGTCTCGCTCATATACCAGCCCATGAAATCGGTGGCGTCAGCGATCTGGTCGCGTTTGCGCCTGCCGCCCTGAGAGGCGAGATATTCTTCCCATGTGCCATTCAGCGCCTGGCTATAGCCATAGGCCGTGCTTTGCCGCCCCATCGGAATCACGCCCAGAGCCCAGCGATGCGGTGTCTGCGCATTGCCGATGAATTTCGATTCCTGGTGAATCGAGGCCATCTGCACATGCACCGGCACACCCCATTTGCGCTCTGTCGCTTTCATTGCCCGCAGATACTGCGGCCGCTCACGGACGATTGCACATGCATTGTCCAGCTCACGTGGTGCCGTGAAACTTGCTTTCCCGCCCCCACATGAGGCCAGCAACAAAAGCAACAATCCGGCACGGAGAAACCTGCTCATTTGCCCCTCGTGCATCCTGTTTTCCACATTATAGCGCATGCGGCGGTCGGGGGGAACCGCCCAGCCGCGCGCTGAGCTGCCGGATCAGTTCAGTTCTGCGCGAGCAGGCTGGCGAGCAGGCTGGCGCGCATAGATGGCCAATGATGACCACTGTGGGCTGACCTTCCACAGACTGTTTCCTGCCGACCCGGACAGACTGGTGGACAAGGGCGGCGTCACAGCGGTAAGGACCACTTGGGGGACTATCACTGATGCTCAAAACGCAGGCCAAATATCATATCGGACAGGTGCTGACGCACCGCAAGCACACCTTTCGGGGTGTGGTTTTCGACGTGGATGCCATGTTTTCAAATACCGAGGAATGGTATGAGAACATCCCCGAAGAAAGCCGTC
The DNA here is from genome assembly GCF_013155295.1 of Pseudogemmobacter hezensis. Taxonomy (GTDB): domain Bacteria; phylum Pseudomonadota; class Alphaproteobacteria; order Rhodobacterales; family Rhodobacteraceae; genus Pseudogemmobacter; species Pseudogemmobacter hezensis. The sequence continues at coordinate 8,831 of NZ_JABJXT010000040.1, read as the reverse complement.
CGGACAAGGATCAGCCCTTCTATCACCTGCTGGCCGAGAATGATCAAAGCTATTACGTCGCCTATGTATCAGAGCAAAATCTGATTCCGGATGACACCGGAGAGCCGGTCGGCCACCCGGATCTCTCTGATCTTTTTGGTGATTTTGAGGATGGCCGCTATCCCCTGCAGTTCCATCTGAACTAGGCCCGGCCCCGGCCTTATGCAGGGCCCGCAGGAAGGCCCGGTGACGCTTACCGTTTCATAAGAATTTTGCTGCATCCTTGGCTGGTTCACAGTGAGGAAGGCGCGCAAAATGTCTATCGAAGCCGAGGTCAGGGATGGCGTCCTGGTGATCCATATCGGCCATGACCGGATCGATGCCGCCGGGGCAATCGGCTTTAAAGAACGCATCCGTGACCTCATCCCCCAGGCGCCGCCCCGGGTCATCATGGATCTTTCGGCGGTGAATTTCGTTGATTCCTCGGGGCTTGGCGCGATTGTCGCGGTGATGAAGCTCCTGGCCCCGGAACGGCGGCTGGAACTGGCGGCGCTGCGCCCCGCGGTCGAAAAGGTCTTTCGGCTGACCCGCATAGACTCGGTCTTTACAATTCACCCCGACATCGCCCGAGGCCTTGTTGCAACTGGTTGATTTTGGGGGCGTTTCCATCATGAACTCCCATTGCCAGACCGGAGGGGGATTTGCGCTGGTGACGATGCCCGGCGATTCGGGATCCGTGCGCTCGGGGCTGGAACGGGCGTTAGGCTCTGCCCCTTTACGGCGGCTGCTGCCTTGCGACAGAGAGCGGGTCGAGGTGCTGCTGGCCGAGGTGCTGAACAATATCGTCGAACATGCCTATTCGCAGGGCGAGGGGGAAATCAGACTGCTTTTGCGGCTGGAACCAACCCGCCTTTGCCTGACGATAGAGGATGAGGGGCAGCCGATGCCCCAGGGCCAGCTGCCAGAGGGTCAGCTGCCCGCAGCAGAGGCTTTGCCAGAGGGCGGCTTCGGCTGGTTCTTGATTCGCTCGCTCTCCACTGAGGTTGGCTACATGCGGCGCGGAAATACGAATCGCCTGGATATAGCGATGAATTGCGAACAGTGGGGCGGTTAGCGCGGCCATTGTTCGGAAATTAAGCGCAAATGACGCTATTTGGCCGCAATTTGCCCCTAAAACTGCCAGGCCCGACACCAATACAGGTAGGCGTAGCTGCATAAGGCTTCACCCTGGTGCCGGGATCAACAGCCCCCACCCAGTTCCGGCACCGGGGTTCTAATGCGCGGCAGCCCGCCCTGCCCTCCCCCTTCCGTGCAGATACGCCCGTCGGGTGATACCCCGACCAGGCCTGCCAGTTGATATTCCCGCAACAGGATTTCCGGACGCCACCAAAAATGGCTTTGCTTGCGGCGGCCTCGCGCTTTGGGCGGAACACATTGGCTTTGTCCCTCTGCTCGCCTAGTCTTGCATGACCAATGGCGGCAAGGCTGAATTGCTGCCCGCCTCAGCCAGATGCCAGCTCCATAAGGGACGTTATGCGCGACTTTGAAACTCCCGGCCGCTCGGACGTTTTCGCTCTGAATGGGATGGCCGCGACCTCGCATCCCCTGGCGTCGCAGACTGCGATTTCGATTCTGCAGGCGGGTGGGAATGCGGTCGATGCAGCTATCGCGGCCGCCATGGTGCAAAACATCGCCGAGCCGCAGATGTGTGGCCTGGGCGGTGACGCCTTCATTCTTCTGAAACCAGCGGGCCAGGAGGATGTTCTGGCGCTGAACGGATCCGGGGCCTCGCCTGCCGGATACTCGGCCGACCATCTGCGTCATCTGGGACATCAAACTGTGCCCATTCATGGGATCGAATCGGTCACCATGCCGGGCGGCGTTGATGCGCTGTGCCGCCTGCATGAGGACCATGGCAGGCTGTCGCTGGCCGAGATTTTTGCCCCCGCCATTCGCTATGCCGAAGAGGGGATTCCGGTCTCGCCGCGCGCAGCCTTTGACTGGGCCGAGGATATCCGTGTCCTGCAGGGGGACGCGCTGAAATTTTACAGCATCAACGGCCAGGCCCCGCGCCCGGGGCAGATCTTTCGTGCGCCAGGCCTTGCCCAGGTCATGCGTGCCATCGCCCGCGAAGGACGCGCCGGATTTTATGAGGGCGAAGTCGCGGCCGATATGATTGCCTCGCTGCGCGCGCTTGGCGGCAGCCATGATGCGGCAGATCTGGCCGCGACCAGATCGTTCTGGGGCCAGCCCGTCGCCGGCAATTATCGCGGCACTGAACTGCTGGAGCATCCGCCAAACGGCCAGGGCGCGACCGCGATCCTTTTGCTGAAGATCCTGTCGCATTTCGATCTTGCCGCGCTTGACCCTTCCGGCCCTGAACGCGCCCATCTTGAGATCGAGGCCGCCAAACTGGCCTATGACGCGCGAAACCGCTTTATCGCCGACCCTACCCATATGGATCCGGCGCGGCTGGCCAGCTTTCTGCAAGATGAAACCGCCGCAAAGCTGGCGGCGCTGATTGATCCGGGCCGTGCGATGGCAGACCCGGCCCGCCTGTCAGAGGCGGTGCACCGCGACACGATCTGCCTGTCGGTGGTCGACCGCGACCGGATGGCGGTCTCGCTGATTTACTCAATTTTCTGGGGGTTTGGCTCTGGTCTTGCCTCGGCGAGGTTCGGGATCAACTTCCAGAACCGCGGCGCGGGGTTCAGCCTGCAGCCAGAGCACCCGAATGAGGCCGGACCGGGCAAGCGCCCGATGCACACGATCATCCCGGGCATGTTGCGGCAAAACGGGCGGGTCTCTATGCCCTTTGGTGTGATGGGCGGCAGCTATCAGCCAACGGGCCATGCGCGGCTGATCTCGAACCTGACCGATTACGGGATGGGGCTGCAAGAGGCCATCGACGCGCCGCGCCTCTTTGCGGGCCCGGATGGCCTGGAGGTCGAGCGCGGCTACAGCGCAGCCACCCGTACCCGGCTGGCCGATCTGGGCCACCGGATCATCCGGCCAGAACAGCCGCTGGGCGGCGCCCAGGCCATCGTGATCGGCCAGGATGGGGTGCTGACGGGCGGCTCTGATCCGCGTAAGGATGGCTGCGCCCTAGGGTATTGAAACAAAGACTGTCAGGCAAAGACTATCGGGCAAAGACGATCGAACAAAGACTGTCGAACAAAGACTGGGGACCAGATGGATTACGAGACCGCGACCAGAGACATCCTTGCGCTGACCCATGGCGAGACCGATACCGTCGCGCTGATGGCGACGCTGGCATGCGAGATCCACAACCGTCATCCGCTGTCAGACTGGACCGGGTTTTATCGGGTGACCCAGCCGGAGCTGCTGAAGATCGGTCCCTATCAGGGCGGCCATGGCTGCCTGGTGATCCCGTTTTCGCGCGGTGTCTGCGGTGCGGCCGCGCGGACGGGGCAGGTGCAGAACGTGCCCGATGTCGAGGCTTTCCCCGACCATATCGCCTGTTCCTCCTCGACCCGGTCAGAGCTGGTCATCCCGGTGGTGAACGGGGTGGGCAAGCTCTTGGGGGTGCTGGACCTCGACAGCGATCAGCCCGCAGCCTTTACCGCCCGGGATGAGGAATGGCTGATCCCGCTTTTGGCGCAGGTCTTTGAAAAGGCAGAATAAGATGGGAAAACCGATCCGTGGATCCTGCCATTGTGGCGGCGTGGTCTTTGAGGCCGATCCGCCTTTGCGCCAGGTTGTCGCCTGCCATTGCAGCCAGTGCCGCAAGACCTCGGGCCATTACTGGTCGGCCAGTTCCGTCCCGCATGAGCGCTTTCGCCTGGTCGAGGATCGCAGCCTTGGCTGGTTCCGCTCTTCACCGATGGCACAGCGCGGCTATTGCCAGGATTGCGGCGCCAGCCTTTTCTGGCAGCCCGAGGGCGAGGCGCGGATCTCTTTCGCCGCCGGGGCGCTGGATGGCAAAACCGGGCTGGATACCATCGCCCATATCCACAAAGAGGATCGCGGCGATTATTATGAGCCGATTGGCCCGCCCTGTGGCACCATGCCCGCGCCCGAGCTGCATGGCTCTTGCCTCTGCGGTGCGAACCGCTTTTCGCTGCCGGGGCCAATGGGCGAGGTCACGGCCTGCCATTGCGGCCAATGTCGCAAACTCTCGGGGCATTATTCGGCCAGTTTCTGGGCCGAAGAGGACAGCGTGACCTGGGCCGCCCGCAACATCCGCGAATATAAAACCGCAGGCGGCGGACAGCGGGGCTTTTGCCCGGACTGCGGCTCTTCCTTGTGGTTTCGCGCCGCCAGCGGCGAGTTTTCCATGGAATCCGGCGCTTTTGAGCGCCCGACAGGCGGGCGACTGACCAGCCACATCTTCCTTTCCGAGGCTGGCGACTATTATACGCTCGATGACAATCTGCCGCAGTGGCAGGTCTGGGATGAAAGCAAGGGCTAGCTCATGGCGCAAATCACCCTTCTTGATGGCGGTATGGGCCAGGAGCTGATCGCCAGATCCGGCGATGAGCCGACGCCGCTTTGGGCGACGCGGGTGATGATCGACCACCCCGGCCTCGTGCAGGCGGTGCATGAGGATTATTTCGCCGCCGGGGCCTCTGTTGCGACGACGAACACCTATTCCGTGCTGCGTGACCGCCTGCAAGGCTTTGGGCTGGAGCCCTGGTTCCAGGCCCTGCATGCCCGCGCCCTGGCCGAGGCACATGAGGCCCGGGCCCGTGCAGGATATGCACAGACGGGGCGCGGGATCATTGCGGGCTCGATGGGGCCACTGGGTGCCAGCTATCGCCCCGATCTGACGCCCCCGGTCGCAGAATCAACCGCAGCCTATGCCGAGAAGGCGCGGCTTCTGGCCCCCTATTGCGATGTGATCCTGCTGGAAACCATCTCTTCGCTGGGGCTGGCCGAGGGGGCACTGGCGGGTGCCACGGTGGGTGGCATTCCGGTCTGGCTGTCGGTCTCGGTTGATGACCACGATGGCTCGCGCCTGCGTTCGGGCGAGGCAGTCGCGGATCTTGCGCCGCTGATCGCCCGCTTTGGGCCCGCAGCGGTGCTGGCGAATTGCTCGGTCCCCGAAGCGATGGCGGCAGCTTTGCAGGTGATCCGTGGCTTTGACCTGCCCTTTGGCGCCTATGCCAATGGTTTCACGCATATTTCCGGGAACTTCCTGAAAAACGCCCCGACGGTGAAAGAGCTGACCCATCGCCACGATCTGACGCCGGAAAAATACACCGCCTTTGCGCTGGACTGGGTGGCGATGGGCGCAACGATCATCGGCGGTTGCTGTGAGGTCGGCCCCGCCCATATCCGCCATCTCGCCGGGGCACTGCGCGAAAAGGGACATCAGATCCTGTGATTCCCGATTTCATCTATGATCCGCCGGATGTACCGCTCAGCATCCTGTATGAGGACCGCCAGATTCTGGTCGTCGACAAGCCAGCAGGGCTTTTGTCGGTGCCGGGCAAGCTGGAGGGGCGGGCGGACTGCCTCGTCTCGCGCCTGCAGGCCGCCTATTGGGATGCCTTGCTGGTTCACCGCCTGGACTGTGACACCTCTGGCGTGATGATCTTCGCGCGCACCAAGGCGGCGCAGGGGTTCCTGGGTCAGGAGTTCGAAAAGAGGCGGGCGAAGAAAGCATATATCGCAAGGGTTTACGGTCAGGTGGCGGGCGATCACGGCCATATAGACCTGCCGCTTGGTGCCGACTGGCCCAATCGCCCCCGCCAGATGGTCAGCCATGACCATGGCCGCCCCGCCCAGACAGACTGGCAGGTGGTGGGGCGCAGCCCGGATGAGACGCGGATGCGGCTGTCGCCACTGACCGGGCGCAGCCATCAGCTGCGGGTTCACATGCTGGAGCTGGGCCATCCAATCCTTGGCGACCCGATCTATGCCACCGGCCCCGCCCGTGAGGCCCCCCGGCTGATGCTGCACGCCGCGACGCTGGGCCTGCATCATCCGGAAAGCGGAGAGTGGGTCACCTTCGCCGCGCCAGAGCCATTCTGACGCATACCGCCTGGCCCTCCCCAGGGCGCAGGCTCCGGGCGCAGCAGGTGTTGCCAGCCATGCCAGCGCATCTATGGCGCGTGTGACAGCAGGGCCGCGCAGGCTGAAACACCAGGGCCATCTTAACGCGCAAGGTGCCCCAGATACCGCAAAGCGGGCGGCCCCGGGACGCATTATCGGCCGCCGAAGCGATTTGCGCAGGACAGACCCTAAAAAGCGGAAGCGCCCCCTTGTTTATCCGGTTGCGGCTCAATATACGGGGCGGCGGAGATGTGGCCGAGTGGTCGAAGGCACACCCCTGCTAAGGGTGCAGGCCCGGAAGGGTCTCGAGGGTTCGAATCCCTTCGTCTCCGCCATAAACCCCTGAAATTTATGGATTTTCATACTGAGAGCCGTTGCCGCTCTTGGGATTTAGGGTGCGCCACCGTTACCAAACGGTAATCGTCCATCGTGTGGTTGCAGCCTGGCTCCGCTCCGTCCAGTGTGAAGACGCACTGGACCGAGTGGGCGGATATCGAGTATGGTTGCTTGCGGGCAACCAAGGGCTGCGCCACCCAGTGCGCGTGACCTTAGATGATCTCTTGATGCGCAAATACGGAGAGGATTGCCCCAGTGGGACTGATTCCTGAACTTCATGATCACTTACAGAAGCTTGCGGATAGACTGGGTAAACTCAGGATGCCCGTGCACGCGTATATTGCTGGCGGCATGGCGGTCAACTTTCATACGGGCATCCGGATGTCTGACGATGTTGACATCCAGTGGTCTCATAAGGTCGCTATACCTCCCGACCTCCGCGTGTTCCCGGCGATCAACCCTGACGACCCATCCGATGTGATCCTCGTAACGATGGATGGTGAGTTTGGTGATTACCTCGGGACTTTCCCGCCCGACTGGAAGGAAAAATCCATCCTGATAGGGGAGGTTGGTGACCTTGTCCTACACGTTATAAACCCGCTAGACTTGGCAACCTCTAAGGTTGGTCGCTACCAAGAAAGGGATCGCGAAGACATTCAAGCGCTTGCTCGGGCGGGACTGATAGACTCAGAATCTTTCTCCCAACGTATCGATGACGCTCTTGATTACTATGTTGGCGATATCACATTTGTGCAGTATAACAAACGGGACGCTGTAGAGCTGGTCGAAGAGATCGAAAATGAACGACGGCAAAAATAGCACTTTCGGAACTGCTAGGGCGCGTGAGAACGGCGTCATGGATGTCTTGTCTGATGTCCTCCTTGGTCGGGTTTCCTTCGGTGATCTCAGCAGCAAGGTAGACCTTCGGCTCGTTGGGTATGCAGCGGCACTTGTTAAGACTACAGTTAGCGATCCCACGGGTGTGCTGTCGCGGCTCATGACATATTGCCGTGAAAAGCTGCATGAAATGGCGGGCGCTGCTGTGTCTTACGTCGATCAAGTGCAACTTTCATGGCGGTCGCCTTGGCATCTTGACGCGTCAAAGTTGCGCCGCGAGCTGCCACTCCACCTCATGCGGAAATCTGCCTAGATCCACATCGTAAGGGTGCAGGCTTGGAAGGGTCATGAGGGTTTGAATGCCTTCGCCCCTTCCATAAGTTCATGTTATTGTTGTATTTTCATTTCGAGAGACGTTGCAGTTCTTTGGGTTTAGGGTGCGCCACCTTTGCCAAACGGTAATAGCTCTCAGCGAATGGCCCGGCGGGATCAGGATCAGGAGCGCCACCGCAATTGCTTGATCCATCCGTCGCTCAGATGATCAGCGCCGAAATTTTCGATCAGCCAGCGCGCGGCGCGGGGTTTCGAGACGGGGACTATATGATCCGGAGCTCCGCGGGTCCGGAAGGCAAGAAAATGCAGCCTCTTGCCGGCCGAACTGCAAAAAAGCGCGACGGTGCAATCGCCGGTTGATCCGTATTCCATCTCCGCGATGAGCGCCGACTCTTCCGTGTTGAGCTCGCCCGCCCAGCGGATCCGCGCTTTGATCGCGGATGAGCCGCTATAAGATTCGTCGATATGACCCGTGCTCATGCCGCGAGTTCCTGTCCGATGTGGCCGGTCCGGATCAGGGTCGGCTCATCGAGCCGACGCACGACCTGCACCCGCTCGCGGTTTTTCGGATAAATCTTCTCGATTTCCGCGCTGATCAGGTCGATCACCCGGCGGCGGACGACGAAAGTGGCGGTCAGGCCGCGGACCGCATAGCGATACGACATGCTCGTCGGTCCGGCACTGCGATAGCTGATGCGCGCGCCGTAGACATCTTCGCCCGACGCCCCAGACAGGCTATCGGAAATCGCGCGCTCGACATGCGCCGCGGACGGCACATGCGCGCCGTCATGATCGGCGATGAACGCGGTCAGAGCGGCGCGGGCGGCGGTGGAGAGGCGGAATTTGGTCATGGAGTTTTCTTCCTTTGGTCTTCGGGCGGCCCTGGTGACCGCTCTCGATAGACTCAGAATACAATGACCCAGCCCCATTCTATAACGGAAAGATGCGATTTGCGAAATACTTTATGTGCAAAATCAATTACATATGCGTGACCTCCACCCTGTGAGGGCCTCTTGAAGCCACGGGGTCAGTTATCGCGGCCGCCCGACACGGGGATAGGAGCAGAATGAGAACGAAAATCCGGATTTTTCAAATGCTGATAGCGTTCACTTTGCGCCGCGCCTGCTTAGCGACAAGCGCGTCTCGGGCCTCGGTCACCCACCGCTCTGCATCAGATGTCCTGGTAAGCCGCTTGAGCCAATGAACCGCTCCGGGTTTGCCGGAGGCTGATTACGGTTAGTTACGCGGCGATGTCTTCAATTTCCAGAGCCGCGTAGAAGTTTGCTTCTGCCTCTGCTGGCGGGATGCTCCCGATCGGCTCAAGCAGG
>NZ_JABJXT010000004.1 GCF_013155295.1 Pseudogemmobacter hezensis | reverse complement strand
CCTTCATTGTCGAGAACCAAGCGCACAGCGCGCTCGCGAACCTCAGCGGAAAACTTGTTCGTCGTCTTGCTCATGATGCTCCATCCTACTCAGGAGTTGGAGCCTCCGGCAAACCCGGTGCGGTTCATAACGCTCGGCATAAGCGTTCGGCTGTGGCTTTTCGGGCTGGATGCCACTGAGGGTAATGCCCTGCTTCCCGGCCCGGATCATCAGCATGGCACTGATGATCCGGGCCATTGTCGCCCTTGATCGCCAGGGGCTTCCCGCACCGCCAACCCGGCGGGGCAGAGCCCGATGATTTATCCTCCATTCTATCGCCCGGGCCTGGTCCTTCAGCACTTTCATCGACGGACCGTTACACAGATTGCCTTGCCCCCAATCATAGCCCGGACACGCTCGGTCGGGGGGGCGTTCTGTCAGACACCAGGCGTTCTCGGGCAGGGCCCAGGGCCGGAAGATCAGGCGGCTCTTCGGGTTGGATGCATCAAATGACATCGTCGGATGCGCCGTGGCTGCGGCTATGGCCTTTGCATCACGGTCATCTTCTTTGTGAACCGTCGCATAAGGCCGGGCATATAGAGGCGACATCAATCGGGGCTTATGTCCCTTCTCAGGAGAGAACCGCCTGGCCTTCATCCTGGATGACCAGGTTGCGGTGGGTCTTGCCGAGATCAATGTCCGGAACCTCCATCATTCTCTTCGCAATGACCGGGCCTGCCACAATAGCAGCGTTTGGTGGGAAGGCAGTTTATTGCCCTGGCGCGGGAAGAAATTTCAGGATTATTTTGTTTTGAAAACTCTCAATCCAGGGTAGCATTGAGGGCGAATGAGCCGATCAGGGAGCATATTCTATGGCCGAACAGCAAAACAAACAGCCGCTTTCTGATGCCGAACTCGAAACGGTCGTTGGTGGAGCTTCCGTCTCGGCTGGTGCGTCCACGCAGGTTTTGCTTGCCGCGAACTTCGGCGATATGGATCTTGAGGCCGCATTGTTGGCCGTGCAGGAACAACGTGCCGGCTTGCTGAATGCTCAGCTTCAGAACCAGCTGACCGAGGTGCGAAACCTGAACAAACAGATCGAAACCCTGAATAACGGGCTGGGCGCATTGGGTGCCCTGAATGCAGCGCTGGATCAGCTGCCGGCAGACGGGGCCCTCTCGCTTGCAGATGCAAAAGAGGCGATATCGGCTCTTGAGGGGGTGCTTGGCGAGGGACAGGCGCTCGACAGTGACCAGGACGGTCTGATCACGAAGGATGAGGTCGATTCATTGATCGTGTCGGTCAGGGCGACGATTGACAGCCTCAGCAATGCGCAGCAGATGGATATGTTGCGACTGCAGGAGCTGAATTCAAAGCGCAATCAGGCTTTCGAGATGATGACAGCTTTCATCCAGAAAATGCAGGACAGCCGGGCCTCGATCATCGGCAATATGCGCTGAGACGTCATTTCTGCGATTAAAACTGCTGAGCGCGAGCCATTCCGGCCATGACATCCGGCGATCTCTTTCGTGAAAAGGCCCGGCGGGCCGCCGCCGGGCGCCAGGGGCAGGATGCCGCCTTGCAGGTCATGCAACCGAGGCTCTGGCTTGCCGGTCTCGGGCTGGCGGGCCTTTGTGTTGCGGCCCTGGCCTTTACCTTTGCATTCCGGCTGCCGGTCACGGTGGCGGGTAAGGGGATCGTGCTTTCCGCGGGCGGTGTGATGGATGTCGCCGCCACGGCCAGCGGGCAGCTGACCGGGATCAGCCTGCATCCCGGCCAGATGATCGAAAGCGGCCAGGTGATTGCGCTGGTCAACCAGCCCGAACTTGAGCTGGAGGTTATGGCCGCCCGGGCCAGCTATGAGGATGCGAAGCGCAGCCATGATCAGCTGGCCCGCTTTCAGTCGCGTGAGGCGGCGGCCCTCGATGCGACACTGACGCAAAGGCTGCAGTCGCTTGAGGCGCGCGGCCTGACCCTGGACGCAAGGCGCGACAGTCTTGCCGAACGGCTGGCGAACCTCGGCCAGCTGATGGAGCGCGGCAATATCGCGCGTGAGCAATTCCTGCTGGCGGAAAGCGATCTGATGTCGGTTGAAAGCGCATTGGCCGATGCTTCTGACAGCCGCGCCCAGCTTGAGGCTGACCGGACCACAAGGCGCATCGATGCCGAGGCGGAACTGCTGCGCTCTGAACTGGCACGCGATGAGGCGGCCCGCCGGCTTGCCGCCCTGGAAAGCCAGCACGCCCGCCTTGGGGCCATTCTGTCGCCCTTCTCGGGGCGGGTGCTGGAGATAAAGGCGAATATCGGCCAGATCGTTCAGAATGGCACGCCCATCCTCGCGCTGGAGCGCGAGCCGGACACCGCGCCGATCGTGGTTGCCTATGTCCCGGGGTTCGAGGCGAAGCGGCTGTCCGATGGGATGCCGGTCGAAATCTCGCCCGCGTCGGCCGCGCGTGAAGAGCAGGGCTTTCTGCGCGGTCGCGTCACGCGGGTGTCTGAGACGCCCGCTTCCTCGGCCGGGATGATGCGGCGGCTGCAAAATGATCGGCTGCTGGAAAGCTTTATGCAGCAGATCGATACGCCCTTTGAGGTTGAAATTGCGCTGATGACCGATGCGGCGGGCCAGCCGCTCTGGTCGCGGCCGATGCGGGACGGGCAGGCGCAGGCGATCGAGAATGGCACGCTTGCCGATGTGACGTTTACCCTTTCGGAACTGCCGCTGGCCGCGCTTGCCGTCCAGGCGCTGCGCGGGCTTGAGACCGATTTCACGGCAGTGCAGGCCGAAGGCGCGCCATGATGCGGCGCACGCCCACCGTTTTGCAGATGGAAAGCACGGAATGCGGGGCGGCGGTCCTTGCCATTCTTTGCGGCCATTGGGGGCTGTGGAAGACGCTCGAGGAATTGCGGCTTTTGTGCAATGTCTCGCGCGATGGGGCCTCGGCGGCGGGGATCGCGCGCGCGGCGCGGGGTCTGGGCTTTGAGGTCAGAGCCAGCCGCACGGAGCCGGCGGAACTGTCCCGCCTGCGCCATCCTGCCATCCTGCATTGGGGGATGGACCATTTCATTGTGCTCGAAGGGATCCGGGGCGGGAAGGCCTGGATCAATGATCCGGCCACCGGCCCGCGCAGCATATCGCTCCGGGAACTCGATGAGGGGTTTACGGGCATTCTGCTGGAACTGACGCCGGGCCCCGGCTTTGCGAAGGGCGGGCGTGCGCCCTCGCTGTGGTCCGCGTTGCGCCAGAGGCTTGTCGGGCAGCGCGGAACCATAGGTTTCAGCGTGATGCTGGCCCTGGCGCTGATCATTCCCGGGCTGATGGTGCCGGTCTTTACCCAGATCTTCATCGACCAGGTGCTGATTGCGCGGCATGACAGCTGGCTGGTGCCGCTTTTGCTGGCGATGCTGGCGGCGGCCCTGGTCATGGCGGCGCTGACATGGCTGCAACGCGAGGTGATGCTGCGGCTTGAAACAGCGCTGGTGCTGCGCGGGGCCCTGGGCTTTGCGCGCCATGTGCTGCATCTGCCGCTCAGTTACTTCGCGCAGCGCCATGCAGGCGAAGTGGCCAGCCGGGTCATGGTCAATGACCGGGTGGGGCAGCTGATCTCGACCCAGCTGGGGCTTTTGCTGCTTTCGGGGATCACCGCCAGCGCCTATCTCATGGCGATGCTGGTCTATGCCCCGCTTCTGACCCTGCCGGTGGTCGTGGCGGCGCTGTTGAACCTGGGGGCTTTCCTGTGGGTCAGCCGTGGTCTGACCGATGCCAACCGCCGTCTGGCTGGTGCGATGACCGGCCAGGCGGGTTTCGCCAAACTGGGCCTGCAGATGATCGAGGCCTGGGCGGCACGCGGGCAGCAGGATCTGTTCCGCAGCCGCCTTGCCGCCCGCAATGCGCAATACGTCAATCTGCAGCAAGAGGTCGCTGCGCCGCAGCTCTGGCTGGCGGCACTGCCTGCGCTCAGCGCCACGCTGACCGCCGGGACGGTGCTGCTTCTGGGGGGGATGCAGGTGATCGACGGGGCGATCACGATTGGCACGCTGATTGCCTTTCAGGCGCTGATGATGGCCTTTTTTGCCCCCTTTGGCCAGTTGATCCAGCTGGGGGGCGGCATCATGGACGGGCTGGCGATCATGCGCTTGCTGGATGACACGCTTGACCACCCCCTGGCGGCCGAATTCACCAATTCGCCCGCTCAGCCGGCGCGAGCGGCGGGCAAGCTGAGCGGCGCGATCTCGCTCCAGGGCGTCAGCTTTGGACATTCCGCGCATCAGCCGGTGCTGCAGGACATCAGCTTTACGCTTTATCCCGGCGAGCGGCTGGGCATCGTCGGCAGCTCGGGCAGCGGCAAATCCACCCTTGGCCAGCTGATTGCCGGGCATATCCAGCCCCAGGCCGGGGAAATCCGCTTCGACGGGCAGCCGCTTGCCGAAATTGCGCGCGACACCTTCCGCGCCTCGCTGGCATCCGTGGATCAGCACACGGCGATCTTTCAGGCAAGCATCCGGCAGAATGTCACGCTCTGGGACAGCAGCCAGCCCGAGGAACGGGTGATCGCAGCCTGTAGGGCGGCCGGGCTGCATGACGACATCCTGCGTCGTCCCGGCGGATACGGTGCCATGCTCAACGAGGGGGGCACCACGCTGTCCGGCGGGCAGCGCGCCCGTCTGGAAATCGCCCGCGCTTTGCTGCGCGAACCGCGGATCCTGATCCTGGATGAGGCCAGCGCAGCCCTTGATGCGGAAACCGAGGCGCGGGTCATGCGCGGCATATCGGGGCTTGGCCTGACCACGATTGTCATTGCGCATCGCTGGTCTGCGCTGCGCCATGTCGACCGGGTTCTGGTGCTGGAAAAGGGGCGGATCGTGCAGGAGGGCACCCCCGATGCGCTGATCGCGGCCCCGGGCCCTTTCCGCCATCTGATGGAGCATGACGCTTGAGCGATACAGATCTCGTGCCCCAACCCCAACCCCAGCCTCAGCCTCAGCCCCTGTCCGCGTCCGCGCCTGCGTCCGCGTCTGCGCCAGAGCCGGAATGGCTGGGCGCCAGCCCGCTTGCGCTTGATGACCCGGAGGCGCTTTATGTCGTTTTGTCGGGCAGCGCCGATCTTTTCCATGCGCCCGCGGGCGAGGCGCGGCTGCCGCTGGGCATGCTGCCGGCCGAGACGGTGCTTTTTGGTCTGCCCGAGGGCCTGATGGGGCCGGCGGGCGTCGTGGCCATCCCGGGCCCGGACGCGCAGTTCTGGCGGTTGCCGCCTGCGATGCTGGACAGCCCGAACCAGGTGCTGGCTGCGGGGATCGCCTGCTGGCTTGGCACGCTTGCACGTGCGGCGCATCACCTGATCGTGCCGCACCCCCGCGCCGATCTGTTGCCTGTCGCGGGGCAGCATGCCGTCGCGGCCGGGCAGATTCTGATGACCGGGGCAGGCACGGTCTGGTGCGATCTGCCACCCGAAGGCGGGCTTTTGTTCGGCATCGAGCCGGTCTTTGGCCGCATCGCCCTGCCCGAAGCTGCCTGGATTGCCCTTGAAGGCGCGGGTCAGATCACGGTGCAGACCTGGGAGGACGGGTTCTCCGATCCTGCCTGGAAAGAGGCGGTTGCGGCTTTCAACGCCGCTATGGTCGAATTGCTGCCGCTTTTGCGCGGCTTTGCCGATGCAGATGAGCACAATCGTATCGCCGCCCGCAGCGCGGCCGACGAAACCGATCGCGGCCAGTCGCGGCTGCGCCTTGGCAGGCTGCTTGGGCACCGCCTTGCCCCCCTGATCCCGGAAAAGACGGAAGAGCCGCTCCTGCAGGTTCTGCGGCGGCTTGCCGCGCGGATCGGGGTGCCGCTGCAGCGCCCGGCACGGGCCAGCCGGGGGCAGATGGATCGGGCTTTCACGCTGGATGAAATCGCGCGCGCCTCGGGGTTCTCGGTGCAGCCGGTGCCGCTTGGGCCGGGGTGGTGGCGCCGCGATCTGGGCGATCTTCTGCTGCGCGATGCCGATGGGACCCCCTTTTCCGCGCTCTGGCAGCGCGGCGCCTATCAGTTGCAGGGGGCGGCGGGCGAGAGCCTGCGCCTTGATGCCAGCCGCGCCGCCGACTTTGAGGGGCCGGCCGCGCAGATCTTTGCCGATCTTGGGGCGAAGCCTGATTTCCTGTCGGTCACAGGGCAGGGGCTGCGCGGTTCGGGGCGTGATATCTCCGGCTATCTTGTGGCGGTGGTGCTGGGCGGGTTGCTGGGGCAGGTCTTGCCCCTGGCCACCAATGCGGTCTTCAGCCTTGTGGTTCCGGCGGCGCGGCGCGATCAGCTTTTGCCGCTGGCGATGATTATCGCCGCCATCGCGCTTTGCGGTTTCCTGCTGACGATTGCCAGCGGCCGGGCGCAGCAGCGCGCGATGGCGCGTCTGAACCATCACAGTTTTCGCGGGCTTTGGGACCGGATCTGCCGCCTGCCCATCAGCTGGCACCGCCAGTATTCCAGCGCAGATGTGAATGCCTTTGCCAGCGGCAGCACCGGCGCGCTGACCACGGTTTCGACCTTTGGTTTTGCCTTTGCCGGTCTGCTGGGGCTGCTTTTCTCCAGCCTCTGGGTGATTGCTATGCAGTCCTGGGCGACGGCGATCCTGCTTGCGGTGCTGCTGGCCCTTCATCTGTTGATTGGCTGGCTGGCCGCCTGGGCGCAGATGCGCGCCTTTGGCCAGGGCGAGGCGCTGGCGGGCACGGCGGATTCGCTGATGCTGCAGATGGTGAACGGCCTTGCGAAACTGCGAACCGCTGCCGCAGAAGAGCGCTTGCTGCTGATCTGGGCAGAGCGCTACGCGGCTTTGCGGGAAAAATCGGTGGCGGCGCGACGGGTGGCCAATCTGCTGGAGATCTGGCTGACCGCCTTTCCGCTGCTGGCGAGCATCGCGCTTTTTGCCCTTTTGCATCGGGCAGCGGCCGATCCGGCCTCGGCGCCTGGGCTGGCGGGAAGCATGGCGGTCATCACCGCCTTTGGCGCTGTGCTGATCAGCGTCAGCCAGATCATGCGCGGTATGCTTGGCCTTTTGATGGCCCGGCCCGGCTGGGCCTTTGGTCGCAAATTGCTTGACGCACAGCCCGAGGCGCGCAGGGGGCTGACCCATCCGGGCACCCTTGAAGGCCGGATCGAGCTTGCGAATGTCAGCTTTCAGCGGGCCGACCAGCCGGTGCTGTTCCGGGGGCTCTCGCTGAAGATCGGGCAGGGGGAAATGGTGGCGATTGTTGGTCCCTCGGGCAGCGGCAAAACCACCTTGTTGCAGCTGTTGCTGGGGCTGGAGCAGCCCTCGTCGGGCGCGATCTATCTGGATGGCCATGACCTGCGCGGCCTGGATCTGAACGCCTGTCGCAGCCAGATCGGCGCGGTGCTGCAAGATGACCGCCTGGCCCCGGGCACGATTGCCGAAATGGTGCGCGGCACCAGAGAGGCCGATGAAGCCGCGATCTGGACCGCCTTGCACCAGGCGGCCATCGACAGTGAGATCAGGGCGATGCCGATGGGGCTATACACCCTGCTGACCGATGCCAGCCGCACGCTGTCCGGCGGCCAGGTGCAGCGTATCGCGCTTGCGCGGGCCTTCCTTGCCAATCCGGCGATCCTTTTGCTGGATGAGGCGACAAGCGCGCTTGACGGTCCGGCGCAGGCCCGGATCATGGCACATATCGGGCGGCTTGGCGCCACGCGGATCCTTGTGGCGCATCGGCTTTCCACCGTGCGCCATGCCGACCGCATCCTGGTGCTGGACCGCGGTCAGATCGTCGAACAGGGCAGCCATGACAGTCTGATGGCGGCAAAGGGGCGGTATCACGCCCTGGTGGCCGGGCAGTTGGGTTAAAGGCTCTCGGCCGCCGCGCCGGCGGTTTCGGCGATGGTGAAAAGCTTCGTAAAGCCAGAGACGTCAAAGACCTCGCGCACCGATGCCGTCAGGCCCGCAAGCGCCAGCCGCTGGCCCGAGGCCCGTGCAAGCTTTGCGGTCTTCAGAAGGATGCGCAGCCCGGCAGAGCTGACATAATCGACCCCCGTCAGATCGACGACCAGCCTGTCGCGCGCTTTGGCGGGGCCGGAAAGGGCGGCGTCCAGCACAGGGGCGCTGTTGCTGTCGAGCCGCCCCGAGGGGGCAACCACCAGCACACCTGCCAGGTCATGTTCCTCAATCTGCATCATTCGGTCTCCGTCCCGGGGGGGCTGTCGATCTGGCGAAAGCTCAGGCGGTTCAACCCCTCGCTGTGGCGATAGGCCAGATCGGTCATGAATGTCATCAGAAAATGGATCCCCAGCCCGCCGATGGGGCGATCCTCAAGCGCGGCCTCAAGATCGGGCGGCGGAATGTCAAGCGGATCAAAGGCAATGCCCTGATCTTCCATCGTGACAAGGGTCTGGCCGGGGCTCCGCGTCAGGGTGATTGCGATCAGGCTGCCTTCGGGCTGGCGGCCATAATCCACGGCATTGGTAAAAAGCTCATCCAGCACCAGATTGAGCCGCATGGCATCACTGGGCTGCAGCTGATGCGATGCGGCGAAATCCTCTACCGCCGCCGCAAGCTGGTTAAGCGCAGTCAGGTCAGGCTTTAGCAGCAGCGGCATCAGCAGTCTCCGGGCAGGTGGGTGACATAGCGGCGATGACACAGGCCGCCGATCTGTGTCAGCAGATAATTCGGCTTCAGCCCGAGCCCGGCGGCAAAATGGTTCAGGTCCGGCGCGGTTCCGAAAACCTCGGCCTCGGTGCCTGGGGTGACGGCCGCGGCGGGCAGATCGGTCACATCGACGAAACACTGCATCATCGAAAGATCCGGCAATACCGGGCAGTTCTGCCCCGCGATCCGCAGCTGTGGCGCGTTTTGCCAGAAGGCCTCGGGCAGGCCATCGGCATAGCCAAGGGCGAGGCTCGCGATCCGGCTGTCGCGGGC
Source organism: Pseudogemmobacter hezensis (assembly GCF_013155295.1). Taxonomy (GTDB): domain Bacteria; phylum Pseudomonadota; class Alphaproteobacteria; order Rhodobacterales; family Rhodobacteraceae; genus Pseudogemmobacter; species Pseudogemmobacter hezensis. The sequence goes on along the minus strand of NZ_JABJXT010000004.1, from coordinate 261,655 downwards.
CAGCCGAAACCCGCTGTAGCCCAGAACCTGACCTGCCGGATGGGGCGTGACCGCCAGAACAGGCGCCAGCATTCTTGTGGCGGGGCGGGTCTGATAGGCGGGGTTTTCGACATGGCGGGTGCCAAGGATCGCGCTGCCTGCCCGCGCCGCGCCGCGCCGATCCGCCAGGCCGGTCCGGCAAAGGCAAAGGCCGAAGAGGCAAGGCTGGTTCCGGCCTTCGGAAAAGCCGTGGCCATGCGCAGGAAGGCCGCGCGCTGCGCCTGATTGCGCGGGGCCTCGGGCTGGTTCATATCGGCCAGATGGCTCATCACATGGCGGATCCGCAACTGCGCAAGCACGCTGGCCGAGGCCTCGATATCCGCCGGGGTCAGGCCGGGCCTGCCAAGCCCGGTTTCCAGGATCAGCCCGACCTCAAGCCCCGGCCAGCCTGCCGCCAGCCGAACCTCCTGCCGGGTGGACAGCATCGGGATAAGGCCGCTTTGCGCAAAGGCGCGGGGGGGATGCCCGCCAAATCCGGTGAGGACATAGACCTCGCAAGGCCAGTTGCCGGCGCGCTGCAGGGCGGTTTTCAGCAGCCGCGCCTCGGCCAGGGTCTCGACGAAAAAGCCGGGCGCACCGGCCTGCGCCAGAAGCGGGGCGATCCGGCGCAGCCCCAGCTGATAGGCATCGCGTTTCAACACCGCATAGACGGGGCCGCCATAGACCTCACGAAGATGGCGGTAGTTCTCGGCGATGACCGCCAGATTGATTTCGAGCGTGGCGCGCAGGGGTTTCATATCAGCCGCCAGCGGTGAAAGAGGATCCTGCCATCCTGTGCATCCGTGCCGCGCCAGCCCTGATCGAGCAGGCGGCTTTGCTCTGCCAGGTTATGGCTGTCGCACCAGGTGCCCGCGCCGAAGGCCTCGCCTTCGGTCAGCACCAGCGTATAGCGCAGGCTGCCGCCATATTTCTCGCCGAGGGTGGCGATGCTCATCCCGGCCCGAAGGAGGCTCAGCCAGCTTGCGACATTGCCGGGGGCGGCGGTGGCAAAAAAGCGGGTCAGCCCGTTTGATCTGCCAAGCGCGATGCGGGCGCGTGACAACTGTGCCTGCGCACCATATCCGCGCCAGGCGGGCGCGACGCTGCAGCCGCAGAGCTTGCCGAAGGCCTTTCCCGCCAGCCCGATCTTTGGACCGGGATCGTCGCCCGGCTCCAGCCGGCGTTGCAAAAGCGCATAGCCCTGCAGGCTGTCCCCCGCGAAAAGACCAAGGCTCAGGCCTTCCTCCAGCACGGGGGCGAAAAAGTCCGGGGCTTCGGGGCGCACCCAGTCTGGCCGGTTCAGCCCGGCAAGCACCAGGTCATGCAGCACCTGCACAGATCCGGCATCCCCGCGCTTCAGCCCCCGCAGGTCAAGCGGATGCGTTTCCTTTTGCATCTAGATCAGCTCCGCATAGTCCAGCATCGCAAGCGGCGGATAGACCTCAAGCGCGCGGGCCACGGACATATTGATGATAAGGGAGAAGCGGCTCAGCGTTTCGATGGGCAGCTGACCGGGATCGGCCCCCTCTGACAGAATGGCCACCGCCTTTTGCCCGGCAAGCTGGCCGACCGAATAATAGCGGCTGATCAGTCCGGTAAGCGCGCCGCCTTCGCGGATGGCCAGCTCGGCGGCGCCAAAGGTCGGCAGGCGGGCCGCAAGCGCCGCCGCGCTGACACGGCTGTAATGCTGGCCAAGGAAGGTGTCGGGCAGATAGTAAAGCCACTCGGCGCCCGACCCGGCCAGATCCCGGACCAGATCTTCCAGCCCCTTGTCGTCGGGGCTGCCATCGGGGGCGCTGTGGAAAGGCAGCGCCCGCAGGCTGAGCTGTTCGCCCTCGGCCCAGGCCTGCAGCTCGGCCAGCAGCGCCCGGGAATTGGGCTCGTTCTCGCTGTAGAGAAGGCCAAAACGGCTGAAATCACGGTAGCCGCGCATCGCGCGCATCTGTGCGGCGATGGGCACCACATGGACCGCGCCCGTCACATTGCGCCCTGACCCCTGCAGGCTCTGGCTGATCTTTGCCCCGACCGGGGCTGCGACCAATGCGAAGACCACAGGGATATCGGTGATATGACGCGCAGGATCGATCTGATCCCAGGGGCCGACCACGCCCAGCGTCGCGGGCGTGCCCCAGGTGTAGATCAGATCGGGGGCAAGGGCGCGGATTTCGTCGATCACCGCAGCAAGATTGCTGATGTCACGCGAGAGGTCACGGTGGATCAGCTCTGTCTCAGGGCCGTGCGCGGCAAGATAGTCGCGAAAGCCGCGCTCGACCTCGGTTTCGCCGCGGAAGGTGATCATCACGATGCGCTTGCGCCCCCTGGCCCGCGCGGGCGCAAGGGACAGGCCCAGCGAAAGCGGAAGCGCGGCAAGGAACTGGCGGCGGGAGGTCATATCATGGTCCTTTCGGCAGGCTGATCTTTGCCTCGGCTGACAATGAAGACAAGCGCGAAGACAAGCGCGCCAGAGAGGCTGAGGCCCGCCAGCAGCCCGAGGCTTCCCGCGAAGCCGAAGACCGGCAGGATAAGCGCGCCGATCACCGGGCCTAGCGCGCTGCCAGCCCGTTCGATCAGGCGGTAAAGCCCATAGGCGCGGTTTTCATCGCTGCCGGGGCGGGCACGGGCGATTTCGCCGACCAGCGCGGCCTGGGGCGTGATCGAAAGCGACTGCGCGAGGCCAAAGCCAGCGAGCAGCACCGCCAGCACCACAAAGGGCACCGGATCACCGCCGGAAAACATCGGCAGCCCAAGCGCCAGGGCCGCCAGGGCCGCCCCTGCCAGCACGAAGGGCAGGCGCCTGTCGAGCTGGCGTGACAGCTGTGACAGGCCGGGGATCATCAGCACGGTGACAATGGGATAGATCATCTGCATCCGTCCGATCTCCAGCAGGCTGGCCCCTTCGGCGGCCATCTGCAGCGGGATCAGATAGAAGCAGGTGGCAAAGAGCAGGATCTTGGCCGGCAGCGCACAGCCCGCCAGCAGCGCGACCAGCGTCAGATCGGGGGTGAATGACCGGCGGCCAACAGGCTCCCGGGCCGCGTCCCGGGGCGGGGCAGAGGATCTCGGCGGGATTGTGCGCCAGCCTATGGCAAGTGCGGCAAGGGCAATCAGCGCCATCAGCAGAAAAGCCACCTCTGCCCCGAAGGCCGAAGCGACCATACCGCCCACCGCCGGGCCACAAAGCCCGGCCACCATGATCGCGCCGACCATTGTTGCAAGCCCTGCCACCCGCCCGGGCCCGGCAGATGTGTCAAGGATATGCCCCTGGCAGCTGACAAAGACCAGGGCGAAGCCGATGGCTGCCGTGATCTGCGCCCCGATCAGCCCCAATGGTCCGCTGGCCAGTGCGCTCAGGAAAAAGCCCGCCGCGCCGGTCAGCGCACCTATGCGAAACGATATGCCGCGGCCCCAAAGGGCCGAGCGGGTGGCGAGCGGCAGCTGCAGCAGCGCCACCACCGCCATAAAGGCGCTGAGCGGCAGGCTTGCCGCCAGCCCCGGGCTGAGCCAGCCGGTATCGCCCGAAAGCTCTATCGCGCGGGCTGGCAGAAAGGGGCGCGACAGTTCCTGCGCGAACATGAACAGGAAAAGGGGCGCGCGGATTGCGCCCGTCGCTGCCTGATCCCTGCCGCCAGCAGACATAGCGCCGGGCTGGCCATTGGGCAGGATACCAGGCACCGCCCCAATGAGTTCGAGGCCGATCAGCGTAATAACCAGGGTGATGATCGCCAGATCAACTGCGATCCCGATCATATTGCGCGCCAGAAACGCCGGATCGGGCGTGACCACGATCTGGCCCGGATCCTCGCCGCCGCCCGCCCCGGGGTTGCGGATCGGGCGGGATACCTCTGTCGCGTCCGCCGGGCGGTGGCCGGCTGTCGAGGGGGCAAGTCCCTGCAGCTCCAGCCGGATCTGCGCCAGATCGGGGTTGTCGGCGCGGGTTTCCTCCAGCAGCTCGGGGACGCCGCGCAGCGCGGCTGCCGGGATCCCCAGTTCAAGCGCGCGCTCGACCTTGGTGGCCAGCGAAAGCGCCAGACGGTCGGCCTTTTGCATCTGACCGGGCGCCAGCAGCTCTGACCCGCGCAAAAAGAGAAGGGCCGAAAGCGCAAGGCTGCTGACCATAAGCAGCGTCGCCAGCAGCAGCGCGATCCGCAGGCGCAGATGAGCAGGGCGCAGAGTGGCAGGTGGCAGACTGGCAGGTGGCCGCCCCGCCCCGCCGATGCCGGTGACCGCCCGCAACACCAGCGCCGTGATGCCGGTCAGCCCCAGCCACAGCAGGATGCCGGGCCCGATCAGGCTTCGGGAAAGCGAGGCTGTCTGCTTTTGCTGCGCCGTCCCGTCATAAAGGGCGTTCAGCTCTGCGAGGGGATTGCCAAGGTCGTCACTGACCACCTGCGTCACGATTTGCAGGCGCCCGGGGGCATCGCCCTGTGGCGGGCTCTCAAGCAAAAGCGCCCCGGTCCGGTCCCTGAGACGGATTTGCCAGAGATCACCGGAATCCCGCGCCTCGGCCTCGATCAGCCGTGCCAGTTCAGGTTGCTGGCCGGGCCGGATGCCAAGCGCGTCCTGCGCGGTGATGCTGCGCGCGATGTCATCAAGCGTCAGACGGATTGCGCCCTCGGTCATGTCCTGGGCGGCGCGGGACAGGGTCGAAAGCCCCATCCAGCCCGCAAGACCCAGGCCCCCTGCCAGCAGAACGGCCAGAAAAGCAAGCAGGCGCATAAAGGAGGAAGCCATTGGAATTCAGAATCCGGATCCGGGAGGACAGGTGAAAGATATTGAAAACCCACAATGACTAACCACTGATGTCACAAGCCATTTTCCGGCACTACCTTGACATTTTCAAGGCGAGGCCGACAGATCAGGGTGATATTCTGATCACTCCCGGAGCGGCGGCTATTGGCCACAGATGAGGGCGGAAGATGTGGCTTCGTTTGCAGATCGGGGCGGGACTGGCGCTGATCCTGGCGCTTGGCCTGCTGGCGCTTTGGTTTCCCATGCGGCAACAGGCCCTGCGGGACGCGGCCTCACAGCATGACCTGCATGTCGGTTTTCGGCTGCAGACCCTCGCGGCGCAGATCGAGGCGCAGCTGTCATACGGCTATGCGCTTGGCGAGATCGACGCAATCCAGGGGGTGCTGGAGGCCGTTCAGGCTGATGATCCGTCGATCCGGTCGATCGGGGTTTATGCGCCGGATGGCGTGACGCTTTTCAGCACAGACAGGGCATTGATCGGTGATCGCGCCGAGGCTGATTTTCTGGCGCAGCTGCGGGCCGGGCCGGGGATGATCCTGCAGAACAATCTGGGCGAAGAGGCAGGTTTTATCCGGCTGAACAGCGCAGGAGAGGTCTTGCCGGCCGATCTGGCGCAGGGGCTTGATCGGCTGTTTTTCATCGGCCTTGCGCTTGTGATCGGGGCGGGGCTTTTTCTTGGCGCCGGTTCCCTTCGCGGGGCAGGGCGGCGCGCGGATGCTTTCGTCGCCGGGCTGGAGGGGCGCAGCGGCGAGGCGGCTGACGAGGGGCGCAGGGTCGCGGCGCAGATCCTGGCTGCCGAAGACCGCCTCGACCAATTGTCACAACAGCTTGCTGGGGCGGATGAGGAACGGGATGACAGGCGCAGCTGATCCGCGCCGGATGGCGCTTTCCCTCGGACTTGCGGTTTTTCTGTTGATGGCTGTCGCGGGGGCCAGCCTGTCGTTGCTGACAACGGCCCGACTGAACGAGGCGGTGGCCCCGGATCAGGCCGGGCTGATCGATACTGCCAGCAGTCTTGTCGGGGCCAGCCTGCGCCGCGGGTCTGAACATGGCGTGCCGCTGGACAGGCTGCCGGGGATCGGGGCCTATCTGGAAGACCTGCGCGGGCGGCTGCCCGGCGTGACCCGCATTGATCTTACGCTGAACGGCGAGGTGTTTCAGACAGGCGAAAGCCGTTCCGGTGACAGGCCGGACGAGCGAAGCCTGAACTTGCCCGGTGAAGACGCGCGGATCCGCTTTTACAGCACGCCGCCACAGCATCCGCTGACCCGGCCCGCCAGGCTGGCAAGGGTGCTGGGGATCGCGGCGCTGGCCGGGCTGCTGGCGGCATCCTGGTATCAGCTCAGCGCCGCAAGGGCCCTGCAGCGTTCAGAGCGGCGGTTTGAACGGCGGCTGGCGGCGCTGAAGGTGGGGGACTTCCGTCCGGGGCCCTCTCTGGCGGGCGGCACCTTGCCAGGCGATTACGCCCTGGTCGCCCTGCGGTCCCGGCTGGAGCCTCTGAACCTGCGTTACAACCTGTTGCAGGACCTTGCCGGGGGGCTGAAGGCGATTGACCATGACGGCAGGCTGAGCGCGCAGGTTGATCAGGTCATGGCCGGGCTGCCTGCCTGGACCTTTGCGGACAAGGATCGGACAGGGCGCGGATGACTTTGCAGAACCGTTTGATCCTGACCCTCTGCGCCGCGCTGGCCTTGGTGGCGGCGGCGTTGGTTTATGCCGGGCAGCGGCAGACCGCCGTGGTCAGCCGCGCCCTTTCGGACCGGCTTTTGCAAGATCAGGCCGGGCTGATGGCCAGCACCAGCCAGAGCGCAGCACGGGATCTGGCCGCCTGGCTGCAGGCCGCGCTGCCCGAGGATCCGACAGGGCGCACGGGCCTTGTCGGTGCGATGCGCGGGGCGCTGGCGACCCGCCCCGATCTGATCGCGGAGTTTTACGACAGCGCGGGGGGGCTGCTTTTTGCTTCGGCGGGGGGGCAGGCCCCCTTGCTTGACCGCTTCAGTCTCAGGGATCTGCTGGATGCGGGGCAGGGCCAGGGGCTTTGGCTCGGCCCGGGACTTGCCTCGGGACTCGGCTCGCCGCTCGGCCCGGGGCGGGGCCCCGTGATCCTGGTCGCAAGGACATGGGAAAGTGACGAGGGCAGGGTCACACTTCTGCTGGCCGCGCCTGCCGGGCCGATGTTTGCGGGGCTGCAGGCGCAGCTTGGGGCGCAGAGCTTAACCCTGCGCGACCTGCGGGGGCGGGTGGTGCCGACCGCTGGCGAGACCGACCAGGAGGCGGGTGCCGAAATGGCAGGCGTCTTGCGGCAGCCAGCGGTGGAATGGCAGGAAAAGACGCTCTGGCTGGGCACGCCGGTCTACGGATTTGACGGGCGGCAGGTGGCGCAGCTCAGCGGATTTTATCCTTTGCCACCCCTGCCTGCGACCCTGCCCTGGCTGGGCCTGGCTGCGCTGATCGGTCTGCTCGCCGCCCTGATCACAGGCCAGCAGCTGCGCCCCCTGAACGCGGCGCTGATCTGCCTGAACGAGGGCGCGGCGCAGGGCAGTGGCACGCCGTCCCTGCAGCAGGCGGTTGAGACAGCCGGCCGAAACCGTCGCCGGATCGAAGAGATCCAGCTGCAATCCAGCCGCCGCCAGCAACGCCAGGAAAGGTTGATCCGGGCCGAGATCCGCAAACTGGCTTCGGCGCTGGACAGCGGGGGACGGGACGAGATGCTGGACCTTCTTGAGGCCGGGCGCGGCCAGGACGGTGCGCCGCGCGACGAACTGGGGCTGCTGGCCTCTGTTCTGGGGCATCTGTCGCGCCGGATCGAGGGGCAGCATCAGCAACTGACCGGGATGATTGCCGAGCTGCGCGAGGCGCTGGTCACCCGCGCCCGTCTGGCCGGGCTGGAGCAGGAGCTCTCTATCGCAAGGGATGTGCAGCTCTCGATGGTGCCCGAGACCTTCCCCGATGTGCCAGGCCATCGCATTGCGGGCAAAATGATCCCGGCCAAAGAAGTGGGGGGCGATTTCTTCGATTTCTTTGCGCTGGATGCAGATCGTTATGTGCTGATGATCGGTGATGTCTCGGGCAAGGGGGTGCCGGCGGCGCTGTTCATGGCCATCTGCCGGACGCTTTTGCGCGCCACCGCCCCATATGAGGCGGATCCGGCGCGCTGTGTGCGTCGGGTGAACGATATCCTTGAGGCCGAGAATGGCCAGATGCTGTTCGTCACGCTGTTCTTCGGCATTTACGATGCGCGCAGCGGTGTGCTGGACTATGTGAATGCCGGGCACAATCCGCCGCTGCTGTGCCGCCACGGAGGGGCGCCCGCTCTTTTGCCGCTGACCGGCGATATGGCGCTTGCGGTCATGGGCGGTGAGCAGTTCAGCGCGGCGCGGCTGGTGCTGGCGCCAGGGGATCTGCTGCTGACCTATACAGACGGTGTGACAGAAGCGACCGATCCCGGCGAAGCGCTTTATGGCGAGGCGCGACTGATCGCTCTGGCACAGGCCGCGCATGATCAGGGGCCGGAGACGCTGCTTGAAACCCTGCTGGCCGATCTGGAGCGATTTGCGGCGGGATCGGATCAGGCCGATGACATAACGGTGCTTGCGCTGCAGCATATGACAGGCGGTCGGTGAACTGAACGCAGCCAAAGCCCCGTCCGAAAGACGTTGGCCCGAAACACGCCGCATGCCCATATGGATGAAAACCGTCATCGCTATGTCATCGCGCACGCTTTCGGTCAGATTGGCCCTTGCGAGACCTGCCTTCGCCTCATCAACTGTGCGCCTCATCATTGAGGCGGGGAAGACCTGAACGCGGTTTTTTGCCCGCGTCATCAGCTGCGCTTCTTTCAGCCAGGAAAGGGCAGTTTTGACGTGCGTGTCGTCCGTTGCGCTGTCGCGTTCGCATTCCTGGTTCTTCCCGGGCCGCGCGATCTCGCCCGGGGGCGCACTGATCCAGCGGGGTCTGATGATGCTCGGGGGAAGGCCCGGGACCAGGCCAATGGGGCCACAGATAAGCGCCTGTTCTGCCGGTTCACGGCGCCTGGGGCACCCTCAGGGCCAGGCGCCGCCTTGCCGGGAAGCAACAGCTGCGCTGTCTGCCAGATTTCCCCGGCCCCTGAGTTTCCGGGCATCTGAGCTCCCGGGCGCCTGGGCATGTCTCCGGACGGCTGGTGAGCCAAACAGGCTCAGTCAGACCGGCTCAGTCAGACAGGCCCGCCAGCTTTGCCAGATCAAGCCGCACAACCCCGTCCAGCGCGCCCTTGCGGTAATCGGGATGGCTTTCCTCATGCGGGGCCTTGACCGTCACGAAAAGCACGCTTCCGTCGGCACTGACCTCAAGGCTGTTTGGATGGGTGGCAAGCGGGATCTGCGCTTTCACGCGGTAATCGGTTGCGTCAATCACCGCGACGCCGCCCTGACCCTCGGGTGCCTCACGGGTCACCCCGCGCCAGGAGACATAGATCTCAGAGCGGGTCGGGTTGAAAGCCACATCCAGCACCCCGAGACCGACAGGAACGGTCGCAACCGGCTTACCGGCAGCAATATCAATGACATAAAGAGACCCGGTGCTGGCATCCGCCGCAAAAAGCCGCTGCGTCGCCGGGTCGATGGCCAGATTGACGAAGAAATGCTTCGACGCGGCCTCGCCCGGCTCAACCGTATCACCGGTGGAAATCGTGCCCGTCAGCCCGCCGCTTTCGGCATCGATCACCGCGATCTCTGCCATGCCGCCGCCGCTGGCATAAAAGCGCCCGGCCTGCGGGTCATGGGCCGCGCCGGCGGTCCAGAGGCCCTGGTCGATCCGGTGCAGCAGCTTGCCGTCTTTGGTATCGACGACCCAGATCACCCCCTTTTCGCCCGGGCTGGTGACAAAACCAAGGCCGCGCCCCTCGTCCAGCGCGATCATCCGGGTATGTTCAAAACCTTCACCCATGGGCTGGCCAAGCTGGATCACCTGCAAAAGCTGGCCGCCTTTGGCGTCAATCACCGAGAGCGAGCCCTCCAGCGTATTCCCGGCATAAAGACGCCCCGTGCTGTGATCCAGGGCCAATGCAAACGGCAGCCGTCCAGACTGGATCTGGCGGAGAGGGCGCAGGTCAGTCGCATCGAGGATATGGATATAGCCGGGCGTGCCCTCGGCAAAATCCGGGACCGAGGCGACATAAAGCAGCCCGGAAGCCGCGTCATGCACCAGCTCATTGGCGCCGGGAATGCTGTCGGTGCGGGTTATAGCGGGCGCGATCTGCGCCGGGGTCAGCGGCGTGACAGTCTCGGCCAGCGCGGGTGAGGCCAGCGACAGCGTCAGCAAGGCACTGGCAAGTGTGCGGGTGATGCGGGGCATCGGGATCATGGGAAATCTCCTTCCTGGACCGAAAAGCCGATGCCTTCCGGTCAGACAACGGGATCCGGCGAAGCCATGCCCCGCCGGAGGAACGGTCAGAACGTCGCCTTCGCGGTCAGCATGAAGCTGCGCGGCGCACCGAAAGAGTTCGAGCCTTCAAAGCCACCGACCGTCTCGTAATAGTATTTGTCAAAGACGTTGTTGACGTTCAGCTGGATGTCGAAAGTGTCACTCAGCCTGTAGCCGACAACCAGATCCGCCACCGTAAAGGCATCCTGCACCACCGGCGTGATGCCAAAGGCGGGATAGGTGTCTTTAAACGAAACCGAAGTTATCTCGCTTTGCCAGCGCACCGCGCCGCCAATACGCCAGCCCTCCCATTTGCCGGGCAGGTGGTAGACGGTCGAAATCTTCAGCTGATGTTCGGGCAGGGAGGTATTGTAGCGATCCCCCGCAACCCCGGTATTCGAGCCTCTGGTCACCTCGGCATGGGTATAGGTATAGCCCGCCATAAGATTGAGGCGCGGGATGATCTCACCCGAGATTTCAAGGTCGATCCCCTTGCCCTCGACCTCACCGACGCCGCGATAGCATTCCCAGCCGACAGAACAGGCGGAACTGGGCAGAGATTCCGGCAGGTTTTGCTGCACGATGCGGAAAAGAGATGCGCCGAAATTCAGCCGCTCATCCATCCAGGTGCCTTTGAAGCCGATCTCGTAATTCTTGCCGGTGATCGGGTCCAGTGCATTGCCCGCGGCATCGGTCGACTGGCCTTGCGGCTTAAAGATGCTGGTATAGCTGGCATAGAGGGAATAGCTGTCATTCAGCTGCCAGATCAGCCCGGCATAGGGGGTGAACTCGCCATTCTCTTTATAGCCTTTCGAGGTGATCCAGCCGGCATCATCGGTTGTCGTGGTGTAGTCATACCAGTCGAACCGCCCGCCGCTGACCAGCGTCAGATCATCGCTCAGCGCGAAACGCCCCGCCGCATAGACCGAGGTGTTTTTGATCTCGGTGGTGCGCGACCACTGGCCCCAATAGCCATAGATCGGCGGCACCGGGAATGATCCCGGATCCCAAGTGTAGGGGTCGATCGTGGTCAGATCAAAGCCGCCGGTTGCGGTATTATAGGCCGCGCCCCGATCGGTATTCGCGCTGTCACGATAGCTTGCGCCAAAGACCAGCTCATGCTCGCGGCCGAAAAGCTCTACCGGGCCCGAGGCCCAGGCATCGAATGTGGTCTGGTCACGGGTATAATCATATTTGCCCGCGCGCAGCTGATAGCTCACATTGCCACTTGCATCGCGCACTGGCAGTTGCAGGAAAGAGCCGCGCATATCCATTTTGGTCGAGACCCGGCGCAAAGCCGCTTTTGCCTGCCAGCCATTGTCGAACTGATGCTCCAGCTCGATAAAGGCATTCGAGGTTTCCTTGTCCCAGTAGGACCACGTCGGCGACAGCCGGGTCGAGCGGTCGATATCCAGGAAGGTGCCATCGGGATTGGTGCCAAGCCCGTTCCAGTCGGCACCGGGATTGTCTTCGCGGTTGTAATAGCCGCCGATGCTGAGCGTGGTCGCATCGCCCAGGTCGAACTCAAAAGTGCCGTAATACAGCTGCCGCTTGCTTTCATAATCGCGGATATAGCTGTTCTTATCCTGCAGCGAAGTGACAAAGCGGCCGCGAATGGTGCCCGCCTCATTCAGCGGGCCGCCGACATCCAGCTCGCCCCGGTAATCGGCCCATGACCCGATGCTGCCGGTGATGCTGGTACGCCTCTCATCGCCCGGCCGCTTGCGCACGAAATTCATCGTGCCCGAGGGCTCGCCCGTGCCGGTCACAAGCCCGGTTGCGCCGCGCACCACTTCGACATGGTCATAGATCGCCAGGGTGGAATCGGTGAAGGTATCCGCCTCATAATTCACCGGCAGCCCGTCGAGCATGAAATTATCCATGACAAAGCCACGCGCGTAATAGCGCGGCCGCTCGCCGCCCCATTTGCGCAGGCTAAGGCCGGTTGAATTGCGCACCACATCCTGAACGCCGGTCATCGCCTGGTCGTCCATTTTCTGCCGCGTGACCACGGTCACCGCCTGGGGCGTCTCATGCACCGCAAGCGCGAAACGGGTCGTAGCACTCATCGCGCCGGTGGTGTAAGAGCCGGTGCCCTCGGTCACGGCATTGCCCGCGCCGACCAGGGTGATGGTGCCCAGATTGAGCGCGCCATCCACCGCGCTGTCGCCGGCACCGCCGCCTGCCGCCTCCAGCGTCAGGGTGTTTCCGGCGGTGTAGCGGAAGGTCAGCCCGCTGCCCGCCAGCAGTTGCGAGAGCGCCTCATCGCGGCTGTAGCTGCCCGAGACGCCCGGCGATTGCTTGCCGCGCACAAGGTCCGCCGGATAAAGGATCTGCAACCCCGAGGCCTCGCCAAAGCGGGTGATCGCCGAGGCGAGCGGCCCGGCCGGAACCGCATATTGCGTCGCCGCCTGCTGCGCGCGGGCGGGCGTGGCGGAACCGATGAGGCCGCCCGCCGCGCCGAGAAGAATGGCGGTCGAGGACATCAGCGCGAGGCCAATCCCTCTTACTGACCCTGCCCGGTTTATGGTCTGTCTGCGGCCTGAACCCTGCGCCATGATCTGAAAACTCCTGTCCGTGAGAGGGCTTTCCAGCCCGTTACAGATCAGGACGAGCGGACGAGCCTGGTCCCTCACCCCCTGCGCGCAGATTTCTTAATTTTTTTGTCAGAAGTTTCATCCGGGGGCCGACCCGGGGGCTGATCGGGTGGGCTGATCGGGGGGCTGATCGATCCGGTCTCGCGTTTATGCCGGGCGCAAAACCACCAGCCAGGGGGTGATATGGGTGCTTTTCACCGGCAGGGTCTGTTCAATCGCTGCCAGCACGCCATCGGGGTTTGCGATGTCGAACATGCCGCTGACCCGCATCTCCATCAGGCTGTCGCTGGTCACGCGGATGGTGCCGCTGCGATAGCGGTTCACATCGGCGATTACCTGGCGCAGCGGGCGGTCCTCAAAAATCAGCTTGCCGCGCAGCCAGGCGGTTTCCGTCGCGGGATCGGCGGTTTCCACCTGGCCGCTGACGCCCTGGCCGAAGGAGATCCTTTCCCCCTCTGCCACCTGCACCTGGCCCAGGCCCCGGGCCTGAACGGTGACCGCATGTTCCTCGACCGCCACGGTCGTCATCCCGGCCCAGAGATGGACGGAGAACTTCGTTCCGAGCGCGGTAATCACCCCATCGCCGACGGAAACGCGGAAGGGGCGCGGGTCGGGCGCGACCTCGAACACTGCGCGGCCCCGTTGCAGCCTGAGGCCCCGCGCGGAAGCAGTGTAATCCAGCGCGAAGGCGGTATCGGCGTCCAGATCCACCTCGCTGCCATCGGCCAGAACCGCGTGGCCCTGAACCCCGATGCCGGTATATTCGTCGCTTTGCAGGAAATCCGGCAGCCCGTTCAGCGCCAGCCAGCCGCCCGCGGCACTGGCCGCCACACCGCCCGACAGCACCATCCGGCGTGAAAGCCTGCGCGCGGGCATCGCAACGATCTGCCCCATCCTCGGATCAGTGACGCCCTCAAGATCCTGCCAGAGACCACCCAGCTTCTGATACTCTGCGCGGTGCCCCGGATCGGCGGCAAGCCAGGCCGCATGGCCTGCCCGTTCCACTGGCGTCGCATCACCGGAATTGATCCGGACGAACCAGGCCAGCGCCTGATCGCGCACGCTTCCTTCCGGGGCGAACCCTTCGCCTGTCTCAGCCATCCGCGTCACCTGTCTGTCTGCTGCCCTGCGACCGCATCCCTGCTGCAGATAAGACGATCCGTCGGCCCGCCCCCCTCAGCCCCGGGGCGGGGATAGGCCTGTCAGTCTTCATCGAGCAGATCCCCCATCCCGTCACGGCAGCTTGCAAGCGCCTTCATCACCAGCTTTTCCACCGCCGAGCGGCTGATGCCAAGCCGGGATGCCACCTCGGAATGGCTGAGCCCGTCGAATTTATGCATCAGGAACACCTCGCGCTGGCGCGGTGGCAGACCGGCGATCACCGCATTCAGCCGCGCGATGCGCTGGCGGTAATCCAGCACCCGCTCGGCCGAGGGCGCATCATCCGCGACCACCGCCTCCGGATCAGCGCCGAATTGCCGCTCATGCCGGGTCTGCGCGCGCATATGATCGATCGCCAGATTTCCTGCGACCCTTGCCACATATGATTTCGGGCTGGAAACCTGTGCCGGAACCTCACTGCGGGCAAGGCGGATCCAGGTCTCCTGCATCACATCCTGCGCATCGGCATGGTGGCCAAGCCGACGCGCCAGCCGTCGCGTCAGCTCGCTGTAGCTGCCGGCAAGTGCCGCGAATATGCTCTTCGGATCTTCAGAATGGCTCATGGCCCATCCTGCTGCCACCAACCGAAGCGGTTTGTATGCGCGGGAAACGCCCGGCGGCGCGCAAAGCCTTTCACGATATAATCGCAGCCTTTGCGACACATGCCACGCCCCACTCTCTGCAGCGTCCGGGCGAACCGGACGATCCCCTCTGAGCTGGCATATGGCTGACCCGTTCCCTGTTTTACGGCCTCTCGCAGGACAAAGCAAACCGGCTGGGGTCGGGGCGGCCCAAAATGGGCGTTTCATTCCCCTTTCTGCTTTGAAGCCTCCCGCAAAGCCGTTTCGGGCACATGAACTGCCCTGCTTTCACCAGGCTGGTGCGCTTGCAGAAGTTCTGAGGGAAGCGGATCGTGACCTGCACGCGGCATCTGCGCTGGTCGTCAGATTACGGTTTTCATGTTCCCGGTCGAAAACAGCAAAGGATGCGCAGCCCCCTGTGTCGCATCAGGAAAGCGAGCCCGGTTGCCGCCCGGACCAGGCCGTTTCCCCGGCAAGGCAGGCAGGGCAATCAGCCGCCATTTGCAGCTTTTGAGCCCCACTTCGTCGGGATCGCGGGGGTGAGAAGGGGGTGGGTCAAAGCCCTGTTATAATCTTTTATTATCAATATATTAAGATTGCACAGGCTATTCCCTTCCTGCGCGTCTTTTGCTTTCCCTCGCACGGGATCTGCCCCGCATCTTTGCCGGGTTTGAATATGATTTCAGGCATCAGTGGGCGGGTTTGCGCCAGAGGAACGCCTGACGGTGCCGGGGGTGATCCATGCTGTCTGCGCGCTGACGCTCTGGCTGGTGGGCCTTGCCGGGGTGGCCTTTGACCCCGAGGGCCGCGGGCAGGTCCCGGAACCCGGGCGCGGCAAATAGAAAGGGCGCCCTGACAGGGCGCCCCGGTTGATCTATCCTGCCGAGGGATCAGTTCCCCTTCGGCAGCGCATAGGCGACCACATAGTCGCCGGGCTGGGTCTGCATCAGGTTATGCCCGCCAGCGGCGATGACAACGAACTGACGCCCGCTCTCTTCCGAGAGATAGGTCATCGGTGTCGCATTGCCGCCCGCCGGAAGCCGATCTTTCCAGATCACATCCCCGGTCGCCAGGTCCATCGCCCGCAGCGTCTGCTCGCCCGAGGCCGCCACAAAGACCAGGCCGGATTTGGTGGTCATGGTGCCGCCAAGCCCCGGAACGCCCATCGGGATCGGCAGAGGCGCCGAGATCTTCGTCCCGCCGACCGATACGCCGCTATCCTCTGCCGTGCCGGACCGGCGGCTCCAGAGCACCTCTTTCGTGGTCAGATCGATAGCCGTCACCATCCCATAGGGCGGCGCAAGGCAAGGCGCGCCAAGAGGCGACATGAAGGGCGCAAGCCCTGCCGCATAGGGCACACCCATCTGCGGCACATTGCCCCCGACCGAAGTTCCGGGCGAGCCGTCAGCGGCCTTGAGGCCCATCGCATCCGCCTCGGGGCGCGGGATCAGGCGCAGATACATCGGCACCCGGTTCCAGTTGGCGATCAGGATCTTGCGTTCCGGATCGAAGCTGCCCGAACCCCAGTTATTGCCGCCCAGCGAGCCGGGGAAGAAGAAGACGGGATCTTCGCCCGGAGGCGTCAGCGTGCCTTCCCACCGCGCCTTTTTGAACTGGATGCGGCAATACATCATGTCAAAGGGCGTAATGCCCCACATGTCAGCCTCGTCCACACCAAAGGGCTTGTCGGGGTTCATGCCCGAAAACTCCGGCATTTCCACCGAATAGGGCTGGGTTTTTGAGATGTAGTCCGGTTCGGCCCCGCCCTGCGGCGCGGGCTTTTCCTCGACCCGGTAGATCGGCTCGCCGGTTTCGCGGTTCAGCACGAAGTTCTGGCCGCGCTTGGTCAGCTGCACCAGCGCGGGCACGGTCTTGCCGTCGATCTCCAGATCAATCAGGCTTGGCTGGGCGGCGACGTCCATATCCCAGACATCGTTATGGATGGTCTGGAAATGCCAGCGCAGTGCGCCGGTTTCGGCATTGATCGCCAGCACCGACCCGGAATAGCGGTTGTCGAAATCGCGGCGATGGCTGCCCCAGTAATCGGGCGTCGCATTGCCGGTCGGCATATAGACCAGACCAAGCGTCTCATCCGCCGAAATCGGCCCCCAGGAATTCGGGGTGCCACGGGTATATTCCTCACCCTCGCCCGGTTCGGTATGGTTGTTGATATCGCCCATGTCGAAAGCCCAGGAGAAGGCCCCCGTGGTCGCATCAAAGGCCCGGATTACGCCCGAAGGCTCATTCACCGATTGCCCGTCAGAGACCCAGCCCCCGATCACCACGCGGCCGCGAATGACCTGCGGCGCCGATGAGACATAGGAGTAGCCGGGGATCACCTCGCCCAGGCCCTTCAGCAGGTTGACCTGGCCATTTTCGCCAAAGCCGGTGCAGGGCTCGCCGGTCGCGGCATCCACCGCCAGCAGGCGGGCGTCAACGGTGGGCCCGATGATGCGGCGCGCGCAAAGCGCCTCGCCCGCGCTGTTGCGCTGCGTCGTATCGGGGGAAGGCGTCTCAAAGTAGGCCACGCCACGGCAGGCAGCCGAGCCGGTCACACCGCGCAGGTTCACATTCGCATTGAAGCGCCAGTTCTCGGCCCCGGTTTCAGGGTTGAGCGACACGATGTCATTGCGCGGCGTGCAGAAATACAGCGCATTGCCGATCTTCAGCGGAGTCGCCTGAAAGCGGCGGTTCGGCCCTTCGGCGGGCGGGTAGTCGCCGGTGCGATAGGTCCATGCGACCTCAAGCCCTTTGACATTTGCCGGCGTAATCTGGGTCAGGTTCGAAAACCGGGTTCCGCCGGTATCATTACCGTAATTGTGCCATTCGCCCTTGACACCCGGCGGGGCAAAACTGCCCAGGGCCTGGGGCAAGGCGCGGGCGGCTTTGGTTTCGTGCGGGTCACCGGCCAGGCCACCCCAGACGAACAGCCCGGCGATCGCAGCCGTCAGCGCGCCTGCCACGGCCCTGCCGCCCGCAAGCGAAACCGGCCCGGATGTGACCGACCGGCGATACCAGGGGGTCAGGAAGAACAGCCCGAACAGGAACGGCCCCATAAGGCGCGGCAGCAGCGTCCAGAAATCAACACCCACCTCGGAAATCGCCCAGATCCAGGTCGAGGCCAGCACCAGCGCGTAAAGCCAGCCGCCAAGCGCATTTCCACGCCAGACCAAAAGGCCCGAGAGAACAACTGCGATCCCCGTCAGGAGAAAGTAAAGGCTTCCCCCCAAAGCTGCGAGCTGCCCCCCGCCCCAGATATAAGCCGCGCCGATCAGCACAAGGAGGACCGCGAAAACCTTCGCCGCCCGCCCCCCCGTGCCCTGGCGTTGTGTCGTTTCTGACATGATTGATATCCCTTGAATGATGCAGCCCTGTCTGATTCCGGCTGCCGCCAGGCCATTGCTGTGCGCCGCCTAAAATGACCATGCGGTCACTTTAGTCAAGGCAGAGCATGCCATCGCATACTGAAGAGGCCTCTGTCACCCGCTGCGCAGCCGGAATTGGGCAGCCCTGAAGCGGCCTGTATCCTGGCGTCTTGCGCCCGAACGGATGCCTGATTTCGCGGATGCGGCCTGCCAAATGCCGGATGAACCTGTTGCTGGCGACGGCCCCCGCCAGCAGCGCCGGCGGTCGCTGGCGGTTCAGATCTCTGTCTCAGGCATAGGCCTGTGTTGCGGCAGAGAGCTGAACCGCCGCCTTTGTCCCCCTCGGTCGTAACGGGGCCGGCTGAAGCGGTGCCAGCTGTAACGAGGCCAGCTTCAACGGGGCCAGCTCAGGTTCAGAGATCAGTTTGCGCCACTGTTTTGCGGATCGGGGCCGAAAACACAGTCAAGCTGGCATTCGAATACATCGCCGATCGCCACAGGCTGATCACTTGCGAGAATCCCGTTCTGGATCATGCCAACCCAGAGCGCCCCCGAAAGCAGATGCGGCACATGCTGCGATCCTGCAGCCGGTAATTCGCCCCGGCTGACAGCCTCTGTGACCAGCATTTCCAGATGGCGGTGAAACGGAAGATAGACATCGCGGCTGTAGGTTGCCGTCAGTTCGGGAAAGCTGCGGCTTTCGGTTATGGCGATCCGGGCGATCTCGGCACGGCCACTCTCTTCGATAACCCGCATCAGCGGCAGCAGCACCCGGCGGCAATAGGCATTGATGCTTTCAGACGGTGACGGCATCTGGGCACGGGCCTCGCGCAGCGGATCGGCCACCAGATCCTGCATAAGCCCCAGAAACAGCGCTTCTTTCGATACGAAGTAGCGATAGGCCGTCCCCTTTGCGAGACCGGCGCGGCCCGCAACCCCGGCCATGGTGCTGCCGGAGAAGCCGTGCTCGGTCAATTCGTCGCGCGCCGCCTGGAGGATCTGTTTGCGGGTCTGGCGGGTCTTGTCCGGGCTGGGACCGCGGGTTCGCGGTTCATCGGCACGGCTGGAGGAACTTGATATTCTTGGCATGGCGCTATCTTACGACGGCCCGGAAATCACGCAAGCCAGCATCGGGGACAGGATGATACTGCTAAAGTGCCTCGACCGCTCAGGGGAAGCGCATGAGCCCTGAAATGGCACTGCACGACACAGGCCTGTATCCGGGATTTCCGGGATTTCAGGGCCCCGTGGCCGCGGTCAGGAAACATGTTTGCAGGGCGGATCATCAGGGTTGTGAATGCCTCCGGTCTGTTTTGCCATGCGGTCATAAAGTCTGAGAGGTTTCCAGACCTGCCCGGCATCGCGCCTCTGCCTGCGAACGAGGCCCTCAATACGATGATCATGGTCCACCTGCGCTTCACCGCGAATTCGCGCAGGAATGTTCGGGGGCGAAACCGGCATCCCGTGGCCCGCTGCAGGAAACCGGCCCAGATGGCATCTCGCATCCCCTGGCGGATTGCATGACGGTTTGGCGGCCCCCCGGTTGGAATGTCAGCCCCGGGGTGGCGCGGGCTGGCCTCAGCGTTCAGCGCAGCCCCTCGCCGCCCGCAACCAGGTGCCGCTGCCCGCGCATAACCCATGGCGGCGCCCGGAACCGAACCTGTTTTTCGAGATGCGGCGACAGCAGAACCTGTTTGCCCTGCTGGATCTGGTAGATCAGATGCGGATGGCTGAGCGACGGGTCTTCGCTGTTGAGGTCCGGCGCGGTAACCGACTGGCCCGCATTGTCCATGAAATACATGCCATTCACCCCGCGATAGGGCTGGGTGCGAAGCGCTTCGCAGACCGCGCCAAAGGCGTTCGGGTCGCCCACGCTGGCCCAGGCCCGGGCCAGAAGATGGATCCGGTCATAGGAAAGACCGGCATGCGAATGTCCGGGGTTGCGCCCATGCATACCACGAAAGCGGTGCAGGAAGCCTTCGGTCCTTGGATTGCTGAAACGCCCGGTGGTGGTGGCCCAGATCACGCCCTCGGCGGCAGCGCCCAGCTCTTCCCGGTAGGCCGGAACCGAGGGGCCATAAAGCGTATAGATCAGCGCATTGCCGGGATCGGCGAGATACTGGCGCAGAAAGGCGATATTCTCTTCGGGGAAATAATAGGCCAGCAGCACCGCACAGGGATCATGGCGGTTCACCCGGTTGATAACCCCGGCCCAGTCGATATTGCGCGGCGGCAGATCGCTGATCACATCCAGCTGCAGCCCGCGCCTGAGCGCCATCTGCTCGACCCGCTGCAGCCCGATATCCATCTGCAGCCAGCGCGGCTGGATGATGGTGATACGGCGGTTTCCGGTGCTCCACTGGCCATTCTCGGCCAGGTGATCGAGGAACTGGATGAAGCGCGGCCCATAGCTTACATCGCTGGGGCAGATCTGGAAGATATTGGACAGCCGGTCGGGCTCATTGCGGACACGTTCGACCAGGGCCTCCATCGTGGCGCAATGCAGATAGGGCGCGCCGTAATCCGCCATCAGGTCCTGGACCGCGACCTCACCTGCGGAATAGCCGCTGGCAATGGCATGCACGCCCTGATCGATCAGGCCCCGCACCGCCGAGGTCACCGAACCCGCATCGCCAATGTCGCAGTCAAATTCGCGCAGCTCCAGCGGGCGGCCCAGCACACCGCCGGCGGCGTTGATCTCGCTGACGGCCATGCGCGCGCTCATCATCATCTCGCGGGCATCGGCGGCGGCCAGGCCGCGCAGGCTGAGGGGGGTGCCGATGATCAGCGGGTCGGGCCGCGCGCTTCGGCTGCGAGCGGTGGCCTCTTGCGGTGCATCCTCTTTGATCACCGCATCCAGCAGACCCACGGTCAGCGGCTGCAGATTGCGCCCGCCGCCGGGCGTGGGCAGCCGCAAGAGGCCGAAATCCACCGCCAGCGTCGCGGCCGCCGTCCGGCTGAGACGGCCCAGCTTCACAAGGATCCGTTCGACATGGGTGGTCACGGTGCGCAGCTTGATATCAAGGCAATCGCCGATATCCTGGTTGCTGTGGCCCGCCGCCAGCAGGGTCAGCACATCCAGCTCGCGCAGGGTCAGGCCAAAGGGCGCCGCCGTGCGCAGCACATGCAACCGGCCGAGGCTTTCCCCATTCGCGCCGGGCAGCGCATCGATCGAGACAAGGAACCAGTCGGCGGCGCCCTCATCTATATAGCTGTAGCGCACCGTGGTGCGCCCCGATTGCAGCAGCTTGCGCGCATGTTCGGCAAAGATCGGGTGGGTCTCGAAGAACTCTGTCGCGCTCTTGCCCCCAGAGGACACAATCAGCCGCCCGTCGCGCAGCACGACGGCGGTTACATTGCTCTGATCCTGAGGCAGGTCTTTCACGTGAGGGGTCACAATCTGTCGATGCCGGAAACATTCAACCTGTCGCGCAAAGAAGAAAGGGGCGTCCTGCCTCTTTGCCATCACCAGACTGGAGGACCGACCGCCCTTTGTAAAAGGGTGCGGTCAGCCACACGCGGCAAGCCCGGCGCTGCTCCTCCAGCTGGGCTGAAGTAAGGCATATATCATCAGATCGCGCAATAGTTGGGCAAAGCCTGGATCACAGCGGCAGGACGGTCAGCACAGTCCGGGTCTGCGAATCGACGGCGGCCGCAGAGTAAAGCAGCGGCAGATATTCCCCACGCGCCCATTTCCCGACCAGATCGGCGTAATGCGGGCTGTCGGGGCTGCCAGACTGGCCGGGCGCATTGATAAAGAGGCTGTTGTCCCAGGCCCCGACATCCAGCACCAGCCGCACCGAGGCCCCCAGCGTGACCGTGAAATCCGCCGCCGAGTAAAGGGCGTTCATTGGCGTGCTGTCGCTGCCCGGCACCTCTGCCTCAGGGATCGGGGCAATGTCCGGCCCGCCGTCAACCCGTGCCGTGACATTGGCAAACCGGCTGCGATGCAGGCTGCCCCACCGCCAGGCCTGCGGCTCCGGCCCCATCAGTGCTGTGCAATCCTCGCAGGCACGTGCCAGGCTTTCGGCCAGCAGCGCATCGCGGGCCGCTTCGGGGTTGGGGCCAAGACGGGCATCCGGGGCCTCAAGACAGGCCAGAACGCCCGCCGGATCGCCGGGCAACAGCAGGCTGCGCAGACCCGGATCGGATGTTGCCCGCGCAATCAGCATCGGGCGCAGATGGCGCGACCACCAGACCTCAAACAAAGCCGCAGCCGCGCTGTCGGTCTCAAGGCGGCAATCCCAGCCGGTGAATACCGCGCATGCGGCGGGCAGGGGCGTGCCCAGCCCCGCAAGCAGCGCCATCAGCCGCCGCGCCGGGATCGAGAGCACATCACATTGCAGCGCCGCGCTGTCGGCGAGGCTGTGATCCTGGCAATCGCGCAGCACCTCATTGATCCGCTCGGCCCGCGAAGGCTCCATCCATTCAAAGCCGATCTGATCGGTAGACTGGTCCCAGCCTTCGGGCAGGTTCATCTCATTGGCGGTGGCGAACCAGCCTTTTGGCGGGTTGACGACCATCGGCAGCCGCTCGCCCGGGAAATGCCCCTGCCATTCAAAGCGCCCATCGCCCGGCACCGGCAAAAGCCCGTCCCAGTTCGGGCGTTGCGGGCTGAAACCTGCGGTGGTCCAGCCGATATCGCCAGAGGTATCGGCATAGACCAGATTGGCCGCCGGAACGCCCCAGCTTTCCATATGCCCCCGAAACTCGGTGAAATTTTGCGAGCGCATCGCCGCCATGGATTTGGCATAGGGCGCGGCACCCGGCGCGCTCCAGACTGTGCGGACGGCGGCGGCAAGGCCCCGGGCGGGATCGGTCCAGATCACCGGGCCATGGCGGGTGAAGGCCAGATCACGCGTCTGATCGTTATGGCCTTTGACCGCGAAGGTCTCGGTCACGAGGGTCATCGCCTCCCAGCCCTCGCCATAGCGGTAGGCCAGCGGGTCATCGGGGTTCAGCTGATAGATCTGCACATCCTCCTGATCGGGGCCGAAGAACAGCGTCAGACCAAAGGCCGCCGTGCCATTATGGCCGATGCAGATGCCCGGCAGACAGGGCTCGCCCGCGCCGATCACATCCAGCGTCGGGCAGGTCAGATGCGCGATATAGCGCAAGGACGGCACGGCATGAACGCGGTGCGGGTCTGAGGCAAGGATCGGCCGCCCGGTCGCGCTGCGACCCGGCCCGATCACCCAGTTGTTCGACCCCTGGGCATTGGCATCGCGGACCACATCGCCGCTGGCCGAGGTGATCCGCCAGCGCGGGGCCTCATCCAGCGTTGCGGCCAGGCGCTCTGGCTCGAATGTCACCGGGGCGATGGCGAGTTTGAAAAGATCAAGCACCCCAATCGGCAGCGCGGCCAGATCCAGCCCCTCGGGGATCTGCACCTCATGCGCGGGCTGCAGGAACTGGCGCAAGAGATCGACCGTCTGATCCTCACGGGCCATGACATTGGCGCGGATCACCTCAGACAGGCCATTGCGCATCATCGAGTGGCTGCGGATGCGCAGCACATCCTCGGGCTGCCAGGGCTGGGGCTTTGTTCCAAGCCGCTGGAATTCGGCGGGCAACGCCGTGCCGCTGGCGTCGAGACGCGCGATCCAGGCGTTGATCCCGGCGACAAAGGCGGTGCAGATCGCCTTCGCATCCGGGCTGTAGCTGGCCCATTCCGCCGCCATATCGCCGCGATAAAGGAACAGCCGCGCGGCGCGGTCCTGCTCCAGATAGCCGGGCCCGAAATCTGCGGCCAGCAGCCCAAGCCCGCGCTTGCGCCACAGGTCGATCTGCCAGAGCCGGTCACGCGCGACATTCAGACCCTGCAGGAAGAACAGATCCGCCTCATTTTCGGCCCGGATATGGGGGATGCCCCAGGCATCCAGATGGATCGAGCCGGGCGCCTTCAGACCGGCAAGCGAGAGCGTTTCACGAAGCATGGGCAGATCCCCCTGGGGCAGGATCCCGGGCCAAAGGAACAGGGCCGGGCGGAATGACATACCGGACCGCAACATCTGCGGCCCGGTCATAATGCGTGCGGTCTTACGCTTCGGCGTCAGCGGGCAGCGACGGGGTTTTGCCCGCACGCCAGCGGCGGGCGTAATCGGTCATGGTGGTGAATTTCACGCCGGGCTTCGATTGCGCGTAATCGATGAACTCTTCCAGCAGCAGCATCCGGTGGCCGCGCCCGATCACCTGCGGGTGCATGGTCGGCGCGAAAAGCCCGGTGCCGATGCGGTCATAGAGGTAATCGAACTCGTCCTTCCACATCTGCAGCACCTCACGCGGGGTGGCGACAGCCTGGTTCACGGTGTTCTTCAGCGGCACATATTCGAACAGCGGGAAGTCATCCAGATGCCATGCCACCGGGATCTCGACCATATCGACGGGCTTGCCCCAGACCCATTTGCCATCCGCGCTCCAGCCATCGCCGATGCGGCACCAATAGGGCTCGAAATCATTGCCCATCATCGAGCTTTCATATTCGAACCCATTGGCCAGCAGCAGCTCCAGCGTCTTGGGGCCATTGTCCCAGGCGGGCGAGCGATAGCCGGTCGGGCGGATGCCCATCACATCATTCAGCGCCTGCAGGCCAAGCGCCATGATCTCGCGCTCGCGCTCGGGGGTGACCGAGACGGGGTTCTCATGCACCCAGCCATGATGGCCCACCTCATGCCCGGCCTCGACCACGGCGCGGCAGGTTTTCGGGAAGGCATAGGCGGTATGGCCGGGGATGTAGAAGGTCGCGGGCACCCGGGCGTTTTCCAACACCGAAAGGATGCGGCGTGCGCCGACCGCGCAGAATTCACCGCGCGACAGTGCCGAGGGCGAGTTCATGCCGAATGTGCCGATCCACAGCGACATGGCATCAAAGTCAAAGGTCAGGGCGACAGAGACATCTTTCGTCACGGGCGTGGTCATGGTTAACCTGCTTTCTTGTCAGTGTATTTCAGGAAGATGGGTTCAGCGGCGGACGCGGCGCGCATAAAGATCAAGCGCCACGGCGAAGATGACGATCACACCCTTCACCACCTGCTGGACATTGGTATTGATCGCCAGGCTGTCGAAGACATTGGTCAGCGTGGCGATGATCAGAAGGCCGATTGCCGTGCGCCAGACCGCGCCCTCGCCCCCCAGCAGCGAGGTGCCGCCGATCACAACGACCGCGATGGCATCCAGCGCCAGCGAGCCGCCCATATCGGCCTGGCCCACGCCAAGGCGCGACGACAGGATCATGCCGCCGAGGCCCGCGCAGACCGCCGTCAGCACATAGGCAGAGCCCCGGATCAGATCGACGGAAATCCCCGAAAGCCGCGCGGCCTCTTCATTGCCGCCAAGCGCGTAAAGCGAGCGGCCATAAACGGTGCGGGCCAGCACAAAGGCTCCGATCACAAAGACCGCCAGCAGGATCCAGATCGAGATCGGCCAGCCCAGGAAACGCTCGGTGCCAAGGATGCCGAAGTCGAAATTGTCCGGCACCTGGGGGGCAGAGTTAGAGTAAAGGAACGCCCCGCCACCAAAGATCGAGCCGGTGCCAAGCGTGGCGACAAAGGGATTCACCTTCATTTTGGTGATGATGAAGCCGTTGATGACGCCGCAGATCACGCTGATCAGCAGCACGGCCCCGGCTGCCCCCCAAAGGCCAAGGCCATCGGCGTGACCGGCAAAGACCACCGCCCCAAGCGCGAAGATCGCCGCGACCGAGAGGTCAAACCCGCCCGAGATGATGACGAAGGTCATCGCCACCGCAACGATGCCCAGGGGGGCGGCCTGGCTGAGGATGTTTTGCAGGTTTTGCAGCGCGAAAAGGCGCGGATAGGCGATGAACCCCAGGATCAGCAGCAGGGCAAAGGCCCAGACCACCCCATATTGCAAAAGCATATCGCGGCTGAAATATCTGGAAAATCCGCCGCCGGTTCCGGCATGTGCCTGTGCTTCAGTTTGCATTTTTGTCGACTCCGAAGGCTGAATTGAGGATGTCCGAAACCGTGGCCGGCCCTTTGGACTGGTCGATCTCATCGACGAGGCGGCCATGGGACATCACGAGAATCCGGTCGCTGATCTGGATGACCTCTTCGAGGTCGGAGGAGACGACGATGATCCCCATCCCCTGATCCGCCAGCGCACGCAGGGTGGACATGATCTCATCCTTGGCGCCGATATCGATGCCGCGGGTAGGCTCATCCACCATCAGGATTTTCGGATCGCTGAAACGGGCCTTTCCCAGCAGCACCTTTTGCTGATTGCCGCCCGACAGATGGCGCACGATGGTGCCGATCCGGTGTTCGGCATAGCCGAATTCGCGGGCGATCTGCCTGCTGGCGCTGGCAATGGTGCTGTCAGACAGAATGCCCGCCCGCATCACCCGACCCATATTCGACATCACGATATTGTCCATGGCCCGCATACTCAGCACCAGGCCCTGGGCCTTGCGATCCTCGGGGACCAGCGCAAGGCCGGCCCGCATCGACTGACGCGGACGCGCGGGCCAGGGAGTGCCATGGCCCTCAATGATCATCTCGCCGCGCGACTTCGGCTCGACCCCGGCCAGCGCGCGCAGCAGCGATGAGCGCCCCGATCCGACCAGCCCGCCAATTCCAAGGATCTCTCCGGGTTGCAGGCTGAACGAGATATCCTCGCAGGCGCCCGGAAGCGTGACGCCTTTGACCGTCAGCAGCGGCGCGGCACCGGCCGGACGGGCGGCACGGGCGACGCGGCGATATTCCTCGACCTCATGGCCGACCATGGCATGGACCATCGTGGCCTTGGTCCAGTCGGCGCGGGGCGCGCTGCGGGCCAGCTTGCCATCGCGGAAGACGGTGATCGTATCGGCCAACGCCAGCACTTCTTCGAGATTGTGGCTGACGAGAACCATGGTCTTGCCCTGCTCGCGCAGCTGCCGCATCACGCGAAACAGCCCCTCGCGCTCGGGCGGGGCCAACGAGGTTGTCGGCTCGTCAAAAAGCAAAAGCTCGGCCCCGGAACGCACGCCGCGCATGATTTCAAGCATCTGCTGATCGGCGGTCGAAAGGGTGCCTGCAATGGCATCGGGGCGGATGCTGACGTCAAAGCGCAGGCAGAGATCATGGAATTCGCGGCGCATGGCGGCTTCGCTAAGGATCGCGGCGCGTGAAAGCGGCTGGCCCAGGAAAACATTGGCCACCGCAGAAAGGCGCGGGATGATCGTCAGCTCCTGATAGATCGTGCCGATCCCCAGCCGCCGCGCCTCACGCGGGTTGCCGAAGACATGGGGCTGCCCAAAGACGGTAATCTCGCCCTCGCTGGGCACCACACGCCCGGCCAGCGCACCAAGGAAGGTGGATTTTCCCGCCCCGTTCTCGCCGACCAGCGCATGGATCTGCCCGGCGGCCAGCGTCAGATCAATATGATCCAGCGCCAGCGTGCCGCCATAGCGTTTCGTAATGCCACGCGCCGCGAATGCGGGCAGAGCCTCCGCCGCCCCTGCGCGCGGCGGCGATATGCGGGCCTCGGCCTGCGTCATAGGCTGATCCTTTCAGACTGGTGCCGTTCGCAGGACGGGAAAGACCGGCCATGAGATCCCTGCCCGGACACGCCAGGCCAGAGCCGCGCAGGGCTGTCGCCATGCCGGTTCTTCAGAGGGACCCTGGGGCCCGATCACTCCTCCCTGCGAGAAGCATTGTTCTTTTCCGAAGGTCTAACAGCCCCGGCGCGAAAGCGGATTGACCGCAGAACACAGATTTTCAGACTATTTCAAAACATTGATATGAAACGAAAAACCGCGCCCCTTTAAAGAGCGCGGTCCGTCTTTGCGATCACATCCCTCTGCAGGGCAGGATCAGTATTCCGCCTCATGGTCGGCGACATTTTCCGGCGTCACGACCAGCGTATCGGTCAGCGTGAACCGTGCGACCTGCTGGCCCTTCCAGGCCTCGCCGATCTGTTTGATCGCGGTATAGGTCTCGGCATAGGGCTCGATGGTGCGGGTGCGCGCGATCTCGCCACGGCGCACGGCCTCAAAGGCCCATTTATTGCCGCCGCTGTCATAGATTTTCAGCGAATCGGTGATGCCGACCTGTTTCGCCGCCTGAACCGCACCGCGCGTCATGTCGGAATAGTTCGAGATGAAGATGTTCAGATCCTTATTGGCCTGGAACAGCGGCAGGGTTTTCTCATTGCCCTGCAAAACCGAATAATCGGTTCGCACCGTCGCAATGACCTTGAAATCGGGATAGGCCTCCTGCACGTCTTTCACCGCAAGATCGGTGTTGATCGTGTTGGAGTTCAGATCCGGCCCGGTCAGCACCGCCACCTTTTGCGGGCCCGGATTTTCCTCGGCGACCGAGAAGATCCAGTCGCGGAACGCCGTGCGCCCCTGGGTGCCGCCCACGAAATTCAGCGTGCCCGGCGCCCAAAGCTCATCACCCTCGTTCGAGCCGCGCCCGCAGACCGGCTGATTGACCACCGCGACCAGAACCCCGGCCTCAGGCGCGGTTTTCGTCAGGATGGAACAGGCCTGGTTGCCGTCGTTCATCTCGGCCAGGATGGCGTTGAACTGCCCGCCAGAGATGATGTTCTGGGCCTGGTTGAACTGGGTCGTCGGGCTCCAGTTCGGGTCAAAGACCGCCAGCTCGGCGCCGATCTCGGCGGCGGCATCCTGCGCGCCTTTGATCTGCGCCTGCAGGTGGGTGTTGTTGGTTGCCGCAATCATAAAGGCGATGCGCAGCGGTTCGCAGCCGCCCATCACCGGCGTATCGGTGCCAACGTCAATCGGATGCGGGGTGCACTCTTCGGCGGCGGCGGGCAGCGGCAGCAGGGCCGGCAGGGCAACGCCCGCACAGAAAGCCGTGCCGAGGGCCAGCGCCCTTCTTGTTCTTTGCATATGTCTCTCCATCTGTCGGATCGGATGCCTTGCGGCCCGAACCGCAACTATGGGCCGCAAGCCGGCAGAGTGTTTGACCGGCGAACACAAAATCAGGGCCCCTCGGATGCGCCCCATCGGCCGCCCGCATCGGTAGATCTGCGTATTTCTGGCGCGGGGTGAGGCAGGGCAGGTTTGCCCCGGCAGGGCCAATGCGCGGCCCACCCCATCCGCCGAAAGGGAGAAAATGCCCAATATCCGCGTCTTACCGACGGCAAAGGCCGCATTCCCGTTTTTCCTTGCGGCACAATCCGGGGCGGGCGGCCAAATCCCGGCACACCAGATTCCGGGGCACCAGACCCCGGCGCAGCAGATCCCCGCACACCAAATTCCGGGGCAGCGCCAAAACGCGCTTTTGCTCGATTCCCCGGATGCCTGGTCTTTGCTGGAGCAGGAAACCTCTCAGGCAGCCGGGCTGTCGCTGGGGGCGAAACTGCCGCCCGAGGATATGTTCCCGGGCTTTCAGGACGCCCCCAGCCTGCAACTCGCGCTGGAGCGCCTGTGCCGGATCACCATCGCCCGCAGACCCTGGGAAGAGCTGTCGCTGCAACGTCTGGACGGCGCTTTCGCGCTGACACGGCGGCATCTTGACGGGCGGGCGCTCTGCCGCCGCCAGGAGGCAGAGCTGGCGATGCTGGCCCTGCTGCGGCTTTTGCGCCGTGTTCTGGGCAGCAGCTGGGCGCCGCTGGAGTTGCAATTCCAGCATGCCGCGCCGCAAGACACCCGCCCGCATCGCGCGGCATTCGGCGTCCTGCCGCTGTTTGGCATGGGCCGCGACGCAATGCTGATCGAGGCCGCGGCCCTGCAAATCCCGGTCTCGGGCTGCGGGGCGGATGCGGAACCGGCTTTGCACAGCTGTGTCGCGCCCTCGCGGATCGGGCTGCGCGACCGCGTCAAGGCCGAGATCCAGCTGGCCCTGCCGACCGGCGTGCCCCGGATCGAGCGCGTGGCCGAGGCGCTGCGCACCACCCGCTGGACCCTGCAACGCAGGCTGACCGCAGCGGGCGAGGTCTTCTCGGATCTGGTGGATGAGACCCGCCGCGATCTGGCACGCCTCTATCTGCGCCAGAACCACCTTGCGCTTGCCGAGATTGCGGCGCTTCTGGGCTATTCCGAGTTAAGCGCGCTGACCCGGGCCTCATCGCGCTGGTTCGGGCAACCGCCTTCGCGGCTCAGGGCGGCGCAACTGCCGGACCTTGTCGCCTGACCGCATAACAGAATCGCAAAAACCTGAGACATTAAAGGAGGGGCTGATGGACCTCATTGGAAAGACCGCTCTGATTACAGGCGCTTATCGCGGCATCGGCCGGGCCTGTGCCGAGGTTCTGGCCAGGGCCGGGGCGCAGGTGATCGCCACCGATATCGCCGCAGAGGCCCCGGATTACGCCGTGCCGGGCATCCGCTATCACAGGCTTGATGTTGCCGATGAGGCGGGCTGGAGCGCGCTGGAAGCCGATCTGCGCCGCGATGGCACCCCGGTTGATGTGCTGGTGACCGCCGCCGGGATCGCGCCGACCAAAGCCGCCCCCCATGATGTGACGCTGGCCGATTGGGATGTGATCCTTGGCGTCAATCAGACCGGGGTTTTGCTGGGGATGCGGCTTGCCACGCGGCTGATGCTGGGGCGCGGGCCGCTTTCTATCGTCAATATCTCTTCGATCTGGGGCCAGGTCGGCGGCATGGGCCAGATCGCCTATCACGCCAGCAAAGGCGCGGTGATCAATATGACCCGCAATGCCGCCGTGACCTATGCCAAAGACGGCATCCGCGCCAATGTGATCTGCCCCGGCCTGATCGATACTGAAATGGTCCGCGTCCAGCCGCCGCAGATGAACGCGGCCACCCTGGCGCTGACGCCGATGGGGCGCATTGGCCTGCCCGAGGAAGTGGCGAAGGCGGTGCTTTTCCTTGCGTCAGACGCATCAAGCTTTGTGACCGGCGCCGTGCTGCCGGTCGATGGCGGATTTACCGCGCAATAAGGGGGCTGGCACAATGAACATGTCTTCTGCGAACACATCTTCTGCCCGGCTGGCGGGTAAAATCGCCCTGGTGACCGGGGCCGCAGGCGGGATCGGGCGTGAAACCTGCCTGCGTCTTATCGCTGAGGGGGCCTCTGTCTATGCCGCCGACCTGAGGCTGCCGGACTTTCCCCCCGCCGAAGGCCCCGGGCCGATTGGCCTGTTGCTTGACGTTACCTCGACCGAAAGCTGGGCCGCGGTGATGAAGCGGATAAAGGCCGATCACGAGCGGCTGGATATCCTGGTCAATAATGCCGGGATCTATGCCCCCGCCCTGATCGAAAGCGAGACGCCCGAAGGCTTTCGCCGCATGAGCGATATCAACCAGTTCGGGGTGTTCTGGGGGATGAAATCGGCGGCTGCGCTGATGGGGGATGGCGGGGCAATCGTCAACCTGTCGTCGATTGGTGGTATGGTCGGCTATCGCGGGACGTTTTCCTATACCGCCAGCAAATGGGCGGTGCGGGGGATGTCGCGTTCGGCCGCGCGGGAATTCGCGCCGCGCGGGATCCGGGTGAACACCATCTCGCCGGGGGTGATCGACACGCCGATGTTCCATGAAAACGATCTCGCCCAGGCCGGGGCCTTTATCGCCTCGGTTCCGCTGGGCAAGCTGGGCCAGCCCCGCGACATCGCGGATGCGGTGGTTTACCTCGCCAGCGACGAGGCGCGGTATGTGACCGGGGCCGAGCTGCTGGTGGATGGTGGGATCCTGGCCTGAGGCCTGGCTTTCACGGGTATGAAATCCCCCGCCCGCAAGCCCGGGCGGGGGTTTTTGCCCTCAGTGGCCCAGCAAAAAGCCCGCATTTCCCCCGGGCCCGGCAAGGATCTCGGCCTCATCCTTCAGATCAACGCCTGACAGATTGCGCCGCCGCGCCTCCTGGATCAGGAACCACAGCTTATGCGCCGCGCCCTGCCAGGAAAGCCCGGCCCGGCGCACATTCGAGATGCAGTTGCGCGCGGCATCGGTCAGCCCTGCCTGCGGTGCATGGGTGAAATAGATCCCCATACTGTCGGGCGAGGACAGGCCGGGCCGCTCTCCGATCAGCACGATCACCTGACGCGCGCGCAGGCCCGCGCCGATCTCATCGCCGATGGCCACCCGCGCCTCACGCGCCAGCACGATGGGCGCAAGCCGCAGCCCGGCCTGCGCCAGAACCGGCAGCATTATCGAAAGAAACCCGGGGGCATTTTCCTCGATGGCAAGGGCGGAAAGCCCGTCCCCGATTACGATAGCGAGGTCAGGGTCCTGCCCGTCTGGCGGCGCATGCTGCGCCAGTTCAAGCCGCGATCTGTCCGACAGCCTGCGCCCCAGATCCGGGCGCTGCAGATAGATCGCGCGGGTGTCGGCCGCGCTTTCCAGCACGATGATTTCCTGCCCGAGGGGCGCAAGCGCACCTTCAAGCGCTGGCATATCCAGCGCGTGATGCACCGCGCGGCGCGCCCGCGCATGATCCAGCTGAAAGGCCAGATGCGGTGCGGTCGGCAGGCTGATCCCGCTGCGCCCAAGCGCGATGCGGGCCGGAGTATGGGCGCGCAAAGCCCCCCAGGGATTTGAAATGACGGGCTTGTTCATGCGGCGGCTCCGCTGTCTGTTGCGATGACATGGCGAAAGGCACCTGGTATGTCCGGGCGCAAAAGCCCAGCGGCGCGCTGCTCGAAAATCCCCGCCTCACGCGCCCAGGCGTCGAATTCCGGTGCCGGTCTGCGCCCCAGCACGCGGCGCAGATAAAGCGCGTCATGGAATGAGGTCGTCTGATAATTCAGCATCACATCATCCGAGCCGGGAATGCCCATGATGAAATTGATCCCCGCCACGCCCAGCAGGGTCAGTAGGTCGTCCATATCGTTCTGATCGGCCTCGGCATGGTTGGTATAGCAGATATCGCAGCCCATCGGCAGGCCCAGCAGCTTGCCGCAGAAGTGGTCCTCCAGCCCGGCGCGGATGATCTGCTTGCCGTCATAAAGATATTCCGGCCCGATAAAGCCGACCACGGTATTGACCAGCAGCGGCTTTACATCCCGCGCCACCGCATAGGCCCGCGCCTCGATCGTCTGCTGATCGCAGCCATGATGCGCCCCGGCCGACAGCGCCGAGCCTTGCCCGGTCTCAAGATACATCACATTGTCGCCCAGCGTGCCCCGCCCCAGCGACAGCGCCGCCTCACGCGCCTCGCGCAAAAGCGCAATATTGAGGCCGAAGCTTTTGTTCGCAGCCTCGGTTCCGGCGACCGACTGAAACACCAGATCAACCGGCGCACCGCGCCCGATCAGCTGCATCGTATTGGTGACATGGGTCAGGATGCAGGCCTGGGTCGGGATCTCATAACGGCGGATCACCTCATCCAGAAGATGCAAAAGCCGCTCGGTGGTTGGCAGGCTGTCGGTGGCCGGGTTGATGCCGATCACCGCATCGCCATTGCCGTAAAGCAGCCCGTCCAGGATCGAGGCCGC
Organism: Pseudogemmobacter hezensis; assembly: GCF_013155295.1. Classification (GTDB taxonomy): domain Bacteria; phylum Pseudomonadota; class Alphaproteobacteria; order Rhodobacterales; family Rhodobacteraceae; genus Pseudogemmobacter; species Pseudogemmobacter hezensis. The sequence continues at coordinate 228,412 of NZ_JABJXT010000004.1, read as the reverse complement.
GATCCCGGCCGCGTCATCGGTCGGGTGATTGGGCTGAAGCCGGGTGGAAAGCGTGCCCTCCAGCCCGATGGTATTGCGAAACCGGGTGACCACCCGGCATTTCGCGGCGATCAGGATCAGGTCCTGGTTGCGACAGATCTTTGAGACCGCCGCCACCATTTCGGGCGTCAGCCCAGGCGCCAGGGCCGCAAGGCTGACCGCATCCGCTGCGTCAGACAAAAGCCACTCCCGAAAGCCCCCGACCGTCAGATGCGCGACCGGACGAAAGGCCGCCGCATCATGGCTGTCGATGATCAGCCGCGTCACCTCATCCGTCTCATAGGGGATCAGGTGGTCTTCCAGAAAGACCCGCAGCGGCACCCCCGCCAAAGCAAGCTGCGCAACCGCCCGCTCTTCCGGATCTATGGCGGCAATCCCGGCCAGCATATCGCCAGAGCGCAGCGGGCTGGCGCGCGCCATCAGATCGGCAAGCGAAGCGAACCTGTAGCGGGTCCGGTTAAGGGTATAAGAGTATTCGGGCATGCGTTTGGTGCCTTGAAAGCAGAAGCGGTGGCCCCGGTCTGCCCGTTCTGAGGCAACGCGCTATCCGTTTTCTGCAAAAGCACCGGGTCTGCGCGAAATACGGATGGCGTCCGGCTGCAAGCGGCGAAAAAAGTGGCAAATCTCTGCTGTCTCTTCCGGAGAATACCCTTGACCGCGCCCCTTTTGCCCGACCCCTCTGCTTTGCAGACTGCGGCCCCGCCTGCCGGGTTGCGGCGCACGCGGCGGGAAGATGTCGACCAGCTTTCGGCCGATCTTCCGGGCTGGAACCAAAGCTATGACCAACTGACCCGAGGGCCCTTCACCGGGGTCTTGCAAGAGGTCTGGCAGGACGGGCTGCACCTCTTCCGCGAATATACCAGCACGGGCCTGCGCCAGGCGGGCAGGGTCGACAGCACCATCATTGGCTTTGGCCTCCCCGAGGCGCAGACAGGGCGGACGGATTTCTGCGGCGCTCTGGCCGATGCCGATGCGCTGCATATCTTCTCGGGCAGCGAGGGCTTCGAGTTTCACACAGCCCCCGGGCAGAAGATGCTGTGCCTTGGGATCAGGGCGGAACACCTGTCGCCCTGGCTCGGGGAAGAAGATCTGCGCATTCTGGCCCCGGGTTTGCGCGACTGTCGGCTGGTGCCGCTGCGCCCCGAGCGCGCGCGCGCTTTGCGCCGCCATCTTGCGGATGGGCTATCGGGGGGCGGTCTCGCCAGCAGGGCAGAGGCATCGCGAAGGGCGCAGAAAAGCCGCGCATTTCTGCGCCAGGCCATGGATCTTTTGTCAGGCCTGACCAACACCAGCCAGACCCCGCCAGAGCAGGCCCCTGCCGCGCGCAGCCGAAGAATTTTTCACGAGGCGGTCGAATATGCTCTGGCGCAGATCGGCGATGAGAAGCTGTCGATCCGCCATCTCTGTGATGCGCTTCGGGTCAGCCGCCGCAGCCTGCATTATGCGTTTCAGACCCATGCCGCGATGGCGCCCGAATGCTATCTGCGCATGCTGCGCCTCAATCGGGCGCGGCGCATGCTGAAAGCCGGGGCACCCGTCACGAAAGCGGCAACGCAATGGGGGTTCTGGCATCTCGGGCGCTTCGCCGGGGCCTATCACGCCCTGTTCGGCGAACTGCCCTCGGTGACGGCAGCGCGGACAGATTGCTGACAGCGACCATTCAGGTCGCGGGGCGACGCCCGCTGTGCCCTCTGAACGTAAGGGCACCCGTTGCGCATAAGGAACAGAAAGGCCGGGCGGGGCGGGGCCATCACACAAGTTATATTTCGGATGCAGCAACGCTTTCGGAAAACGCCTGTTTCTCGTCCCAGGCTGACCGGCACGATCCAAAATCCGTGCCAGAATGAGGCGATGTCTTCATTTGCGCGCACCCGACCCAAGACGGTGGTTTGCGCAAAGCAACAGACACCCGCGCCGCAATTCCATCGAGGGGAGTGCCGGTACTGCGAAAATTACATCCACTGAAATCTTCAGTTTTCGCAATGGTGGCACGCCTGTCTGGAGATGACGGATAAGGGCTGGCTGCATCCCCGAACGGTCGATCCAGCCGGTCTGCGGCTGCTGCAAGACGCCCTGGTCCGCCCCCCGCCGCTGCAAGATACGGCAACAGGTACAGGGGCGTGACATCATGAAAATCGGCGCGGTGCTTTCGCTGGACCAGGGATGATCCCCCCGCGCGGCAGGCGCCGGAAATGCTGATGCCTGTCGATCATGCGTGTTCCGCGGCCTCTTGACTTGATGTATATAATCATAAAAAACCATTCCCAAGAGGAGGCGCCGATGCGAACACCTATCCTGCAATTCGGCACCAGCCGGTTTCTTCAGGCACATGCCGATCTGTTCATCTCTGAAGCCCTGGCCCGGGGGCCGGGAACTGGCCCTGAAAGCGGGCAGGCCATCGGGCCGGTGAGCGTGGTGCAATCCAGTGGCGATGCCAGCCGGGCAGGGCGGCTGCAGGCCCTGGCGGCCCCCGAAGGATACCGCGTAAGGATCGAAGGGATTGAGGGCGGCCAGACCGTCCGCCGCGAAACCCGTGTCACATCGGTGCGGCGCACATTGGCAACAGGCACTGACTGGGCAGAGGTGGCCCGCATCGCGGCGGATGAGGCAGAGGTCATCCTGTCGAACACCGGGGATTCCGGCTGGCAGCCGCAAGCCGCAGATCATGCGCCTGACTTCCGGCAAGAGATGTCATTCCCGGCAAAGCTGACGCATCTTTTGCGCGCGCGTTATATAGCCGGGGGCGCGCCGCTGACCGTGATGCCCACAGAGCTGGTGCCCCGCAATGGTGATGTCTTGCGGGCGCGGGTGCTGGAGCTGGCTGGCGCAGTTGATCCGGCGCTGGCCGACTGGATCGCGGGCCGCGTCGTTTTTGCCAATTCGCTGGTGGATCGGATCGTTTCCGAACCCCTTGAACCCGCCGGTGCGGTGGCCGAGCCCTATGCGCTATGGGCCATCGAGGCGCAGCCGGGGCTTGTGCTGCCCTGCCGCCACCCCTGCATTCAGCTGGTTCCCGACCTGCACAGGATCGAGCGGCTGAAGCTGCATATCCTGAACCTTGGCCATAGCTATATGGTCAGCAGATGGATCGTGGCGGGTGGTGGTGGTGCGCCCCTGGTGCGTGAGGTGATGGCCGATCCTGCCGCCCGCGCTGATCTGGAAAGCCTTTATGCGGCTGAGGTGCTGCCGGTTTTCGCCGCTGCCGGATATGATGAGGCCCCTGCCTATGTGGCCAGCACGCTGGATCGTTTCGCCAATCCCTATCTGGCGCATCGCCTGTCAGACATCGCGCAGAGCCATGCAGATAAACTGCAGCGCCGGATCGGGCTGTTTCTGGATTGGGGGGCAGGTGTCTGCCCCGGGCTCAGCCAGCCCCGGCTGAAACAGGCGCTGACCCAGGCCGATTATTCAGGGCGCTTACCCGGGTGAAGGATACCCTATGAACCGCAACCGCATCGGAAAGACCGGCGTGACGGTCACGACGCTGTCCTTTGGCTGTTCGGGCCTCGGCAACCTTTACCGCAGGATCAGCGATGAGAATGCGACCGCCGTTCTGGCACGCGCCTGGCAGCACGGCATCCGCTATTTCGACACGGCCCCCCACTATGGGCGCGGGCTGTCCGAGCAGCGGCTGGGCACCTTCCTGCGGGGGCGCGACCGGGCGGATTATGTGATCTCTGCCAAGGTCGGGCGCTTGCTCTCGCCCGGGCCGCAGCTGGCCGAGGCCGATGGCTTTATCGAGCCGCTGCCAAATGCCGTGCACTATGACTATAGCGGCGACGGGATCGAGGCCGCGTTTGAACAAAGCTGCGAGCGGCTGGGAACCTCTTACATCGACGTTCTTTATGTCCATGATATCGGAGAGTTGACCCATGGCGCGGCGCATCGGCGCCATTTCTCTGACCTGATCCGGACCGGGCTGCCCCGGCTGGAAAAGCTGAAGGCCGCCGGGCGGATCGGGGCCTTTGGCCTTGGTGTGAATGAAAACGAGGTCTGCCTGGAGGTATTGGCCAGGGCCGATATCGATGTGATCCTGCTGGCCGGACGGCTGACCCTGCTGGACCGTTCTGCCGAGGCAGAGCTGGTGCCGCTGTGCCGGGCGAGGGGGGTCAGCCTGGTGCTGGGCGGCATCTTCAATTCGGGCATCCTTGCCACCGGCCCGGTGGCTGGTGCGCATTTTGACTATGCGCCCGCATCCGCCGAAATCCTTGCCCGCACGGCCGCATTGCAGGCCCGAGCCGACGCGGCGGGCATCCCCCTGGCCACGGCCGCGCTGCATTTCGCGCTGCGCCATCCGCTTGCAGCCTCGGTGCTGATCGGCACTTCGCAGGTCTCGTCGCTGGACCGCAATATGGCTGCGGCCACCACACCCCTGCCGCCCGCAGCCGGGGCGGCGCTGGCCTAAACCAGCGCGTGGTTGCGCAGGGATGACAGCAATGTCTGCTTTGACGTGCGCAGATGATCGCGCGCCGCTGCCACGGCTGCGGACTCATTGCGGTCGGTCAGGGCTGTGATGACGCGCAGATGCTCGTCGATTGCGGCCAGGTTGCGCTCGCGCTCGTCCTTTTTGTCCCACTGATAATGATAGTGGAAAACCAGCGTGATGACCTTTTGAAACTCGGTTACGAAACGGTTGCGGACCACGCTGCCAATCGCCGCATGGAAGCGCTCGTCCAGCAGGGAAAAGTCGTGATAACGCGTGTCAATCTCGGCAGCCAGGGCGTGATGCTCGGCCTCAAGCGCGGCAAGCTGCGGCCAGATCGGGTGATCGGTCGGCAGAGCCGCCAGATGCGAGACGGCGTTCAGCTCCAGCACCATGCGGAAATCAGACAGTTCGATGGCATAGTCGCGGGTGAAGCCCACCAGCTCCCATCCGCCACGGGGGCGGCGGCGCACCAGCCCGAACCGGCTGAGCGAGGCAAGGAATTCCTGCAGGCTATGCGGGGCCACGCCGAATTTTCGCGCCATTTCCGTGACATTCAGAGGGGTGCCGGGCGGCACGTCAAAGCGCAGCACCCAGTCGAGGAAGTGTCGCTCCAGCTCGTCGGCTGAGATGGGGTCGGATTGCACAGGCAGCCTGTCGCCGGCCTCGGGGCGGCGCAGCAGGGTCTTGTTGCGCCCCTGCCAGTGCAGCAGACCGGCGCCCCCCAGCCGTTCCAGGACCGAGCGCACCACCGTCCGGCTGACATTCAGATGCCCGGCAAGCCCATGTTCGGCCGGAAGCTGGTCGCCGGTGGCCAGGGTCTCGCAATAGTCCAGCATGGCGTTATAGGCCTCGCGGAAGCGCTCGTCGGTGCGTGCCAAGGGGATCTCCTTTTCCGGCAGATTAACCCGGAGCCAGGTTGCATACAATTATTAAAAACAATTGACAGGGCGAAATTGATGCGCAAGCCTTGTACGCAATTATTAGATACCGAAACGCGGGGAGGCGTCATGTCGGTTGCTGCAAACGGGGCAGGCAAAGCCAAAGCCCCGCCCGGCCTCAATGCCGAAACATTCCACAAACTGTCTGCGCTGGCCACGCTTGCGCTGCTGGTCGGTGTATTCGCCCTTGGCAATGCGGCCTTCTTTTCGATCAACAACGGGCTGACGGTTTTGCTGCAGACCTCGGTCATCGGCCTTCTGGGCATCGGCATGACCATGGTGATCATCACCGGCGGCATCGACCTGAGCGTGGGGTCCGTACTGGCGCTGTCGGGCACGGTGACGGGGCTTTTGGTCAAGGCCGGGGTGCCGGTGCCCATCGGCATGACGGCGGGTGTCGCGGTCGGGGCGCTTTGCGGGCTGGCCAGCGGGCTGATCATCACGAAGATGCGGATCACGCCCTTTGTCGCCACGCTTGGCATGATGCTGATCGCGCGGGGCCTGGCGCTGCAGCTGACCGGCGCGGCCCCGATCTCGCAACTGGGCGAGGCCTTTGGCCGCCTGGGCAATGGTGCGCTGTTTCGCATGGTCGAAACGCAGCCGAACGGCCTGTCAAAGGTAATTTTCCCCGGCATTCCCTATCCGGCGATCCTTTTGATCGTGACTGCGCTGGCCGCCGCATATCTGCTGCGCCGCCGCAGCCTTGGTCGCCATATCTACGCCGTCGGCTCGAATGAAGAGGCTGCGCGCCTTTCGGGTGTGGATGTCGTGCGCACCAAGATTGCCGCCTATGTGATGTCGGGTGCCCTGGCGGGTCTGGCGGGCAATGTGCTGATGTCGCGCCTTGTCACCGCCCAGCCCAATGAGGGCGTGATGTATGAGCTGGACGCCATCGCGGCGGCGGTCATCGGGGGGGCATCGCTGAATGGCGGTGTCGGCGGGATCGCTGGCACGATGATCGGGGCCTTTATCATCGGTGTGCTGCGAAACGGGCTGAACATGGCCGGGGTCTCGGCCTTCATCCAGCAGATCATTATCGGCGTCGTCGTGATCCTGGCCGTCTTTATTGACCAGATGCGCAACCGGCGATGATCGGTAGAGGCCAATAAAAAAGTTCAACGGAGGAGAGGAAGAATGAAAATCACCCTGAAAGCGGCCCTTGCCATTGGCGTGGCCCTGGCATTTCCGGCATCGGCGATGGCAGATGAGATCGCCGTCATCGTCAAGACCACCAACTCAAACTTCTGGCAAAACGTCAACAAGGGCGCCCTGGCCGCTGTTGAGGGCTCGGGGCTGACGATGACCTTTGATGGTCCGGCCTCGGAATCCGCAGTCGCGGACCAGGTGAACATGGTGGACAATGCCGTCAACCGTGGCGTCAAAGGCATTGTTCTGGCCCCCTCTGATCCCGAGGCGCTGATCCCGGCCGTCCGGCGCGCCAATGAGGCGGGCATTGCGGTCGCCATTATCGACTCGGCGCTTGGAGAGGGCGGTGCGGGCACCTATCAGACCCTGCTTTCGACCGACAATTGCGCCGCCGGAAAGCTGGCGGCGGGCAAGATGATCGAGGCTGTCGGCGGTGAGGGCAAGGTGGCCGTCATGTCCTATGTCGCGGGCGTCGGCTCCGAGCTTGGCCGCGTCGGCTGCTTTGTCGAAGAGGTCAAAGCCAGCTCGAAGATCGAGATCGTCGGGCCGTTCTACTCGCAATCGCAAATGGCGACCGCTTTGAACCAGACCACCGATGTTCTGGCCGCCAATCCCGATCTGAAAGGCATTTTCGGTGCCAATGAGCCGACCGCCATCGGCATGGCCCGCGCCATCCAGCAGGCTGGCAAGGCAGGGCAGGTTGTGGCGATCGGCTTTGACGGCAACGAGGATCTGCAGGCCTTCGTCAAAGACGGCACCCTGCTGGGCACCCTGGTGCAGGGGTCGTTCCAGATGGGCGATCTGGGCGTGAAGGCCGTGGCTGACCTGATCGGCGGCAAGTCTGTCGAGGCGCAGATCGACACCGGCGTTGTCTTTGTGACCAAAGAAAACATCGACACCGATGAGGCGAAAAACGTCCTCTACTGAGGCGGATCACCAGGTTTCGGGCGGCAGATAACCCTGCCGCCCGGGGCAGTTTGCGGGAATATGAAGGGCATAGAGATGACTCCCCCTCTCGTGGAAATGATCGGGATCGAAAAGCATTTTGGCGGCATTCATGCGGTGAATGGCGTGTCGCTTTCGCTGCATCCCGGCGAGGTTGTTGGCGTATTGGGCCATAATGGCGCGGGGAAGTCCTGTCTGATGCGGATCCTCTCTGGCGCGATGTCGCCATCGGCAGGGGAAATCCGCGTCGGTGGGAAAAGCGCCAGCCTTGGCTCGCCGCAGGATGCCCGCAGCCATGGGATCGAGACGATTTACCAGACGCTTGCCCTTGCCGATCATCTGGATGCCGCCGCGAACCTGTTTCTGGGCCGCGAGCTGCGCACCCGCTGGGGCAACCTGGACGATAAGCTGATGCTTGCCGAGGCGCGCAAGGTGCTGGCCCGGCTGAACCCGAATTTCCGCAACCTGGGCGATCCGGTGTCGCGGCTGTCGGGTGGGCAGCGTCAGGTCATCGCCATTGCGCGGGCGATCTATTTCAACGTGAAATGCCTGATCATGGACGAGCCGACAGCGGCGCTAGGCCCGGCTGAAACGGCGATGGTCGGCCAGCTGATCAAACAGCTGCGCCAGGAAGGCGTTGGTATCTTTCTGATCAGCCATGACATGCATGATGTGTTTGACCTTTGTGATCGGGTGGTGGTGATGAACCGGGGCCATAATGTCGGCTCTTACCGTATTGACGAGGTGACCAAGGATGATGTGCTTAGCCTGATCATCAAGGGGGCGCTGCCGGACGACTGGGCCCCGCGCAATACGGAGCGACTGCAATGAGCATTTCAGGATTGATTGAGGCCCCGGCTATGCTGACCGGAACCTGTGTCGAGCCCGGCCTGTTCGAGCTGCGTGAGGCGCCGCTGCCCCAGGCCGCGCACGAAGGCTGGGCGCTGGTCGATATTGCGGCGGTCGGGCTTTGCGGCACGGATTACCATATTTTCGCGGGCAAGCACCCCTATCTGCAATACCCCCGCGTCATCGGCCACGAGCTTTCGGGCCGCCTGACCGAGCCCGCGGGCGGGATGGCAGCCGGAGAGCTGGTCGTTATCAACCCCTATCTCTCCTGCGGCAGCTGCCGGGCCTGCCGGCGTGGCAAGCCCAATTGCTGCGCCAGCATCCAGGTGCTGGGCGTGCATCGTGACGGCGGCCTTTGCGGGCGTATCGCGGTGCCTGTCGGCAATCTTTATCCGGCCGGGGATATGACCGAGACCGAGGCCGCGATGGTCGAGTTTCTGGCCATCGGGGCCCATGCGGTCGCGCGCTCGGGCATCCAGAGCGGTGACCGGGTTCTGGTCACCGGCGCGGGGCCGATCGGCATCGGCACGGCGCTGTTTGCCCGGCTTGAAGGGGCAGAGGTGCATCTGCTGGATCTCAGCCCGCAGCGGCTGAAAATGGCCGGGCAGAAATTCGGCTTTGCCCATCTGCACGATTCGGTTGCTGCCGCCTCTGCCGGGGATCTGGCTGACGGGTTTGACCTGATCTTCGACGCCACCGGCACGGCGGCCGCCATCGAGGCGGGCTTTCCGCTGCTGGCGCATGGCTCAAGCTATGTGCTGGTCAGCGTGGTCAAGGATCAGATCACGTTCGAGGATGCCGAGTTCCACAAGCGCGAAACCCGCATCATCGGCAGCCGCAACGCATTGAAGGCCGATTTTGAGCGCGTGATGGCGGCGATCCGCAGCGGTCAGATCGACACTGGCGCCCTGCTGTCCGCAGAGCTGACGCTGGCCGATCTCTCCACCCGCTTTGCAGCCCTGGCCGCTGACCGGGATGGGCTGATCAAGGCGGTTGTCCGGCCATGACCGGCGCACGTGTCCTGCGGCTGCATCCCGACGATGATGTCGGGATCGCGCTGACCGATCTTGCCCCCGGTCAGGACGGCACGACCGAGGCCATTCCGCGCGGCCATAAATTCGCTTTGCATCCGGTGCGGCAGGGCGGGTTCGTGCGCAAATACGGCCAGATCATCGGCACGGCGACCGCAGATATTCCAGCCGGCGCGCATGTCCATGTGCAGAACCTCGGCATGGGGCAGGATCGCGGCGGCGATGCGGGGCATGGCCCCATGCCAGAGATCGCGCCCGCCACCACGCCAGATACATTTCTGGGTTTTCCCCGCGCCGATGGCCGGGCCGGGACGCGCAACTTTATCGGCATCCTGACGACGGTGAACTGCTCTGGCTCGGTCGCGCAATTCATTGCCGAGGATGCCGAGCGGCGCGGGCTTCTGGCCGATCTGCCGAATGTCGATGGCATCGTGCCCATCGCCCATAGCACCGGCTGCGGCATGGCCGATCGCGGTGAGGGCTATGACATCTTGCTGCGCACCCTGGCGGGCTATGCGCAGCATCCGAATTTCGGGGCAATCCTGGTGGTGGGCCTGGGCTGCGAGGTGCTGCAGCTGCCCGTGCTGCAATCGGCCCCGCAGTTAAAGGATCCGGCGCATTTCCGGTTTCTCAGCATCCAGAACCAGGGCGGCACACGCGCCACGATCGAGGCCGCGCGGCCGGTGCTGCGCGAACTCGCCGAAACGGCGAACCGCGCAAAGCGCGTTCCGGTGCCGGCGGCAAAGCTGGTGATCGGTCTGCAATGCGGCGGGTCGGACGGCCTGTCGGGGATCACCGCCAATCCTGCGCTTGGCGTCGCCTCTGATCTTCTGGTGGCCCAGGGCGGCACGACGGTATTGTCGGAAACCTCGGAAATCTACGGGGCCGAGCATCTTCTGACCAACCGCGCCGCGCCCGATGTGGCAACCGCCCTGATGGAGCGCATCCGCTGGTGGGAGGATTACACCGCCCGCTTTGGTGGCAGCATGGACAACAATCCCAGCCCTGGCAACAAGAAGGGCGGGCTGACGACAATCCTGGAAAAGTCGCTGGGCGCCGTTGCCAAGGGCGGCAGCGCCCCATTGGCCGCCGTCTATCGCTATGCCGATCCGATCCGCAGATCCGGCTTCGTTTTCATGGACAGCCCCGGCTATGATCCCTGCTCGGTCACCGGGCAGGTGGCCTCTGGCGCAAATCTGATCGTTTTCACCACCGGCCGCGGCTCGGTTTCCGGCTATCGCCCGGTGCCCTGCATCAAGCTGTCGTCGAACAACGACCTTTGGGCGCGAATGTCAGAGGATATGGATATCAATTGCGGCGATATCATTGATGGTGTGCCTTTGGCCAGCAAAGGGGCCGAGATCTACCGCATGATCCTGGACGTGGCCTCGGGCCAGCCCACCAAAAGCGAGGCGCAGGGCTTTGGCCGTGTCGAGTTCGTGCCCTGGCAGATTGGCGCGACGATGTAGCGGCCCCGGAAGCCCGCCCCCGAAGCTGCATCCCGAGCTTTCCCACCGAACCTGCCTCCCGAACCTGTTCCCGGAAACCTTCCCCCGGCGTCTTGCTGCCGGGGCTTTGGATCGCGGATGTAATGGGGGATGCCTGGCCTTTACCAGGCGGGCACCAGCACTTCTTTGTCCGCACAGGTGTCAAGCAGCGCCTGCCGGACCCTTACTCTGATTGGCTTTTTTCAGCGCAGGAATTTTGACCGAGGCCCCGGTTCCGGCTTTGACACAGACCACGTCGGGCGACCGGAATGTCTCGCTTTCAGGGACAGGCGCGTCGCGACGGCCCCCCGGCCCGACCTCGATTGCCTGGCTTGAATAAAGGAACGAGGCATCCACATCATCCAGGGCCGGGATCAGCCGCGCGTCATCAAGCGCCACGACTGTCAGGTTGCGCGGGTTTTCGGCAATGTCGCGCCCGATCACGGTCAGTGGCTCGCCCCCCTCTTTCAGCGTGATCAGCCCGGCATCCACCAAGATCAGGAACGGCACCAGTGGTTCGAGGGGTCAACATGGACCGCGATGGTGGCCCCGTCGGGCAGATCCTGCAAGGAGGCGTGCTTCTTCGGGAACAGGCCCGCCGGATCGGTGAAGGCGTAGAAGGCTGCAACCAATGTGGTGCCATGCTGCGCATCACCGCCAGGGTCATCGCATCGCGGGCTTTGGCCTTTCCTGTCTGACGCAGGCAGGGACCAGGCCCTGTGCGGGCGGATAGGGGCAGAGGGCAGGGCCGCCAAATTCTGCATATGAACTCATGGCCCAGGGTGAATCATCTGTCGGCCCACCGCCGGTGATCTTTCGTGAAGGGTTGTCTTATTCTGCCGGTGGTCGGGTATTGCAGTATTAAGTGTTTGCTCTGCCTGCCAGATTTGGAATCCAATTCTTTGGATCAGGTCTAAGTTGTGCGCCTGTAACCTGCGGTTCTGCGCTGCTGCGCCCGCAGAGATCTGACCAGGAAAAGGAGCTGGGACGCAGGCAAGGGCGATGCGCAGAACGCAGGATTTCGCCCCCCTGTCCCGGGAAAGACATGTCACCAAATGATACCCTCGGCGAAGGCAGACCCTTTCTGCTGAATGCCTTCACCATGAACGCCGCCTCGCATACCGCCTATGGCCTCTGGCGCCACCCCGAGGATCAGCATCACCGCCACGCCGAGCTGGAATACTGGCAAGAGATCGGGCGGCTGCTGGACGGCTCGGGCTTTGACAATCTGTTTATCGCCGATGCGTTAAGCCATCTCGACACCTATGGCGGCAATGCCGGGGCAGCGCTGGCGAAGGGCGTGCAGACGCCGATTACCGACCCTTTGCTGGTGGCCTCGGGGATCGCGGCGGTGACGGAACAGCTTGGCATAACGGTCACGGTTTCCACCAGCTACGAACACCCCTGGTTGCTTGCGCGGAAATTTACCACGCTGGATCATGCCACAGGCGGGCGGATCGGCTGGAACATCGTCACCTCGCAGCTGGAATCGGCAGCGCGCAATCTGGGGCTGGACAGCCAGGCCGATCACGACAGCCGCTATGACCGCGCCGATGAGTTCCTTGAGGTTGCCTATAAGCTGTGGCTTTCGTCATGGGAGGACGGCGCGGTTTTGCGCGACAAGGGCAGCGCCGCCCATCCCGAGGGGCTTTATACCGACCCGTCAAAGGTGCATCCGATCGACCACAGGGGCCGGTATTTCACCACTCCCGGGCCGTTCATCTCAGAGCCCAGCCCGGCGCGGGTGCCGGTTCTGATGCAGGCCGGGGGCTCGGCCCGGGGTCAGGCTTTCGCTGCCCGCCATGCCGAGGTGGTCTTTGTCGTCGGTGCCGATGATGCGGCCCTGCGGCGCAATATCGCAAAGATCAGACTGCTTGCCGCCGGAGAGGGGCGCGGGCCTGACGCGGTGCGCTTTGTCACCTCGATTGTCGTTGTCACCGCCGCGACGGATGCGGAAGCCGAGGCGAAGCTGCGCGACTATCAGAGCTATTTCGACGCCGATGGCGCGGTGGTGCATTACTCGGCCTCGACCAATGTCGATTTCTCGGGCCAAAGCCCCGAGACGCCGATCCGCTATCTGGAGACCCGCTCAAGCCAGGGCCTGCTGGGCATGTTCGCCAAAGAGGAAAGCGGGCGCGAATGGACGCTGGGCGATGCGCTGGCCCCGAAGGATGGCTTCGGGCGCTCGAAACTATTCGTCGGCTCGGGTGAGAGCGTGGCGAAGGCGCTGGATGCCTGGGCCATCGCCACCGGGCTGGACGGTTTCAATATCCAGCATGTGGTCAGCCCCGGCAGCTGGGCCGATTTCATCACCCATGTCGTGCCAGAGCTGCGCCGCCTTGGCCGCATCCGCGAGGATCGGCCCGGCCCGCTGCGTCCGCGCCTTTTTGGCCAGGACAGCGCGCTGCCCCCCGCCGATCACCCCTCTCACCGCCTGGCCCTGATACCGGCGCGGGCGTCTTCGGAAAGTGCCGCATCATGAAAGATATCCCCGAAACAAACCCGCAGGGCGGGCTGACGCTTTGGCTGTCGCGGGCAGATCAGGTGGCGGCACGGCTTGCGGCAACGGCAGTTGCGCGTGACCGTGAAGGCCAGGACCCGGTCGAGGAAATCTCATGGCTGCGAGAGGCGGGGCTTTTGACCATTGCCCTGCCGGTTGCGGTGGGGGGGGCGGTGCCCGCGCCTCGGAAATCCTGCAGGTGATCCGCCGCATCGCGGCTGCAGATACCTCGGTGGCGCAGATCCTGACCTATCACCTTTTCGGCTCGCGCAGCGGGCTGGATGCCGACCCCGCCCTGCGTGCGAAACGGCTGGAAGGGTTTCTGAACGAGGGCTGGTTCCATGCCGGTATCGCCCAGGCCGCCTATCCGCCGCTGATCGAGGCGCGAAATGACGGCGCGGGCTATGTGCTGAACGGCGCGAAACCCTTCACCTCGGGCGCGGCGGTGGCAGATACGCTGCAGGTCTGGGTGCGGTTTGCGCCTGGGGCCACCGTGGATGGCCAGGACGCCTCAGACCATATCGGGCAGTTCATTGTGGCCAATCCCTCACGCGGGCTGATCTTTGGCGGCGACTGGGACGCGATTGGCCAGCGGCTGACGGTTTCCGGCAGCGCAGCGCTGGAAGATGTGCGGGTCGCCCGCTCTGACCTTGTGGCGCATTACCCCGAGGACACCGCGCATCCACCGCATATCACCGTGCATGTGCCGGTGATCCAGCTCTCTTTTGCCGAGCTGTATATCGGCACCGCAAAGGGGGCCTTGCAGGCGGCGGTCGATTACATCCGCGACCATGGTCGCCCCTGGGTGACCACGCCCTATCAGAATGCGGGCGAGGATCCGCTGATCCTTGACCGTCTGGGCCAGCTTTCCGCCCGGCTGGCCGCCGCCGAGGCGCTGGCCGATGCGGCAGGTGTGCGTGCCGATGCCGCCATTGCCGCAGGCCCGGACCTTGGCCCCGAGGGGCGCGGCGCGGTGGCGGTGATCGCGGCCCAGGCCAAGATCGTCGCGCATGAAACCGCGCTGGAGGTCACCTCGCGCATATTCGAGCTGATGGGCGCCAGGGCTGCGGCCCGCAAATACGGCTTTGACCGCTTCTGGCGCAATATCCGCACCCATACGCTGCATGATCCGATCCACTACAAAACCCATGAAGTGGGCGACTGGCTGCTGAACGGCCATTACCCCGAGCCGGACTATTATCGCTGAGGCCTGCCATGACACAGAAAAAACCTATCATTCTCAATGGCTTTGCGATGACGGTGCCGGGGCATGTCTCTGCCGGGGTCTGGCGCCACCCCTCGGACCGCTCGCATGAATATACCTCGTCTGGCTATTGGACGGATCTGGCGCAGCTGCTGGAGCGGGGCGGCTTTGACAATCTGTTCGTGGCCGATGCGCTTGGGCCGCTGGATGTCTTTGCAGGCACGCCGGATGCGGCGCTGCGCACCGCCGCGCAGCAGCCGCTGAACGATCCGACCGTGCTGGTCGCCGCCATGGCCGGGGTGACGAAGCGGCTGGGCTTTGGCGTCACGGTTTCCGCCACCTATGAGCAACCCTATGCGCTGGCACGGAAATTCTCGACGCTCGACCACCTGACAAAGGGGCGGGTGGCCTGGAATGTGGTGACCTCGGTGCTGGAATCGGCGGCGCGGAATATGGGCCATGATGCCCAGATGGATCACGACACCCGCTATGACCGCGCACAGGAATTCCTTGAGGTCTGCTACAAGCTTTGGGAAGGGTCATGGGAAGAAGACGCGCTGGTTAAAAACCGCGAGACCGGGCTTTATACCGATCCCGCAAAGGTGCATCCGATCAACCATCAGGGCCGGTGGTTTACCGTGCCCGATGCCCATATCACGGCGCCCTCACCGCAGCGCACGCCGCTGATCTTCCAGGCCGGCACCTCGTCACGCGGGCGCGAATTCGCGGCGAAGAATGCCGAGGTTGTTTTCCTGGGCGGCACAAACCCCACCCAGATCAAAAACGCCATCCATGCGATCCGCGAGCTGGCGGTTGCGGCGGGCCGGGCCCCTGACGGGATCAAATTCATCACCGCCATCACCGTGATCGCCGATGAGACAGAGGCCGCCGCCCAGGCGAAATATCAGGATTATCTGAACCATACCTCGACCGAGGCGGCGCTGGCGCTGTTCTCGGCCTGGACCGGGGTTGACTGGGCGCAGTATGACCTCGACCATCCGCTGGAATATATCGAGACCAATGCCGGGCGCTCGGCGCTGGCGGGCCTGACCGCAAAGGATGCCGAGCGGCGCTGGACGGTGCGCGATATCGCCGAATATATCGGGGTCGGCGGCATTCATCCGAAGGTCGTCGGCACCGGGGCGCAGATCGCCGATCAGCTGGAGTATCTGGCGGATGAGGCGGGCGTCGATGGCTTCAATATCGCCTATGCGGTCAGCCCTGGGTCTTTCGGGGATTTCATCCGCTATGTCACGCCAGAGCTGCGGCGGCGCGGTCGCCTGACGCCGGAAGGCACGGGTCAGACCCTGCGCGGGCGGCTTTTGGGCCATGACCATCTGGCCCCGCATCACCCGGGCGCGGCCTTCCGGGCGCTTTTGCAAGGGCCATCGGTGCTGGACCAGGACTGGCGCACCGCCTCTGAAAGGCTGCCGGCATGAGCGGCATCTTCCTTCACTGGTATCTGCCGACCAATGGCGACAGTCGTGGCCTGACCGGATCGGGCAGCGACAGCGCGACGATCGGCCATTCGGGCGGCTTTCGCGCGCCCTCGCTGTCTTACCTGGCCGAGGTGGCCCGCGCCGCCCAGGCCCAGGATTTCCACGCCGTCCTCACCCCAACCGGCACCTGGTGCGAGGATGCCTGGATCACCACCGCTGCCCTTTCGCGCGAGGTCGAGCGGCTGAAATTCCTGGTGGCCTTTCGCCCCGGCCTGATCTCGCCCACGTTGGTGGCGCATCAGGCGGCGACCTTCCAGCGCATCACCGGGGGGCGGCTTCTTCTTAATGTGGTGACGGGCGGAGACAGGTTTGAACAGGCGCGGTTTGGCGACCATCTGGATCATGATGCCCGCTATGCCCGCACCCGCGAATTTCTGCAGGTGCTGCGCGGCGTGACGACTGAGGGCGCCGCTTTCAGCCAGGCCGGGGCGCATTACGACATCCGTGACGCAAAGATCGACCCTGCCCCCTATCCGCTGGCGCCGATTTTCTTCGGCGGCTCCAGCCCGGCGGCCGAGGCGGTGGCGGTGGATCAGGCCGATGTCTGGCTGACCTGGGGCCAGCCCCCCGAGGTCGAGGCCCCGCGTCTTGCCCGGCTGCGGGCGCTCGCGCGGGAAAAGGGGCGCGATCTCAGGTTCGGCATCCGCCTGCATGTGATCTCACGCGATACCGAGGCCGAGGCCTGGGCGGTGGCCGACAAGCTTTTGTCCTGGCTGGACCCCGAGGCAGTCACCCGCGCGCGCGCCTTGCTGGCAAAGTCGGAATCCACCGCCCAGGCGATGATGTCGGCGCTGCATGCCGGGCGTGAGGGCCTGCCCACCCATGCCCGCGAGCTTGAGATCTGGCCCGGCCTCTGGTCCGGCTATGGTCTGGTGCGCGGCGGTGCAGGGACGGCTCTGGTCGGCAGCCATGCTCAGGTCGCTGATCTGATCGAGACCTATCACCGGACCGGCTTTGACCATTTCATCCTCTCGGGCCAGCCGCATCTCGAAGAGGCCTGGCATTTCGGCGAGGGCGCGGCCGCGATCCTGCGCGCGCGTGGCGTGCTGGCCCCGCTGGATGGCAATAGCGCGGGGTCTGGCCATGGCGCATGACGCAACGCCGCCGGTTGTGATCCGCGACCTGATCAGCCCTGATGAAAAGCGCGAGGCTTTCGCGCTGTTCCGCACTGCGATGCTGGGCCTGCCCGATCTCGGCGCGACAGACCCCGGGGCCGAGACGCGGTATCTGGAAAGCGGTGCTTTTCTGGGCGCGTTTGAGGCGGACCGCCTGCGGGCGGTTGCCAATGGCTATGCCAGCGAGATCACCCTGCCGGGTGGCGCAAGCCTGCCGCATCTTTCCGTCACCCATGTCGGCACCGGCATCGGCGCGACACGGCGCGGCTTTGCCCGCAGCCTGCTGGCGGCGCAACTGCAGCGTGCCCGCGCGGCCGGGCTGCCGCTGGCGGGTCTGCGGGCCTCGGATGCGCGGATCTATGGGCGCTATGGCTTTGGCATCGGCTCCTGGTCGGTCAGCCATGAGCTTGATCTGACCGGGACGCGGCCGCTGCCTGAGGCCGCGTCCACGCCGCTGCGCGCGGTCGATCCGCTGGGTGATCTGCCGCTTTTGCGCCGCATCGCAGAGACCGAGCCCGCCCCCCGCCCGGCGCGGCTGGCGCGGTGGGATGCCTGGTGGGAGATGCAGGCTTTCCGGTTGCGCCATGCGCCGGGCGTGCATCACGCGGTGGTTGTCGGCCCGCCCGGGGCCGAGAGCGGCTATCTGCGGTTTCACTCTGACGCTGCAGGGGCCTGGTTCACCGCGTCTGAGCGGCGCGCGGTGATCGACGATTTCGTCGCGCATGATGCCGGGGCATGGCGCACGCTGATCCATTACCTCTTTTCGCGTGACATTCTGCACCGGGTTATTTTCCCCTCGCGGCCAGAGGATGATCCGCTGCCATTGCTGATCGACAATCCGAGGGCCTTGCAGATTGCAGGGCGCAGAGATGAAAGCTGGATTCGTATTCTTGATCCTGAAACGGTTCTGGCCGCCCTGCCGGTAAAATCCGGCCTGCGTATAGAATTGCAGGTCAAAGATCCGGTTATTGCCGAAAATAACCGGGTC
The DNA here is from genome assembly GCF_013155295.1 of Pseudogemmobacter hezensis. Classification (GTDB taxonomy): domain Bacteria; phylum Pseudomonadota; class Alphaproteobacteria; order Rhodobacterales; family Rhodobacteraceae; genus Pseudogemmobacter; species Pseudogemmobacter hezensis. The sequence goes on along the minus strand of NZ_JABJXT010000004.1, from coordinate 210,245 downwards.
TATCAGATCGGAGACCGTAATTCTGCCATCTTCGCCCGGATCTCAATTTCGGTGGCAGATCTGTCCAGCTGGATTTTCGGGGCGGTCAGCGCGGCCGCTCTTTTGGTCACTGACCGTATTTCAGCTTCGGCGGATACGGTGGCCGCGCTCGATTCTCTGCACCCTGGCGGAGAGAAGCCATGGTCTGGCATTTCCTTCTGATTGCAGGTGGCAGCGCAGAATGATGCTGCCAAAACAGGCATGAAACAAAAAATCCTGCTCTAATTGCGACGAAGGAAATTAAAATCCATAAAATCTGCAACCTTTCGGATCTTCGGAGTTCCAGATGACTATGCTTTCTACCCGGTCTCTTTTGATTGGAACCTTTGCCGCCCTGACCCTTACAGCTGCGCCGCTGCTGGCCGATACGCCGCAAAAGGGCGGCACCCTGCGGATTGCCTCACTGAATTCCGATCTGGATGCCTTTGACCCTCTGACCGGCTACAGCACTGATTCATGGGCCATTTTACGTGCGGTGACGCGGCAGCTGGTGACATATAAAGGGGCCGGGACCGATATCCGTGACGATACCGATCTGGTGCCGGATCTGGCGACGTCCTGGGATATATCAGAAGACGGCAAGGAATTCACCTTCCATCTGCGCAAAGGCGTTCATTATTCCGGGTCGACCGACCGCGAAATAAAAGCGGCAGATTTCGTTTATGGAATCAAGCGGTTTTGTGACCCCAATAAACAGGTCGCCGCGATCAATTATTTCAATCTCGCTTTTTCGGGGTTTAAAGATTTCTGCGATGCCTTTTCAAAGGTCGCGCCGGGTGATCTGAAGGCGGCAAAAGATTTCATCGACGCCAATCAAATCAGCGGCGTTTCTGCGCCGGATGATTATACGCTGGTCCTGAAATCGGATTCGAAAAATTACGATTTCCTCAATATCCTGTCGATGAATTTTGTGACACCTCTGCCGGAAGAAATTGCCTCGCAATATTTCCCGGATTCGGTTGAATTCCGGCAGAATTTCCCATCCTCCGGCCCTTATTATGTCGAAAATTACACTCAGGGTCAGCAACTCGTGCTGAAACGCGCCGCCAGCTATGATGCGGCGCTGGATCCGGTGCGGGCGGCCTATGCCGATGAAATCATCGTCGATTTCACCACCAATAACGAAGAAACCATCGTGCAGAAAATTGCGACCGGCGAGGCCGATCTGTCGCTTTATCTTGAGGTGCCGCCACGCGCGACCATTGCGAAATATCTGGGCGAGAACAGCCCGAATTTGCATGCCTCAAACTCGGGGGCTGCGAATTTCATCACCTTCAACGCGCGGCCCGAGGCGACCACCCCCGGCGCGACCGCGCTGCGCGATATCCGCGTGCGCCAGGCGCTGACCTATGCGATCAGCCGCGCCAATATCGTGCAAACCCAGGGTGGGCCGATTGCGGCGGTGCCGCTGACGCAAATCATCACCTCGACCATTCTGGGCTTTGAGCCCTTCGACCCCTATCCCACCGCAGACGACCAGGGCGATCCGGAAAAGGCGAAGGCGCTGCTGGCCGAGGCCGGATACCCGGACGGGATCACGCTGGACGCCCCCTACCGCACCACCGCCCAGTTCGAGGCCATTGCGCTGACCGTTAAGGAAGATGCCGCCCGCGCCGGGATCACCATCAACCTGATCCCGATCCCACCGACGCAATGGTATGCCTATATCCAGGACCCCGGCAGCGTCTGGGACATCTCGCTTGGCAGTCAGTTTGCGCCCGACTGGCAGGGGCCGTCGACGCGGATGCTGCTGGGCGGCTGGCTCAATTCCGATGCGGCGCCCTGCGGCACCGGCAATGTTCATGCGATCTGCTATTCGAACCTGGAGCTGAACAGGCTCGCCGCTGAGGCCTATGGCTCGGATGATCCCGGCCCGATCTGGACGAAGGCCGATCAGCTGGTCTCGACCGATCTCGCCTGGATCCCGCTGATCGAGAAGCGCAAGATCGTGCTGTCATCTGATCGCGTGACCAACTGGACCTGGTCTTCGCTGGGCGTGCAGGCCGATATCACCAATGTCGCGCTGAAGCCCTGACACGCCATGACCGGGCCAGCCCCTCTTTTCGAGATCCGCAATCTTTCGGTCCGCTTTCCGGGCCAGGGGGAAGCTGCGGTCAAAGGCATCTCGCTTCGCGTATCGCCTGGTGAGACCCTGGCCCTGGTGGGGGAATCCGGCTCGGGCAAAAGCGTCTCGTTGCTGGCGGCGACCGGCCTTGTGCCAGGCGCGGCGCAGATCGGTGGTGAGGTGCTTTTCGGGGGGCGCGACCTCCTCCGTCTGCCCCCCCATCAGATGCGGGCGCTTCGCGGCGCCCGCATCGGCTATGTTTTCCAGGACCCGCAGAGCAATCTGCATCCCTATAAATCCGTCTATACCCAGATTGCCGAGGCGATCCTGGCCCATGCGCCCCGGCCGCGCCCCGCGCGGGCTGCGCTCAGGGCGCGGGTGACGGCGCTTTTGACCGAGGTCGGGATCCGCAATGCGGGGGCGCGGCTGGATGATCTGCCATGGCAGTTTTCCGGCGGGATGCGCCAGCGGGTGATGATCGCCATGGCCCTGGCGCTGGAGCCGTCTTTGCTGATCGCCGATGAGCCGACCACGGCGCTGGATGTCACCGTTCAGGCGCAGATCCTGGCGCTGTTGAAGGAACAACAGGCGCGGCGCGGCCTTGCGGTGATTTTTGTCAGCCATGATCTTGCGGTGGTCTCTGATATCGCCGACCGGATCCTTGTCATGCAGCAGGGCGAGGTGGTCGAGGAAGGCCCCGCGCCCGAGGTGCTGCGCCGCCCCCGTCACCCCTATGCGCGTCGTCTGCTGGCGGCGGCAGGGCTGGCGCATGGCACCCATTCGACGCCTGCCGATGCACCTGCGCCCGACGCGCCGCCGCTGCTGTCGCTGGACCGCCTCTCGCGCAGCTTTGGCCGCAATGAGGTGCTGCGCGAGGTCAGCCTCGATATTGCGCCCGCCGAAATCTATGGTCTGGTGGGGGAAAGCGGGTCGGGCAAGACGACACTCGGGCGGATCGTCGCCGGGCTCGACCGCCCGGACCGCGGGCGGATGCGGCTGGACGGCGCCGATCTGTCGCAGCCCTTCACCCGCGCGCAGCGCTTTGCGGTGCAGGTCGTTTTCCAGGACCCCTATGCCAGCCTGAACCCGCACCGCCGTATCGGGGCGATCCTGTCTGAGATCCTGGTACGGGCGGGCGAGGGCGATCCGATTTCCGGCGTCGCTGATCTGCTGCGCTCGGTGCGGCTGGATCCGGCCCTGGCGGGCCGCCTGCCGGGCCAGCTTTCCGGCGGGCAGCGCCAGCGGGTGGCCATCGCGCGGGCGCTGGCGATGCGCCCGAAGCTGATCGTCGCGGATGAGCCGGTCTCGGCGCTGGATATCACCACCCAGGCCGAGATCCTGCAGCTGCTGGCGCGACTGCGTGATGAGCGCGGGCTGTCGATCCTGCTGATCACCCATGATCTGGGCGTGGTGGCGCGTCACTGCAACCGGGTGGGCGTGTTGCAACGTGGCGTGCTGGTCGAACATGGCCCGGTGGCCCCGGTCTTCACCGCGCCGCGCCATGATTACACCCGCGCCCTGCTGGCCGCAGTTCCTGGCCGCAGGCTGCGCGAGCTGCGGGCCGATCCGCCGGATGACCATTCCGATCCGCTGCAAACGGGGCCGCATCAGCATGTCTGACACTCTCTCCTTGCCAGGCCGCCGCGCTCGTATTGACGCGCTGAGCTTCGGCCTGATCCTCTCGGGCCTGGTCGTGGCGGCGGCACTTGCCGCACCGCTGGTGGCCTGGGTCACCGGCCATGGGCCGACCGATCAGTTCCGCACCACCGGCCTTGACCAGATGGGCCTGCCCATGCGCCCCAATGCGGAATTTCTGCTGGGCAGCGATGGCTTTGGCCGCGATGTGCTGGTCAGGGTGCTTTATGGCACAAGGATCTCGCTGATCGTGGGGTTGCCGGCCACCACGCTTGCGATGCTTGTCGGCACGCTGATCGGGTTGGTTGCTGGCTGGTCGAGGGGCTGGGGCGATCAGCTCTTTGGCCGCTTCATGGATGTGATGATCGCCTTCCCGTTCATCCTGACCGCGCTTTCGCTGGCAACGATCAACCGCGGTGCCGATGGCCAGCCGAGGATCCCGCCAGAGGCGCTGGTCGTGCTGGTGATCGCCGGCTTCTCCTGGATCTATTTCGCCCGCCTTGTGCGTGGCATCACCCGGTCTTTGCGTGATGGCCCGCTGGTCAATGCGGCGCGGGTCTCAGGCGCCAGCGTGCCGCAGATCCTGTGGCGTGAGGTGCTGCCGGTGATCCTGCCCAAGATCGCGGTTTTCTGGTCGGTGCAGCTGCCCGCCAATATCGTGGCCGAGGCGACGCTGTCTTTCCTGGGCGTGGGGATCAACCCGCCGACCCCCAGCCTTGGCAATATGATCGCCGATGCGCAGCGCTCGGGGCTTTACCAGGTGCAGCCCTGGCTTTTGCTGGGGCCGGGGCTGGCGCTGTTTCTGGCGGTGGCGGGCGCCAATATCCTGTCAGCCGGGCTGCGCAGCCGCCTTGATCCCCACAGCGCATTGCGAGTCTGAGCCATGGCCCTTCGTCTGACCAAAGCCCTGTCCCAGGCCGCGCTGACGCTGCTTGTGTTGCTGATCGCCTGTTTCGGGCTGACGCGGCTGGCCTATCAGAACCCCGCCGCCATGCTTGCGCCGCGCAATGCGACCCAGGAGGGCATTGCCGCTGTAGCCCGTGCGCTGCGCCTTGATGAGCCCTGGTATCAGCAGCTTTGGTATTACCTCTGGCGCGGGCCGGATGTGCAGGGCGCGAAAATGGGGCTTTTCAACTGGCCGCCGGGGCTTGGCTATTCCTTCCGCAAACAGGCGCCTGTGACCGATCTGATCCTTGATAAGATCCCGGTCACGCTGTCGCTGGTGGCGGGGGCGGTGGTTTTGTGGTTCGCCTGGGCGCTGCTGGCCGGGGTTTGGGCTGCAAAGAACCAGGGCCGCTGGCAGGATCATCTGAGCGGGGCGGTGTCCTTCGTCTTCATGGCGACGCCGCTGATCCTGAGCGGGATCCTTGTCTCTTATGTGCTGTTCTACCAGCTGACCCAGGCGGGATGGCCGCTGTTTCCCTCATCGGGCTATGTCGCGCTGACCAGCGATCCCTGGCAATGGGCGCGTCATCTTGCGCTGCCCTGGATCACGCTGGCCATGGTTCAGGCCGGAACATTCCAGCGCATCACCCGTGGCGCGGTGCTTGATGTCGCGGGGCATGATTACATTCGCACGGCCCGCGCCAAGGGCCTCGGTGAGGGCCGGGTCTGGTACAATCACGCGCTTGGGGCCGGGCTGAACCCGGTGATCACCCTTGGCGGGCTTGAAATCGGCACCATGCTGGGCGGCGCCATCGTGACCGAGACGATTTTCGGTCTCGACGGGCTGGGGCGGCTGGCGATTTCCTCGGCGCTGGATGGTGATTTCCCGGTGGTGATCGGCACCACCATTACCGCCGGCGCGGGGATCATCCTGATGACCACGCTCAGCGATCTGTGGATCGCGGCACGTGAAAGGAGGCCCCTGTCCTGACGACAAGATCCGGGGCCGACCACCCTTAGCCCGACAGAGAATTTCCGCCCTGCCTTTGTCCGCCCGCTGCGGCGGCCAGGACAGGTTTGCCCGCGCGGCAAAGACCGCAGCGACCGCAGCGACCGCAGCCGGGCGCATTGCAACATGAAAAAGCGGCAAAGCCGCAACGGAGATGACAGTGACAGATGCAACAGGTGGACGGGAGTTCGCAGCCGCAGACCCCGCAACCAGGGCCATTCACGGCGCAGATCTCAAACGTGATGCGATCGGCGGGCTCGGGGCATTCGCCCAGGGGCTGGCCGCCGCCGCGCCGAGTGTGGCGCTGGCCATCGTGCCGGTCTCGCTTTTCATCATGGCGGGGAAGGGCGCGCTTTGGGCGGTTCTGATCGGCCTGGTGCTGGTGGCGCTGCTGGCGACCACGATCAGCTTTCAGGCGCGGCGCACGGTGACCTCTGGCTCGCTTGGCACCTATACCGGCAATGGGCTGGGGCCGGGCTTTGCCTTCCTCTCAGGCTGGAGCCTGCTGATCGGCTATATCGGTTTTGCGACGACCGGCGTGCTGGGTGGCGTGCTTTACGTCAATGCGGTGTTCGACGCGCTTGGCCTTGGGTCGGACAGCCAGTTCTTCCGGCTGGCGCTGGTGGCGGGCGTGGCCTTTGTCTCGCTGATCATCCCTTACCGGGGCCTGGCGCTGACCGCGAAATATGAGCTGATCTTCGAGATCATCGCCATTGCGACCATCCTTGTGGTGATCATTGCGGCCTATATCACCTATGGCTGGCAGATCGATTATGAGCAGTTCAGCCTTTCGCATCTGAACAACAGCCTGACCTTCTATGCCGCCGTGGTGGCGGTCGGATCCTATGCCGGGTTTGAAAGCGTGGCCGCGCTTGGGGCCGAGGTTCGCAATGCGCATAGAAATATCGCGCGCTCGCTGCTGGTTGTGGTGCTGATCCTGGGCGGGCTTTATGTCCTGACCACCTATCCGCAGATCCTGCATTTCAACGAGATCAACACCGATGCTGCCATCCTGCCCGCGCTGGCCGCACAGACAGGGGTCGGCTGGATCACCATCTTCCTTTCCGTCGCGGTCAGCCTGGCCTATATCGTTTTCGTCTCGGCGCTGGTCACCGCCTCGTCGCGCGGGCTGTTCACGCTGGCGCGTGAAGGAGCGCTGCCGAAGGTGCTGGCGCGGGTGCATCCGCAGTTCGGCACGCCTCATGTCGGTATTCTGCTGGTCGGGCTGATCACAGTAGTCTTTTCGGTGATCGCCACGCTCAGCTCGACCGGGCGGCTCGTGTTCGACATCTATATCGGCTATGTCGCAACCTATGGCTTCCTGATCAGCTATCTGCTGGTCGCCATCGCCACGCCGATCTGGCTGTACCGGATCAAAGCGGGCACCATCTGGCATTACCTGGTGTCCCTGGCGGCAACCCTTGGCTTTGGCTTTGTGGTCTTCAACAACTTCTTTTTTGTCGATGAATACCCGCTGAATCTTTTGCCCTGGTATTACCTTTTGCTGCTGGTGCCGGGCGCGCTTTGGTATCTCTGGCTGAGGCGCACACAGCCCGCGACTGCGGCGCGTATTGGCTCGATCCAGACCCTGTCACCCTCAGAGCAGGAACGCCTGACCAGCCTTGGCCTGCTGAAAGCCGCAGATGAGGCGCAATCCGCCACGTCCTGACCTCTGATGCAGACCGGGGCACGCCGGTCTGCGCCTTTGCCCTTTGACGCGGAGAGCCTCCGATGACGCAAAACAGCCCCCCCGATGGCTTTACCCAGGCGCAGCACGCGGCCTGGATTGATGCGGCCCGTGCGGTTGCCCGCAAGCTGCGCGATGGTATTGCGCTGCGAGACCGTCAGGCCGGGGTGCCAGAGTATGAGGTCGCCTTGCTGAAAGAGGCGGGGCTGCTTGGCATCTTTGTGCCGCAACACCTGGGCGGCGGGGGCGCATCCTGGAGCGTCGTGGCCGGGGTGATCCATGAGATCGCCCGCGCTGACAGCTCTGTCGCGCATATCCTTGCCTATCACTATTTCGGCGCCCGCGGCACGCCGCCCGGTGCGAATGGCAGTGCCGCAGACCGCCATGCTGCCGGGGTGGCGAAAGAGAACCTCTTTCATGGCACCCTGGCGCAGGCCGCCTATCCGCCGCTGGTCGAGGCCCGGCCGGATGGCAAGGGCGGCTATCTGCTGAATGGCGCGAAACCCTTTACCAGTGGCGCATCCGTTGGCGACCGGCTGCTGGTCTGGGCGCAGTTCTCGCAGGGGGCGCAATACCTGGGGCAGGACGTCTCGGGCCATCTGGTGACATTCTCGACCTCGATCCATGCGCCTGGCATCCGCTATGCGGGCGGCTGGGACACGCTGGGCCAGCGCCGCACGGCAAGTGGCACCCTGGTGATCGAAAACGCAGCGGTCAGTGAGGCGGATGTGATCCACCAGGGATACGGCGTCCTGGAAACCACGCCCGCCGCCAATCTTGACGTGCTGCTGATGTATTCGGCCTTTGCCAATATCTTCACCGGCCTTGCGCGTGGGGCTTTTGATGAGGCGCTGGCCTATGTGAAAACCAGCGCCCGCCCCTGGGTGGAAACCGATCTTGCGGCGGCCAGCGCGGATCCGCATTTGCAAGAGCGCTTCGGGCAGCTTTGGCCGAAGCTTCTGGCCGCCGAGGCCCTGACCCGCGAAACCAGCCGCCAGATTGACCACCTGCTGGCCCGGGGCGATGCCCTGACCTGGGAAGAGCGCGGCGCAGGCGCGGTGGCCGTCTCTGCCGCGCGGCTGCAGGCTGCCGGGGCGGCGCTTGAGATCTCGTCGAAGATCTTCGGGCTGACGGGTGCACGTTCGGCCAGCCTTGAAAGCGGGCTCGACAGGTTCTGGCGCAATGCACGCACGCTGACCCTGCATGATCCGCTGCATTACAAGGAACTTGAGATCGGACGCTGGCTTTTGACCGGCACCGCCCCGGTTCCCGGCTTCTATTCCTGATCCCGAGGCAAAGACCGCATATGACCCTGATCCCGAAACACCCCATGCCCGCCCATCAGTTGCCGCCCGGCTGGCAGCTAAGCCTTGTCCGCCCCGCAGATATCCCGGAGCTGATCGCCTTTCTGACCGCCACGCCGCGTCTTGCGGGCAAGAAATCCGGGGCCGCGCCGCGCGATATCGAAGAGCTGATCGCCTCTGCCATCCCCGGCGAGGCACAGATCCTGCGCGGGCCCGGCGGCAGCGTTGCGGCGCTTTCGCTCCTGCACAGCCAGCATGGTGATGCGCCTGAGATCCTCTCGACCCTGCTGACGCTGCCCGATCTTGTGCAGCCGCTGGCCGATCACCTGCTGGCCGCGCAGCTGGGCGCGTTTCAGCGCCATGGCGCGGCCCTGGGCCCGGCTGCGCATCTGCGGTTCATTCAGGGGGATCGGCAGCAACCTGTGGTGCAGGCGCTGCTGCGTCATGGCGCCAGGATCGAGACCCGTTTCTACCGCTTTCGCCGCAGCCTCGCCTTTGACGATGAAGGCGCGCTTGCGCGGGCTTTCGTGCCCGGCTACCGCCTGCTGTCCTGGGCCGAGGCGCTGGAAAGCGGGCTTTCCGAAGCCGTCCGCCAGCTGCAATATACCACCTTCAAAGAGCATTTCGGCAATATGTCGAAGACCGCCGCCGACTGGCCGCATTACATCGGCAATCCGGCTTTCGCGCCGGATTTCAGCTTTGCGCTGATCCATGAGGCCAGCGGTGCGGTCGCAGGCTATGCGCTGGCCTCGCTTTACACCGATGACAGCGGCCCCGCCCTCGAGACCCTGCCGCATATCGACTATATCGGCATCCGCCCTGATTTACGCGGGCAGGGGCTGGCAAAGCTGATCTTGCAGAAATTCTGGCTTGAGGCGCTGCTGCGCGGGCATCAGGCCGTGTCTTTGGGCAGCGATATCTTCAACCGGACGGGGGCGGTCTGGCTTTATCTGGGCCAGGGCTATGCGCCGGTCGAACATCTGGCCGCTTACCGTTTTGACCTCACCGATGCCGCAATCCTGCGCGCAGCCGCCTCTCAGGACCTTCAATGACCACGATCCCCACTCTGTCCGACCTCGATTTCCAGACCCTGCTGAACGATGTCTATCGCCCCGTTTTTGCTGAATTTGCCCAGGGCGCACAGCCGCGGGAAGACCACCGCCATCTGCTTTTCCCAGAGATCAGCCGGCTGCGCGGCCTTGGCTTTGGTGCCCTGAGGCTGCCAAAGGCCGAGGGCGGGGCAGGCCTTTCGCTGCCGCAGCTGTTCGACCTGCTGGCGGAGCTTGCGGCGGCGGATGCCAATCTGCCCCAGGCGCTGCGCAACCATTTCGCCTTTGTCGAACAGCATCTGAATGAGGCGCCGGGGCCAAACCGCGACAAATGGCTGACCCGGATCCGTGAGGGCGCGATTGCGGGCGGGGCCTGGACCGAACCCGGAGCCCAGGCGCTGAGCACTTTTGAAACCCTGCTGACGCCGGATGGCGCGGGCTGGCGGCTTAATGGCCGCAAGTTCTACGCCACCGGCAGCATCTATGCCGACTGGCTGGAAGTGGCCTGCCGCCAGGGCCAGGAAAACGTGATCGCGCGGGTCAGGAACGACAGCCCCGGCCTGACCCATCATGACGACTGGGATGGGTTTGGCCAGCAACTGACCGGGTCCGGCACCTCGGTCTATAAGAATGTGCCAGTCGCTGCAGAGGATGTGATCCCCTTCACCGGCCGTTTCAGCTATCAGCCGGTCTTTTATCAGCTGATCCTTCTCAGCGTGCTGGTCGGGATCACCGCCGCGGTGCTGCGCGATGCGGTGGCGCTGGTCAAAGCGCGGCCCCGCGCCTATCCGCAGGGGAATGCCGCGCGTGGCCAGGATGATGTGCAGATCCAGCAGATCATCGGTGAGATTGCGGCCCGGGCGACGGGTGCAAAGGCGGTATTCCTGGCCGCCGCAGCAAAGACCCAGCTGGCCTATGAGGCCAATATCAGCAGCGCGGATGAGACGACGCGCAACCGTCTGAAACTTGAGGCCGAGATCGCCACCTATGAGGCGCAGATCGTGATTGCCGAGGCCGCGCAGCTGGTCTCCACCCGGATTTTCGACGCGCTCGGATCATCCGCGACCTCGGTAAAGCTGCGGCTGGACCGGCACTGGCGCAATGCGCGCACGGTGATCTCGCATAACCCGCTGGCTTTCCGGTCGCGGATGGTGGGGGATTGGTATCTGAACGGCAACGCGCCTGATTTTACGCCGAAATATCTGCCGCAGGATCAGCCATCGGTGACGGACTGACCCCATTTGGGGGTGGCGCAGAACGGCCCGGCCCGAAGCCGTCGCAATGCCATCCCTGCAGGCAAGAAAGGCCGGGCGCATTGCCCGGCCTTTTGATCTTTCCATGCCTGCGCAGATCAGCTGGGGGTCAGCCCCATTTCATCTCGCCTTTGGCAACCTTTGAGCCGATCTGGATCGCCACCTCCATGCCCAGCCCAGGGAAGCGCTCTTTCATCGCGGCCTCAAGCGCAGCCCCGTCAGCGGCTTTCGGAAGCTCTTCGTCAAAGGCCTGCAGATAGGCTTTGGTATGGGTGACACCCGAGATATCGGTGGCGGCGTCAGCCTCGGCATGGCCTGCGACGACCACGGCGGGATTGCGGGCCGCGATACTGTCGAGCACTTTGACCCATTCGGCGCGGATTTCCGGGGTCTGGGTGTCTGCGGTCCAGACATGGACGCCGTTGAAGATCAGCACGCCACCGAACACCGCCTGCAGCGACGGCACCCAGAGGTAGCGGCGGTTTTCCATCGTATCGGGGGTGATGATTTCGATGGTTTCGCCGTCGACGGTGAGGGTGGGCTCGTCCCAGGCGGTCGCAAAAACCACATCGGCGCGGCTTTGCGGCCCGGCCTCGCCCAGCTGCGGGCCCCAGACCGCCAGCTTGCCGTCAACGCTGGCCTCGATCGCCTCGACGGTGGCGGTGGCGGCCAGAACGCGGGCCTCGGGGAAGGCCTCGACCACCGGGCGCAGGCTGAAGTAATAGTCGGGGTCGGACTGGCTGATGTAAATCGTGGTCAGCTTTTTGCCGGTGGCTTTGATCGACTCGGCCAGCGCCACACCATCGGGCAGGGTGAAGCCGCCGTCGATCAGCACGGCTTCGGTTGCGCCCTCGATCAGCACGGGGGCGCGGTAAAAGCCATTCGGGCCGGCGGGGAAATGGGTCCATTTCAGGGCCTGGCCTGCGGCGCGGGCGATACCCGACGGGGCCAGCGCAACCGCACCAAGGGCGAGAGTGGTTTTCATGATGTCTCTCCGGGTCAGCATTTCGGTTCTTCTTCTGTCAGGGGGTCAGGAAAGCCGCGTCCAGCGGCCGGTGAGGTTCAGGAAATTATGGTCGGGCTGGGTGATATTGGTGTGAACCCTGCCCGCGCCGAAATCCTGGACATGGGTCACGGTGGTCTTGTCGGCCTCGGCCCAGGTCACCATGAAAATGTCTGGCGCAAGGACCGTGGCGCTATAGCTCACCGCCTGGGCCTGGGCGAAATCCGGCGCGGCGGCGGGTTTGAACTGCATGGTCTTGCCGTCATCGTGAAAGCGCAGATGAAAGGCGAGGCCCCCGAAATCGGCCTCATAGATATGGCCGGGGGCGGGGTAGCTTTGGGCGGACATCTGTTTTCTCCGTAAAGGATCAGGCGGCGTGCAGGCGTGCGATCAGGCTGTCGGTATCGTCGAAAAGCGCGCTGGCATTCAGAAGCTGCTGGCGCTTGCCCCGGCCCGTCGCGTCAGAGGTGACGATCAGGGCCGGAACGCCATTCGCCCCATAGGCCGCCATCAGGCGGCGGCCCTGGGTCATCCGGTCGCGGCAGGCCTCTTGCAGGGCCTGATCCGGGCTTTCGACCCGGCGGGCGGCGGAATTATAGCCAAACCCGTCCAGCACCTGCGCCAATGCGGGCAGACTGGCATTGTTGCCGCCATCGACATAGCGCAGCTTTTGAATGGCGTGCAAAGCGGCCAGTTCCCGCGCAGTCTGTTCTTCGGCGGGGGCCGTCAGCCGCACGGCGGTCAGGGCCAGGGTCGCGGGGCCGGAATCGAACATTCCGCCCGCCTCCAGCACGTTGCGGCGATAGGCCTCGGTAAAGGGCTGGCCGGTCAGCCCGGCGATGCGCTGATCGTTCGACCAGGCATAGGCGGCGAAACCTGCATCCATCGGGCGGGCCCCGTCACCGGCGAACAGCCCGGTCGGCTGCAGGCTAAGCGAAAGGCCAGGATCGGCGGCGAGGCGGCTGAGCGCGGGCGCGGCCCCATAGCACCAGCCACAAAGCGGGTCGAGCAGGCAGGTGATTTGCGTGACCATGGTGATCTCCTTCGGGGCAGAAGATGGCATGTCGGCTTACATATGATAAGACAAACTATTCATACATATTGTATGCCAATGGCATACGGATGGGCGTCATGATGCGCCCTTGCCGTTCTGCCGTTCTGCAGCCCAGGCGGATGCGGGCAGGTTTTCCCGCACGGCCTGGCGGCTGTTTCACGCCTGATATGTGCTGGTTTTGCGCGAGGCCGGGGATGGCGTGGCCCGTCTGTATGGTCTGCGCGGCTCGGCCATTCGGGCCCTGCGGCGCTTTGTGGGGCGGCGCTGCGTTTGCACAGCGCGTGCAACCCGTCGGAATGTGACCTCCGCCTTGCTGCGGCGAAGGTCGTTTCAAAGATCAGAACGTGCGGGCCAGTTTCGCATCCACTGAATGCGCGTTGCCGCCACGGATCAGGAAGAAGAAGGCGACTGTTGCCCAAAGGACAGAATATTCAGCGCCCTGGAAGCCCTCCTGGAACACGACCCAGTGGAAATAGACGGTGTTCAGCAGCACGATCAGCGCCCCAAGCGATGCGAGGCGGGTGAACAGGCCCAGCACCAGCAGGATGCCGCCGAAGAACTCGATCGCCGAGACGCCAAGCGAGAAGAAAGAGGCGAATGGCAGGCCGCTGCCCGCGATCATCTCGGTCAGGCCAAAGGGGGATTGGATTTTCGGCCAGCCATGGCTGATCAAAAGCCCGCCCGCCACGACGCGCAGCAGGGTCTCGGCGAAATTATGCAGGCCAGCCCAGAGACCACCAAGGGCCGGGATCAAAAGGCGGTCGGAATTTCTGTGGTCAGACATGATGTCCTCATAAGGGTGAAAACGGTGCGGCAGGGATGCCGGACAGTTCAGAATGCAAGGGGGATGGCTAAGACGGAATCAAGGGGCGCTCCGGTCTGGCTGTCGACGATGTTTTGCAGCTATCAGGCCGGGACGAAAGGCTGTCTGAACGCGCCACCCGAATACGCTGGCCGAATACGCTGTCCGAATACGCCGGCCGGATGTGCTGGCCGGATGTGCCCCCAGATCAGGCCTCCCGATCTGGGCCCATATCACGCTTCCTGAAAGCACTGTCCGAACGGCCCCGGCCGCGCGTTCCGGGTCAGGCCTGGCTTTCCTTGCGGCGGTAATGCGGATCGTCCAGCCCGATCACCGGGATGAACCCCGGCAGCGCCCGGATCCGGTCGATCCAGGCCCGGATCGCGGGCCATGGCTCAAGCGGGATGTCCCCCATCGGGGCCAGCGCGACATAGGGAAAGACCGAGATATCGGCGATGGTCGGGCGGCCCAGCACCAGCCAGTCCTGGCCGCGCAGGGCGGTCTCAAGGATCTCAAGCGATTTCTGGCTGCGGATGCGGGCCTCGTTCAGGGTGACCTCTTCTTTCTGAAAGCCGACGCCGTTATAGGTGCCCCTGAATGAGACAATGGCGCGGGCGGTAAAGACGCCGTATTGGATCCAGCTGGCTGAGAAGGCGAGCCAGTCGATGACTTCGGCCTGCTCGCCTGTATCGCGGCCGCCCCAGCCCGGGGCGGCATAGGTTCCGGCAAGCCAGGTCAGGATCGCGGCGGAATCGCGGAAGGTGCGCTCACCATCCACCAGGACAGGCACCTCGCCACGCGGGTTGATGGCAAGAAAGTCCGGGCCGTGGTGCTCATTTCCGGGCAGGTCGACCTGATATTCCTCAAGCGTGATCCTTGCCAGCGCCGCGAAAAGCCGCACCTTATAGCTATTGCCGGATTCGAAATTTGTGTAGAGTTTCGGCATCTTGCCCCCCTGTTGTCACTTGATGGTCAGGCCGCGTTGCGAGGCCATGGTGAAGATGGCGGCCAGCACGATCACGGCCCCCTTGATCATGGTCTGGGCGAAATCCTGCACGCCCATCTGGTTCAGACCGTTGACCAGCACGGTGATGATCAGCACGCCCAGAAACGTCCGCCCGACGCCGCCAACGCCGCCCGACAACGCTGTGCCGCCGACCACAATCGCCGCCAGCGAATCCAGCAGCGCCGTCGAGCCAAGCGATGGCCCGCTGGAGCCCAGCTGCGAGGCGATCAACAGCCCCGCCAGCGCCGCCGTCACGCCTGAGGCGACAAAGGCCAGGATCTTCACCCGCCTGAGCCCGATGCCAGACAGGCGCACCACCCGCTCATTCCCGCCGATCGCGTAGATATAAAGGCCGAAGCGCGTGCGGTTGGTAACCAGCGCCACCAAAGCCAGCGCGATCAGCCCGATCACCGCAGAGTTTTGCACCCCCGGAATCCACTGCCCGATAGACAGCGACAGCACCCCCGGCGCGTCGAAATAGATCGAGCGCCCGCCGATTACCGTCAGCCCCAGCCCGGCGAAGAAGGAAAGCGTGCCAAGGGTGGCGATAAACGAGGGCACCTTGCCGAAGGTAAAGATCAGCCCATTGACCAGCCCCGCCAGCGCGCCCACCAGGATCACCACAAGGATGATCAGCGCGGGATCGCTGATCCCGTAATTCACCGCCCTGGACAGGATCGCGGCTGTCAGCAGGATGATCGAGCCGACCGAGAGATCAATGCTGCCCATTAGGATCACCAGCGTCGCGCCAAGCGCCACCAGCAAAAGGATCCCGGCCTGGCCGCTCATGATCAAAAGATTGGCCGGGCTGAGAAAGGACTCTGCCCGCAGCGCGAAAAACAGGATCAGGGCTGCCAGAACGGCGATGGGCAAAAGATCACCGGGGCGCAGCTGTTGCAGCCAGGGGCGGGCAGATGGCAGGCTAAGGCTTTGTTCAGACATGGATATTTCCTGAAATACGGGCCAGATCCGAAAGCGGCGCCTGCGGGTCATCTGACGGGATGGGATGGGCTGGCGTGAAGGCGGACGTGGACGGAAGGATGGCTATCTGATCTGCCGCAACATTCGCCGCATCCTCGGGGGCACCTGCGGGCGTGCCTGCCGGGATCATATCGGCGACGATCTCGGCCTCTTCGGGTTTTGCCTCGGGCGGGGTGGCGATTTCGCGGGTGATCCGGCCCTCGACCATCACAAGGATACGGTCGGAAAGGCCGATCAGCTCTGGCAGGTCATCGCTGACGATCAGCACCGCGATGCCATCGGTGGCGGCCTGACGAATGGTGCGGTAGATCGCCTCGCGCGCGCCGCTGTCAACGCCCTGGGTGGGGTTTTCCAGCACCAGCACCTGGGGCGCGCGTTCCAGCCATTTGGCCAGCAGCACCTTTTGCTGATTGCCGCCCGACAGCGCCAGGACAGGGCTGTCGATCCCATCGGGGGCCTTCACCTCCAGCGCCCGGAACCGCTGTTCGGCGGCTTTGCGGGCCGGGGTCTCGCGCCAGAACCCCAGCCGCGTCGCAAACAGATCCCGCAGCGAGGGCAGCTGGAAATTCGCAACCAGGCTGGCACTGGTGATCAGCCCCTCGGCCTGGCGGTCACCCGGCACAAAGGCGATGCCCGCGCCAACCGCCGCGACGCTGCCCTTGCCGATGCTTTGGCCATTGACCAGCGTTTCGCCCTGATCGGGTTCGATGTCACCCCCCAGAACCTGCGCCACCCGCCGCTTTCCCGAGCCATCGGTGCCGGCGATGCCGACCACCTCGCCGGGGCGGATCGTGAAGCCCAGCGGGCCGACGCCAGAGGCCAGCCGCAGATCGCGCAGCTCAAGCCGGGGGGGCGCCGCCGCGCCGCCTTTGTCCTGGCCGCCCCTTTGCAAGTCGCCAAGGTAGTAATTCGCACCGCGCTCGCGTCCGACCATCAGCCGGTGCAGATCAGGCTCGGTCAGGCCCGCGACGGGCTGGTCGGTGACCAGATGGCCGTCTTTCAGCACCAGGACACGGTCGCAGCTGCGCAGCACCTCGCCCAGACGGTGCGAGACGAACACAACCCCGGCTCGGCCGCGCAGCCGATCCAGCAGATGCAGGAAATTCTCTTCATGGCTTTGATCCAGCGCGGTGGTCGGCTCGTCAAACAGGATCACCGGATCCTGGATCTGCAGCCGATCGGCCAGCGCCACGGCCCTTGCGATATCAAGGCTTTGGCGCAGACCGGGGGGCAGAGCGCCCACCCGTTTCGTCACCGGAACCGAGGCCAGATTGCCCGAGGCCAACACGCCCCGCGCGGCCTCCTGCATCGCGCGTTGGTCCAGAAGGCCTGCGGCATTGCGAAAGAGGCTCTCCCAGCCGAACCAAAGGTTCTGCGCCACCGTCAGATTGCCGATCAGCGCCGGATCCTGGAACACCCGGAAGATGCCGCGCGTATTGGCCTCGCGGTAGCTGCGCGGCGCGATGACGGTGCCATTCCTGCGGATCTCTCCGCCGTCTTTGGGAACGACTCCGGAGAGGATGTTGAGAAGCGTGCTTTTCCCCGCACCATTCTCGCCCAGAAGGCCGATGATCTCGCCGCGTTTCAGCGACAGCGAGACATCGCTGAGGACCTGGTGGCCGTCATAGCTTTTGGCGATGCCGGTCAGCTTCAGCAAGGGGGTTGCGGGGGCCATCTGGTCAGCCCGCCAGCGGCGATTTGTCGAGCAGTTTGATCTTATAGTGATCTTTGAACTGCTGGACGATGCGCTCATAAGAGCCGTCTTCGCGGCCCTTCACATAGGCCTCGGGATAGGTATAGCCCTCGGGTTTGGGCTGGTTGATCCATTGCTCGTCAATATCGCTGGGGATCAGCTCATATTGCGGATCCCAGTCTTCGGGGCTTTTCACCCGCGAGATTTTGGTGGCATCGAAATGGGTTTCCACCGGGGCGTCGATATAGCGGGCGATATAGGCGTCGATATTCGCCTGGGTCAGGATCTCGGCGCGGAAGGTCAGGGCGCGTTCCAGCGGCTCGGGCGTCCAGCCGTTCAGCCGGTCGTAAAGGTTTGCGGCCAGGGTATAGCCGATAAACGAGGGGTTGTTCGCCGCCGAGGCCAGCTGGGTGCCCTCTTTGATGCGGCGTGCGCCATCCAGCGTGCCATTGGTGCCCACGACCAGGATGTCCTTGCCCGGCACCTTGCCGATTGCCCGGATCGCCGCAATCACCCCGGTCGCGGTATCGTCGTTTTGCGCGATGATGCCGCGGGTGTCGGGGAAGCGTGACAGCAGGGCAGCGGCGGCCTTTTGCGACTGCTCTGGCGTCCAGTCGCCGGGCAGCTCGCCTGCGAAGGTGATGCCCGGGTATTCCGCGATGACCTTATCGGCGCCCGCGCTGCGCACCACATCCGAGCTGTCATTCAAAAGCCCGCCGACGCGCACGATGGTGCCCTCGCCGCCAAGCGCCTCAATCAGCACGCGGGTCAGCTGGCCAAGGCCCTCGAACTCATTGGGCTGGATATGCAGGCTGTAATATTCGCTGGCATCCCAGGGCGTGAACCAGGGCGCATTGCCCCAGACATGCGACAGCCAGACCTTGTTTTCCTCGGCCACCCGCGCCAGCCCCCGGATCGAGCCGCCATCGACCGCCTCCAGCGAGATGCCGCCAAAGCCGCGCCCGATCTGCTGGTTCAGCCCATTGACCTGGATCGAGGGATCGGCCTGGCCGTCAAAGCTTTCGCCTTCGATGCCCAGCTGTTTTGCGGCGGCGTTGAAGGCCTCGGCGATCTGCACCGAAAGGGTGGCTGCATAGCTGAAGGGGGTGAACCCGATCCGCTGCGCGGTCTGGGCCCGAAGCGCGCCTGCCCCCAGAACCGGCAAAAGCGCCGCCGCGCCCCCGGCCTGCAAAAGCGCACGTCTGGAAAGCCCGCCGGAGGCGGGGCGTGAAATTCTGGTCATCATTTTACCTTTGGTTTGAGGGTCTTTGGGAAAGGGGCCTCAGTGATCGGCCCCGGTTTCAAGCGGCAGATCGGGGTCCGCCGTCCATTCGGTCAGCGATCCGTCATAGACCGCAACATCATCACGCCCCAGCGTGGCCAAAGCCAGCGCCTCGACCGAGGCGGCGATGCCGCTGCCGCAATAGGTGATGGTGCGTTTTGCCGGATCCAGCGCGCCGACGCGGGAGAAATGCGCCCGCAGATCGTCGGGCGATTTCAGCTTGCCGGTGGCGGTGTCGAAGAGATCCTCATACCAGACATTGCGGCTGTTCGGGATATGACCGGGGCGTGCGAAAGTGCTGCGCCCGCCGGCATGGGTGACCGGATCGACCGTGTTCAGCAGCACGACATCCTCGCGGGTGATCGCGTCGCGGACCTGGTCTTTGTCGGCGATCAGCTCTGGGCGGCGGCGGGCGGTGAACTGCGCCGGGGGGTAATGGGTCTCGCCCGAGTCCACCGGCCGCCCCTCGCGCCGCCATTGCGCAAGGCCGCCGTCCAGCACCGCGACATTGCCAAAGCCTTCAAGCCGCAGCTGCCACCACAACCGCCCCGCCCAATGCTGGTAAAAGGCATCCGGATTGCGGGTCGGGTCGAACTGGTCATAGACCACGACGATGCTGTCATCCCCGACCCCAAGCGCCCCGATCCTTTCGGCAAAGTCCTGGGATGGCAGCACGGTGAAGGCATGTTTCGCCTGCTGATCGGTCAGCTCCAGCAAGAGATCGGCGAAGGCCGCGCCGCTGATATGCTCTTCGACATAGGCGTCGCGGCCCGAAGACAGCGTATAATAGCCGTCCTGGCCATCTTCGGGAAAGGCCAGCAGGGTGGTCGCGTCGAAGATCCGCAGCTGCGGATCGCCCAGACGGGCCTCTAGCCAGTCACCATCGACAAGGGGGGGTATGCTTGCCATTTTCGCTCCTGATTGTCCGGTGGCGGCGGGGTTTTGCCGCGCTGACCGGATCCCTGGGCGCATGGTTCATTTTCATAACAAGACTTGTCAACAAGGCGGATGAAGATAGAAAGAACCCCTGTTTCCGCAGGGCCGGATTTGGAAGAAAATAGCCAGAAACGGGCGCAGAAACAGAACAGATAGTCAGCTTTACTTCGTCCAACCGCTATGGAATCATGGCGGCATCCGGTTGCAGGGGCGGCCCTGGGGCATTTATAACCGATATTGTTGAGAAGGGCGTTTCGGCCGATGCATATTTCCGCGAGGACCGATTACGCTTTGCGCGCGATGATCGAACTGGCCGCCCATGGCGAAGAGCCGCTGAAATGCGAGACCATTGCCCGGGCGCAGGCGATGCCGCTTAATTTCCTGGTCAATATCCTGAATGAACTGAAGCGGGCAGGGCTGGTTCACAGCCAGCGCGGCACCGAGGGCGGCTATTGGCTGGCACGCCCGGCCCGCACCATCTCGGTCGGGGAGATCATCCGCGCGATTGAGGGCGAGATTGCACTGGTGCGCGGCACCCCGCCGCAATCGGTTGATTACAACGCGCGCAGCCGACCGCTGCAGGATGTCTGGATCGCCTTTCGCGCCGCGATCCGTGAGGTGCTGGATGCAACCAGCCTGGCCAGCCTGGCCGAGGGCGACCTGCCGGATGTGGTGCGCCGCCTGAGCGCGGGGCCGCACCACTGGCAATCGTGATGCGCGCCCCAAGGTGTGCCCAGACATGGCCCCCCAGATGTGGCCCCCAGACACAGCCCCTCAGACACGGCGCCTCAGACACGGCCCCTCAGACGGTCCCGCAGATGCGCCGGCCAGACAGGCCCGGTATCGGCTCAGCGCCCGGCCAGATGGCTGGCGGCCAGGGCAAGACCTTCACGGCTGATCGTATGACCAAGCCCGGGCAGCAGTTTCAGCTCTGCCTGCGCCCCGGCGGCCTGCAAACGGTCCAGGGCCTGGGCGGAGTCCTGGGCCGGAATAACGCTGTCGGCCTCGCCATGCACCAGCAGAACCCGGGTTTGCGGCGCGGGTGACAGCGGGTCGGGCGTGGCCAGCCGCCCCGAGAAGCCGACAATCGCGCCGGGCTGCCAGCGCCCCGAGGCCAGCGCGTCCAGCGCCATGATCGTGCCCTGCGAAAAGCCAAGGAAAGCGACCTTCTGCGGCTGATCTGTCAGGCCGTGGCGGGCGATCAGATCCCCGATCACCTGGTCAAAACCGGGCCGGGCGGCCTGGATCCGGGCAGCGCGGTTGGCCTGGGTGACACCTGCCACGGAAAACCACTGCCGCCCTGGCCCGCCCATATCAAAGGGCAGCGGCGCATCGGGGGCCTCGAAGGCGGCACCGGGAAGTGAGGGCTGCAAAAGAGGCGCAAGCCCCGCCAGATCAGCGCCGCGACTGCCGACGCCATGCAACATGATCACCAGAGAGACAGACATTGGATTTCCTTTCATGCCGGGGTCACGCCCGGCTCAGGCCGTTTTCCGCAGCGCGACTGCCGCGCAGCTGGGGCGCAGCGGGCGCACGACCGGGGCCGCTTTTCAGCTGCGGTCAGTGGAAGATGAAGCTGCGCATCGACACCGAGGCGATGTCGATGGAATTGTTCATAAAGGTCAGCTGGTCCTTTGCATCGGCCAGGCCGGCGATGGTCAGGGCGGGCAGATAGTGGTCCGGCGTCGGCTGGGCCATGCGGAACAGGTTGCCCATGCCCTGACGATCAGCCAGAGGGGCAAGATCGCGGGCCTCCAGCTGGCTGGCGAAGAAGGTGTCGAATTCTTCGGCCCAGTCATAGGGTTTGCCGCCCCACCGCATGGCGCGCAGATTGTGCACGACATTGCCCGACCCCAGGATCAGCACGCCTTTCCTGCGCAGATCAGCCAGGTCCTTGCCGATATTCAGATGCCAGTCGAGGTCTTTCGACATATCGATCGACAGCTGGAAAACCGGGACATCGGCCTCAGGATACAGCCGGGCCAGCACCGACCAGGCGCCGTGATCCAGCCCCCAGGTGTCATCGCCCTCGGCATGGTGGCTGGCCAGCAGGCTGACCACCTCTTTTGCCAGCGCCGGATCGCCATGGGCGGGGTATTGCGTGGCATGCAGCTCAGGCGGGAAGCCGTAGAAATCATGGATGGTGCGCGGCACATTCGAGACATCAACCAGCGTCGTGCCATTGGTCATCCAATGGGCCGAGACCACAAGAATGGCCTGCGGGCGCGGCAAAGCCTTGCCCAAAGCCTCCCATGAGCGGGAATATTCATTGTCCTCGATGGCATTCATTGGCGAGCCATGGCCCAGAAAGACCAGGGGCATGCGGTCAGAGGCTTTCAGACGCTCTTTCAGCTGGGCAAGGGCCTGTGCGGTATTCATTTTCGCTCTCCCATTCGGGGGAAGCGGCGGGATCCGAAGTGGTTCCGGCCGCCTTCCGTGTTGAGGGGAATATCGCGCCACCCGATTAAGAATGAAATGGTGTTGTTGTTGTATCTGTATCCATGATTTATTCGCAATCAGCCACCCGCAGCCGGGATCAGGCCCAGACCTGCTGCGGATCGGGCAGGGGGATCGCGTCCAGCAGTTCGCGCGTATAGGCGGCGCGGGGGGCTGCAAAGAGGGCCGCCGTCTCGGATTCCTCAACGATTTCGCCCTGATAGAGCACCATGATCCGCGAGCACAGCCGCCGGATCACGCTGAGATCATGGCTGATAAAGGCCAGCGTCAGCCCCAGATCTTTGACCAGCCGCTCCAGCAGGTTCAGCACCTGCGCCTGGCTTGAGACATCAAGGCCAGAAACGATCTCATCGGCCAGGATGAAATCGGGGCGCAGGGCGATGGCGCGGGCGATTCCAACCCGCTGACGCTGACCGCCTGACATCTCATGCGGATAGCGGCTGGCCATTTCCTGGGGAAAGCCGACCAGATCCAGCGCCTCGGCCACCCGGGCCCGCACATCCTGAACGCCATGCAGATGCAAGGGTGCTGCGATCAGCTGGCCGACCCGGTGGCGCGGGTTCAGGGATGACATCGGATCCTGAAAGATCATCTGGAACCGTCGCCGCAGCGGGCGCAGGGCCGCGTCATCCAGATGCGTGATGTCCTGGCCGTCAAACAGCACCCGGCCCCCCGTCGGCTGCAAAAGCCGCACCAGGCAGCGCCCCAGCGTCGACTTCCCCGAGCCCGAGCCGCCGACAATCCCAAGGATCTCGCCCCTGCGGATGCTGAAATCCAGGCCCTTCAGGATCTCGTTTCGCGGCGCCGGGCCCCAAAGCGGTTTGCGGTTCAGATCGGGCAGCGACAGGCGCAGGCCCTCGGCGCGGTAAAGATCTTCAGACATGGGCCTGCCTTTGGTCAAAAGCCTCAATTTCGCCGCGCACCCCGGCGATGACACTGTCGGGAACCGGGGTCAGGCTGGCCCCGGGATCGGTGTATTTCGGCGTCGCCGCCAGCAGCGCCCGCGAATAGGGATGGCGCGGCCCGGCGAAGAAACTGTCGATGTCATTATCCTCAACGACCATGCCGCCATAAAGCACGGAAAGCCGGTTGCAGACCTTTGACACCACGCCCAGATCATGGGTGACAAACAGGATCGCGGTGCCGTGGCGGGCCTGCATGTCTTTGATAAGTTTCAGGATCTGCTTTTGCACCGTCACATCCAGCGCGGTGGTCGGCTCGTCCGCGACGATCAGCTTCGGCTCTGCCGCAAAGGCCGAGGCGATCAGGATCCGCTGGCGCATCCCGCCCGAGAGCTCATGCGGATAAGCGCGCATCACCCGCGCCGGATCCTCGATCCTGACCTCATGCAGCAGCTCTTCGGCGCGGGTCACCGCCCGCGCCCGTTCCCACCCCAGGATGTCAACCAGCCGGTCGGTGATCTGCGGCGCGATCCGGCGTGAGGGGTTCAGCGCCGTCAGCGGATCCTGCGGGATCAGCGCACAGCTCTGCCCGATCCGGTGGCGGCGATCACGGGCGGAAAGGCGCTGCAGATCCTGGCCATCAAGCCAGATCTCACCCCCGGTCAGCTCTACAGCTTTGGGCAGGATGCCCAGCACCGCCTTGCCGATCATCGACTTTCCGGCCCCGCTTTCGCCCACCAGGCCCCGCACCTCTCCGGGCGCCAGCGCCAGTGAAACCGAACGCAAAAGCGGATGGTTCTGGCGCATGATCCGCGCCGAAAGGCCCTTCAGCTCAAGATAATTCATCGCAGCCCCCTCACCGCAACACCGGGTCATAGCGGTCCTTCAGCCCCTCACCCAGCTGAGAGAAGGCCAGCACGGTCAGGAACAGCGCGATCAGCGGGAAAACCAGCACCCACCAGGCCTGATGGATTGAGACCCGGCCCTCGGAAATCATCCCGCCCCAGGTCGCATCATCGGTGGGGATCGACAGGTTCACGAAACTCAGGATCGCCTCGATGATCACCGCAATCCCCATCTCCAGCGTCAGCAAAACGACGATGGTCGGCAGGACATTGGGCAGGATCTCGGTCAGCATGGTCGAGATGCGCCCGCGCCCCGCCACCCTGGCCGAGGCGACATAATCCATCGCCCCCTGGCCCATCGCCTCGGCCCGGATCACCCGCGCGAAACGGGTCCAGTCGATGATGACGATGGCGATGATGATCGAGATCAGCCCCGGCCCCATCACCGCAATCAGCAGGATGGAAAACAGAACCGGCGGAAAGGCCATCCAGATGTCGATAAAGCGTGAGATGACGGTATCGACCCAGCCGCGCATATAGCCCGCCATCAGCCCAAGCCCCGCGCCCAGCACGCAGGTCGCAGCCCCCGCAACCAGCGCCACTGTCAGCGCAATCCTTGCGCCATAGATCAGCCGGCTTAAAACATCGCGGCCCAGGCTGTCAGTGCCCAGCCAATAGCCAGGCTCGGCCCCCGCCACCCAGAAGGGCGGCATCCGGCCCAGAAACAGATCCTGCGCCAGCGGGTCATGCGGCGCGATCAGTGGCGCAAAAAGCGCCGCCAGCGCCACCAGCCCCAGCCAGAAAGCCGACAGCCACAGCCGCGCCCCGGCCTGGCGCCTAACCATCATTCGCGCATCAGCCATGGCGCAGCCTCGGGTTCAGAACGGCATAAAGCAGATCGACGACCAGGTTCACCCCGGTGAAGATCAGCGCGAAAAGGATCACGATCCCCTGGATCAGCGGCAGATCGCGGTTGGTCACCGCCTCAATGGCCATATTGCCAAGCCCCTCATAGGAAAACAGCCGCTCGATGATCACCGTGCCACCGATCAGAAAGGTGAACTGCACCCCCACCAGCGTCAGCGTCGGCAGGATCGCATTGCGCAAAGCCTCACGCAGGATCACATGCGTCTCGCCATAGCCGCGGGTGCGCGCCAGCGTGACGTAATCCAGATGCATGGTCTCTTTCAGGCTTTGCTTCAGAAGCTGCCCGATGATCGCCGACAAAGGGATCGCCAGCGCCAGCGCAGGCAGGAACATATGGCTGACGATATCGGCCCAAAGATCAAAGCGCAGCCGGATCAGGCTTTCAAACAGATAGAAATTCGTGGTGAAAGGCAGCTCCAGCGAGGGCGTCACCCGCCCCGAGATATGAAACACCGGCCAAAGAACCCCAAACCCCAGGATCAGCAAAAGCCCCCACAGGAAATCGGGCACCGACAGCGCCATACCATTGGCCACATCAATCGCGGCTTCGGTCTTTGTCTCGCGCCGCCGCGTCCCCCAAAGCGCCATCGCGCCACCCATCACGCAGGCCATAACCAGCGCCATGACCGACAGCTCCAGCGTCGCAGGCAGCCGCCCCAGCACCATCCCCGTCACGGGCTGCCTCGCGGTGATCGAGGTGCCAAAATCGCCCTGCACCACGCCGCCCAGCCAGATAAAAAACTGCTGCGGGATCGACTTGTCGAACCCATAAAGCGCGTTCAGCCGCGCAATATCCGCCTCTGTCGCGCCCGGGGGCAGCATCATGGCGATCGGATTGCCCGGCACGACCCGGATGACGACAAAGACCACCACCGCCACGCCCAAAAGCGTGATCAGCGTGGTCAACAGCCGCCCCATTACTGTTCTCAGATGCTGCATGACCATCCAGAAAGCGCCAGTCCCCTGGCCCTTTCATCTGTCCTTAAATATCCTGCGGGGGGTCCGGGGGGCGCAAAGCCCCCCGGGTCGGTCACTCTCAGCCGCGCTTCATCAGATGCGGCAGCAAGGCACCAGAGGCATGCGGCGTCACCACAACCCCCTTCGCCGAGAGGATCGGCTGCACATATTGCAACAGCGGAATCACCAGCGCATCCTCGGCGATGAACCGATCGACGGCCTTCCAGCCCTCGATCCGCTTCGCCTCATCCTTTTCGCCCCAAAGCGGGTTGATCATGTCTATCAGATCCTGCCCGTCCCAGACCGAATGCGGGCTGGGGCCAAACATCGCAAAACCCGTCCCCGTGGTCGGATCCCCAACCGAGTTGCCCCAGTTGTAGAACGCCGCCGGGGCCAGCTGATCTGCGGCCCGCAGCTCATAATGTTTGGCGATCTCATAAACCTCGATCTCGGCCTCGATGCCGACGCGGCGCCAGAGCCCGACAATCGCCTGGATCATCTCATAATCCTTGGGCTTGAAGCCCCGCGTCGTCTGGATTTTGAACTTCACCGGGTTGTCGGTCGAATAGCCCGAGGCCGCCAGCAGCGCGACCGCCTTTTCCGGGTCGTAGGGCACGGTGATTGACGCATCATAGGCCACATATTCCGGCGTCTCCAGCGTGTCGATCTTCACGCCGTACCCCGACAGCAACCGATCAATGATCGCCTGTTTGTCAATCGCATGCGCCGCCGCCTTGCGCACATTCGGATCCAGCATCACATCGATATCATTGAGGAAAATCATCCCGATATCCGAGATGGGCGCAGCCACCCCATTCATCGACCCTTTCAGGCGGTCATATTCCTCATAGGGCATCTCAAGGGTGACATGGCTGTTGCCGGATTCGATTTCCGCCACCCGCGCCGCCGCATCGGTTACGAATTTGATCGTCACCGTTTTGAACTCGGGCGCGCCGCCCCAATAGGCCTCATTCGCCTTCAGCCGCACATAGGCGTTGCGCTCGAATTTCTCGACCATATAGGGGCCGGTGCCAATCGGCGCGGCCTCAAAACCCTCAGGCCCCACCTTTTCATAATAGGCTTTCGGCAGCACATAGCCGGTCAGGAAATACATCCATTTGAAGATGGTGGGGTCGAATTGCTTCACATCGGCGATGACGCGATTGCCCTCGACCCGGTGGTTTTCCAGCGTGCCCCAGACGAACTGGATCGGGCTGCCGGTCGCCGGATCGGCCACACGCGCCAGGCTCCAGGCGATATCCTCGGGCGTCAGATCCGAGCCGTCATGCCATTTGACGCCCTCGCGCACCACCAGCCAGATCTGGCTGTAATCCTCATTCCAGCCCCATTCGGTCACCAGCCCCGGCGCGGGCGTCAGATCGGGCTGTTGCAGGATGAACTGGTCAAAGACCGACTGATAGATGCCCTGGATCGTCGGGTTCACCGCGCTTGGGCCGGTGGTCGGGTCCCAGCTGGGCAGAGTGACGTTATAGGCGATCACCAGCTCGTCGATCTGCGCCAGCGCGGGCAGGCTGAACGCCCCCAATGTGACACTGGCCGCCGAGAGCTGCAGCAAGGCTCTGCGATTGAGTTTCATATCATTCCCTGTCGTTGTCTTGTGGATGGGTCGGTTTTTCCGCCCGCTCCGGTCTGATGCCGGATTATGCGCGCGCGGCCGTAGGGTCTTATTTGAAGGAGGGTCTTATTTTGCCAGCCTCCTTGCCAGGAGATAGCCTGGCCCCGCGCCTGTGCCCGCGCCCGGCCAGACGGCCGCCCCGGTCAGATGCAGGTTTTTCAGCGCGGTCGAGCCGTCAGAATGGCCCCGCGCCGGGCGGAACATAAAGTTTTGCGAGATGTGATGGCTGCCGCAAACCTGATCACCGCCGACCAGATTGGGGTTCTCAGCCTCAAGATCCAGGGGTGAGACGACGTGTTTCTCCAGGATCTTTGCCCGCGTGCCGGGAGCATAGCGCTCAAGAATATCCAGCGCCCGCTCGGCCATCGGCGCGGTGGCCTCATCCCAGGTTTTCGCCGTGATCTGGCCCGCCGCATCGCCTTTGATCTGGCCCGGCACCATACGCACCTGCACCCAAAGGACATGCTTGCCCTGAGGCGCCCGCGAGGGGTCAACGGTTGTCGGCTGACCCACGACAAGGATCGGCTCATCCGGCAACAGGCCGGCCTGGGCCTGCTGATAGACCCGCGCCTGCTGGTCCAGGCTGGGGGCAAGATGGATATAGGCGAATTCCTGCAGCGCCGCGCCCGCCGCCCAGTCGGGCAGGCTGTCCATCGCCAGGTGGATCATCATCGTGCCCGGCGCATAGGCGTAATCGCGCATCGCCTGGTCAAAGCGCGACTCTGTCGGCCCGGTCATCCGCAGCAGGGCCTGGGGCGCAACACCGGCAATCACCGCTTTTTTCGCTGCAATGCGGCGACCATCTGCCAGCTCGATCCCGCTGGCCTTGCCGTTTTCATGCAGGATTTTGGCGACACTGGCATTGCATTCGACGCGCCCGCCGCGTGCCTCAATCGCTTTGACCATGGCCCGGATGATGGTGTCTGCGCCGCCCTGGCCCAGCGTCATCCCCAGGTTTTGTGCAACCATTCCCTCAAGATAGGGGAAAATGCCGCCGCCCGCGACATCGGGCGCGTAATCCAGATGCAGCCCCCAGGCCCCCAAAAGCGCCTGCATCTTCTCTGAGCGGAAGCTGCGCGTCAGAAAGCGGCGCGGCGTCTGGGCCATGAACTGCGCGATATCCAGGCTGCCGCCGATTTTGTTGCGGCGCAGCATTTTAAACATGAAACATGCAATCGCATTAAATTTCATCGGGATCGAAAGCAGACCGCCTATCGCTTCGGCAGTTTGCGGAAAACTGTCATTCAGGCGCGACCAGGTCTCGGCATCGGCGGGATCCTCGGCGCGGATGCGGGCCAGGGTTTCCGCGCGGTCGGTGGTAACCCCCAGCCAGGAGCCATCGGGAAAGGCCGAGGCAAAGGGCTTACTGACAGGCGTAAAGGCGCAGCCATGCTGCGCCAGTTCTGCCGAATAGTCCTTATAAAACGCTGATCCGGCGAAGAGGTTCAGGTTCATCGCCGCCCAGTCATGGCGAAAGCCGGGCAGGGTATACTCCCCGGTTTTCACCGCGCCGCCGGGGGTTGGGGCGGCCTCAAAAAGGCCGGTTTTCCAGCCCTTTGCCGCGAGGTGCAGGGCGCAGGCCAGGGTATTGTGGCCGGCCCCGATCAGAACCACGTCATAGCTGTCTGACATATTTCTTACCCCCGCTTTTTAAGATATATTTGCAAACGCATTTATTTCTGTCTAGCGTGATTCTCACAGACGCAGAGAAAAGCGTCATGACATCCGGGCCCCTCTGTTGTCGGGCGCAAAGGATGCCAGACACCAATCGAAGACCAACAGGTCAGACAGGGAGAAACGATATGACCGCAGCCAATGCGCTGATGCAGCTTGCCGGATTGCTGGCCTCGGGCGGGATCAGGGTGGTTGACCTGACCGCGACGCTGGGGCCGGAAACGCCGCTTTTGAAACTGCCGCCGGAACTGGCGAAAGACACGCCGCCGATCAAAATCCATAAGATCTGCGAATATGACGAGAATGGCCCCTTCTGGGCCTGGAACTGGCTGGAGCTGGGCGAGCATTCGGGCACCCATTTCGACGTGCCCCATCACTGGATCACCGGGCGCGAAAACCCCGAAGGCTATACCGACACCATCGATGTTCAGCGTCTGATTGCCCCGGTGAATGTGCTGGATTTCAGCGCCGAATGCGCCGCTGACCCGGATTTCCTGCTGACCGTCGCGCATATCGAGGCATGGGAGGCCAAACATGGCGCGATTCAGGCTGGCGAATGGGTGGTGCTGCGCTCTGACTGGGATCGCTTTAACCATGATGAGGCGCAGTTCCTGAACGCCAATGAGACCGGCCCCCATACCCCCGGCCCGACCGCCGAGGCGATCCAGTTCCTGGTCGACAAGGGCATCGTTGGCTGGGGCAGCCAGTGCATCGGCACTGACGCGGGCTGCGCAGGCGGTATGAGCCCACCTTTCCCGGCGCATAACCTCTTGCATGCCAACAACCGCTTTGGTCTCGCCTCGCTGGTGAACCTGGATAAATTGCCGCCCAAAGGCGCGGTGCTGATTGCCGCGCCTTTGAAAATCAAAAATGGCACCGGCTCGCCGATGCGTGCGCTGGCGCTTGTTGCAGAAAGTTGAGTGAAAATGGCCGCTGTTGACCATATTATCATTGGATCCGGGATTAACGGGCTGGTTGCGGCCAGTCTGCTGGCGCTGAAGGGCCGCAAGGTTCTGGTGCTGGAGCGCGAAGAGGTGGCAGGCGGCTGTCTGCGCACCAATGAGCTGCATCCCGGCTTTGTCCATGACCCAATGGCGACCACTTTCGTTCTGTTTATGACCAGTGCGGCGGGGGCGGCGCTTGGGCCGCACCTCGCCAAACATGGCTTTGAATATTGCAACACCCCGCATCCGACCGCTGTTTTGCGCAAGGATGGCCGCTCGCTGGTGCTGTCAACCAACCGGGCGGAAAACGTCGCGGCGCTGAATGCCGCGGCCCCCGGCGATGGGGATGCTTTCGCGGCCGAGGTGGATCGTCTGGCGGCGGATGCGCCTTTCATGTTTGCGATCCTGGGCCAGCCGCTCTGGTCCTGGGCCACGCTGAAAACCCTGTTGAAAGAGACCCGCAAGCGGGGCCTGCGCGGGATTGCGGGCTGGATGGGCCAGCAGCTGGATCCGATGCGCGGCTGGGTTGAGACCACGTTCAAATCCGAAGAAGCCCGCACGCTTTTCGCCCCCTGGGCGCTGCATTGCGGGCTGACGGTCGAGAATGCCTATTCCGGCGCGATGGGCCGGGTGATCGCCTTCGCGCTTGAAGGCGCAGGCGCGCCGATCTCAAAAGGCGGTGCGGGGCAGGCGGCGAAGGCCTTCGTCTCGCTGATAGAGGCCAATGGCGGCCAGGTGCGCTGCAGCGCCGATGTCGATGAAATCACGGTGGAAAATGGCCGCGTGACGGGCGTGCGGCTGAAGGGCGGTGAACATATCGCCTCGAAATCGGTGCTGGCCTCGGTCGCGCCGGGGCAGCTTTACAACCGGCTTTTGAAAGATGTGAGCCTGCCCGAGGAAAAGGCCGCGCTGAAGCGCTTCCGCCATGGGCGTGGCGATTTCCAGCTGCATTTCGCGCTGGACGGAGTGCCGGAATGGAAAACGCCGGGGCTGGAACAGGTGGCGCTGATCCATCTGGCGGACAGCGTCGATGCGGTCTCAAAATCGTCAAACGAGGCCGAGCGCGGCATGCTGCCGGTCACACCGACGATCTGCGTGGGCCAGCCCTCGCGTCTTGATCCAACCCGCTGCCCTCAGGGCAAATCGGTGATCTGGATGCAGATCCCCGACGTGCCCACAGTGATCAAAGGCGATGCCGCAGGCGAGATCGAGGCCCGCGACTGGGACGCCGCGAAAGAGGCCTTCGCCGACCGCCTGCAGGCCATTCTTTCCAGCCATATCAAAGATTTCGACAAGATGGTTCTGGCACGCCGCGCCTATAGCCCCAAAGACCTGGAGGCGATGAACGTCAACCTGGTCGGCGGCGATCCCTATGGCGGTTCCTGCGCGGTCGATCAGTTCTTCATCTGGCGGCCCTTCTACAATTCGACGAATGGCACCGGCCCGGTGCGCGGGCTGATCCATATCGGCGCCTCAACCCATCCGGGGCCGGGGCTTGGCGGCGGCTCGGGCTATAATGCGGCGAAAAGGCTGGGCGCATGAGCAGCGAGACCCCCAGCCCGGCGCAGCGGCTGGGGCAGATCGGTCTTTCCGCCTTTCCGCCCTATCTGATGAACCGCCTGATGAGCCAGTATAACGGCATCCTGCGCGGTGAGATGGCCGATATGGGCCTGACCACCGCCAAGATGCGGGCGCTTGGGGTGCTTTCCGTGATGGATGGCCCCCTGATCCGCGAGCTGGCAGAGCTGGCGGTGACCGAACAATCAACCCTGTCCCGGGCGCTGGATCAGCTGCAGGCCGAGGGGCTGGTCCGGCGTGAGACTGACGCCAATGACAGCCGCGCCACCCGCGTCTTTTCCACCGATCAGGGCCGCGCCGCATTCGAGAGGATCTGGCCGCATATGGCGCTGGCCACCGAGCGGATGTTTCGCGGCATTTCCGACGAAGAGCGGCATGCTTTCGTCGGCACCCTTCAGAAAATGCTAGCCAATATATGCAAGCAAGAGGTTTGAACCATGGCAGAGCGCAGCTTCAAGGCCGAGGTTGAGCACCTGCGCAAAGGCGCGGGCGAGACATTTACCGGCGAGGGAATCCTTGCCCTGACCAAGGCGCTGCTGGAAAGCGGGGTCGGCTATGTCGGCGGCTATCAGGGCGCACCCATCTCGCATATGATGGATGTGCTGGCCGATGCCGAAGAGCTGATGGCAGAGCTTGGCGTCCGCTTTGAGGCCAACGCGAATGAGGCAGGGGCGGCAGCGATGCTGGCGGCCTCGATCCATTATCCGATCCGGGGGGCGGTGACCTTCAAGGGGCCGGTGGGCGTCAATGTGGCATCTGACGCGCTGGCGAACCTGACCGATTCCGGCGTCAATGGCGGCGCGCTGATCATCGTCGGCGAGGATTATGGCGAGGGCTCCTCGATCATGCAGGAACGCAGCCACGCTTTTGCGATGAAATCGCAGATGTGGCTGCTGGACCCGCGCCCCAATCTGCAGGCGATGGTTGACGCCGTGCATTACGGGTTTGATATGTCCGAGGCGACGAATACGCCCGTGATGATGATCGTGCGGATCCGCTCTTGCCATGTCACCGGCACCTTTGAGTGCCGCGACAACAGGCGCCCGCCGCTGACCGTCAAAGACGCGCTGAAGAACCCGCAGGCCGATGTTACCCGCGTGGTGCTGCCGCCCTTCACCTATCTGCATGAACAGGACAAGATCAACAATCGCTGGCCCGCCGCCGAGAAATTCATCATCGAGCATAAGCTGAATGAATTCTTCGGCCCGAAGGGCGGCAAGGCCGGGCTGGTGGTTCAGGGCGGCATGTACAACGGCGTGATCCGGGCGCTGCAGCGCATGGGGCTGGCCGATCTTTACGGCAATACAGACCTGCCGATCTATTGCCTGAATGTGGCCTATCCACTTGTTTCATCAGAGTTTCTGGAATTCTGCGAGGGCAAGGAAAACCTCCTGATGGTCGAAGAGGGCCACCCCGAATTTATGGAGCAGCAGCTTTCCACCTATCTCTACCGCGCCGGGTCGACGGTCAAACTGCACGGCAAGGGCATCCTGCCGATGGGGGGCGAATATACCGGCCAGGTGATGCTGGACAGTCTGACGGCGTTTTTGAAAATCGCCGCGCCCGATATGCTGCCCGCCACCGTCCGCGCACCGAATGAGGACAAGCCGCAGTTGCCGGATCTGACCAAAGTGGTGCCGATGCGGCCGCCAGGATTTTGCACCGGCTGCCCCGAGCGCCCCATCTTTGCCGCGCTGAAAATGGTGCAGCAGGAACGCGGCAAGCATCAGATCACCGCCGATATCGGCTGCCATCTGTTCGGCTCTATGCCGCCCTTTTATGTGGGCGGGGCGACGATGGGCTATGGCCTTGGGCCAGCGGCCAACGCGGCCTTTGACGGCGGTGGCGAGAGGCGGCCTATCTCGATCATCGGTGATGGCGGCTTCTGGCACAACGGGCTGAACACCTCGATCGGCAATATGGTGTTCAACAAGTCTGACAGCCTGGTGGTCGTGGTCGACAATTATTACTCGGCGGCGACGGGCGGCCAGGATGTGATGTCGTCGCGGGCGAAAAACGACACCAAGGCGACGAACAACCCGATCTCGCAGGCGGTAAAGGGAATCGGCGTGAAATGGGTGCGCCAGATCGACCACACCTATGATGTGCCAAAGCTGAAAGCGACCATCACCGAGGCGCTGACCACCGACGAAAAAGGCCCGAAAGTCATCGTCGCCTCGTCGGAATGTATGCTGAACAAGCAGCGCCGCGAGCGGCCGCTGAAGGCCAAAGCGATCAAAGAGGGCCGCCGGGTTGAGGCGCCTCGCTTTGGCGTTGATGAGGCGGTCTGCACCGGCGATCACGCCTGCATGCGGCTGTCGGGCTGCCCCTCTTTGGGGCTGAAACACACGGGCGATCCCTTGCGCGATGACCCGGTGGCGCGGATCGACCAGACCTGCGTTGGCTGCGGCAATTGCGGCGAGGTGGCTGATGCGGCGGTGCTGTGCCCCAGCTTCTACCGCGCTGACGTGGTCCATAACCCGACCGGGTTTGAGAAATGGCGCGCCGGGTTGCGAACCCGCCTGATCGGCTGGCTTGCCCGCCGCCGCGCCGCCCGTACGCTGGAGTTCCCGGTATGAGCCTGCATGAAGTGATCCCGCCCCGTCAGCCCGATGAAAAGCTGAAATCCATCATCAAAGTGGCGATCTATGCGGTGGGCGGCCAGGGTGGCGGCGTGCTGACCGGCTGGATCGAGGATGTCGCGCGATCTCAGGGGTTTGCGGCCCAGGCGACCTCGGTCGCGGGGGTGTCGCAGCGCACCGGGGCCACGATCTACTATGTCGAGATGGCCCCGAAAGACGGCGGCGATCCGGTTTTCTCGCTGATGCCGGCGGCGGGCGACGTCGATGTCATGATCGCCGCCGAATGGATGGAGGCCGGTCGCGCCATCATTCGCGGCTTTGTCACGCCTGATCGCACCACGCTGATCGCCTCGACCCATCGCAATCTGGCGGTTTCCGAGAAGATGGTGCCGGGCGACGGCGTCGCCGACCCCGAGGCAGTGCGCGAGGCCGCGATCCAGACCGCGAAACGCCTGCTGGCCGCCGATTATGAGGCGGTGGCGGTGAAAAACGGCTCGATCATTTCCTCGACTTTGTTCGGGGCGCTGGCGGCCTCGGGGGCGCTGCCGTTCCCGCGCCAGGCCTTTGAGGATGCGATCCGCCACTCGGGCGGCAAGGGGATTGAGGCCAGTCTCCGGGCCTTTGGCGCGGGCTATGATGCGGCGCTGAACGGCGATATCGGCAAGAACGAGCCCGCGCCTGCGGTAGCAGATACAATGGTGCGCGGCCCGGCAAAGCTGATGGCGGCCTGGGAAAAGCTGGTGGCGCGGCTGCAGGCGATGCCCGCTCCGGTGGCGGAAATGGGGGAACACGGGCTGCGCAAGGTGGTCAGTTTTCAGGACATCGCCTATGGGGCGGACTATCTGGATCGGCTGCAAACCGTGCTGGACCGCGATCACGCCCCCTGGGATCTCTCGGTCCAGGCGGCGAAATACATCGCAAATGCAATGTGTTACGACGATGTGATCCGGGTGGCCGATCTGAAAACCCGTGGCAACCGCTTTGCCCGGATCCGCGGCGAGATGGGCGCAAAGGATCAGCATCTGATGCAGCTGACCGAGTTCATGCACCCCCGCGCCGAGGAAATCGCCGGCATGCTGCCGCTCAAATGGGGGGCACGGGTCGAGGCCAATCCGAAATCCATGGCGCGACTGAACCGTTGGTTCGGCCATGGGCGGCGCATCCGCACCGACAGCTTTCGCGGCTATGCCATGCTTTACCTGCTGGGCGGCATGAAGTTCTGGCGCCGCCGCACGCTGCGCCACGCACAAGAGGTGGCGCATCTTGAGGCCTGGCTGACCCGCGCCCTGGCTGAGGTTGATCGCAACTACGCCCTCGCGGTCGAGCTGATCCGCTGCCGCCGCCTCATCAAGGGCTATTCCGACACCCATGCGCGGGGCCTGTCGAAGTTTGACCGGGTGATCGCGGCGATTGATCTGGTCGCCGGGCGCGAGGATGCCGCCGATTGGGCGCGTCGTCTGCGCGAGGCGGCGCTGAAGGATGAGGAAGGCAAGGATCTCGACGGTGCGATCCAGACCATCCGCAGCTTTGTCTGAGCGACAAAAGGGCCGGGAAATCCCCGGCCCTTTGCTTATGCGGCGTCTGGTTTCCTACAGGCCAGGCGCGGCCAAATAGCGGATTTTCAGCGGTGGCGGGGCGCTGGTTTCCAGCCGTGCAAGTGTGGCCCGCACGCTGTCTGCGCCGTGAAGGGACAGCATCTCAAACGGCCCGCGCGGGAAATTCAGCCCCAGTTTCAATGCGGTATCAATACCGCTTTCATCAATCCCCCCCTCGGACAGCAGCCAGAGCGCCTCATTGATCAGCGTGGCCTCGATGCGCAGAACAAGGCTGGAGGCATCATCGGGCAGGGGGCCGGGGCTGTCGGGGAACAGAAACCCGCGCCCGGTTTTGCGCCCCAGATTGCCGCTGGCGACCTGGACCTTCAGCGCCTCAAACACATGATAGCGCGGGCTGCCGCCCATCGCCGCCGCAAGGCTTTCGGTCGCGGCCAGATTGATGTCTGCGCCCACCAGGTCAATCAGCGCGAATGGGCCAAGGCGGTAGCCCGCGCCCTGCATCGCCGCGTCGATCTCGCCGGGGCTGCGGCCCTCTTCCAACAGTGCGAGCGCCTCGCCGTAAAAGGGTCTGGCGCAGCGGTTGACGATAAAGCCGGGGCGGTCGGGGCATTGGATGACGGTCTTGCCCGCCGCCTCGGTCAGCTGCCGCGCGAGGTGCAGGGCCTGGGGTCCGCTGGCCGGATGCGCGACCAGCTCGACCAGTTTCATCACCGGGGCGGGGTTGAAGAAATGCAGGCCGATCAGGCGTTCGGGATGGCGCAGCCCCTGGGCCATCCTGGCCACGGAAAGCGAGGATGTATTGCTGGCCAGCACCGCATCGGGGCGCATGACATCCTCTAATGCATTGAAAATATGCTGTTTTACGTCCAGCCGTTCAACAACGGCCTCGATCGCCAGATCCGCCGCGCCCATCACTTCGGGGCCGTTTACCACGCGGAACCTGGACAAAAGCGCATCGCGGGCGGCGGGCGTCATCTTGCCCGCCTCGACACGGGGGGCAAGCGCTGCGGCCAGGCGGCTGGCCGCCGTGTCGCGGACGGGGGCATGGGCATCAGTGGCCAGCACCTCAAACCCCGCTGCCGCATAGGTCTGCGCAATGCCAAGGCCCATCGTGCCAAGGCCAATCACCGCCACCGTCGCCATGTCATTTCCCCTGCCAGATGGGTTTGCGCTTTTCGCGGAAGGCGCGGATGCCCTCGGCCTTGTCCTGGCTGTCCAGCAGCGCCTCGAATGCGGCCCGCTCGGCATCCAGCGCAAGCGCGGCCTCGGCGCCCTGGATCAGCGCCGCTTTGGCCGCCTGCAGCGCCAGCGGCGCCCGCTGCGCGAGGCGCGCGGTCAGCGCCGCCCCCTCGGCCAGCGCGTCCCCGGCGCGACAGGCGGCAAGCCCCCAGGCGAAGGCGGTGTCGGCATCGATGATTTCCCCGGTCAGCACCATCCGCGCCGCTTTGGCCGGGCCGATGCGGGCGATCAGCCGCTGCCCGCCACCCGCGCCGGGGATGATGCCCAGATTGGTTTCCGCCAGCCCCAGCCGGGCGCTGTCGCCCACCACCATCAGATCGGCCATCAGCGCCAGCTCTAACCCGCCGCCCAGGGCAAAGCCCTCAACCGCGGCGACCAGCGGCTTTGGAAAGGCGCGGATGCTGGCCCATTGGGCTTTGCGCGGATCCGCCGCCGCCTCAGTGCTGGTTTTGCCCTCAATCTCGCCGATATCGGCCCCGGCGGCGAAATTGCCATCAGCGCCCGCGATCATCACCGCGCGGCAGCTGTCATCGCCCGAAAGCCGCGTCAGCGCCGCCGCCAGGTCGGCCAGCAGCGCAGTGTTCAGCGCATTTTTCGCGCCGGGGCGGTTGATCAGCAGCCGGGTCCAGCCGCCCTCATCAGTCTCGATCAGATGTTCCATAGGCTGCACAATGCGCCTTCGTCGATAAATTTCAAGTCACAAAATTTTAAACTTGAAATTTATCGGCGAAGCGGCAAGGATCATCCCAAATCAGGGAGTTTCGGTGATGAAGATCCTTTGCCTCGGGGCAGGTCCGGCGGGCCTTTATTTTGCGATTTCGATGAAGCTGCGTGACCCCGCGCATGACATCACTGTGCTGGAACGCAACAAGGCCAATGACACCTTCGGCTGGGGGGTGGTGCTGTCAGACGACGCCCTGGGGCGGATGCAGAAAAACGATCCCGTCAGCACAGAGGCGATCCGCGCCGATTTCGCCTATTGGGATGATATTGCGGTGGTCCATGACGGGGTGCGCACTGTCTCTGGCGGGCATGGCTTCGCCGGGATCGGGCGCAAGGCGATGCTGATCCTTTTGCAAAACCGCGCCCGCGAGCTGGGCGTCAATCTGCAGTTCGAGACCATCTTCAAATCGGCTGAGGAGTATCGCAGGGATTACGATCTGGTTGTCGGCTGTGACGGTATCAACAGCGTGGTGCGCAACGAATATAAGGACGTATTCCAGCCCGATATCGACCTGCGCAAATGCAAGTTCATCTGGCTGGGCACCCATCAGAAATTCGACGATGCCTTCACCTTCATCTTTGAGAAAACCCAGCATGGCTGGGTCTGGGCGCATGTCTATCAGTTCGACGACAATACCGCGACTTTCATCGTTGAGACCCTGCCCGAGACCTGGGAGAAATTCGGCTTCGTCGATATGTCGAAGGAAGAAATCGTCGAGACCTGCCGCCAGATCTTTGAACGTCACCTCGGCGGGCATGAGCTGATCTCGAACGCGGCGCATCTGCGCGGCTCGGCGGTATGGTCGCAATTCCCGCGGGTGATCTGCGAGCGCTGGTATCATGAGAATGTCGTGTTGATGGGCGATGCGGCGGCGACCGGGCATTTCTCGATCGGCTCTGGCACGCGGCTGGCCTTTGATTCCGCGATTGCGCTGGCGGAATATCTGCATTCCGAGCCTGATATGCAGTCGGCCTTTGCCCGCTATCAGGAAGAGCGCCGGGTCGAGGTTTTGCGCCTGCAATCGGCGGCCCGCAACAGCCTGGAATGGTTCGAACAGGTCGAGCGGTATCTCGATATGCCGCCCGTCCAGTTTGCCTACTCGCTTTTGACCCGCAGCCAGCGGATCAGCCATGAAAACCTGCGCCTGCGCGACCCGGAATGGCTGGCCAGCGCCGAAGACTGGTTCCAGGAACAGGCGGGTGGCAAGCCGGGCAGCCGCCCGATGTTCGCGCCCTTCGCCCTGCGCGATATGCGCCTCAAGAACCGCATCGTGATGTCGCCGATGGCGCAATATAAGGCCGTGGATGGCTGCCCGACCGACTGGCACCTGATCCATTATGCCGAGCGCGCCAAGGGCGGTGCGGCGCTGATCTACACGGAAATGGCCTGCGTCTCGGCGATTGGCCGCATCACGCCCGGCTGCCCCGGCCTTTACGCGCCCGAGCATGAGGCCGCCTGGAAGCGGCTGGCGGATTTCATTCACCAGGAGACCGATGCGAAGCTTTGCATCCAGATCGGCCACGCCGGGCGCAAGGCCTCGACCTGTGTGCCCTGGGATGGGGGCATTGATGCGCCGCTGAAATCGGGCAACTGGCCGATCATCTCGGCCTCGGCGATTGCCTATAAGGCGGATAATGCGGTTCCCAGGGCGATGGACCGCACCGATCTGGCAGAGGTCAGGGCCCAGTTCGTCGCCGGTGCGGAAATGGCCGCGCGGGCCGGGGCCGATATGATTGAGATGCACGCAGCACATGGCTATCTGCTGGCCTCTTTCATCAGCCCGATCACCAATCAGCGCACCGACGAATACGGCGGCAGCCTTGAAAACCGCATGCGCTATCCTTTGGAGGTGTTTCGCGCCATGCGGGCGGTCTGGCCCGCGGATAAGCCGATGTCGGTCAGGATCTCGGCCAATGACTGGATCGAGGGTGGCGTGACGCCCGAGGAGGCGGTGGAAATCGCCCGCCAGTTCAGCGCGGCGGGGGCGGATATCATTGACGTTTCCTCTGGCCAGACCGACCCGGCCGAGCGCCCGATCTATGGCCGCATGTTCCAGACGCCGTTCTCCGACCGCATCCGCAATGAGGCCGGGCTGGCCACGATGACGGTCGGCAATATCACCGACTGGGATCAGGCCAATGGCATCCTGATGGCGGGCCGCGCCGATCTGGTGATGATCGGGCGGATGCATCTGGCCGATCCCTACTGGACATTGCATGCCGCCATCGATCAGGGCGAGGCTGCAGCCACCTGGCCCGCCCCCTACCGTCACGGTCAGGTCACACTGACCCGGCTGCATCAACGTCAGCAAGAGGCCATCCGCGCATGAGCGACCCGAGACAGAACGACCCGGGACAGAGCGACCCGAGACAGAGCGATCTGCGGCAGGACAATCTGAACGGCAAACGCGTGCTGATCACCGGCGGTGGCACCGGGGTGGGGGCAGACCTTGCCCATGGCTTTGCGGCCCGGGGTGCCGAGGTGGTGATCTGCGGTCGCCGCGAGGCCCCCTTGCAGGCGGTGGCGGGAGCGATTGGCGCCCGTGCGCTGCTGGCCGATGTGACGGATGAGGCGGATGTGCAGCGCCTTTTCACCGAGGCCGGGCGCTGCGATATCGTGGTGGCGAATGCCGGGGC
Source organism: Pseudogemmobacter hezensis (assembly GCF_013155295.1). Taxonomy (GTDB): domain Bacteria; phylum Pseudomonadota; class Alphaproteobacteria; order Rhodobacterales; family Rhodobacteraceae; genus Pseudogemmobacter; species Pseudogemmobacter hezensis. Next base: position 169,905 of record NZ_JABJXT010000004.1, on the reverse strand, counting down.
CTCGAGTTCGGCCCCTTTGGCGAAAACCTCGCTGGCGGAATGGAACGCGATGCTGGCGGTCAATCTGACCGGGGTTTTCCTGACCTTCCGCCAGGCTTTGGCGCAGTTTGACGGCTGGGGGCGGCTGATTGCCGTGGCCTCGACCGCCGGGCTGAAGGGCTATGCCTATGTCGCGCCCTATACTGCGGCGAAACATGGTGTGGTGGGCATGGTGAAAAGCCTGGCGCTTGAGGTGGCGAAGAAGCCCGTCACCGTCAATGCGCTTTGCCCGGGGTTTCTGGATACCGAGATGACCGACCGCTCGGTTGCCAATATCGTCGAAAAAACCGGGATGAGCGCGGATGACGCCCGCAAGACGCTTGCCGCCACCAACCCGCAAAAGCGGCTGATCCGCCCGGATGAGGTAACTGCGGCCGCACTGTGGTTGTGCGCGCCGGGATCCGAGGGCATCAATGGTCAGGCATTGGCCATTGCAGGGGGTGAGGTGTGAGCGAAAGTTCAAAGCGCAGGCTGAAACTGTGGATCCGTATGCTGGCGGTCACGCGCAGCGCGGAATCGAACCTGCGCGAATTTCTGCGCCTGACCCATGACACCACCCTGCCGCGTTTCGACGTGATGGCCGCGCTTTACCGCCGCCGTGAGGGCTGCACCATGAGCGAGCTGAGTCGCCTGCTGCTGGTCTCAAACGGCAATGCGACGACGGTGGTTGACCGGCTGGAAAAAGACGGTCTGGTGGCGCGGCGGCCCTCAGACACCGACCGGCGCACTGTCTATGTCGGCCTGACGCCCGAGGGGCTGGCGCAATTCGAGACCCTTGCCGTGGGGCATGAGGCCGAGGTGGCGCGGGTCTTTGAGGGGCTGGATGACGCGGATGTCGATACTCTGACCGAAATTCTGAAGAAGGCGATGAAGCGATGAGCGTGCTGACAAAGACCCAACTGGCCGAGCTGCAGCCCGAGCATTTTTTTTGGGAGGTTAAGGACCGGATCGCCACCATCCGCCTGAACCGCCCCGACCGCAAAAACCCGCTGACCTTTGAAAGCTATGCCGAGCTGCGCGACACCTTCCGCGCGCTGGTCTATGCAACCGATGTCGATGTGGTGATCTTTGCCTCGAACGGCGGGAATTTCTGCTCGGGCGGGGATGTGCATGACATTATCGGGCCGCTGGTCGGTATGGATATGAAAGACCTGCTGGCCTTTACCCGCATGACCGGGGATCTGGTCAAGGCGATGATCGGCTGCGGCAAGCCGATCATCTCGGCGGTCGATGGGGTCTGTGTGGGGGCGGGGGCGATCATCGCCATGGCCTCGGATCTGCGGCTGGCCACGCCGGAGGCGAAATGTGCGTTTCTCTTCACGCGCGTTGGCCTGGCGGGCTGCGATATGGGGGCCTGCGCCATGCTGCCGCGCATCATCGGCCAGGGCCGGGCGGCAGAGCTTTTGTACACCGGCCGGGTGATGGGCGCGGATGAGGGCGCGGCATGGGGGTTCTGGAACGGGCTGCACAGCGCGGATGCGCTGGAGGCCGAGGCCTGGAAGCTGGCCACGCGGATCGCGGCGGGGCCGACATTCGCGCATGGGATCACCAAGACGCAGCTGAACCAGGAATGGAATATGGGCCTTGAGCAGGCCATCGAGGCCGAGGCCCAGGCCCAGGCGATCTGTATGCAGACCCGCGATTTCGAGCGCGCCTATCATGCCTTTGTCGCCAAAGAGCAGCCGGTTTTCCAGGGCGACTGAGGGCTGTGTGAAATGGATGCCGCCGGGGGCTGTCTGCCCCCGGACCCCCGAGGATATTTTGGGACAGATGAAATGAGTGATCGCAGTTTTCTGGACTGGCCCTTTTTTGAGGCGCGTCACCATGAGCTGGCGGCTGCGCTGGAGGAATGGGCGCGGGCGCATCTGCCTGTCGATCACGGGGATGTCGATCAGGCTTGCAGGGGGCTGGTGCGGGATCTGGGCGCGGCGGGTTTTTTACGCCACTCAGGCGCGGGCGAGGGGGAGCGGCTGGATGTGCGCTCTCTTTGTCTGATCCGTGAGACCCTGGCGCGGCATGATGCTTTGGCGGATTTTTCCTTTGCCATGCAGGGACTGGGGATGGGGGCGGTCTCGCTGTTCGGCACGCCTGCGCAGCGCGAATGGCTGGAGCGGACCCGGACGGGCGGGGCGATTTCGGGCTTTGCGCTGACGGAGCCCGGGGCGGGTTCGGATGTGGCCAATACGGCGACGCTGGCGCGGCGGGTTGAGGGGGGATATCGGCTTTCGGGCGAGAAGACCTATATCTCGAATGGCGGCATTGCCGATGTTTACGTGGTTTTCGCCCGAACGGGCGAGGCGGCGGGCGCGAAGGGGCTGTCGGCCTTTCTGATGCCCGCCGACAAGCCTGGCCTGACGATTGCGGGGCGCATTGAGGTGATCGCGCCGCATCCCCTGGCGCAGTTGCGGCTGGACGATGTGTTCCTGCCTGAGAGCGCCCTGATCGGCAAGCCGGGTGAGGGGTTCAAGCTGGCAATGTCGGTGCTGGATGTGTTTCGCCCGACGGTCGGGGCGGCGGCGCTTGGGCTGGCGCGGCGTGCGCTGGATGAGGCGCTGGCGCGCACGCAGGCGCGCCAGATCCAGGGGGCGCCGCTGGCGTCCTTGCAGATGGTGCAGGGGCATCTGGCCGATATGGCGCTGAAGATTGATGCCGCCGCTTTGCTGGTTTACCGCGCCGCCTGGACCAAAGACCAGGGCGCGGCCCGCATCACCCGTGAGGCCGCCATGGCCAAGCTTTACGCGACCGAGGCCGCCCAGCAGGTGATTGACGCCGCGGTGCAGCTGCATGGCGGTGACGGCGTGCGGGTCGGCAGCAAGGTCGAAGAGCTCTATCGTGACATCCGGGCGCTGCGTATCTACGAAGGCGCATCCGACGTGCAGCGCGTCGTCATCGCCCGGAGCCTTTTGTCATGACCTATACCCGCCCGATCCGCATTGAGTTCAATCATTGCGACCCTGCCGGGATCGTTTTTTACCCGCGTTATTTCGAGATGACCAATTCCGTCGTCGAAAATTTCTTCCGCGAGATTGCCGGCTGGCCCTATGAAGAGATGATGGCGGCGGGCACCGGCGTTCCGACCGCGCAGATCCAGACGGTGTTTCACGCGCCCTCGCGGCTGGGTGAGGTGCTGGACTGGCGGCTTTCGCTGGTGCGGTTGGGCTCCAGCTCGGCCAGCCTGCATATTGAGGCGCATGGCGCGGGCATTCACCGCCTGACCTGCGATCTGACGCTGGTTTTCGTTAATGAAAATGGCCGCCCGCAGCCCTGGCCGCAGGCGGTTCGCACAAAACTCATCGCATTTCAGGAGGCGACATGAGCATTCAGACCCTGCACCCCCCCGGATGGAAACCCGCCAAAGGCTATGCCAATGGCATGGCGGCCCAGGGGCGTCTTGTCGTGACCGGGGGGCTGATCGGCTGGAATGCCGATTGCGCGTTCGAAAGCGATGATTTCGTCGATCAGGTCGCGCAAACGCTGCGCAATATCGTGGCGGTGCTGGCCGAGGCGGGCGCAAAGCCAGAGCATCTGGTGCGCCTGACCTGGTTCATCACCAGCAAAGAGGAATACCTCGCCGATCTGAAACGGCTGGGCAGCGTCTATAAAGAGATCATCGGGCGGCATTATCCGGCCATGGCCGTGATGCAGGTCGTGGCCCTGATGGAGGATCGCGCCAAAGTCGAGATCGAGGCCACCGCCGTCATTCCCGCCTGAGATATCTCTTTTAAACGCCCATTTCACATGCCGGAGACCCCGATGCAGGACGCTTTCATCTGCGACTATATCCGCAGCCCGATCGGCCGCTTTGGCGGCAGCCTTGCGATGGTGCGGACCGATGATCTGGGGGCGGTGCCGCTCAGGGCGCTGGCTTTGCGCAATCCGGGGCTGGATCTGGCGGCGGTCGATGAGGTGATCCTCGGCTGCGCCAATCAGGCGGGTGAGGACAATCGCAATGTGGCCCGGATGTGCGTTTTGCTGGCGGGCTATCCGGTTGATGTGGCGGCGACGACGGTGAACCGGCTTTGCGGCTCTGGCATGGATGCGGTGATCATGGCGGCCCGGGCGATCCGCACGGGCGAGGCCGATCTGGTCATCGCAGGCGGCGTCGAAAGCATGAGCCGCGCGCCTTTCGTCATGCCAAAGGCCACCGCGGCCTTTTCGCGCCAGGCCGAGATCCACGACACCACCATCGGCTGGCGCTTTGTCAATCCGCTGCTGAAGGCGCAATACGGCATCGACTCTATGCCCGAGACCGCCGAAAACGTCGCCCGCGAGTTCGGCATCAGCCGCGAGGATCAGGACGCCTTCGCGCTGCGCTCGCAGGAACTGGCGCTGGCGGCGCAGGAAAACGGGCGGCTGGCGCAGGAAATCACCCCCGTCACCATCCCGCAGCGCAAGGGGGATCCGCTGGTGGTGGCCCGGGACGAGCATCCGCGTCAGACCTCGCTTGCGGCTTTGGCCGGGCTGGCGGCGCCCTTTGCGAAAGAGGGCGGCACGGTCACGGCGGGGAATGCCTCGGGCGTCAATGACGGGGCGGCGGCACTGATCATCGCATCAGAGGCGGCGGTCAAAGCCCATGGCCTGCGCCCGATTGCGCGGGTGCTGGGCGGGGCTACGGCGGGGGTTCTGCCGCGCATCATGGGGATGGGCCCGGTTCCTGCGACGCAAAAGCTGTTGTCGCGGCTGGGGCTGACCGCGGATCAGCTGTCGGTGATCGAGTTGAATGAGGCCTTTGCCGCCCAGGGTCTGGCGGTGCTGCGCCAGCTGGGAATTGCTGATGCGGATCCGCGGGTGAACCCCAATGGCGGCGCGATTGCGCTTGGCCATCCGCTGGGCATGTCGGGGGCCCGGATCACCGGAACGGCGGCGCTGCAGCTGGCGGCGGGCGGCGGCCGCTATGCGCTGGCGACGATGTGCATCGGTGTGGGCCAGGGCATTTCCATCGCGCTGGAGCGGCTCTGACAGGGGGCAGATACGGCGAAAGCCGCCCTTTTGCCCCTGTCGCCTGCATTGTAAGGTGGTGCAGCCCATGCGGCCTGCGCCATTTTACCGGACCTGACATGCCTATTTCGTCGCCTTTCGTGCCCCTCCGCCTTTGCCACAGGCCGCGCTGAGATGTCGGCGGGTCTTCTGTGGCTGTCGCGCAATTTCCGCTTTTCCGACAATCCGGCGCTGCTGGCGGCGCTGGCGGATGGGCCGCTTCTGGCGGTGTTTTGCCTTGATGCGCGGACAAAGGCGCTTGGGGCTGCACCGCGCTGGCGGCTGCAGCGGGCGCTGCAGGCCTTTGATGCGGGTCTGAAAAAACGCGGCGCTGGCGGCGTTCTGATTGTCGCGGCCGAGCCCGAAGAGGCATTGCCGGCGCTGATGCAGGCCGTCGGTGCGGCGCGCGTGCATCAGGCCGACTGGCCAGAGCCGCAGACGCGCGGCCAGCAGGCGCGGCTGAGGGCCAGGATCGGCGCGGGTCTTGTGCTGCATCCGGGCCATTTGCTGGCGCATCCGGCCGCTTTGCGGACCGGGCAGGGCGGCGTTTACAAGGTGTTCACCCCCTTCGCCAATGCGCTGCGCCGCCTTGGGGCAGAGCGCCCCGCCCCCGACGCGCCCGCCCGCATCACCGGATATGCGCCGCCGCCGCTGCCCTTCCCGACCATTCCCATCGCCGCGCTGGCTCTGGCCCCCGATATGCGGCGCGGTGGCCCGGTTCTGGCCCGTCACGCGCTGCCTGCGGGCGAGGATGCGGCTTTCGCGCGGCTGGAGGATTTCCTTGACCGGGTCGGCGATTACGCCAGCACCCGCGACCGCCCCGATATAGACGCAACCTCGGGCCTGTCAGAGCATCTGGCCCTGGGCGAGATCAGCCCGCGCAGCATCTGGGCCCGTGCGCAGATCCAGGCCGAGGCCGATCCGGGCCGCGAAAGCGCCATCGGCAAATTCCTGTCCGAGGTGATCTGGCGCGAATTTGCCTGGCATCTGCTGATCAGCTTTCCCGATATGCCCCATGCGCCCTGGCGCGGTGAATGGGCCGATTTCCCCTGGCGCGGTCCTGGCCCCGATCTTGATGCCTGGGTGCAGGCGCGAACGGGCGTGGCGCTGGTCGATGCGGGCCTGCGCGAGATGTGGGTGACGGGGCGGATGCACAACCGGGTGCGGATGGTGGTGGCCAGCTGGCTGACAAAGAATCTTTTGACCCATTGGCACCACGGGCTTGCCCATTTCGAGGCGTGCCTGACCGACTGGGATCCGGCCGCCAATGCGATGAACTGGCAATGGGTGGCGGGCTGTGGCCCCGATGCCTCGCCCTATTTCCGGGTGTTCAACCCCGAAAAACAGGCGGCAGACTACGACCCGAAGGGGCTTTACCGTCGCCGCTGGCTGGCGGGATATCAGGGCGCCACGGGCGAAGAGGCCACCGCTTTTCTGAACGCAGCCCCCCTGTCCTGGTCGCCCGCACCGCGTTGGAGCGCCGGGGATCCCGACCGCATATCCGGGGGCCGCACCCGCGCCCATGCCGCGCTGGAGCGGTTTCGCCAGGCCAGCACGGTGGCCAGCACGGTGGCCAGCACCGGGGACGAATAGCGCCCAAAGGCGCAAAGACCGCCGGGCTGCCAGCATGAACCCTGCGCTGCGACTGGACGCCGCGCCTTTGCGCCGGGTAAGAGGGCATGAATAAGACGGAACGGCCAAGACCTGCCAGGCCCCGATCCGGTGGCCAGTCTGGTGGGCCGATCCGGTGGGCCGATCCGGTGGCCAGGCTGAAAGGGGAATGTGATGCTCTGGGATATCCGTGCGCTGATGAGGCCCGCGCTTTCGGTGATCGACATGATCCCGAACGTCCACCGCAGCCCTGCCCAGGCCCTGTTGCGCCGCACCGTGATGGAGGGGCGGCCCCTCTCGCTGCGCCTGACGCGTGAGGAAAAAGAGCTGGCCTTTCACGACGCGCATATCCCGCTGACCTCGCCCGTGGGCGCGCGGATCCTGCTGATGCTGTATAAAAGCGGCCATCTGAAGCTGAAAAAGCCCGCGCGAAAATCCCTTCCCGCGCTTGAGGCCTATATCGCCACCGAGGCCACCTTCCGGGCCGAGGTGACGCGGATCCTGCACGAAGATGAGGCGCGGCGCAGCCGTGAGACCGCGATCATCGCCGACCCGTCGGTGGCCCTGCCCGAAGAGCTGACCACCCGCCTGATCGACCGGGTGATGACCGCGCATCTGGGCCATGGCGTGGCGGGCGAGATGCAGATTGCCGGCCTGCGCTGCCTGCGCAGCTTTCGCCAGGGCCAGCCCCCCGCCGATGGCACGCGCATGGCCGAGATCGAGGCCGAAATTCACTGGTTTGACGGTAACGGCAACAGACAGCCTGCGCCCCCGAACGGCCAGCCCGGATGAGCGATCTTTTCGACAAGGCCGGGCCGCATGGGCGTTTGCCGCTGGCAGCCGCGCTGCGGCCAAAGACCCTGGATGAGGTGATTGGCCAGCCGATCCTGGCGCCCGGCTCTATCCTCAGGCGGCGGATCGCGGCGGGGCGGCTGGGCAGCCTGATCCTTTACGGCCCCCCCGGCATCGGCAAGACCAGTATCGCCCGCGCCATCGGTGCAACCCTTGGCAAAGAGTTCCGCCCCCTGCACGCCACCCGCGCAGGCGTCGCCGACATCCGCAAACTGGCCGATGAGGCGCGGATGCGCCCGCTTTTGATCTTCGTCGATGAGGTGCAGCGCTTTTCCGCCACCCAGACCGATGACCTGCTGGCGATCTGCGAAGAGGGGGCGGTCGATTTCATCGGCGCAACCACCGGCAACCCCTATCACGTGCTGACGCCGGCGCTTGTCTCGCGCTCGACCATCCTGAAGCTGGAGCCGCTGACGATTGAGGGGATGGAAGAGGTGATCCGCCGCGGGCTTGCCCATCTGCAGGCCGAGGGCGCGGGCGCCATGCTGGATGCGGGCCAGATCCGCCAGATCGCCGGACGCTCTGGCGGGGATGCGCGCCGGGCGCTGACCACGCTGGAAAGCCTAGTTCTGGGCCATGACGGCCCGGTCAGCGCGGCTATGATCGACGAGGCCTATGCCGCCGCGCCGGATAACCATGACCGCTCGGGCGATGCGCATTATGATGTGGTCTCGGCCTTTATCAAATCCATGCGCGGCTCAGACCCGGATGCAACGCTTTACTGGCTGGCGCGGCTGATCCATGGCGGCGAGGATCCGCGTTTCATCGCCCGGCGCATCATGATCCACGCCTCCGAGGATGTGGGCCTGGCCGATAATACCGCGCTGCAAACGGCGGTGGCGGCGGCAAATGCGGTGGAAAAGATCGGCTATCCCGAGGCGCAGATCGTGCTGGCCCACGCGGCGCTGCATGTGGCGCGGGCGCCCAAATCCATGTCGGCCTATCGCGGCATTGCCCAGGCCCTGAGCTATGTCACCCGCGAGGCCCCGGCCCAGGTGCCGCTGCATCTGCGCGACACCCATTACAAGGGGGCCGAGGCGCTTGGGCATGTGGGCTACAGGCTGCCCCATGACGATCCGCGCGGCTGGGTTGAGCAAAGCTATTCGCATCTTCCCCCCGGCAGCCTTTACCAAAGCGACGCCCGCGACGCCGCCACATTTGAGCGCCGGGCCGATGAATACTGGGCCCGCATCCCCGGCTATCCGCAGCCAAAGCGCACATAAAAGCGTGCTGGCGGCCAGGGGCGCAACAAGCCCTTGCCCGGGCCTCTGGCTGCGTTACTATCGGCCCTGATGACAGGTTGTAACATTGCGCCCCTCGCGGCGGGTCTGCCCGCGCCGGATCCTGAGGCTTTCGCCGCCGGGATTTCCTGCAATGGTCGTGTCTTTCCTGCCGGGGCGGATGAAAGCCATCCCCCCGCAAGCCAGATTTCCCGGAGTGCCCCATGTTTCTGACGATTGTCGCAGGCCTTGTGCTTGGCCTTCTTGCATTGTTGCTGGCCCTGGTTGTTGCCTGGGCCATCGCGCCCCGGGCGGTGACACGGGGGATCTTCCGGCTGACGCTTTTGCTGTTCCGGGTTGAGGTCAAGGGCGCCGAGCATCTGGATAGCCAAGGCCCGGCGGTCTATGTCTCGAACCATGTCAGCCTCTTTGACGGGCCGCTGGTGCTGGCGCTGGTCAGGCGGCGGCTGAATGTGGTGGTCTATACGACCTGGGCCAAAGGTCTGATGCTGCGTGCCTTTGGCCGCGCCTTTGACATCTCTCCGATTGACCCGCAGCGCCCGATGTCGGCCAAGGCCATGGCGCGGCGCGTCTCTGAGGGTGAGGCCTGCCTGATCTTCCCCGAGGGCCGCATCACCACCACGGGTGCGCCGATGAAAATCGCCGGCGGCGCGGCCTGGATGGTCGATACCGCCCGCGCCGATGTGATCGCCATCCATATCGAAGGGCTGGAGCGTTCAAAGCTGGCAAAGGCCGGAAATGGCTGGCGCAAGGTCTGGTTCCCCAAGGTGCGGGTCTGCGTCGCGCCGCCGCAACGGCTGGAGATTGACCCGGATCTGCGCGGCAAGCTGCGCCGTGAACGCGCCACGATGGCGCTGCGCGAAATCACCGAAACCCTGCGATATCAGGCGCTTGACCGCCACAACAATATCCCCGAGGCCGTGGCAGAGGCGCGGGCGGTGCATGGCAGCAAAGCCATAGCCTATGAGGATGTGCTGGGCACGACCATGTCGCGCGGCAAGCTGCGGCTGACCTCGGCGATGCTGGTGGCGATGATCGGCCCGCATGTGAAGAAAGACAGCAACCTGGGCTTTTTGCTGCCCACGGCCCCTGGCGCGGTGGCGGTGCTGAATGCGCTGTGGCAGCTGCGCGTCACGCCTGCGATCCTTAACCATACGGTCGGCGTCGCGGCGGTGAAAACCACCTTGGGCGTGGTGAAGGCCGATATGATCCTTTCAAGCCGCACCTTTGTCGAAAAGGGCAGGCTGACCGATTTCGTCGCAGGCCTTGAGGCCGAGGGCGTGCGGTTTTTGTGGCTGGAAGACCTGAAGGCGGGGCTGACCACCGGCGCAAAACTCGGCGCGCTTTTCAGCCTGAACCGCCTGCCAAAGGATGTGACCCGCGACACCCCCGCCGCGATCCTTTTCACCTCGGGGACCGAGGGCGCGCCGAAGGGCGTTGTCCTCAGCCACGGCAATATCCTGGCCAATATCTCGCAGATCAGGGCGCGGGCCAATGTTGGGCCGCAGGATATTTCCTGCACGGCGCTGCCGGTGTTCCATTCCTTCGGGCTAACGGCGGGGCTGATCCTGCCGCTGGTCTGCGGCATTCGCACCGGGGTTCACCCTTCGCCGCTGCATTACCGCATCATCCCCGAGCTGGCCTATTCGGTGCAGGCAACGCTGCTTTTTGGCACGGATACTTTCCTGAACGGCTGGGCGCGTCGCGCCGATCCCAGCGATTTCGCCACGCTGCGGGCGGTGGTCGCCGGGGCCGAGGCGGTCAAGGAAAGCACCCGCAAGATCTGGGCGGAACGCTTTGGCGTGCGCGTGCTGGAAGGCTATGGCGCGACCGAATGCTCGCCCGTTTTGTCGCTGAACACCCCGGCAGAGCCCGATATCGGCACCGTCGGGCGGCTTTTGCCCGCGATGGAATATCGCCTGGTCGAGATGGCCGGGATCGACGGCAGCCGCCTGATGGTCAAGGGGCCGAATGTGATGGCAGGCTATATTCTGAACGACAAACCCGGCGTGCTGCAGCCGCCGCCCGAGGGCTGGTATGACACGGGCGACGCGGTGACGATCGACGAGAAGGGCCTGATCCGCATCACCGGGCGCATCAAGCGTTTCGCCAAGGTCGGCGGCGAGATGGTCTCGCTGCAATCGGTTGAAATCCTTGCGCAAAAGCTGTGGCCGGGGGCGACGGTTGCCGCCATCTCGCGCCCGCATCCGCGCACGGGCGAACAGGTCATCCTTTGCGTGACCGAGCCTGCCGCAGACCGCCCGAAACTGGTGCAATATGCCCGCGACAATGGGGTTGGCAGCATCCTCTTGCCCGCCCAGGTGCTGGTGCGTGAAAAGATCCCGCTGCTGGCCTCGGGCAAGATCGACTACCCGGCGCTGACCCGCAGCTTTGAAGAGGCCGAGGCGGCGAAGCCGGGCTGATTTCAGTCTTTTTGCGGCAGCGGCGCCTCTTTGGTGCCGCTGAAATTGCGGTAGATCAGGCGGTCATGGCCATGGGTCGATTCCGCCATCGCGGTTTCAAAGACCGAGGCATGCAGCGGCGATTTCTCGCAGGCCGGGTCGGTCGCATCGGCCCGGCCCGCCAGTGCAAAGGCCTGGCAACGGCAGCCACCGAAATCCACCTCTTTCAGCGGGCATGAACGGCAGGGTTCGGGCATCCAACCGGTGCCGCGAAAGCAGCTCATGGCGTCTGAATTGTGCCAGATCCATTCCAGCGAATGCTCGCGGATATTGTCAAATTTCAACCCGGTGATCGTTTCGGCCGCATGGCAGGGCAATACATTCCCCGAGGGCGAGATATTGAAAAACTGCCGCCCCCAGCCGCCCATACATTGCTTTGGCCGTTTCGCGTAATAGTCTGGAATCACGTAATCAATCGACAGGATACCCTGCAGGCGGGCGCGGGCGGCCTCGACGAAGGCGGTGGTCTCTTTCAGCTGGGCGATGGTCGGCATCAGCGCCTCGCGGTTCTTCAGAGCCCAGCCGTAATATTGCACATTTGCAACCTCGATCCGCTCGGCCCGCATCTGGACGGCGATATCGACGATCTCGGGCAGCTCATCCAGGTTCTGGCGATGCATCACCGCATTGATGGTCAGCGCCAGCCCCGCCTCTTTCACCCAGGCGGCGGTTTCGAACTTCTTCGGCAGCGCGTTTTTAAAACCGCCGATCCGGTCAGAGGTGCCCGCCCGCGCCCCCTGGATCGAGATCTGCACATGCGCAAGGCCCAGATCGGCCAGCCGCATCATCCGCTCGCGGTCCATCATCACGCCAGAGGTGATCAGGTTTGGATAAAGCCCGACCTTTGTGGCATGGGCGACCAGATCCTCCAGATCCTTGCGGATGCAGGGCTCGCCGCCCGAAAAATGGATCTGCAGCACCCCGAGATCAGCCATCTGATCCATGGCGCGGCACCAGTCTTCGGTCGAAAGCTCGCGCGAGGCGCGCTCCAGCTGGATCGGGTTCGAGCAATAGGGGCATTGCAGCGGGCAGCGGTGGGTCAGCTCGGCCAGCACCGCCAGCGGCAGACCATAGCTGCGATCCGGGCTGGCCGCGCCCAAAAGCGCGAACTGGCTTTTTGGCGCGGATTGGCCCTCAGATTGCGGCGCGTCTTTCACGGCGTGATGTCCAGATAGCCCTTGTCGGTGAAATCCTGCAGCATTTTCAGCAGGTCAGCGGCGATCACCTCGCGCGGGGCGGTGAATTTGACAGCGAAATCATCCAGGATCGCGCCGATGCTGCGGCCATCCAGCGCCTCGATGATCATCACCGAGCTTTCGTTCAGAACCACCACGCGCTCGGGCACCAGAAGCGTGTGGATGCCCCGCGCCTTGTCAAACCGCAACCGGCTGGAGCGTTTCAGCCGCACCACCATCGCCTCGGTCAGGGTGATACGTTCAGACATCGGGCAGCTCTTTCGGGTCAAAGCAGCCAGGCGGGATCAGCCCGGTCACATAGGCATGGTGCAGCGCATCCAGCTGCGCCCAGAGGCAGTTGCATTTGAAGATCAGCGCCTCGACCACCTTTTGCCGATCCTGGGGCGTGGTGGCGTTTTTACGCACGAAATCAAGCACATAATCGGCGTCATTCGTGGCCTGGGAAACGCGGCGGGTGAAATAGGACATCACTTTCGGGTTCACAAAGTCATAATGCTCCAGCATGCCCGCGATGCGCTCTTTGTGGATGCCGGGGGCGAAAAGCTCTGTCAGGGCCGAGGCGACGGCCTCAAGCGGGCTGCGCTCGCGCACGAAATTCAGATAGGCGTCGACCGCGAAACGGGTGCCCGGCAGGATGCCCCTGGTCGAGGTGACATAGTCGCGCCCCAGCCCAAGCGCATCGGTCAGCAAGAGCCAGCGCTCGATCCCGCCCTCTTCGCCAAGGGTGTCGCCATCGTGATCCTCGATCCGCTGCCGCCAGGCCAGCCGCAGGTCATGATCGCGGAAACGCGACAGCACAATGCCGTCTTTCAGCGGGATAGAGCTTTGATAATAATAGCGATTCAAGGCCCAGGCGGCGACCTGGCCCCGGTTCAGCTGCCCGTCATGCAAGAGGCGGTGGAAGGGATGCAGGTTGTGATAGCGGGTGGCGCCGATCTGGCGCAGCCTGTCCTCCAGCTGGTCGGCGCTGGTCAGGGGGCGGGGGTCGGGGTCAAGGATCAGATCGAACATAGCGTGTAACGGGCCCCTTTTTCGCCGACTTCCCAGCCGCTTTGGCCAAGGGCTCTGCGCTCGCTGCTGCTTGGCAAAAGGACGGGGTTCGAGTTGTTGATATGGACAAAGACCCGCCGCCCGATCTGCAGATCCGACAGCGCGGCGATGGCCCCATCCGGGCCAGAAATCGACATATGCCCCATCGAGGCCCCTGTCTTTTGCGCAAGGCCCGCGCGGATCATCTCATCATCGCGCCAAAGGGTGCCGTCAAAGAACAGGATATCGGCGCCCTCGATCCGGTCGCGCATCGCCCCGGTCACGCCCGCGCAGGCGGGGATGATCACGGCGCGACGCCCGGCTGTGCGGATCTCCAGCGCCAGGGTATCGCCTGCATCGGGGGCCTTGTGGTCGCGCAGATACCAGGCGGGGGTGCCGGGCACGGTGAAGGCGGTGATCTCCAGCCCGGCCACGGTGAAGGGCTGATCCGGCACCAGCTGCGGGCGGCTGACGTTTTCAGGGCGCAGCACGGCGAAAAGGCTGTTTTGCACCAGGATCTCATGCACGGTTTCGCTGGCCCAAAGCGCAAAACGGCCCCCCTCGCGCAGCGACAAAAGCCCGGCCACCGCGTCGATCTCGGCATTGGTCAGCACCACGGCGCTGATGGGCGAATGGCGCAGCCCGTCACCCTGGATCTGGCCCGCGTGGGGGTGCAGGGCGGGGGTCTCCCGGATCTGCTGCAGGATCTCTGGCGCGGCATTGATCAGCACCCAGTCCCTGCCATCGGCGCTGAGCGCCATTGAGAACTGGCCAGAGCCGGGGGCCCCGCCGGATCGCGCCGCCCGGCATCCGGGGCAGGCGCAGTTCCATTGCGGAAAGCCCCCTCCGGCCGCCGCGCCGAGGATCAGGATATGCAAGCCATCCCCCCTGGCGGATGCGGCGGCCGGGTTGGTCATCACTTTTCTTCAGCGCAGGCATACATGTTGATTTCCATGCCAACCGGCGTGTCGAAGTATTTGGGCGTGATCCAGGCCATTTTCATCTCCATCACTGGCAAACGCGGGGCACCAATGCCCGGCGTTGCGACGAGCTGCCGCAGCTTCAGTGATAGCCCGGGCACGGATCGGTTTCCAGCGAATAGCGATACTTCAGCGTTTCGTTACCTGGGCGGGCGCGGGCAGAGGGCTCAGATCTGTTCCAGCATCCGCAGCCAGTTGCCATGGGCGAATTGCGCCAGCTCGTCAGGGTTGAAATCCTGCTGCAACAGGGCAGCCAGTTTGGGCAGATCCTGCGCCCCGGCCAGATCTTTGGGAATCACCGTGCCGTCGAAATCAGAGCCAAGGCCCAGGTGCCGGATGCCGATGCGCCGGGCGATGTAATCGACATGGCGGCGGATCAGATCCAGGGGCAGATCGGCGGTGCGGATGCCCTCGGGGTTCAGGAAGCCGCCGCCCAGATTGATGCCGACCAGCCCGTCACTGTCGCGGATCGCGTCCAGCTGGCGGTCGGTCAGATTGCGCGAATGCGGCGCGATGGCATGGGCGTTGGAATGGCTGGCGATCAGCGGCGCGCGGCTGAGGCGGGCCACATCCCAGAACCCCGCCTCATTCAGATGCGAGAGGTCGAAAAGCACCCCCAGCTCATTGCAGCTGCGCAAAAGATCGCGCCCTGCCGCCGTCAGCCCCGGCCCGATATCAGGCGTTGAGGGGAAGGCGAACGGCACCCCATGCGCGAAGATATTGGTCGAGCTCCAGACCGGGCCAAGCGAGCGCAGCCCTGCCGCATGCAGCACATAAAGCGCGTCAAGATCGGGGCCGATCATCTCGGCCCCCTCGATATGGGCGATGGCCGCGAAGGCACCGTCACGGATGGCGGCATCGACCTCGGCCCGGCTTTTGCACAGGCGCAGGGCATCGGGGGCGGCGCGGTCCAGGCGGATCAGCGTGGCCAGCATCTCATGGGTGTCGCGCAGCGCCCGGTCCTGGCCGACGCGGGGCGCGTTGGCGCTTTTGTCTGGCCGATCCGGGTCGGGCATGATGAAAATTGCGCAAAGCCCGCCCGCCAGCCCGCCCGCGCGGGCCTTTGGCAGGTCGATATGGCCCTGTGATTTCCCCTCTGGCGCGCCTTGCAAAAAGGCCGCGGGTTCATTGCCGCGGTGATCTTCCCACAGGCGCAAAAGCGTGTCGTTATGGCCGTCAAACCAGAAAAGCGCGGTGCTCATGGCTGGTCCTGTGCAGGGATGGGGGGGAATGGGGTGCCGCCGCGAATGGCCGCCTCGACCGCGCCGACCAGGGTTTCGAGGACCGAGCCTTCGACATTCGGCACCGCATCGGAATCGCCCGGGGCCAGGACGGCGGTGCGGATGATGCGGTCGGCAAAGACGGCGTCGAACAGCAGTTCGGGATAGCGCTCGGTCCGGGCGGTGGCGGGGATCTCGCCGCTTGCACGGGCGCGGGTGATCACGTCGCGCAACAGCCCGTGCCAGAATTGCGGCCCATTGTCATACCAGGCGCGGCCGATGGCGGGGTCGATGCGGGCACCCTCGACCACCAGGCGGAAGAAATCGGGGTGGCCCGGCTTGTCCAGCACCCGGGTCAGCCCTTCCAGGATCTGCATCAGCGCCGCGCACATGCCGATTTCGGGGCCGGGCACCGGCACATCCTGGACGAAATCCTCGCAAAGCCAGGCGACCACCTCGACCACCAGCCGGTGCTTGTCGCCGAAATGGCGGTAGAGCGTTGCCTTTGAGGCCCGCGCCTCGGTGGCAATCAGATCCATGCTGGTGCGGCTGATCCCGTCGCGCAGCAGGATGCGGGCGGCCTCTTGCAACAGCTCCTGGCGGCGCACGTCACCACGGCGGATCTTGCCTGTGGGAAGCGGCGTGACGGGGGCAGGGATCTGCATGGGGGCGCTCTTGTCTGGCATTGGGCTGGGCCGCTTATAGGGCAGGCGGGTCGGGAATGGAAACTGCAGGGCCGGGGCCGGCCCCCGGCAAGGGTGGCTCAGCGTTTGCGCCCCTGGGCGATCACCATCCCGGCGATGATCAGCAAGACGCCCGCCAGCCGCATCATCCCCGATCCGGGCAGCCCCCGGATCAGATCGATCACCACGCCCGAGACCATCTGCCCGGCGATCACCATCATCGCCGTTACGACCGCGCCCAGCCGCGCCACCAGCCAGCTGCCCGAGGCGATGAACACCACCCCCAGCGGCCCGCCGACCCAGGCCCAGAGCGGGATCGCGCCCACCCCCTCGGGCCAGAGGCTGAAGCCCGCCAGCCCCGCCAGCACCAGCGCCCCGAACCCCACCGCATGGTTCCAGAATGAGGCCATCAGCGCCGAAGTCGTCAGCGCCAGCCGCCCATTGACCGAGCGCGAGCTGCCAACCAGCACTCCGGCCAGCAGCGCGAAAAAGATCATCAGGCTCATGCTGCGCCCCCCCAGACGATCAGCAGGCAGCCCGCCAGGATCAGCCCGACGACCAGCGCGTCGCGGCCATCGGGGCGGCGCTTTGGCAGGCCGAACCAGCCGAAACGGTCGGCAAGCAGGCTATAGACCACCTGGCCCAGCAGCCCGAGCGCGATCATCCCCGAAAGTGCCAGCGGTGAATTGACCGCAACCGTGCCCAGGGCCACCGTCACCGCCCCCATCAGCCCGCCGCTGAACGCCCAGAGCGGCGCACCGCCCCGCCAGCTGCGCCGTGCCGCAGGCAGCGCCGCCAGCACGATCAGCGCCGCCAGCATGCCGCTGCCATGCGCCGCCAGCGAAGAGAAATGGCCATTGGTATGGGCGGTGACCGTCGCATTGCACAGGATCATCAGCGACAGCAGCGCCCCTGATCCAAAGGCGGCAAGCAGCAGGAAAGGCGAGGGTTTTTGCAGGCGGGCCTCGGGCATCATGATCTCGGAACGGGAAAGGGGCTGATCCGAGACTAGCCACAGTCACCGCCCTGATACAACCGGGCGTAAGGGCGCAGGCCGCGCCCGTTTCAGCCCACCCATATAGGGGCGACCAAAGGACGCAAGCGGGGCCGCGCCTGTACCAGTGCGGCCCCGTTCTGGCGGGCGGGTGTCAGTTCAGGCGCGTGTCAGCCGAATTCTGCTCCCAGTTCTGGCCCCAACTCTGGCCCCAATTCTGGCCCCAGCGGCACGATCCCCAGCGGGTTCAGCTTTTTGATCGAGTAGTAGCCGCGCTTGATATGCTCAATGCTGACCGTTTCACGTACGCCCGGCAGCGCCAGCACCCGCGCCATATAGGCCGACAGTGCCGGGTAATCGGCGATCCGGCGCAGGTTGGTCTTGAACAGCCCGAAATAGGCCACGTCAAAGCGCACCAGCGTCACGAACAGGCGGATGTCGGCCTCGGTGAAATCGGCCCCGGTCAGGAAGGGGCCTGCGGCGGACAGCTCGGCCTCCAGCTGGTCCAGCTCGGCAAAGACGCCGTGGAAGGCCTCTTCATAGGCCTCTTGCGTGGTGGCAAAGCCCGCGCGGTAGACGCCATTGTTCAGGCGCGGATAGATCCGCTCATTCAGGGCGTCGATGCGGGTGCGCAGGGCCTCGGGATAGAGGTCGGGGCCAGAGGCCAGGGTGCCAAAGCCCGTGTTGAACATCCGCACGATCTCGGCGGATTCGTTGTTGACGATGGTTCCCGTCTCACGGTCCCACAGCACGGGCACGGTGGCGCGGCCGCTGATTTGCGGATCGGCTTTGGTATAGATCTGGTGCATATATTCGGCACCATTGACCGGGTCGGGGGTGGCAAAGCGCCAGCCCTGGTCAGAGATTTCCGGCTCGACGATGGAAAGCGAGACCACCTCTTCGAGGCCTTTCAGCTTGCGGGCGATCAGCGTGCGGCTGGCCCAGGGGCAGATCAGCGCGACATAAAGGTGATAGCGCCCCGCCTCGGCGCGAAAGCCTGCGTCTCCGCTGGGGCCTGCGCTGCCATCGGGGGTGACCCAGCTGCGAAAGCCAGAGGTCTGGCGCACAAAGGCACCCTTGCCATCGACCGCCTGGACGGGCTGCCAGTCTTCGGTCCATTTGCCATTCACAAGCATCTCTGGTCTCCTGGGCGAAAGCGGATCGGACCCTGATCTCCAGTTGATCCGCCGTGTGTCTGGCACGGAATATCTGGCCGCCGGACCCGAATGGAAAGAGCGATCCGCACACAGGATCTGTTCGTGATTTCACCAATCGACCGCGAAGGCGCGCGACAGCCTGGTCTGAAATGGCGGCCAGAAGGCGGGGCCAGAAAAAAGGGGCGGCGCAGAAACATGCGTCTGAAAATGACAGCGCCCCCGCAAAGGGGGGCGCTGCCGGATCAGTGGTCAGGCTGGCTCAGTCGGCGCTGGCCTCGCCCAGGTTCAGCCCGGCAGGGGCCGCGTTCAGCGTGGTGATCGGACGCGCGGCGTCGATGGGTTCGCCGCCAAGCGCTGCATGCAGCTTTTCGGTATCCAGCGCCCCTTCCCAGCGGCTGACGACGATGGTGGCCACCGCATTGCCGATGAAATTGGTCAGCGAGCGGCATTCCGACATGAACCGATCCACGCCAAGGATGATCGCCATCCCCGCCACCGGCACCGAAGGCACCACCGAAAGCGTCGCCGCCAGGGTGATAAAGCCCGCGCCCGTCACGCCCGCCGCGCCCTTGGACGACAGCATCGCCACCAGCAACAAAAGGATCTGCTGCTGCAGCGTCAGGTCGATATTGGTGGCCTGGGCGATGAACAGCGCCGCCAGCGTCATATAGATATTGGTGCCATCCAGGTTGAAGGAATAGCCCGTCGGCACCACCAGCCCCACGACAGAGCGTTTGCAGCCCGCCTGCTCCATCTTCTCCATCAGCGAGGGCAGGGCAGATTCCGAGGAAGAGGTGCCCAGAACCAGCAGCAGCTCGGCCTTCAGATAGGCCATCAGGCGGAAGATCGAAAAGCCATTGGCCCGGCAGACGGCCCCCAGGATCACCACCACAAACAGAAATGCGGTCAGATAGAAGGTGCCCACCAGCAGCGCCAGGTTGATGATCGAGGCGATGCCATATTTGCCGATGGTAAAGGCAAAGGCCCCGAAAGCGCCGATCGGCGCGGCCTTCATCAGGATATCGACAACGCGAAAGACCGCCGCCCCCGCCGATTCAAACAGCGTGATCACCGGCCGCGCCTTTTCCCCGATCATGATCAGCGAAACGCCAAACAGGATCGCCACGAACAGCACCTGCAGGATATTGCCGTCGACAAAGGCCGAGGTCATCGTGTCGGGGATGATATCCATCACAAAGCCGGTCAGCGTGCTTTCATGGGCCTTTTCGGTATAGGTGGCCACTTTCGAGGCATCCAGCGTCGCCGGATCGACATTCATCCCCGCGCCGGGGCGCACCAGATTGGCCATGATCAGACCAACCACCAGCGCCAGCGTCGAGAAGAACAGGAAATAGGCGAAGGCCTTGCCCACCACAGATCCGACGCCGCGCAGGCTGGTCATGCCCGCGATCCCGGTGACGATTGTCAGGAAAATGACCGGGGTGATGATCATTTTAACCAGCTTGATGAAGCCATCTCCCAATGGTTTCATCGCCTCGCCGACCAGCGGCCAGAAATGGCCCAGCAGCGCGCCCGCCACGATGGCGACCAGCACCTGAAAGTAGAGATGGCGGTAGAAGGGGCGCTCCGCATGAGGCTGCGGCATCGTGGTGTCGGGTTGCATGATTCCTCCTCCAGGCAGGCAAGCGACAGATATGTGAAGGAAGTGATACAGGATCGTGCAGCGCCGCCTTGTCTTTCAGCACCTTGCGGCAATGTGTTGATTTCATAGGAAACAGGCCGGGAAGCGGGTGAAATTTTGTGTGGAAATTCGCACAATCTATGTTATGTAATGTGGAAACCCACACAAACGAAAGCGCCCGAGTGACAGGTTCTTCGCCCAAAGATGTCTTTGCCGGGGCGCGGGTGATACCGCAGTTGCGGGCGCGGGCGGCGTTCTGGGCGCTGGCGCTTGGCCTGATCCTGGCTGCGATGGCGGCTTTGGGCTGGCTGGCCCATAAGACCGCGACGGATCGGCTGACCGATGAGGCACAGGCGGGGGCGCAAGCCCGGGCGCAGATGCTGGAAAGCACGCTTGTGCAGCAACGCGCCGTGGTGGCGATCCTGTCGGATGATGATGCGGTGCGCCAGGCGCTGCTGGTCGGGGGCATCAGCGGGCATCAGGCGGTCTCGCGCAAGCTGGACCGTCTGCGCGCGGAAACCCATGGCGCGGTGATCTATCTGCTGGACCGCCAGGGGGTGGCGATTGCCGCCTCGAACTGGGACGAGCCGGCCTCTTTTGTCGGCAGCTCTTATGCCTGGCGCGGCTATTTCACCGGGGCGATGCGGCAGGGGGTGGCGCTGGAATTCGCGCTCGGCACAGTCAGCCAAAGGCCCGGGCTTTATCTCTCGCATGTGATCGCTGGCGCGGTCTCTGACGCGACGGGGGGCGGTGGCCGTGATGCGGCCCTGGGGGTTGTGGCGGTCAAGGTCGAGTTTGACGCACTGGAGAGCAGCTGGGCCGCCCGTCCGGAGCAGATTACCGATGAGCCCCCCGATCTGGCCCGCGATCTGGCCCCCGATATGACCCCCGATATGACCTCTGTGCAGACATGGGTCACCGATGAGACCGGGCAGGTGGTGATCTCGAACCGCCCCGGGGACCGTTTCGCGCCACCGCCACCCATCGGCGCTGACCGGCTGGTGGTGCGCCTGCCGCTGTCGCCGCCGGGCTGGCAGCTGATCCATGCGGTGCCGGCGGCAGGGGCAATGCAGGCGGCGCTTTCGGCGGCGGGCGGGATCGGGGCGCTTTTCTTCATGCTGGCTTTCGGGCTGGACCGCGTGCTGATGGCGCGCCGCAGGGCAAGCGCGCGGATCGAGGCACGGATTGCCGCCGATACCCGTCACCGCCACGAGCTGGAGGCCGCCGTCAGCGCCCGCACCCGCGATCTGCAGGATGAGATGGCCGAGCGCCGCCGCGCCGAGGCAAGGCTGGCGGGCATGCAGGCCGATCTGGTCCAGGCCAATAAGCTGGCGACGCTGGGCCAGGTGACGGCGGGCCTTGCGCATGAGGTGAACCAGCCGCTGGCCACCATTCGCCTGCTGGCCGAAAACGCGCTGGCGCTGATGCCCAAACGCGGCCCGGCAGAGATGCGCGACAATCTCTCTGCGATCGTGCGGATGAGCGATCGTATCGCCCAGATCACCACCGAACTGCGCAGCTTTGCCCGCAAAGCAACCGGAGAAACCCGCCCGGTGATCCTGCGCGAGGTGATCGAGGCCTCGGTCCTGCTGACCGCCAGCCGCCGCCGCGCCGAAGGGGCAGAGATCCTGATCGAAAACCCCGATCCCGATCTGCGCGTCGCGGTCGAGGCCGTCCGGCTGGAACAGGTGCTGGTCAATCTGATCCAGAACGCGCAAGAGGCGCTGTCTGGCCGCCCCGATCCGCAGATCACCATCACCGTGACGCTCGGGCCGGATCAGGTCGAGATCAGCGTCAGCGACAATGGGCCGGGCCTTGATCCCGGGGTGGCGGGCCAGCTTTTCACGCCCTTCCTGACCAGCAAGCCCGGCGGGTTGGGGCTGGGCCTGGTGATCGCCCAGGATATTTTGCGCGATTTCGGCGGCGATCTGCGGGCAGACCCGCCGATCAGCGGCCAGGGCGCGGTCTTTCGCCTGACCCTGCCCCTGCCCCTGCCAGAAGGGTCTTCAACATGAGCCGCAATCTGACTGCCCGCGCAGCCAACGCCGGGCCGGGCGCAGATCTGCCCCTGGTGCGGGTGATCGAGGATGACACCGATCTGCTGGCCGCCCAGACCCAGGCGCTGCGGCTTGCGGGCTTTCGGACAGAGCCCTTTGACAATGCCGCAAAGGCGCTGGAAGGACTGGGCCCCGATTATCCCGGCGTCATCCTCTCGGATGTGCGCATGCCCGGGATCGACGGCTTCGAGCTGCACCGCCGCATCCGCGCGATGGACCCGGATCTGCCGGTGATCCTTCTGACCGGGCATGGCGATGTGCCGATGGCGGTGGCCGCGCTGAAGGCGGGGGCCTGGGATTTCCTGACCAAGCCTGTCGGCTCGGATGTGTTGGCGGCGGCCCTGCGCCGGGCAGGCCAGGCGCGGCAGCTGACGCTGGAAAACCGCCAGCTGCGCGCCGCGCGGCCCCTTGATGACGAAGATGAGGGCGATCTGCGCCTTTCAGGCGACAGCGCTGCGATGACCCATCTGCGCCAGACCATCGCCCGGGTGGCCGAGGCGGGGGTGGATGCGCTGATCATCGGCCAGACCGGGGTTGGCAAAGAGGCGGTGGCGCGGGCGCTGCATGCCAAAGGCGCAAGGCGGGGCCGCGCCTTTGTGCATGTGGTTTGCGCGGCGCTGGATCCGGCCCGCTTTGACGCCGATTTCTTCGGTCAGGCCGCCAGCGCACCGCGCATCGGACGGGTGCCGGGCTATCTGGAAAAGGCCCATCGCGGCACGCTGTTTCTGGAAGGGATCGACATGCTGGCCGCCCCCTTGCAGGCGCGGCTGCTGGCGATCCTTGGCGCGGATGAGTTCACGCCCGCAGGTGGCACCGCGCCCCGGCCGCTGGATATGCGGGTGCTGACCGGCAGCGCGACCGAGCTGTCGGTGCTGGCGCAATCCGGCCCGCAATCCGGCCCCCAATCCGGGCAGGGATTTCGCGCCGATCTGCTTTACCGCCTGTCGGGGATCGTGATCGGGGTGCCGCCGCTGGCCGCGCGGCGCGAGGATGTGCCGCCGCTGTTCCGCCGCCTCTTGCTGCAGACCTGCCGCCGGCTCAATCTGGCGGTGCCGCCGCTCTCGTCGCAGATCACCGCGCGGCTTTCGGCGCATGACTGGCCCGGCAATCTGCGCGAGTTGCAGCAATTCGCCGAAGCCGTGGCCTTTGGCCTGACAACACTCGGGCCCCCTGCCCCCTGGGGCGCGGACGGCCAGGGGGGCAATCCGGATGGCGCCCCCCCAGAGGCGGGCCTGGCCGAACAGGTCGCCGCCTATGAGGCAGAGCTGATCCGCGCCGCTTTGCGCCGGGCTGGCGGCTCTGTCGCGGCGGCGCTGGTGCAGCTGCGGCTGCCGCGCAAGACGCTTTACGATAAAATGGCCCGCCATGGCATCAACCCGGCGCAATTCCGGCATTAAAGCCGTGCCTGGCCCCCAGTTCCGCGCATTCCGGGGCCTATCCCGGCCCCGGAATTGACTTTCGCCGCCTCTGCCCCGATAGCAGAGACGGGACCTCTGCGCCCCGGGCGCGGCACCAGGTGGCACAGGGCTGGCACCGGATGTGGCTGGGGGTGGTTGGGCATCATTTGCGGGGCAAACGCATGGAACTGGTCAATATCATCTGCGTCAAATGGGGCACCAAATACGGGCCGGACTATGTGAACAAGCTGCACAATATGGTGCAGCGCAATATGTCGCGCCCTTACCGTTTCGTCTGTTTCACCGATGATGCCACCGGCATCGCCCCCGGGATCGAAACCGATCCGCTGCCGAAAATCGGCATCCCCGAGTTTGACGCCGCCACCGGCTGGACGCGTCTGCACGGCTGGCTGAAGGCCACCGTCTTTGCCGCCCCCCTGCATGATCTGACCGGGCCGGTGCTGTTCCTTGATGTCGATATCGTCATCACCGGGCCGCTGGATGCCTTCTTCGATCCGCCCGGCGAATTCCTCGTGATCAAGGAATGGGACAAGCGCGATGAAACCGGCAATACCTCGGTCTTTCGCTTCACCGCGGGTGCGCATGCCGATCTGATCGCGCATCTGGCAGGAGGGCTGCAGTCCGCCCAGACCGATTACCGCAATGAGCAGGAATTCGTGACCTCCTATTTCTCGCGCCAGGGCAAGATGGACTATTGGCCGAAGGGCTGGTGCGTCAGCTTCAAGCGCCATTGCATGTATCGCGGGCTGATGGGCTTTTTCCGCCCCGCCCGCATCCCCGAGGGTGCAAAGGTCGTGGTCTTCCACGGCAAGCCCAACCCGCCTGACGCGATCATCGGGCGCTCTGGCAAATGGTATCGGCGCGTGCTGCCCGTCGCCTGGGTAGACGAGCTTTGGCGCTAAGGGGGCCCGGCCGGTGACACTGACCAAAAGCCAGGAAAAAGGCTGCGTCCTGTGGTATGACAGCACAGCCCTGCCCCAGGGCGAGCCGCGCCTTTTCGACCTGGCCTGGCTGCGCGAGAACGGCCATCTTGCGGGCAGTTCAACCGGGCGCAATCAGGCCTGGTTTCTGCGCTATAACGGGCTGGAGCTGGTCTGGCGGCACTTCTGGCGCGGCGGGCTGGTGGGGCGTGTAAACCGCGACCTATACCTGCGCCGCCCCGCCGCACAAAGCCGTGCGATGGAAGAGTTCATGCTGCTCGACTGGATGCGCGAACAGGGCCTGCCCGTGCCGCGCCCGATCATGGCCCGCTATCAGCCTGCGGGGCTTTTCTACCGCGCCGATCTGATCACCGAGCGCATCCCCCAAAGCCGCACCCTGGCCGAGGTTTTGCGTGATGCACCTTTGTCGGCGGCGGTTTGGGGGCAAATCGGGCAGGTGATTGCGCAGATGCATGTCGCAGGCGTCGATCACACCGATCTGAACTGCCGCAATATCCTGCTGGATGAGGCCGGGAAGGTCTGGCTGATCGATTTCGATAAATGCGCCCGCCGGAGGCCCGGTGGCTGGCAGGCAGAGAACCTCTCGCGCCTGCACCGCTCTTTGGTCAAGGAACAGGGCAAAGTGGCCGGGCTGCACTGGTCACCCCAGGACTGGCAGGCGCTGCAGGCGGGCTATGACGCTGAAGTATCCGCAGTAAGTGGCAAGCCGGAGCAGGCTGATGGCTACGGGAAAGTATGAAGCATGCTGAAAACTATTGCGAGCCTGTGGATCGGCAAAAGCCTTGGGCCGATTGAGCTGGCCTCGATCCGGTCTTTTCAGCGCCATGGCCATGAATTTACGTTGTTTTCCTATGATCCGATTGTCAATTGCCCGCCGGATGTAATCCAGGCCGATGCACGGACTGTGCTTGATCTGGGTCGTATCGTTTTGCATCGTCGGACCAAAAGTCCGGCCCTGCATTCGGATTTGTTCCGTTACGCCATGGTTGCAAAGACCGATTTCACCTGGGTCGATCTGGATGTCATTGCGCTAAGACCGTTCGACTTTCCCGATGATAATGTTTTCGGATATGAGGCGAAGGATTCTGCCGGTTCTGCGGTTCTGAAACTGCCCAAAGGATCAGCCGCCCTTGCAGCGCTATCGGCTTTTTCGGCCGAAACCAGGGGCATGCCGCCGCGGCTGGAGGGATTTAAGCGGTTTAAGTATCATGTGAAAAACATTCTGTCGGGTGGTTTGCCGATCGAAAGATGGCCCTGGGGCTCCATTGGTCCCGCTCTTTTCACCGCCGAGCTGAAGCGCAGCGAAGAGATTGCGCATATCAGGCCATTGAATACGTTCTATCCGGTTCCGATGTCAGGAATCCCGCTTTTCGCCGATCCCGGCAGCTATAGCGCCGCCGATGCGCCCCCCGAGGCCTATGCGGTGCATCTTTGGGGCAGCCATCTGACCCGCTATGTAAATGAAAAATACAACGGGGTTTTCCCGGCCGAAAGCTTCGTCAGCAAGGTGCTTCATGATGAATGGTGACATCCCCGTCTATTACATCAACCTCGACAGCTCGGATGAGCGCCGCGCCTCGATCGAGGCCGGGCTGAGTGCCGTCGGCATCACCTGGGCTGAACGTGTCCCCGCCTTTGACGGGCGCAAAATCGACCTTGTCACCGCCCAGGACTGCGATCTGAAAAAGGCGCATCGGTTCCTGGGGCGGCCACTTCGCGGGGCGGAATATGGCTGCTATCGCAGTCATCTTGAGTGTATCGACCGCTTTCTGGCCTCGGGTCAGCCCTATGGTATCGTGCTTGAGGATGACGCGCAGATCGCCCCCGATTTCGTCCCCGTGATCGACGAGGCGCTTCGCGCGCTTGAGGCCAAAGGCCAGCCCTGGGACATCGTTCATCTGGGGCCGAACAAGATGAAGATCTACACGCCGACCGATCACCTCTCGGGCGGCCATGATCTGGTGCGGGCGCATTATTTCCCGATGCTGACCACCGCGCTTTTGTGGACGCGTGAGGGGGCGCAGAATGTGCGCCAGAACCACTCGGTCGTGACGATGCCCATCGACACCCAGCTGCGCGAGATCATGGTCAAGCGCGGCTCTGGCTATGCGATCTGGCCGCCGATCACCAGCCAGACCGGGGTGGAAAGCGATATCGACGGCAATGGGGCCCTGCGCAAGGCAAACGGGCGCAGCTGGTATTATGGCTGGGCAAAACAACAGCGGTTGTGGCGCAACAAGATCATCGCCTGGTTCAAACAGCGTGCCTTTCGGCGTGGCAATTAACCCGGCCCTGACAGCAGGGGCGCGGCCGTGACCCCCCTTTTGCTGCGGCTTTGGCTGGGGTTTTCCTGGGCCTTTCCCTGCGCTCTGAGCCACCTTGCGGCGCGGGCGCACAGGCGTATGCAGGCCCCGCCCGACCGCCTGGGCGAGCGGTTCGGCAAGGCCAGCCTGCCACGCCCCGACCTGCAGGCGGAAGGACGGCTGATCTGGCTGCATGCGGCCTCGGTCGGTGAGGTGGTCTCAATCATCCCGCTGGCAGGGCTTTTGCTGGCGCAGCCCGGCCTGCGGGTTTTGATCACCACCACCAGTGCCACCGGCGCGACGGTGGTGGCCAACCGTATTCCAGGTGCGCTGCATCAGTTTGCGCCCATCGACACGCCTGCCGCCGTTACGGGCTTTCTCGATCACTGGCGCCCCGATGCGGCGCTGTTCGTCGAGGGCGATCTTTGGCCCCGGATGATGCAGACATTGGCCGTCCGCGGCATCCCGGCGGCGCTTGTGAACGCCCGGCCCTCAAAAACCCGCAGCCGCGCCCCGCGCAGCTTTGCCGTGCTTTTGCGCCCCATGCACCTGATCACCCTGCAGGAAGACAGCCTGCGCGATGAATTTTTGCGCCTGGGCGTCGCGCCGGGGATCTTGCATGCGCCGGGCAATCTGAAGGCCGATATCGCCGCGCCCGCAGTCGATCCGGCGCTGGTCCAGGCCTGGCAGCAGGCGGCCCGCCCGCGCTCGATCTGGGCCGCCGCCTCAACCCATGAGGGCGAAGAGGAAATCGTCCTCGACGCGCTTTCCGCGCTGGATCAGCCGGGGCTTTTGCTGCTGGCCCCGCGCCATCCGCCGCGGGCCGAAAGCGTCGCGGATCTGCTGAAACGTCGCGGGATTTCCTTTACCCGTCAAAGCCTTGGCCAGCAGCCTGACGCCAATACCGCTGTGCATCTGATCGACACGCTTGGCCTGATGGGCAGCGTCTATGCGGCCGCCGATCTGGCGCTGATCGGCGGCTCTTTGCGCCCCGGGCCTGGCGGCCATACCCCCTATGAGGCCGCCGCCGCAGGCTGCCCGATTCTGGCGGGCCCCTATCTGCGCAATGCCGCTGCCGCCTATCAGGCCCTTGGCGCGGCAGGGGCGATGCGCGAGGTCACCGATGCCGCCAGCCTTGCGCAGACGGTGGCGGGCCTGCTTGCCGATCCGGCCCTCTTGCACCATATGCAAAGCGCCGCCCGGGCCGAGCAAAGCCGCCATCAGGGGGCCAGCCAGCGCAGCCTTGCCCTTTTGCTGCCATTGCTGAACCTTAGGCCGGGACCGGAAAACTCTGAAACTGGCGCAATGGACGGGCCGGAATGAAATCGCCGATCAACAAATCCAGCGGTCACAGCCGCAACCGCCTTGAGACCGCGCTTGACTGGGTCACCGACCGGATCCTGCGGGCGGCGCTTTGGCTGATGCTGCGCTTTCCCTGGCGGCAGCGGCTGGCGATTGCGGCCTGGTTTTTGCGGCTGTTGTCGCGTTTCACCAACTGGCGCGGGCGCATCCGCGAGAACCTGAAGCTGATCATGCCCGACCTGCCAGAGGCCGAGATCCGCCGCCTGCAGCGCGAGGTGCCCGCCAGCTTTGGCCGCACCATGATCGAGCTTTACTCGCCCGAGGAATTCAGCCGCCGCATCGCTGCCGAGCCGCTGCAGGGCCCAGGCATCGCTGCCCTGGAAGAGGCGCATCGCCAGGGCCGCCCGGTCCTGCTGGTCACCGGCCATATCGGCAATTACGACGCCATGCGCGCCGCGCTGATCGCGCGGGGCTATCCGGTCGGCGGGCTTTACAAGCCGATGGTGAACCGCTTTTTCAACGATCACTACGTCTCAACCATCGAGCGGATCGGCGAGCCGCTTTTCCCCCGCAACCGCAATGGCATGGCCGAGATGCTGCGCTTTTTAAAAGGCGGCGGCATGCTGGGGGTGGTGCTGGATCAGCATATGTATTCGGGCGTGCCGCTTGATTTCATGGGGCACCAGGCGATGACCTCGCTGTCGGTGGCCGAGATGGCGCTGAAATACAACGCGCTGATCGTGCCGGCCTATGGCATTCGCCGCCCCGACCTGGGCTTTGACCTGATCACAGAGGCCCCGATCCCGGCGGGGGACCCGCTGGTCACCACCCAGGCCCTGAATGACAGCCTGGCGGCACAGGTGCGCAAACATCCCGATCAATGGATCTGGATGCATCGCCGCTGGCGCGTCGGGGCCGCTGCCGCCCCGGTCGCCGATCTTTCAGATGCCGACGACCTTTAAGGGCTGAGGGCCCTGCCCCCGATATGCGGCAAGGCCCGCTGATGCGGCTTAGCTGACGCTTTTGATCCCGCGCAGCCATTTCTTGACGCGGCGGAACAGGCTGTCGCGGCCCGGCGTGTTTGACCGATTGTCGCCGATATGGCGGCAGGCCTCGGGCAGAAGAAACGCCACATAGCGCCCTTTCGCCCGCAAAAACCGCGAGACATAGCGCTCTTTTTCGAATTGCGAAAAGCCGCCCAGCTCTTCCCAAAGCCGCTTTTCGGCCAGATGCGGGTTGAAGCTGAAGCCGTGCCATTGCGGATGCACCGCCTCCATCCGTTGCAGGGCGATGCCGTCGCGGGTCTCGTTTTGCACCAGCTTGCGATCAGCATCAGAGAGCGGAATATCACCGCTGGCCCGCAGACATACGACCGAGATCAGCGGATCCGTATGCAACAGCCGAACCGCATCTTCCAGAAAATCGGTGCGGGTAAAGCCCCAGTCGTCCTCGCAATGGAAGATATAGGGGGTTTTCACCTCGGCATACATCAGATCGACCGCGCCGTGATGGCCGAGGTGCCGCCCCGCATCAATCAGGCGGCCATGCGGGCACATCTCGCGGAAAACGGCATTGGTTTCCTCATCGCCGAAATCATTGATCGCCAGCACCGCCATGGGGGGCAGGCCTTTCAGGCTTTGCAGCGTCTGGCGCAGCAGATCGGGGCGGCGGCCCATGGTCAGGCAAAGCGTGATTTTATCTGCGATCATGGCTCACCGAAGGAATTTTTCCCTTACTATTCCCGGGCGGGATATGCGGCAAGATATTTCGCCGTCCCCCGCCCGGGCCTCGCCATCACTTGCCGAAAAGTGCAATCAGCCCATCGGCCAGGGCACCGCGCCAGATGACATAGTCATGCCCGCCCGCATATTCGCGCCAATGGGTTTCATAGCCTTTCAGGCGCAGCGTGTCGCGCAGGATGCGGGAAGTCTCAAGGATCCCCGCCGTGCCGTCGCGCCCGGTTTCAAACAGCCCCCCCGACAGGAACACCCGCAGGGGCAGCTTTTCACCGCCCGCGATCAGCGAGGCGACCCAGGGTGTGCCATCGGTGTCCACCCCCTCGGGCGCCCACCAGAAAGAGCCCGACATCGACAGCGCATTGCCAAAGGCATCGGGGCGCTGAATGGCGATCCGCGCCGCCCCCAGCCCGCCATAGCTGGCCCCCGCCAGCACCGTGCGGGCGGGATTGGCGCGGATCCCGGCGCGGGCCAGCACCTCTGGCAGCAGGTCATCGGCCAGAACATCGGCGAAAACCCTGTCTCCTGGCAGCTCGCGCGCGCGGGTTGCGCTGTCGATCGAGGGGATCATCACCGCAACCACCGGCGGCAGGCGGCCTGCGCGGGTCAGCCCATCCAGCAGCGCCGGGGCCTGCACATCGCTTTGCGCCCGCTCGCCATCGAAGAGAAACAGAAGGACCAGATCCGGGTCGGTGGGGTCCAGATCCTGCGGCTGGCTGATGGTGATCTCGCGGCTGTTGCCAAGGGCCGGGCTGTCGAAGGCGAAACGGCTGATCTGCGGGCTGGCATCAGGTGCGGGCGGCCAGCCTGGTTGCAGCGGCGCATCGGGCAGCGCGACACTGGCCTCCTGGCTGAAACGGTCCGGCGCGTCTGCGGGCCAGGGCGCTTTGTTCAGCGGATCGACCTGGGCGGTGGCGGAAAGCGCGCCGCGTCT
Source organism: Pseudogemmobacter hezensis (assembly GCF_013155295.1). Classification (GTDB taxonomy): domain Bacteria; phylum Pseudomonadota; class Alphaproteobacteria; order Rhodobacterales; family Rhodobacteraceae; genus Pseudogemmobacter; species Pseudogemmobacter hezensis. The sequence goes on along the minus strand of NZ_JABJXT010000004.1, from coordinate 139,131 downwards.
GGCCCGCGCGGTGCCGGGGATATCGGGCACATCGGGGGCCAGCTGATACGACAGGCGCGTGCCCGGCGGCACCTCAAAGCTTTTGAACCAGATGTCAGATTCGCCCAGCCGCGCCAGCCATTCATGGTCATTCGAAGGGCCGCCGATCAGCCGCACATTGCGCGTGGCCCCGCGCCAGAGGAAGGTCATTATAGTCTTGCCCTCAACCGTCTCGATCAGGGGCGTGCCATTGGCGGTGATCTCTTGCCAGAAAGCCCCGGTCGTGCCGCCGGCGGCAAGCTCCGCCGCCATCTGCGCGATGCGCGGGCTCAGCCATTCCGGCGCGGGCGGGGTCTGCATCTGCAGGGCAAGCCGGGTCTCAAGCAGCAGCGTGACCGGGCCTTCGCCGCCAAGGCGCAGGATCAGCCCCTCGCTTTCGGAGACCAGCTGAAAGCGGATCTCGCCACTTGAACCTGCGCTGAGGCGGCGGAAATGGCGGCCATCGGGGAACAGCAGATCGGCGCTGACCGCCTGGCCCGCGCCGCTGATCCGGCCCGCCAGATAGTCGCCGGGGCTGGTTTCCAGCGCGAAATCGGCGCTTTGCGCCCCGATTTCCGTGCGCAACGCCTGGCCGGGCTGCAGTTGCGTCAGATCGGCGCGGGCCAGATCCGGCGCGGCCAGCAAAGCCGTCACTGAAAACGCCAGCAGACCCATACGGATATGGCCGGCACACAGATGCAGAAAATCCCGGACCACGGCCCGGGAGATCTGTCTGGCGGCAGTTTGAGGGGCCACCAGGCCCCCCGTCATGCGATCAGATGCTTTTACCATTGGTAGTCCAGGGCCAGGGTGACGTTGCGCTCATTGCCGACGAAGCAGGCAAAGCGGCTGGCGCAAGAGGCGGTATAGAACTCATCCGTCAGGTTGGTCACGTTCAGCTGGGCGCGCATCCCGTCATAGCGGCTGTCGAAGCGGCCCAGATCATAGCCCACCGCCAGATCGACCAGGGTCACCGCCGGGGCGTTCCACTGATTGGTGCGGTCAAAGCTGGTGCCCATGTAACGCAGGCCAAGCGCCAGATCCCAGCCGCTTTCAAAGCTGTATTTGCCCCAAAGCGCCGCCTGATGCATCGGCACGCGGTCATTGTGCAGCCCGACCTCTGCGGCATTGTTCGACTTCGAGATGCGCGAGTCGTTATAGCTGTAAGAGCCGATCATCGAGAAGGCCTCGGTCACCTGGCCCTGCACCTCAAGCTCGACGCCACGGCTGCGGATCTCGCCGACCTGCTCATAGCGGGCGGGCGAGGTGCCGGGCACCGATTTCATCACATTGGTCTGGCGCAGGTCATAGACCGACAGCGTCGCCGTCAGGCTGTCATCGCTGTTGGCCCATTTCACGCCAACCTCTAGCTGCTTGCCCTCGGTCGGATCAAAGGCGGATTCCCCGGCCTGCGGCACCTGATTGACCGGCTCGAAAGAGGTCGAATAGCTGGCATAGGTCGCAAAGCCATTGCCCCAGTCGTAAAGCGCGCCCAGGCGGCCCGAAAGCGCCTCTGAATCGATATGGGTGCGATTGCCGCTGATGTTGTTTTGCGAGACGCTGGTCGCCCAGTCATAGCGCAGCCCGGCCTGCACGTTCAGCCCGTTCCAGGCGATCTGATCCTGCAGATAAAGCCCATGCTGGCGGGTATGGCTGGTGCTGTCATTGGTATTGCGCGGTGCGCCGATGGTGCCGATGGTGCTGGCGCCCGGATTGGTCCAGTCGATCGGATTGACCGCCGCCCCCGAGGTCCCGGACGAACGGCCCCTGGTATATTGCACATCAAAGCCCGCAAGCAGCGTATGCTCGGCCGCCCCGGTCCGGAACTTCAGCTCTGCCTGATTGTCGAGCGTGGCCTGACGGGTCTCGGAATAGCTTTCCGTCACGCTGCGCGAGATGGTGCGCTCATCGGCGGCCAGGCTGCCCCAGACCAGCGTGCGCTGCGTCCAGTCGCCCTGCGAGATCCGGCCCTTGCTGCGCAGCGTCAGGGTCTCGCTGAGTTTATGTTCGAAATCGAAGCCCAGCGAATGGGCAGTGCGGCTGGAGCGTTCAAAATCGGCCTGACCCACCAGGAAATCGGCGGGGATATAGCCATAGGTGGTGGGGACCACAGTGCCCAGATATTCGCGGAAATTGCGGTAACCGGCATCGGGCTCGCGCTGATACATCGCAAAGACGGTCAGGCTGGTGGCATCATCGGGGGTCCAGCGGACCGAGGGGGCCAGCATCAGGCGGCGCGTCTGCAGGCCTTTTTCCTGGGTATCGGCCTGGGCGGCATTGCCGACAAAACGCCAGGCCAGATCGGTGCCCTCGATCTGGCGGGCAAAGTCGAAACGGGCCTCGGCGCGGCTATGCGATCCGGTCGACATGCCGATGTGGTTGATGGTGCGGCCATCGGCCTTTTTGGTGGTGGAATCGATCAGCCCGCCGGGGCTGGCCTGACCATAAAGCACCGAGGCCGGGCCCTTGACCGCTGCCACGCTTTCCAGCGCCCAGGCGTCGATCTGCTGGCCAGAGCCGCCAAAAGCCAGCCCGTCCACATAGCGCGGCGCATAGCCAAAGCCGCGCATATAGACCTCATCGCTGATGTTCGAGGCGCCGCGATATTCCGCCGAGACGCCCGGCGTATAGCGCAGCGCCTGGGCCACCGATTTCGCGCCCTGATCGGCGATCTGCGCCTCTGTCACCACCGAGACCGAGGCCGGGGTTTCCTCAAGCGGGGTGTCTGTCTTGGTGCCCGCACGCGATTTGCCGGCCACATAGCCTTTGGTGCCATCCAGATGGATCGTGCCCAGGCTCTTGCTGTCCTGGGCCGCGCCCTCGCCGGTGGTCTGCGCCTGTGCCAGCGGGGCCAGCACCATCCAGGCGCTGGTCGCCAGCAACAGCCCCTGCGTCATTTTTCCTGCCATGATCCATCCTTTCACAACCCCGGCAAAAGGCCGCCTGACGGCTGTCAGACCGGATTGCCGAGTTCTTGAGTATTTTGGGCAGGTATTATATGAGGCGGGACGGCGGCACCATTTTCTGGGGTTTTGTTATGGCGACAATCTTGTTTGCCCGGGCGTCATCAGCCATGCGCAGCCCGTCATGACCGTCTTTCGCTATCCCGGAAATCTGCGCATCGGCGTCATGCATGAGCGGGTGACCGGCGTAGAGGATCTCAGCGCGGGCATGGTCGCGCCAAAGCAGATGCTGCTTTTGCTGCTGAACGGCCATCAGCGCTTTCGCGTCAACCAGACCCAGATCACGCTTTCCACCGTGATGCCCGATGATCCGGGGCCAAAGGCGCTGCTTTTGCGCATCGGGGCCGAGGCGCAGCTGCAGTATTTCGAAAGCTATGGCCATCCGCTGGTCAAGATTGCGATCACCACCGATCCCGACTGGCTGGATCATGCGGGCGAGGTGCGCGGGGTGGCGGCGGGCTTTGGGCGGGGGGTGCAAAATGGCATCTCACATCGCATCTGGACGCCCGATGCCGCGATGCTGCGGCTGGCGCAAAGCATTACCGAGGCCCATCGCGGCGGCACCTTTGATTCGCGCCGGCCCGGCCATGGCAGCCTTTTGCTGATGTCGCGCGGGATCGAGCTTTACCGCGCCGCCCTTGAGGCCGCCGAACCGCCCCCCGCCGCCCTTCGCGCCGGGATCGCGGGCCATGATTGCGCGGGCCAGGATATCGCGGACGATGATGCCCACAGCCTGGCGCCTTTGGGCGAAAACCTGTCTGACCCCCGGATTGCGACGCTGGCTGGCTATATCGCGGGCCATCTTGACGACCCGGCGCTTGCGCCAGAGACGCTGGCGCGGGCCTGTGGCCTTGGGCTGCGCAGCCTGCAGCGGCTGTGCCGCAGACAGCTTGACTGCAGCCCCGGCGAGTTCATCCGCGCCCAGCGGCTGGATGCGGCCTTTACCGCCCTTAGCCGGGGCGCGGTGAATGTGGCGCAGGCAGCGCATCTGGCGGGCTATTCCAGCCCGGCGAATTTCTCGACCGCCTTCAAGCGCACCTTCGGCGTCACCCCGGCGCGCGCCCAGGAACGCGGCGCCGCCGCCCGCTGATCTGCCGCATTTTGCGGCCCGCCCGCTGCGCTGCGCCACCGATGCGGCCCCGATGCGCCCTCGCTGCGCTATTGTGCGCGGCTGTCAGATGATCTGATCATAATTGCCGGATTGATCGGGACCAAAAGGCGCAATAAAGGCTGGGAAAGCGGCCCAAAACCGCGCCCGGCTGGCGCATTTGCCTGGCCGGTTTTGTCACTGGTAACGCCGGGTATGTTCGACCCGGGAAAGGCTGCGCGAATGGCGGATCCAACTCAGGCGGCCGGGGCCGCGCATGCCAGTTTCGATCTGATCCCGGTGGTCGTTTTGCTGGCGGCTGCGGTGCTGGCGGTGCCGCTCTTTCGCCGGATCGGCCTTGGCTCGGTGCTGGGATATCTGGCGGCGGGGCTGGCAATCGGGCCATGGGGCTTTGGCTTTTTCCACGACGCGCAATCGGTGATCCATATCGCCGAACTGGGCGTCGTGCTTTTCCTGTTCATCATCGGGCTTGAGATGCAGCCCTCGCGGCTTTGGGCGATGCGGGGCGAGATTTTCGGCCTGGGTGCGCTGCAGGTCTGCCTTGCGATTGCAACGCTGGTCTGGGTGGGCATCGCGCTTGGCTATCCGGTGGCGGCCAGTTTCGTGGCGGGCACCGGCTTTGTGCTGACCTCAACCGCCATCGTCATGCAGATGCTTCAGGAACGCGGCGAGATGGCCAAACCCCAGGGCCGCCGGATGATTGCGATCCTTCTGTTCGAGGATCTGGCGATTGTGCCCCTGCTGGCGCTGGTGGCTTTCCTGGCGCCTGGTGCCGAAGAGGCGACGCTGGCTGACCGCCTGGCGAATGTGGGCATCGGGCTGGGCGCGATCCTCGTTCTGGTGCTGGCCGGGCGCTACCTGCTGGACCCGATGTTTCGCCTGCTGGCGCGCTTTGGCGCGCGCGAGGTGATGACGGCCGCCGCCCTTCTGGTGGTGCTGGGCGCAGCGGTTTTGATGAATGCGGGCGGGCTTTCCATGGCGATGGGGGCGTTTCTGGCCGGGGTTCTCTTCTCGGAATCCAGTTTCCGCCACCAGCTTGAGGCCGATATCGAACCGTTTCGCGGCCTTTTGCTGGGGCTGTTTTTCATCGGCGTCGGCATGGCGCTGGATCTGCAGATCATCGCCAGCAACTGGTCGATCATCCTGATCTCTGTTCCGGCCTATATGATCCTGAAAATGCTGGTGATCTACGGCGTCGCCCGCGCCACCAAAGCCCCGAAATCCGAGGCATTGGAACGCGCGGTCCTGATGGCCCAGGGTGGCGAATTCGCCTTTGTCCTTTACGCCAGCGCCACGCAATTCGGCATCCTGACCGCGGAATGGAACGCCACTCTGACCGCGATCATCATCATCTCGATGGTGCTGACGCCGCTGATGATCATCGCGCATGGCCGGCTGGCCCCCAAAGCCGCCCCCTCGCTGGAGGGGCTCGACACGCCCGAGGGGCTGGCGGGCCAGGTGCTGCTGATCGGCTTTGGCCGCTTTGGCCAGATCGTCAGCCAGCCGCTGCTGGCGCGGGGCTATTCGGTCTCGATCATCGACACCGATCCCCAGGCGATCCGCGATGCGGGGCAATATGGGTTCAGGGTGTTTTACGGCGATGGCTCGCGGCTGGATATCCTGCATGCGGCAGGGGCGCAGCACGCCAGCCTGATCCTGGTCGCAGCCTCTGAGCGCGAAGCGATTTCGCATATTGTCAGCCTGGCGCGGCATGAGTTTCCGATGGTTCCGGTCATGGCCCGCGCCCTGTCACGCCAGCACGCCCAGGAGCTGCTGGCCGATGGCGCGGCCTTCCAGATCCGCGAGACCTTTGAATCGGCGATGGTCATGGGGCGCGAGGCGCTCTTGCGGCTGGGCGAGGATCCGATCCTGGTCGAGGATACAATGGCCGATATCCGCACCCGCGACGCCGAGCGGATGGTGCTGGAACAATCGGGCGGCCTGGATGAAAGCCGGGCGCTGCTGCATGGCAATATCGACCAGCCGGGCGGGGCCCACTGATCCGCAGCCACTTATCCGCAGCCGCTGGAGGGCGGCCACAGGTGGGCGTCAACGGGCGGGCTGCCACCTGAAGGCCGACACTGGCGGAATGACACTGGCGGAATGACATCCGGGGCGGCTGGCAAGCCGCCCTTTTTTGTGCAAAGCAGGGACCAGCCAATCCTCGCCACACGATCCCCCGTTCTGACAGCGCCCCCGGCGCAGGAGGCCCGTCCATGACCACCCCCATGACCACCCCCGCATCCCAACCCGCACCCCTGACATCCGCCGAAATCGGCGCCGCCCTGATCCGCACAGACAGCATCCCCGGCGCCTATGAGCTGGTGCACTGGGCCGAAGAGGGCCTGGTCTTCGTGGCCTCGGCCCCTTCCTTTGAGGCGGGCACAGAGGGCTTTGTCCATGTGCTGAAGGCCGATGATCTCAGCCCGCTGCGCCAGTTCCGGCTGGATCGGCGGCCCTTTGCCCTGACGCTGGACCGCGCGGCCGGGCGGCTTTACGTCGGCAATACGATGGATGGCTCGCTGACGGTGCTGGACGCGCGTCAGGGCGATGTGCTGGGCATGATCCAGCTGGGCCAGAAGGCGGGCGAGAAGAACTATATGCAGCACACGCGGATGATCCGGCTGGATCCGGCGCGGGGGCTGGCCTTTGTCACCAGCCCCGGCAATCCGCAAAGCCTGGTCTGGATCATCGACACCAAAGAGCTGCGGCTTTTGCACAGCGTTCCGGCCGGGCTCTGGACGACGGGGGCAGCCTTTGATGCCCAGGCCGGGCGGCTTTACGTCAGCGGCAGCGGGCGCGAAGAGATCCTGGTGCTGTCCCCGGACGGGGCGCGGCTGGGGGCGATTTCGACCGGCGAAAGCGCCGAGGACGCGCCAGAGACCTCGCAGCATTTCTTCCTGAACCTCGTGCTGGATCAGCCGGGCCAACGCCTTTTCGCCAGCGATTCCAAAACCGGGGCGCTTTATGCCTTTGACGCGGCCAGTGGCGATCAGCTGGCGCGGGTGGATATCGGCCTCGGGGCGCTGGATGTCTGCTATAATCCGGCACGGGCCGAGATTTACGTCAGCTGGCGCGGGGCCTCGCATGCCGAGCCGATGGGCACAGGCGGCCTGGCGGTGATCGATGCGCAAAGCTATGCGATCAAAGCGCAGCTGGACCTGCCGCCCCACCCCAACAGCCTGGAGCTGTCCGCCGATGGCCAGCTGCTGTTTGTCACGGTGAAAATGCCCTTCAACAAGCAGAACCCGACCTGGGTTGAGGGCAAGCCCGATGCGGTTTTGCGCCTTGATCTGGCAAAGCTGCCCCTCTGATCGCCCCTCTGATCCGGGCCGGGCGGCGCTAAACCCCGGCCCGGTTTAACAGCCGCTGGTGGCGGCCTGCATGGGCCCGTGTCGCCCTGGTCGCCACCACCGAAATCAGCGTGGCAATCAGAAACAGCCCGCCATAGCCGATCCGGTCGGCAATCACCCCCGAGGCCATGCCGCCAAACTGATAGACCACCATCTGCGCGCAGGCCAGCAGGGTGAAATCGGTGCCCGGCTGCTCGGATGAGCTGACCTGCATGAAAAGCGAGTAAAGCGCGACGATCTCCATATAGCGGATCAGCGTCTGGAAAACCGCCGCCGCCGCCACCGGCCACAGCCCACCCATCACGCCGAAGGCATGCAGCGCAAAGATCGCAAAACACAGGCTGCGCAGGCTGCCCAGCCAGATCAGCGTCTGATGCGCCCCACGCCCGCGCACACTGATCGCCGCCAGAAACGAGCCGCCCAGCCCCACCGTCGCCGCCCCCGCGCCCGAGAGATAGCCGATCCAGTCCAAAGGCATCCCGGCATCGACGAGATAGGGCCCCTCCATCGACTTCACCAGGCCCTCGGAGGCGCGGTAAAACAGCGCCAGCGCCAGCACGCTGACCGCCTCTGGCCGGGCGAGAAACGCACGGATCGAGGGGCGGTTTTTCGGCGCGGGCCGGGCCTGATCCTCATGCATCATGGGCAGGACCAGCAGCGGCAAAAGCGTGATGCAGCCCATGATCACCATCGTCGCCTGCCAGCCGATCCGGTGATACAGCACCAGCGTCAGCGTGCCGCCGATAATAACCGACAGCGCCACCGCGCCGCCCTGGATCGCATTGCCGCTGGCCCGTTCCTCGGGCGCAAGCGTCAGCACCGCATAGCCATCGGTGGCAATATCCTGCGTCGAGGTCAGCAAAACCAGCGCCAGCCCGATCACCGCCAGCGCGGCAATATCGGTCGGCTCGATCAGCGCCAGGGCGAAAACCGCCAGCGCCGTGCCCAACTGCATCGGCAGGATCCAGGCCCGGCGCGGCCCGATGGGCAGCGAGCGCAGCCGGTCGATCCAGGGCGCCCAGAGGAATTTCAGCGCCAGCGGCAGCAGCAAAAGCGCCAGAAAGCCGATCGTAGTCTTTGAGACCCCCTGCTCGCGCAGGATCGGCGGCACGGCGGCGGCCAGCACATAAGAGGGCACGCCCTGCGCCAGATAAAGCATCGCCAGCACCCCATAGCGGCGCGGGCGGCTGGCCGCGCTGAGGGGGCTGTCAGTCACCGCCCCCTGCGAAGATCCGGTCATGAAGGGCGAGGAAGGCGGCCCCGGCACGTTCTGCGTCATCATAAACCTCGACAGGGATCGACCAGAATTTCGAAAAGGCGGCGCGCTTTTTCTCGCTGGGGCCGGGGCTGAACAGCACCATGCCGCGGATCTGGCGGGAAATGGCGGCCCGGGTGGCTCTGGCGATCTGATTCTGGGCGACCTCTTCGGCGTGATCAAGCCGGAAGCCGCGCAGATCGGAATAAAGCACGAAAGGGCAAGGGTGGCGGGCCAGCACCTCAAACAGCGCCAGATAGGCGGCGCTGTCTGCGGGGTCCTGGGGTGGCTGGAAGCGCAGGGCCAGGGCGGTTTGCCCTGGCCGCGCCGCGTGGCGGCCGAAGTGGATCATCGGGGGTCAGAAGGTCAGGTTGTAGCCGATGGTGACCGTGCGCCCCCAGCCCATCGCATGGGTGTTGCGGGTGGCGGTGGCGGTCGGGTTCACATAGCCGCGATCAAGCAGGTTCTCGACCGAAAGCGAGACCATTCCCGCGCCCAGAGGCATGGCCATCGAGGCATTGACCAGCGTCACCCCGTCCAGCTTTACCTCATTTGGCACCTTGTCGCGGCCCGACAGATGCAGCGCCTCACCGCGCAGCATCAGCCCATTGGCGAACTCATGGCTGACCCCCAGCCGCACCCGCAGGGGCGAGGCGATGCGGTTGTTGCCCAGCCAGGCATCCACCCGCCCGTCGCCATTGCTGTCGACCCGCCCCTCGCGGAAGGCGATCATCCCATCCAGCACTGTGCTGTCTGAGAGCGCCACATTCCCCTGGGCCTCGATGCCCCAGATTTCCTCACGGCTCTGGCGGACGCGGTTGGTGGTGGGATCGAAATTCACCCCCTCATCCGAGGTGGAATAGAAGGCCGAGACCTGGCCGCCCCAGCGATCCCCTTCATGGCGCAGGCCCAGCTCCCATGTGTCGACGACCTGGGCTTTGGGGCCGATCTCGGCATAGGACAGCGTGCCCGATCCCGGCAGGGTGCAGCCGTAAAGATAGGCGACGATCGGCACCGAAGTGCCATAGGCCGCGCAGGCCTCTGCGGCCGAGTTCAGCCCGGCGCGGCGGGTAAAGCTGCCGATATCGGTCAGCGAATAGCCCTGCGACCAGCCGCCGAACACCTGGGTCTGCGCCGCCAGATCATAGGTGAAACCAAGGTTTCCGGTGATCTCCTCAAAGGTGAAATCGCCCCCCGTCACGCTGATCGCCGGCAGCACATAGCCGACATAATAAACGGTCGGGCGGGTAAAGCTGCCCACCTGCAGATCGAAATGGTCATAGCGCAGCCCGCCCGACAGGCTGAGCGTGTCATTCACATCCAGGTTCAGCTGCGCATAGGCCGAGCGCCAGCGGTTATCCAGCGGGGTTGAGATCGCCGCCCCATTGATCCCCACCTGCGAGGTCTGGTCGCGCCCCGCCTCGATCCCCCAGCTGAGGCTGGCATCGCGGCCAAGGATCGTCAGCGGGCTGTCGATGCTGACCGTCAGCGTATCGCGCAGGCTGTCCAGCTCTGACTGGTTGAAATCGGCGGTCGGATTGGCCGGATCGCCGCTGTAATAGACGATGGAATTGACCAGCGGGTCAAAGACGTTGAAGGCAAAGCGCTTTGTCACATCATTGCGTGACAGGCTGACCCGCAGCTTGCCAAGCGCGAAATTCTCATCGCTGTAAGAGAGGGTCAGATAGCTGGACTCCTCGGCCACGGGCAGGCCGTAATAGGGCGCGGCCAGATTGGGCGAGACCGGGTCCGACAGGTAATTGGTGAAATATTTCGGCTTTTGCTCAAGATCGACCTTTTCGAAAGACAGCTCGACCCGCCTGCCCTCGTCGATGTCATAGCCCAGGCGGAGCGTGCCATTCAGCGCCTGGGTATGATCGCCGCCGCCCTGCCCCAGCATCGGATCTGACGACAGCAGATTGCCACGCCCGTCAAAGGTTTCGCGGGTCTTTTTCACACTCAGACCAATGGCATAGTCAAAGGCGCCGGGCTTTTGCGTCACCCCCAGCGACAGTTCCGGCGCGACCGAGGCACCGATATCCGCGGTAAAGGCGCGCAGCTTTGTCTCCATGGTGATGCGCGGCGCGGCATCGGCATCAGCCCCGCTTTTGGTGATGAAATTCACCACCCCCCCGGTGCCGCCCGCCCCATAAAGCGACGAGGCCCCGCCGATCACCTCAACCCGCGCCACGGTGGAAAGGTCGATCAGCGACAGCGTGCGCGAGGCATCGCGCAGCGGCGTATTGCGCGGCACACCATCGACCATGATCAGCACGCCACGGCCGCGAAAGCTTTCCGAGGCCCCCGAAAGCGTCTGGTTCGAGAAGGTAAAGCCCGGCACCAGACGCGCCAGCAGCGTGGTCGCATCATTGCTTTGCGCCAGCTGGTCGGCGATCTGGCCCTCATCGATCACCTGCACCGCGCCCGGCACCGCCGAGACGGGGCGCTCGGCGCGGTTGGCGGTCAGAATCAGGGTGCCCAGCGGGGTGGGCTGCTCCTCCTCTTCGGCGAAAGCGGGGCGGGCCAGGCCAGTGACCAGCGCAGTGCCGGACAAAAGCACAGCCAGCGCCCATTTGCGTGCAACAAAGACATGCGGTTTTGACATCGGGATTCCATTCGCTTCGGGGGGCCAGATTCGGGAGCCAGATCGGCAATTCAACTTTGCTGATAAAAATAGTTGGTTATCCGCCCCGCGCTGCTGTTATCCTCTGGAGCCATGCACCATCCTTCTGGACAAACACGACAGACCGACACCCCGCCGCCCTGGGAGACCGAGCGGCTGACGCGGCGCAATTTCGCCCGCGCCCGCCTGCGGCAGGCCCGCCAGCTGGCCGCGCGGCTTTGGGGGCGGCTGATCACGGTGGCAGACCTGGAGCATGAAAGCACAGGCCATAAAAGCCAGGACAGCGAGGGCCAGTTTCTCGCGCTGGAGATGGGCGATATGTTGCTTTCGACGCTGGATCTGGGGCCGGGCCGCATCGGCTGGCGGCTGGCACCGCAGCCGGATCTGCGACCGCAATTGCAGCCGGGCGCGGCGCTGATATTGCTGCGGATGATCCGGGGCGGGCATCTGGACATGGGCGACGATGTGCTGACCGATCTGCCTGCCGGGCAGATCGCGCTTTTGCCGCTGCAGCGGGCGGTCACACTGTCGCTGCCCCATGGCGGGCGCTGCGATCTGGCGCTGATCCACAATCCGCCCGTGCATTTTGAGGGTTTTACCCTGCTGGCGGCCAATGTGCCCTCGGGCCATCATCTGGCGTTTCTTGCGGGCTATCTTCTGCGCTGTGCGCCGCATCCGCCCGGGCGTCTGGCTCAGCTGAAACAGCAGTTCCTGCTGACGCTTAACCATGTCGCGGGGGATCTGAACAGCGGCACCGTCGCCAGCCCGCTAAGCCTGTTCGAGCGGTTCAAATTCCTGATCAATGCCAGTCTTGGCCGCGCCGGGCTGACCCTGGGCGAGATTGCCATGTCGATGGATCTGCATCCGCGCAATCTGCAGCGGCTGTTGCGCGAGAATGGCACCAGCTTTCGGGAATATCTGCTGCTGCGCCGGTTGCAGGTGGCGCAAGAGATGCTGATCTCGGCCAGCGGCCCGACCCGCATCGCCGAGATCGCCTGGCGCTGCGGTTTTCGGGATCCGAATTATTTCTCACGCGCCTATGCGGCCCAGTGGCACGAAACGCCCAGCCAGACCGCACGCTCTTGTCTTGCGGATGAATAGCGGCCCTGCCCTGCCGCCGTCAGCCAGGCGGGGGCAAGCCTGCGGGCCGATAGTCGCGCTCCTGCGCGGATCGCAGACCTTCGGGCACCGCATCTGAGGCCGCCAGATCGACGATCAAAAGCGCCTCGCCGCGCGGGCCCGCCATGGCCAGCGGCTGCCCGTCAGGCCCGGCAATCACGGAAAGGCCGCCGAAGATCAGATCACCCTCAGGGCCAACAAGATTGGCATAGGCGATGGTGCAGTTGCCCTCATGGGCGCGGGCGGGCACCAGCAGGCGCTGCACATGCTCGAACCCCGCCGGATTGGCGGTGGGCACCAGGATCAGCCCGGCCCCGGCGCGGGCAAGGGCTGCGGAATGCGCTGGAAACTCAATATCATAGCAGATCAGCATCGCCATCTTCCGCCCCTCAAGCGTGAAGATCGGGCAAAGCTGGTCACCGGGGATAAAGCTGGACTTTTCAACCCCACCGTAAAGCTGGATCTTGCGGTAATGCGCCAGCACCGCCCCGTCAGGGCCGATGGTGGTGGCGGCGTTATAGACCCGATCGCCGTCACATTCCGCCCAGCCAAGGCAGATCCCGCAATCCAGCCGCGCGGCCATTTCGCGCAGCCGGGTGATCCAGGGCCCATCCAGCGGCTGCGCCAGTTTTGCATGCAGATCGGGGCGGTTGTAGCCGGGCAGGATCAGCTCTGGCACCAGCAAAAGCCGCGCCCCGGCAGCCGCCGCCGCGGTCAACTGCTGACAAATTGCCGAAAATACTGTCTCTATTTCGCCATTCGTGGGGCTTGCCTGCCAGAGTGCCACCTTCATCTGAACCTCCTGCACGCTAATGTTGCGATGAAACTGCCCTATCCTGCCACGATCCGCAATTCACCAGCGCGAAAGCCTTTGCCATATGACCCCTGTCAAACCCGTCACCGCCTTTGGCCCGGATTTCCCCTTTGCCTATGATGACTGGCTGCAGCATCCGGCGGGCCTGGGCACCATTCCGGCGGCGCGGCATGGCGAAAGGGTCGCGGTGATCGGGGCGGGCGCGGCCGGGATCATCGCCGGATATGAGATGATGCGCCTTGGCCTGCGCCCCGAGATCTACGAATCCGGCAAATTCGGTGGCCGCCTGCGCTCAGAGCTGTTTGAGGGCACCGAGGACGTGATCGCAGAGCTGGGCGGCATGCGCTTTCCGGTCTCTTCGCGCGGCTTTTACCATTATGTCGACCTGCTGGGGCTGGAAAGCCGCCCCTTCCCCAACCCGCTGACCGAGGCCGCAGGCTCGACCGTGATCGATCTCGAGGGTGAGACCTCTTTCGCCCGCACCCTGGAGGATCTGCCGCAGCTTTACCATGAGGTCGCCGCCGCTTACCGCGCCGCACTTGAGGAACATACCGATTTTGCCGCCCTGACCCAGGCCCTGCGCGACCGTGACGCCAGGCGGCTAAAGGCGCTTTGGGATCCGCTGATCGCCAAATGGGATGAGCGGACGTTTTACGATTTCGTCACCTCATCAAAGGCCTTCCAGGCGCTTGGCTTTCGCCACCGTGAGGTCTTTGGCCAGGTGGGGTTCGGCACCGGCGGCTGGGACAGCGATTTCCCCAATTCGATGCTTGAGATCCTGCGCGTCAACCTTTTGGAGCTGGACGACCACCAGCGCTATATCGTCGGGGGCGTCGAGGGGGTGCTGCACCGCCTCTGGCGGCATCCGGGCGCAGGCGCGCATTGGCCAAAGGGCACGACGCTTGCCGATCTGAACGGCGGCGCGACGCTGGGGCGGGCGACAAAGATCGCGCGAAATGCGCAGGGCGGTTTTACTGTCACCGATCTCTGGGGCGTGGCGCGGGATTATGCGGCGGTGCTGGTCACCTGCCAAAGCCATCTTCTGACCACCTCTGTCGCGGTGAATGAGGCGCTGTTTGACCAGAAACTGTGGATGGCGCTGGACCGCACCCGCTATATGCAGGCGGCGAAAACCTTTGTGATGGTGGATCGCCCGTTCTGGAAAGACCAGGGGGCCGATGGCCGCCCGCTTTTGTCGATGACGCTGACAGATCGCAACACGCGCGGCACCTATTTCTTCGACAATGGCCCCGACAAACCCGCCGTCATCTGCCTGTCCTACAGCTGGATGACGGATGCGCTGAAAGTGCTGCCCTATGGCCCCGAAAAGCGGGTCGAGCTGGCGCTGGCCGCGCTGGAGCGGATCTATCCCGGCGTCGATATCCGCAGCCATATCCGGGGCAATCCGATCTGCGTCAGCTGGGAGGCGGACGATAATTTCCTGGGCGCATTCAAAGGCGCCCTGCCCGGCCATTACCGCTATAACCTGCGGATGTATGGGCATTTCATGCAAGCCGAGATGCCCGCAGATCAGCGCGGCATCTTCCTGGCCGGCGATGGCATCAGCTGGACGCCCGCCTGGGTCGAGGGCGCGGTGCAGACCGCGCTGAATGCGGTCTGGGGGATCATGACGCATCTGGGCGGGCGCTCGGATCCGGCCAATCCCGGGCCTGGCGATCTTTGGGCAGAGCTGGGGCCGCTGGCGCTGGACAAAGAGGCCTGAGCCCGAAGAAAAGACCGGGGAAATGCCTGTAATTCGCCAGGAGGCCTGATTTTTACAGGCCGCCCTGGTGATTTCTGCGGGCAGTCGCGCCGGGTTTCGGCGATCAGGGGCAAAATCCTTCTCTTGCCCGAAAGCATGCGGCTGTTCTCTTGCCGGGCCTGCGCGGGGCAAAGTTCGCCCCCGCCCCGCCCCTTTCGCAGCAGAAAACCCGCGATCCCGCCCGGCAGCCCCGGGCTGGCCCATGCCCGCCTGCGCGGCGCGAAGAATAATCCTGTCGCCGCCACAGATATATTTGGAATGGCCCGAGCCAGAGTGTCGGCCTTATCCCGGCATGATCGGCCAGGCTCGCGCCCGGTTTTTCGGGAAAGAACAAAGACCGTCCCCATCCTATCCCCCTGTCAGGACCAGCGAGCACCTGGCCCACCCAAAGGAGTTGCCCCAGATGTCGACTGCCGATGACGCCCTGAAATTCGCCTATTGGGTGCCCAATGTCTCGGGCGGGCTGGTGATCTCGAACATCGAACAGCGCACCAGCTGGACACCCGAATACAACCGCAAACTGGCGCAGATCGCCGAGAAGGCGGGCTTTGACTATGCGCTCAGCCAGATCCGTTTCACCGCCGGATATGGTGCCGACAATCAGCATGAATCGGTCACTTTCAGCCAGGATCTGCTGGCCCATACCGAAAAGCTGAAGGTGATTGCCGCGATCCTGCCGGGGCCGTGGAACCCGGCGCTGGCCGCCAAGCAGATCGCCACCATCAGCCACCTCTCGAACGGGCGGATCGCGGTCAATATCGTCTCGGGCTGGTTCCGGGGCGAATTCGCGGCGATCGGCGAGCACTGGCTGGACCATGACGAACGCTATCGCCGCTCTGAGGAATTCATCCGGGCGCTGCGCGGCATCTGGGGCGAGGAAAGCTATACATTCCGCGGTGATTTCTACCGTTTCAACGACTACAGCCTGAAGCCCAAACCGATTGATCCGCAGCCGGAAATCTTCCAGGGCGGCTCGTCCCGTGCGGCGCGAGACATGGCGGCGCGGGTCTCTGACTGGTATTTCACCAACGGCAATACCCCCGAAGGGCTGCGCGCCCAGGTCGCGGATATCCAGGCCAAAGCGGCCCTGAACAACCGCAGGGTAAAGATCGGCATCAACGCCTTTGCCATCGTGCGCGAGACCGAGGAAGAGGCGAAAGCCGTCCTCCAGGAGATCCTCGACAAGGCCAATCCCGAGGCGGTCGCAGGTTTCGCGGGCCAGGTGAAAAACGCAGGCGCCGCCAGCCCCGAGGGCGAGGGCAACTGGGCCAAATCCACCTTTGAGGATCTGGTGCAGTATAACGACGGCTTCCGCCCGAACCTGATCGGCACGCCGCAGCAGGTGGCAGAACGGATCGTCGCGCTGAAAGAGGCCGGGGCCGATCTGGTCCTGCTGGGCTTCCTGCATTTCCAGGAAGAGGTTGCCGCTTTCGGCGAACACGTCCTGCCGCTGATCCGCGAGATCGAGGCCGCGCGGGCGAAAGCCCCCCCTCCTGCACAAAAGGCTGTGGCCGCTGAATAAGGCCGCCCCGCCCCCTTTCAGACATGCAAAGAAAGAGCCGACCATGACCCTGCAAGAGCGCAGCATTGCCCCCGCCCTTCCCGATACTGCCGCGCTGAAGGCCCGTTTCGCGCCGCTGTTTGCCCGTATCCGCGAAGGGGCAACCCACCGCGAACGCGAGCGGATCCTGCCCTTTGAGGAAATCACCTGGCTGAAAGAGGCGGGTTTTACCGCCCTGCGGGTGCCGGTTGAATATGGTGGCGCGGGCGCAAGTCTGGAGCAGCTTTTCGATCTGCTGATCGACCTTGCCGCCGCCGATACCAATATCGTCCAGGCGCTGCGCGGCCATTTCGCGCTGGTCGAGGATCGTCTGGTCGCGCCAAAGGCCCAGGGCGAGGCCTGGCTGAAACGCTTCGGCGCGGGCGAGACGGCGGGCAATGCCTGGTCAGAGGTCGGCAATGTGAAACTGGGTGAGACCCTGACCAAAGTCACGCCCGAGGGTGACGGCTTTCGCGTCGATGGCGAGAAATACTATTCCACCGGCACGATTTTCGCAGACTGGATCGACACCTACGCGGTGCGCTCTGACAATGGGGCGCCGGTGGTGGCGATTTTGCGCGCCGATCAGCCCGGCATCACCCGCGCCGATGACTGGAAGGGCTTTGGCCAGAAGCTGACCGGAACCGGCACCACCACCTTCAAAGATGCGAAACTGGGGGCCGATGCTCTGGTGCCCTTCGAGACCCGGTTCCGCTATCAGACCGCCTTCTACCAGCTGGTGCTGAACGCGGTGCTTTCGGGGGCGGCACTGGCGGCCGTGCAGGATGTGGCGGAAAAGGTCAGCCAGCGCAAACGCGCCTATTCGCATGGCTCGGGCACGGTGGTGGCCCGTGACCCGCAGATCCTGCAGGTGGTGGGCCGGGCGCGTGCCTTTGCCTTCGCCGCCCGCGCCGCCACGCTTGAGGCCGCCCGCGCCGCAGACCGCGCCCATGAGACCGCGCTGGCGGGCGACAAAGCCGCCGATGATGCCGCCAATATCGCCGCTGAACTGGCCTCGGCCGAGGCCCAGGTGGCGGCGGCAGATCTGGCGCTGCGGGCGACCTCGGATCTTTTCAACGCGCTTGGCGCATCGGCGACCGATACCGCGCTGGCGCTGGACCGCTACTGGCGCAATGCGCGGGTGGCCGCCAGCCACAACCCGCTGATCTACAAAGAGCGCATCCTTGGCGATCATGCCGTCAATGGCACCGAGCCGGTCTTTATCTGGCAGATCGGCGCGGTTGAAAGCTAAGCGCCGCTAATCCGGGCAGCGCCCGCCTGTCCGGGGTCTGCCAGTCCGGGGGGTGGCAAGGCGGGGGGCTGGCAGGCGGGGGGCTGGCGGGGCCCCATACGTCCCGGCACGGCGGCCGGTCTCGACCCGCAGATGATAAAGCGAGCTGCGGGCGATCTGCTGTGGCACGGGCGGAGCTTTGATGCCCGACAGGCGGCGCAGGCGGGCGATTGTCCTGCGCCACCAGCGCCTAACTGCGCTGCGACCAAAGCTGGCCATATCGCGCCATCTCCTCATGCAAAAGGGGGCCGTGGCGGTCATACCAGTCGGGCACAGAGACAAACTCGCGGATCCGCGCCCGCCCGCCCGTGATCTCGACCACCGGCCAATTGCCGACCAGCGCATTCGGGATGCCGAACAGCTCGGCGCCCCACCACCGCGCCGGGCCAAAGACATGGGCCAGCTCTGCCCCCGATTTCAGCGCCGCCAGCACGGCCTCGGGGGCGACCGATCCGGCAGCCTCGGCGGCAGCCTTCCACAGATCCAGCACGGCGGCATATTGCCAGGAGACCGAGCTCCAGCTGCCTGGAAACCGCACCTCATATTCGGCATGAAAGCGGGCGGGATCCTGGAAATTCACCGCCCCCGAGGCCAGCGCCGGGTCGTCGAAATCGGGGAACTGAAAGATCGCGCCTTCCAGGAAATCGGGCGAGGTGCGGGCGATGATGCGGTCGTGGAAATCCAGCGTGCAGGACAGGATCTGCCCGGCAAAGCCCTGGCGATGCAGCTCTTCGCAGATCGGCAGGATGTAATCGGGGTAACAGGTGTCGAGGCAGACAATATCGGGCCTCTGGCCGCCAATTCCCGCCCCCCCGGATCCCGCCCCACCAGACCCAGCCAGCATCCGCCGCACCAGGGGCGCAAAATCACGGGTGGCGGGGTCGAACAAAAGCGGCTCATCGGTCAGGGTGATCCCGGCCGCCCGAAAAGCCGCCACATATGTAGCGATGGATGGCAGGCCGAACACATCATCCTGGGCGCAGATCACCGCGCTTTTCAGCCAGGGCCGGTTTCGCGCCAGCCAGTCAACGCCCGTGACATTGTAGATCGGATGCACCTCGGCGGGGGCGATCAGGGTCTGCGTCTCAGGGCTGAGGTCTGAGGGCATCAGCGTCGTCGCCAGCATCCCGGTTTCACTGACCACCTGGGCTGCGCCGGGCCAGCTGTCGCCGCCCAGCATCATCAGAAGGCTGACCCCCTCGCGCCGGATCAGCCGCCCGGCCCCGATCCGCGCCAGCGCCGGGTCATATTCATCATCGAAGGCGCGGATCTCAACCTGCAGGCGGCGCTGACCGATCTGCAGCCCGCCCGCCGCATTGACCCAATCCGCCCAAAGCCTGCTGCCATCCAGCCCGGGCTGTCCCCAGGCGGCAACCGGACCGCTGAGCGGCCCGAGATAGCCGATGCGCACCACATCCTCGCGGGCCCTTGCCCGCCCCGGCACCAGGCCCGCCAAAGCCGCCGCCAGCGCCGATTGCAAAAGGCGGCGGCGGGCAGCCGCAGGGCAACAAAGGGGGACGGTGGCAGGGCTGTTTCGCATGGCTTTCCTGCTGGGCAGAAGCTGGGCGGAAGCTGAGGCAGTCTCCGGTCAGGGCTGGGAATATGAGCGCCGCCTCATAACCACATGTCAATATATTTCACGGCCAGGAAAACATGCGCCGCCGGATCTGCTGCAAAACCGGGCTATTGCGGGCCAATGGCAAAGACGGGGGCGAAATCGGCGGGGGCCAGGGTCTCGGCCCCGTCATAGGCGCGGATGTTCTCGGCGGTGACGGTTACGATGTCTGGCCCGGCGGCGCGGATCTCCAGCTTGCCCTCAATGGCGCGAACGGCCATCTCGACCGCCAGCCGCCCCTGCAGCACCGGAAAATCCGAGGGCGCGGCCAGGATCCGCCCGCGCAGGATACCGCGATGCACCGCATGGGTCATGTAATCCGAGATGATGCCGATATCCTCGCGCCCGCGCGCGCGCAGAATAGAGACCGCCGCCTCGGCCATCGGCCCGGAGCCGACCAGGTAATCCAGCGCGGGCTGGCTGTCGAGCACGTCCTCGATCAGCAGCACCTGCTCTTCGCGCCCGGTGTCACCATGGCGAACCGCGACGATCCGGGCCGAGCTGTCAGCCAGCCCGGTACGAAACCCCTCTTCGACAAACCGCACCCAGCCCGCGCCCTCGGGGCCGGGAAACCAGGCGATATTGACAGGGGACGAGCCTTTCGGATGCAGCCGCGCCAGCTGGGCGGCGGCGGCGGCGCCCATATCGCGCCAGGGCACGGCAGCGCGGGCGCTGATCGCCTCGGGGGCGATGTCATTGACGGCGGCGATCACCGGGATCCGGGTGGCGATTTCGCGCAGCGTGGGCGTCATCCCGTCATAAGAGACGGTGCCGATGATCAGCGCATCCGCGCCCGCCTCGGCGCAGGCCCGGGCCTGCTGGATCTGGCGGGGCAGATTGGGATAGCCGCCCGCCTCATATAAGGTGAAACCAACGCCCAGACGCCGCGCCTCTTCGGCCATGCCGTGATTGACGCTGAGCCAGTAGGAATCCTTGAGATGCGGGTAAAGGATGCACAGCCGCCAGGGTGCCTCGGCCCGCGCCAGCGGCTGATAGGCGATGGGCTTGCCGCTATCCGCATCCGCCGCGCCCTGGTGGCCCTCCGCGCCCTGGTTGCCCGTGGTTTCGGTGGCGTGCATCTGCAGGGGCCAGGGCTCTGACGGCTGGGCCTGCAGCGCGACCGTGCTTCCCACCGTGGCCCCCACCGTGACCCCCAGGGTGATGCCTGCGACCCAGGCACTCTGGGCCAGCAGGCGCAAAAGATAGCCGCCTGGTTGCATTTTTCGGTGGCCTGACCCTTGTTCGATGCCGCATGCTTGCGGTCAGTCTGGGGAAAACCCGGCCCCGGGGGAAGAGGTTTCACGCATCATGGCCAGCGATGGCACAGGCGGCGCATCGGAAAGCGGCAAAAGGCGCGGGCTTGGCACCCGGCTTTTGCTGGCCTTTCTGGTGATCACCGGCCTGCCTGTCCTGAGCGCGCTCTTTTCCGCGCTGGAACTGGGCAGCACGATCCGCAGCCAGCGGGCCGCCAGCGAAGAGACGATCCCCGCCCTGGCCGGGGTGCGCGGCTTTACCGAGGCCAGCGCCCGGATCATGGCGCTGGCGCCGGGCCTCGCGCAGGTGCAAAGCGAGGATGCGCGGCGCGCGCGCACGGCGGCGCTTTTTGCCGAGGCCGATCTGCTGAACACCAGGCTGACGCGCTATCGCAACAGCGACGCCCAGGCGATTGCGGTGCTGGAAGACGGGGTGCGCGATCTGCGCAGCGCCATTGGCGTGCTTGATCTGGTGGTGCAGCGCCGGATCCTGGCACGGCAGACCCTGCGCCTGCATATAGACGAGGGGCTTTCTGCCGCGGCCGAGCTGGGGGGCATCGCAGACACCCTGGTCGCCAATGCCGAGGCCGGGGCCTCGGCCACGATTTCAAACCTTTACGATCTGGAAGACCCCGAGGCCCGCTTTGCCGCACTGGACAAGCTGATCGAGGTGGATCTGTTCCGGCTAAGCCTGATGTTCGAGATGCGCGCCCATGCCTCAGAGCTGGGGCTTTTGCTGAACCGGCTGGCCAATCTGCCTGACCGGGCCGGGGATGGGGCAGATGACAGAACCCAGGAGCTGGCGGCGCTGCGCGAGGCAATGGCCGAGCGGCTGTCGATCGTCTCGCGCCGGGTGCAGGGCATTACCGATCCGGTGCGGGCAAACCGGGCGCTGGCGCTTTTGACGGTGATCCGCGCAGGCGAGCCGCGCAGGCCCGGCGCGCGGGCCCGGGGGGCCCCCGACACGCTGGATGCAACGGCGGCGGTGCTGGCGCTTGAGGGGCGCATCGCTTTGGCCCAGGACAGCGTGATCCTCGCTGCCGGGCGGATCGAGCAGGGGGCGGGCGGGCTTGCGGCCTCGGTCAGTGCGCGGGCGACGGATGCGGGCGCCGGGGTGCTGGATGCGATCCGCTTTGCGCAAAACCTGCAGTCCTGGGGCGCGGCGGCGGCGCTGATCGTCTCGCTGGCGGTTTTGTGGTTCTATGTGCGCGGCAATATCACCCGCCGTCTGGATCGGCTGGCACGGTCTATGCGGCGGCTGGCGGGCGGCGACATCGGCGAAGAGATCCGCCCCGAGGGCCGGGATGAGATCGCCGGCATGGAGCAGGCCGTCAGCGTCTTTCGCGCCCAGGCCATCCATAACGCCACCCTGGAACAGGAACGCATCCGCCACCTCGATGAGCTGCACCAGCATCGCAGCGCCCTGCAAAGCCTGGTCGATGCGCAGACCGCCCAGCTGCGCGAAGAGGTCGCCGCCCATGACATCGCCCGCGAAAAGGCCGAGGCCGCCGATCACGCCAAATCCGAA
Source organism: Pseudogemmobacter hezensis (assembly GCF_013155295.1). Taxonomy (GTDB): domain Bacteria; phylum Pseudomonadota; class Alphaproteobacteria; order Rhodobacterales; family Rhodobacteraceae; genus Pseudogemmobacter; species Pseudogemmobacter hezensis. The sequence goes on along the minus strand of NZ_JABJXT010000004.1, from coordinate 116,889 downwards.
TTTCTGGCGATGATGAGCCATGAGATCCGCACGCCGATGAACGGCATGCAGGGGATGATCCGTTCGCTGCCGCGCGAGGGGCTAAGCGGGCAACAGCTGGATCAGTTGGCCGCGCTGGAAAAATCCGGCGAGCGGCTGATGGTGATCCTGGGCGATATCCTCGACTTCATCCGTGCCGAGCGGGGGGCAGATCAGGCGAAACAGGCCGATTTCTCGCTGTCGCGGCTGATTGGCGATGTGGAATGGCTGCTGGCCCCGGCAGCGGCGGAAAAGGGGCTGGCGCTAAGGATCATCACCCGCCCGGATGACGGCGCGGCGAGTGAACCTGCGGCGGGTGAGCGTTTTACGGGGGGTAGCGTCACGAGGGGTAGCATAACGGGGGATCGCGTCACGGGGGATCGGGGCCGCCTGCGCCAGATCCTCGTTAATCTGCTGTCGAATGCGGTGCGCTATACGGCGGCGGGTCAGGTCACGCTGGAGATCACCGCGCGCGGCCCGCATCATCTGTTTCGCGTCAGCGACACCGGCCCCGGCATCGCGCCGGACGCCCGGACCCGCATATTTGAACCCTTTGAGCGCGGCGAGGCCTCCGGCGCCCGCCAGTTCGGCGGCACGGGTCTGGGGCTGGCGATCTGCCGCCGCTTTGCCGATCAGATGGGGGCGGTGCTGGCCCTGGAAAGCAGCTCGGACAGGGGATCTGTTTTCACGCTGCGGCTGGATCTGCCGCAGGCCAGGGCCCCGGCCCCTGACGCCCCCGCCCCTCTGCCCGATCTGCCCGCCCTGTCGCTGCTGGTGGTCGAGGATCATCCGATCAACCGCATGGTGATCTCGGCCATCCTCGGCCCCGCCGGGCATCAGCTGCAGATGGCCGAAACCGGAGAGGCCGCCGTCGCACTGGCGGCGACGGGCGATTATGACGCCGTGCTGATGGATCTGAACCTGCCCGATATCCCCGGCACCGAGGCCCTGCGCCATATCCGCGCCCTGCCCGATCCGCGCCGCGCCAACGTGCCGGTGATCGGCATATCGGCCCATGTCGGCGGCCCCGAGGTTGCCAAAAGCCTGCAGGCGGGCATGGCGGTGATGCTGGAAAAGCCGGTGACGCCCCGGGCCCTGATCTCCGCGCTGGTCTCTGTGCTGGCGAGCGTCACGGGGATGGGCAAAGCGGCGGCCGCTGCGCCCGCAAGCCCAACTGTGCCCCCAAGCCCAACTGAGATCGCCAGCCTGACTGGGACCGCGCCATCCGTGCTGGGGAAGATAAGGGCCGACCTGTCGCCCGATGTGGTGACCGCGCTGGCACGGCTGTTTGTGGCAAGGCTTGACCAGGCCTTGCCACTGATTTTCGGCGCGGCAAAGGCGGGTGACGCCCGGACGCTTTCACATGAGGCCCATCAGCTGGCGGGGGCTGCGGCGAATTTCAGCCTCGCCCCCCTGACCGCCTGCCTGCAAGAAATCGAGCGTCAGGCGCGGGCGGGCGGTGATCCAGGCCCGGCGCTTGCTCGCCTGCGGGGGCTGGCCGATCAGGCGCGGGACGCGGTGCTGACGGAACTGGCGGCTGACGCGGGCCAGTAACACGGATCGCTAACACGGGTCACCAACACGCGTCACCAACACGGGCCGATGACGCCGATCCGTAACGCGGGTCATCAGCACCCCGGATCAGTCCAGCGCGGCGGTGAACAGATAGCCCTCGCCATGCGCGGTGGCCAGAATGCGCGGCTGGCGCGGGTCATCGCCCAGCTTGGCGCGCAGCCGCCTGACCAGCACATCGACGCTGCGGATATTGACGCCGCCGCGCCGCGTCGCAATCGCCGCCGCCAGGCGGTCCCGGTCCAGCACCCGCCCGGGCGAGGTGACAAAGAGGCGCAACATCTCATATTCGGCGCGGGTCAGCGGGATGGCCGCCCCATCCGGCCCGCTCAGCGCCCTGGTGGCCAGATCAAAGCCAAAGCCCTCAAAGCGCAGGCTTTTGCGTTCAAGCTGGCGCAGCGCCTGGGTGCGGCGCAACAGGTTCTTGATCCGCGCCAGCAATTCGCGCCGGTTGAAAGGCTTGCAGACGTAATCATCCGCGCCCAGCTCCAGCCCGATGATACGGTCCAGCTCATCGGTGCGGCCCGAAATCAGGATGATGCCGATCTCGGACCTGGCCCGCAGATTGCGGGTGATCTCCAGCCCGTCGCGGCCCGAAAGGTTGATATCGACCAGCAAAAGATCGGGCGGATCATGGGCCAGGATATGCTCGGCCTCTTCGGCGGTGTCGCCCTCAGAGATGCGATAGCCGAAACTGTCCAGATAGCTGGCCAGCGTTTTGCGCGTCACCGGCTCATCCTCGACGATCAGGATATGCGCGGGGCGTCCGGCTTTGGGCGGATTGGCGGACATTGGCGTTACTCGGCAGAGGGCTGCAAGCTGCGGTTGCATGATTTTGTTAACAATCTTTCACAATTTAATCCAGCCTGTTCGCCAAAAGGGGCTTACCGCGTCACAACCGCTGCCTAGCCTTTGGGCAGAGGGTGCCGCCGTCACGGGCCCCTTTCCGCAGCGGGAAAACCCGCGCGGCTCTCACAACAGGGAAATTCAGATGACCAGAACCAGCCGCCTGTCCTGGGCTGCAAGGCTTTCGCTTGCGCCGCTTTTCATTGCCGCCAGCCTTGCAGGCGCGGCGCAGGCCGAAGACTCCGCCGATCCGATCACCATTCCGATCCACAACTGGTCCAGCCAGATCGTCATGAGTCATGCCATCGGCCAGATCTTTGAAGGCCTGGGCAATTCGGTCGAATATGTCTCGACCGACAGCCAGGCGGTCTATGAGGCGATCCGCCTCGGCGATGCCACGCTTGAGGTCGAAGTCTGGGAGGGCGCCTTCGGGGCCTCTTTCACCGCGGCGCTGGAAAAGGGCGGCATTCATGAGGCCGGGAACCACAATGCCATCACCCGCGAGGACTGGTGGTATCCGCTTTGGACCAAAGAGGCCTGCCCCGGCCTGCCCGACTGGAAGGCGCTGAACGATTGCGCCGCCGTTTTCGCCACGCCGGAAACCGGCGAGAAGGGCCGCTTTCTTGGTGGCCCGGTCGACTGGCTGAAACATGACGCCGAAAAGGTCGAGGCGCTGGATATGAATTTCACCGTCGTCAACGCCGGGTCGGCCGCCGCGCTTTGGGCCGAACTGGCGGCGGCGGAAAAGGACAAAACGCCGATCGTGATCTTCAACTGGACCCCGAATTTCGCCGAGGCCGTCTGGCCCGGTGAATTCGTGGAATTCCCGAAATGGGAGGCGGGCTGCGACACCGATCCGGCGGTCGGTCTTTACCCCGACAAGGTCTATGACTGCGGCAATCCCGCCGATGGCTATCTGAAAATCGCCGCCTGGGACGGGATGCCGGAAAAATGGCCCGCCGCCTATGCGGTCTTGCAAAAGGTCAGCTTTACCAACCCGCAGATCGCGGAAATGGCGAAGCTGGTCGATATCGACGGCATGGAGCCCGAAGATGCCGCAAGCGCCTGGCTTGCCGCGAATGAGGCGGTCTGGAAACCCTGGCTGGAATAGGCCGCCTTTCCTGACCTGACCCTCTGAGGCCCGCACCCCCTCTGGCGAAACGGGTGCGGGCCGTTCCAGCCCGGAGTGCCGCATGACCCTGCCAAATACCGCCCCGCCCGCGACCGCAACCCCGCCCGTAATTTCGTGCCGCAATGTCTGGAAGGTCTTCGGCCCCCGGCCCGGGGCCGCGATTGAGCGCCTGAAAGCAGACCCCCTGGCCCGCATCGATGGCCATGTCAGCGCCGTCCATGACGTATCGCTGGACATCATGGCGGGCGAGATGCTGGTGGTGATGGGCCTGTCGGGTTCCGGCAAATCGACGCTGGTGCGCTGCCTGTCGCGGCTGAATGAGATCTCTGCCGGCGAGATTCTCGTCGAGGGGCGCAATCTGGCGCAGCTGTCCGAGGCCGAGCTGATTGACCTCAGGCGGCGCAAGATGGGCATGGTCTTCCAAAGTTTCGGCCTGCTTCCCAATCGCAACGCGCTGGAAAACGTGGCTTTTCCGCTGGAGATGCGTGGAGAGCCCCGCGCCGCCCGCATCGCCCGCGCCCGCGAGATGCTGGCGCTGGTCGGGCTGCAGGGGCGCGAGAATTACTTCCCGCGTGAGCTGTCGGGCGGCCAGCAACAGCGCATCGGCATCGCCCGCAGCCTGGCGGTGGAACCCGATATCTGGTTCCTCGACGAGCCCTTCTCGGCGCTGGACCCGCTGATCCGGCGCGAGATGCAGGATGAGTTTTTGCGCCTGAAGGGGATGCTGAAAAAGACCATCATCTTCATCACCCATGACTTTGACGAGGCTTTGCGCCTTGCCGACCGCATCGCCATCATGAAGGACGGCCGCGTCGAGCAGATCGACACCCCCGACCGCATCGTGCTGGCCCCGGCCACCGAATATGTCGCCCGCTTTACCGCCGATATAGACCGGGCACGGGTGCTGCACGCCTTTGGCCTTGGGGTGGCGCCCGATGCGGTCACGGCGGGTGCGGTGACTGAGGGCGCAGCGTTGCCAGGCGGGCAGACCCTGCGCAGCCTTGCCCGCAGCCTGGTCAATGATCGCCGCGACTGGATTCCGCTGGCCGATGACACGGGCCGGGTGACCGCGATGCTGGAACGCGCCCGCGCCCTCGACATCCTTCTTGGGGATGCGGCATGAGCATGACAGATCAGATCCGCCTGCCCAAATCCGCGCCGCGCCCGCAGATTGCGATGCTGCTGATCGGCCTTGCCGCTGTGCTGGTGCTGACACGCGCCGCCCTGCCCGAGGGGCTGATCCGCCCGCCGGACTGGCTGATCCTGCCCTTCGCCGATTGGGTCAACACAGTCTTTACCTTTCTGCGTGATGATCTGGGGCTGATGGCATTGACCCGCGCCTTTGCGGGCATGGTGGAATGGCTGCTGGATGTGACTGCGAATATTCTTTACGGCAAGAGCCGCTGGCCCAGGCTGGGGCCGCTGCCCTGGTCGGTAGTGGCGATTACTATGGCGGCGCTTGGGGCCTGGCTGGGTGGCTGGCGGCTGGCCGTGCTGGCAGGCGGCACCTTCACCTGGATCGCGGTGATGGGCCAATGGCAATGGGCGATGGAGACGCTTTCGGTGATCGCGGTCGCCGCGCCCTTTTCGATTGTAACGGGGCTTTTGTTGGGCATCGCGGCCTGGCGCTTCCGGCTGGTGGCGCGGGTGCTGGATCCGGTGCTCAACATCGCGCAAAGCCTGCCGCATTTCGCCTATATGATCCCGGTCGTGGTGTTTATCGGCGTCGGGCCGAAGGCAGGCGCGATTGTGACGATCATCTTCTCGGTGCCGCCGATGATCCGCATGACGGCGCTTGGCCTGGCCAAAGTGCCCGATGAGGTGGTCGAGGCAGGGCGGATGGGGGGGGCTACGCCCTTTCAGCTGCTGCGCAAAGTGCGGCTGCCGACCGCGCGGACAGAGATCCTGGTCGGCGTCAATCAGGTGATCATGCAATGCCTGGCGATGGTGGTGCTGGCCAGTTTCATCGGCATGCCGGGCCTTGGGCAGAAACTTTTGCAATTGTTGCAGGCGCTGAAAATCGGGCTTTCGGTCGAGATCGGCATCACGATCGTGCTGATCGCCGTGGTGCTGGACCGGCTGACCCGGGCCTGGGCGATGCGCCAGCCGCAGCACCATGCCGGGGGGCTGAGATGGTGGCAGCGCCATCCGGTGCTGCTGGCCTGGGCGCTGGCGGTGGTGCTGGCCTTTGCGCTGGCGCAGATCTTCCCGATCCTCGCGCAGGTGCCACGGCGTGAGGCGCTCAGCATCGCGGCCCCGATTGATCTGGTGATGGATCAGGTGATCCGGCTGGTCGATCCGCTGACCACCTGGCTGCGCTGGTTCCTGATTACATGGGTGCTGATTCCGCTGCGCGATGCGATCCAGTTCCTGCCCTTCAGCGCGATCTTGCTGGCGGTGGCTGCGGCGGGCTGGGCCATCGGCGGCTGGCGCTCTGCGCTGGTGGTTGGCGGCTTTATCGCGCTGATTGCGGTTTCAGGCTGGTGGGACAGGGCGATGATCACCGTCTATATGGTCGGCTTCTCGGTCTGCCTTGCGGCGCTGATCGGCTTTCCGCTGGGCATCTGGGCCGCGCGGGGCGAGGCCCGGGCGCAAAGGATGCTGCTGATCTGTGACACGCTGCAGACCTTCCCCAGCTTTATCTATCTGATCCCGGTCGTGATGCTGTTTGGCGTCAATGACGTGGCGGTGGTGATGGCGGTGGTGACCTTTGCCGCCGTGCCACTGATCCGCTACACCACGCTGGGCCTGCGCGGCGTCGCACCAGAGCTGATCGAGGCCGCGCAGATGAGCGGCGCGACCAGGCGGCAGCTGTTGTGGCAGGTGCAGCTGCCGATGGCGCTGCCGGTGATGATGGTGGGGGTGAACCAGTCGGTGATGTTCTCGCTGTTCATGGTGATCATCGCGGCCTTTATCGGCACCCAGGACCTGGGCCAGGAGCTGCAGCGCGCGCTTTCCGCCAGTGATGTGGGCAAGGGCATGGTGCTGGGGCTGGCGGTGGCCTTCCTGGGCCTGGCGGTGGATCATCTGATCCGCAGCTGGTCGCGGAACCGGGCGGCGTAGCGGCGCGGATCAGCGCCGCGCCAGCCAGACCCCACTGGCAGCAAGCCCCATTCCCGCCAGGGCCACCGGCCCCAGCCTCTCATCAAACATCGCCCAGGCGATCAGCGCGGTCGAGACCGGGGTCAGATAGAACAGCCGGGCCAGATTGACCGCGCTGCCCCGGCTGATCAGCATGTTCAGAAGCGAAATCGCCCCGATCGACAGCACCAGAACCAGCCAGGCAAGGGCGAAGATCAGATCGGCGCTCCAGTCGATCACCATATCCTCAAAGGCCAGCGCCAGCAGAGCGGTGCCGATCAGACAGGGCAGATACTGGATCACCGCCCCGCTGCGCAGATCAAAGGCCGGGCAAAAGCGCTTTTGATAAAGCGTGCCCGCCGTGATCCCCAAAAGCGCCACCACCGCAGGCAGCAGCATCATCCAGACCTGCTCTGCCGCGAAAGCGGTGATCTTCGTCTGCACCACCAGCGCCACGCCGAGGAACCCCAGGCCAAGCCCCAGCCATTGCCGGGGGCTGACCCGTTCAGCAAACAGCCAGCCCGCCAGCAGCGCGGTGATCAACGGCTGCACCCCCACCACCAGCGCCGTGACGCCCGCAGGCAGGCCGTGGTCGATGGCGATGAAAACGCCGCCCAGATAGACGCCATGGATCAAAAGGCCCGAGACCGCGATATGCCCCACGGCGCGGCGCGATCCGGGCCAGGGGGCGCGGGCCAGCACGACAACCGCCAGCATGATCACGATCACAATCGCATAGCGCAGCGCCAGAAAGGTCAGCGGCGGCGCATAGGGCAGGCCGTAACGGGCGCCGATGAACCCGGTGCTCCAGAGCAGAACAAACAACAGCGGCCAAAGCGCCGCGCCGGGCGCGGGATGGTGATCTTCGGTGTCGCGGCTGGTCACGGGTGCGCTCATCTCGGCAAGGGTTTACGCTGACATAGCGGGGCGATGCCGCCTTGTCAGTCCCTGGCCAGCGCCACCACCGGATCCAGCCGCGCCGCCGCCCTTGCGGGCAGATAGCCAAAGGCGATGCCGATCACGCTGGACGAAAGGCAGGCGATCAGGACCGCCGCCGTCGAATAGGACAGCCGGATCTCTTCCTGCAAGACACCCATCACCGCGCCGCCGCCAAGCGCCAGCGCAATCCCGATCAGCCCGCCGGTCAGGCAGACCGCCACCGCCTCCATCAGGAACTGCGCCACGATGTCAGAGCGCCGCGCCCCCACCGCCATGCGCACGCCGATTTCCCGGGTGCGCTCGGTCACAGAGGCCAGCATGATATTCATCACGCCGATGCCGCCAACGACCAGGGAGATCACCGCAATCGACGAGATCAGCATGGTCAGGGTGCGCGTGGTCGCATCCAGGCTTTCCTGCATCGCAGCCGAGCTGGTCATGAAGAAATCCTTCTTGCCATGGCGGCGGATCAGCAGCTCTTCAATCGCGGCCTCGGCCTCTGCGCGGGGGATATCATCGCGGAAGCGCACCAAAATCTCATGCGCCCAGTTCTGGCCGTTGATGCGTTTTGTAACCGTGGTATGGGGCACGAAAAAGCGCGGACTTGAGGCACCGAAGCCGTCATCGGCGATTACCCCGATCACCTCGGCGGGCATGCGGTCAAGGCGCAGGCTTTGGCCCAGCGGATTCTCACCGCCCGGGAAGAAGGTTTTCACCGCCGCCTCGTTCAAAACCACCACCTGCGCCGCCGTGGCAACCTGATGGCGGTTCAGCAGCGATCCACGCGACAGGCGCAGCCCCTCGGCGTCGAAAAACTCGGGGCCGACCCCGGTGACCGAGGCCGTCATCGACACCGCCCCCCGGCTGGCCAGCCCGCTGGAGCTGATTTCGGGCGAGACCGAAACCGCAAAGGGCGCTGCCGCAATCGCATCGGCATCGGCCGAAACCAGCGAGCGCACCGCATCCGCCCGCCGATCCCCAAAGCCGGATCCGGGCCGCACCGTCACCGTATTGGTGCCAAGCGCCGAGATCTGTTCCAGCACCTTTTCGCGTGACCCGGTGCCAAGCGCCACCACCGAGACCACCGAGGCAATGCCGATAATGATCCCCAGCATGGTCAGGAAACTGCGCATCGGATGCGCTTTCAGGGCGCTGAAGGCCATGGCCCAGGCCTCGCGCACCCGGCCCAGACGGGCGAACAGCCCATGCCCTTCCGGCGTGGCGGCGGGGGGGGCGGGTTCTGGCGGCGGGGCGCGGTTGATGGTATCGGCGATCACCTGGCCGTCGCGCATCTCGATCACCCGGCCTGCGCGGGCGGCAACCTCGCGGTCATGGGTGACGATGATGATCGTATGGCCTGCGGCGTGCAGCTCATCCAGCAGCGTAAGCAATTCCTGGCCTGAACGGCTGTCAAGCGCGCCCGTTGGCTCATCCGCCAGGATCACCTCGCCGCCGTTCATCAGCGCCCGCGCGACCGAGACCCGCTGCTGCTGCCCCCCCGACAGCGCATTCGGGCGGTGATCCAGCCGCTGCCCCAGGCCAAGGCGTTGCAAAAGATCACGCGCCCGCAGGCGACGCTCGCCCCGCCCGGCCCCGGCATAGACCGCCGGCACCTCGACATTGCTGATCGCATCCAGATCGGGAAGCAGCTGATACCGCTGGAAAATAAAGCCGAAATGCGCGCGGCGCAGACGGGCCCGGCCCGCCTCATCCAGCGCACCTACATCCTGGCCATCATAAAGATATTGCCCGCCAGAGGGGCGGTCGAGGCAGCCGATGATATTCATCAGCGTCGATTTGCCAGAACCAGAGGTGCCGATGATCGCCACCATTTCGCCGCGCCGGATGGTCAGGTCGATGCCATGCAGCACCGTCAGCTCTTCATCGCCCGAGGTGAAACGGCGGATCAGGCCGCGCAACTCGATCAGCGGCGGCTTCGGCGGGGGCGGATTGGGGGAAACGCTCATGACCAGGCCTCAGAACAGGCCCATTGCGGGGCGCGGACGCCCCGCGCCGCTGCCCGTCTGGCTGCCCATCTGGCCGCTGGTGACGATCAGATCGCCCTCGGCAAGCCCCGAGAGGACAGAGATGTCATGGGTGGTGATGATGCCGGTCTCGATCGCGCGGCGTTCCGTCGTGGCCCGGGCGGGCAGCCAGATTTCGACCGCCGCGCGGCCCTCCTGGTCGCGGATCAGCGCAGAGGCCGGGATCAAAAGCGCATCATCGGCAGAGGCCAGTTCGATCGAGACCTCAGCCGACATGCCGATCCGCAGCAGCCCTTCGGGGTTAGGAACGTCCAGCAAGGCGTTGTAATAAATCGCCTTTCCGGTATCCACCTTATCGGCGGTCGCAATCGAGGCGGGGGCGGGTTCCACCCCGCGCAAGACTGCCTCAAAACGCATATCGGGGGCCCCCGCCAGGGTAAAGCTGGCCTTCTGGCCGGGGCGGATATGGATCACATCGGCCTCTGAAATCTCGGTGGTGACAACCATCGTGTTCAGATCGGCCAGTTTGATCACCGTCGGGCTGGACTGGTTTGCGTTCAGCGTCTGCCCCTCACGCGAGACGACCGCGACCACGGTTCCGGCGGCGGGGGCGGTGATCCGCGTGCGTTCAAGCGCGATACGGGCCGATTGCACCGACAGTTCGGCCTGGTTGCGCTGCGCCTCGGCGGATTTCAGATTGGCGCGGGTGACATCCAGCTGCGCCTCCGCGGGTTCCAGGTCTTTCAGGGTGGCAAGGCCGCGCTCGCTCAGCTGGCGCTGGCGGGTCAGCGCCTTGTCGGCTTCGGAAATATTCGCCTTCAGCGCGAGTATCTGCGCCTCGATCTGCGCCAGCGAGGCCTCGGCGCGCAAAAGATCGGTCTGCTGTTCCTCGGGGTCGATCTGGGCGACCAGGTCACCCGCCGCCAGCTGCTGGCCCAGTTGCACCGGAAGCGACTGGATCTGCCCGCCGACCTGCGCCCCCACCGAGACCAGGCTTGCCGCCTCGATCACGCCCGTCGCCCGCACCGTCTGGCGGATCGCGCCTTTGCGCACCGCCACCGTTTCCGGGGCCAGCGCCTCGGCCTGACCCGATTGCGAGGCCCGCCACCCGGCCCAGGCCAGTCCCCCCGATGCCAGCAGGAAAAGGACGATCAGCAGCGAGCGGCGCATTCAGTGTCTCCGGTCGGGTTTGTGGCAAATGCCCCGGGAAATCATGCTGCTGGCGATCAGAGGGGCGGCTGGCAGGCGGGCGGTTGGGGCATTCTTTATACGTTGCGGCCGGATTTCTCCGTCGCGCCGAAGTTTAGCGTGAAACCAGAGGGATATGCCAGAGATGGATGTCGCGGCGCGGTTGCGGGGCCGCAAATTGTGGCAGGGGCGCATGATCCGCCCCTGCCGCCAGACTGTTGCAAGTCTTGCTCAGAACATGGTGTTTTGATTGGCGGCCTCGGCCGGGACGTCCTGAATCACGTCCCAATGCTCGATGATCTTGCCGTCTTCGACGCGGAAGATGTCGACAATCGCCTGGCCTGCATCGCTTTCGCCATTGGTGGAATGGACATGGATCCAGACCAAATCACCATCAGCCGCCGAACGCACGATCTTTGCCTTCGACTGCGGGTTTTCAGCAAAGAAGCCGGTGAAATAGCCGACAAAAGGCGCTTTGCCATCGGGCACATGCGGGTTGTGCTGGATATACCCTTCGGCGACCACATCGGCGGCGCTGATGTCATGGTCGTTGAAGAATTTATCGTAGAAACCGACGACCAGCTGGCGGTTGGCCTCTTCCTGGGCCAGATCACGAGTTTCCGCGAGGGCGGGAATGGCACCAAGGGCCAGGGTTGCGCCGATAGCGGCGGCTTTAAGAGCTTTGATCATCATAAACCTCAGTAACCAACAGTGAAACGGCTGCGGATATGGGCGGGGGTCTCCAGCTCATCCACAAGGGCGATGGCGTAATCTTCGAAAGAGATCGAAGAGCCGTTCGGCCCGACCAGCAGATCATCCTTGCCCAGCCGGAATTTGCCGCTGCGCGTGCCGGGAACAAACTCGGCCGAAGGCGAAAGAAAGGTCCAGTCGAGGTCGCTGACCGCTTGCAGTTTTTCCAGGAAAACGGTGCCTGCGGTCGCCTCGGGGCGGTAGGCCTCGGGGAAGTCGGGGCTGTCGATCAGCCGTTTGCCGCGTGCCAGCAGGCTGCCTGCGCCGCCGACCACCAGATAGCGTTTGACGCCCGCATCGCGCACCGCGCCGATCAGCGTGTCAGCGTCAGAAACGGTGAAATGCACCGCAGAGATCACCGCATCATGGCCCTTCAGGGCTGCCGCCAGCGCGGCGCGGTCATTGGCATCGACCTTCACAGCCGTGACGCCGGGCAGCGATGCGATCTTTTCGGGATTGCGGGCGAGGCCAGTGACCTGATGGCCCCGGTCAGACAGTTCTTTCAGAATGCGGGCCCCGGCATTGCCGGATGCGCCGATCAGCGCGATTTTTGCCATAGCTTTCACTCCATAAGGGGGATCACCGGGGACGATGGTCTGCTTTGGTGATCTGGTCTTTAACTCATACCGTATATGTGCAAGATAATTGTGACGCCGCAAGAAGGCATTTTTCGCAGACATGGTCACATCGCGCTGACCATGGATCAACAGAAGGGGCACAGAGATGGCCATAAGTTCCGCCGAAAAGCTGGGGTTTGACCCCGCCGACTGCCCGATCCGCAATGTGCTGGACCGGGTGGGCGATCAGTGGACGCTTCTGGTGCTTGAGGCGCTGGATGGCCAGGTTTTGCGCTTCAACCAGCTGTCGCGCGGCATTGCCGATATCTCAAAGCAGATGCTGTCCAGGACGCTGCGGCGGATGGAAGAGGACGGTTTCGTCACCCGCACCATCTATGCCGAGGTGCCGCCGCGCGTCGAATATGCGCTGACCGATCTGGGGCAGTCGCTTTTGGTGCCGATGAAGGCGCTGGTCGCCTGGGCCGACCAGAACCATGGTGCGATCCGCGCGGCGCGGGGCCGTTTTACGGGCTGAGCCGCGCCGCACGGGGAAAGCTCGGGAAAAACCTGGGGGAAAAAGGGGTCTTAGCCCAGCCAGAGGCGGCTGGCATTGCCGTGGAAAATCGCCTCCCGCTCGGCTTTGGTCAGATCGGCCAGCAGCGCCTGCGAGGCCGCGACCCATTCCGCCAGATCCGATTGCAGCGTGCAGACCGGGCTGTCAGAGCCCCAGACCATCCGGCCCGGGCCGAAGGCCTCCAGCACCAGATCGACCCAGGGGCGCAGGCTTTCCACGTTCCAGCCGCCAGCGGTATAGGCGGTGAGGCCGGAAAGTTTCACATGCAGATTGGGCCGCGCCGCCAGTTCCCGCATATCGCGCGCCCATGGCTCGAACGCGCCGCCCGCGATATCAGGCACCCCGCAGTGATCCAGCACAAAGACCGTATCGGGGGCCGCATCCAGCAGCGCCGCCCCGATCGGCAGCTGACGCGCCAGCAGGCACAGATCGAAAGGCAGCCCCGCCGGGCCCAGCCTGCGGATGTTTTCGCGAAACAGCCCATCCTCAGACAGCGCATCGGGCATCACATGCAAAACCCGGCGCAGCCCCCGCACCACGCGGCGGTCAAGCGCGTCAAGCCAGGCGGCAAAGCCTGCCGCCTCGGGCCGCGCGGCAGAGATCGCGCCGCGGATCAGGCTGCCCGGCTGCGCCATCAGCGCGGCAATGTAATCGGTCTCGGCACCGATCTGATCTTCGGCGACATCCACCTCCATATGCAGGGTATCGGTGATGCCGATCCGCTGCGCCGTGCTGGCATAATCGGCATATAGCCAGTCACGATCCAGCGCAGGCGCATCCGCCAGCCAGGGATAACGCAGCTTTTCGCGGTCGATCAGATGCAGATGGGTATCGAAGATCATAGGCGCCCTCCCGGCCCGTCAGCGGGCTTTGCCGCAGCTTATCCCAACCAGTTTCACGCCGACAATCTGCACGATGAATCTGGCGCCCGGATATCAGTGTTACTTGACTCGCGGATCGCTGTCACGTTTAACTATGAAAAGATGTTCTGAATATGAAATACTATGACTGCCACGGCAGTGCATGAACATCCTTAGGGAGGAGATATCATGAAGAATTACGCAGCCGGCTCTGTGCTGGCGCTGGTGGCGGGTCTGGGGTTCGCGCCGATGGCCATGGCCGAGGGCGAATTTGCAGGCGTCACCGTTGAGGCAAAGCTGATCGGCGGCCAGCAATATGAGGCGCTTTATTCCCGCATTGCAGATTGGGAAAAGGCGACCGGGGCCAAGGTCAAAATCATCAGCCAGAAGAACCATTTCGAGCTGGACAAGGAATATAAGGCCGATATCGCGGCGGGCACCACCGGCTGGTGCGTGGGGTCGAACCACTCGTCCTTTTCGTCGCAATATCCGGCGCTTTTCACCGATCTGACGCCGCTGCTGGCGGCGGATACGATTGCGGCCTTCGTGCCCTCGAATATCTCGGCGGCCACGATTGACGGCAAGCTGGCGATGCTGCCGCGCGCGCAATTCGATGTCTCGGCGCTCTATTATCAGAAGTCGCTCTATGCCGATCCGGCAAAGGCCGAGGCCTGGAAGGCCCAGACCGGCAAGGATCTGGCCCCGCCGGAAACCTGGGATGAGTTCCGCGATCAGGCGATCTTCTTCGCCGATCCGCCGAATTTCTACGGCACGCAATATGCCGGCAAGGATGAGGCGATCAACGGCCGTTTCTATGAGCTGGTCGTCGCCAATGGCGGCAAGATGTTCAACGACGACTGGACGCCCGCCTTCAACTCGCCCGAGGGCAAAGAGGCGCTGCAATGGTTCGTCGACCTTTACAAGGCAGGCGCGGTTCCCCCCGGCACCACCAACTATCTGTGGGACGATCTGGGCAATGGCTTTGCCTCTGGCACCATCGCGCTGAACCTGGACTGGCCGGGCTGGTCGGGCTTCTTCAATGATCCGGCGGCCTCGAAAGTGGCGGGCAATGTCGGCGTGGCACCTGCGCCCAAAGGCTCGGCCGGGATCCGCACCGGCTGGTCTGGCTTCCACGGGTTCTCGATCACCGAATCCTGCGCGAACAAAGAGGCCGCCGCCTCGCTGGTTGATTTCCTGACCAACGAAGACAGCCAAAAGCTGGAATCGGCCGCAGGCCCCCTGCCCTCGCGCACCGCCGTCTGGGAGTATATCATCGAGCAGGCCAAGGACGATCCCTATAAGTCCGAGGTTCTGGCCGCCTTCCAGGAAACCGCGAAAACCGCCGTTCCGGTGCCGCCGACCCCTTACTGGATCGAATCCGGCAATCTGATTTTCCCGGAACTGCAGGCCGCGATCCTGGGCGATAAGACGGTTGACCAGGCGCTGCAGGATGCCTCGGACGCCGTGGATGAGCTGATGCGCGAAAACGGCGTCTACTGATCCCGAAAGATCCAAAGGCGGCACCCCCGGCATGCGGCGGGTGCCGCCCCCTTTGTGCAACTGTCCCCGCTGCGGGACATCCAGCCCGGAAATCCAATGACCCGCGCCAAGCTTCCGCCCTGGCTTCTCCTGCTCATGCCCGCCTTTCTGATCCTGGCGGCTGTGGTGCTGGTGCCGCTGCTTTTGTCGCTGTATTCCAGCTTCACCCCCTATCACCTGACGCGGCCCGAAACGCTGTGGAAGATCAACTTCCCCTTCAACTATGAGAAGGCGCTGACGGACCTGGGCTTCTGGAAGGCCTTTGGCCGCACGGTTTTGCTGCTGACCATCGCGCTGAACCTTGAGATGCTGCTGGGTCTGGGCCTGGCACTGATGGTGTCAAAGGTGCAGCGCGGCCAGCGCACTTTGCGCACCATGATGATGTTTCCGATGATGTTCTCGCCCATTCTGGTGGGCTTCATGTTCAAATTCATCTTCAACGACAATGTGGGGCTGGTGAACAACGCGCTGCAGTCGATGGGGCTCGCGTCAACCGCGATCCCATGGCTGGTGGACGGCAATCTGGCGCTGTTTGCGATCATCTGCGCCGAGGTCTGGATGAGCACATCCGTCTTTGCGATCCTGATCCTTGCGGGCCTTTACGCCCTGCCCCAGGATCCGCTTGAGGCCGCCAAAGTTGACGGCTGCACGCCCTGGCAAAGCTTTCGCTATGTCACGCTGCCCTTCCTGATGCCCTTCATCTATATCGCCATGGCGATCCGCAGCCTGGACGTGGCCCGCGCCTATGACATCGTCCAGGTGATGACCGGCGGCGGCCCCGCCAAGCGCACGGAACTGCTGTGGACGATGATCGGGCGCACCGGCTATGTCGATGCCCGCATGGGTTACGCGAATGCCATGGGCTATATCGCAATTCTCCTGTCGATCGCCTTCACCGTTTACTTCTTCCTCAAGCTGCAGCGCGCGCGGCGTGAGCTGGGCATGGAGGACTGAGATGGCATCCGCATCAGAGCACCGTCTGCGCAAACGCCTGCTGAAATGGGGCCATTTCATCGGCCTGTTCCTGGCCATGTGCGTGATCTGCATCCCCGGCCTTTGGGTGGTGCTGAACTCTTTCCGCCCGACGGTCGAGATCATGGCAAAACCGCCGGTCTGGATCCCCAATGAGCTGAACCTTGACCATTACCGCGCCATGTTCGGCGGCGCGGGCGAGGGCGGCATCCCGGTCTGGACCTATTTCCGCAATTCGCTGATCATCTCGGTCACCTCGACGCTGATCGCTTTGCTGATCGGCATGGCGGGGGGCTATGCCTTTGCCCGCTATAAGTTCAAGGGCAAGGCCATGACCTTCGTCATGCTGATGGCCACGCGCGCCGTGCCTGGCGTGGCGCTGTCGCTGCCGGTCTTTATCATCTTTGGCCGCACCGGGCTGATCGACACCCATCTGGGGATGATCCTGGTCTATGTGGCGCTGAATGTGCCCTTCACCATCTGGCTGATCGACGGCTTCTTCCGCCAGGTCCCCAAAGAACTGGCCGAGGCCGCCGAGATCGACGGCTGCACCCGCTGGCAGGCCTTCTGGAAGGTGGAATTTCCGGTGGCACGCGCGGGTATCGCCAGCGCCGGGATCTTTGCCTTCCTGACGTCGTGGAATGAATATGCGCTGGCCAGCCAGCTGACGCGCTCGGTCTCGTCCAAGACGATGCCGGTCGGCCTTTTAGACTTCACCTCGCAATTTACCCTGAACTGGGGGGGGATGTGTGCGCTTGCGGTTCTGATGATCGTGCCCGCCCTGATCCTGACCTTCCTCGTTCAGAAACATCTGATCGCCGGCCTGACCTTCGGCGGCGTGAAAGGATAAGCCATGGCCCAGGTCCATCTGAAAAACCTTGTCAAAAGCTATGGCGCACTCAGTGTCGTCCATGGGATCAACCTTGATATTGCCGAGGGCGAGTTCGTCGTCCTGGTCGGCCCTTCGGGCTGCGGCAAGTCCACCACGCTGCGCATGGTCGCGGGGCTGGAGGACATCTCAGGCGGTGAGATCGTGATCGGCGACCGCGTCGTCAACGACCTGCCCCCGCGCGAGCGTAACCTTGCGATGGTGTTCCAGAACTACGCGCTTTACCCGCATATGACGGTGCGCGAAAATCTGGGCTTCTCGCTGAAGATCGCCAAAAAATCGCAAGGAGAGATCGACGCGGCGGTGAATGAGGCCGCTGAAATCCTGGCGCTGACGCCGCTTCTGGATCGCAAGCCAGGTGCGCTTTCGGGCGGCCAGCGCCAGCGTGTGGCCATGGGCCGCGCCATTGTGCGCCACCCGGATGTCTTCCTCTTCGATGAGCCGCTTTCGAACCTGGATGCGAAACTGCGCACCCAGATGCGGGTTGAGATCAAGAAGCTGCACCAGAAGGTCGGCTCGACCGTGATCTATGTCACCCATGACCAGATCGAGGCGATGACGCTGGCAGATCGCATCGTCATTATGCGCGACGGCCATATCGTCCAGGTCGGAACACCACTTGAGGTGTTTGAAAACCCGGTGAATACCTTCGTGGCAACCTTCATCGGCTCGCCACCCATGAACCTTTTGCCGGGCGTGGCGAAAGACGGCCAGATCGTGCTGGCGGATGGCACCGCGATCCCGCTGCCGCCGGGCTATAAGCTGGCCGAGGGGCGCAGGATCCAGCTGGGCATCCGCGCCGACAATATCATGCCCGAGGGCCACGCGCTGCCGCCCACCGCCCATATGGCCCATGTCGATATGAAGGTGACGCTGTCGGAACCCCTTGGCACCGAGACCGTGGTCTATGCCCAGCTTTCCGGCACCGAGGTCCAGGCCAAGATGCTGAACCCGCGCCCGGTGCAAACCGGCGAGGTGCTGCGCTTTGCCATCGCGCTGGACAAATGCCACCTCTTCGACGCTGACACCGGCCTCAGCCTGAAAGCGTAACCCATGGCGCTGATCCAGCGGGCCGAGGCCTTCATCGTCGATCTGATCCCAAAGGTGAAACGCACCGATGCGATCCAGTCGTTCAAAAGCCAGGAGACGATCTTCGTCCGCCTGACCGACAGCGACGGCGCGACGGGCCTTGGCTATAGCTATACCATCGGCGATGGCGGCCATTCCGTGCTGGAGCTTTTGCGCCGCAGCTTCCTGCCGCGCCTGATCGGGCGCGAGGCGGGCATGATAGAGGCGATCTGGCGGGATCTGCTTTTCGCCAGCCACGCCACCGCCGTCGGCCCGATCATGGCGCTGGCCCAGGCCGCGATTGACACCGCGCTCTGGGATCTGCGCGGGGTGAAAACCGGCCTGCCGCTGCATATGCTGGCGGGTGGCGCGAAAACCGCCGTGCCGATGTATTCGACCGAGGGAGGCTGGCTGCATCTGGAGCCTGCGGCCCTGGTCGACGACGCGCTTTCGATGCGCGAGGCGGGGTTCCGCGGCTCAAAAATCAAGATCGGCAAGCCCACCGTCGCCGGTGATGCAGCCCGGCTTGAGGCGGTTCGCGCCGCCTTAGGCGATGACTATGAGATCATGACCGACGCCAATCAGTCGATGACGCAGCCAGAGGCCTCGCGCCGTCTGAACCTGCTGGAGCGTCTGAATATCGCCTGGTTCGAGGAACCCCTGCCCGCCGATGACATCGCCGGCCATGCCCGCCTGACCCGGCAATCCCGCGTGCCGATTGCGGTGGGGGAAAGCATGTATTCTCCCGGCCAGTTCGCCGATTACATCCATGCGGGCGCCTGTGGCATCGTTCAGGCCGATGTGGCGCGGATCGGCGGCATCACGCCCTGGCTGAAAGTGGCCCATATGGCCGAGGCGCATAACCTGACGATCTGCCCGCATTTCCTGATGGAGCTGCATGTGTCGCTGGTCTGCGCCGTTCCCAATGCGCCCTGGCTGGAATACATCCCGCAGCTTGACGATATCGCAGCCCCCATGGCCCGCGATGGCGGCATGGCGCTGGCGCCCACCACCCCCGGCCTCGGGATTGACTGGGATCATCAGGCGCTGGCGGCCAGGACCACGGCGGGCTCTTACATCAGCATTACGGAGAAAATGGCATGAAACGCTATGGATCGGTTCTGGGCCTCTCGGAAGAGGGCAAGGCGGAATATAAAGAGCTGCATGCCGCCGTCTGGCCTGCGGTTCTGGCAAAGATCACAGAGTGCAATATCCGCAACTACTCGATCTTTCTGAAAGAGCCAGAGAACCTCTTGTTCTCTTACTTCGAATATATCGGCGACGATTACGCGGCCGATATGGCGAAGATGGCCGCAGACCCCGAGACGCAGAAATGGTGGGCGGTGAACCAGCCCCTGCAGCGCCCGCTGGACACCCGGGCCGAGGGCGAATGGTGGGCCGATATGACGGAAATCTTCCATCATGACTAAGCTGAGGCAGGTCATCACGCCGCCGAAAACCGCGCTGCCGATTGTGATTTTCGGCGCGGGCTCGATCGTCTCGGACGCGCATCTGCCCGCCTATGCGAAGGCGGGGTTCCAGGTGGCGGGCATCTGCGACCCGGATCTGGAAAAGGCCCGCGCGATCCTGCCGCCCGGGGCTGTGGCCTATGCCAATGCGCAAGAGGCGGTCGCCCTGGGCACCGGCGCGATCTATGATCTGGCGTTGCCGCCCGCCGCGATCCCTTCGGTGCTGAAGGCTTTGCCCGAAGGCGCGGTGGCGCTGATCCAGAAACCGCTGGGCGCGGATCTGGCCGCCGCCGATGAGATCATCGCCATTCTGCGCGCGCGAAACATCCGTGCGGCGGTGAATTTCCAGCTGCGTTTCGCGCCGATGTCGCTGGCCCTGAAGGATGCGATTGACCAGGGGCTGCTGGGCGATCTGGTCGATTTCGACGCCTGGCTGGCGCTGGATACGCCCTGGCATCTCTGGGCCTTCCTGAAGGATCTGCCCCGGGTCGAGATCCTGCTGCACTCGATCCACTACCTTGATTTTGTGCGCGATATTCTGGGCAACCCCCAGGGCGTTCATGCAAAAACCATGGGGCATCCGGGATCGTCAGTGTCGAACACCCGCACCTCGATGATCCTTGATTACGGGCAAAAGGCGCGGGCCAGCCTGTCGATCAACCACAATCACGCCTTTGGCCGCAAATTCCAGGCCTGTGAGTTCCGCATCTGCGGCACCAAAGGCGCGGCTTACCTGAAACTGGGCGTTAACCTTGATTACCCGCGCGGCGAGCCCGATGAGCTTTGGCTAAACGCAGACGGCGAATGGCGGCAGGTGCCGCTGATCGGCAATTGGTTCATCGAGGCCTTCGTCGGCCGCATCACGCAAGTGATGCGCTTTGCCACGGGCGAGGACGCAACCCTTCAGGGCAGCGCCGAGGACGCCTGGCACACCATGGCCCTGGTCGAGGCCGCTTATGAATCCAGCGCCCTTCCGGCGCATCCGATAAGGACCGCACCCAATGCTTGAACAGGTAAAATACTTTGAGGATTATGAGATCGGCGAGGGCCGCGACACCGTCGGGCGCACCATCACCGAGACGGATTTCGTCGTCCATGCAGGTCACTCGGGCGATTTCTTCCCCCATCACCTGGATGCCGAATTTTGCAAGACGCTGCCCTTTGGCCAGCGCATCGCCCATGGCACCATGGTTTTCACCATCGGCGTCGGCCTGACCGCCACCATCATCAATCCGGTCGCCTTTTCATATGGTTACGACCGGATGCGCTTTGTGAAACCGGTGTTCATCGGCGACACGATCCGCTCGCGGGTTGAGATCATCGCCAAAGAGCTGATGGAAAAACGCCCCGGCTATGGCCGCGTGACCGAGCGCCTTACCGTCACCAAACACACCGGCGAAACCGCGCTGGTCGCCGACCACATCTATATGGTCGAGTGCCGGAAATGAGCGGGAAATCATCCTTCGGCCCCTTCCTGCTTTTGTCCGACAAAGACAATGTGCTGGTGGCCCGCGCCAATTCCCCCGAAGGCCTGGAGGTTGCGCTGGAAAGCGGCCCGGTGCAGCTTGGCCGCGACATTCCGATGGCCCATAAGATCGCCCGCCATGACATTGCCCCGGGCGATGTGATCCTGAAATACGGCATGCCGATCGGCATTGCGACCGAGGCAATCGACGCCGGCGCGCATGTTCATGTGCACAATATCCGCTCGGCCTATACGCCCACGCATATGCTGCAGGACGCCGATGGTCGCAGCGCAGGAGTGTCCCTATGAGCGATATTCAGGGCTTTTTGCGCAATGATGGCCGCAAGGGCATCCGCAACACGCTGGTCGTGGCTTATCTGGTCGAATGCGCGCATTTCGTTGCATCCGAGATCGTGCAGCAGTTCCGCAATACCCCCCATGAGGGCGAGGTGCAGCTGATCGGCTTTCCCGGCTGCTATCCGAATGAATATGCCGCGCAGATGATGGAAAAGCTTTGCACCCATCCGAATGTGGGCGCGGTGATGTTTGTCAGCCTTGGCTGCGAAAGCTTCGACAAGGTTCGCGCCGCGAATGCGGTCAATGCCTCTGGCCGTCCGGTCAGGACGCTGGTGATCCAGCGCACTGGCGGCACGCGCTCGACCATCCGGGCGGGGGCCGACTGGGTGCGCCAGACGCTGGCCCAGATCGCCGCGGTGCCACGGGTGAAGATGGGCGTTGATGAGCTGATCATCGGCACCGTCTGCGGCGGATCGGATGGGACCAGCGGCATTTCCGGCAATCCGGCGGCGGGTAAGGCCTTTGACCTGCTGGTGGCCGAGGGCGCAGCCTGCATCTTTGAGGAAACCGGAGAGCTGATCGGCTGCGAAGAGATCATGGCCGAACGCGCGGTGACGCCCGAGCTGGGCAATCTTTTGCGCGAAAGCGTGCAAAAGGCCGAACGCTACTATGCAACCCTGGGCTATGGGTCATTTGCAGCCGGAAATGCCGCAGGCGGTCTTTCGACGATTGAGGAAAAATCGCTGGGGGCCTATGTGAAGTCGGGTGACAGCCCGATCTCGGGCCTGATCAAACCCGGTGATATACCGCCCGGGGCTGGGCTTTATCTGATGGATGTCGTGCCTGATGGCGATGTGCGCTTTGGTTTCCCGAATATCTCGGACAATGCCGAGATCGTCGAGATGATCGCATCCGGCGCACATATGACGCTGTTCGTGACCGGGCGCGGCTCGGTTGTGGGCTCGGCGATTTCGCCGGTCATCAAGATCTGCGCCAACCCCGACACCTATCGCAACCTGTCCGAGGATATGGATGTGAACGCGGGTGACATCATCGAAGGGGTCCGCTCGATCGCAGAGGTCGGGCAGGAAATCCGCGATCTGGTTGTCGCCGTGGCCGCAGGCCAGCAGACCAAATCCGAGGAACTGGGTCATCGGGAATTCATCCTGACCTATAAATCATTTGAGCCAATCGGCCCGGCCTGTCTGCCGGGCGCGGCCTGAGGAGAGAGAGATGCAAAGACTGTTGGGACAACGGGCCCTGATCACCGCGGCAGGCCAGGGGATTGGCCGCGCCAGCGTGCTGCGCCTTGCCGAAGAGGGCGCCGAGGTCATCGCAACCGACGTCAATGAGGCGGCGCTGGCGGATCTGGCAGGCGTCAAAGGCGTCACCACCCGCGTGCTGAACGTGCTGGACGGCGCGGCGATCACCGCCGCCGTGGCCGAGGCCGGGCGCATCGACGTGCTGTTCAACTGCGCGGGCGTGGTTCATGCAGGCGATATCATGGCCTCGACCGAATCCGAGTGGGACTTTGCTTTCGATCTGAACTGCAAGGCGATGTATCGCATGATCCGCGCCGTGCTGCCGGGGATGGTGGCGCAGGGCGGTGGCTCGATCATCAATATGGCCTCGGTCGCGGGCCCGCTGACTGCCCCCCCGAACCGCTTTATCTATTCGGCGTCCAAGGCGGCGGTGGGCGGCATCACCAAATCGGTGGCCCAGGACTATGTGAAGCAAGGCATCCGCTGCAACGCGGTCTGCCCGGGCACCGTCGACAGCCCCTCGCTGCACCAGCGCCTGAAAGACACCGGGAATTATGAGGCCGCGATGGAGGCCTTTATCGCCCGCCAGCCGATGGGCCGCATCGGCAAGCCCGAGGAAATCGCCGCAATGGTCGCCTATCTGGCCGCGCCCGAATCCGCCTATACCACCGGCCAGCTGTTCGCGCTGGATGGCGGCTGGACGATCTGAGGAGAAAACGATGAAACTTGTTCGTTATGGCGAACGTGGCCAGGAAAAGCCCGGCCTGATCGACGCTGATGGCCGCATCCGCGACCTCTCGGCGCATGTCGCTGATATCGCGGGCCCGGTGCTTGAAGATCTCTCGGTGCTGGCGAAAATCGACCCGGCTTCGCTGCCGCTGGTCGAGGGCAACCCGCGCTTTGGCGCCTGCGTCGGCCAGACCGGGAAATTCATCTGTATCGGTCTGAACTATTCCGACCACGCCGCCGAAAGCGGCATGGCGGTGCCGCCAGAGCCGGTGATCTTCGCCAAATATACCAGCGCGATCTGCGGGCCGAATGACCCGATCCTGATCCCGCGCGGCTCCGAGAAAACCGATTGGGAGGTCGAGCTGGCCGTGGTGATCGGCAAGCCCGCGAAATACGTCTCTGAGGCCGATGCGATGGATCACGTCGCAGGCTATTGCGTCTGCAACGATGTCTCAGAACGCGCCTATCAGATCGAGCGTTCGGGCCAGTGGTCGAAGGGCAAAAGCTCTGACAATTTCGGGCCAATCGGCCCCTGGCTGGTGACCCGCGACGAGGTGGCGAACCCCAATGATCTGAACATGTGGCTGAAGGTGAACGGCGAGACGTTCCAGAACGGCTCGACCAATACGATGGTCTATCAGGTGCCGTTCCTGATCTCTTACCTGTCGCAGTTCTTCACGCTGCATCCGGGCGATGTGATCTCGACCGGAACGCCTCCGGGCGTGGGTCTGGGCCAGAAGCCGCCGCGCTATCTGAAGGCGGGCGATGTGGTCGAGCTGGGGATCGAGGGCCTCGGCACCCAGCGTCAAATCTGCGAAAACGACGCCTGAAGGCGGGTTTTCATGCAATGAAAAAGGCGGCAGGGTTGATCCTGCCGCCTTTTTTCTTTCCCGCCTCAGGTTTTGGCGAAGCTTTCGCGGAACAGGCGGTTGATCTCATCAATCACCGGGGCGGCGGCGCGTTTTTCCACGAGGCTTGCTGTGATCAGCTCGGATGCCGCGCTTTGGAAGCCCATATAGCCATTGTGGCGCGGGCGCAGCCAGGCCCCCTCCAGCGTGGCCCGCGTGTCCTGATAAAAGCCCGCAGTCGCCGCATTGACGCCCGCATCCTCCCAGGCATCCGCATGGCCGGGCTGGCCCCCGGCAGCCGCGAATGGGCCTTTTTGCACCGCCCCGCTGGCGATCCAATAGGCGAAATCGACCGCCGCATCGCGGTCTTTGGAAAAGGCCGAGACCGCGATCCCGGTGCCACCAAGCGCCGAGCCGACCGGGCCGCCTGCGCCAATGGTCGCAATATCGGCGAAACGGATCAGATGGTCGCGGAAACCCGCAATCGCGTAATTCACATAGCCATAGATCAGCGGCGCACAGGCGATTTTTGAGCCCGGCTTTGCCATCTCCTCAAAGACCGCAATCGGGTCCTGGCCCGCGCAGGCCGGGTCAACCAGATCGGCCATCTCGCGCAACAGCGCCCAGACCTCGGCCCCGGTCTGATCGTCGATGATCTGATCGCCGCTGACCGCGCAGGCCCGCCCCAGATTGCCCGCCCCCAGATTTCCGGCCAGCGTGAACATCGACATCAGCGAATGCGGCGGGCGCAGCGGCAAAAGGCATTTGCCCTGCCTGGCCAGCGCCACCACCTGATCCCAGGTCGTGGGCGGGGCGTCGATCAGATCGGGCCGCCAGGCCAGCACCTGCGTCGCCGCATCAATCGGAAAGGCCCATTGGCGGCCCTGCCAGTTGTAGCTGGGAAAGCTTTTGCCGACGCTGCCCGCCGCCAGCGCGGCAAGCGCCGCCTCACGCCCTGGCAGGTCCAGCGGGGCCAGACAGCCCTCATCGGTGATCTGGCCGACATGGGGGTGGTCGATGACGATCAGGTCAAATTCGCGGGCCAGATCCTCGACCGGATAGGTCTCAAAATCCTGCAGCGAGCGCTTTTCCCAGTCGATCTGCACCCCGGTCTGCTGCGCCCAGATGTCCGAACAGGCCACCATCGGATCATAGCCGCGCGGGTGGCTCCAGGTCATGCCTTTAAGTTGGGTCACAGGTCGAACTCCTTGCGGATGGCAGTGCTATGTGCACCGATCAGCGGTGCGGCACCGGGGCGGGCGGGGCGATGGCCGTTCAGGCGCATCGGCAGGCGGGTGGTCTCAATTGAGACACCATCCTCGCGGGTGACGGTGTGCAGCATGTCAAGGACGCGCATCCCCTCGGACGCCAGCAGCTCTGGCCAGTCCAGCACTTTGGCGCACCAGATATCGGCGGGCTCCAGCAAGGAAAGCCAGTGATCGACGGTGCCCGTCGCCACCTTATCAGCGATCAGCCGCTTGATGGTGTCACGCTGCGCGAAGGCCGCTTTCGGATCATCGCAGTAGGGGGCGAGCGTCTCGATCCCCATCAGATCGGCCAGCCGGGCAATAGGCGTCATCGCAATCGCCAGCCAGCCATCTTTGGCCTGATACACCCCGTAAGGTGCCGACAGATAGGCATGGGCCGAGCGGAATTCCGAGCGTTTGGGCACCCGGCGGCCATCGTTCAGATGGGTGGTCAGCACCTCGAACTGGAAGTCGATCAGCGCCTCCATCAGCGAGGTCTGCACATGCATGCCCTGGCCTTTCAGGCCCTTGCGCACCAGCCCGGCCAGGATGCCCTGGCAGCAGGCCGCCCCCGCCAGCATATCGGCCACCGCCAGACCAAAGGGCACCGGCCCCTGCCCCTCATCGCCGTTCAGCCACATCAGCCCCGAACGGGCCTGCGCCAGCAGGTCCTGGCCGGGGCGCATCACCCAGGGCCCCTCATCGCCGTAGCCAGAGATCGAGGCATAGACGAGGCCCGGATTGATCGCCCGCACGGCATTGTAATCCAGGCCAAGCCGTTCAATCACGCCGGGGCGGAAATTCTGGATCAGCACATCGGCGCGGGCAATCAGCTTTTTCAGCGCCGCCAGATCGCCGGGGTCTTTCATATTGATCGCAAGGCTTTCCTTGCCGCGGTTGATCGCGTGGAAAATCGTGCTGTCGCCGCCGATCTCCGTGTCAGACAGATAGAGCCGGCGCGAGAGATCGCCGCCATCGGGGCGCTCGATCTTGATCACCCGCGCCCCCAGATCCGCCAGCCGCAATGAGCAATAGGGCCCAGAGAGGAACTGGCTCATATCCAGCACCAAAAGCCCGTCCAGCGGCAGATCGGTCGCGTCAGTCATCATTCTTCTCCCCCCGGATCGGGCAAAACGCCGCCTTCCGGCCTGTTTCGTCAGTAAAGAATGTTTTCATTTATGGAACAAGCCTGCAAGCCGGATTCTGCTGTCGCCCAAAAGAAAACACCCAGGCAGGGCCCGGGTGTTGCATCGGCGAACAGGATGTTCTGCGCCCCTCAGCGCCCTGAGCGCTACGATCAGGGGTTGGCGGGCTGGGCCGAAAGCTCGCGGCTGATCTCAAGCAGATGTTCCAGCACGCGGTCGCGGTCGGGGGCATTGGGGTTTTCCAGGCGGCGCACGAAGGGGCAGGTCACCACCGCCAGCACCGCGCCATTCGCCCCCAGGATCGGCACCGAAAGGTTCCAGACCGCAGGCGTCTGATGGCTTTCCATCGCCTCATAACCCTGGGCCCGCACCGCCTGCAGCCGCGCCTCAAGCCCGGGGCCGGGGGTCTCATGGGGCATCGGGTCGTGTTCCTCGAACATCAGCGCCCGCTCCTCATCCGAGGCAAAGGCCAGGAACACATGACCCGAGCCGGAATTGACCAGCCCGATCTGCGCCCCCACCCGGATCGTCACGCCCCAATATCCCGGCGCCTCGACCTGGGCGATCACCACCAGATCGCCGCGATCATATTTCACCAGATGGCAGGCCTGTTCGGCTGTATTGGTAAAGCGGCGCATCACCGGCATCGCCTGATTGACCAGGCGGCGGATCGGCGGGCGCATATGGGCCAGCAGGAACAGCTTCATCGTCAGCTGATAGCTGTCGCCTTCGCGGGTGACATAGCCGCGCCGCGCCAGCCGGTCGAGCATGCGAAACAGCTCTGTCGGAGAGCGATCCAGCGCCGTCGCGATTTCCTTGAGCGTCATCCCCTCTTCGCGGGCGGCCAACAACTCAAGCATATCAAGGCCCTTGTCCAGCGCAGGGGCGCGGTAACGGCCTTCTTCCTCAGCGTCGCTCATTATTTCACCTGTAAAATCCCACTGCATGCTACACGCAAAAGCGCCCCGGTCAATGAGATTTGCTGACGCAGGTTATTTTTATATGTGAAACACAACAAGGGCGACAATGCGCGACATTCGGGCGGATTGTCTTATTGTTTTACTCAGGATAAACGGAGCCAATGCTCTTTCTCCTGCCGAAAGGACCCGGAATGCGCCTTACATTGCCCTCTTTGCTGGCCTGCACCGCGCTTGCCCTGCCCTTTTGCCTTGCCCCCCTCAGCGCGGCCCTGGCCGATCCGGTCACCCTGACCCACGCCCAGGGCGAGCTGGTCATCGAGGCCCCGGTCGCCAAAGTGCTGATCCTGGACCCAAGTGCGCTGGATATCGCTGCGGCACTGGGGGCAGAGCCCGCAGGCGTTCTGGGCACCAATCTGCCGCCCTATCTGCAGCAATTCGCCGCCGACAGCTATCCCAAAGTCGGCACCATCTTCGAGCCCGATTATGAGGCCATCGCCGCCTCGGGCGCGGATTTGATGATCATCGGCTCGCGCACCGCGCCAAGCTATCCGCAGATGTCGCAGCTATTGCCGACGGTCGATCTCAGCCCTGACAGAACGCATCTGACCTCAGTGCGCGAGAACATCGTAAAGGTCGGGCAGATTTTCGGCAAAAATGAAGAGGCGGCGGCGCTGGTGGCCAGCCTTGACGAAAAGCTCGCGCGGCTGAAACCGCTGGCCCAGACGGCGGGCACGGCGCTGATCCTGGTGGTCAATGGCGACAAGCTGGGCGCCTATGGTGCCTCTTCGCGGCTGGGCTGGATCCATAACGAGCTGGGCTTTGCCACGGTCGAAGAGAACTTCGATGATCGTTTTCACGGCGGCGATGTGATCTCATTTGAATATATCCTGGAACGCGATCCCGACTGGATCTTCGTCGTCGACCGCAGCGCGGCGGTGGGCGAGGACGGCGGCGCGGCTGCGGTGCTGGACAATGCGCTGATGGCCGAGACCAGCGCGGTCAAAAACGGCCATCTGGTCTATCTGAACCCGCAGGCCGCCTATATCACCTTCAGCGGCTATACGGCGGTGACGACGCTGCTGGATCAGATCAGCGCGGCCCTCTCTGCTGACGCAACCGCCACCCCGGCTGCGGCCGAATAGACCTTGCGGCTGGGGCTGGCCTTTTTGCTGGTTGCGGCCCTGGCCGCGATCAGCCTGACGGTGGGGGTTTCCGGCCTCAGCCTGTCGCGGCTTTTGGCGGGAGATGGGCGCGACTGGCTGATCCTGTGGGAAAGCCGGGTGCCCCGCACGCTGGCGCTGCTGCTGGCCGGGGCCTCGATGGCGATTGCGGGGCTGTTGATGCAGATCGTGATCCGCAACCGCTTTGTCGAGCCCTCAACCACCGGCACGGTTGAGGCGGCGGGCCTTGGCCTGCTGGTCATGACGCTGCTGGCGCCTGGCGCGCCGGTGATCGTGAAAATGGCGGTGGGGGCGGTATTCGCGCTTGGTGGCACGGGGCTGTTTTTGCTGGTCCTGCGCCGGGTGCCGCTGCGCGATCAGATGATAGTGCCGCTGATCGGCATCATCCTGACCGGGGTGCTGCATGCCGCCACCACCTTCTTCGCCTATCGCGCCGATCTGATGCAGACGGTGCTGGCCTGGACGCAGGGTGACCTTTCTGGCGTGCTGCGCGGCCGCTATGAGCTGTTGTGGCTGGGCGCGGCCATGGCGGCGGTCGCCTGGATCGCGGCGGATCGCTTCACCCTGGCGGGGCTGGGGCGCGATATGGCCACCTCGCTGGGGCTGGCGCATGGGCGGGTGCTGGCGCTTGGGCTGAGCATCGTCTCCGGCGTGACGGCGGTGGTGGTGGTGACGGTGGGGATCATCCCGTTTCTGGGGCTGATCGTGCCGAACCTGGTCAGCCTGGCGCTTGGCGACAATATGCGCCGCGCGGTGCCCTGGGTGGCGGTTTCGGGCGCGGGTCTGGTGCTGGCCTGCGACATCCTGGGCCGCATCCTGCGCGCCCCCTATGAGATCCCGGTCGGCACCATTCTGGGGGTGATCGGCAGTCTGACCTTCCTGATCCTGATCCTGAAAGGCCGCCGCAATGCAGCCTGAGGCCCGGATATTGCCTGTAACACCGGCCCAGTCTGAAACACGGGCACAACTGGCGCTGATCCTGCTGGGCGGTGGCGTCTTTCTGGCGGCAGCGCTTTTCATGACACTGGGGGCCAGGGGCAGCTGGGCCTTTGTGCTGCAGTTTCGCGGCATGAAACTGCTGGGGCTGATCCTGATCGCCCATGCCGTCGCCGTATCAACCGTGCTGTTCCAGACGGTGACTGCGAACCGGATCCTGACCCCCTCGATCATGGGGTTTGACGCGCTTTTCGTGCTGTCCTCAACGCTGCTGATCGCCTTCATGGGCTCGGTCCAGCTGTCCGGCCTGGATCCGCGGCTTTTGTTCGCAGCCCGGCTGATCGTGATGACCCTCTTCTCGATGGCGCTATACCGCTGGCTGTTTCTGGGCGAAGAGCAAAGCCTGCACCGCCTGCTGCTGACGGGCGTGGTCTTTGGTATCTTCCTGAGGACACTGGCAGAATTCGTGCAGCGCATGCTGGATCCGAATGAATTCATGGTGCTGTCCGACATGCTTTTCGCCAGCTTCACCAAAATCGACCCGGTGCTGATGGGCATTGGCTGGGCGCTGGTGCTGGCGGTCACGCTCTGGCTGGCCCGCAACCTGGCGCGGCTGGATGTGATCGGGCTGGGCCGTCCGGTCGCGGTCAATCTGGGCATCCGCTGGCGGCGCGATGTGCTGCTGGTGCTGGCGCTGGTCTCGGTGCTGGTTGCGGTCTCGACGGCGCTGGTCGGGCCGGTCACCTTCTTTGGCCTGCTGGCGGCCAGCCTTGCGCGTCTTGCGGTTGGCACCACGCGCCATGCCGTGCTGCTGCCCGCCGCCAGCCTGACCGCGATGCTGCTGCTGATCGGCGGCCAGACCCTGCTGGAGCGCCTTTTCGCCTTCAACACCGCGCTTGGCATCGTGATCGAGTTCTTTGGCGGTGTGGTGTTCCTGATCCTTTTGCTGAAAGGCGGCCGCAGATGATCGAGACCAGGGCTTTGCGCAAAAGCTATGGCAGCAGCCTTGTGCTGGATGAGGTCAGCCTCACCCTGCCGCGCGGCGGGATCACCAGCATCATCGGTGCCAATGGGGCCGGGAAATCCACCCTGCTTTCGGTGATTTCACGGCTTCTGACCGCCGATTCCGGCGCGGTTTCCATCGACAGTCAGGATATTTTCCGCGCAGCCGGGCCAGAGCTTGCCCGCAAACTGGCGGTGCTGCGCCAGGACAATCACCTGAACGCCCGGCTGACCGTGAAAGAGCTGGTCAGCTTTGGTCGCTATCCCCACAGCAAGGGCCGCCTGACCCCGGCCTGCCGCGAGGCGGTCAATCATGCGATGACCTGGCTGGACCTGACCGCGCTTTCCGACCGCTTTCTGGATCAGCTTTCGGGCGGCCAGCGCCAGCGGGCCTTTGTCGCCATGACGCTGGCCCAGGAGACCGACTATATCCTGCTGGATGAGCCGCTGAACAATCTGGACATGAAGAACGCCCGCGCCATGATGCTGACCCTGCGGCAGGCGGTGCAGGCCTTGCAAAAAACCGTGGTCATGGTGCTGCATGACATCAATTTCGCCTCGGTCCATTCCGACCGCATCATCGCCATGAAGGCGGGCCGGGTGATCCATTCCGGAACGCCCGCCCAGATCATCACCCCCGCTATCCTGCGCGATGTTTACGATATGGAAATCACAGTGCAAGAGATCGACGGCCACCGATTTGCCTTTTACTACGGCTAGTTGCTCTCGCTTTGGGGGGCGATCCGGCCTATGATCCGCCAGCCGCGCAGCCACCAGCAGGAGTGCCCGTGACAGATCCGACGGACCTGGTTCTGACCGCCGAAGAGGGGGCCGCTTTTTTCGGCGATGACGACAGCTCGATCGCCTATAACCGCGTTTATTTCGCGCTGCAGCGCATCCAGCGCACCCTGATGCCAGAGATCGAGAAAAGCCTGCGCGCCCTCGGGATCCAGGATCCGATCTGGTATGAGATCCTTGAGGCCGCCGAGCAGGCAGGCCCCGAGGGGGTGCGGATGCTGGCGCTGCAAAAGCGGCTTTTCGTGCCGCAATATGCGCTGTCGCGCCATGTCTCGCGGATGGTGAAAGCCGGGCTGATCGAGCGCGAGGCCTCAGGCGATGCAGGACGCGCCCAGATCGTGCGGCTGGCCCCGGCGGGCACGGGGATCGCGGATGGCATCTGGGCGGTCTATGTCGAAAAGATCCAAAGCGCCCTGGGCCCGCGCCTGCAGCCGGGCGAGGCCTATACCGTGTTGCGGATGCTGAACCGGCTGTATGACTGAAAAGGGGGCGGAAAACCCGCCCCCTTTGCATTGTCCCAGGTCTCAGAGCCTCTCAGAACTTCATCGAAGCCACGATCTGCACCGAGCGCCCCGGCTCATAAAGCGGCGTGATCGAGCGGAAATCCTGGCCATAGGTGGCGCGGTCGGCATAGGTCTTGTCGAAGAGATTGTTGACCTCGGCCCGGATCACCAGCCCCTCGATCTGCGGCGCCTGATATTCGGTGAAGAGGTTCAGCACCGCATAGCCGGGGATCCGCTGATCGGCCCAGGCATCGGTGTGGCGATAGCTTTTGGCCGCCTCGATCGAGCCGCCAAAGGTGAAATCGCTGCCCTCGGGGGTATGCTGCGCCTCAAGCGCCAGCACGCCGCCCAACGGAATGCCCAGATCGACCGCGCTCCAGCTGTCGGTGCCCGCGCCGTTCACGGTAATCTTACTGTGCGAATAGCTGGCGCGCAGATAGCCGCCATCCCAGCCGTAACCCAGCCCGATATTGAAGCCACGGCTTTCCATGTCATTGACGATCTGGCGGTCGCGGGCATCGTTGATTTTGGTGACGAACAGCTCGCCGTTCAGGCTGAGATCCCCGGCCTCATAATCAAAGCCCAGCGTGTAATTGGTCGCCCGCGAGGCCCGCAGGTTGCCGTAATTCCAGGCGTCGTCATAGACGAAATTGTCCTCAAGGATCAGCCCGCCGAACACCGAAGAGGCCCCGCCGCGCAGGCTGAACGCATCGGTGATCGCATAAGACACCGAGGCATTGCCGCTGAGGCCAGAGAAGCTGCCCTTCCAGCCCGAGATCCCGGTAAAGCGCTGATCGTCCCACCGCAGGCCGAAAGAGGTCGAAAGCCGCTCGGTCGGTTCCAGCCGGGCCTGGACGTAAAGGCCCAGGTTGCGGGCGGATTCGGTATATGGCCCCCATCTCGCATCGCGGTAGGTGCTTTCCTTGTCATAGAAATCGACGCCCGCGGTGATGGTGTTCACGTCCGAGAGGTGAAAGCGGTTCTCGATTTTGGCCGAAAAGGTCTTGTTCAGGCCCCGGCTGGTCACAAGCCCCTGGATGCGGCCGATATCGGGCTGATCGACGGCGATATCCATCTCTGACCAGCCCAGCACGACGCGCGGATCCCAGATGCCCTCGGCCTGGGTATTCTCATAGGACAACGAGACGGTCTGGCGCTGCGTGTCATAGCGGCGCAGCGGCTGGGCGGTGGTCACATCCGAGTCGCTGGCGAAATTGGCGCGGTAGGGGCGCAGCGCGTCGTCATCCATCCGCTGGCCAGACAGCTCAAACCGATGGCCGTCGGGGGTTTCATAGGCCAGCTTCAGCAGCGCCGAGGTCAGATCGGCGGCGCTGCCCACAATCCGGTCGCCCGCGCCGGTTTTGTAATCCTGGCCACTGGCCCGTTTGCCGTAAAGCAGCCATTCAAAACCGTTGTGACGGCCCGCCAGCGTGGCAGATCCCGCCGCCGTCTGGCCGTTTCCGGTATATGACAGGCGCGAATTGCCGCCGAAATTGCGGCCCTCGCCGATGATATCGGCGGCATCGACCGTCTCCATCACCACCGCGCCCGCCAGAGCATGCGGCCCGGCATCGGCGGGTGCGGCGCCTGCATCAACGCGCACGAATTTCATCAGCCCCGGGTCAAAGGCATTGGCAGAGACATGGTGGAAGATGCGGTTGTTTTGCGCCACGCCATCGACCTGCACCGCCAGGTTCAGCATATCGACACCGTTCACATAGATCTTTTGCGCCACCGGAATGGCACCCCCGACCGAGACCGAGGCGATGCCTGCGAAAAGATCTTTCAGATCGCCCATCCGGGCGCGGTCCAGTTCAGCCTCGGCGACATATTGGCTGCTGGCGCGGTCGGCGGCATTGCCATCGGGGTCCTGGGCTCGGCTATGCGCGGGGTCCAGATAGATGGTGCCAAGCGCGGTATCCTCATCCTGGGCGGCGGTCTCTTGCGCAAGGACGGGGGCGGCAAGTCCCATCGCGCTGCCAGCCAGAAGGGCTGCAAGGATGGGGCGGAAATTACGGGAAGGGGCCATGAATATCTCCTGTCGGCAATGCGGCTGAGAGAGACTCCTGGCTGCGATCTGCCTAACAGGGAATCGATGAACATGCAATCGCATGTTTGAGGATGTCAGCACGCCCCCGGCACCGCCCCACGCACGCGGCGGGCGGGTCAGCCCGGATCGGGGGCGGCAGGGGGGCTGCGCAGCTGAAAGCGCTGGATCTTGCCGGTCTGGGTTTTGGGCAGGGCGGCGGTAAAGATCACGCTGCGCGGATATTTGAAGGGCGCAATCACCGCTTTCACATGGTCTTGCAGCAGTTTCACCATCAGCGCGTCGCCCGTCTGGCCTGGCACAAGCACCACATGGGCCTGAACGATCTGGCCGCGCTCAGGATCAGCCGCGCCGATCACCGCGCATTCCTGCACCGCCGGATGGGACAGCAGCGCCG
The DNA here is from genome assembly GCF_013155295.1 of Pseudogemmobacter hezensis. GTDB lineage: Bacteria > Pseudomonadota > Alphaproteobacteria > Rhodobacterales > Rhodobacteraceae > Pseudogemmobacter > Pseudogemmobacter hezensis. The sequence goes on along the minus strand of NZ_JABJXT010000004.1, from coordinate 82,673 downwards.
CCTCGACCTCGGGGCCCGCGATATTATAGCCCGCCGAGAGGATCATATCATCGGTGCGGGCGGAAAAGTGGAAATAGCCCTCGTCATCCTGCCAGAAGGCATCGCCCGTCAGGTTCCAGCCGTCGCGGACATAGACGCTCTGGCGCGGGTCATCCATATAGCGGCAGCCCGTCGGGCCGCGCACCGCCAGCCGCCCCGTCTCGCCGCGCGGCTTTTCCTGCATCGCCTCATCGACGATCTTCGCCTGATAGCCGGTGACGGGTTTTCCGGTACAGCCGGGGCGGTGATCGTCAAAACGGTTCGAGATGAAAATATGCAGCATCTCGGTCGCGCCGATCCCGTCCAGCATCGGCTTGCCGGTTTTCGCCTGCCATTCTTCATAGACCGGGGCAGGCAGGGTCTCGCCCGCCGAAACGGCGGCGCGAAGGGAGGAGAGATCCGCCCCCTCATCCATCGCCTTCAGCATCACGCGGTAGGCGGTGGGGGCGGTGAAACAGACGGTGGCGCGGTGCTCTTCGATCATTGCGATCATATTCGCGGGGCTGGCCTGTTCCAGCAAAGCCGCCGTCGCGCCAAAGCGCAGCGGGAAGATCGCCAGCCCACCGAGGCCAAAGGTGAAAGCCAGCGGCGGGCTGCCGATGAAGATATCCTCGGGCGTGACGCCCAGCACCTCTTGCGCATAGCCATCGGCGATGATCAGCAGATCGCGGTGGAAATGCATCGTCGCCTTGGCCTCTCCGGTGGTGCCAGAGGTGAAACCCAACAGCGCCACATCATCGCGCCCGGTCTTTACCGCCTCAAAGCGCACCGGCTTTTTCAGCGCCGCGCGGTCCAGTTCGGCATCATGATTGGCGGTGCCGTCAAAGCCGATCACCGTCTCCAGGAAGGCGCTTTCGCGGCTGCAGGCGACCAGCTCATCCATCAGGCGAGTGTCGCAAAGCGCGTGGCTGATCTGCGCCTTGTCGACGATCTTCGCCAGCTCGCCCGCCCGGAGCATCGGCATGGTATTGACGACCACCGCGCCAGCCTTGGTTGCCGCCAGCCAGCAGGCCACCATCGCCGGATTGTTGGCCGAGCGGATCAGCACCCGGTTGCCCGGCCTGACGCCATAGTCTTGCGCCAGCACATGGGCGATGCGGTTGGTCCAGTCGCTGAGTTCCTTATACGTGCGGCTGCGGCCATTTCCGATCAGCGCGACATGATCGCCAAAGCCGCGTTCGACCATGCGGTCGGTCAGCTCTACCCCCACATTCAGCCAGTCGGGATAGTCAAACCCCGCAAGGTGCATCTCTGGCCAGCTGTCGCCAGGCGGCAGGCGGTCGCGGGTGAATGTGTCGATATGACCTGACGGACCAGGCATGGCGGAACCTCCTTTTCGGCCTTTACAGCGACGGCGGGCTGGCACGGGGCTGCGTGAAACCGCGCCGCTGTCAGGCCTGGCCCTTAGCCAAGCACCGTTTCATGCCGGATGCCCTGACGGGCCATTTTCGCATAGGGGCAGATCTTTTCCGTCTCGGTGACCAACTCTTGCGCAAGCGCCCGGTCCAGCGAGGGCAGCGTCGCGGTGACATGGGCGGTCAGCACATAAAGCCCATCCTCGGGGTCGCGGCCAAAGCTGACCTCGGCGCGGATGCTGGTGGCGGGGTCGAGTTTGATCTTGCGCTTCATCGCAATCAGCCCAAGCGCACCGTGGAAACAGGCCGCATATCCGGCGGCCAGCAGTTGCTCGGGGTTGGGGCCGCCACCGGGGCCGCCCATGGCCTTTGGCAGCCGCAGCGCCAGATCGGTCGCGCCGTCATCAGACAGCGCATGACCCGAGGCGCGGCCATGCCCGGCGGCGCCCCCGGTAACCGTCACGCTGGTCGTATAGACCGGCAAAACCTCGGTTCCTTCATAGGGATCAAGTAAAGAGACGGGCGGCGGCTTCAACTCGGTCATCTGGGCGTCCTCGTTACATTACTTTATGTTCAAAACATTTGAATATGAAATATTACCTGTCAAGCTTTTTCCTGGACCCTGAAATACAGGCGTTTTTGCCGCCCCAAAACCTGCGCCCGGGTCGCCCCGAATGGGCGGCGGCGGCAGAGATGAAAAGGCCCCGGACGGCATCAGTGACGCTGTCCGGGGCCGGGATCTATCGGGCTGTCTGCGCCCGGGATCAGGCGGTCAGAATGACCTTCATCGCCTTTTCACGCGCGGCATTCGCAAAGACATCATAGGCCTACAAAATCTGATGCAGATCAAAGCGGTGGGTAATCAGCTGTTTTGCGTTGATCCGCCCCGCCTGCAGCGTTTTCAGCAGCATCGGCGTGGTGCTGGTGCAGACCAGACCCATGGCGATATTGATGTTCTTGATCCACAGTTCTTCGATATGCAGCTCTACGGGTTTGCCATGCACGCCGACATTGGCGATAGCGCCGCCCGCTGCCACGATCTTCTGGCAGACGTCAAAGGTTGCGGGCACGCCCACCGCCTCGATCGCCACGTCAACGCCCAGGCCCCCGGTCATCTCCAGCACGCTGGCGACCGCATCGGCCTCGCCGACCTGGACGGTATCGGTCGCGCCGAATTGCAGCGCCAGCGCCAGGCGGGCCGGGTCGGTGTCGATCATGATGATCCGCCCGGGCGAGTAGAATTGCGCCGTCAGCAGCGCCGACATCCCCACCGGGCCCGCGCCGATGATCGCCACCGTATCACCCGGCTTCACGCCGCCCGCCTGGACGCCGATCTCAAGCCCGGTCGGCAGGATATCCGACAGCATCACCAGCGCCTCTTCGTCGGCGCCCTCGGGGATGTGGTAAAGCGAGTTGTCGCCATAGGGGATGCGGACATATTCGGCCTGGGTGCCATCAATCTTATGGCCCAGGATCCAGCCGCCATCAGCGCAATGCGCGTAAAGCTGGCGTTTGCAATTCGCGCATGACCCGCAAGAGGTCACGCAGGAGATCAGCACCGGATCGCCCTTTTTGAAGTTGCGCACCGCCGAGCCAACCTCTTCAACGATGCCCACGCCCTCATGGCCCAGGGTCCGGCCCTCGGTCACGGCGGGCACATCGCCCTTCAGGATATGCAGATCGGTGCCGCAGATGGTGGTTTTGGTCACCCGGACGATGACATCGGTCGGCTTGTTCAGACCGGGCTTTTCCTTCTCGATCCAGTCTTTCTTGCCTGGTCCCTGATATACGAGCGCTTTCATGACGGGCCTCCTCCTTGCCAGCTGCGTTTCGCGGGGCCTGCGCTTTGCGGGCCCTGTGCCATGGGTTTAGCAGCGGGAAAGAGGGCAATGCATGCAGCGGTATGCCGGGCAGGTATCGCAATCGGCAATCCGCGTTCGAAAACGGCAGCAAATTGCAGGCGGGGCTGTGTTGGGGCTGGCAAACCGCCCTGATGCGTTATGATATAACGCGCCTGCGCCGGGCCAGCGTATCGCCCGGGCTTTCGCCGAACTGGCGGCGATATTTCACCGCCAGCGCACCAAGGTTCACATAGCCATGCGCCGTGGCGATCTGCGAAACAGTCTGCCCCGGCCGCGCCGCCACCAGCGCCTGCTGCAGCGCCTGCAGCCGCGCCCGGCTGAGAAACTCATGCGGGGAAAAGCCGCGAAACCTGCGGAACCCCTCTGAGAGGGTGCGGGCGCTGATCCCCAGCTGCGCTGCGATCTGCAGGATGCCAGGCGCCTCTGTGGCCTGGGCGGTCATCAGCCGCTCGGCCTCGCGCACGTAATGAGGGGCGGCGGCGCGGGCGCCTGCCTCCAGGTTCAGATCGGCGCATTCGGCCCAGTTTCGCAGCAGCTCAAGGCAGATGGTCTCTTCGACGCGCCGCTCGATCAGCGGGTTCGGGATCGCATCGCGCCGCGCATCCAGCGAGCGGGTGGCATAGTCCAGCAGCGAGAGCCAGGCGCTTTGCCCGACGCCGAAGACCATGCGTTTGCGCCACAGCTCATCGCCGGGCACAAAGCCATACCAGCGCAGGGCGGTGTCCTCCATCAGGCGATGCGGGATGGTCAGGTTCAGCTGCAGATCATGGCCATCGGCGATGTTCCAGTAATCGGTGCGGCTGCAATCGACCACATAGCTGTCACCGGGGCGGGTATCAAAGGCGTCATTGCCGCCCAGCGGATGCCGGACCGAGCCGCGCAGCGTGTTCACCACGATGATATTGCCGGAATCGGGGTCGAATTCATCGGCGCGGGTGGGGGTGCCAAAGCAAAAGCGGCTGAAGGTGATCTGGCCGATTTTCAGCATCCGCATCGTCGCCCGCGGGTCCAGCCCATGGGTCAGAGGGCGGCTGGTCAGTGGCATATAGGCACGGGCGCAGAAATCATTGACCACCGCCCAATCGCGGCTGTCATTCAGCCTGCCCTGCAAAAGCGGCTGGCCCTGGCCATCGTGCAGCAGCGCGGTCTCCAGCATTGGTGCCCCTCCCCTGACGCCAGCATCATGCCCCCTGGGCGTTACGATGCAACCCGGGCGGGCAATCCACAAGCCATTTCCGCAGCCCGCCCCCTTTCAGCCGCGGGTCAGGCGGGCCCAGGCGGTGCGCAGCCCAGTTCCCGCAGCACCAGATCGGCGATCCTGGTCGCACGCGCCCCCCGGCGCCATGTCAAAAGCACCCGCTGATCCAGATCCGGCGGCAGCGCAAATGACGGCAGATCGTGCAGATGCGGGCTGAGATGGGCCGGCAAGACACTGAGCATCCCCTCATTTTGCACCATCGAGACGATGACGGGCAGCGATTCCACCTCGATCAGCCGGGCGCTTTTGCGCCAGTCCTGGCCGATACGGGCCTCAAAATAGGCCTCGGCCCGCTGGCGCAGCCCGCTGCGGCGCGACTGCAGCACCAGCGGCGTGTGGCGCAGCAGCTTTTGCAACCCCTCACGCGTGGGGCGGGCAGCGGCCAGGGCGCGACCATAAAGCGCCACCGGGCCGCGCATCACCTCGGCCTGGATATAAGCGGCCTCGCGCAGGCGGGCGTCCAGGAAAACGCAGTCGAAACGCCCCGAATCAAGACCCAGCAGCAGATCCTCGGCCAGGGTCGAGACCAGCGAGAACCGCAGGCCATGGCGCAGATGCAGCCCCGCGCCCAGCCGCGCCAGCATCCGCGACAGATCACCATCGGCCGAGGCCGGGATCATCGCGCCAAGACTGGCAGGCCGCCCGGTTTCGGGCTTCAGGCTGGCGGTCAGGCTGCGCCATTCATCCTGCAGCCGGGCGATCTGCGACAAAAGCCGCTGGCCTTCGGGCGTCGGGACCAGCCCCGAGGCGCTGCGCTGCGCAACGCTTACGCCAAGGCTGCGCTCGATCAGCGCGACCTGGCGCGTCAGCTGCGGCTGGCCGATCCCCAGCACCAGCGCGGCCCGGCGTATGGATCCGGTGCGCAGCACCTCGGCCAGCCGGAACAGCGCCTCAATCCCGACCGAGGCCTTTGGCACGCTGTCCCTATTGCCCATATTGCCAAAGGCGCCCGCATGGATCTGCTGCATCAGATCCGCGATCCGCTGAATGGCGGGGCGGCAGCGACGGCCCTCCAGCGTCAGGGCAAGCCCCTCTTCGGTGCGGCGCAACAGCACCACGCCAAGGGCATCCTCCAGCCGGGCGATGGCGGTGCTGGCGCTGGAGACCGGCTGCCCCATGGCCCGCGCCGCCGCCCGCACACCGCCATGCCGCATCACCAGGCCCGCCAGGATCAGGGTCGAGCTGCGCATGATTTTCCCGCATCACCTGTTCATAAAAAGGCATATACTGCGGCTGGTTCTTTTCCGCTAGCCTGCTTTCAGGATCAAGCGAGACACCAATGACCAAAGCGCCCCGCATCATCGCGTTCGACGGCACGCCGCTGGATATGGCAGCGCTGCGCAGCCTGTTGGCGGGCCCGGTGCAGCCAAAGATCAGCCCGGCGGCACGGCAGGCCGTGGCGGCCGGGCGCCAGGTGCTTTTGCAGGCGATTGCGGCGGGGCAGCCGATCTATGGCGCGACCACCGGCGTCGGCGCGATGAAAAACACCCTTCACCACAGCGATGCCGCGATCATGGCGCTGAATGCGGGTCTGCCGCCTGCGCATCAGATCGCCGTTGGTCAGGAAATGCCCGCAGGCGTTGCGCGGCTGACCATGGCGCTGCGGCTGAACACCGTGCTTTCCGGCCGGGTCGGCGTCAGCGAAGGCTTTGCCGACCATCTGGCCGCGATGCTGGGTCATGATCTCCTGCCGCTGCTGCATGGGCGCGGCTCTGTCGGTTGCGCCGATCTGGGCCAGATGGGCGAGCTGGCCGCCGTCATGACGGGCGAGGGCCCTGCCCTGCTGCAGGCGCAGCCGATGCCCGCCGCAAAGGCGCTGCAAAACGCGGGGCTTGCCCCTTTCATGATGCAACCCCGTGACGCGCTGGCCGCCGTCAGCACCAATGCCTTCGGCCTTGCACGCGCGGCTGAGGCGGTGATCCGCGCCGCTGATACGATCCGCCAGACCATGGCGCAGGCAGCGGTGACTGCCACCGCCTGGGGCCTTGATCGCGCCGTCTGGCAGGCGGCCCGCGCCAGCCACATCCCGGGCGAGCCAGAGATGGCCGCCTGGCTGGAAACCGCGCTGGCCGATCAGACGGACTGGCCCGCCCGGACCTCTGTTCATGATGCGCTTTCGGGGCGTTTTCTGGTGCAGATCCTGGCGGCGGGCGTCACCGCCCTGCGCGAGGCGGCGCAGTCCGTCATCCGCCACACCGCCCAGATCGACGACAATCCGGTGATCTGCGGCGATCGGGTCGTGCCCTCGGGGGGCAGCCTTTTGTCTGATCTGTCAGCCCGGATCGCGGCGCTGCAACTGGCCATCGCGCAGCTGGGGCGCAATATCTTCAACCGCTGCCTGATGCTGGTCAATGGCGGGCTGGCGGGGCTGCCTGTGAACCTGGTGCCCGCCGGAGTTGTCGGCACCGGCTATGGCCCGCTGATGAAACTGGCGCAAGAACAGACGGTGCGCATCACCCTTGCCGCGCAGCCGGTCGCGCCGCTGAACCTGACGCTGGCGGCGGGCCTTGAGGATGAGGCGCTGCTGATCCCGCTTGCCGCCGAGCGGCTGCACGACCAGCTGGAAGCGATGGACTGGCTTTTGACCATCGAGGCGCTGCTGGCCGTCCAGGCCCTGGCCTTGCGCAGTCAGAAATCGGGCGGCCAGTCGGGGAGCCTGCATCCGGGGGCTCTGAACCTGGGCGCTCTGGCCCAGGCTCAGACCGCGATTGTGCGCCGCCATATTCCGCCCTTCACCGCCGACCTGCCGCTTTCCGCCGCCCTGACCGCCCTGCGTGCCAGCCTTACCGCTGCGGACAGCCGCGCGATGATGCGCGCCCAGGCCCCCTTCGCGCCCTTCGACCAGGAGATGGCCTTTCCGTCGGCCACCCATGGCGGAGAGTTTTCTGCTCTTTTCGACCCTGCAAAGACAATCGCCCCGGGCGAGACGATCCAATAACACAAAGAAACCACCTGACCCCTTCCCGACAGGAGATGTAAATGAGTGTTTTCAATATATTGTCACCGAAATCCGGCGGCGCGGCGATGCGGGCAACCCTTTTGGGTGCAGCGCTTGCCCTGGCCGCACCTGCCGCATTCGCCCGCGATGTCGTGGTCTCATCCAAGATCGACACCGAGGGTGGGCTTTTGGGCAATGTGATCTATCTGGCGCTGCAAAACGCCGGCATCCCGGTCGAGAACAAGCTGCAGCTGGGCGGCACGCCGATCCTGCGCGATGCGATCACCGCCGGGCAGATCGACATCTATCCCGAATATACCGGCAATGCGGCTTTCTTCTTCAATGAGGCCGACAGCCCGGTCTGGAAGGATTTCACCGCCGGATATACCCGCGCAGCCGAGCTGGATCTGGCCGCGAACAAGATCGTCTGGCTGCCCGCCGCCCCGGCCAACAACACCTGGGCCATCGCGCTGCGCGGCGACGTGGCAGAGGCGAACAACCTGAAAACCCTGACCGAATTCGGCGCCTGGGTGGCAGGCGGCGGCACGGTGAAACTGGCGGCCTCGACCGAGTTCGTGACCGCGCCTGCAGCGCTTCCGGCCTTCCAGACCACCTATGGTTTCACCCTGACCCCCGATCAGCTGGTGCAGCTGGCGGGCGGCGATACGGCGGCCACGATTGCGGCGGCGGCGCAGCAGACCTCGGGCGTGAATGCCGCGATGGTTTACGGCACCGATGGCGCGATCTCGGCGGTGGGTCTGGTGGTGCTGGAGGATGACAAGGCGGTGCAGCCCGTCTATGCGCCCGCGCCCCTGGTGCGCGAAGAGGTGCTGGCCGAGCATCCGCAGATCGCCGAGGTGCTGGCCCCGATCTTCGCCTCGCTGGATCTTACCACCCTGCAAGAGCTGAATGGCCGCATTCAGGTGGGCGGCGAGCCTGCCGAGGCCGTCGCCCGTGACTATCTGACCAGCAAAGGGTTCCTGCAGTAAGCCTGCAACCGAACCTTGCAGGTGAGAGGTGCTTTCCCCAGGCCTCTCACCTGCCCCTTTCTCTGCGGCCTCCCCCCCCCCCCCCCGGCCCTCCAGCCACCCGGCCCCGGCTGTTGTTCTTTTGCCATTTCCTCACCTGCCTTTTCACCCAAAACCGAAAGGCCTCGCGTGAACGATCCTGTTCGATCCCCGGATATCACGACCTCGCTGCCCCCGCAGATCCGGCCCCCCAAAACCCGATCCCAGCCGGGCTTTAGCCGGACGGGCCTTTTGTTCCTGGCGCTTGGCGTCGCAGGCCTTTGCCTGCCGCTGGTGCAGTTCAAAGCCAATCGTATCGTGCTGGGCGAGGGGTTTTTGCTGCCCGCAGCCCTGCCGGACGTGGGCTGGGCGATTGCCCTTTTGCTGGCGCTGATCCTGGGCACCGCCCTGTGGCAGCGGCTGCCGCTGATGCCACGCCTTGGGCTGGCGCTTTTGGGGCTGGCGGGCACGGTGCTGGCGCTTGGGTTTGCGGCAAAGGGGCTGGTGCCCCAGGGCAATACCATCGCCCGCGCAGCCCCTGCGGCGGGGTTCTGGCTGCTTTGTCTGACCTTCGCGCTGATGGCGGCCGATGCGCTTAGCCGGATGGGGCTGTCGCGCCCGGCCCGCTGGCTGGCGCTTGGGCTGAGCCTTGCGCTGATCGCGCTTTGCCTTGGCTCGGGGGTTTTGGACCAGACCTCGGTGATGGTGGAATATGCCGCGCGGGCGGATCTGTTTCGCCGCAGCCTGGGCCAGCATCTGACGCTGGCTTTCGGCTCGCTGGCAATGGCGCTGGTGGTCGGGCTGCCGATCGGGATTGCGATCTTCCTGACGCCCGCCCTGCGGCGCGGGGTGCTGGGGGCGCTGAACCTGTTGCAGACCATTCCGTCGCTGGCGCTTTTTGGCATCATGATCCCGATTTTCGGCTGGATCGCCGCCAATGTGCCCGGCGCGGCGCAGATCGGCGTTGCCGGGATCGGGATCTTCCCGGCGCTGATGGCGCTGTTTTTCTACGCGCTGCTGCCTGTCGTCTCGAACACGCTGGTCGGGCTGACGGCGGTTGATCCGGCGGTGCGCGATGCGGCCTTTGGCCTTGGCCTGACGCGCCGCCAGGTGCTGCTGCAGGCCGAGCTGCCGCTGGCCCTGTCGGTGATCCTGGCCGCCGTGCGTATCGTTTTGGTGCAAAATATCGGGCTGGCGGTGATTGCCGGGCTGATCGGCGGCGGCGGCTTTGGCTCTTTCGTGTTCCAGGGGCTGAACCAGACCGCGATGGACCTGATCCTGCTGGGCGCTTTGCCCACCATCATGCTGGCCCTGGTGGCCGGCGTCGCGCTTGATCTGCTGGTCGAGGCGGTCAGCCCCAAAAAGGGTAATCAGACATGATCCGTATTCAGAACCTGACAAAGACCTATGATCGCAACACCGTCGTCAATGATGTCTCGCTGACGGTCGATCAGGGCCAGATCGCGGCGCTGGTCGGCACCTCTGGCTCTGGCAAGACCACGCTTTTGCGGATGATCAACCGCCTGGTCGAGCCGACCTCGGGCCAGATCCATATCGGGGAAACCGATGCGGCCACCATCCCGCCGCATCTTCTGCGCCGCCGCATCGGCTATGCGATCCAGGGCCATGGCCTCTTCCCGCATTACACCGTCGGCCAGAATATCGCCATCGTGCCGCAGCTCTTGGGCTGGAAACCTGCCGAAATCGCCGCCCGCGTCGAAGAGCTGCTGCATCTTTTCCAGCTGGATCCCGGCCAGTTCCGCGACCGCATGCCCCATCAGCTGTCAGGCGGGCAGCAGCAGCGCGTCGGCGTGGCCCGCGCCCTGGCCGCACGCCCCGAGGTGCTTTTGATGGACGAGCCCTTCGGCGCGCTTGACCCGGTGATCCGCGCCCGCGCCCAGGCCGATCTGCGCGAGATCCAGCGCCGCCTCGGCACCACGCTGGTGATCGTGACCCATGACATGGAAGAGGCGGTGACGCTGGGCGACCGAATCGCGGTGATGGATAAGGGCGTGCTGTTGCAATATGGCCCCCCGGCCGAGATCCTGACCCGCCCCGCCGCCCCCTTTGTCGAGGCGCTGATCGGCAAATCCGAGCGGCCCTTCCGCCTGCTGTCGCTGACCCCCATCGCCGATATCGCCGAGCCTGGTTCAGCCGAAGGCCCGGCCCTACCCCCCGAAACCAGCCTGCGCGACGCCCTGGCCGAATGCCTGTGGAACGGGCGTGACCGCCTCGCGGTGGAAGGGGGCGGCGTGGTGACGCTTGCCGCACTGCAGGCCCGCGCCGAAGGAGCGGTGAGATGATCGCACGCCTTTTACTGGCGCTGGCGGCGCTGTTTCTGGTGGCGTTTTTGCTTAGCCCCGAAAGCTTTGCCGCGCTCTTTCAGCCGCTGACAAAGAATGGCGCCCCGCCGATCTATACCCAGACCGCGCTGTTAAGCCTGACGCTGTCGCATCTGGGGCTGGTGGCACTGGCGGTTCTGGCCTCGACCATCGTTGCGGTGGGCCTGGGGGTGCTGGTCACCCGGCCCGCCGGGGCCGAGTTCCTGCCGCTGGCGCGGGTGATCACCTCGGTCGGGCAGACCTTCCCGCCGGTGGCCGTTCTGGCGCTGGCGGTGCCTGCGATGGGGTTCGGCGCGGGGCCAACGCTGGTTGCGCTGTTCCTTTACGGCCTGCTGCCGATTTTTGAGAACACGCTGACCGCGCTGCAAAACCTGCCGCCCTCGGTGACCGAGGCCGCGCGGGGCATGGGCCTGACCCGCCGCCAGCGGCTTTTCCAGGTCGAGCTGCCGCTGGCGCTGCCGGTGATCCTGGCGGGGGTGCGGCTGACGGCGGTGATCTCACTGGCGACGGCGACCATCGGCTCGACGGTGGCGGCGCGAACGCTGGGCGAGGTGATCATCGCCGGGCTGCTGTCTGCCAATACCGCCTTTGTGGTGCAGGGCGGGCTGATCGTCGGGCTGATCGCAGTCCTGATCTATGAAGGGTTTCAACTGGCCGAAAGTGCCGCAGCACGCCGCACAGGCCAGCGGCTGTCAGACTAACAGGCGCTGCAGGATTAACGGAGTAAACAGATGTCAGATTTCGATCTGGTCCTTTCGGGCCGAGTGATCCTTTGCTCGCATGAAATCGAGGCGGGCTTTGTTGCGGTGCGCGATGGCCGTGTCGCGCTGATCGGCGAGGGCCCCGCGCCCGCCGCCCGCACTCGCCATGATCTGGGCCAGGCGCTGATCCTGCCCGGCGCGGTCGATGCCCAGGTGCATTCGCTGTCGCAAAAGGGCGCCGAGGGCTTTGCCGCCTCGACCGCCGCCGCCGCCGCCGGGGGCGTAACCGCCATCGTCGACATGCCCTATGATGAGGGCAACCTGGTCGCCTCGGCCCGCGCGGTGGCGCAAAAGGCCGCCGAGGCCGAGGCCGAAGCGCGGGTGGATGTGGCCCTTTACGGCACCATCCACCCCGAAGAAGGCCCCACCCGCATCGCCGAACAGGCCGAAGCCGGGGTCTGCGGCTTCAAATTCTCGACCTTTGGCACCGATCCCAAACGCTTCCCCCGCATCCCGCCCGCGCTGCTGCTGGCCTGTTTCGCCGAGGTGGCAAAGACCGGCCTGGCGGCGGGGGTGCACAATGAGGATGACAGTTTCGTCCGCGATGCGATCCGCGCGGTTGAGGCCGCAGGCATCACCGACTGGCGCGCGCATGGTCTGTCGCGCCCGCCGATGACCGAGATCCTGGCGCTTTTGCAGATCTATGAAACCGGGGCGGCGACCGGCTGTCCGGCGCATGTGGTGCATTGCTCGCTGGGGCGCGGCTATGAGATCGCCCGGCGCTACCGCGATGAGGGGCATTTCGCCAGCATCGAGGCCTGTATCCACTATCTGGTGCTGGATGAGGAAAACGACGTCGCCCGCCTTGGCGGCAAGGCGAAAATCAACCCGCCGATCCGCCCCCGCGCCGAGGTTGAAACGCTCTGGCGTCACGTCGCGGCGGGCAATGTCTCGATGGTGTCGACCGATCATGTCAGCTGGTCGGAAGATCGCAAGACCAACCCCGATATGCTGAAAAACGCCTCGGGCGTGCCAGGGCTTGAGGTGATGGTGCCGCTTTTCGTCAAAGGCGCGATCGAGCGCGGCGTGCCCCTGACCTGGGCTGCGCGACTGCTGGCAGAAAACCCGGCGCGGCATTTCCGCCTTGATCACGCCAAGGGCGGCATCCGGACCGGGCGCGACGCCGATCTGACCGTGCTGGAGCCGGTGGCGAAAACCTATGACGCGAAGGCCAGCCGCGTCTCGGTCGCGGGCTGGTCGCCCTATGACGGGATCACGCTGCCCTGGACGGTGGCGGGCACCTGGCTGCGCGGCCAGGAGGTGTTTGACGGAAGCACCCTCGCCCCGCCCGGCACAGGGACATTCCAGCGCCCGCAATACCCGCTGGGCCTGCGCCAAAGCCTGCATGACTGGCAGAATCATGACTGGCAGAATGGATCTGGCGCATGAGAAACCTGCGCATCAGCCAGAGCCGCATCGCCGATGACCTGGCCGCCCTGTCCGCGATCACCGACCCGGGCCGCCCCTGGACGCGCCGCGCCTTCTCGCCCCGTTTCGATGAGGGGCGGCGCTGGCTTGCGGCGCGCTTTGCCGCGGCCGGGCTGGCGGTCACAACCGATGCGGGCGGCAATCTTCTGGGGCGGCGGGCCGGGTCCGGCGCTTTGGGCACCATCCTTCTGGGCAGCCATTCCGACACCGTCCCCGATGGCGGGCGCTTCGACGGCGTCGCGGGCGTGGTTGCAGCCCTTGAGGTGGCGCGGATGCTGAACGAGCACGGCCTGCGCCTGCGCCATGACCTTTGCGTGGCGGATTTCCTGGCGGAAGAGGTCTCGGTCTTTGGGGTGTCCTGCATCGGCTCGCGTGCGATGGCGGGGGTGCGCCCAGACGCCTGGAGCGGGCTGGAATATCAGGGGCGCAGCCTTGCCCAGGCGATCCGCGATGTCGGCGGCGATCCCGATGTCAGCGCGAAAGCCGATGATGTCAAAGCGTTTTTTGAACTGCATATCGAGCAGGGCCTTGTCTTGCAAAATGCGGCCACCGATCTGGGCCTCGTTACCGCCATTGCGGGCATCACCCGGATCGAGGTTACGCTGACGGGCCGCCCCGATCACGCGGGCACCACGCCGATGGACCTGCGGGCCGATGCGCTGGTGGCGGGCGCGGGCCTTGTCACCGATATCGCCGCCGAGGCAGGCCGCCTTGCGCAGCTGGGCAGCCATTTCACCGCCACCGTGGGCGAATTTTCGATCACCCCGGGCGCGGCCAATGTGGTGCCGGGCAGCGTGCGGCTGCTGATCGACGCCCGCGCGGTCGAGCGCCCCCGGATCGAGGGTTTCATCGCCTGGCTGCAGGCGCGGCTGGGCCAGTTGCCCAAAGGGATCACCGCCGCGCATCAGATCCTGTCGGACAACCCGCCGACGCCGATGGATCCGGGCCTGATCGCGCTTTCAGAGGGCGCGGCCGACAGGCTGGGGGCCAGCCGGATCCGCATGGCCTCGGGGGCGGGGCATGATGCGGCCTTTATCGCGCGGATCGCGCCTGCCGCGATGATCTTCGTGCCCAGCCTGGACGGGCGCTCGCATTGCCCGGAAGAGTTTAGTGAAATCAGTGACATAGCATTGGGGGCCGAGGTGATGGCAGAGGCCATCCTCGCCTTTGATGCGCAAGGATAAGGAGAGAGACATGCGCCGTATTCTGACCGAAAAAGATGTCGAGCCCGCCGTGCGCGGCGGATCGGTCTATGCCGCCGGGGGCGGCGGCTGGGCCGATCATGGCCGCAAGCTGGGCTATGCCGCCGTTGGTGCGGGCCAGCCGGAACTGGTCAGCATCGACGAGCTGCGCGAGGAAGACTGGGTCGCCACCGCCGCCGCCATCGGCGCCCCCGCCTCGACCACCCCCTGGGAGATGCGCGGCACCGATTACATCAAGGCCGTGCAGCTGCTGAATGAGGCGCTTGGCACCCCGGTTGCCGGGCTGATGGTGGGGCAAAACGGCAAATCCTCGACGCTGAATGGCTGGCTTCCGGCCTCGATCCTTGGCTGCAAGGTGGTGGATGCGGTGGGCGATATCCGCGCCCATCCGACCGGCGATATGGGCTCGATCGGGATGGCGGGCAGCAATGCGCAGATGATCCAGACCGCCGTTGGCGGCAACCGCGGGCAACACCGCTATATCGAGCTGGTGACACGCGGCGCGACGGCCAAAGTCTCGCCCATTCTGCGCACCGCCTCGGATATGTCGGGGGGGTTCATCGCCTCGGCCCGCAACCCGCTGCCCGCCTCTTACGTGGCGAAGAATGCGGCGCTTGGCGGCATCTCGATGGCGCTGGATCTGGGCCATGCGATCCTGGCGGCTGAACCCAAAGGCACCGCGGCGGTGATCGACGCGATTGTCGAGGGCACCAAAGGCGCGATCCTTTTCGAGGGTGTGATCACGAAAAAGGATGTGCGCTATACCAATGAGGCCTTTGACATCGGCACCGTCACCCTGGGCCAGGGCGACCGCGCCCTGACGCTGCATGTGATGAACGAATATATGGCGATTGATGATGCCGGGGGCCGCCGGATCGCCAGCTTCCCCGATGTGATCACAACGCTCTCCGAGACGGCAGAGCCGCTGTCCGTCGGCCAGCTGCATGAAGGGATGCGCATCCATCTGCTGCATGTGCCGAAATCGGTGATCCCGCTGGGCGCGGGTGTGCTTGACCCCGCCGTCTATCCGCCCTGCGAACGGGCCATGGGGATCGAGCTGGCGAAATACGCCCTGGAGGGAACAAATGCCTGAGGCAAATCCGCGTCACCCCGACTTTCCGATCCCCGGCGGACCAGAGCTGCGCACGAAATCCTGGCGGACCGAGGGGCTTTTGCGCCTGTTGGAAAACGTGCTGGCCGTGGGCGAGGCCCCGGAAAAGCTGATCGTCTATGCAGCCCTTGGCAAGGCGGCCCGCAACTGGCCCGCGCATGGCGCCATCGTAAAAAGCCTGACCGAGATCGACGAGGATGAGACCCTGATCATCCAGTCCGGCAAGCCGGTGGGGATTCTGAAAACCCATGCGGGCGCGCCGATGGTGATCATGGCGAATTGCAATATCGTCGGCCAATGGGCAAAGGCCGAAAACTTCTATGATCTTGAACGCAAGGGCCTGATCTGCTGGGGCGGGCTGACCGCCGGGGCCTGGCAATATATCGGCAGCCAGGGCGTGATCCAGGGCACCTATGAGATCTTCATGCGCATCGCCGAGCGCCGTTTTGCGGGCGCGCTGGCGGGGCGGTTCATCCTGACGGCAGGCCTTGGCGGCATGGGCGGGGCACAGCCGCTGGCCGGGCGGATGGCAGGGGCGGCGATCCTTTGCGTCGATGTCGATCCGGCCCGGGCCAGGATGCGCAAAGAGATCGGCTTCCTCGATGAGATCGCCCCCGATCTGGACACGGCGCTTGCGATGATCAGCGCCGCACAGGCGGAAAAGCGGGCGCTTTCAGTCGCGCTGATCGGCAATGCGGCGGAAATCTACCCCGAGATCGCCCGGCGCGGCATCACCCCCGATATCGTCACCGATCAGACCTCGGCGCATGATCTGGTCTATGGCTATGTGCCCGCAGGCTATGACCTGGACCGCGTCCGCCGCCTGCGTGAGCAAAACCCCGAAGAGCTGATCGAGGCCGGGCGCGAAAGCATCACCCATCACGTCGCGGCGATGCTGGAATTCCAGGCCCGGGGCGCCGAGGTTTTCGACAATGGCAACCTGATCCGCACCCAGGCGAAACAGGGCGGGATCGAACATGCTTTCGACATCCCGATCTTCACCGAGGCCTATCTGCGCCCGCTGTTTGCCCGCGCCATCGGCCCCTTCCGCTGGATGGCGCTGTCAGGTGATCCGGGTGATATCGCGCAGATCGACGATCTGGTGCTGGAAATGTTCCCCGACAATGCCATCGTCACCAACTGGATCCGGCTGGCACGCGCCCATGTGCCCTTTGAGGGCCTGCCCGCCCGCATCGCCTGGCTGGGCCATGGCGAGCGAACGGCGCTGGCGCGGGCGGTCAATCAGATGGTGGCGGATGGCAGGCTGTCCGGCCCCGTGGCCTTTTCGCGCGACCATCTGGACGCGGGCGCGATGGCCCATCCGAATATCATGACCGAAAATATGCGCGACGGCTCGGATGCGATTGCCGACTGGCCACTGATCAGCGCGATGACGCTTTGCGCCTCGGGTGCCGACCTGGTGGCGGTGCATTCGGGCGGCGGCGGCTATGCGGGCTATATGACCTCATCGGGGGTGACGGTGATCGCCGATGGCACGGCGGCGGCGGATCAGCGGCTGAAGCTGGCGCTGACCAATGACACCGCGCTTGGGGTGATCCGCTATGCCGATGCGGGCTATAGCGATGCGCTGGATGAGGCCGCGAAGAAAGATGTGGGCCATATCCGCCTTTAAGCAAAAGCAGACAAAACCCGGGCCGGAATTGTCTGGCCCAGAATTGCCTGGCCCGGACTGGCGGGCGGGCTACCGGGCAGGCGGCTCTTCAGGCGGATCCTGCGCGGCGGCCGGGGCAACCAGATCGAGGGCAGCCGTCTCGCCATTCCAGCTGACATCATAAACCCCGGTGGCGCCCTTTTTGTTTTTGCTAGGCTCTAGACTCATTAACTTTATAACGAGAAGAGGACGGTTGCTGCGAGGGCTATGGCCGGGAGGAAGACAATGGGGCACCTGTCGTATCGAACTTTCTTCTTGCGGGTTTTCCGCCCCGGGATACAGGTGCTTATGCCTTTGTCTTTCAACGCCTCTCTGAACCAATCGGCCCTCGCCGGTTCGCTTGAACCGGTGGCGCGTCACCGGCTCGATATCCCCGATCCGCCGGCATCCACTCTGCCTTTGGAAAGCTGCGCGAGCTGTGCAGCGGCTCCGCAGTAGTCGCTGACCGGACCGGCTGTGACAAACAGGCTGATCGGGCGGCCTTGGGCATCGGCAACGGCGTGAAGCTTGGTATTCATACCACCCTTCGTGCGACCGATCAGGCGACCACGCCCCCCTTTTTCACCCGCAAGCTGGAGGCCGTGCGATGAGCTTTCAGGTACCCTTCGCCGGGGCGCTCGAACCAGTGGCGCTGCCCCGGCTCGACATCGATCATGATGGTCTTCTTGTCGGCAGCCTCCGAAGCCAGGCCGTGCATTATTCGGGTGAACACCCCCATCCGGATTCAGCGCTTTCAGCGGTTGTAGAGCGTCTTTGATGGACCATACTCGCGAGGGGCATCACACCAGCGCAACCCATTGCGATTGATGAAGATTATGCCGCTCAAGACACGGCGATCATCGACGCGTGGACGGCCATGGCTCGTGGGGAAAACGGCTCGAGCCGCGCCATCTGCGCGTCAGTCAGCCAGAATAGATTGCTCATCAGAAGGGGCTCCTGACACCTGCTGAATCACCGAACAGCAGCACAATCAATGGGTCCTGATCCTAGGGTGCTTTTCCTCGGCCAGTTCGATCGTCTGACAGGGGATGATCCGGATGCAAATTCGGGGCCGCATCCGGGCTGCGCAGCGCCGCTTTGGCCCGCGAGGCGCTTTGCGCCTGGGCTGTGCACAGAGACCGCCGATCTTACACCAGGCCGCGTCTCATCGTTCTGGGCGTCAAAGGATCCAGGATCATGGATCGCCCGGAAATGCGAAAGCACCTCGTCATAGCTGATGATCGCGGGGGCGAAATCGACCTGGACCACCGCGATCCGGGCGGGCTTTGTCGAGCCGTCGGTTCAGGTCGCATAGCCGACACGGCTGTCGAGGATGCCGGGCAGCTGCCTGTAAAACGCCCCGGCGTCCCAAAAACATCCTGCCCCGAAGGTCTCAGTTCAACCGGCATATGACTTTTTTCCTGCGACCGGCCTGTCTGTGGTGCCCCTTACTGACCATGCCCGCCTTACTGCGCAGGGGCAGTAAGGCGGGCATGGTATTTTTCAGGCTTAAGGCGTGCCTTTGACCCAGCCATCGACAATCGCGGCATTGGCGGCAACCCAGGCGCGCGCGGCGGCCTCGGGCGTTTCCTTGTCTTTCTCGACCTGTTTGATCAGCTCATTCAGAACCTTCGGGTCGATTGTGATATTGGTCAGGAAAGCGGCAATCTCAGGCGCATCGGTTTCCAGCCGTTTGGCGTGCAAAACATAGACCTTTGAGGGCGGGAAAGCGCTGGTAATGCGGCTTTTGTTCAGCCAGTCGGGATCTTCGGTCGGGCTGACGTAAAGCCATTTGCCATCGGGGTTATAAAGCGGGTCGTCCTTTTTATTGTCCTGGGCATAGCCGTCGAACTCCGGCTCCTGCAAAAGGCGCAGGTCGTAATTCACGAAAATCCAGTCCGGCGTATAGCCATAAAACAGTACCCCGGTCTTTGCTTTGAAGGCGGCGTCGATCCGGGCATAGGTGACAGAGGCCTCGGTCGAGACATCCTCAAACAAAGGGGCAAAGCCGTAATCCTTGGCTTTGATCTGGCTGATATAGGTGGATTCCCATCCCGCAGGGCCAATCAGAAACTCGGGCTTGCCGCCCGCAGGCGATTTGAACAATTCAGCAATTTCAGGGCGTTTCAGGTCATCGACCGAGGTCACCCCATATTCATCCTGAATATATCCCGGGATATAGAAGCCCTGCTCGCTGATATAGGGGTTTGCGTTGGGGACCAGGGTTTCCGCGCTGCCGGCGGCGACATATTTGCCCCAGGCGGTGGCTTGATTTGGCAGATAGATATCGGGCAGCACATCAACCGAGCCGTCATTCTTTCCGGCGCTGGACATCAGCACCGGAAGATCTGCCGACAGCAAAGAAACATCTGCGTCAAACCGGGTGCGGACGACCTCGGCGATCAGGTTGCCGATGACGATTGCGCCGGTCCAGTTTTGCTCGCCAATTACCAGTTTTGGTTTTGACTGGGCGTAAAGCGGGCTTGCCAGGGTCGCGCTGACGGCGACTGTGGCGATAAGTTTTCTGATCATTGTTTTACCATCTCAGTTTATTATGCAGTTTCTGTTTCATTCGCTGCCTCAGGGGCGCGAATGGCTTTGGTTCTTTTTCATGGCGCCTTGCAGGATGCGGTCGGGGACAATCGCGCAGATGACGATTGCAATTCCGGCCAGGAACCCTGCCCCGCCCTGGATATTGCGCAGCGCATTGACCACGTCATAGCCCAGCCCCCCCGCGCCGATCAGCGCCGAGACCACGACCATCGAAAGGCTCATGACGATGGTCTGGTTCAGGCCCAGCAGGATCGAGGGTTTGGCCAGGGGCAGCTCGACCCGGGTCAGCACCTGGCGGGGCGTGGCCCCATGGGCCAGCGCGGCCTCGGTCACGGTTGCGGGCACCTGGGTGATGCCAAGCGCGGTCAGCCGGATCATCGGCGGCAGGGCGAAGATGATCGTGGCCAGCACGGCGGGGGTTTTGCCGACCGAAAAGAAGGCGACCGCCGGGATCAGATAGACGAAGCTGGGCAGCGTTTGCATGATGTCCAGCAAGGGCGAGACGATCCGCGCGGCAACCGGGCTGCGTGCCAGCAGGATCCCGCCCGGAATGCCGATCAGCACCGTCAGCAGCACCGCCGCCCCGACCAGCGAGACCGTCGAAACCGTCTGCGGCCAGAAGCCGAAAAAGACCAGATAGGCGCAGGAGACCAGCGTCAGCAGCGCCACCTGCCGCCCCGCGAATTGCCAGGCCGCGTAAAGCAGCGCAATCACCGGCACCGGCCAGGACAGCCAGGTCAGCAGCCACTCGACCGCCTCGATGGCGCTGCGCACCCCGATGACGATCAGCGTGAAAACCGACTGGAATGAGGTCTGCATCCAGGAAATCGCGCTGTCCAACAGGGCGCTGACCTTCATCGCGAGGCTACGATCCGCCAGCGGGCCGAAGAGCGCCTCGCCCGGGTCGCCGTAAACCGCCCGCCAGATCACCAGCCCCCAGACCGCCAGAAGAACAGCTGTGGCGGTCAGAAACTGGCGGCTGCCCGGAACCATGGTGGCGCGGCCAAAGAGGCAGAAAAGCCGGCTGGCCAGCAGCAAAAGCAGCCCCGCGACCAGCCCGCCCGCAGCCCCCTCGGGCGCGACGGCGGAACCGGCCAGCAGCGCAATGCCCGTGGCCTCGGCGGCGGCCAGCAGCCAGAACAGCCCCCAGGCCGCGCCCGCGAAACGAGCAGGCCCCGCCAGCAGCCTTTGCCAGCCCGCAAGCGGCGGCTGAGCAGCGACGGTGGGGGCTTCGGCGGTTGGGGCGGCGGGTGTCTCAACGGGCACAGAGGCGGCAGGCGGCTGATGCGGCCCCGCGCCGTCACTTGCGAAGCCCCGGAAGAAATCGGCCACCCAGGCATCCGCCGGGGCATCGAGGATCTCTTGCGGCCTGCCCAGCTGGACGATCTCGCCCTCGCGCAGCAGCGCGATGCGGTCGGCCAGCCGCATGGCCTCGGCCGGGTCATGGGTGACGATCACCGTGGTGATGCCGCGCGCGCGCACCAGCTCGCGCACCTGTTCCTGCAGATCGCGGCGGATGGTGGGGTCAAGGGCGCCGAAAGGCTCGTCCATCAGCAGGATATCGGGCTCGCCGACCAGCGCCCGCGCCAGGCCGACGCGCTGCTGCATGCCGCCCGACAGCTCTGACGGATAGCGCCCTGCAGCCTCGGCCAGGCCGACCAGGGCCAGCTGTTTGCGGGCAACCGACAGCGCCTCTTCCTGCGGGGCACCGCGCAATTCCAGCGGCAAAGCCACGTTTTCCAGCGCGGTTCGATGCGGCAACAGGCCGAAATTCTGGAACACCATGCCGACCTGATGGCTGCGTAACTGCCGCAGCTCTGGCGCAGAGAGGCTGCCGATATCGCGGCCATTCACCGCGACACGGCCCGCGCCCGGCTCGATCAACCGATTGATATGGCGCAGCAATGTCGACTTGCCGCTGCCCGAGGTGCCCATCAGGCAGAAGATCTCTCCGCGCCTGATCTCAAGGTTGATATTGTGCAGCGCGGGCCTCGCCTCTGCGCCGCCAAAGCGTTTCGAGACGCCCTCCAGCCGGATGGCGGCAGATTGGGCGTCGGCAGATTGGGCGGCAGGGCCAGACACCTGGCTGCCCTGTTGCAATGTGATGAAATCAGCCTCGGCGACGGTCATTTGCGTCCACCCGATTTTTGCCATCCCGACAGGCCATGACGGCCTGTTTCAGCAGGGGTGACAGGCCACTCTGACGCTGCATAAAATTTCATCACATTAACTCTCTCTTTGGTCCGCTCGCGCCTGATTCCGGCCTTAAAAATACGGAGCCGCACCTGCCGGGGCCGTCCCGGGGATCTCTCCTAGCAGGGAATCAAAGGGCGGATCTATCCGGGCCAAAGACGCAGACACGGGCTGCGCTGCGGGCGGAAATTGCATGGCCAGACGCCTGAGAAAAGGCGAATACGAACGCCACAAACCTAATATAATGTACTGATATATCTGGGTAATTTTTAAATCAAACTGACATGCCCCCATCAGCCCCATCATATGGCAATGCAACCTGGGCTAAAGCGTTCGGGGAAGAGAATGGTCAGCGGGATCGTGTTTTCGGCACAGAACCTTCAATTCGGCGCGAAAAAAGATCAGCCTGTTCCACCGAACTGCGCCGTCCGATGCGGTGCGGCAAAGGGGGCATCGCGGCCGCCTCCCTTTTTGCTCACTTTTCGCTCAGCTACGGCGGCCTGCCAGCAGCAAAAGGAAGGCCGGGGCACCGATCAGCGTGGCAATCACCCCCGCCGGCAGATCGAAGGGCGGCATGATCGCGCGGCCAAGCGTATCCGCCAGGCAAAGCGTGACCGCGCCAATCGCCGCGCTTAGCCAAAGGCTTTGGCGATGGCGCGCCCCCACCAGCATTCTGGCCGCATTGGGCGCAAGCAGGCCGACGAAGGCAATCGCCCCGATCGCCGAGGTCGTTGCGGCAACCGCGCAGACCACAACCGCGCCCGCCAGCAGATGCAAAAGGCGCGGGCGGCCCCCCAGATCGGCCAGCAGCCGGTCTGAGACCTGGGCAATATCAAGCATCGGCACCAGCAGCCGTGCCGCCAGCAGCACCAGCAACAGCCAGGGCAAAAGCCGCGCCAGATCGGGCCAGCCGCGCCCATGCAGGGTGCCGCTGATCCAGTGCAGCGCCTCGGCGGCGTGCAGATCCATATGGATCACGATCAGCAATGTCAGCGCCGCCAGGCTGGCCGAAAGCGCGATCCCGATCAGCGGCAGCCTGGCGCCCGCGCTGTTTCGCGCCAGGACCGTCACCGCGCCAAAGGTCGCGCTCGTGCCCGCCAGGGCGGCGATCAGCATCGGTGTGCCGCCGGGTGCCGCCCCGGCCAGCATCGCCGTCACCGAGGCCAGGGATGCCGCCTGCTGCAGGCCCAGGGTCTCTGGCGCCGCGAGGGGGTTTCGCAGCTGGGCCTGGACCAAAAGCCCCGCCACGCCCAGCATTGCGCCCGCAGCCAGGGCGATGAAGAGGCGCGGGCCACGGGTCTGAAAACCGCTGGCGATGATTTCGCCCGGGCCCAAAGTGCCGTCGCCGAACATCAGGCCCGCAAGCACCGCAAGGCCCAGCAGAGGCAGAGCAAAGATCATGGGCCGCGCCAGGGAATGGCGGCGGGCGGGCAGCGCGGCTGGCCCGGGGCCTGGGTTGGTGTTTGGTTCGGGGCGCAGATCGCGGCTGCGGCGCAGGATCATGATCACCACCGGGGCAGCCAAAAGGCCCAGCACGGTTCCGGTCGGCAGCGAGGCGCCATTGCGCCCCAGCCCCTGGGCCAGCACATCCGCGCCCAGAACCAGCATAGCCCCCAAAAGCGCCGCCAGAGGCAAAACGACCAGATGCCGCCGCAGCCCCAGATAGCGCAGGATATTGGGCACCGCCAGGCCGACAAAGCCCACCGGCCCGGCAATCACCACCGAGCCGCCGACGCAGATCAGCGCCGCCAGCCCCGCCAGAATTGCAGGCCCGCGCGACAGCCCCAGCCCCTTTGCCAGCCCGGCGCCAAGCGCGTGCAGATCCAGGGCGCGGGCGCAGACCAGCATCACCGCGCAGGCCAGCGCGATCAGCGGCAAAACCGCAGAGAGCTGCGGCCAGTCGCTTTGATCCATCATCCCCGCCGACCACAGGATCAGCCCCGAGGCACGCTGATCGGCCAGCAGGATCAGCAGGCTCGACAGGCCCGAGATGAAAAGCGAAACCGCAACCCCCGCCAGCGCCAGGCGCACCGGCCCGGCAGAGGGCCCGCCGCCCAGAAGGATGCTAAGCCCGCCGCCCGCTGCTCCGCCCAGAACGGTTGCCAGCAGCGGCGGAAATATCTCGTTCAGGATCAGCGCATTGACCGCCATAGCCAGCAAGGCCCCGCTGGAGACACCCAGGATATCGGGCGCGGCCAGCGGGTTGCGCAGCAGGGTCTGCATCACCGCCCCCGCCAGCCCAAGCGCCGCCCCCACCGCCAGCGCCGCCACCAGGCGCGGCAGGCGGCTGGTCTCGATCAGCACCTGGGCCAGGGTGTCGGGGCGTGACGGCATTGCCAGCACATCACCCGCCTGGATCAGCCCCTCGCTGCCGACAAACAGCGCCAGAAACGCCAGGATCAGCACGGCAGACCCGGCGGCAAGGCCCAGCAGCAGCGGATGCCCGGCCAGACGTTTTGCGCCAGATGGCCTCGTGCTCACGCCAGCGCCCCCAGCCAGTCGATACGCACCGATGCGCGGCCCGGGGCGGTGGTCTCGACACTTAGCGGCAGGTCGTAAACCTCGCGCAGGATTTCGGTCGTCATGACGCGGGGCGCGGGGCCTGCCGCAAACAGCTGCCCCTTGCGCAGCAAAACCACCGCATCTGCCAGCTGCAGCACCTGGTCCAGATCATGCAGCACGGCAAGGATGGTCAGCCCGGTGTCGCGGTTCAGCCCTTTCAGCAGGCTGAGGATCTCAACCTGGTAGCGCACATCGAGGTAAGAGGTCGGCTCGTCCAGGATCAGCACGCGCGGCTCTTGCGCCAGCGCCAGCGCCAGCCAGGCCCGCTGCCGCTCGCCCCCCGATAAGGCGGCCATATCGCGCCCGGCCAGCGTCTCAAGCCCGCACATCTCCAGCGCTGCCGTGATCGCGGCCCGGTCTGCGGCGGTCTGGCGCTGCATCAACCCGCGATGGGGAAAGCGGCCAAAGGCCACCAGTTCGCGCAGGGAAAGGCCGCTGACGCTGTCCTGATGCTGGCGCAAAACCGCGATCTGACGGCCCAGGGCGCGGCCCCTCAGACGGCCAATCGGCTGGCCCGCAAACAGCACCTGGCCCGAATGCGGCGCCAGCACCCCGGTCAGGGCGTTCAGAAGCGTGGTCTTGCCGCTGCCATTGGGGCCGCAGATCGCGGTGATCGCGCCCTGGGCAATGCCAAGATCAATCGGGCCCAGCACATGGGTCGCGCCCCGGCGCAGGTTCAGCCCCTGACAGCGGATCAGCGGCTGATCCGGGCCCGTTTGTTCGGGGGCGGGCCTGTTCAAATCTGCACCTCGCTGAGGGTCTGACGCAGGGCGCTGCGCAGCGCCGAGGGGCTGCGATAGCCGATTTCGCGGGCGATCTGCTCCATCGGCTGGCCATCGGCCTGGGCCTTCAGCACCCGCGCCAGCCGCATGCGGCGACGCCATTCGAGAAAGCTCATGTTCAGCTCATCGCGGCAATGGCGGGTCAGGCTGCGCCTGCTCATCCCGATCAGCTGCGCCCAGTCATCCAGGCCGCCGGTATGGCCCGGCTCATTGGTCAGGGTCTCGCACAGGCGCTGCAGACGTTTGTCGCGCGGCCATGGCAGGCAAAAGGGCATCTCTGGGGCCACCGCCAGCTCGTCCAGCACCAGCGCCGAGAGGTGGTGATACCGCGCCTGCCCCGCCTCAGTGGTTTCGGCATCGGTGGCGGGGGCCTCGGTCAGGGCCTGCAAAAGCGCCCCCATCAGATCAGAGACCCGCACCACGCGGGTTGGCCCCCACAGTTCTGGCGCGACGGCGTCGGGTTCGATGTAAAGCGTGCGCATCTCAACCTGCCCATGCGCCCCCACGCAATGCGGCAGGTCTGGCGCGATCACCAGGCCATGGCCTGCGGGCAGGATGAAAGATCCCTCCATGGTCTGCGCACTCATATACCCGCTGGCGCAGCACAACAGCTGGCCCCGGCGATGGCTGTGCCAGCCCACCCGCAGACCGTCAGGATAGCTGCGCGCCATGGCCGCAACCGCCCGCGAAGAGGTCTGGCACTGGCTGGCCGTCAGCTGCGAGGCGGGCAGAGACGATACGGGCAAAGGCGGGACGGGCAAAGGTGGGGCGGGCAGCGGCGGGGTCACCGCAGCCCCGTAAGAGGCGGGCGGAATGACTTGCACAGGCGGCTCTTTCTCTCCCATAACAGCAGTCTCCGGAGGGGGGGTTTCCGATTTTGCATGGCTGGCGGGAATAGCGGCGGGCACATTGCAGGGTCAATCACCCCATAAGGCCCGATTTCGTCAATATCAATACGGATGCAAAATCGGGCCATATTCTGGCCCGATTCAGCCGATGATTGGCCCGACAAAAACGGTTAACTTTCGTATTCCGGGGGCGAAATCCTGCTTGCCCAGCTGTGAGAGGCCATCCGGCCCGTCTCATGCCATTGGCCCCATGCCTTTGGCCCCCGCGCAAGGTCGGCAGCCCGATTGTCTGTTACCGGAGAAATACCATGCAAGCTCGCCCCGGCGTGAGATGCCTATACCTTTGCACCGTGGCCGTGATCGGCGCAGCCCTGCCCCTCACCGCGCAAGAGGCCGCAGCACAGGAGACCGCTGCACAGGAAACCGCGCAGGACGCCGTCAGTCTGGGCACCATCTTCCTGGAAGGCGCAGGCGGCATCGGGGCCTCGTCGGCCGATGTGACCCGCACCGCGAAAACCGCGCTGAAATCGCCCGCGCCCCTGGCCACCACCCCGCAGGCGGTGACGCTGATCAGCCGCAAGACCATGGACGATCAGGCGGTCAGCTCTGTCGCGCAGGCGCTGACCTATAGCGTGAACACCAATGGCCAGCGCTATGGCACCGACCCGCGCTCGGATTATTTCAGCGTGCGCGGCTTCCCCTCGGATCTGTTCCTCGACGGGCTGCGCGTGCCCCAGATCGGCAATCAGACCGGCGGTTATGCCGGGGTGATGGTCGAGCCCTTCATGATCGAAAGCATCGAGGTGCTGCGCGGCCCGGCCTCGGCGCTGTTCGGGCAAAGCAATGTCGGCGGCATCGTCAGCATGAATGCCAAAAAGCCGCAATCCACGGCGGGCGGCGAACTTTATCTGCGCTTTGGCAGCTATAACCGCAAAGAGATCGGCCTTGATTTCACCGGTCCGGTCTCTGAGGGCTCTGACTGGAGCTATCGCGTCATCAGCGTGCTGCGCGATTCCGACAATATGGTCGCCTTTTCCCGCAATGACCGCATCGCCTTTGCGCCCAGCCTGACCTGGCGGCCCAGCGATGCGACAAGGGTGACCTTCAGCGCCAGCTATCTGAAGGATGATATCGGCCAGCCCGGCGCGATCGTGCCTGCAGAGGGCTCGATCTTCCCGAATGCGCATGGCCAGCTTTTGCCGGTTGATGTGTCAGACGGCGATCCGCGCCAGGCGGTCTATAAAAAGACCACGCAGATGATCGGCTATGAGCTGGAGCATGACCTCAGCCCCGATCTGACCCTGTCGCATTCCATGCGCTACACGCGGATGCGGCTGGATTATCGCAGCCTTTTCTCTGGTCCGCTGCAGGCCGACGGGCAGACGGTGAACCGCTACAACTATCTGGCGCAGCCCGATCTGAAGGCCTTTATCACCGACGCGCATCTGACCTGGCGGCCGCAGACGGGCGCGGTCGATCATGAGGTGATCGCCGGGGTCGATTTCCAGCGCCAGGAACTGGTGAACCTGACCAGCTCGACCGCGGGGCCGGGGCTGAACCTTTATGACCCCGATTATACCGTGGCGCTGACCCCGGCCGTGCCGACCCGCAGCCTGACCCAGACCAATTACCAGCGCGGCATCTATCTGCAGGACACGCTGCGCTGGCAGGATCTGACGGTTGTTGGCGGGCTGCGCTATGACAGCTATACCACCGCCTCGACGCAGACAGAGCTGCTGGCCGGCACCAGCGCCGATTACCTGCAATCGGGCGAGCAGCTGACCGGCCGGATCGGCGCCTCCTGGGCGTTTGAGAATGGCATCGCGCCCTATATCCTTTACTCGACCTCTTTCCTGCCCGCACTGACCCTGGCGGATACGCCGCTGAAGCCGACCAAAGGCGAGCTGAAAGAGATCGGGATCAAATATGCGCCCTCGGATCGTCCCTGGATGATTGGTCTGTCTTATTTCGAGGCCAATCAGACCAATGTGGTCAAGCGGATCGCCGGGGCCTTCTATCAGACCGATGAGGTCACCGTAAAAGGCTGGGAGCTGGAGGCAAAGCTGGACATCGGCCGCCAGTGGCATGTGAATGCCGCCGCCTCTTACCAGGACCCCAAAGTCAGCCATTCGGAAAACGCCGCCGAGATCGGCAAGCTGCCCTATACGGTGCCGAAAAAGCAGGCCTCGCTTTATGTCAGCTATGATGTCGATACCCCGATGATCAGCGGCGATCTCAGCATGGGCCTTGGGGTGCGCTATGTCGGCGAGACGGCGGGCGATACGCTGAACACCTTCATGGTGCCGTCCTACACGGTCTCGGATGCCTTTGTGTCTTATGCCTTTGACGACTACCGCCTGCAGCTGAACGCCTATAACCTTGGCAACAAGCGCTATGTCGCGGGTTGTAACGTCGCCAGCCAGTGCTATTTCGGCGGGGAAAGAACCTTCACCGCCACGCTGAGCAAGACATTTTGACGGATAGGCCCGCCCTCGCACGCAGGCGCTTTTTACAAGGTGCCCTGGCCGCGCCCTTTGCCGTCCCCTTTCCGGGGGCGGCTTTTGCCCGTCTTGCGGCGGCCCCTTTGCGCATCGTCACGCTGGAATGGCTGGCGACAGAGATGTGCCTCAGCCTTGGGGTCGCCCCCCTGGGGGTGGCTGATCTGGCGCTTTACAAAGAATGGGTCGGCTTTGGCCAGGCGCAGCTGGCCGATGCGCAGACGCTGGGCGCACGGCAGCAACCCGGGCTTGAGGCCATCCGGCGGCTGCAGCCCGATCTGATCCTTGGCTCGGTTCTGCGCAATCAGGGGCTGCGCCAGCAGCTGCAGGAAATCGCACCAACGGTTCTGATCAATGATCTGACCGATGGCGATCAGCTGCAGATGGTGGATCAGGCCTGGCTTGATGTCTGCGCGGCGCTTGACCGCCCGGCGGCGGAAAAAGCCGCTGAATTCACGGCGTTTTTGCAGGATCGGCAAAGGCGTGTCGCCCAGAACCCGCCCCCGACCCGCAGTTTCGTGCTGGCGCAGCTTTTGCCCGGCACCTCGCATTTGCGGGCGATGACCTCTGACGCCGCCGCCGCCCAGGCGCTAGGCCGCATCGGCCTGCAACCCGCGATCCAGGATCCTGACGCCCGCTTCGGCTTTGTCCGCATCGGGCCAGAGGCGCTGGCGCGGCTGGCGCCGGATACCCGGCTTTTGCTACTGACAGACACGCTGCCCGAGGCCCTGGCGCAAAGCAGACTGTGGCAGGCGCTGCCGCTGGTGCGCCAGGGCCAGGTGCGGCTGATCGGGGCGCATTGGGCCTTTGGCGGCTATGACACGCTGGCCGCGCTGGTCGATGCGGCACTTGCGCAGATGATGGGCTGACAAAGCCGCCCCTTGCTGAGGGAGCGCGGCTGCAACGGGGGGCTACGCCGGGCCTAAACCTCCAGCGGCAGGCCAAAGCCTGCCTTGACCCGGTCAATCACCACCATGGTCTTGAAGCCCTTTATATCCTGATTTTCATAGAAAAACCTGCGAGTGAACTGCTCAAAATCCTCCATGTCGCGGGCGGTGACCACCAGCAGGAAATCGGCATCCCCGGTGACGTAATAGCCGGTCATGATCTCTGGCGTGTCGCGGATCGCGGCTTTGAAACGGTCGATGATATCGGCCCGCTCGCGCTCCAGTGAGACCTGGACCAGCGTGGTCAGCGGCCGCCCCACCTTGCGCGGCGAGACGATGGCCACATCGGCCTCGATGACCCTCTCTGCCCGCAGGTGTTTCAGCCGCCGCTGGCAGGCGGTGGCCGACAGGCCGACCAAAGCGCCCAGCTCTTCGCTGGTCATACGGTTGTTCAGCTGCACCTCACGCAGGATGCGGCGGTCGATTGCGTCCAGCTCCATCGGTTTTCCTTCGCATTCGGCGATTCAACGCAGTTTTTCAGCGCCACAGCCACAGGATACGCCGGAATCCATCGCAAAGCAGCTGCTAAACTGCGCCGGACACAGCCCCAAAACAGCCCCCAAAACATCGCCAGGCAGGAGCCCATATGCCCATCGACATCGCCGCCATCGCGGAAAAAGACCGCCAAAGCGTTCTGCACCCCTTCACCCAGCTGAAGGATTTCGCCTCGGGCAAATCGGGTGATCCGGTGATCGTCACCGGGGGCAAGGGCATTCGCATCCAGGACGCCCATGGCAACCAGCTGATCGACGCTTTCGCCGGGCTTTACTGCGTCAATATCGGCTATGGCCGCAGCGAGGTGGCGGATGCGATCTCAAAACAGGCGCATCAGCTGGCCTATTACCATTCCTATGCCGCGCATACGACCGAGGGGCTGGCGACCCTGTCAGACCGGCTGGTGAAAATGGCCCCGGGCAAGATGAGCCGGGTCTTTTACGGCATGTCCGGCTCTGACGCCAATGAGACCCAGGCCAAGCTGGTCTGGTATTACAACAACCTGCGCGGCCTGCCGAAAAAGAAGAAGATCATCGCCCGCGAGCGCGGCTATCACGGCTGCTCGGTCATCTCGGGCTCGATGACGGGGATGAGCTTTTATCACGACCATATGGATCTGCCGATGGGCCTGATCCGCCACACCGGGGCACCGCATTACTATTGGGGGGCCGCGCCGGGCGAGACCGAAGAGCAGTTCTCGGCCCGCCGCGCGGCAGAGCTGGAGGCGATGATCCTGCGCGAAGACCCCGAAACCGTCGGTGCCTTTATCGCAGAGCCGGTGCTGGGCACGGGCGGCATCACGCCACCGCCTGCGGGCTATTGGGCGGCGATCCAGGCGGTGCTGACGAAATATGATGTGCTGCTGATCGCCGATGAGGTGGTCACCGGATTTGGCCGCACCGGGGCGATGTTTGGCGCGGATAAATACGCGATCACCCCCGATCTGATCACCGTCGCCAAGGGGTTGACCTCAGCCTATATCCCGCTGTCGGCGGCGATTGTCAGCGAAAAGATCTGCAAGGTGATCGAGGACGGGGCGGAACGGGTCGGGGCTTTCTCGCATGGCTATACCTATTCGGGCCATCCGGTCGGCGTCGCCTGCGCCAATGCGGTGCTGGATATTGTCGAGCGCGAGGATCTGACCGGCAATGCCCGCGAGACCGGGGCCTATTTCCAGGCGCAGCTGCAAAAGACCTTTGCGCAGCTGCCCATCCTGGGCGAGGTGCGCGGCGTGGGGCTGATGGCGGCGCTGGAATTTGTGGCTGACCGGGCGCAGAAAACCAGGTTCGATCCGGCGCTGAAGGTGGGGGCGCGTGTCTCGGCTGCGGCGCGGGCCCATGGGCTGATCGCGCGGGCGATGCCGCATGGCGATATCCTGGGCTTTGCGCCGCCGCTGGTGACCACCCGCGATGAGGTCGATCAGATCGTCGGGATCGCCGCCAAAGCGGTGCGCCAGGTCATGGATGAGCTGGCACGCGAAAAGGCGCTGGCCTGATCCGATACCGATACCCCCGGGCCGCGCATCCATCGCGGCCCGGGGGCGTCAGATGTCAGTTCAGCGGTAGCGCGGCCCCATCACCCCTGCCGGGATCAGACAGGCCTGCAGCGCGTGGTAAATATCGGGTTTGCCGTTGAAAACCCGGGTCTGGGGCTTGCCCTCAGGGTCGATCTCATGGATCCAGCCGCCGAATTCATGGTCGATGAAACTGGCATCGGTGAAGGCCCAGACCCGGTCATACCAGGTGCCCCAGAATGGATCCGGCACGGTCTGATCCAGCGCCCAGGCGGCGGCAATCGCCTCGGCGCAGGGCCACCACAGCCGCCAGTCACGCGAGACCTTGCCGTCATTGCCCAGCGTATAGGCAAAGCCGCCCTCGGGCAGCCAGCCAAGCGCCACCGCCTGGCGGTAAAGCCCCTGCGCGGCCTCGGGCATCCAGGCGGCGCGGCGGCCGGACAGCTGCCACAGTTCCAGCACAAGGCGCGACCATTCCAGCGCATGGCCCGGTGTCGTGCCCGAGGGGCGGAACATCGCATCGCCGTCGAAATCGGGATCAATCTGCCAGCCGGGGGTGAAATGCTCGGGCACCACCCAGCCGGCGGCGCGGGCATTCTGGTTGATGATCCGCTCACTGATCGCAGTGGCGGCGGCCAGGATATCGGGGTCGCCCCAGGCGGTATAGACCGCCATCAGCGCCTCGGTCAGGTGCATATTGGCGTTCTGGCCGCGGTAAGGCAGGCCATTGCTCCAGTCGGCATCAAAGGTATCGCTGACGGCCTGGAAATCCTGATCCCAGAAATGGGTCCAAAGCGCATCCAGCCCCAGATCGCGCAGCTTTTCGGCGTCCTTATGGCCCGCCTGATGCGCCGAGGCCGCAGCCAGCAGCACGAAAGCATGGCCATAGGCCTGTTTCAGCGGATCAATCGGGCCATTGTCATCGACCGCCCAGAAAAAGCCGCCGTTCACCGCATCATACTGGCGGGTCAGCAGCCAGTTCATGCCGTGATCGACCATCTCCGCCGCGCCGGGCCAGTCGATCCGGGTGGCAATGGCATAGCAATGGATCATGCGGCAGATGTCATGCAGGATCCGGGGCGCGCCGCCCGGGCCTGCAGGGAAGGGCTTGCCCTCAAGATCCAGCGCCCGGAACCCGCCCGAGGGGTCACGGCCCGCATCGTGGAACTTCAGAATGGCGCGGGCCTGAGACAGCAGCCAGTCCTGGCTGCGGTAATCGGGGGTGCTGGTCATGATCATTGTCCCTGATTTGATGGGGTGTGACGGGCCTCGGCCGCAGCAAGGCGGCACTGGCGCAAGGCGGGCAGGATGCGCCCCAGATCGGCAGGGCGGCCCTCGCCCATTGCGAAATAAAGGTCCGCGAAAAGGGCGAAAAGCGCGTCATATCCGGCGCGGTTTTCCGCCCTTGGGTGATAGATGCGCGGGGCCGGGCAAAGGGCGGCCTGGGCGCTGGCGAAATCGGGGAAGGCCCCGGCGGCAACGGCTGCAAAGATGCACGACCCCGTCCCCGTGGGCGAGGTCTGCGGCACATAGACATCGCGGTTCAGCACATCGGCATAGATCTGGTTCAAAAGCGCGTTCTTCTGCGGGATGCCGCCTGCATTGACGATCCGCCCGCATTCCGCGCCCCCCGAGGCGATGCGCTCGATGATGATGCGCACATGCATCGCCATGCCCTCAATGGCGGCGAAAAGCTCATCCGCGGCCCGGTGGTTCAGATCCCAGCCCAGCGTCACCGCCCCAAGGTCAGAGCGCACCAGAACCGTGCGGTCGCCATTGTCCCAGTTGATGCGCATCAGCCCGGTGCCGCCGGGGATCAGATCGTCATAGCCGTCAAGCGCGGTGGCCAGATCAAGATTGCCGCGCCGCGCAATGGCCTCGAACACATCGCCGGTGGCGGATTGCCCGGCCTCGATCCCGGCCCAGCCGGGCAGAACGCTGCCGGGCACCACGCCGCAAAGACCCGGCACGGGGCGGAAATCTTCCGGCCCAAGCGCGATGATACAGGTCGAGGTGCCGACCACATTGATCACATCACCCGGCTGCCCGCCCGCGCCAATCGCATCCCAATGGGCATCAAAGGCCCCGACGGGGATCGGGATCCCGGCCTTCAGCCCCAGCTTTTCCGCCCATTCCGGCGACAGATGGCCCGCGATATTGTCCGAGGTCAGATAGCGCCCCGCCAGTTTGGCGTTGATGCCGTCAAACAGCGGATCAACCCGGCTGAGGAAATCCTGCGGCGGCAGCCCGCCCCAGGCCGCGCCATACATCCACTTATGCCCCGCACCGCAGATGCTGCGCGGCAGATCGGCAATCTCGCGGATGCCGCAAAGCGTGGCCGCGACCATGTCGCAATGCTCGATCGCGGTGGCGAAACGGGGGCGCAGATCGGGGTTGTGGCGCAGGAAATGCAGCACCTTCGCATAGCCCCATTCATGCGAATAGGTGCCGCCACACCAGTTGATCGCCTCAAGCCCCTCCGCCCGGGCCAGGGCGGTGATCTCGGCGGCCTCATGATGGGCGCGGTGATCGCACCAGAGGTAGTAATCGGCCAGCGGCTGCAGGTCTTTGTCCAGCATCACCACGCTTGATCCGGTGGTGTCACAGGCCAGCGCCGCAACCTGGGCCCCGTCGATCCCGGCGGTTTCCAGCGCCTCGCGCATCGCGCGGGTCAGCCCGTCCATGTGATCGGCATGGGCCTGACCGCCCAAAAGCGGATCATCGGCGCTGCGTTTCAGCGGATAAGAGGCCGCAGCCCCGCCCAGGGTCGCCCCGGTATCGGTCTCCATCAGGGTGACGCGCACGCTGAGCGTGCCAAAATCGACGCCGGCGACGATCATCCTGGCCTCTCCTCTTTGGTTGGACTGCGGGGCCCGCAGGGTGGGTTGGGGTATGCTTACTGGCCGTAAGTGGCCGCTGCACCATGTTTGCGCAGGAAGTGGCGATCCAGCAGCACCTGCGAGATCGGCGCGGCGTTCGGGTTCAGCGACAGCACATGCCAGGCCATCCGCGCCACCTCTTCCAGGATAAAGGCGTTATGGACCGCCTCTTGCGGGGTGCGCCCCCAGACAAAGGGGCCATGGCCCGCAACCAGAACCGCAGGCATGGTCAGAGGGTCGATGCCCTCAAAGGTCTCAACGATCACCCGGCCGGTATTGGTGACATAGTCGCTGGTGATTTCCTCGGCCGTCAGATCGCGGGTGACCGGGATCGTGCCATAGAAATAATCGGCATGGGTGGTGCCAAGCGCGGGAATGGCGCGTTTCGCCTGGGCCATGATCGTGGCATAGGTGGAATGGGTGTGGATCACCGCGCCGATCCCCTGGAAGGCCCGGTAAAGCACGGCATGGGTGGCCAGATCGGAGGAGGGTTTCAGCCGATTGTCCAGCGCCCGCCCATCCAGGTCACAGGCGACCATATCCGCGTCTGAGAGATCCTCATAGGGCACGCCGCTTGGCTTGATATAGATGCGGCCCGCCTCACGGTCGATGGCGCTGGCATTGCCAAAGGTCGAGATCACCAGACCATGCCGGACGGTGGCAAGATTGGCCTCTAAAACAGCCTTGCGAAGGGAAAGCTCGCTCATGGGATGGGGCACCGCAGTGTATTTCAGTGGGTATTTCAGTGGGGTGCCGCGCCGGGGAATGCCCCCGGCGCGGCGGTATCAGTCAGCTCCGAGCGATCAGCGCGGGGCGGTCCAGCCTTTGTAATCGGCAATGTTTTCATTGGTGATCAGCGCCGGCTCCAGCAGAACGACGGGCTCTGCGGGCGGGTTGCCCTGCAAGACCTGATAGGCGAGATCAAGCGACTGGCCTGCCATGGTATAGGGGTCTTGCGAGGCCGATGCCTTGAAGAGGTTGTCTGCATCCTGCAGCGCCACTTCGGTATCGGGGGCACCGTCTACGCCGGTGATGATGAACTCATTGCGGTTCGCCTGTTTGGCTGCCAGCGCAAAGCCGATGCCGGTCGGGTCATTGATGGCGAACACGCCGTCGATGTGGTCAAAGCGGGCCAGAAGCGCCTGGCCAACGGCCAGACCACCCTCGCGCGAGCCCTGGCCGTTCTGGTCATCCGACAGCAGAACCAGCTCTGGGTGGCGGGCGAAGGCGTCGCGGCAGCCCTGGGCGCGGTCACGGATCGACGAGGATTGCGGGCCGTTGACGATCAGCACATTGCCTTTGCCGCCCAGCTTTTCTGCGATGTATTCGCAGGCTTTGTCGCCGGCTTTCAGGTTGTCGGTCATCACGGTGACGTCTGCGCCGGGGGCGGACACGTCGAAGGCTGCGACGATCACGCCTGCATCGCGGGCGCGTTTCACGGCCGGGGCGATGGCTTCGGCGTCAACGGCGTTCAGCATGATGATGTCAACGCCAGCGGCGATGAAGCTGTCGATCTGGCCCGATTGCTTGTTCAGGTCATAATCGGCCGAAACCGAGGTGACCTTGACGTCGGGATTGATCTTTTTGGCCGCGTCTTCGATGCCGTTGATGGTGGCCACGAAGAAGGGGTTGCCCAGCAGGCCAACCGAGATGCCGATGCTTTCCAGCTCTTTGGCCGAGGCCGGAGCGGCCAGAACGGCACCAAGTGCAATCGCCGAGGCGAAGGTTTTGAACGAACGCATTTGAAATCCTCCCAAAAGATGCGTTTGACGAAGAGGGGTCTTGCCGGGATGGGGCGGCCGGATCAGGTCCGGGCGCCACCGGAAGTGCGGTAACGGTCCAGGGCGACGGCGATGATGATCACCAGACCCTTGACGATATATTGCCAGATATCCGAGACACCGATCAGGATCAGCCCGTTTGACAGCACGGCGATGATCAGCGCACCGACCAGCGTCCCCCAGATCGAGCCGACACCGCCGGTAAAGCTGGTGCCACCAAGGATCACAGCCGCGATCGCGTCCAGCTCATAGGACTGGCCCAGCTGCAGACCATTGGCCGCATAAAGCCTGGATGCCGCCATCGCGCCGCCAAGGCCCGACAGCAGGCCCGACAGGCCGTAAACGAAAAGCAGCACGAAAGGCACGCTGATCCCGGTCAGGCGGGCGGCCTCGGGGTTGCCGCCTGCGGCATAGATCCAGGTGCCCAGCACGGTGCGCTTCAGGATGAACCAGGAGATCACCACCACCACCATGGCAATCACCGCCAGCCACGGAATGCCCGCAATGCTGCCATTGCCGATCACGTCAAAGGGCAGATCGGGGTTGAAGACCGTGGTATCCTTGCCCAAAAGCCGCGCCACGCCGCGCACAGCGGTCAAAGAGCCAAGCGTCACGATGAAGGGCGGCAGCTTTAACGCGGAAATCAGCACGCCATTGATCAGACCGCAGGCCAGGCCCACCACCATCGCGGCAGGCACGCCCAGCCAGCCGAATTCAGGCATCAGCGAGACGATCACCGCCACCATGGCCGAAACCGACAGGATCGAGCCCACCGAAAGGTCGATCCCCCCGGTCAGGATCACAAAGGTCATGCCCGAGGCCAGAACCACGTTGATCGCCGCCAGCTGGGCCACGTTCGAGATATTGTTCACGCTGAGGAAGCGGCCGCTGATCAGCTCGAAGGCGATTGCCAGCAGGATCAGCACCGGCAACATGCCAAGCGCTGCGAAAACAGCCTTAAAGCTGAGGCCAGAGCCCGTTTTGGTATCAGTCATTTATGCAACTCCTTCCGCCGTGGCGGTCTTGGCCGACGGCGCGGCATTGGAAGCGGTCCCGGTCGAAAGGGCCATGATGGCCTCCTGGGTGATCTCGGCGCCGGCCTGTTCGGGCACCTGGCCCGCAATCCGGCCCTCGCGCATCACCAGGACGCGGTCAGAGACGCCGATCACCTCGGCCAGCTCGCTTGAGATCATCACGACACCCACGCCCTGGCGGGCCAGCGCGTCGATCAGCTTGTAGATCTCAGATTTCGCGCCGACATCGACGCCGCGGGTCGGCTCGTCAAAGATCACGATGCGCGGCCCGGTTTCCAGCAGACGTGCGATCAGCACCTTTTGCTGGTTGCCCCCCGACAGCCCGCCCACAGGTGCCAGCGCCGAGCTGGCCTTGACCGCCAGACGCTCGATTGCGGCGGCGGCGCGGCGTGCGGCGCTGGCGAAATTCAGACGCCCGCCCGCGAAAGCATCATCGCCGATCACCGCGACATTGACGTTTTCAGAGATCGACATATCGAGGAAAAGACCCAGCTTGCGCCGGTCCTCGGTCAGATAGGTAATGCCTTCGCGCAGCGCGTCACGCGGGCCACGGATGTCGAGGGTTTTGCCCTCAAGCACCACCTCGCCCGAGGTTTTCGGATCGGCACCGCAGATCAGGCGGGCCAGCTCGGTCCGGCCAGAGCCGACCAGCCCGGCAATGCCCAGCACCTCGCCTGCGTAAAGATCAAAGGAACAGTCCTTGACCATCCGCCCATCGGCCATATTGCGCACCGACAACAGCGGCGCACCGCCGCCAAAGGCGGCCTCGCAGGCGTGTTCTTTCTTGTAAAAGCTGTCGAGGTTGCGCCCGACCATCATCGAGACCAGCCGTTCCGCCGAAAGATCGGCGCGCTCCAGCGTGCCGATATAGACGCCGTCGCGCAGCACCGAGACCCGATCCGAAAGCGCATAGATCTCTTCCATGCGGTGGCTGATATAGATGATGGCGATGTTTTCCGATTTCAGCCGGGCGATCACCTCGAAAAGCCGCTCTGTCTCACGCGAGGACAGCGAGGTCGTCGGCTCATCCATCACGATCAGCCGGGCATCGGTGGTCAGGGCGCGGGCGATCTCGACCATCTGGCGCTCGCCCAGAGACAGATCGGCCACCCGGTCATGCGGGCCGAAAGACACGCCCAGGCGCTTCAGGATCGGCGTGGCCCGCGCGATGGTCTCTTTCATATTGATCACGCCACGGGTGGCGATCTCGCGGCCAAGGAACATATTCTCGGCCACGGTCAGATTGGGGGCCAGCGACAGTTCCTGATAGATCACCGCCACCTGGCCTGCGGCCTCGGATTGCGGACGGCCGCTGATGGTGATGACGCCGCCCGGATCGGCCTTATAGGCCCCCGAAAGGATCTTCATCAGCGTCGATTTCCCGGCACCGTTCTCGCCCATCAGGGCGTGCAGCTCACCGGGGCGCACGCTGAGGCTGACATCGCGCAGCGCCCGCACCACGCCGAAGGTTTTCGAGATATGGCTCATCTCAAGGATGGGCGCGGCTCCCGTATCGGCACCCGTTTCAGGGATCGCCCCCTGCCCGCTTTGCTGGTTCATGTCTCACTCTCTGTCTGGGCGATGATCACTTCCACCCCTTCGCGTTCCAGCATGGCCGCGTGACGATCGGCCAGGCCGTCGTCGGTAACCACACGGTTGACCCGTGACAATGGCAGCACCACCGTCGGAGCCGTCATCTCAAACTTCCGGCTGTCGGCCAGCAGCGTGGTGCCCGCGACAAGCTTGCTCATCTCATGGGTCAGCCGGACCAGCACCGGATGCTGTTCCAAAAGGCCCTGCTCGCCAACCCCCAGGGCACCGACAAAGAACTGATCGGCGTAAAAGCGGTTGGGCGCGGCGGCGGGATCGTAGAAAATCCCCGGATCGCGGTGCAGATCGCCGCCGCCCACCGCCACCTGGCAGGTGCCATGCTCGGCCAGCCAGGCGGCCAGCGGCACCGAATGGGTGAAGATCCGCAGATTGCGATTGGCGATCAGCATGCCAAGGTGAAAACAGGTCGATCCGGCATGGATCACCACGGATGAGCCGTCGCGGATCAGCTTTTCCGCCGCCTGGGCAATCGCCCGCTTTTGCGCCACGGCAATATCGCGGTTCTCGACGAAAGGCAGCGAGGCGGCACGGGCACGCCCGCCCGGCTCCAGCGCCGAGACGCCGCCATAGACCTTGCGGGCGCGGCCCGCGCCATCAAGCTTTTCGATGTCGCGGCGGATGGTTGCGCCAGAGACCCCGGTCAGAAGCTGCAGGTCACGAACCGAGGCAAAGGCCCGTTCCTGCAACAGCGAGGCAATGCGTTCCTGGCGATCAATATCGCTCATCACGCCCTCCCCGCGTGAGTCTCTTCCCACGCAATACCCTAATTTCAGGGGGGCGGAATGTAAATACTCTGTCATGCGCGAGGAAAGTTGCTCATGATATGAGCAACTTCTTTCGCCGCTGCGAAACGCGCCCCGCGCCGGATATGCTGCAGATGCGGCGGCGATCACCGATCCTGCCCCGCCGCCTGATCTGCCGTATGCCCCGCCGCATCTGCATGCTGATGCGCGCCGTTCTCATGCCAGCCCGCACAGCAGGAGGTCTGGCCGATACCGGGGTTCAGCGTGTTTGTCGGGTCGATCCGGCGATAGAAATCGGCCAGCGCGGGCTTGGCCTTGTAAAGATGGCCGACGTTGTGCTCGGCCGGGTATTCCGCGCCGCGCTGGTCCAGCAGATCCCACATCGCATGTTCCAGCGCGATACAGTCATTGCCCTTTTTCACCACATAGTCCTGGTGGAAAACATGGCAGAAGAAATGCCCGTAATAGAGTTTCTTCTCGATCTGCGTCTCAAGGGATGCGGGGAGGGTCTCGACCCAGTCCTCGTCGTTGCGGCGCAGCGCGATATCAAGCGCCACGATATCCTCGACCCGGGATTTGTGGATCGCGCGGTAACGCCCCGCCGCCCCCGCCACCGCGAAACGATGCAGGAAAGCGTCGCGCCCCTCTTCGCTGGTGCATTCAAACATATCACCGCTGCCCGAGGGGAACCGCGCCCCCAGCCAGTCGCGGGCCTCTTTGATCCCCTCTCCGGCCATGCGCAGCACGAGGTGATGCTCATAGCGGTCGCGGAAGGCGTTCATCCGTTTGGGCAGATGCTGCGGCATCAGGCGGGAAATGCCCTGGGCGATGCGGTCAGAGATGGTGACGCCCAGGCCCAGCCTCTCGGTCAGGGCGTCAACCCGGGCCTTGGTGGCGAAAAGCGCGGGCATGCGGTCGGTGCCCAGGTGTTTGATGAAAAGGAAGGTGTCCTTGCCGTAGCGGGCGGCGATGTCATAGGCCTCGCGGTGGATATATTCGCCCGCGATGGGCAGGCTGCGGAAATTGGCCAGGATATGGCGGCGGATCGTGGTCAGCTCTGCCGCATCATTGGTGCCGATGTAGAAGACGGCGCTCTCTTTCTCGGCCTCGAATGTGTCCAGCCGCACCGCGAAAACCGCCAGCTTGCCCGCACAGCCCGAGGCCTCATGCAGGCGGCGGGGATCGGCGTTGAAGCGTGCCGGCGTCGCCTCGCCAATCTGGCGGACGTGATCGGCATATTCATGGTCAGAGGCCCAGGCCTCGCCGGGTTGCGGCGCGGGCAGATCGCCCTTTTCCACCCGGGTCAGGATCTCTTCGGGGTCATCGCCCAGCTCAAGGCCCAGATGGTTGACCAGCGCGACCTGACCATCCGCACGCACCTCGGCGTAAAGCGCCAGCTCTGTATAGGCGGGCCCGCGCCGGATCAGCGAGCCGCCGGAATTGTTGCAGATGCCGCCCAGAACCGAGGCCCCGATACAGCTGGAGCCGATCACCGAATGCGGCTCGCGGCCGAAGGGGCGCAGGGTTTTTTCCAGCCGGTCAAGGGTCGCGCCGGGCAGGCACAGCACCTGGCGGCCCTGATCCAGCGGATGGATGCCCGCAATGCGCATGACCGAAATCAGAACGATTTCACGGTCATAGGCCTGGCCCCAGGGGGTAGAGCCGCCGGTCAGCCCGGTATTGGCGGCCTGGAAGATCACCGCCCGCCCGGCGGCAACCGCCACCCGCAGGATGCGCCACATCTCAACCAGGCTGCCCGGGCGCACCACCGCCGCCACCGGGCCACCGCCGAAGCGGATGCCCCGGCTGTAGCGGCGCGTCAGGCGGGGCGCGGTCAGCACATGGGCCTTGCCGGAAATCGCCACCAGATCGGCCAGCAGCCGGGCGCGAGAGCGGTCAGCCGCAGGATCAGCGGTCGGGGTCTGGGTCTGGGTCGGGGTCGGGGATGCGGGAGAGGACATTTGCGATCTACTCTGATGGGTCAGACTTTGCGCCAGACGGGTGAGGGGCCAGATGCGGCGTCAGATACGGTGAACGTGGTTTTCAGGCAGGCCCGGCACCTCGGTGCGGATTGCGAACAGCCCGCCTGCCAGACGCTCGCCGGGGCCTGCGCCCGCGCTGGCGGTGGTGATGTAAAGGGTGCGCAGATCCGCGCCGCCAAAGGTGCAGGTGGTCACATTGCTGACCGGCAGCGGAATGGTTTGCGCCAGCCGCCCATCGGGGGCGATGCGCAAAACCGCGCCGCCGCCATAGCGGCAGTTCCACAGATAACCGCCTGCGTCGATGGTCGAGCCATCGGGCAGACCGCGCCCACCTGCGCCCGCCGCAGCGCCCGCGAAGAACACCCGCTCATTGCTGATGTCGCCGCTGGCCGGGTCGAAATCCCAGGCGAAGATCGTATCTTCCAGCGTGTCGCCAAAGTAGAAGGTGGTGCCCTCCGGGCTCCAGCACAGGGTATTGGGGATGCCAAGGCCGTGCCGCCATTGCGAAACCGAGCCGTCAGGCGCGATGCGATACAGGCTGCCCTGGCCTTTGGCGACCTCGCCCGCGCTGCCATCGGCGTTGACGTTGTTCTTCATCGAGCCGACCCAGAAATTCCCCAGCGGATCGGCGCGGCCATCGTTCAGGCGCAGATGCGGCGCGCCCGACAGCTGAAAACCGTGGTCCTGGCGGCGATCGGTGGCGGGCCACCACCAGATCAGCCGATCACCAAGCGCGACCAGCAGGCAGCCCTCCCCCGCCAGCGCCAGCGCGGTCACCGGCTGATCGAAGAACCAGCTTCTGACCGCGCCGCTGGCCTCATCCAGGCGATGGATCAGGAAGCGGTTGATATCGACCCAGTAAAGCGCCGCCTCGGCGGCAGACCAGGTGGCGGCTTCGCCGCAGCGGTCGCCACTGGGCGCGATACAGGTCGGTGCTGACATCGGCCCGCCCTCAGCGCACGCCGATGCCGGCCAGCAGACCGCCATCGATGCGGAAATCCGCCCCTGTCACGAATGACGCCCGCTCCGAGGCCAGATAGGCCACCATCTCAGCCACTTCTTCCGGCTCACCAATGCGGCCAATGGGGTGGGCCGCGCCGAAACGGGCGAAGATCTCATCCTCGCTTTCGCCGCCCCCGAACATCTGCGCCGACAAAGACAGGATCGGCGTGCGCACCGAGCCGGGGCTGACCGAATTGACCCGCACCTTGTCTGCGGCAAAATCCAGCGCCATCGCGCGGGTCAGCGCATGGATCGCCCCTTTTGACGCCACAT
The DNA here is from genome assembly GCF_013155295.1 of Pseudogemmobacter hezensis. Lineage (GTDB taxonomy): Bacteria > Pseudomonadota > Alphaproteobacteria > Rhodobacterales > Rhodobacteraceae > Pseudogemmobacter > Pseudogemmobacter hezensis. Next base: position 40,023 of record NZ_JABJXT010000004.1, on the reverse strand, counting down.
AGGCCGCAACATTGGGCTGGCAGGCATTCCCCTGCACCGATGAGATATTCACCACCGCCCCGCCGCCGCGCCGGATCATATGCGGGATGCCAAAGCGCCCGGTCAGATAGATCGAGCCGACATTGACCTCCATGCAGCGGTTCCAGCTGGTCTGATCGGTGGTGACCACGGTGCCATAGGGGTGCACAGCGGCCGAGTTGACGATGATATCCAGCCCGCCATGGGCCTGAACCACTTCGGCCACCGCCGCCTGGACCTGCCCCTCATCTGAGACATCGGTCAGCCGGGTGGCAAGCGTCAGCCCGCGTGCGGCTGCAATCGCGTCCAGCTCTGCATTCGCGGCCGGGTCGATCCCAAAAGACACCACCTGCGCCCCGCCCTCGGCCAGGCGCAGCGCCGAGGCGCGGCCGATCCCGGTCGTTCCGGTGGCAATGGCAACCTTTCCATCGAATTCGGGCATGATCTTATCCTTCAGGGGTTAAAGGCTCTGATAGCGGCACAGGGTTGGGCCCGACAGCCGGGGCGGTGGTCGGCACTGCAGTCGACGCCGTGGCCGGCACCGTCGTGGGCCAGGTGTCAGGCGCGACGAAACGCAGGCCATAATCGAGATGGCGGCTCATCAGATAGGTATAGGCGATGCGGTCGCGGGCCCGCAGCGCGGCAACGATTTCGGCATGGGCGGCATGGGTCTGGGCATTGACCATGCGGCTGGATTTGCCGACCCGCATCAGATGCTCGATCACGGTGCCCAGCATCTGCCAGGTCGCCAGCGTGGTGCGGTTGTCGGCCAGGGCGATCAGCGCCTCATGAAAGGCGAAATCGGCGCGGGCCGAGGCCTCAACGCTGTCGGCGGCCAGGATGCGGTCATTCAGCGCGTCAAGACGGTCGAAGTCCGCCTCTTGCCCATGCACGATCAGATGATCGCAGACGCCGATTTCCAGGATTTTGCGAAAGCCCTGCAGATCGCGGAAACTGCCGGGCGAGATGTCATTGTGAAAGGCGAACAGACGGCGCAGCGCCTCGCCCTGGCCGCCAGCGATGACGGCACCGATCTTCGGCCTGCTTTCGATCATCCCATAGGCGCGCAGCACCTGCAAAGCCTCGCGCACGGTATTGCGCCCGGCCTGGAACTGCTCGCCCAGCTCGCGTTCGGTGGGCAGCGGATCGCCAAGGCCCAGCCCGCGATCCGAGATCAGCAGGCGAATCTGCCCGACCAGGCGGTCGGTGGCCGAAAGGCGTCCGGTCTGATTTGAATCGCTGTCCATGCCGTCCCCGGGCGGCCCCTGGCACCGCCCCCTCTGGCGGCATTTGTTGGGCCAAAATCAACGCAAGGTCAATGTGCAGATTTGAACATGGGGAATACAGGGGGTCGCAGCGCAGTTTCACCCGAAAATGGGCGAATATCGCACCACCTGGCCCAACAAAGGGGAGCGCCGCTATAGCGCGGCCAGCGCCGCCTGCGTCAGATCGGCGCTGCGGGTGAAGATCCGCGCGGCCCCCGCCGCCATCAGCTGCGGGCCGTGCTCTGGCCAGCTGTGGCGGCCTGCGGTCAGGCCAACCACCCGCATCCCCGCCGCCCGCGCCGCCGTGACGCCTGCGACACTGTCCTCGACCACCAGGCAATCGGCCGGATCGACCCCGCATTGGCGGGCAGCAAACAGAAAGACATCGGGGAAGGGTTTGCCGCGTGCCACCTGGCTTGCCGAATAGACATGCGGGCCGAAAAAGTCTGAAAGCCCGCAGACCTCTAAGGATCGTCGCAGTTTCGGCAGCGCCGATGAAGAGGCCACCGCCTTCGGCCCGGGCAGCCGTTCCAGCGCGTCGCGGATGCCTTCGACGGGCTGCAGCTCTGTCGCCATACGCTGCCAAAGCAGCGCATCGGCCTCTTCCAGCAGGCCCTCGGGCCAGGGGGCACCGCGCAGGGCGGCGATCTGCGCCCAGATCACTGCTTTGGGCTGACCGATATGGCCGCGGATGATGTCACCCGCCGTGATCGGCCAGCCTGCGGCAGTCATCAGCTGGGCGTCGATGGCATTCGAGAGGATCTCGCTGTCAACAAGAACCCCGTCACAATCAAAGATGATCATTCGCCGTAGGGCACCCAGATGTTTTTGACCTGGGTGGCACGCGCCAGGAACTGACGGCCCTGGCCCTCGCCCGACAGCCAGTTGCGGGCCGCGCCATCCTCGGTCCAGGTCTGTTTCAGATTGCCGGCCGAGGCGGATTCCACCGCAGCACCCCCAGAGGCCGTGCCGAAATACCAAAGCGCATCGACATCATCATGCGCGGCAAGCGTGGCGGCCAGGGCCTCACGCTCGCCGGTGACGATATTGATCACGCCGCCCGGCAGGTCTGAGGTTTCAAACACCTGATAAAGGTCGCTCGCAGCAAGCGGATGGATCTGCGAGGGCACCACCACCACCCGATTGCCCATCGCCACCGCAGGCAGCACCAGCGACACCAGCCCCAGAAGCGGCAGCGCCAGCGGGCAGACGACGCCCATGACGCCGATCGGCTCATGCAGGGCCAGGGTCACATGCGCCGATTTCGTCGAATGCACCGCGCCGTCGAATTTATCGGCCTGGGCGGCATACCAGAAGATGCGGCGGATCGCGGTTTCGACCTCGGCCTTCGCCGCCGGTGCGGGCTGGCCAAAGCTGCGCAGACGATCCTCAAACTCTGCCGCCCGGGCCGAGAGGTTTTCAGCCAGATAATAAAGCACCTGGGCGCGGTTATGCCCGGTCTGTGCGCCCCAGCCTTTGGCCGCATGCGCCGCCTCGACCGCGTTGCGGATATCCTTGCGGCTGCCCAGAGGGGCCAGGCCGACCGGGCCCTTGCTGCCGTGAACCACATAGGAATAGCCGGAATCGGGCCGCGCCTGTTTGCCGCCGATGTAAAGCTTCGCCGTGCGGTCGATGGCGGTGGCGGGCAGCGCCTCTGCCGGGCTGGCATCGGGGGCGGGGGGGGTGGATTCGGGCTTTTTCGCCTTTGGTGCGGGCTGTTTCAGATAGGCCGCCATGCCCTCGCGCCCGCCTTCGCGGCCAAAGCCGCTTTCGCGGGTGCCGCCAAAGCCTGCGCCTGCGTCAAAGATATTGGCGCCGTTGATCCAGACGACGCCCGCACGCACGCGGGCCCCCACATCCAGCGCCAGATTGATATTTTCCGACCAGACCGAGGCGGCGAGGCCATAGCGGGTGTTATTGGCCAGCGCCACCGCATCCTCGGGGGTGCGGAAGGGGGTCAGGGTGGCAACCGGGCCAAAGATTTCCTCGCTCGCCAGGATCGAGGCGGGTTCGACCCCGGTGGCCAGCGTCGCGGGGTAGAAACAGCCGCCTTTGGGGGCAGTATCCATCGCGCTTTGGTGCAGAACCGCCCCCTCGGCACGGCCTTTTTCCACCAGATCCGTGATCCGCGCCAGCTGCACCGGATGCACGATTGCGCCGATATCGATGGATTTATCCATCGGATCGCCGGTGCGCAGGGTGGTCATGCGGCGCTTCAGAAGCGTGGTGAAACGCTCTGCCACCGCCTCGGCCACCAGGATGCGTGAACCCGCGCAGCAGACCTGGCCCTGGTTGAACCAGATGCTGTCAACGACGCCCTCGACCGCGGCATCAAGATCGGCATCGGCAAAGACGATAAAGGGGGATTTTCCGCCCAACTCCAGCGTCAGCGCCTTGCCCGATCCGGCGATCTGGCGGCGGATCTGCCGCCCCACAGCGGTCGAGCCGGTAAAGGCCACCTTGTCCACGCCCGGGTGCCCGGTCAGCGCCGCACCCGTCGCCCCGTCGCCGGTGACGATGTTCAGAACGCCCTTGGGCAGCCCGGCCTCACGCGCGATTTCGGCGAAGGCCAGCGCGGTCAGCGGCGTATATTCGGCGGGTTTCAGCACCACGGTATTTCCGGCCGCCAGCGCGGGCGCGACCTTCCAGGCCAGCATCAGCAGCGGGAAATTCCACGGGATCACCTGGCCGCAAACGCCATGCGGCGCGGCGCCCGGAAACTCATCCGCCAGGATCTCAGCCCAGCCTGCATGGTGATAGAAATGGCGGGCGACCAGGGGGATATCGATGTCGCGGCTTTCGCGGATCGGCTTGCCGTTGTCGATGGTTTCCAGCACCGCCAGAAAACGCGCATGCTGCTGCACGTGGCGGGCCAGCGCGTAAAGATGCTTTGCCCGCGCATGGCCGGGCAGCGCCGCCCATTTGCCCTGGGCTGTGCGGGCGGCTTTGACAGCGGCCTCGATATCGGCGTCAGAGCCTTGCGAGACATGGGCGATCACCTCGCCATTCGCGGGATTGGTCACCGCGAAAGTCTGGGCGGGCGCGGTGAACTGGCCATTGATAAAATGGCCAAAGCCCGCCTGATGGCCTTGCAGCCATTCGCGCACGACAGAGCTGTCTTCGGGGGCGGTGCCATAGTCCATCGTGGTCAGGATCTCATTGATCTTGTTCATTTTATCCCCCTTACGCCAGCGCAAGCCGCGATGCGGACGAATAGCGTCCGGTGACATGATGTTCCAGCTGCCGCTCGATATCGCCCAGCATGGAAGAGGCCCCCAGCCGGAAGAGATGCGGCTGCAGCCAGTCGCGGCCCATTTCCTCACGCATCAGGAACTGCCAGTTCAGCGCGTCTTTCGCCGATTTCATCCCGCCTGCGGGTTTGAACCCGATGGCGTGGCCGGTGGCATCCAGATAGTCGCGCAGCGCCCGCACCATTACCAGGCTGACCGGAAGCGTCGCATTGACGCCCTCTTTCCCGGTCGAGGTCTTGATGAAATCCGCCCCCGCCTGCATCGCCACCATTGAGGCCGAATAGACATTGCGCAGCGTCTGCAAGTCGCCCGTGGCCAGGATCGCCTTCAGATGGGCCGGGCCGCAGGCCTCGCGCATGGCGGCCACCTCATCATAAAGCGCCTGCCAGTTCGCGGTCAGCACATGTTCGCGGGTGATGACGATGTCGATCTCATCGGCGCCCTCAGCCACCGCATAGCGGATCTCTTCCAGCCGCAGGTTCAGGGGCATCAGCCCCGCCGGAAAGCCGGTGGCGACCGAGGCGACCGGGATCCCCGTGCCCTGCAGCGCCTTTGCCGCATGGGTGACCATGGTCGGGTAAACGCAGACCGCGCCGGTGGTCAGCCTCAGGTTCTCAATGCCCAGGCCCTGAATGATATGCGGGGCCAGCGGCTGGCGCGCCTTCGCGCAAAGGCGGCGGACACGATCTGCGGTGTCATCGCCCGCAAGTGTGGTCAGGTCGATGCAGCGGACCGCATTGATCAGCCAGGCCGCCTGATGGTCTTTCTTGACCGAGCGCCGCGCCCCCAGCGATGCCGCCCGACGCTCTGCCGCCTGGCGGTTGACGCCGTGCCCCTCAAACATCGCCAGATCAAGGGGGATGCCGGGGTTGCGGGGCGCATTTGGCAGATGGGCGGGCTTTTGATCATCCCGGCCAGACAAGGCGGCCCCGGCTGCTGCAGAGTCAGCGGTCATTTAGATATGCTCCAATACCATAGTTGCCAGAATCCACGGCTGCGGGGCCTCGGGGCTGGCGTCAGGCAGATCATGCAACATCGGCGCGGGGATTTCGACTGCCTCTTTGCAAGGGCAGACCAGACGGCGGGAAGGCGCGTGTCCGTTTTGCGGGCCCGTCCTGGGGGCCCATCCTGGGGGGGCGTCCTGGGGCTGCCCCGGATCATAAGAAAAGGCGCAGCCGGATGGCCGCGCCTTTCCAGATCAGAGGTTGCCGTTTCAGGCGTTGAAATCGGCAGGCACCAGCGCCTCTGGCAGGTTCTGATAGGACACCGGGCGCAGGAAGCGGCGGATCGACAGCGTGCCGACCGATGTGGCGCCGAAATTGGTCGAGGCCGGATAGGGCCCGCCATGCACCATGGCATCGGCCACCTCGACCCCGGTCGGGAAGCCGTTCACCAGCACGCGGCCAGCCTTGCGCTCCAGCACCGGCAGCAGGCGCTGCGCAGCGGGGGTATCGCCCGCATCCATATGGATCGTCGCGGTCAGCTGCCCCTCAAAGCCCAGAGCCAGGCGCTGCATCTCATCGGCAGAGCCGACGCGCACCACCAGGCCAAGCGGCCCGAAAACCTCTTCGGACAGCGCGTGATCGGCCAGGAATTCCGCGCCGCTGGTCTCATAGAGATTGGGCAGCGCGTTGCGGCCCTCAGAGGTGCTTTCAAAAACCGCTTTCACGCTGTTGCGCCCGCGCAGCCGGGCCTGGCCGTCCTGATAGGCCTGGGCGATGCCGGGCGTCAGCATGGGTTGCGGGCCGATTTTCGCCAGCGCCTCTTTGGTGGCCGCGATCAGACGATCCGCATCCGGCCCGTCGATCACCACGGCGATGCCGGGATTGGTGCAGAACTGCCCCGCCCCCATGGTCAGCGAGCCGGCCCAGGCCTGGCCCAGTGCCTCGGCGCGGGCTTTGGCGGCCTCGGGCAGAATGAACATCGGGTTGACCGAGCCCAGCTCGCCGAAGAAGGGGATCGGCTCGGGGCGTTGGGCGCAAAGATCGAAAAGGGCGCGGCCGCCCGCAAGGCTGCCGGTAAAGCCGACGGCGCGGATCAGCGGATGCTGCACCAATGCCGTGCCCACATCGCGGCGACCGCCCTGGATCAGGCTGAATACGCCCGGATGCACACCACATTTTGCGATCGCGGCATGGACTGCCTCGGCGATGATCTCGCCGGTGCCGGGATGGGCGGAATGGCCCTTGACCACGACCGGGCAGCCCGCCGCCAGCGCCGCCGCCGTGTCACCGCCCGCCGTCGAGAAGGCCAGCGGGAAGTTTGAGGCACCAAAGACCGCGACCGGGCCGATGGGGCGTTCCAGCAGTTTCAGATCGGGGCGCGGCAGCGGCTGACGATCGGGCAGCGCTGCGTCATGGCGGCGGTCAAGGTAGTCGCCCTTGCGGATATGGGCCGCGAACAGCCGCAGCTGGCCGGTGGTGCGGCCCCGCTCGCCCTGCAAACGTGCGGCGGGCAGGCCGGTTTCCGAGGAACCGATTTCGGTGATCGCCTCGGCGCGGGCCTCGATCTCATCGGCGATGGTTTCAAGGAAGGTGGCACGGTCTTCGCGCGAAGCCCAGCCATAGGACCAGAAGGCCTCTTCGGCGGCCAGGGCGGCGCGATTGACCAGATCAACCGTGCCGACCGAGAATTCATAAGCGCTGCCATGGGCGGGTTCAGAGGTGAAACGGCTCTCACCGCTGACCCATTCGCCTGCGATCAGATGTTTGCCATGGGGGGTAAAGCTCATTTCAGTCTCTTTCTGTTCGGTAAACAAAAGCGGTGCCTGCACATAATGCCCTCTGCCCCCGCTGGTCCATAGCGATCCGCTGGCAATCTGCCCAGGCGAACAGATCCTCAGTCACCTGCGCTTCGCAGCAAGCCTGCTATTCGCTTGCGGAGCTGACCTGTGATTATTTGAGCGCGAACGGCTTAATCGCAGCGCCTTTGTTGCGCTATTCGGATGCGGCCGAACCTGTCCCTTTCCCGGCTATCTTCGGCGCTTGCGCGCAGTCTCGGGCGTGCCGGGTGATGTGCAAGGGTTCATGGGTGTGATGCGGATCTCCACGAACCCTGTCGGTTGACGGAGCAGCAACCCAAACAGCACCTTGAGCGAAAGGCGGAGAGCCGCCTTACCACGCGGGGCATTACACTCATCGCAAAATCAAGTTGGCAGTCACCTATTTAAGGTACCGCGAAACGCCCTGGGCCGGATCCTGATTGCCCCTGGCAAACCATTCCCGGCGCAGGATCGCGTATTGCATGGTGTTTTCGTAGATGGGATTTCCGGCCGGATCCGTGGTGAAGGACACAAATTCGACGAATAGGCCCTCGCGGCGCATGCCGAGCTTTTCGCAAAGCCGCTGCGAAGCGAGATTGTGATCCTCGACATAGGCGTAAAGGCGGCGCAGTCCCTTGTCGCTGAACAGATACCCTGCCCGGCTCTGTCGCCAATCTGATCGTCGCCGAACGCGCCGCGCGTGAGGGGATCACCATCAGCTTCCGGGCCTGGCTGCGCATCGGCGCCCCGGTCACCCTGATCACGCTGGCCATCGGCGTCTGGCTGCTGTCATAGCTTCCCCTGCGCATAAGCTGCGGGCTATAAACGGCCAATCCGCCGCCCAGCAGAGAGACCGATGGCCTTCACGCTTCGCCAGTTGCAATTCTTTGTCGCCGTGGCCGAAACCGGATCGGTGACCGGGGCGGCGCGCTCGCTGTCAATCAGCCAAAGCTCGGTCACCGAGGCAATCCGCGCCCTGGAGGATGACCTCGGCGTCGGGCTGTTCGACCGCCACGGCCGGGGCCTTGAGATCACCCAGAAGGGCCAGGCCTTCCTGCGCCATGCCCGCCAGATCCTGACCGATGTTTCAACCGCCCGCTCGGCCTTTCGGGACGAGGCCGAGGCGGCGACGGGACGGCTGTCGCTGGGCGTCACCTCGCTGGTGGCGGGCTATGTGCTCTCTGATATCCTGTCGCGCTATCGCCGCGCCTGGCCGGGCATCGAGCTGTCGGTGATCGAGGACAGCACCGAATATCTGCAGCATCTGCTGATCGGCGGCGAGCTGGATGTGGCGGTGCTGGTCACCTCTTCCGTCAAGGACCGCATGGCGCTGCATGTCGAAACGCTGCAGGTCTCGCCCTATCGGCTGTGGATGCCGCTGGGCCATCCGCTGGCCGACCAGGAGACCATCGCCCTGGAGGAACTGGCAGGCCAGCCACTGATCCAGCTGATGGTCGATGAGATCGAGGAATCGACCCGCAAAATGACCAATTCGCTGCCGGTGAAGCCAAAAGTCGCCTTCCGCACCCGCAGCGTCGAGGCGGTGCGCAGCCTGGTCGCCACCGGGGCGGGGCTGGCCCTGCTGCCGAGCCTGGTCTACCGCCCCTGGTCGCTGGAAGGCGACCGGATCGCCACCCGCGATGTCTCGGGCGATCTGCCCAGCGTGCAGGTGGGGCTGGCCTGGCGGCGCGGCGCACCGCTGTCACAACCGGCGCGAAATTTCGTGCGCTCGGCCCAGGGGGCGATTTCCAGCCGCTGACGCCATCCCTGACCCGGGGCGGCTTTGCCGTAAATGCTGAAATTTCAGGCACAGACATCAGGGCGCTTCGCGCTCTGGTTTCAGGCAAAGTCATGTCAGGCCCATACCTTAGCTGACATATCGGAAAAACCGATTGCAGCCATCACTATTTTGTTATTGCGAAAGCCGCGCGCGCAAATCACCCTGGGCGCAGAAGATCGCCTCAGGCGACGAAACGCGTGCCCGTGCCCTCTGCGGCATGGCCCATCCAACGGGAGAGATCGGATGAAATACCTGAAACTGATCGGGACGACGGCGCTGGCCACCCTGACGGCTGTGACCCCGGTTATGGCCCAGATCGCTGAAATCGGCCCGGGCGAGGGCCAGCTGTCGATCGTGGCCTGGGCCGGCTATATCGAGCGCGGTGAGACCGATCCGGCCTTTGACTGGGTGACGGGGTTTGAGGAAAAGACCGGCTGCAAGGTCTCGGTCAAGACCGCTGCCACCTCGGATGAGATGGTCGCGCTGATGAATGAGGGTGGGTTTGACCTGGTCACCGCCTCGGGCGATGCCTCGCTGCGGCTGATCGCGGGCGGGCGGGTGCAGCCGGTGAATGTCGATCTGGTGCCGTCCTGGAAAGACGTCGATGACCGTCTGAAGAACGCGCCCTGGCACACGGTTGACGGTGTTCATTACGGCGTTCCCTATATGTGGGGGCCGAATGTGCTGATGTATAACACCGAGGTCTTCAAAGAGGCCCCCACCTCCTGGAATGTGGTGTTTGAAGAGCAGACCCTGCCCGATGGCAAATCGAACAAGGGTCGCGTTCAGGCCTATGACGGCCCGATCTATATCGCCGATGCCGCGCAATATCTGATGGCGAACAAGCCGGAACTGGGCATCACCTCGGTCTATGAGCTGAACGAGGATCAATATGCCGCCGCGCTGGATCTTCTGCGCGGCCAGCGCGAGCTGACCAGCCGCTACTGGCATGACGCCTTCATCCAGATGGATGACTTCAAGAATGAGGGTATCGTCGCCTCTGGGTCCTGGCCCTTCATGGTCAACCTTTTGCAGGCCGATGGCGTGCCGGTGGCCAGCGTGATCCCGAAAGAGGGCGCGACGGGCTGGGCCGATACCTCGATGCTGCATGTGAACGCCAAAAACCCGAACTGCGCCTATATGTGGTTCGATCACCAGCTGTCGTCGAACCTGCAATCCGACCTTGCGGTCTGGTTTGGCGCCAACCCCAGCGTGCTGGCGGCCTGCACCGACAAGCGCGGCATGCTGACGCCGGAGATTTGCACCAAAAACGGTCTGGATGATTTCGAGCGGATCAAATTCTGGACCACCCCGGTCTCGAATTGTGCGGCTGGCGAAGGCGCCTGCGTGCCCTATTACCGCTGGGTTTCCGACTATATCGGCGTGATCGGCGGTCGCTGATCCATACCTCGGGGCCTGCCCTCGGGCGGGCCCTTTCCCATCCCTCCCTGACCCAAAGGCGCGGGCCCTCTGCCCGTGCCAGAGGTCGTATTTTGTCCGGGGCGCCTTGCCATGACCATCGCCGTCGAGTTTTCAGATACCTCACGCCATTTTGGCTCTGTGAAAGCCGTGGATGGCGTGGATCTGCAGATCGAAGAGGGCTCTTTCTTTGCCATGCTGGGGCCGTCTGGCTCTGGTAAGACCACCTGCCTGCGGCTTATTTCCGGGTTTGAACAGCCAACCGGCGGCCAGATCAGGATCTTTGGCGAGGATGTCTCGAACACGCCGCCGCATCTGCGCAACGTCAATACCGTCTTTCAGGACTACGCGCTTTTCCCGCATATGTCGGTTCGCGACAATGTCGCTTATGGGCTGATGGTCAAGGGTATGGGCAAGCGCGAGCGCCTCTCGCAGGCCGAGGAAATGCTGGATCTGGTCAAGCTGGGCCAGTTTGGCGATCGCAAGCCCAGCCAGCTTTCAGGCGGTCAGCGTCAGCGCGTCGCCCTGGCGCGCGCCCTGGTCAACAAGCCACGCGTTCTTTTGCTGGACGAGCCGCTCGGCGCGCTGGATCTGAAACTGCGCGAGGCGATGCAGGATGAGCTGAAAGCCCTGCAGCACCGCCTGGGCCTGACCTTTGTTTTCGTCACCCATGACCAGCATGAGGCGCTGTCGATGGCCGACAGCCTGGCGGTCTTCTCGGATGGGAAAATCGCGCAGATCGGCACCCCCGCTGAGGTTTATGACCGCCCGCGCACCCGCTTTGTCGCCGACTTCGTCGGATCGTCCAACGTGCTGCCGCCCCAGCTTACGCAAAAACTGGGCGGGCCTGCGCAATGGTCCTCTATCCGGCCCGAGCAGATCCGCCTTGCAGACGCGGGCCCGCTTTTCGGCCCCGTCACCGCGCTGCGTTATCTGGGCGCGGGCACCCGCGTTGTGATCGACGCCGAGGGCACCCAGGTCGCCGCTTTCGTGCCCGCAGGCCAGCCCGTCCCCGCCGAGGGCAGCATCGCATATCTGAATTTCGACGCCGCAGCCCTGAACGTGATGGAGGAGAAATGACCCCCTCCACCGCCACCCTGCCGACCCGCGGCATTGCCGACCGGCTGACCGGGCTGTTCTGGCGCCGCCCCGGCATTTTCCTGCTGCTTTTGCTGTTGCCGCCGCTGTTGTGGCTGGGGGTGATTTACCTTGGCTCGCTGCTGGCGCTGCTGTTGCAAAGCTTCTACTCGATCGACGAGTTTTCGGGCATGGTCCGCCAGGAGCTGACGCTGAAAACCTATGGCGAACTGCTGCGCCCGCAAAACCTGGACATCCTGATCCGCACCGTGGTGATGGCCGCCGCCGTCACGCTGGCCTGCGCCGCAATCGCCTTTCCCATCGCCTATTACGCGGCGCGTTTCGCCAAAGGCCACTGGAAGGCGGTGTTCTACCTGGGCGTCATGCTGCCTTTGTGGTCCAGCTATCTGGTCAAGGTCTACGCCTGGAAACTGATCCTGGCGAAAGAGGGCATCCTGTCCTGGGCTGCCAATGCCACCGGCACCTCTTTCATCATCGACGGGCTGCTGGCCCTGCCGGTGATTGGCAGCTCGTCCCTGTCGACCTCGCCCTTGGGGACTTTCATGGTCTTCGTCTATGTCTGGTTGCCCTATATGATCCTGCCGATGCAGGCAGCGCTGGAGCGGGTGCCGACCTCGATGCTGGAGGCCTCGGCCGATCTGGGCGCAACGCGCGGCCAGACCTTTCGCACCGTGATCCTGCCGCTGGCGCTGCCCGGGGTGATCGCGGGGTCGATATTTACCTTCTCGCTGACGCTGGGCGATTACATCATCCCGCAAATCGTTGGAAATTCAGCGAATTTCATCGGGATGGCGGTTTATCAGCTGCAAGGCACCGCCGGAAACATCCCGCTGGCCGCCGCCTTCGCGGTCGTGCCGATCCTGATCATGCTGGTCTATCTGTGGCTGGCCAAACGCGCGGGGGCTTTTGATGCACTCTGACCGCCCCACCCTTTTGCTGCGCATCGGTGCCGTGCTGGGCCTTTTGTTCCTGCATCTGCCGATCCTGCTGATCTTCCTTTACGCCTTCACGACCGAGGAAAAGACCTATCAGTTCCCGCCGCCGGGCCTGACCACGAAATGGTTCTCGGTCGCCTGGTTTGAGCGCCCCGACATCTGGCCGCCGCTTTACCTGTCGCTGAAGGTCGCCGCGATCTCGACCGCGATGGCGATGGTGCTGGGCACGCTTTGCGCCGCCGCCATGAGCCGGACAAAGTTCTTCGGCCGCGATCAGATCACGCTTCTGGTGCTGCTGCCCATCGCGCTGCCAGGCGTGATCACGGGGATGAGCCTGCGCTCGGCCTTTGGCATCATGGGCATCCCCTTCTCGGTCTGGACGATCATTCTCGGCCACGCGACCTTTTGCATCGTGATCGTCTACAACAATGCCGTTGCCCGCATGCGCCGCCTGTCCGGTGGCATCATGGAGGCCTCGGCCGATCTGGGCGCGAATGCTTTCCAGACCTTCCGCTATGTGCTGCTGCCGAACCTTGGCTCGGCGCTGCTGGCGGGCGGGATGCTGGCATTTGCCCTGTCTTTTGATGAGGTTATCGTCACCACCTTCACCGCAGGACAGCAATCGACGCTGCCGATCTGGATGCTCAATGAGCTGGTCCGCCCGCGTCAGCGCCCGGTCACCAATGTCGTGGCAATCGTGGTTTTCATGGCCACCTTCCTGCCGATCCTAATCGCCTATTACCTGACCCGCGGCGGCTCTGAGACCGCCGGCATGGGTAAATGACAGGAGCCATTCTCATGACCTCACTTCCCCGGATCGACACATCGCTGCTGATTGGCAACAGCCATGAGGCAGGCACCGAAACACCCGAGCAGATCCTGAACCCCCGCACGGGCAGCGTGATCCTTGATCTGCCAGAGGCCTCTCTGGCCCAGGTCGACCGCGCCGTGGCCGCCGCGCATAAGGCCTTCGGCCATTGGTCGCGCACCACCCCGGGCGAGCGCTCGGCTGCCCTCTTGCGCATCGCCGACCGGCTTGAACGTGAGGCCGCCGATTTCGCCGCCCTTGAGGCGCTGAATTGCGGCAAGCCCATCGGCCTTGCCACCAATGACGAGCTGCCCGCGACCGTCGATTGCTACCGTTTTTTCGCAGGCGCGGTGCGCAATCAGCATGGGGCGCTGGCGGGGGAATATCTGGCCGGACATACCAGCATGGTGCGCCGTGATGCGGTGGGGGTGGTGGCCTCTATCGCGCCCTGGAACTATCCGCTGATGATGATGGCCTGGAAGCTGGCCCCGGCGATTGCGGGCGGCAATACGGTGGTGTTCAAGCCATCAGAACAGACGCCGCTGACCGCGCTGAAAATGGCGCGGATCCTGGCAGAGGAACTGCCCGAGGGCGTGGTCAATGTGGTCACCGGGCGCGGCCAGACTGTCGGCAACCATCTGATCAACCACAAAAATATCGACATGATCAGCCTGACGGGCGATGTCGCCACCGGCAAGAAGATGCTGGATGCGGCCGCAAAAACCGTCAAGCGCACCCATCTGGAACTGGGCGGCAAGGCCCCCGTCCTCGTGTTTGATGACGCCGATATCCCGGCGGTGGTCGAGGGGCTGCGGGCGTTTTCCTTCTACAACGCAGGCCAGGACTGCACCGCCGCCTGCCGCGTCTATGCGGGCAAAAAGGTCTATGAGAAACTGGTGGCAGAGCTGACCGCTGCCGCCGCCTCGATCACGCTTGGCGACGCGGATGATTCGAAAAACGAGATCCCGCCGCTGATCAGCCAGCGCCAGCGCGACCGGGTGGCCAGCTTCGTCAACCGCGCCCGCGAGGTCAGCCATATCGAGGTCACCACCGGCGGCGAATCGCTGGATCAGGGCTATTACTACCGCCCGACCGTGGTGGCAGGCGCGACCCAGGAAGATGAGATCGTTCGGCGCGAGGTTTTCGGCCCGGTGGTTTCAGTCACGCCCTTCAGCGATGCCGATCAGGCGATCTCCTGGGCCAATGACAGCGATTATGGTCTGGCGTCCTCGGTCTGGACCGGCAATGCCGGTCGCGCGATGGAGGTGGCGGCGCAGCTGCGTTACGGCTGCACCTGGATCAACACCCATTTCATGCTGACCAATGAAATGCCGCATGGCGGGCTGAAACAGTCGGGCTATGGCAAGGATATGTCGGGCTATTCGCTGGAAGATTACACGGTCGTGCGCCATGTGATGATCCGCCACTAGGCCGCGCAAAACAAAACCGCGCCCTGCGATGCCGGGCGCGGTTTGTCACAATCGGATCTTTTCCCGAAACGGCGGGGGCCTAAGCGGCCTCGCGGGCTTATTTGCCCAGCGTTGCGATATCAGCGCGCAGGATGCCGATATCGGCAAGCTCGCGGTCGGTCAGACGGTTCAGCGCGTTGCGGGTCTGGCGGCGCTCATTCCAGGCTTTGATGCCAGAGAACAGCCGCGCAAGGGCCGAACCATGCTGCACAGCAGCAGAGCCGACAGCCTGAGTGCGATCCAGTGTATAAGCGGCCATGATCTTTATTCCTTTTTAATCTGCCCATCGAGACGTCACATCGTCTCTGTTAGCGCCGAAATAGTATGCATTTTGTGACAAAGCTAGCTGCACTGCAGCATTGCCGCCTTGCATAAATCGCAAGCCTCGGCACCGGGCTCTGTATATCGGGGCGCGGCCAGGATCGGCGCCGATATGCGGTGGATCTTGTCTGCGCCCGATACGGGTGGCAACAATGGCGGCAGCCGCATTACGGCGGGCCCCGCCACTACGGGCCAAAACATCGACCTGTAAGGACACCGATTGCCCGGCGCGAAACCTGCTTTCTATATCAGCGTCAATGCGATGCGGTCGAATCAGGCCAGCTGGGGTGACACGCAATTCGCCGAGGGGCTGGGCCGCGCGATCACCCGCCTGGCAGCCGCCCCGGTGCAGCTGCTGTTTCGTGGCGAATCCCCTCTGGCCGGACCCGGGTTTCCGCCCGGCCACGCCCCGGTTCTGATCCGCATTGTCGGCCCCCATCTCGAAGAGCCGCAGCCCGGCATGCCGAATATCCTTTGGATGATCAGCCCGCCCAATCTGGCGACGATGGGTATGCTGGGGCGCTATCAGGCGCGGTTTTGCGCCTCAGAGGTGTTAAGCCAGCGCTATAGCGCGCTGAATTGCCCGATGACCTTTCTGCCCCAGGCCAGCGAGGCCAGCCATTTCCACCCGGGCCGCCGCGAGCCGGGTGCGCCCGATATTGATCTGCTCTTTGTTGGCGGCCTGGCGGAACGAGCGGGGCGGCGCATCGTGCTGGATGCGGTGGCGGCGGGGTTCCAGCCGCAGATCTGGGGGCCGGGCTGGAAAGGCGCGATCCCCGATCATCTGTGGAAAGGCGAGCGGCTGGATTATGATGGTCTGACAGAGGCTTACGCCCGCGCGAAGGTGATCCTGAACAGCCATATGCCGCATATGGCGCGCCTCGGTTTCATGAGCAATCGCAGCTATGATGCGCTGATGGCGGGGGCGATGGTGGTCTCAGACCCGGTGGCGGGCTTTTCGGCCCCCGATCTGCCGGAACTGACCATGGTCGCCACCCGCGCCGAGTTGCAAGCGCAGCTGTCGGCGCGGCTGCAGGCCCCGGCGCTGAGCATGGCAGAGCGGCTGGCCTTGCATGACCGAATGGTGGCGCGTCACAGCTTTGACCAGACGGCACGGGTGCTGCTGGATTGTGCCGGGGCGCTGCTGGCCGAAGCGGCGGGCAAAACCGCTGTGAAAATCATGCAGGACAAGGCCGCGGCGCCGCCTTTGCCAGCCGATCCGGCCCGCTCGGCCACGACACTGGCCGCAGCGCTTGACGGATCGGCGCAGGAGATCCTGGCGCTGGCCGCCTATCTGGCGGATCCGGTGGCCCCTGCCCTGCCGCCCGACCAGCCAGTAACCGCGCCCGCCGATCAGGGGGTGATCCATGCGCTGATGGCAGATCAGCGAGAGATGCAGGCGCAGGCCCGCAAATCACCTGATGGCCGCGATCTGCCGCGCATCACCGCCCTTGCCGCCCGCGCCCGCCGCCTGCATGAGGCGCTGCTGGACCGCACCTCTCCGCTTGCGTTCAGGACAGGGCATGCCCCGCCTGATTATCTGCTGAACCGGGTCATCAATGACCAGCCGCTTTGGGCGCATACGGCTGAGGGCTTCGACCGCGATGGCGGCAAAAGCAGCCTGCGGCTTTGGCCAAGACGCGAGCCTGCGCAGCCCGCCCGCGCAATCGGCGTTTTCATCCACCTTTATTATGACGCGCTGACCCCGGTATTTGCCGCCAGGCTGGCGCATATCAACGCCCCGCTGCGGCTTTATATTTCGACCGATACGCCTGAAAAAGCCGCGCGGATCGGCCAGCATCTGGATGCCGCCGGGATCGGGGATGCGGACATCCGGGTGATGAAAAATCGCGGCCGCGACATTCACCCGAAGCTATACGGCTTTGCCGATGCCTATGAGAACCACGACATCGTGCTGCATCTTCATGGCAAGAAATCGCTGCATTCCGGGGCGCTGGATGAATGGCTGTCGCATATCCTGGATTGCCTGCTGGGCCCAGAGCAAGAGGTCAACCGCATCCTCTCGTTCTTCGACAGCATCCCGCAGCTGGGCATGATCACGCCGCTGACCTTTCGCAAGGTGCTGGGCGCGGCGCATTGGGGCGACAATCTCGATATCGCCCGCGAGCTGGCCTGGCGGCTGGGGATGGAAACACCGCTGCCGGGGGCGAACCAGCTGCGTTTTCCGGTGGGCTCGATGTTCTGGGCCAGGACGGCGGCGCTGCGCCCGCTGCTGGATCTGGATCTTGGCCCGCAGCATTTCCCGCCCGAGACAGGCCAGGTTGACGGCACCCTTGCCCACGCGCTGGAGCGGATGCTGGGCCTGGTGGTCACCACCGGCGGCTATCATCTGATGCCGGTTTCGGGTGCCCAGACCCGGCTGCATGCGAAATTCCAGCTGCGATTTGGCTCTAACGGAGAGCTGCGTCGCGCGCTTGAGGCCCGTCAGCTGCCCTTTCAAAGCGATCTGGCCACGCCGTAAACGCCGCCAGATCATAACGCCTGCAGGCCCTCTGCTGCAGGCGTTACGCCGGGCCTGTTTCAGGGCAATTCGGCCTGAAAGACCTGATCCACCGGCACTTGCAGCGCGGTCACCATGGCATTGGTCTGCGCCGCCATGCCGATCACCGCGATCAGCTCTGCATGCTGGGCCTCGCTCATGCCTTTGGCGCGGGCGGCGGCGGTATGGGAATGGATGCAATAGCTGCAGCCATTCGCCGTCGAGACCGCGATATAGATCAGCTCTTTGACCAAAGGATCCAGCGACCCCGGCCCCATCACCCCCGAAAGCCTTTCCCAGGTGGCTTTCAGCTGCGGCGGATCATGGGCCAGCACACGCCAGAAATTATTGATGAAATCGGTCTTTCGCGAGGCGCGGATCTGGTCAAACACCGCCCGCGCCTCGGGGCTGGCATCCGCGTCGCTGAGGGGGGGCAATACCGCCATCAAAGCCCCCCCATCAAAGAACCGCAATCACGCGGGCCGGGCCGCCTGTGCCGCCCCGGTGCTTTGGCGCGCCGATGAAAACGGTGGCGCCTTTGGGCGGCAGGCTCTCCAGATTGGCCAGCCCTTCGATCCCGAACCGGCCTGAGGGCAACCAGGAATAATGCACCGCGAAATCGGCCGAATTGCCCGGATCCAGCGACATGGTATCCACCCCGATCGAGGCGGCTTTGGTCTGCTGCAAAAGATCGGTCGCCGATTTGCCAAAGCCCGGGAAGGCCAGATTTCCCGCCGCATCATTGCGCCAGTCCGGCTGGCCGATCTTTGCCGTCCAGCCCGAGTTCATCGCCACGCAGGCACCCTCGGGGATCTCGCCATGCGCGGCGATCCAGGCCTCGATATCCTCGGCCTCGACGGTGGCATTGGCGTCATCGCGGGCTTTGGCGGTGATGTCGATGATGCAAAGCGGCGCGATCAGATTGCCGACCTCCAGTTCGTCAACCGAAGTGCCATCGGCCGAGAAATGCAAAGGCGTGTCGATATGGGTGCCGGTGTGCTCAAAAATCGTCAGCTTATACAGCTGGTATCCGTCCTTATCGAAGATCTTGTCGGGCTCCATCAGGATGCCGGGTTTGCCGTCAAAGGTGGGGAAGGTGCTGTCATAGGTATGGGTCAGATCGACAACGCGGCCAGAGGCCTCGGCCAGGGCGGGTTTTGCGCCGATGATCCCGGCGGAAAGACCCGCCGCGACACTGGCCGCCCCCGCCATCGCCGCGCCGGAAAACAGCGACCGCCGCGACAGCATGTGATGTTTCGCACCCTCAATGATACAGGCATTGCACATGGAAAAGCCCTCTGATGTTGTGATCCCCTGCCCTTGCGGCAGATCCCATCAGAGAACCGGGCGCGGGCCGATCCGGTCAAGCGTTTTTCCGCATTCGCACCGCCCCCGCCCGCAAAGAGAAGGCGGCTGCTGCCCGGGGCAGCAAAGAGAGAACGGGGCTTTGCAATTACAGCTGCCGCGCCACCGCCTGCAAAGCCGCCAGCACATCGGCACGGCTTTCGGTGCCGCTTTCGGCGGGATGTTCGATAAAGGCGCAGGTCAGCGCGGCAATCGCCTCGCCGCGCGGACTGAGGACGGGGACGCTGATATCGGTCACGCCCACCAGATGGCCCGAAGGCTCGGTCCTGGACCCAAGGCGGCGCAGCTCCTGCAGCTGGGGCGCGACGGGATCCAGCCTGGCCCGGGCGTCAGCGACACCCCAGGTGCCAAGGGTCTCGATCACGCGGTCGGGATGCTGGAAGGCCAGCAACGTCAGCCCCGAGCCCGTGGTGAACAGGTCCAGCAACCCGCCGATTCGGGCGCGGAACTCCCAATGCCCGGTGGGGCTGGCCTGGGCGATGATATGGCCAAGGCCGCGATCGGGCACCACCAGATGGCACGATTGCCGGGAAATACGCGCAAATTCATCCATCAGAGGCTGCGCCTGCGCCACCAGACGGCGCAGCGGCGGGTGGCGGGTGGACAGCTGGAACAGCTTCATCGTCAGGGCATAGCGGTCGCCCCCCTCATCGCGACTGACATAACCGCGCGAGACCAGACGCTCTAACATGCGATAGATCTGCGAGGGGCTCAGGCCCAGCTCTCGCACGATCTCGGACCGGGTCAGGCCACGGGCCTGGTCGGCCAGAACCTCAAGAATATCAAGGCCTTTGTCCAAAGCGGGCGCCCGGTAGCGGTCTGCCGCCGCGCTGCCTTCGCCCTCTTCGGACAGATGCTCTGCCGTCTGTTGTTCTGCCATGATTTCCCCCTGCCCCATCGCGCAAAGCTAGCCAGCAATCGCAACCCTTGCAAGAAACCGCTTGCGCACAAGTTTCATATCTGAATACTCTGTTCATATCAGAATAGCAGGACTGGGGAGGGTCTCATGCGGCTGAACGGCAAAACGGTGCTGGTCACGGCGGCCGGACAGGGCATGGGACGGGCCAGCGCCGAGGCGCTGGCAGCCGAGGGCGCCCGGGTTATCGCAACCGATCTGCGTGCCGATCTGCTGGCCGGTATGGGCCAGATCGAGACCCGCGTTCTGGACGTGACCGATCCCAAAGCGATCCTGGATCTTGCAGCCGATCTGAACGCCAAAGGCGGGCTGGACGGGCTGTTCAACTGCGCGGGCATCGTCGCCAATGGCAGCATCCTTGATCTGACCGATGACGCATGGGAGCAAAGCCTTGCCGTCAACGTGACCTCGATGATGCGGCTGACCCGGGCCCTGCTGCCGGGCATGCTGGCGCGGGCCGAGGTGACGGGCACGGCCTCGATCCTGAACATGGCCTCGATGGCCTCTTCGATCAAAGGTTTCACCAACCGCACCGCTTACGGCGCGACCAAGGCGGCGGTGATCGGGCTGACCAAGGCGGTTGCCGCCGATTTCGTGAAACAGGGCATCCGCTGCAATGCGATCTGCCCGGGCACTGTGGATACGCCGTCGCTGCGCGGGCGCATCGCCTCGGCCGCCGATCCGGTGCAGGCGGAGAAGGACTTTATCGCCCGCCAGCCGATGGGCCGCCTGGCCCGGGTTGAGGATATCACGCCGCTGGTCCTTTACCTTCTGTCGGATGAAAGCCGTTTCGTCTCTGGCCAGGCGATGCTGGTCGATGGCGGCGTGACGATCTGAGGGGGACGACCATGACCGATCTGATCAGAATGGAGGCGATTGAAAAGCGCTTCCCTGGTGTTCATGCCCTGAAATCCGTCAGTTTCGACCTGCGCGCCGGCGAGGTTCATGCGCTGATGGGCGAGAACGGGGCCGGAAAATCGACGCTGATGAAGGTGCTGTCCGGCGTCTATCAGCCCGATGGGGGCCGCATTCTGGTTGACGGGGCTGAGGTCAGCCTGCCCAATCCCGCCACGGCCCAAGGCCTGGGAATCGGCATCATCCACCAGGAGCTGGCGCTGATGCGCGATCTGACGGTCGGCCAGAATATCTGGATCGGCCGCGAGCCGCGTCTTTCCTTTGGCCGCATCAATGAGACAAAGCTGAATGCCGATGCGGCAGAGATCCTGTCGCGGCTGAACCTGAACATCGACCCGCGCACCCCCATGAGCAGCCTCAGCATCGCAGGCCAGCAGATGGTGGAAATCGCCAAGGCGCTGTCTTACCGCTCGCGCGTGCTGATCATGGACGAGCCGACCGCCGCGTTGAATGACGCCGAGATCGAAGAGCTGTTCCGCATCATCGCCGCGCTGAAGGCCGATGGCGTCGGGCTGATCTATATCAGCCACAAGATGGATGAGATCAAACGCATATCTGACCGGGTCACGGTGATGCGTGACGGGGCCTGGGTCGATACCGTCCCCGCCTCTGAAACGCCGATCTCGAAGATCATCTCGATGATGGTCGGACGCGAGCTGACCGAAGAGAAATCCGCGATCCCCGATCTCTCGGCGGCGGAAACCGCGCTGGAAGTCAGGGGGCTTTGGCGCAAACGCGAGCTGCGCGACATTTCCTTCAGCCTGAAAAAGGGCGAGATCCTTGGCTTTGCCGGGCTGATGGGCGCAGGCCGCACCGAGCTGGCCCGCGCGATCTTTGGCGCCGAGCCCTGCGACAAAGGCGAGATCCTGGTCAATGGCCGCGCCACCCGGATCCGCACCCCCAGTGACGCGGTGCGCGCCGGGATCGGCTACCTCTCTGAGGACCGCAAGCAATTCGGCCTGGCGCTGACGATGGATGTGCGTGCCAATATCGCCATGGCCAGCCTGTCGCGCTTTGCCAGCCCGCTGGGCACCATCAATGAGCCAGAGCTGGGTCGCATCGCCGAAGGCTATATCGGACAGCTTAGCATCCGCACGCCCGGCGACGCCCAGGAAGTGCGGCTTTTGTCGGGGGGCAATCAGCAAAAGGTGGTCATCGCAAAATGGCTGCTGCGCGATTGCGACATCCTGATCTTTGACGAGCCGACCCGCGGCATCGATGTGGGGGCGAAGGCAGAGATCTACCGCCTGCTGAACGAACTGGCAGCAACGGGCAAGGCAGTTATTGTTATTTCCAGTGAGCTGCCAGAGGTGCTTCGCCTTGCCCACCGCATCGCGGTCATGTGCGAGGGACGCCTGACCGGAATCCTGCCTGGCACGGCCAGCCAGGAAGAGATCATGAAACTTGCGACAAGACGTGAAGGGATGGCGGCATGAGCAGCGAAACCAGCCAGCAGACGAAACCGGCCGCCGCCGAAAACGGTGCAAAGGGCGGCATTCTGGGCGGCGGGGCACAGCAAAAGCTGCTGGCTTTTGCCAGCCTGATCGTGCTGGTCATCGTCTTTTCCTGGATGACCGACAAATTCTTCCGCGTCGACAATATCCTGTCGATCCTGCAGGCCACCTCGGTCAACGGGGTGCTGGCGATCGGCGTGACGCTGATCATCATCACCGGCGGCATTGACCTGTCGATCGGCACCATGATGACCTTTTGCGCGGTGATCACCGGGGTCGTGCTGACATGGCTGGGCGCGCCGCTGATCCTGGGTGTGGCGACGGCGATTGCCACGGGGGCGGTTTGCGGGCTGATCTCTGGCACGCTGGTGGCGCGGGCCAAAATCCCGCCATTCATCGCCACGCTTGGCATGATGCTGATCCTGAAGGGTCTTTCGCTGATCGTAACCGGCACCAAGCCGATCTATTTCAACGACACGCCCGGCTATACCGATATCTCGACCGGCTCGCTGGTTGGCAAGATCATCCCGGCGTTCCCGCTGCCCAATGGTGTGCTGGTGCTGTTCCTGGTGGCGGCTGTGGTGGCCTGGATCCTGGGGCGCACGGTGCTGGGCCGCTATACTTTCGCGCTTGGCTCGAACGAAGAGGCGGTGCGTCTCTCGGGCGTCAATACCGACCGCTGGAAGATCGCCATCTATGCGCTGGCGGGCGGCATCTGTGGCATCGCGGGTCTGTTGATCTCAAGCCGTCTGAACTCGGCGCAGCCCGCGCTTGGGCTTGGCTATGAACTTGAGGCGATTGCCGCAGTGGTTATCGGGGGCACCTCGCTTTCGGGCGGTCGCGGCACGGTGCTGGGCACGCTGATCGGGGCGCTGATCATGGCGGTGCTGACCAACGGGCTGCGCGTGCTGTCGGTTGCGCCGGAATGGCAGACCGTGGTGACGGGCGCGATCATCATCGTCGCCGTCTATGCAGACCAGCTGCGCCGCCGCAAAACCGCCTGATCCGTTACGGATCGGGGGCAGGCTTCAGGCACAGGCTTCGGGCGCAGACCCGCGGATATAAGTTTCGTAACCGACGTGATTTTGTTGAACAAAAGGGAGGACACCATGTTCACAAGACGGCAGTTGATGGGTGCGGCAGCCGCACTTTCGATCCTCGGCGGCGCAGGCATGGCGCAGGCCCAGGAGGAAATCTATATCCCGCTGGTCTCGAAAGGCTTCCAGCACCAGTTCTGGCAGGCGGTAAAACAGGGCGCAGACAAGGCCGGCGCGGAATTCGGCGTCAAAGTCACCTTTGACGGCCCCGACAATGAAACCCAGGTCGACAAGCAGATCGACATGCTTTCGGCAGCCCTGGCCAATAAGCCCACCGCAATCGGCATCGCAGCGCTGGACAGCCAGGCCGTGATCCCGCTGTTGCGCAAGGCCCAGGAAGCCGGGATCCCGGTCGTGGCCTTCGACTCGGGCGTTGAAAGCGACATCCCGGTGGCCACCGCCACCACCGACAACAAAGCCGCCTCGGCGCTGGCAGCAGACAAGCTGGGCGCGCTGATCGGCGGCGAGGGCAAGGTTGCGGTGATCAGCCACAGCCAGACCTCGCTGACCGGGATCGACCGCCGCGACGGCTTTGTCGAGGAAATCGCCGCGAAATATCCCAATATCGAGATCGTGGCTGTTGAGTATGGCGATGGCGACCACCTGAAATCGACCGAGATCACCAAGGCGATCCTGGCCGCCAACCCCGATATCAAGGGCTTCTTCGGCACCAATGAGGGCGCGGCTATCGGCGTCGTCAATGGCGTGCGCGAGATGAAGGCGAATGTGACCATCGTTGGCTTCGATTCCGGCAAGGCACAGACCGATGCAATCCGCGAAGGCCTGATGGCAGGCGCCGTGACCCAGAACCCGGTCGGCATCGGCTATGAAACCGTCAAGGCGGCGCTTGCAGCCTCGAAAGGCGAAGAGCTGCCGAAGATCATCGACACCGGCTTCTACTGGTATGACGCCACCAATATCGACGATCCGACCATCGCAGCCGTTCTTTACGACTGATCCGATCCGGTTGTTCAGATTTGGGGCGGGGGCTCAGGCCCCCGCCCTGCCCCGGATCCCCCGCGCCTGTCCCGGTCAAGGGATCCCATCCATGAGGAAGAGATGAAACTTCTGCGTTATGGCCCGAAGGGTCACGAGAAACCCGGTCTGCTTGATGCCGCTGGCGGCATCCGTGACCTTTCGGCCCATATCGACGATATCGCTGGCGATGTGCTGACCCCCGAGGGTCTGGCCCGTCTGCAGGCGATTGATCCCGCAAGCCTGCCGCAGGTTTCCGGTGATCCGCGCATCGGCCCCTGTGTCGGCCGGGTTGGCAAGTTCATCTGTATCGGCCTGAACTATGCCGATCACGCCGCCGAAAGCGGCATGGATATCCCCAAAGAGCCGGTGGTCTTCAACAAATGGACCAGCGCGATCTCGGGCCCGAATGACGATGTCGAAGTGCCGCGCGGCGCGACCAAAACCGACTGGGAAGTCGAGCTGGGCGTGGTGATCGGCAAGGGCGGCCGCTATATCGACGAGGCTGACGCCCTGTCGCATGTCGCAGGCTATTGCGTCGTCAATGACGTGTCGGAACGCGAATGGCAGATCGAGCGCGGCGGCACCTGGGACAAGGGCAAGGGCCACGACACCCACGGCCCGATCGGCCCCTGGCTGGTCACCGCCGATGCGGTTACTGACGTGAACAATCTGGGCATGTGGCTTGAGGTTGACGGCAAGCGGTATCAGAACGGCTCGACCGCGACGATGATTTTCAATGTGCCCCAGATCATCGCCTATCTGTCGCGCTTCCTGTCGCTGCAGCCGGGCGATGTGATTTCCACCGGAACGCCCCCCGGTGTGGGGCTGGGGCAAAAGCCCCCGGTCTATCTGAAGGGCGGCGAAGTGATGCGGCTGGGCATTGATGGCCTTGGCGAGCAGATGCAGAAAGTGGTGAAGGCATGACAAAAATCACAGGTCTGCGCACGGTTGATGTGCGCTTCCCGACCAGCAAATCGCTGGACGGTTCCGATGCGATGAACCCCGATCCCGATTACTCGGCGGCCTATGTGGTTCTGGAAACCGATGGCCCGCATGAAGGCCACGGGCTGACCTTTACCATCGGGCGCGGCAATGAGATCTGCGTCGCCTCGATCAATGCGCTGAAGCCGCTGGTCGTGGGTCTGGATCTGGCCTGGATCGCCGAGGATATGGGCCGCTTCTGGCGCCATGTCACCTCGGACAGCCAGCTGCGCTGGATCGGGCCGGACAAGGGCGCGATCCACCTGGCAACGGGTGCGGTGGTCAATGCCGCCTGGGATCTCTGGGCGAAATCCGAGGGCAAGCCCGTCTGGCAGCTGGTGGCCGATATGTCGCCCGAGGAATTGGTGCGCTGCATCGACTTCCGTTACCTGACCGATTGCATCACCCCCGAATGGGCGCTGGATTTCCTGACGAAACAGTCCGAGGGCAAGGCCGCCCGCGTCGAGACCCTGAAACGTGAGGGCTATCCCTGCTATACCACCTCGGCGGGCTGGCTGGGCTATGATGATGCGAAACTGCGCCGCCTGTGCCGTGAGGCCGTCGATGCAGGCTTCAAATTCATCAAGATGAAGGTCGGCCGCGATCTGGAAGACGATATCCGCCGCCTGACCATCGCCCGCGATGAGGTCGGCCCCGATGTCAATCTGATGATCGACGCCAACCAGGTCTGGGAAGTCGATCAGGCCATCGACTGGGTGAAGAAACTTTCCTTCGTGAACCCCTGGTTCATCGAAGAGCCGACCTCGCCCGATGATGTTGCAGGCCACCGCAAGATCCGCGCGGGCGTCGCGCCTGTCCAGGTCGCCACCGGCGAGATGTGCCAGAACCGCATCATGTTCAAGCAGTTCATCATGGAAGGCGCGATTGACGTCGTCCAGATCGACAGCTGCCGCATGGGTGGTTTGAACGAGGTGCTGGCTGTCATGCTGATGGCGGCGAAATACGACCTGAAGGTCTGCCCGCATGCAGGCGGCGTCGGGCTTTGCGAATATGTGCAACATATGTCGATGATCGACTATCTGTGCATCGCAGGCACCCGTGAAGGCCGCGTCATCGAATTCGTTGACCACCTGCATGAGCATTTCATCGACCCCTGCGTGATCGAGAATGCGGCCTATATGCCGCCGAAACTGCCGGGCTTCTCGATTGAGATGAAACCGGAAAGCCTTGAAACCTATACGTTCCGGGGCTGACACATGGATCTGAACCTGCGCGGTAAAGTCGTGGTGGTGACGGGCGGTGCCTCGGGTATCGGCCAGGGCATTACCGAGGTTCTGTCAAAAGAAGGGGCGCGGGTGGCGGTGATTGCCCGCCGCGCCCCCGACCCCGCCTGGCTGGCGGAAACCGGGGCACGTTTTTATGAGGCCGAGCTGTCGGATGACGCGGCCTGTGCGCAGGCGGTGGCGGCTTTGCAGGCGGATCTGGGCCCCGAGTATGGCCCGGTCTACGGCCTTGTGAACAATGCAGGCGCCAATGATGGTGTCGGGCTGGACAAGGGACCTCAGGCCTTTCGCGCCAGCCTCGATCAGAACCTGATCCATTATTATACGATGGTGCATCTGCTGGCGGCTGACCTGCGGGCCAGCCGTGGTTCGATTGTGAACATCAGTTCGAAAACGGCCCTGACGGGTCAGGGCGGCACCTCGGCCTATGTGGCGGCAAAGGCGGCGCAGCTGGGCCTGACCCGCGAATGGGCGGCCGAGTTCCTGCCCGACGGCGTGCGCGTCAACGCCATCGTGGTGGCCGAGGTGATGACCCCTCTTTACCGCCGCTGGCTGGATACCCTGCCCGACCCCGAAAGCGCGCTTTCCGCGATCACCCGCCGCATTCCGCTGGGTCAGCGGATGACCACGGCGCATGAAATCGCCGATACCTGCGCTTTCCTTCTGTCGGAACGTGCAGGCCATACAACCGGGCAATGGCTGTTCCCTGACGGCGGCTATACGCATCTCGACCGGGCGCTTGGCGCACAGGGTATGTGATAGCTGCGGCAGCACCGCAAAGGTCAGTCGCAGGTCGGAAAAGCAAAAGCGCGGCCCCGTCGTTTCGGGGCCGCGCTTTTCAGTTACGGCATCGGATCAGACGATCACAAAATGCGATGCGGTCAGATTGGTCCAGTCGGATACGGTTGCGAAATGCACCGCAGCCCCTGCCCCATTGCCATCGGCGTCATAATAGATCCGCCCCGAACTGTCGTCATAGATCAGCCGATGCCCGGCTGTGGTCGCAGTGAGACCCTTCGTAAAAGCAGATGCCGCCAGCGCGCCTGGTGTCAGCCCGGTAAAGATTGCCGCGCTCAGCTGGATGATGTCTTCGGCAGGCGAGAAATCCGCCAGCGTGCTGACATTGCCAGCGGCCAGCGCTGTCGAAAAGACGAATACATCTGCGCCTCGGTCGCCAAACAGCTGGTTCAGCCCTGCCCCACCATCGAGGGTGTCAGCGTTGTGACCGCCATAGAGAGTGTCGTTCCCTGCCCCGCCATAAAGAAGATCTGAATTATAGCCGCCATAAAGGGCATCGTTGCCGTCTTCGCCGTAAAGCCTGTCATCGCCATACCCCCCCTCGATCGTGTCGTTTCCAACACCCCCATAGGCAAAATCATTGTTATAGCCTGCATCGATAAAATCATTGCCCGCACCGCCATAAACCAGGTCATCACCGAAGCCGGCAAGCAACGAGTCATCGCCAAGACCGCCATAAATGGTGTCATTGTCCGAGCCACCGTCAATCGTATCATTGCCAGCGCGGCCATCGATCAGATCGGCACCAGTCCGGCCTTCGAAGATGTTGCCCTGATCGTCACCCAGCATCGTGTCACTGTAGTATGTGCCTACGATTCTTTCGATACTGATATAGGTGTCTCCAGCCGCATCCCCCTGATTATCCGCCATGTTCGCCAGATCGAGATAAATTTTGTGGAGTGCGCCGGTGTATACTGCGGTATCGAAGCCATCGCCCCCATCGAGAATGTCTGCGCCACGGTCACCGTTCAGCGTGTCATCGCCGCTGCCGCCATAGAGACTGTCATCGCCATAATCGCCGTGCAGAGAGTCATCACCCATCCGGCCAGCCAACCAGTCATTGCCAAGGCCGCCAGAAAGCACATTCTCACCGGCGTCCCCCAGCAGCGTGTCGTTAAAGCGCGTTCCGTACAGGCCTTCTATGCTGATCAGAGTATCCTGCGCAGCCGGACCAAGGCTTGCAGATGGCGCCTCCAGATCGATCCGGATTGCCTCTCTGGAAAAGCTGTAATTCGCACGATCATTGCCCTCACCGCCGTCAAGCAGATTAGCGCCCTCGCCCGGGATCAGACTATCATCGCCGCTGCCGCCGTAAAGACTGTCATCCCCGGCCCCGCCATCGATAACGTCATCGCCACCGCCGCCCCAGATCCGGTTTGACACCGCATCACCGATAAAACGGTCGCCGTGGCTGGTAAGGATAAAGTCTTCAATGCTTGAGAAGCTGTCCCCCTCAGCATCACCGCCAGAGTCCCAGCCCGCAAAATCAAAACGAACCCAGACGGCGCTGTCCGAGGCTGAAAAATCCACCAGATCGCGTCCGGCACCACCGAAGAAGCTATCGGCCCCGGCCCCGCCGATAAAGGTGTCGTTGCCCTCACCGCCATAAAGCGCGTTGTTGCCCAGCCCCCCCGACAGCACATCATTGCCGTCAGCGCCCCAGATCTGATCATCCAGCGCCCCGCCCCGGATCGTATCATCATAACCCGAGCCGCTGACGCTCTCGATGCTGATCAGGGTATTGCCGCCTGGATTATTGGCCAGGGGGGCGAAATCAGCCAGGATTCCGGCTGTGGCATCAGAGAAATCCACGACGTCAAAGCCATCGCCACCATCAAGAAGGTTGCTGCCCGCCCCCCCGCCAGCGTATCATTGCCCGCGCCGCCATAAAGGCTGTCATCACCATCGCGCCCGCGCAGCAGGTCATTCCCGGCCGCGCCCCAGATTGCGTTGGCCAGATTGTCACCCAGCAGCACATCATTGAATGCCGAACCGTAGAGGTCCTCGATGCTGACATAGGTGTCGCCCGCCGCAATCCCGCCATTGGCCGAAGGCGTCAGCAGATCGACCCTCACCCAACTGTTCGCGTCAGAATATTGTGCCCGGTCGCGGCCCGCGCCACCATCCAGCAGATCACTGCCGGCGCCGCCGTAAAGCACGTCATTGCCCGCGCCGCCATAAAGGCTGTCGTCGCCACCGCGCCCGTGCAGAACGTCATTGCCGCCTGCCGCCCAGATCGCATTGGCCGCATTATCGCCTTGCAGCGTGTCATGATGCTCTGAGCCACGCAGATCCTCGATACCGTCCAGAATATCGCCTGCAGCGATCCCGGTGTTGGCCGAAGGGGTCAGCATATCGACCCGCAGCCCGGTGGTTGCATCGGCGTAACTCGCCTGATCGCGGCCATCCCCCCCCGAGAGACGATCCGCCCCCGCGCCGCCGATCAGCGTATCATCCCCCGTGCCGCCATAAAGGCTGTCGTTCCCGCCGCGCCCCATCAGATAGTCGTGGCCCGCCGCACCCCAGATGGCATTGGCAAGGTTGTCGCCCTGGACGGTGTCGTTGAAGGCCGTCGCCACGACATCCTCGATGCCAGAGAATGTATCGCCCGCCGCGATCCCGGTATTGTTTGCAACCAGAACCAGATCGACCCGCAACCCGGCGCCGGAATCCGAATAGTTCACCTGATCACGCCCGGCCCCACCCGAGAGAAGGTCGGCCCCTGCGCCCCCATAAAGCGTGTCATCGCCCGCGCCACCAAACAGTGTGTCATTGCCACTGCGCCCATAAAGCAGGTCATTGCCGGCCTGCCCCCAGATCCCATTGGCGCCACCATCGCCCAGAAGTGTGTCGTTATAGGTCGATTCGGAAAGATCCTCGACGCTGGCATAGCTGTCGCCTGCGGCAATCCCGCTATTGGTCGCAGGCGTCAGCAGATCAGCCCGCACCGCGGCCGTCGCATCGGCATAATTCGCCTGATCACGCCCATCGCCGCCCGAGAGAAGATCCGCCCCCGCGCCGCCGATCAGCGTATCATCCCCCGCCCCGCCATAAAGGCTGTCGTCCCCGCCGCGCCCCATCAGATAGTCGTGGCCCGCTGCGCCCCAGATGGCATTGGCAAGATTGTCGCCCTGGACGGTGTCGTTGAAGGCCGTCGCCATGACATCCTCGATGCCAGAGAATGTATCGCCCTCGGCAATCCCGGTATTGTTTGCAGCCACGGCCAGATCGACCCGCAACCCGGCGGTCGAATCTGAGTAATTCACCTGATCGCGGCCATCGCCCCCGGCCAGAACATCGGCCCCTGCCCCGCCATAAAGCGTGTCATTGCCGGCGCCACCAAACAGCGTATCATTGCCGCTGCGCCCATAAAGCAGGTCATTCCCGGCCGCACCCCAGATCCGATTGGCCCCGCCATCGCCCAGAAGCGTGTCGTTAAAGGCCGAGCCCACCAGATCCTCAATGCTGATATAGCTGTCTCCGGCCGCAAATCCGGTATTGGTCGCGGGCAACAGCAAATCCGCCCGCAGCCCCGCCGTCGCGTCAGAATAGCTGGCCTGATCGCGGCCCGCGCCGCCATCCAGCACATCGGCCCCTGCCCCACCAATCAGCGTGTCATTGCCGCCCAGGCCGCGCAATGTGTCATCCCCGGCGAAGCCCTGCAACTGGTTGTCGCCCGCATCCCCAACCAAAGAGTCATTGCCCGCACCACCTGTCATGGCGCGCAGCACGATGCGGGGGGTATCGCCCGCCGCCTGGCTGGCTGGCGTGACATGCGTGTCAAACATCGCGAGAGGGTCGGCCCCTGGCTCCAGGCTGCACAAATAACACATACCAAACACTCCCCTGACCCAAAAACATACCGGATATAAAAGCCACCGCCCTGTCACCTTACCAAAGAGATTGCGGCTGACAATATAGGGATCACAGGTCGCAGCAGCTGAGTTCTGCCATCTGTTCTTTCAGCGCACTTGAAAATGTTCCCTTTATGTTCTAAATCTGTAAACAGATGAACATGGAGGTCCAGCCATGGAAACCGCTGAATTCGGCCTGCCCGTTACCCCCCGCCAGATCGCCTATGCGAAGTCTCTGGCATTGCGCAACAGGACGTTGTTGCCCTGGGATGTTCAGCATGATCGCCAAAGGCTGAGCAGCTGGATAGAGGCGCAGGCCAGGTTGCAGCCCGTGGGCGGGTCTGAGCCAACCTCAAAGCAGGTGGCCTTTGCAGAGCGGATTGCGCGGCATAAACGGCGGGCGATTCCGGATGAATGCTTCCGTGACCGGCAGCTTTTGTCGCGCTGGATAGACAGCAACAAATAGCCCGCTTTCCTGACGGATGTTTGACCAGGGTCATCAAGGGGATCATCTTTTCAATGCCGCCCGCAGATAGGCATCCGGATGTGCAATCGTTTCGACCTGTGCTGCCATTCGATCCTGAAGGTGCAAAAGCGGCCAAAGGCCCAGTTTCGCAACTGCGCTGACCAAAAGATCCTGACCTATTCTTAGCATTCTTCCGAATTCAAACGCGATGGCGAGAGTTTCTCTTTCGCCGTTCGGTTCGGGATAAAAGGCGCTGAGATGGGTCAGCTCAGACCACTCGGGGACAGCTGACCGGCCTGACTTGATTTTTTTTGTATCTGACTTTGGCTCTTTGTGACGGTCATTATGTCCGTCAGAGGCGGGCATTGCGTCAGTTTGCATCTTTGGTTCTGTGGGCGTGACCCTGGGCAAAGGGGCAGATTGCCTTGGTTCTGACGCGGCAGGGGCTGTCAGATCCGCTGCACCGGTTTCTTTGGGTTTTGCGGGATCGATTGTTTTTTGGCCCGTCAGCAGGGCGGTCAGCTGTTGCAAGACAGCCCGCGCCTCGACCAGGGTCAAAGTGGTCCTGCGCATCAGATTGCGCAATCCGTCGATAAAGCTTGCGACCGTGTCTTGCAGAGGCAGTTCAAGGCAGGCGGCGCGCATCCGCAGAACTCTGGCACGGATCCCGCGCAGCTCTTCGGCCTCTTCACGACGTTTCAGGGCCAGTGCCAGCAAGTCGTCGGCGCGGGCGAAAAGCGGCGACAGATCCAGGCCGAATGCGCCGATGGTCTTGCCCGCGCGCATCACCGGAAAGCGCTTGCCATTGGCGCTGTCACGGCGGCAGAGCAGCCCGGCCTTTTCAAGCGCATCGAAGTGACGGCGCAGCTGACGTTCGGTCAGCCCCCTGGTGCGAAAGCCGATGGTCTGGTTGCTGGCATAGATGGTCAGCAAGGTTGCCGGGGTGACTGTGCATTCCTGGCCCGTTTCTGCCCGGCACGGCAGAAAACTGAGCAAGGCATCCAACACCACAACTGACCCTGGCCGCAGGCCCAGATCACGGGCACAGGTATTGACCGCGGCCATGACCTGGCGGCGGGTGACGGGGCGAAAGGCAGGCTGACGGCTGATCATGCCCATATCCATCGCCGCAAAGGGTGTGGATTGGACACAGATCTCCGCTGCAGCGGTCTGCCCGACCGTGCATTCTGTCTGTTTCATGAATTTTCAGACGGCAAACCAAATCCGTTCACCAAAATCGGTGTTGCGCTGATTCGAATTGTGGGCTACGAAATAGGTGTCAATGCTAATCGGAGCCCTCTGAAAGCCAACCGCTTTTGGGGGGTTTCTTTTTTGCCTTAACGTCTGCTCCCTCTTGTTGTTTCGTTGAAATACCCGACCTGCTGGCCGGGTATTGACCAGTGGTCAAGAAGGGTCCGATTTGTTACCTAATTTGACCACTGGTCAATTGTTACTTCGGTTCGGACGAGGCCCTGAACTCTGCCAGCAGATCATCCAGCCGGGCGTCCACAAACTCTGAAAATCCGGCGAATTCCTTGCCTGACAGCCGCAGGGTCAGACGTTTCGCCTCCCGCTCCACCTGCAGGCCCGGGGTTAAAACGCGCTTAACCATGCGCTCGGCAGGCGCGGGTTCGGTGACCTCGGGCGAGGGGGCTTTCAGCCCTTTCAGCACCGCAAGCAGTCGGTCATTGCTGGGAAGCGCCGGATCGATCAGCGCCAGCAGGGCAGGGGGGGCAAGGTCGGGCCGCGCGATAACCGAATCGCGCAACGCCTGCCAGGGGCGCCTGCCCGAATCATGCGCGGGGCCAATCGCCGCGATCACCGCCGCGGGCACCGTGCTGACCACCCCCAGCATCCGGCTGATCATCGTCTTGTCGACCGCCAGAATGCCCGTCACCTCGTCACGGGTCAGGCCGTGGTTCAGCAGCCGATCGGCATAGACGGCCTGTTCGATAAAGCTGCGCTGCAGCCGGGCCGCGTTCTCCAGGCCCTGCGAAATCAGCGCCTCGCGGTCGTCCATCTCGCTGATATAGGCCTGGACCTCTATGCCCAGCTGGCGGCAGGCCTCAATCCGGCGGCGGCCATAGACCACCTCATAGGGCAGGGCGGCGCCCTGAACGCGGCGCAGCAAGACAGGCAACCGCTGCCCCGAGGCCCTGATCGAGGTGACCAGATCCTCAATGCCATCGGTGATGTCGAAACGGTCGCGGATGGCGCTGTCGGCAATCTGCGCGGTGTCGATTGACCGCGGCGCACCTGCGCTTAGCTGATCAAGCCCGCGCTGCACATCGAGGATCCCCGCCGGACGCCGGGCCTTTGGTTCCGGCTCGGTCGGGGGCGTTTGCTTGCCGTCACGAACGGCCTTCAGACTGGACGCCAGAAGATCCCTGCGCATCAGCGCCTCCCCCAGTTTGCCTGCAGCATTTCATGCAGTTCCTCGGCCACCTCATGCACGGACTGGATCGCCCGCTCATAGGTTTTGCGATTGCGCATCTCTGACAGGTCGACCTCAAGCACGGTCTGCTGCGAGACACCCGCCTCACTGATCGCCGAGGATTTCAGGAAGGCCGCCTTCATCACGGCATCCCCAAAGAGGTCGCGGATGAAGGATGCGAAATCCACCTGGGTCGCCACATTGGTATCAAAGCGGCTGAGCAGAAAACGGAAATTGTCGAAAAGCCCGACACCCGCATTTTCGTGCAAGACCTCGGTCAAAGACGCGGCCATGTTCAGGAATTGCGCCGCCGAGGCCAGATCGACCCGCTCGGGGATGATCGTCATCACGATATTGCGGGCCGCGCAGATCGCCGACATGGTGATATAGCCCAGCTGCGGCGGGCAATCGAGCACCACCACATCATAGTCATCTTTCACCACCTGCAGCGCGGCGCGGATCTTGTCAAAGAACACCGGCAGCTCGCCCCGGCTCAGCGCGGCGGGGGTTTCATGTTCGAACTCGGCAACCTGAATGCCGCCCGGCACCAGGTCGAGGTTGGGGAAGCAGCTTTTGCGGATCACATCGGTGATCGGCTTCGGGCCCTCGCCGCTGTCGCGGTCGCGGTAGCGGATCACGTCATAGAAAGAGCCGCCGTCGAAGAAGTCGATCTCGGGCTGATAGCCGAAGAAGGTCGTCAGCGAGGCCTGGGGGTCACAGTCAATCGCCAGCACCCGCAGCCCGCGCAGGCTTAGCTCTTGCGCGGCATGGATCGCGGTCGAGGTCTTGCCAGAGCCGCCCTTGAAGTTGACGAAGGCCAGAACCTGCATCTCGTCTTTCGCCAGATCGTGGCGGCCGGGGCGGAACTGGTCGGGGTTCTTGGCGGTTGCTGCCAGCACGCTGCGGATCTCATGGATCTGGGCAGCGGTGTATTTGCGCCGACCCCCGGGTCCGATTCCGACCTCGGGGATGCGCCCCTCGTGGTGGGCCTTGCGCAGATAGCCGTCGGCCACGCCAAGGTAATAGCTGGCCTCGCCTGCCGAGAAAGACCGCAGGGTCTTGGCCTCATGGGGTGCAAAAGAGCGCTCTGACAAGGCCCGCAGGGCCGCTGTCAGATCCTTCGCAAAGCCCATGAGATGTTCATGAAGCGCTTGTGTCATCTGTCCGCTCGCGTAACTGTCGGGGCTTTGGAACGCTTTTTCCCCGATTTTTGGCTTTATAGCGTCCAGTCTATGGCGCGATCCGGCCTCTGTGGCAAGAATTTGTTTTGCCTGCACGGAACGCATTTCGCGCTATGTCGCGCAAAATATCGTTCCTTCCGATGGCGCATGGTGGCTCTGATGTCGCGTAATAAGCTGAAAATAAATGATTTAAATAATGCACAGACCTATCAACAGGCTGATCTGCAGGTGGGATTGATAGTTTTCCGTTCCTTTTGGCGGCATAGCCCGCAGGAACGGCAGCGCCCTTCGTGCCCCATTTCAGCGTCCGGCGGGGCAGGGGGCGATTCCTTGCGCCAGGCCGCTTGTTGCAAGGTCTTACAGCCCGGCCGCCTTGGTCAGGTTCACCCGGAACCTGTCGCGCCGGCGCTGATAGCGGCGGGTCATCTCGGCGCTGGCATGGCCAAGCTGCTTCTGCACATGCCGCTCATCGACCTCGGCGGAAGAGGCCAGACCTGCCCTGAGGCTGTGGCCCGAGAAAAGCCTGTGGCGTCCTTCCTCGGGCATGTCACCCCGCAAGCCCGCCGCCTGGGCGGCGCGTTTGACCAGCCTTGCGACCTCGCGGTCGTTCAGGCGCATCGGCCCAACCTCTTTTCCGCGTCCGGTGACGCGGCGAAACAGCGGGCCACGGGTGATGCGTGAGAAATTCAGCCAGTTTT
This sequence comes from Pseudogemmobacter hezensis, assembly GCF_013155295.1. Lineage (GTDB taxonomy): Bacteria > Pseudomonadota > Alphaproteobacteria > Rhodobacterales > Rhodobacteraceae > Pseudogemmobacter > Pseudogemmobacter hezensis. The sequence continues at coordinate 4,017 of NZ_JABJXT010000004.1, read as the reverse complement.
CCAGGGCGGTGATCGGGCAGGTGGCCGGGGCAGAGCCGCGCCCGATCTCGACCTCGCGCCAGCCGGTTTTACCGCGCAGCGTTACAAGCAGGCCGCCCGGCAGAATGCTGATCCAGCCGCGGCCGTCCTCAGACTGGTCGCGCCCGGCATCAAGGCCGGTGATCTCGGATCGGCGCAGGCCCCCCGCAAAGCCGATCAGCAGCATCGCCCGGTCGCGCAGGCCCCGCAGGCTGCCCTGGTCGCAACTGTCGAGCATCGCGATCAGATCTTCGGGCAGGATCGCCTCTTTCTGCTGCGGCGGGCGGGCATGGCTGTTGCGGATCCCGGCCAGCACCGTGGCGATATGGCGGTCGCGGCGGTCAAGGCTATGGCCGCGCTGCGTATAGGCCCAGACCAGGGCGGAGAGCCGCCGCTCTATAGTGGTGACTGCATTCCGGCGCCCGCCGACCGATTTGGCACCGCTGGCGCAGGCCGTAATATAGAGGCCGACGATCCGGGGGTCTGGCAGGATCGGGTCCAGCTCTTCGCGGCGACACCAGGCAGAGAAATGGCGCCAGTCGGCGGCATAGGCCTTGCGGGTGTTTGCAGAGCTTGCGGCCTCGGCATAGCCGCGCGCCCGCTCTGCCAGATCGCGCAGGGCGGGGGGCTGGTGCTCTTGCCGCAGGACGGAGTGGGGCGTCGATGCCGAGCCGCCGCTGTCTGCCTCGTTGTTCATCTTCTGCCCCGATGGGTTTTGGCGCGGCGGTAATGCCGCAGGTTGATCCTGGTTGCTATGGGCCAATGCCAGAAGGCGGCGTGACAATTTCCCGCGTCCTGATGTGGCAGATGGCCTATTTCTGCATTAAACTCAAAGACAACCGATAATGCAATCTTATTGGACATTATATAAGAGAGACAGGCGCGGCGGATATTGCAAGTAAAACTAGAATAAAACGCCGATACTTGCTAGCGTCCCACTATGAAAATTGCCGAAAAGTCTCTCCTGCCACCCAAAAGTCCTCCGGCTATGCCGCGCTGGATCCGGCAGGGCACGGGCCGCGATGATGTTGAAACAGCGATATTTTCCACCGGGGCAGCCCTCGCGGTTCTCGATCCGATTGCCCGGTCCGACGCCCGATCGGCATCCTCTGGCGCAAGCGGCTGCCGCTCTCTAGCGCAGCGGCGATTTCCCAATTGGAAGGGCGCAGGGAAGGCGAGGCGCAGCTGTGGGATGCCTTCGCGCTGCGAAACCCCGGTGATGATCCCGGCCCCGCCGGGCGGATGCTGATCGGCTGGCGCGCCTTGGGCGAGGCGCGGGCGTTGAGATCGGCGGAGTGGCCCGCGCGCTTGCCCGGCTTCTTTGACCTGCCACCCGAGCCGAGCGCGGAGATTTTGCGCGACCTCGGTGCTCGATTTGTCGGCCGCAAGCCGCCGCTGCGCTTTGCCGCTGAAACCGGGCGCGAGATTCTCGCTCTAGGCCCGGCCCATCGCGGCTTGGCGCTCTGGCTGGCGGATGCGCTTTTGGCTCGAGCACTCGGCTGGGACCGGCCGGTGTCGCTGCTCGCCGCTCATTTGCCGCGGGCAGCCCTCCGGCTGGAAGGGGAGGCGTGGCTTGCGGCCTGCGCAAGTGCCTAGGGCAGGGGGGCGGTTGCCGCCTTCGATCTGCACATCGAGCTGACCCGCCGCGCCGATGCGTTGCGCGCCGCGCATTTGCGGCGGCCGGGAAAGGACACAGCATCCATCATCACCGGGCTCCTGACGGAGGATGCGCTGGCGGCTCAGGCGGGGGCCGAGGCCAGTGATCGTGCGGCGCGGCGGCTCTTTGATCGGCTGACCTCGCTGGGGTTGGTGCGTGAACTTACCGGGCGACCGACCTTTCGGCTTTACGGGTTGTGACCATGGCCTCGAAAACCGCCGAGCCACTGGACACCGAACTCGCCGAGCTGCCGCAGGCGTTGCGCTGGCGGGAATGGATGGCGCGGGTTGAGGCTGTGCTATTCACCGCCTCCGAGCCGGTGGGGCGGGAGGTGCTCGCCCGAGTGGTCGGTCGGGATTGCGCGCTGGACCTGCTGATCGAGGACATTGCTGCCGAACTCGTGGGGCGACCCTATGAGATTGCCCGCATCGCAGGCGGCTGGCAGTTCCGCACGAGGCCGCAACATTCGGCGGCGATCCGGGCAGCGCGCGGCGAGGGTGAAGCTGTTCGCGATCTCACCCAGAATGAAGCGCTTGTCCTGACCATCATCGCCTATATGCAGCCGGTGACCCGTGGTGCGATCTCGCGCCTGACCGGCCGCGAGGTCAGCCGAGATCTGATTGCACGGCTGCACCGCCAGGCCCTGATCGCCCGAGGTCCGCGCAGCCCCGAACCCGGTGCGCCCTACACCTATGTCACCACAGCGGGTTTTTTGGTGCAGTTCGGACTGGAAACCCTACGCGACCTGCCGGACCTTGAGGCGCTGGAAGATGCCGGACTGTTGAAGCCTGCAGCTGACATCGCGCTGGATCTGCCGATTGTTGGTGAAGGCGAATGATCTCCCCCCCGACCTCATGATTTTCAGTCTGTTCAGGGTCGGCTGGCGAGAAGGGCGGTAACCTGCTGAGTGCCGTCCAACCAAGCGGCTACGTCTGGGCGTCGCCATTCGATGATCCGGCGAATGCGCGCGTGGTCCTCTGCGAGGTTGCGAGCGAAGATCGGCTCGTGGTGAGCGATCCGGTTTCTCAGCTTTCTCACTTGGTCGATGTCATCAAACAACCTGGCGCGCGCCTGCGAAAGCGTAAGCGCCTTGTCGTAGCCTGGGAAGGTCCGGGCTAGATGATGATCCCAGATCCGAGGCTGCTGCCCCTTCAGGAACATGAAGCGCCAGAAGGCGAACTTCAGTTCGGCGACTACCTTGCCGGCCGTGGGAAGCTTCGCAGCGCAGCCCGTCAGGTCTTCTCGGGGTCTGTAGCCCTTCGTAGGTGCGGGGAGAGTGTAGACAAAACCTCGGTTCAGATGCCAGTTCGCGCCGAAAACCGACTCGATCGCCTCAACCGCCCCGTTTCGGATCGACAGTTCGCAGAATTGCAACATGACGTAGAACGCCGCCGATACATCCGTGTTCCAGCAATAGAGGGCCATGGCCTTCTGACGGTCTCCACCGGCTTCACGCAGATAGGTGGCAAACCGGGGAGGCGACAGCACCGCCTCGAGATCAAGAATCAGCTGGTTCGAAAAGCGTGTCGGCATGGATTGTTGCGGTATAGCGATGTTGACCCGAAGACCATAGTGACCTATCTTGGGTAAGCAAGGCTTTGAGGTTCGCGGGTGTATGCCTTCCCTCATCGTCGTAAGATCTGCAGAAAGCCCGTCGCGTTTGCGGCGGGTTTTTTCGTCCTGAGGCCAAGTTTCCATTTTTTATGGGTTGTTGGTCCGTTGGGATGGCGTCACGGACTTGTTGAGGCTGAGCTCATCGAAGCTTAGGTATCGCTTTGTAATTATGCATTATAATAGTAGTTGAAGCATGTCGGGGCGCTGCACGGCGATCACCGCAGGCTAAGGTGGCAGCCCTATACTTGTCGGCCGCTGAGATATGACATTCCCCGTTGCGGCCTTGGCTTGACGTAGGTGCAGCTGACGCTTCACAGTCACAGCAAGAGCACTAAAACCACGCGTTTCCGGACGCTTGTACTCGTTGGATCTGTAAACACGGCCTTGCGCTGAGCGTTTGCATTTCTGAAAACCGGAAGAATTCCGATGGACAAGGGCTGCAATGAAAGCGTTTGAATTTGACCACCAGTTGATCGGCGCTTACGAGCACTTTTCGCGTTCATTCGGCGCAATCCGGGCACCCGACCTGAAATCCGAGATCGATGCCCAGTACGACGCCGGAAAATTCTGGCCGGATGCACTCTTGTCTCTGAACCCACGCTGTTGAATCTCACGCGGAACTGAGCCGGTTTTGTCACCGAGAAGTGAGCCACCTCTGATTATGGATTTTGGTTCAAGCTGGGGTCAAGGTTGGGTGTGTCTCCTTCTTTTTTCTTACTGCAGCTGCT
>NZ_JABJXT010000039.1 GCF_013155295.1 Pseudogemmobacter hezensis | reverse complement strand
CAGATCCGCATCGCACTCATGAACCGCTTCACATCACTCGGAACGCCCGAGACCGTCCGCATGCGCTGAAGATAACCGGGAAAGGGGTATCTGCGCCCCCAAGCCGAATAGCGCAACAAAGCCCAGCCGCACTCATCAGAGACTGGGTCAGATATTCGGACTTGTTCCTGTTGGGGATTATAATGCTAACTTCTGGTCTGTTCATTTGTCCGAACTCTGCCGTGAGTGGTGACTTTACTACTTTGACTTATTGCTTCATGGCTGCACAACGGCCGGTTTTTTCAGCCATCCCGCATTCTGGCTGATTTCAACAGGCTGCCTTCAGATGCTGACGGCAAACGAACCTCGCCCAATCTGCATGGTGCTGCTTTCTCTGTCGCAAGTCTATAGTGCAGCGCTGGCCGCCATGGAAATGGTTGCAGGAGAAGGAGGTGAGGCAGAAATTCCCGTTGAGGTGGATTTCTGAATTTTTGCACATGGGCATGTGCCCTGACCTGCCCCCCCGGTAATCCTCCTCATGATTAAGGGACAGCATAAGCCGCGTTTTCTGATGAGCCACCTGGCCCGCAATCCGGCCCACGCCCGCAACCCGGCCGCCGATTGGGGCACCGATTACAACGCGGCAAGGCGCCCCTCGGCCATCAGCCATCAGATCACGGGCAGACTGAGCCATCAGGCCGCCCTTCGGCACGGCTTTCCGTTCTGGGCACGGCGCTTGTGCACGAAAGCACGCATCCCGGATATTGACTCCTTTTAGGTGATGTATCATTTAATGCACATGCATCATAATTCGAACTCATCCGACCTGGCACCGAAACTGATTGCCGTCGCTCAGTCCTGGCGGCGGGCGGTGGCGCAGGCTTTGGCCGATCAGGGGCTCTCGGATGCGACGGCGCTGCCTTTGGTGATGATCGCGCGGGCAGGGCGGGCGATGCGGCAAAACGAGCTGGCGGCAAGCCTCGGGCTAGAGGGCACCTCGATTGTGCGCACGCTTGACACGCTTGAGCGCGAGGGTCTGGCGTTGCGCCAGAATGATCCCGATGACCGCCGCGCGAAGCTGGTCTGCCTGACCCCAGCGGGCGAGGCGCTTGCGGGCGTGGTCGAGACGGTCTTTGCAGAGCTGCGGGCCGAGCTGTTGTGTGATGCGAAAGCCGCAGAGATCGCCGCGACGCTTGATCTGCTGGACAAGATCGGCGCCGTTCTGGCGCGTAAACTCGACAAGCGCAAAGGCTGAAAGATGTCTGCGCGGCCGCCTCTGTTCACCAACAGCGATGTGATCTTCTCGCTCAAGACCTTTGCGGCCGCGATGCTGGCCTATCTGGTCGCGATCTCTTTCGATCTGTCGCGTCCCTTCTGGGCGGTGGGCACGGTCTATATCATCGCCAACCCGCTATCGGGCGCGATCACCTCAAAGGCGCTTTACCGGCTGATCGGCACGATCAGTGGCGGGGTGATGACGGTGGTGCTGGTGCCGGCGCTGGTCAATACGCCCTGGCTTTTGATCGCTGCGCTGATCCTTTGGGTTTCGGGCTGTCTTTTCATCAGCCTGCTGGATCGCACGCCGCGCAGCTATGCCTTTCTGCTGTCGGGCTATACGGTGCTGCTGGCCGGGCTGCCGGTGGTCGATACGCCGCTTCTGGCCTTTGATACTGCCGTCTCCCGCGTGGAAGAGATCGCTGTGGCGATCATCTGTGCCGCCGTGATCAGCCGGATCTTTTTGCCGCGCCATACCGGCCCGGTGCTGGTCGCGCGGGTCGATGCCTGGGCCCGCGATGCCGCCGATCTGGCGCGTGACAGTTTCGATCCCGCCAGTGACCCCGATACCCTGCGCCGCGAGCTGCGCCGTCTGGCGGGCGATTCCGTTGAGATGCGCACCTTCGCCACCCATGTTGCCTTTGACACCTCGCATCACCGCGACATCATCGCGCTGACCGATGGTTTGCAGCACCGCATGGCGCTGGTGCTGCCGCTTTTGTCGGCGCTGCGCGATCAGTTCGAGGCCCTGGAGGGCAACCCTGCCGCCGATGGCCTGCGTGAATACCGTGCGCAGCTGGTGGCCTGGATGGGCGAAAGCGCGGCCAACCCGGGGTATGCGCAAGAGATGCCCGATCTCACGCTTTCCCCGGCTACGGGCGACAGCTGGCAGGATCTGATGCAGCAAAACGCCAGGCGCCGCCTGCAGGATCTGGCCCATGTCTGGCGCGATTGTCGGATCCTGCGCGCGGCGATCATGGCGGAAAGCATCTCTCCGCAGGCGCGGGCAATCCTCGGGGATCTCGACCGGATTCCCTGGCACCGCGACTACGGGATGGCCTTTCTGTCGGCTTTCGCCACCGGGCTGACCTTTCTGATCGGCACCGTGTTCTGGATCCAGAGCGGCTGGCACAACGCCTATTTCATTCCGCAGATCGGCGGCGTTTTCTGCTGCATCCTGGCCACGATGGACAATCCCGTGCCCGCGATGCGCAAGTTCCTGCCGCTGGTTCTCTGGGCGATGCTGGTGGCCTTTGTCTATGCTTTTGCGGTGATGCCCTTCCTGGACAGCTTTGTGACACTGGTCGCAGCACTTGGGCTGTTCCTGATCCCCGCGGGCATCTTTCTTGCGATTCCGCGGCTTTTCATGGTGGGGATGGGGCTTTGCATCAATTTCCCCTTCATGCTGGGCCTGCAGGCGCGGCCTTCGATGGATATGGTGAATTTCCTTGATCCAAATATCTCGACCATCATGGGGATCGTTCTGGCGATCCTGGTTTGCGGCATGGTTCGCGCCGTGGGCGCCGAGACCAGCGCGCGGCGTCTGATGCGCGCTGGCTGGCGAGAGATTGCAGCGGTTTCCAGCCGCCCGGCCCGTCACGGCCTGCGCCTTTCCGCCCGGCTGATCGACCTGACCGGCCTTCTTGCCAGTCGCCTTGTGGTCTTGCCTCCGGGCTCTGATGCGCTGTCCGGCGACCTTTTGCGCGATATGCGGGCGGGGGTTAACCTCTCGGATCTGCGCCGCCAGAGTGAAAGCCGCCCCGCCGCCGCCCGCGCTGCTTTGCGCCGCCTGATCGATGAGGTTGCGGGCTTTTACCGCACCCGCAGATCGGCCGATGAGAAGATCCCGGCCAGGATCATCGCATTGCTCGACCAATGCCTGAAAAACGCATCGCGTGGCCAGGCAGGCGCAGTTGCAACCAGCCTTGCCGCGCTGCGCCTCAGCCTTGTCCCGACAGGCGAGCCGCAGCTTCCGGCGCAGTCTCTCAGGGCCCAAAGCCGCCCGATTACCGATCAAACCACTGGGCAAACCACTGGGCAAATCACCGCGCAGATCACCGGGCAGATCACGGAGCAAATGCCATGAATGGTCAGATTGATATTTACGGCGTCTTTCTGCCCGCGCTGCTGGTGCTGGCGGTGATTGCCTATGTGCTCAGCCGTCAGGCAAGCCGGGTTCTGGCGCGCACCGGATTTTACCGCCTGGTCTGGCACCGGCCGCTTTTCGATGCGGCGCTTTATGTGGTGATCCTGGGGCTTCTGGCCTGGATCACAAGGGGATACTGACATGAAACTCTCTCTCGCCGCTTCCGGCAAAATGCTTCTGACGCTTGCGATGGTGGGCTGTGCTGCGGTGCTGGGGCTGCATCTGTGGTCTTACTATATGTCCGCCCCCTGGACACGTGATGGCCATATCCGCGCCGATGTGGTGCGGATCGCCCCCGATGTTTCGGGGATCGTCAGCGAGGTGCTGATCCATGACAACCAGACCGTCGAGAAGGGGGATGTGCTGATCCGCATCGACCCCGAGCGCTTTCGCATCGCGCTTGACCAGGCCGAGGCAGCAGTGGCCGGCGCGAAAGCCAGCCTCGATTTTGCAAAGAATGAGCTGGATCGCAGCGACAGTCTTTTGAACAGCAATGTCGTCAGCGTCAGCCGCCATGATGAATTGCAAAGCAACTATCGCAAGGCCGATGCCAGCCATCAGGCGGCGCTGGCCAATCTGGACCAGGCCAGGCTGAACCTGGAGCGCTCGACCGTGGTGGCGCCGGTCAGCGGCACGATCAGCAATTTCTCATTGCGCCCGGGCAGCTATGCGACGACGGCAACGCCGGTGGCGGTGCTGGTGGATGCGCAATCCTTTTACGCCGCAGGCTATTTCGAGGAAACCCGGCTGCCCCGCATCCGCCCCGGCGCCCGTGCCCGGATCGACATCATGGGGGCCTCGGCGCCGCTTTATGGTCATGTGGTCAGCATTGCCGCCGGGATCGAGGACCGCGAGCGCAGCGACAGCAACGGCGGGCTTGCCAATGTGACGCCCACCTTTACCTGGGTGCGCCTCGCGCAGCGGATCCCGGTCCGCATCGGCTTTGACGACCCGGAGGCCGCGCGGCAGCTGATCGCCGGTCAATCCGCCACCATCACCATTCTTGAGGGCGATGACGCAGGCTAAGCACATAGCCGCTATGGGGCTGCACCAGGCGCGCCATTCCATCCTCGACCTGGATATTCTCGCGCCAGGCGCGGCTCAGCGCCTCGGCATTCTGCTGCGTCGCGGCCGCCCGGGAGGGATCAACGGCGACCAGCTTTTCGATAAAGGCCTCCAGGCTTGCAAAGCGGCTGATGCGGTTCCAATGCGCGATCCGCTCGAGTGCAACCCGGCCTGAGGCGATCAGCCCCTCAGTCACCCGCAAAGCGGCGGCGCGGATATGGGTTTCATCCTCGACCGGGCGCATGGCGCGGAAAAAACTGCCCGAGGCTGCGGGTTCCACGATAATCAGAACGCCTCCGGGCACTATGGCACGGAATGCCCCCATGACCGCGGCCTCCATCCGGGCCTCGGGCACGTGATGCAGCGCATTCACGAAAATCGCCGCGTCAAAACCCGAAAGCGAAGGGGGCAGGGCCTCGGCGCATCCAGGGTAAAAATCCGCAGACGGGTGGTTCTGGCGGGCCCGCGCAATCTGATCTGGCGCAGGATCGATGCCGGTAACCGCAAACCCCGCCGCAAGCAGGGGCCCGGCCAGCTGCCCGTCGCCGCAGCCCAGATCCAGCACCCGTTTTGCCTTCCGTTCATGCAATTCGGCCAGGATAAAGCCGATACTGTCGGTTGCAGGCGGAAGAGTAGACATCGGCGGGTTCCTTAATGCGTCACCTCTGTTTTGCACAGCGCGGCCATTGCTTCCAATATCGGCTTGATGTGGCGGGCATAAGTCCAGGTTATGGCTGGTCATGCCGGGGCGTTATATCAGTGAGATAAATTCACTATTGGGACTATGGCCCGGCAGCAGGCATGTTGCGCCAAAGCACAGCCGCCGGATCCCGATATGACCATAACCGCACCGATCACCCGAACCCTTTCTGCCTTTGTGGCGCAGACAGATCTGGCAACCATCCCCGCCGGGGTCAGCGCAAGGGCACTGGATCTGATCGGTGACCTGGCCGGATCGGCAATCCGCGCCGCGCATGAGGCGGATTCGACGCCTTCTGTGCTGGCAATGGTCGAACAGATGGGGCTGGCCGCGCCCGGCCCCTGCACGGTTTTCGGCCTGTCGCGGGGCTATGGTGCGGCGACGGCGGCGCTTTTGAACGGCACTTTTGGCCATTCGCTGGATTTCGACGATACCCATGCCGACAGCTCGCTGCACCCTTCGGCCCCGGTGGTGCCCGCAGCCCTGGCCGCAGCCGAGTTGACCGGCGCGTCAGGCGCGGAGTTCCTGGCAGCGGTGGTGATCGGCTTTGAGGTCTGCTGCCGTCTTGGCATGGCGCTGGACCCGACCGCGCATTATGCGCGCGGCTTTCACCCCACCGCGACCGCCGGCACCTTTGGCGCGGCGGCGGCGGCGGGGCGGCTTTTGGGGCTGGATGCCGACGGCATCGCCACCGCCTTTGGTGTGGCGGCCAGCCAGGCCTCGGGCTCGTTGCAGTTTCTGGAAAACGGCGCCTGGAACAAACGCTACCAGGTCGGCGAGGCCGCGATGAAAGGCCTGATCGCCGCCAGCCTTGCGAAGCAGGGGTTCAAAGGCGCCGCCGATGCGATCGAGGGCAAGCACGGGCTTTTGCAAGGCTATAGCAGCGCGCCGCGGCCCGAGCTGGCCACCGCCGGGCTGGGCACGGTCTGGGAGACGCTGCGCATCGGGCTGAAACCCTATCCCGCCTGCCGCTATACCCATGCGGCGGTGGACGGGCTTTTGCGGCTGCGCAACGAACACGGCCTGCAGCCCGACGAGGTCAGCGCGATCACCGTCGGCCTGCACCGGAACGGCATCGCGCTTGTTGGCGCGCCGCTTGCGGCCAAACGCCTGGCGCGGACGGTGGTGGATGGCCAGTTCTCGATGCCCTTCGCAGCGGCGGTGGCGCTGTTGCGCGGCCGTTTTGGCTGGGATGATTACGACCTCCTGGGCAAGCCAGAGGCCGATGCCATCGCGGCAAAGGTCGATGTGGTGCATGACCCCTCGCTTGAAGGGCTGCGCCATCCGTTCGGCGCGACACTCAGCGTGACGGCGCGGGGCACGCGCCATGACCTGCGCATCCCCGACCCGCTGGGAGAGCCGGAAACCTTCCCCGATGAGGCGGCGCTGCGCGAAAAATTCGCAGCCCTCGCCGGCCCGGTGCTGAACGCCGCGTCACAGGCTTGGTTCAACCGGCTGCGGGCGATTTCCGGGGCTGCGTCGATGACCGGGTTCCTGGCATCCGGCAATAACAATTCTGTATAATGGCGAAATATAATGTGTATTTGACTTATATTGTCGCAACGACGACCCTCTCCCCAGACAGTGGCCGCAAACGGCAGACCTTACCCGCATAAGGCAACAGAGATCCCATGTTTCAGACCTTTGAAGACCAGTTCCAGGACATCCGCGACGCGGTTCGTGCGCTTTGCAATGATTTCCCGGCGGAATATCATCGCAAGATCGACGAGGCCCGCGCCTATCCCGAGGAATTCGTCGATGCCCTGACCAAAGCGGGCTGGATGGCGGCGCTGATCCCCGAGGAATATGGCGGCTCGGGCCTTGGGCTGACCGAAGCCTCGGTGATCATGGAAGAGATCAACCGCTCGGGCGGCAATTCGGGCGCCTGCCACGGCCAGATGTACAATATGAACACCCTGGTGCGGCACGGATCGGAAGAGCAGCGCAAGCGGTATCTGCCCAAAATCGCCACCGGCGAGCTGCGCCTGCAATCCATGGGCGTGACTGAGCCGACCACCGGCACCGACACCACCCAGCTGAAAACAACCGCCGTCAAAAAGGGCGACAAATACGTCATCAACGGCCAGAAAGTCTGGATCAGCCGGGTGCAGCATTCCGACCTGATGATCCTGCTGGCCCGCACCACGCCGCTCTCTGAGGTCAGGAAGAAATCCGAGGGCCTCTCGATCTTTATCGTCGACATCAAAGAGGCGATGAAAAACGGGATGGAGGTGCGCCCGATCCTGAACATGGTCAACCATGAGACCAATGAGCTGTTCTTCGACAACCTTGAAATCCCAGAGGAAAACCTGATCGGCGAAGAGGGGAAAGGGTTTAAGTACATCCTCACCGGCCTCAATGCCGAGCGCACGCTGATCGCGGCGGAATGCATCGGGGACGGCTATTGGTTCACCGAAAAAGTCGTGGCCTATACCAAAGAACGCAAGGTCTTTGGTCGCCCCATCGGCCAGAACCAGGGCGTACAATTCCCGATCTCGGAGGCCTTTATCGAGATCGAGGCCGCGAACCTGATGCGCTATGAGGCCTGCCGCCTTTATGACGCCCATAAAGACTGTGGCGCCCAGGCGAATATGGCGAAATACCTCGCCGCGAAAGCCAGCTGGGAGGCCGCGAATGCCTGCCTGCAATTCCACGGCGGCTTTGGCTTTGCCTGCGAATATGATGTCGAACGCAAGTTCCGCGAGACCCGCCTCTACCAGGTTGCGCCGATCTCGACCAACCTGATCCTGTCCTATGTGGCCGAGCATATCCTCGGCCTGCCGCGTTCGTTCTGAGGGGGGCAGGGATGACACTTGCGCTGAAAGGGCTGACGGTTGTGGCCATCGAACAGGCGGTCGCGGCGCCTTTTGTCACTGCGCGTCTGGCGGATGCCGGGGCGCGGGTGCTGAAAGTCGAGCGACCCGAGGGCGATTTCGCCCGGGGCTACGACAAGGCGGCAAAGGGCCAGTCTAGCTATTTCGTCTGGCTGAACCGTGGCAAGGAAACCGTGGTGGCCGACCTGACCAAACCCCAGGACAAAGAGCGCCTGGCGGAAATGCTGGCCGGTGCGGATGTGCTGGTGCAGAACCTGAAACCGGGGGCGCTGGCGCGGCTTGGCTTTGGTTTCGAGCGCCTTCAGAGGGAATTTCCGCGCCTGATCATCTGCTCGATCTCGGGTTATGGCGAGGGCGGGCCGATGGCCGATCGCAAGGCCTATGATCTGCTGATCCAGGCGGAATCGGGGCTGTGCTCGATCACCGGCGGGCCGGATGAGCCCTCGCGCGTGGGGATCTCGATTGTTGATATTGCGACCGGGGCGACCGCCCATGCCGCCATTCTCGAGGCGCTGATCGCGCGGGGGATCACCGGCAAGGGGGCGAATATCTCGGTCTCGATGTTCGATGTGATGGCAGATTGGCTGACGGTGCCGCTGCTTAATCACGAGAACGGGCAGACGCCGAAACGCCTGGGCCTCGCGCATCCCTCGATCGCGCCTTACGGGGTGTTTTCGGCAAATGATGGCAAGCAGATCCTGATTTCGGTGCAAAGTGACCGGGAATGGCGTCAGCTGGCAGCGCATTTCCTGGACGCGCCCGAGCTGGGCACAGATCCGCGTTTTGCAACCAATGTCGGCCGGGTGCAGAACCGCGCCGCGACCGATCAGCTGGTGGCCGCGGCTTTTGCCCGGCGCAGCGGGGATGAGGCGGTGGCCGCGATCATCGCGGCGGATGTGGCTTTTGCCTCTGTCAATGATATGGGGGCCCTGTCGCAGCACCCGCATCTGCGCCGCATCACCGTCGACACTCCGAACGGACCGGTCAGCTATCCGGCGCCAGGCGCGATTTTCCACGGCGAAGAGCGGCATTATGGTCCGGTGCCTGCGTTGCCGACGCCTGTTGTGTCGGAACCTGTTTCGCCGATGCCTGCTTTGGCTGGAAAGGAAGGCTGATGCCGCTGGATCTGGACCATCTGCGCCAATGGATCGGGCGCGAGGAAACCGCCTCTGAGCATGTCACTGCGGCACTGGTCGCGCGGTTCAACGCGACCTTTGATCGCGAGGGCGTTTCAGCTCAGGGCGCAGCGGGGCCTTTGATGCTGCATCTGTGCCTTGCGCAGCCGGTGGCGCCGACCTCGGGCCTTGGGCCCGATGGCCATCCCGCGCGCGGCGGCTTTCTGCCTCCGGTTCCGCTGCCACGGAGGATGTGGGCGGGCGGCCAGATGGAGTTTACCGGCGACATCCGGATCGGCGAAGAGATGACGCGCCATTCCACCATCCGCGATGTGGTGGTGAAAGAGGGACGTTCGGGCGTGTTGTGTTTCGTGACCGTCGATCACCGGATCAGCAGTGGCGGCCGCCTGGTGCTGAACGAGCGTCAGGATATCGTCTATCGCCCCGTTGCCCCCGCGCCTGATAAAGCCGCGACCACCGAAACCGCGCCCGCCGCACGGAAGCCGGTGCCTGCCGCGCCCCCCGGCGCGCATCGTTTGGTCGTGACGCCTTCGGCACCGCTGCTGTTTCGCTATTCCGCGCTGACCTTCAACGGCCATCGCATCCATTACGACACCCCCTATGTCCGCGATGAGGAAAACTATCCCGGTCTGATCGTGCATGGCCCGTTGCAGGCGACGATGCTGGTGCATTACGCGCAAAGCGTCCGTGGCAAGCCGCCGGCGCGGTTCAGCTTCCGCTCGCTTTCGCCCCTGTTCGACATTGCCGATTTCACCCTGAACGCCAGCGAAGATGAAGGTGGACTGCGGCTCTGGACGTCATATGTTGACGGTCCGGTTGCGATGGAGGCGCGCGCAGAATGGTGAATGCAGCTTTGATCCAGGCCCCGCTTTTCGTGCCCGCGAACCGGCCCGAGCGATTTGCAAAGGCGGCAGCCTCGGGCGCGGATGCGGTTATCCTGGATCTTGAGGATGCGGTTGCACTCGACGCCAAAGACAGCGCCCGCGCCGCGTTGTCGGTCGGGTTCACCGATCTGCCGGTGCTGGTGCGGATCAATGCGTCGGGCACGCCCTGGCATGAGGCCGATCTGGCGGCGGTGGCGGCGCTGCCCATCGCGGGTGTAATCCTGCCCAAGGCCGAAGATGCGCAGACCTGTGTCGGGGTGGCGAAAACGACCGGCCACGGGGTGATCGCGCTGATCGAAAGCGCCCTCGGACTGGCCAATGCGCGGGCGATTGCGGCGGCGGATGGCGTGTCGCGTCTGGCCTTTGGCTCGATTGATTTCTGTGCCGATCTTGGCTGCGAACACCTGCGAGAGGTGCTTTTGCCCGTGCGCTCGGAGCTGGTGCTGGCCTCGCGCCTTGCCGGAATTGCCGCGCCGATTGACGGGGTGACTGTCCAGCTTGACGATATGGAGATCAGCCGCAGCGACACGCTGCATGCCCGCGCGCTTGGGTTCACGGGCAAGCTTTGTATCCATCCCCGCCAGATCGCCACGGTGCTTGAGGGCTTTGCGCCCTCGGCGGCCGAGATCGATTGGGCGCGCCGCGTGCTGGCCTCGGGTGATGGGGCGGCGGCGGTTGATGGCGCAATGGTAGACGAGCCGGTGCGCATCCGCGCCCGGGCCATTCTGGCGCGGGCGGGCTGACAGGTGGGACTGCCGCAGATCATCCTCGTGCCGGGCCTGCTGAATGATGCAGAGCTGTGGCGCGATCAGCTCGAAGGGCTGCGTGGTGCTGCACGCCCGGTCGTTGCGGATATCACAAAAGGTGAAACGCTGCGCGAACTGGCCCAGGCGGTACTGGACATCGGCGAAGAGCGTTTCGCGCTGGCCGGTTTCTCGCTTGGCGGGATCGTCGCGCAAGAGGTGATGCGGATCGCGCCAGAGCGGATCAGCCATCTTGCCCTGCTGGATACGACAATGCTGCCAGATGATGCGGCGCGCATGCAAGAGCGTCAGAGGATCATCGCGCTGGCCGAAGTGCCCGGCAGCTTTCTCGGCCTTGGTGAGCGGTTGCTGCGCAGCTATTTCGCGGAACAGCACCTGGAAAACCACGAGATGATCGAACGGGTGCGCGAAATGACCAGGCGCCTCGGGCCGGAAGTATTGATCCGGCAAAGCCGGATAGATCGACCGGACGGCCGGGCGGATCTGGTGCGGATCACATGTCCGACGCTGGTTTTGTGCGGGCGAGAGGATGTCATCACACCGCCTTCGCTGCATCTCGCGCTGGCATCCTCGATTCCGGGGGCATGGTTGAAGATCCTCCCCGAAAGCGGGCATCTGACACCAATCGAGCAGCCTGAAGCAGTGACGGAAGAGTTGATCCGACTGCTGAAGCATTAAGGTTTTCAATACTTTCTGGGAGATTTGCCGCATGAAGGTCCTTGTGCCTGTCAAACGGGTGATTGACTACAACGTGAAGGTCCGCGTTAAGGCGGATGGCTCGGGTGTCGATCTCGCCAATGTTAAGATGTCGATGAACCCCTTT
>NZ_JABJXT010000038.1 GCF_013155295.1 Pseudogemmobacter hezensis | reverse complement strand
CCTGCTTGAGCCGATCGGGAGCATCCCGCCAGCAGAGGCAGAAGCAAACTTCTACGCGGCTCTGGAAATTGAAGACATCGCCGCGTAACTAACTGTAATCAGCCTCCGGCAAACCCGGAGCGGTTCACTGTCTCCGCCCCCAGAGATCATTAGTCAAACCCACTGTGGCGTCGCTGCGGTTGGGACGCGAGGACGCCCCTTCAGAACATCCAGCCACTCCTGGATGGCGACTGCGCTCGAAGCTAAAGCCCGTCTCGTTCTACCGCAGGATCTTCCGCCCAGTCAGGGTCCGCTGGGCAGTGTTTTTGCCGCACGGCGCGCGGATGACCGCTTTCTCGGGCGTACTGTGGTCACCATGTCGCAGTGCCGTCAGGCCGCTTCCCGCCCTCAGGACTGATCCGACGGCGATCTCGCTGCAGGCGGCTCGAACGGCCGCTCCGGCAATTTTGCTGCGTTAGCCGTGCCGCACCGCCGTCAGGCAGCTTCCCGCCCTTTGTGTCGTTCTTGATGGTGCTGCCACGTTTGACTTTGTCGTCAACTCGTCAAGGCTCGCAAGTCATTGGAATGGCTGTCGCTTCGGATGGCATACCCTTATGAACGACTTTTCCTGCGCAGTGGTGTGTCATCACGTTTATAGGGTCCTGTTGCTTGTCTCGGCGAAACCTTCCTTGAAGGTCACTGACTGCTTCGCCATCGCGTGAAGGCTTGCCACGCCCGAAGACCGGCAGCTCGCAGGAGTTCGCCCAGCAGACCAAGCACCCCCGCCGCGAGAAACAGGTTGGTCACCAACATCAGCCAGCCAAGCGTGGTCATGGTGTGGAGCAGCGGGCCGGCCTCATAGCCCAGAACCTGACAGGGATGGATGCCGCCCTCATCAATCCGACACCCGTTCCAGGTCGCGACCTGACCCGCGAGCAGCACAGAGGCCAGCGGCAGGATGCCGACGAAGATCATCAGCAGATAGAGTCTCACTTTGCCGCGCATGACTGCTCTCTGCCTCGCACTCGGTCGCGCTCCATCCTATAGAACGGGCAGGGCAGCGAGAGAATACAATGCGCAAGCTGAAATGTACGAGTTGCGGTGGCGGGCTGACACTCGGCAATACCCCCGAGGGGCATGTGGTTGGAACCTGCGCACATTGTCAGGCGCAATATGTGATTGATGCCCGGGGGCGGAGCCATGTCGTGGTGGAGCATCGCCTGCCGCCCGGCTTTATGCCTGCATCAGCGCCGAGTGCTGCCGCGGGCGTGAGGCGGCGGGCGCTGATCGGCGGCGGCGTCGCCATTGCGACCCTGGGGCTCGGATTGCCTATGCTAGGGCGTTTTCTGGCTGCGCCATCGCCTGAAGCACAGCGCGAAGCGCCCTTTCGCGAGGTTTTCAATGTCGGGGGTTCCGGCGCGCAGCCCGGTCAGTTCCGCGGGTCGCCGGCGGATGTCCGGGTCGACAGCCTTGGCCGCGCCCTGGTGCGTGATACGGATAACAGATATTATCTGTTTGCGCCCGATGGCGGCTTTCTCAGCCATTTTCCCCGCCCGCTGGAAGGCCGCGGCAGCCTGATCGCCTTCATGCCGGATGGTGACCTTGTGGTAAACGCCTCAAAGACCCTGGCGCGGATCGACGTGATGACGGGGGCTGTGAAAGCACAAACCCCCGGGCCTGACTACGTCAATGACTGGACGCTTGGCGCTGCGCAATGTGTGACGCCCGAGGGTGGAATTGCCATATACCGCGTGCCCGATGCGCTGAACCCCGACCGGCGCTCGCTTGGCTATGGATCCAGTGTGCCCGGCGAGGATGTGCTGATCCTTTTGGATCGTAATCTCAGGGAAACGCGGCGGTTGAGTGGCCTGTTGACCCAGGCCATCGCGGCGGATCCGATGGTCGAACAATCGCCCGCCCCGGTCAGCATCGCGATGGATGGCAACGGTAGCTTCTACCTGTATGTGATCCCGCGAGAAGATCACGATGCCAGGGGCGGCGTGTTCGAGTTCAACGCCGATGGCCGGTTCCAGCGCCGGATCCAGGTCGAGCAGGCCTATTTCGGCGAGATTGTCACGGCGCCCGATAACAGCTTGTGGCTGGCGGACAGCTGGATGACGAAGCTGCAGCATATCACCGCCGCCGGGGTCAAATCCTATGAGACCGCTGGTCTGGGCCAGAAGAAGGGGCAGGGTCTCGGAAATATTCTGTCGGTTGCCAGCTATCCTGATGGCAGTCTGGCGCTTCTGGGCAATGATCGCTTGCTGCGCGCCGAGGTGATCCATGACGCCTGAGAAACGCCAGCCCCGGGGCTTTACATTTCCGGCCGCCGCCTTGCTCGCCACGGTCGTCTGGGCGCAGCCGTCACAGGCAGAGACGGTCCCCGATTTTCAACCCGCCGGGATGCGGCAGGTTTGTGCAGCCACAGCCGTCTATGACGCGCCCGGCGGTCGACAGATTGGCCAGCTTGACCCCGGAGAGGTCATCGAACGAACGGCATTGCGGTTCGACACTGCGGGCAGGCTGTTCTACGGTTTCGCCTATGAGGGTGGTGAGGCAGTGGCGGATGCTGCGGAATTGCCGCGCTCCTGCGAATTCGCGCAGCGCGAAACGATTGCGCCGGTCTTTGCCGCCCCTCCGAACAGCTGCCATCTGATCGTGGCCGCGCGGCGCGAACTTGATGAGGTCAATGCGGTAACAGCTTCCTATCCGGATTTCTGGCCGCAAATCTCGGTCTATCTGTCCGACAATGGCTGGCATGCGGTGTCGCTTGGTCTCGTGCGCCGCGATATGGCGGAACTCGTGCTGGCGGCGGGTGAAGGTTTGCCGGGTGACGCCTATTGCTCGGATGGTGCGCGCTTCCTGGCAGCACTGGAACCCGAAGGGGCAGGGCGCTTTGGCGCCGGGCAGCTGAGGGGGCAAAGCGCCCCGGATCAGGCGGCGGCCGCGCAGGCGCTGCTGGTGCAATGGGAAAACGGTGCCGGCACCACGCCCTTGCGACAGGCCTGCCTTCTGGGCAGCTCCGTGTCGTGCAACCGCTATGCCTGGGAATTGCGCGATGCCAGCGAAACCTCGGCCGAGGCGGCGGCGGAGCGGCTGCGCTATGATCTTTATGGCTGCATGCTGGGCGAGGAACACAGCTGCACCAATGCGGTTTTCGTGCCTCGCAGCGAAGGGCCGGATCCGATCCTCGCCCTGCTTCCCGAGTGGCAGCGGCCGGCAGAGGATACGGGCCTCATCTTTCCGGACCTTGCCGCCACCGCCTGCGACCGCAATGTGATCCCGGCCTGCCATGCGCTGGCGCGGCCCTATCTGGGCAGACAGGGCCTGAGCGCGGAAGACTATCTGACCTTGCTGGAAGGCACCGCCCGCGCCTGTATGGCCGGCGGGGATTGCCAGCCCTTTTCGGCTGCGGTGGCTGAGCATGCCCCTGTGTTGGGGAAAAGCTGGCCGGCAATCGACCAGATGGGGATCGGGCGCCTGCTGTTTCCCTATTGCAGCACTGACAGCGCCGCCTGGGGCTGCGCCCTCTCGGTCAAATACCTGAAAACATATGTGGAAAACGCCGCGGGCGACCCGGGCCGGGCCACAGAGGCCGCCGCGCTGATCGGCGAGGCCTGTGGCCTGGGCAGCCCCGATGCCTGCGCCTATCAATCTGGCTTCACAGCACAGTTCGACCCGGCCACCCGCGATGCGGCGGCGGAAAAGGCCAAGGCGATCTGCGCCGCGCAGCCGGACCCGACAGAGCTCTGTGACAGTCTGGCCCGCAGGCTCGCAACCGATCTGCCCGCCAGCGCGGGCCCTTTGCAGGCCGAATACCAGCGTCTTGCCGCGATCTGCCGCGAGACAAGGGCCACCGAATCCGGCAATCCCTGTGCCGGGGCCTTTGAATTCTATCTGGCGAACATCTCGCATGAAAACCCGGAGGCGCCGCTGGCGCTTCTGGCCGAGACCTGCAGTCCGGGGGGCAAAATCACCGGCTGTGACCCGCTTGGCCGCTTTCATGCCGGCCAAAGCTACAGGCTGGATGACGGCTCCGATTACCGGCCTGCGCCTGCCCTTGAAAAGGCCCGTTCGGCCTGGGAGATCGGCTGTGACGGCAGCACCGAGGGCATTGCCAGCTGCTCGGCCCTTGGCCGAAGCCTGGAGCAGGCGAAAGACCATGTCGCGGCGGGTCTCGCCTTTGGCACCGGTTGCGATGCGGCGCACAGGGCGCAGCCCGCGCCGGCGCGTGACCCGTCAGGCATCTGCTATGATGCGGCGAAGAACGCCCGCAACGCCTTGCAGGATTATGCTCGCGCCGCGCCATATTTTGATGCGGCCTGCAACCGTTTCGACGAGCCATTTGCCTGCAAGTTCCTTGGCCTGATGCATGCACAGGGCGAAGGGATGGAGCCCGATCCGGTAGCGGCCCGCGACCTCTATCAGCGCGCCTGTTTCTACCGCGTAGAGGTTCTGCGCGATGAACAGGCCTGCATGTTGTTCGGCCAGCTTCTGGTCGCCGATCACGCAGCTCTCGCGCAACCTGGCCCGGATGAGACCGAGGCTGAGGCTTCGGCCTATGCCGCGGAACTGCTGACCCATGCCTCTTTGGGGCTGCAGATAGGCTGCAAGGGGGGATATCAGGGCGGCTACCAGGCGGCATGCGAAGATGCCCGCTCCCTTCTCAAACGCTGGAGCGAAGGGGCCTATCCGACCGAGCCGGTCACCTGCACAACCATTGGAAATGACGGGGTGATGCGCGCGCCGCAGACCTGTCGCGCCTTCTGGTTCTACCTGACCGAAGAGCTGGGAGGCCATGGGCCCGACTATGCGGCCTCGGTCTATGTCTGGCCTGACGGGCAGCGCACGATCACGCTGGAAACCAGCGATGCGTTCTACCTGAATGACAATCCCGCCAGGCTGGACCACAGCCAGACCGGCTGGACCTGCTATAAGAACCAGTCTACCGGACGCAGCTTCTGTGTGCAGTCCTGAGATCCGGCGTTCCCGCCGAATTCTCGCAAGGGATCTCGATCTCATATGGCGCCTGGCAACGCGCAGACAGGCACCGCTGCCTGTCTTTTGCAGCGATCATAAGGATCGAGTGATCGTTCCTGTTGGGGCAGGGTCGGCTGCATCCGCGATTTCGTCTAACGCCCCCGCAATCCCGGCCCGGCGAGACCGAGCAATGTGAGCCCAAGCGGCAAGGCAAACCAGAAGCCGATCTGGCCAAAACCAACCGCCCCGACAACTCCTCCGGCCAGGAAGGATGCGACCAGTGTCAGCAGGATTTGCAGCTTGCTCCTGTCGGGCCGGATGCCACTGGCGGGCGCGCTGAGCGCAACGGCGGCCCGACCAAGTTCGATCCCGATATCGGTGACCATGCCGGTCGCATGGGTCGTCCGGATCCGCGCGCCTGAGATCTTGGTGATGGTGGCATTCTGCATCCCCATGATGAAACACAGGCAGCACAGGGCAAAGAGACGGCCCAACTCACTGGTGAAGATGCCGCCGGTCGCGAAGAGCAGCAGGAAGACGCCCTGCAGTGCAATTGGCAGCGCGTATTGCCGCCGCGCGCTGTGCAGGCGCTCCCAGTTGATCAGATAGGTGCTGAAAGCGGCACCAGTGATGAAGGCACCAAGGGCCAGCACCGCGATCAGCGACACCCAGAGATTGCCAAGCACCAGATTGTCGGCCAGCTGTGACAGATACCCGGTCATATGCGAGGTATATTGGCCGAGCGCGAAGAACCCGCCGGCATTGGCGGCACCTGCCACCGCCGCGAGGATCGTCGCAAGCGACAGGTCGCTGCCACGCGATCTGCGGTGTCCGACAAGGACGCGGGCAGAGATGATCGGTCTGGTAATATGTCTGCGGTGGGCCAAGGGCTCGAGCCTGTGAATCGGATGATCAAATGCGGGCTCGGCGCAGCCGAACCATTCCCGCATGTCTCACGGTGAGCCTTTGGTTTACCGGCTGCAACCCGAATGCTGCAGGTTTCGAGGTGTGGCGGGCCGTTCTTCAACCCGTGAAGAAAGATCGGACATCTCCCTGCCGATGCCTCTTGCATCGGCAGGGGTGGTGTTGGCGACTTCAAATAGCCTGGCCGCCGGACACCTCGATCCGCTGTGCGTTGACCCAGCGGTTGTCCTCGGAGAGCAGGCTCGCCACCATTGGGCCGATATCGTCGGGCAGCCCGACCCGGCCAAGTGCTGTCAGCCCGGCATATTGCGCATTCAGATCCCGGTTGTCGCGGACCACACCGCCGCCGAAATCGGTCTCGATGGCCCCGGGGGCGACCGTATTGACCGCGATGCCACGCGCTCCAAGCTCTTTGGCCATATAGCGCGTCAGCACTTCGATCGCCCCTTTGGCGGCGGCATAGGCCGAGAAGCCCGGTGCCGAGAACCGCGTCAGCCCGGTCGAAAAATTCACGATCCGACCGCCATCGGCGATCAGCGGCAACAGCGCCTGGGTCAGGAAATAGACCCCTTTCACATGGACATCGAAAATTCCGTCGAATTGCGCTTCTGAGGTCTCAGAGAACGGGGTGAACTCGCCATGGCCGGCATTGTTCACGAGGTGGTCAAAACTCTCACGGCCCCAAGTGTAGCGCAAGGCGCCGCGCAGAGTATCCGCGAATGCCGCGAAGCTGTCGTGCTGCGAGACATCAAGTTGCACAGCGACCGCTTTGCGGCCCAATGCCTCGATCTCGGACACGACCTCGGCGGCCTGTTCGGTATTGCCGCGATAGACGACGATCACATCACCGCCATGGCGGGCGATGGACAGGGCGGTGTTGCGGCCGAGGCCACGGTTGGCACCGGTAACCAATGCGATCTTGCTCATCTCATATTCCTTCTTCTGAGCTGATGATCGGAAGATGGGGGAAAGTGATCCGAAGGGGTTGCCAGATCCTCGCCCATTCTTGCCTGTTTCTGTAAACCCGAGAGGAAGGCCTTGTGGGAACGGTCCGTTTCGTTGCCTGATAGGCCAGAACACAGGACCGGAGCCGCCCGTGACCCGCAGCCTTCTTGATCTTGCCCGCAGCCATGCTGACGCGAATGCAGGCCCTTTTGGCTATGCCCCGACACCGTTTCGTGGTCTCGGCGTGGTGCGCCAGCTGCGGCCGGGGGAATTGCAGGTGCAGGTGCAAAAGCCGCTGATCGCCATCTGCCTGCAAGGCCGCAAGCGGGTGACGATGGCGGGGCGCGATTTCGATTATGGCGCGGGAGAGGCGCTGCTGATCACTGCCGATGTGCCGACCACCAGCCGCATCCTCGAGGCCAGCCCCGCCGCGCCCTATTACGCGGTCGCGCTGGAACTGGACCCTGCACTGTTGCGCAGCCTCGCGGCAGAGGCCGATCTGGCGGCGGCCAGCCCGGGGCCGGTCAGGATCGAGGCCGCCGACCCGGATGTGATGGACGCGGCGCGGCGGCTGTTGCGGCTTCTGGGCCAGCCCGGCGCGCAGGCGGTGCTCGGCGATGCGCTGTTGCGCGAGATGCATTACTGGCTGCTGACCGGGCACCATGGCCCCGCGATCCGCAATCTTGGGTTGGCCGACAGCCATGCCGCCCGCATCGCGCGCGCGGTTGCGGTGATCCGCCGGGATTATGCACGGGCCCTGCGCATCGAGGAACTGGCCGAGGTGGCGGGGATGAGCGAATCCTCATTCCACCAGCATTTCCGGGCGGTCACCACGCTCTCGCCGCTGCAGTTCCAGAAGCAGTTGCGGCTGGTCGAGGCACGCCGCCAGATGCTGGCCGACGGGGCTGCGATCGGCCATGCCGCCCATGCGGTGGGCTATGAAAGTGTGCCGCAGTTCACCCGTGACTACGCGCGGATGTTCGGTGCCCCTCCCGGCCGCGATATGCGCGAGGCACGGCTCAGTGCTTGACCTGCGATCCTCTTCTCGCGCCAGTGGGCGCACAGCACAGCCGGAATTCCCCGGGCTGCCGCCCCCGTTCCTTCTGGACAGCCCGCCCCGAACTTCGGGAAATTCCAATGCGATACAGTGATGGCCGCGAGGTGCGCCCGGGGATCGGGTGCTCTGGGGTGGCAGAGAAGGACAGGTCGTCCTCTCGGTCGAGACCGGCGAGGCGGTCGAGGGGTTTTCTTTGCAGGACTGGGCGGATCTGATCGAAGAAGGCGTCGTCATTTCGATAGCCGGGCTGGGGCTTGTTCATTGTTTCGGGCAGGATGAGGATCTTGTCCTGTTACATGCGGGTGAACCTGAGGTTTGAAGGCGTGGCGATGATGCTGAAACAATCCTTTCTGGCTGCTGTGCTTGCCCTGCCTGTCGCGACATCGCCTGTGATGGCCACGCCTCCTGACATGGTCGAGGTGCGGGACGTGTTTTTCGGGGCAGGGTTGGACGAGGTATTCGTGTTGCGCAGCGTCGCGGACAATCTTGGCTCTCACGTGAGCTCTGTTTCGACCGTCTTTCTGGTCGCAATTGACACCACTTCAGGAGAGGAGACCCTGTGGCCTGTCCACAGATCACGCCTCCAGCCGGATGAATCTCCGGATTCTGGTCGCAAGGTGCTGGAAATACTGACCGATCCTTTGGCAGGCGCACGCAATCCTTTCGATATTCTGACGGAAAGACAGGCTATGCCGTCCGGCGCATCTGCCTTCTATGCCAGCCCTTGGTCCCGGCCGCTTGACCTGTCCGGGCAAGGGACCGGTTTGGAGGACACTTCCGGGAACTTCTATTTCCTCGGGTCCTACCAACTCTTCGCCGGCCTCGGTGCCGCCATGGACCGGTTGGTCGGGGAGATGGAGCCTTATGGTCGGCCGGGTGTCCTCGGGACAGGTGATCTGCTTGGCGACCCGGGCTTCTCTGGGCAGGACTGTATCGCCGAAGACCCCATGCTGATCCGGTTTCCCGCAGATGTTTCTCCGATTGCGCTGATGCGCGTCACCTGTGGCGATCTTGAGGACGGAGTGCGGGTCTCATTGCTGCGGGTGCTGCCAATGGTCGGGCAACCATGAGTGGTCTGGGGGGCGACGATCTCCCCTTGCGCGCCATTGCGCCAAGTTCTGTGGATCTGCGCGTGACATGGCGACGGCCACCGGATTAGGAACTTTGCCATGAATGCGCACCTCCCCCATATCGCCATCGTGCTTGACGACAGCGAGATCGCCGCTCGCGTGTTGATTGGGCTGCAGAGGCTGACGGGCGACAGGCTGACCGCACTCAAACGCGCGGCCGCAAGTCGCCAGCCCCTTATCTGCGCAGAGATGTTCAGCAACAGCTGGTATGACGGCGGGATGGACACCCTTCGGAAGGTGGTACGGTTTCTGAGCGACCATTGGCTTGCCTTCAGGTTGTATGAACTTGCTGAGGGCGAGACCTATGGCAGTGCCGACCTGGGACTTCGTGAGATAACGCCTGAGATCCTCGGCAATATCATGGTTGAGTCAGAGCGGACCCGTAACAACAACTGCGGCTGAACGGCCGGGTCGCCCTGAGCATCGCGGCGTGCCGAGCAAGCTTTCTCGGGCAGATCCAGGCTCGCACTATCTTGTTGCTGCACACTTTTTAACCATTCCAATGGCTTACCGGACTTGCATCTTTGGGCCTGTGATTGCAGCCTCCTGCCGACGCAGTGACAGGAGGAGAAACACCATGAATATCCGGCACATAGTGATGCTATCGGTGTCGGCACTTGTGGCGGCCACATCCGTTGCCGGCGGTGCATTTGCTGCCGAGGATCATGATCTGAGGGCGTTGCTGGCCGTGCTTCCAGCCTCGGCTTTTACATCCGCCGATCAGGGCTATGTCGAATATCTGAACCTTTCCCGTCTCGTACTTGAGGGAACGGAGGTCTCGTCCGGGAGTCTTCAGGGCATCGCCCTGGGCGGCAACATTCGCCCACTCCTGGCGATCAGCGCAGACCCGGCGGAGTTTCGAGACCGGGCAGGTGTCGGGCCCGAAGATCTGACCTGGCTTGGTGGCTTCGGTCAGGCTCCGCGGGAGATTTCGCTCTGGGGCTTTGCGGACGCTCAGGCCGCACTGAAGGCTTTTGAGGATCTGTCAGCGCTTGGCTTTGCGCGGGCAGGTTTCGTGCCGGGCGTGGTGGCCAATGGCGAACAGGGTGCGATGGACTTTTCCCGAGTCGATCCGAAAGACCCCTGGCTGGGTCCGATGGGCAGAACCTCTACTGTGACTGCCCGCGACAGCGTCTTGCTGCAGGCAGGGACATCTGCCGATTTTGCACCAGTGCTCGGTGCAACGGCAACGGCGCTGGACAGTGATGCCGGGCAACTTGCCCTCGCCGGTGTCGAACATGAAACCGATGGCGTGCTCCAGGCGCTGATCCTTTCCCCGGTGACGGTGGGGGCGCAGGCCATTAATCCTGCGTTCCTGATCGGCAAAAGCCCGGAAGAGGCCCGCGCGGCGTTTGAGGTCGAAGCCGCAAATCTCGCTGCTGGCCTGCCTCTCTACAGCGCGGCGATCCTTGCCGAGGTCGCAACGGTTCAGGGGCCCCAGGTGGTCATTTCTCTGGCCTATCCCCATTGTGACGATGCCACGGCAGCAGTGTCGCGCGCGCCCGCGCTTTGGGATCTGATGAATCCGTCCTATATGCCTGCGCCAGCTGTGATCTCTGGCGAGGTTGTCGAGGTCGACCCCGGATGTGCCGCGCGGATCACGCTCACCCCGACGGCAGAGGGGGGAGCGGGCAATCTCGCGGTCCTGCGCTCGGTTGTCACCGGCATCCAGTTCCGCGATGTGGCGATCCTGCGCATCGGCGCTGAACCCGCTGGCGTTTCGCCGGAATAGGGGTGGCAAAGACCTGCCGCCCGCTCCCTGAATCTGACCGAGGATGTTGCAGACACAGGCGCAATCAATAGCCTGCAGGCAACACAACAAGGCCGAAGATCCGACATGACCCTGACCCGCTCCGCAATGATCGCATTCTCTGCAGCACTGCTCTCCACCGCCGCACTGGCGGAAGGAGGCGACATGCGGCCCTGGATTGGCCATGTCCCCTCAGAGCCGGTGGAGGGTATGGCGTTTATCGATCACCCCGCCGTGCTGGCCGTGCTGGATCAGGCCGTGCCTGATGAGGGCCTGCGTCAACAGCTTCGGGTTCTGAGCCGGGCACGCGAAAGCAATGCCTCGGCTGTGTTCGAGGAGGGGGATAAACTCTATTTCCACGCCGGGCTTGCGGGCTTTGCTGCCTGGGGGATTTCGGTCTCTGCCGATGGGCAGGACGGTGCGGTCTGTATCGCGCGGGCCGTGGACGGCAAGCCCTGGCCTGACGGAACCTGGTTCGTGGACGGGGCGGCGGTTTCCCTCAGCCCCGGCGGATGCCCGACCGACGCGGCCGGGCTGCGCGCGGCATTTGCCAACTGATCACCCCCACAGCATTCATACTGGAAGAGACTTCATCATGGTCCTGCGTCACGTCCTTGCGGCCACCCTTGTTCCCACTCTTTTCGCGGCTCCCGCGCTTGCGCAGGAAATTGAGGGCTTCACCTCTGATCATGCGGATTATGCCGTTGTTGCGATCTCGACACTGCCTGCGGCTCCCGAGCCGAAAGCAGAGGCTTTTTGCGGCAATCTGATCGCCGGGGCCTCCACCCCGGCAGGCCGCGTGGTCGAGGGGCAGGGCTGGGCCGTGACGGCCGAACTGCCGCTTGGCCCGCTGACGGCGGTAAGCTTTGTCGGCACCCAGATCGAAGGCACCAGTGGTTCCTGCGAGTTCCTCAACGGGAATGTCGGGATTTTCCAGGGCGCTGATCTGCTGGCAATCGTCTATGGCACCAATGTCGAACGGCCGTTGATTGGGCGTATCGAACCTTTCGCTGCCAATGCGGTCCGGATCTGGGATGGTGACCTGCTTTCGCAACCCGCCGCAGATCTCGATCTCTCGGGAGAGGGCTATGTCCGGGTCTTGCTGCTTGCCGCGAGTGAGCAGTTCTGTGACGGCAGCCGCTCTGTGCCTTTGATCTACGGTCTTCAGATCACCGAAGCGCGGGCGCGCCTGGCAGAGCAGGGCTGGTCGCCCGCGGATCACGGTCCCCCCGAGGGGCGGCCGGACGAGCGCAGTGCTGCGCTCGCAGGCAGTGGTCTGATCGAGG
Organism: Pseudogemmobacter hezensis; assembly: GCF_013155295.1. GTDB lineage: Bacteria > Pseudomonadota > Alphaproteobacteria > Rhodobacterales > Rhodobacteraceae > Pseudogemmobacter > Pseudogemmobacter hezensis. The sequence continues at coordinate 735 of NZ_JABJXT010000038.1, read as the reverse complement.
CCGAAAGCTGCGCCGGCACCGGCTTTGGCTTCTGCGCTTTTGATTATGTGGCGGGGACGGATATCCTCTCTGTGATCACCGCCGGAGAGGGACCTGAGGGTGGCAGCCCCGTTGTCTCGGGTTATGATGTCAGCTGCGGCAAGGGGTGATCTCTGGGCAACACGTGGGGACTTGCGCAATCAGGGCAGACCGGATGAACGGTCCGGCCTGGTTTCGGAAGTGTCGGTGCCGGTCGTATGAGTATCAATCTGGCTCCCGGCCGGTTCATTGCCGTGCCGGACAACGGGGCCAACTTCCCTGTAAAGTGAGGGAGTGAGCTTCTGCTCAAGCTGCCAGCAGAGGATGTCGTTGCGCGGCCTGGAATGCTGGTCATAGGCAAAATGGCGGTCGAGGGGCTCCTCGGGCAGATCGCACGGCGGTGGTGGGCCGGCGGCGCTCAGGGATGAGAGCCGCCCGGGTGCGGAGCTTCAGCGAAAAATATCGGCGCGGCCGTGGCGATCATGGGCTCTTACCCATGCCAGTCCGAGCCAGCTTGCGGCGAGAGTGGCTCCGGATACCTGAAGCGCGGGGCCGGTGAAGTTCAGCACGGTATAATAATGCGCGCCCATGTGTTGTTTCTCACCCAGAACTGAGCCGTTTAAGGGCATAATTTTCACTGAGAACTGAGCCATGTGAACCTTCCTCCAAAGCGGTGAGCGGCGGGGGCAACGGAGTGATCCACATGGGACTTTTGAA
>NZ_JABJXT010000037.1 GCF_013155295.1 Pseudogemmobacter hezensis | reverse complement strand
CGATCCGTCATCGTGATCAGCATATCCGTCAGCAAACGGCCCAAATCGGCCTCCAGCGAACGGTCCTTCAAAAACAAGCCGACAATGCCGCACATGGCCCCGTCTCCCTAAAATTAGCTCTGGCGCAGACAAAGCCTAACAAACCAAAGAAACAAACAGCAAGAAAGAAAGTTGAATGATGGGAATAATTTCATAATTTCAGGCGATCTTGCTGAAAATGCGATCAGCCACCGATTATTTTTCATAAATATCAGCGCATTAACCTGACACCTGCCGCGGAAAAGCAGCTTTCCGGGCTGACCTCGCAACCGCAGCACAGGGGCTGGGCTTGCGAAAATTATCCCATCTGCCGCCATGGGTCTCTGCTGGGTAAGTCTTTTCGCTCAACATCTTGCCCTGTGTCAGCGCGGCGATTCATTTGCCTGACAGGAAAAGTTTTTTCCATTTCTATTGATTTTCAACTGGCGCCCTTACAGACTGCGCCCATCCCGCAGGCATGCGACTCTATGCCGCACACCCCACCTGCGACGGGAGCATTTTGCCCGCGCTGTTGCAGGCCGGGCTGCCAAAACCGGCAATTCCCGCGCCATGTCTCTGCCCATCCGGGTACAGGCTGGCCGCGGGAAGCAAAAGACCGGAACCGCCGGCCAGAGGCCGGAAAGACCAGGGAAACCGGCCCCATGGAGGAGGCCGGAACCACCAATAGGGAGTGCATGGATGGAAGGAACTGCCACGTTCTTCGCGGAACAGGTGACTCTGAACCAGCTGGTCCAGAACCTGATTTATGGGTCTGGCACAGTCGGGGCGCTGATGGTTGTCGCGGGCCTTTTGATGATAGATGCGGGCACCACCCGCAGTGCCAATCTCTACAACTCCACCATTGAGAAAATGGTGGGGTTTTTTATTGGTTTTGCCACCTATTTCGCAGTCGGTTTCGGGTTCTGGGCGGGCCAGTATTACATCATGGGCGGCGCCACGATGATGGATTCGCTGAAGGACTGGTGGTTCTTTGGCGCGCTGTCGAACGCCCATGCGCAAAGCGTTGACCCGGCCATCTGGCCCGGGCTGAACACTTTCCAGATCTTCATTTTCTTCCTCGCCTGCTTTGCCGGGATCATCAATGTCCTGCTGCATTTCGCGGTGTCAGAGCGGATGAAAGCCTCGGCCTTCTACATCACCTGCGTGGTGGCGACGGTGGTTTCCTCGGTGCTTAGCTGGGCGGTCTGGGGCTCGGTCGGGCCACTGACCAATGCCGGTTTCCATGACTTCTTCGGCATCGGTTTCGTCTATGTTTTCCCGACCGGGATTGCGATGGTGCTGGTGCCGCAGCTGGGCAAGCGCCCCGGCATGTTCTCGCCCCATCCAAAGGTGCCCAGCTATCAGGCCCCCTCGATCGGGCTGGCGGCAACGGGGGTAATTACCATCTTCTCGGGCCTGCCCATGGTGATTCTGTCCTGCCTTTTCTTTGTCGATCCAGAGGCTTATGCGATTTCCGTCACCATGGCGGATACTTCGCTGGGGATCGCCTTCAACAATTACGCGCTGGCCTGGGCCGGGGGCGCGATTGCGGGCGCGGCGATCTCATATAAGACGAAGCACTATATTTACCTGCTTTTCGGCCCGCTGGGTGGCTATGTCGCGGGTGCACCGGGCTTTGATGTCTGGCTGCCCTGGCAGATGTTCCTCGTTGCTCTGGGCGCGCCCTTCATGTGCTGGCTGGTCTATGACTTCACCTCGAAACGCGAGATCGACGAGCATAAGCTGTTCCCGCTGTTCCTGGGGGCGGGCTTTTACGGCCTGGTGATGATCGGCCTCTTCAAGGCGGGCACGCCGCGCGGCGGTTATTGGGGCATCACCGAGGGGCCCTATGCCTATCAGCACGGCCAGATCAGCCTTTTGATGCAGTTGGCGGGCTTTGTGGTCTGTCTGGGTGCGGGGGTGGTGACCGGGCTGGTCATGTCGGTGCTGCTGAAGGCGACGACAGGGCTGCGCATCCCCGAGGAGGAACAGGCCGAGGGCCTCGACAGGCTGCGTTGGGGCCTCGACAACGGGAAATAGGTGCATCCGCACCAGCGTTTGCGGCGAACCGGCGGGCCCTGCCTGCCGGTTTTTCACGTTCTGACGCAGGCCAGAGCCAAACCAGAACCGCACAATCAGAAGGCACAATCACGCCACCTGCCCCGCTAAGGGCAGCCGAAAGGCACCTACTTCCCTGACAGGAAACCTTTTTTAACATGAATGTTGATTTTCTGAATTTCCCCACCCAGACTGAGTCGCAACATCCACAAAAATACGACGGGAGGAATCATGACCAATTCCTGGAGGTTCTCTGCACTTGGTGACCGGCATCGGGCCCTCGGCTCTGATCTGGAAGACTGGAGCGGCATGGGCACGGCATGGTCTTACACCTCGGGCGATCCGACCGAAGAATATATGGCGATCCGCACCAAAGCCGGGCTGATGGACGTCTCGGGGCTGAAAAAGGTGCATCTGGTCGGCCCCGCCGCCAGCCATGTGATCGAACGTGCGACGACGCGGAACATGGAAAAGCTGATGCCGGGCCGCTCGGTCTATGCCTGCATGCTGAATGACGGCGGCAAATTCGTCGACGACTGCGTGATCTACCGCACCGGGCCGAATGCCTTCATGGTGGTCCATGGCGCGGGCGCGGGGCATGAGCAGCTCAGCATGTATGCCCAGGGCCGCGATGTGCATATGCGCTTTGACGACAATCTGCATGATCTGTCGCTGCAGGGCCCGCTGGCGGTGGACTTCCTGGCCAAGCACGTGCCGGGCATCCGCGATCTGGCCTATTTCAGCCATATGCAGACCTCGCTTTTCGGCAAGCCTGCGATGATCTCGCGCACCGGCTACACGGGCGAGCGCGGCTATGAGCTGTTCGTGCGTGGCCAGGATGCACCGCTGATCTGGGACCGGATCCTGTCCGAGGGCGGCGAGCAAGGGATCATCCCCTGCCGTTTCACCACGCTCGATCTTTTGCGGACCGAAAGCTATCTGCTGTTCTTCCCCTATGACAACAGCGAGATGTATCCTTTCGACGATCAGCCCGGCGGCGATACGCTGTGGGAGCTGGGGCTTGATTTCACCGTCTCGCCCGGCAAACAGGGCTTCCGCGGCGCCGATGAACATTACCGTCTGAAGGGCAAAGAGCGCTTTAAGATCTGGGGCCTGAAGCTGGAAGGCACCAATGTGCCCGGCAATGGCGCGCCGGTCTTCAAAGGCGGCAAGCAGGTCGGCGTGGTGACGCAGGCCATGCATTCGCCCCTGAACAACCACACCGTCGCCATCGCCCGCCTGCCGGTGGATTGCGCCAACAATGACACCAAACTGGTGGTGAACTGCGCCACCCATGGTGAAATCGCGGCCGTCAGCCATTCGATGCCCTTCTACGACATCGAGAAAAAGCGCCGCACCGCAAAGGGCTGACCCGCAAGGGTTACCCTTCAGGGGCTGACCGCAGCGTCAGCCCTGTCGATCCCGCCCTCTGCCGCCATCTGGCAGCGGGCACCCCCTCCAGGGAGGAAGGCCCGTCAGAGGCTTTGGGGGAGAAGGGAGGCCGACGAAGCCGACAGCCCGTTTCGCGGGCCTGTCACGCCAGAGCGAAAGAAAAAGAATGTCGCAAACGCAAGCCGATGATGTCATGAAATCACGCCCGCTTTATGGGCGGCTGGTGCCGAAACAGGGGTCTTACCATTTCATTGTCGCCGATGGCGAAGGCGGCGAGGCGGTGGCCAGCCTGCTGAATGCCGCGCCCGATATGAAGCCCCGGGCCCATATCATCTATATTCCAGGGGCGAATGGCACCGATCTGACCGGGATGGTCTCGGGCCTTGGGGCGCGGGTGTTTCACCCCGCACCCAGCTATGCCAGCGCCTCGCAGCGCATCAACAAGGTGCTGGGCGACGCCCATATGGGGCTGCAGCTTTACGCCGCCGGGACCGAGGGGCTGATCGGCCAGGTGCAGCGCGACGCGATGGCCGCCGGCCTGCCCCATGATGCGCTGACGACCGAGCAGCGCGGATCACTGGCCCGGCGCGTGCAATGCGTCCATTGCAAGGGGATCACTGAGAACGTCACGCTTGACCCCTTTGTCTGCGCGCATTGCGGGCTGAACCTCTTCGTGCGCGACCATTACTCGCGCCGCCTCGCCGCCTTTCAGGGCGTCTGCATCGACGCCGAAGACCCCGGCGAAGTGCCCCCGTCTGAGGAGCGTTTCAAATGAGCAATCAGACACGTATGAATGTGACCGTGACCGAGGTGGTCGAGGTCAACAGCCTGATCAAACGCTTTCGCTTTGTGCGCGAGGATGGCGGGGCGATGCCCGGCTTTTCCGGTGGCGCCCATACCGTCGTCGAGATGGACGACAATGGCACCCGCCGTCTGAACGCCTATTCGCTGATGTCGGACCCTGCTGACAGCTCGGGCTATGAGATTTCGGTGCGCCGCGATGATAGCGGGCGCGGTGGGTCTTTGTTCATGCATAAGGGCGTGAAGCCCGGCATGAAGATGGTGATCTCACAGCCGGTGAACCTCTTTGGCCTTGATCTGCGGGCGCGAAAACACCTGATGATCGCAGGCGGTATCGGCATCACACCTTTCATCGCGCAGATGGCGCAGCTCGACAGCCTCGGCCATCGGTTCGAGCTGCATTACGCCGCCCGCGACGCCGATCTTTGCGCCTATGGGGCAGAGCTTTCGGCCCGCTATGGCGAGCGCCTGCACCGCTATTACGATGTCGAGAAACAGGCGATCGACCTCGCCAACCTTTTGAAAACGCAGCCTATCGGCACGCATCTTTATGTCTGCGGGCCAAAAGGAATGATCGGCTGGGTGCTGTCAACCGCGCAGAAAATGGGCTGGCCAAAGGGGGCGCTGCATTCCGAGGAATTCCTCGCCCCGCCGGTGGGCGAAGCCTTCACGGTTCAGCTGTCACGTTCAGGCGTCAGCATCGATGTCGGCCCGACCCAGTCGATGCTTGAGGCGCTGGAGGCCGCAGGCATCGACGCGCCATACCTTTGCCGGGGCGGCGCCTGCGGCCAATGCGAATGCAAAGTGGACGCCGCCGAGGGCGAGATCCTGCATTACGATCACTGGCTGTCTGACGATCAGAAAGCCGCGAAAACCCATATCATGCCCTGCGTCTCGCGTTTCAAAGGCGAGCGCCTGGTCATTGACCTCTGAAGGAGAACGCGATGAGCCTTGATGCCCCGTTCAAAGACCCGTTCTTCCGCGACGAAAGCTTTTTCGGCGATTACAGCTACCGCAATTCCCCCCATGCGGTGAAACGCTTCCCCTTCCCCTTCCCCGAAGACGATTACATGTATTCGGTGAATATGGAGCCGCATGTAAAGGGCCGCCCCGGCTCGGTGTTCGAGCATTACTTCGACGTCGATGAACATTACGTCTCGGAAATGCGCGACCGCGCCCGGGTGCTGGAGCAAGACCCGCTGCGCTGCCAGTCGCTGCCGCATATGACGCTGGCGGGCTGGGATCTGCTGGAACTGATCATGGAGAAATTTGCGGAAGATTACCCGCATTGGTTCTCGCTGACCAAAGACGGCAATCGCTGGCACTGGATCAACCGCCCCCTGGGGATCGACCAGAAGTTCACCTTCCTCGATGAGTCTACCCTGCCCTATGGCCCGTTCGAATATATCACCCGCCAGGCCCAGGGCGATTTCACCCTGCAGGACCAGCGCGAGGACAATCTCTGGATCGAGGCGGGGATGGTCACCTCCCAGGCCGACTGGAGCCTTGATTTCGACATCGGGATGAATTTCCACGAATGGCATGCCCCGGTGCCGCTGGCGCATCAGATGGGGATCTTTGACCGGGCGCTGAAATTCCTGCTTGCCTTGCAATATGGCGCGCCGGTGCGGCGCTTCAACTGGACGATGACAGTCGACCCGCTGCTCGATACCAGCCCCGAGAATTACCCGAAATGGGGGCCATCCAAGACCACGATGACGCCGGAAACCATCGGCCAGCGCCAGCATCTGCGGGTCGAGCTGCAGACGCTGATCCGCCTGCCGCGCTCGAACGCGATCTGCTTCCCGATCCGCTGCTATCTGATCAGCCTTGATGATCTGGTCACCCAGCCGAAATGGGCCCGGCGCTTCCACCGGGTGATCCGGGGCCTGCCCGATGAGCTGGCGACCTATAAGGGCTTTATCCGCAACAAGCCGATGATCCTTGAGTATCTGGCGCGGTTTGATGACGGTGCGCCCACATCGCCCGGCTGGTGGCCCGAGGATTGAGATCAGCGGGTCAGGCCCGCGCAGATGCTGGCCTAAACGCACAGCACTTGCCATATAGCGGGCATGGAACAACTGCCCGTCACCGCGATTCTGCCAGACCTGCGCGACGCGCTCGCCCGTGAGGGGCGTGCCGTTTTGCAGGCCCCACCCGGGGCGGGCAAGACGACGCTGGTGCCGCTGGATCTGCTGGCCTCGGGCCTCTTCCGGGGCCGCATCCTGATGCTGGAGCCGCGCCGCCTTGCCGCCCGCGCCAGCGCCGAGCGCATGGCCGAAACGCTGGGCGAACAGGTCGGCGAAACCGTCGGCTACCGCATCCGGGGTGAGGCGAAGGTCTCTGCGAAAACCCGCATCGAGGTGGTGACCGAGGGCATCCTGACCCGCATGATCCAGGCCGATCCGGAACTGCCCGGCATCGCCTGCGTGATCTTTGATGAATTTCACGAACGCTCGCTCCAGGCCGATCTGGGGCTTGCGCTGGTGCTGGAAATCCGCGCCGCCCTGCGCCCCGATCTGGCGCTGCTGGTGATGTCGGCGACGCTGGATGCAGCCCCCGTCGCCGCGCTTTTGGACAATGCGCCGATGATCACCGCCGAGGGCCGCGCCTACCCGGTGGAAACCCGCTGGCTGCCGCGCCCGCTGGACACCAGCCTGCGCTTTGACGCCGCAATAGCCGGGCTGATCACCCAGGCGCTGGACGAGACATCTGAGGGCGGGCTTCTGGCCTTCCTGCCCGGCGAGGGTGAGATCCGCCGCGTCGAGGCCCGGCTGCAGGGCATCCCCGGCATCGCCCTGCGCCCGCTTTACGGCGCGATGGATTTCCAGGCGCAGCGCGCCGCGCTGGCCCCGGTTCCCGGCCAAAGGCGCGTCGTGCTGGCGACCTCTATCGCCGAAACCTCGCTGACGCTGCCCGATATCCGCGTGGTCGTCGATGGCGGCCGGGCGCGGCGGGCGCGGTTCGACCCCGCCTCTGGCATGTCGCGGCTGGTAACCGAACGCGTCACCCGCGCCGAGGCCGAACAGCGCCGCGGCCGTGCGGGCCGGGTGGCGGCGGGCATCTGCTACCGCATGTGGAGCAAGGGCGAAGAGGGTGGCCTTGCCGCCTTCCCGCCGCCCGAAATCGCCTCGGCCGATCTGACGCCGCTGGCGCTGGAGCTGGCGGAATGGGGCTCGGACGATCTGCCCTTCCTGACCCCGCCCCACCCCGGCACGCTGAAAGAGGCGCGTGATCTGCTGACAGCGCTTGGCGCGCTGGACCGGGGCGGCTCGATCACCGATCACGGGCGTCAGCTGTCGCGCCTGCCCGTCCATCCGCGCCTTGGCCATATGCTGGTGATCGCCGGGCCCGATGCCGCGCCCCTGGCTGCACTTGCCGTGGAACGCGACCCGATGCGCGGCGCGGGGCCGGACCTGCTCTTGCGCCTGAAAGCCATCGAACGCCCGCCAGAGACCGCCAATCGCGCCGTGATCGAGCGCATCCGCCAGGAAGCCAAACGCCTGGCCCGCGCGGTGCCAAAGGGCCGCATCCCTGGCCTTTCCCTGGCGCAATGGGCGGCGCTTGCCTGGCCCGACCGCATCGGCCTGCGGCGCAGGGGCGAGGCACCCCGCTATCTGTTGTCAGGCGGCAAAGGCGCGGTGATCGAGCCGGGCACCGCGCTGGCCAAAGAGCGCCTGATCGTCGCCTGCGACCTGGACGGCGATCTGCGCGAGGCGGGTCTGCGCCTTGGCCTTGCCATCACCGAGGATGAGCTGCGCGAGGTCCATGGCGCAAAGATCGCCTGGTCGGACGAGGTGATCTGGAACAGCCGCGAGGCCCGCGTCCAGGCCCTGCGCCGCGAGCGCTTTGGGGCGCTGATCCTGACCGAACGCCCCTGGACCGATGCCCCCCCCGAGGCCCTGGCCCGGGCCGCACTGGCGGGCTTGCGCGAAAATGGCCTGACCTGGTCGCCGGGGGCGGCGCGTCTGCGGGCGCGGATCGCGCTTACCCGCGCCGATGACTGGCCCGAGGTCAGCGATGAGGCACTGCTGATCTCTGCCGAAGACTGGCTTTTGCCGCATCTGGGCCGCGCCCGCACCCTTGCCGATCTGCGCAACCTCGACCTGACCGAGGCGCTGAAGGCCCATATCGGCTGGGACCGCATGGCCCAGACCGACCGCCTGGCGCCCGCGCATTTCACCACGCCGCTGGGCCGCCAGGTGCCGATCGATTACGATGGCGAGCACCCCGCGATTGAGGTGCGCCTGCAAGAGATGTTCGGCGTCACCGCCCATCCGGTGGTCGGGCAAAACCGCCAGCCGCTGCGCATCACGCTTTTGTCTCCGGCCCGCCGCCCGGTGCAGGTGACGCTGGATCTGCCGGGTTTCTGGGCCAATAGCTATGCCGATGTGCGCAAGGATATGCGCGGCGAATATCCCCGCCACCCCTGGCCCGAGGACCCGCGCGAGGCCGAACCGACACTCAGGGCCAAACCCCGCAGCTGATCCCCCTTCCCGGCCAGAGATGCAGCGGCTAGAGATGATGGCGCTATCAGAGGGGGCCGCGTCATGACCGCAACAGAAACCAGACGCGCCCGCTGGGCGCTGGCCGCGATGTTTGGGGCCGGCGGCATGCTGGTCGGCGCATGGGCACCGCAAATCCCGCTTTTGCTGCCCAAACACGGTATCGACAAAACGGTGCTGGGGCTTTTGATCCTGGGACTGGGGATCGGCGCGATGCTGGCCATGCTGGTGGCGGGCAAACTGATTGCGAAATACGGCACAAAGCCCCTGTTGCAGCTGGCGGCGCTGGCGCAGATCCCGGTGCTGCCGCTGGTGGTCTATGCGCCCAGCCTGCCTTTGCTGGCCTTAGCGATGATGGTTTTCGGCCTGATGATGGGCTTTCTTGACGTGCTGGCCAATTCCAACGCCGTCGAGGTCGAGCGCCGCATGGGCCGTGCCATCATGTCCTCGCTGCATGGGTTCTGGAGCCTTGGCGGCTTTGTCGCAGGCACGGGCGGGGCCTGGATCATCGCCAGAACCTCAGCCGGAACCCAGTCGCTGATCGCCGCCGGGGTGATTGCAACCATCGTGCTGATCGCGCTGCCGTTTTTGCGCGGCGAGGCACCGCTGCCCCCCGAAACCATTGCTGGCGAGGCTGCCCCCAAAGACAGCTTCCTGCCCAAAGATCCCGGCATCTGGATCCTTGGCCTGATGGCGCTGATGGCTTTCGTGCCCGAGGGCTCGGTGCTGGACTGGGCCGCGCTTTACCTCAGCGAGGCCTTTGGCGCCGATGAATTCACCGCGGGCCTGGGCTTTGCGCTTTTCGCCGCGACCATGGCGATCACCCGTTTTCTGGGCGACCGGCTGCGCAATATCTTTGGCGGCGTGCGGACCTTCTTCGTCTCGGCGCTGGTGGCCGAAACCGGGATGATGATCGCCGCGATTGCACCGCACAGCTGGCTGGCGATTGCGGGCTTTGCCCTGGCGGGGTTTGGCTGCGCCAATCTGGTGCCGGTGATCTTTTCGGCTGCCGGAAATTACCCGGGCCAGCGCCCCGGGGCCGCCCTGTCGGTGGTGACGATGGTTGGCTATGCCGGGATCCTGATGGCGCCCGCCTCAATCGGCTTCATCGCCGAGCATCTGGGCCACCAGGTCACCTTTGGCGGCCTTGCGCTGATCATCCTGGGGCTTGCGGCACTGGCAGGTCGCACCGCCAGCGCCGATCATCGTCAGACCGTGTAATCCTGTCAGGGCTGCCCGCAACAGGACGGGAGCTTACACCCCGAGGCACCAGCGCATCACCGCCTTTTGCGCGTGAAGGCGGTTTTCGGCCTCATCGAAGATCACCGAATGCGGGCCGTCCATCACGGCGCTGGTCGCCTCGTCATTGCGGTGCGCGGGCAGGCAATGCATGAAAAGCGCGTCGGGCTTCGCGCGGCTCATCAGCTGCTCGTTCACCTGATAGGGGCGCAGCTGGTTGTGCCGCCGCTCACGGGCGGATTCCGGGTCATGCATCGAAACCCAGGTATCGGTTACCACCAGATCCGCACCTTCGACGGCGGTGAAAGGATCGCGCTGGATGGTGACCTTAGAGCCTTTCGAGCGGGCGAAATCGACCCATTTCCCCTCTGGGTCCAGGGTTTCCGGGCCGGTAAAGGTCATATCGAAGCCGAACTGCCCCGCCGCATGCAGGAAGCTGGCGCAGACATTGTTGCCGTCACCCGCCCAGACCACCTTGCGGCCGCGGATCGGCCCGCGATGTTCCTCATAGGTCTGGATATCGGCCATGATCTGGCAGGGATGGGTGCGATTGGTCAGGCCGTTGATCACCGGAACGCTGGCGTGTTCGGCCATCTCAAGCAGCGTGTCCTCTTCAAAGGTGCGGATCATGATCAGATCGACATAGCGCGACAGCACTTTGGCGGTATCGGCAATGGTCTCGCCATGGCCCAGCTGCATTTCCTTGCCCGAAAGCACCATCGTCTCGGCACCAAGCTGGCGCGCACCGACATCGAAGGAGACGCGGGTACGGGTCGAGGGTTTTTCAAAGATCAGCGCGACCATGCGGCCTTTCAGCGGCTGATCGGGGTCCGGGGTGCCTTTGGGCAGATCCTTGCGCGCGGATTTCATCGCATGCGCCCGGTCGATCATCGAGCGAAGATCTTCGGGGCTGGTGGTGTGGATGTCGAGGAAATGCTTCATGTCAGACGGCTCGCTTGTGGTGGCCGGGTTCAGGGGCGCTGCCCCCACGGGCTGACGCCCTCCCCCGGGATATTTATGGACGGATGAAATCAGGCAGCGGCCAGGTCTGTTGCCACCTGGTCGAGGCGGCTGAGCGCCTCGGCGATGTCCTGGTCGGGGATGTTCAGCGCGGGCAGAATGCGCAGCACATTGTCGGCTGCAGCGACTGTCAGAAGGCCGGCCCTGTAGCCTGCGTTCACCACATCACCAGGGGCGGGGATGCATTTCAGCCCAAGCATCAGGCCTTCGCCCCGCACCTCGGTAAAGATCGCAGGGTGGCGCGCGATCAGCGATTCAAGCCCCTGCCGCAGCAGCGCCCCTTTGCGGGAAACCTCGGCCAGGAAGGCCGGATCCGCGATGATTTCCGTCACCCGTGCCCCAACCGCGCAGGCCAGCGGGTTGCCGCCATAGGTAGAGCCGTGGCTGCCAGCCGTCATGCCTTTGGCAGCGGCTTCGGTGGCGAGCACCGCGCCCAGCGGGAAGCCGCCACCGATGCCTTTGGCCACCATCATGATGTCAGGCGTGATGCCGCTGAGCTCATGGGCGAAAAACCGACCGGTGCGACCCATGCCCGATTGCACCTCATCAAGGATCAGAAGGGTGCCGGTCTGATCGCAAAGCGCCCGGATTTCTTTCAGAACCGCGTCCGGGAAGGGGCGGATGCCGCCCTCGCCCTGAATCGGCTCAAGGATGACGGCGCAGGTTTCTGGCGTGATGGCCGCGCGGATCGCGTCCAGGTCATTCCAGGGCAGCTGCTGAAAGCCCTCCATCAGCGGGCCATAGCCCTTGACCATCTTTTCCGACCCCGCCAGCGCAATCGCCCCGGTCGAGCGGCCATGGAAGGCGCCTTCAAAGGCGATGAAAGCGGTGCGCTCGGGCTGGCCGTTTTCATAATGGAATTTCCGCGCCATCTTGATCGCCAGTTCGGCGGTCTCGGTGCCGGAATTGGTGAAAAACACCGTATCGGCGAAGGTCTGCTCGACCAGCAGCGCGGCCAGCCGCTCTTGCTCGGGGATCGTGTAGACATTCGAGACATGCCAGAGCTTTGCGGCCTGCTCGGTCAGCGTGGCGACCAGTTCCGGCGCGGCATGGCCAAGCGCATTGACCGCGATCCCTGCCCCGAGATCCAGGAAACGACGACCATCGGTCGCCTCAAGCCAGCTGCCCTGGCCGCGGGCAAAGGCGATGGGGGCGCGATTATAGGTCGGAAGCACGGGCGGTATCATGGAGTTTCCCTCAGGAATGGAAGCCAAAGGCGTAAAGCCGGGGCATCACGGGTGTCAACAGCAAGGATTGGAATCCCGAAGATGACACGCCGCCTGTCGCGGCCGGATCGAAACTTTAAGGAAATGCCCATGGGGACCGGAGGGCGTGCCGGGACCGTCGCCTCAGCGGCGTCGCAAATGGACAGGAGTGGTCACATTCTTGGTCATGCCGGATTTGTTAGCGACCCCTGCCGCAGTTGTAAATGGTTTTATCATCCCTGAAAGCGGGGGCTGGTCTGGCCGCCCGCTGCAACCCTCAGGCATTGCGCTGCGGATTTGATTCGCTATCCCCTTGCGGCCCCCCTTGCCTGACAGCTATTATGCAGGGGATTTCAGACAGGCGGAGAGGCATATGTCCTGGACGGACGAGCGGGTTGAAACCCTCAAACGCATGTGGGGCGAGGGTCAGTCGGCCAGCCAGATCGCCAAAGAGCTTGGCGGTGTGACCCGCAATGCGGTGATCGGCAAAGTGCACCGACTGGGCCTGTCAAACCGCGTGGGCGGCAAGGAAGAGGAAGAGGCAGCAGCGGCCCCGGCAGCTGCGGCGCCTGTGCGTCCTGATCCTGCGCCCGCAGCGGCCGCGCCCCCACCGCCGCGCGAAGAGCCGGCGGCACCTGCCGCACGCCCGGCCGCCGCGCAGCCCGCGCCGGCGCCTGTCTCCAATGTGACGCCGCTGCCGATCCGCAAGGCCATCGTGCCCGCCGGTCAGCCGCTGCCGCCGCAGCCCTCGCTGAATGAGATCAGCCCCGAGGCGCTGGCCTCGGTGCGTGAGGTCGAAAAGCGGGCCCGCAAGCTGAGCCTGATGGATCTGACCGAGCGCACCTGCAAATGGCCGATCGGCGATCCCGCAACCGAGGAATTCTGGTTCTGCGGCCTGCCCTCAGTCGCCGGGAAACCCTATTGCGAGGCCCATGTCGGCGTCGCCTTCCAACCGATGAGCGCAAGGCGCGACCGCCGCCGTTAAGGCCGCCCGCGCCCGGGGGCTGCAGGCTGGCCCCAGGATCCGCCGAAAACAAAGAACCCGCAGGAGATCGCCTGCGGGTTTTTCTGTTTTCACGGGGCTTTTCCGGGCGGCTTTTCCGGCGAGCTTTTCCGGGGGACTTCAGAAGGCCGGATGAAGCTTTGTTTCGAACTCCCCCGAGACATCGCGGCAATCGGCAGCGTCGGGCTCTTCGGTTTCCCAGGAGATGACCCGGCAGACAGCGCCCGAAAAGCTGCCGCTGACCGAGCCGCTTTTGCCGTCAAAGCTGTAGCTGGTGATCCTGACCTCTGGCGGGCGCGCCAGCAGGCTTGCGTAGAAGGGCGGCTCCTGGCCTTCGGGATACCAGGTGATTTCAGGCTTCAGCCGGGGCTCCGCCCCCTCACCCGGCCAGCCAAAGGCCAGGTGGAAGAACGGCCCGCTTCCGTCGGGTTCCGTGCCGCCCGAGATCGCAAGAATATCCTCATTGCCCGTCTCGGACCCATCGGTGACCGAAGCGGTGCCGACCCGCATCGTGTCGTAAAGAAAGCTAACGGTGATGAAGTCGTGGCGTGCGCCCTCGGCTTCAAGCGAGATCCAGCCGTCGGTCTGCTGGCCAGGCATCACTTCCATATCTTCGGCGTCGAGGCTCTCGGCCTCGATCTGCGAAAAATCGGGTTCGGCCGTCTGGGCCTGCGCCATAGCAGCACAGGCGGCTGCAGAAATGGCAAACAAAACGGCGAATGGCTGGGCAATGCGCATATGCGGGTCGTCCTTAAGTCCGGGATGAAAGGATCAGCCGCGACGGATCGCGGCGCCAAGCCCATTCATCAGCCCCTCGAAAATCGGGAAAGAGGTCACGATGGGCGAGCCGTCATCAACGGTGATCTCACGTTTTGAGGCCATACCGGCCACGAGGAAGCTCATGGCGATGCGGTGGTCGAGATGGGTGGCGCAGGTCGCGCCGCCGGGCATGCCGCCCGCGCCCATGCCGTGGACGATCAGCGTGTCCTCATCTTCTTCAAGCGTGACGCCGCAGGCCTCAAGACCACGCGCCATAGCGTCAATACGGTCGGATTCCTTGACGCGCAGCTCTTTGACGCCGCGCATGGTGGTTACGCCTTCGGCGAAAGAGGCCACGACCGAAAGGATCGGGTATTCGTCGATCATCGAGGGGGCGCGTTCGGGCGGAACCTCGATGCCCTTCATATCGGGCGAGAAGCGCACGCGCAGATCGGCGACCGGCTCGCCGCCCTCTTCGCGCGGGTTCTCAAAGTCGATCAGCGCGCCCATTTCGACCAGCGTCAGGTAAAGCCCGTTGCGGGTCAGGTTCTGGCTGACACCAGGCACCCGGATATCCGAGCCCTCGGTGATCAGCGCCGCGCAGACCGGGAAGGCCGCCGAGCTGGGATCACGCGGCACGGCCACGGTTTGCGGGCGCAGCTCTGGCCGGCCTTTCAGGGTGATGACATGGCCCTCGGCGGTCTTTTCGACATGAAGATCAGCGCCGAAACCGATCAGCATCCGCTCGGAATGGTCGCGGGTCGGCTCACGCTCGATCACAACGGTTTCACCGGGCGCATTCAGCCCCGCCAGCAGCACCGCAGATTTCACCTGGGCCGAGGCAACCGGCAGCGCATAGCGCACCGGAACAGGGTCAGCCGCGCCAACCACCGTCATCGGCAGACGCCCGCCCTTGCGGCCATAAGCCTCGGTGCCGAACAGAGACAGCGGGTCGGTCACCCGGCCCATCGGGCGTTTGCGCAGGCTGGCATCGCCAGTGAAAGTGGCCGAGATCGGCGTCGTCGCCATGGTGCCCATGATCAGGCGCACGCCGGTGCCGGAATTGCCGCAATCGATCACATCGGCGGGCTCCTGAAAGCCGCCCACGCCGACGCCATTGACCGTCCAGTCGCCCTCGCCAAGGCGGGTGACCGTGGCGCCGAAAGCCCGCATCGCTTTGGCGGTATCGATGACGTCCTGGCCTTCCAGCAGGCCTGAGATCCGCGTCTCACCCACCGCCATCGCGCCGAAAATCAGCGAGCGGTGCGAGATCGACTTGTCCCCGGGGACCGAGGCCACGCCTTTCAGCGGCCCGCTTTTCGCCGAAATCATCACCTGTGCTTCACCATGGCCCGACATAGGTCTCTCCCGTCCCCGCAAATGCATACGCCTGATAGCGCAAGCAGTCAGGCGGGTCCAGCATCGCAAACCAGCTGGCGGTGATCCGCAAAGCCTGGCGGCGAAAGGGTCACGAAAAAGGCCGCCCGTTTCGGGGCGGCCTTTCGTAATCAGGTCGTCATCTGCGGGCTTGTGGCCCCCAGATCACTTGCGGATCACTTGATGATTTTCGCAACAACGCCTGCACCAACGGTGCGGCCGCCTTCACGGATAGCGAAGCGCAGCTTCTCTTCCATGGCGATCGGAGCGATCAGTTCGACTTCGAACTTCAGGTTGTCGCCCGGCATAACCATTTCCGTGCCTTCCGGCAGTTTCACCATGCCGGTGACGTCGGTGGTGCGGAAGTAGAATTGCGGACGGTAGTTTGCGAAGAACGGGGTGTGGCGGCCGCCCTCTTCTTTGGTGAGGATATAGGCCTCAGCCTCGAATTGGGTGTGCGGGTTAACCGATTTCGGCTTCGCCAGAACCTGACC
>NZ_JABJXT010000036.1 GCF_013155295.1 Pseudogemmobacter hezensis | reverse complement strand
CGTCGCAGGTTCTCTTGAACCGATGGCGTTCACCTGCTCCACTCAAGGCATTCGGGGAACGCATCGCATCACGTGATCCGGATCGCCAAACCGCCGAGGTCCAGATCCGCGTAGCACTCATGAACCGTTTCAATGCACGCGGCACTGCCGAGATCGAACGCGTGGCATGAACACTGCGGGGAAAGGGGAGCGTCCGGCCAATCCACGACTTCTGAAACGATGCCCTGACGACCGCAAGAAACTTCGCCTGATTCGCAAGCGCATTGGGCTCACGCAGGCCGCGATGGCCGCGCGTTTGAACGTCAGTCAGAGCGCATACGAAAAGTACGAGCGCGGTGAACGCGGAGTGCCGTCCGCCCTGTTGGACAAGGTGGGCTTATTACCCCAAGACCGGGCCGCATTCAGGTTGGCGGAAGCCGCTCGGGTAGCTGCCGACGCCGGGAAAAAGAATTTCGAGCGCTGGATTCAAGCCTGCTGGATGCTGTTCCTCGCAAGTTCCCTATGGCCTGTTCTGCGGATCGCGGACTTGCAGCTGAACGGAAACGTGCTTCGCCTTGGACCAAACGACGAAGCTCTGGGGATCGCATTTTTGCTATTTATCGGCCTCACGATACTGCTGGCCAATGAAACCTGGCGGCGCGCCTGTCACGGCCTCCCTTTGAGGAATCGGCGACTGGAGGCCTGAAGCCGGGCGCAGATAGTCAGAAGTCCACGCTCGGGCGCGGACGAACCTGTCGACCAATGGCCAGTCACTGCCCTCGACCGGGCTTTGCCCGGCTCACGCAGCCGTCTGACGACTTTTCTATCCTTAGGGCCGCCCAACATCCCTGCCGATGCCGGTCAATTGGCAAGCGCCGCCAAGGCGGCGTGATGGGAGGCCCCATGTCCTCGGCTGCGCCTGCGGGCCGCGCCAAGGCCACCATCACCATTGACAGTCATCATCAGGGCCGTGGGTCGGGCTTCGCACTCCGCCCACTCTGTTCCGTCCGAATACACGCGTATTCGGTCAGATCAGATCGGCCCCAAATTCTTCTGCGGCGCTGCCCGAGAGGCGGTAGAGGCGAAAACCCGAGCCGTCAGAATGAAAGCCCAGAACGCCCGCAACCTGATCGCGGCGGAACAAGAGGCCAGACATGCCGAACCGCGCCACGAGGCAATTTCGCGACGCAAAAGGCATTTCTGCTTGAAGTTTACAGGAGGTAAGTGGCGGACCCAGAGCGATTCGAACGCCCGACCCCCAGATTCGTAGTCTGGTGCTCTATCCAGCTGAGCTATGGGTCCGTCTTGAAGCGGGTATTTAGAGAGACCCGCGCACCAGCGCAAGAGCGAAAATGCAAATTCAATCAAATTGCTGCAGTTCGGTGTTCACAGCCAGCTTTGGCAGGTGGATCATGAACTCGGTTCCCTCGGAATCGCTGTGCAAAAGCTCAAGTTTTCCGCCGTGACCGCGCACCAGCTCGGCAGAAATCGCAAGGCCCAGCCCGGTGCCGCCCTTGCGCACACCACCCTGAAAGGCCGCAAACAGATGCTCGCGGGCGCGGGGCGGCAGGCCGGGGCCCGTATCGCCGACGCGCAGCCACCATTCAGAATCACTCTCACCGGCTGAAATCTCGATCGTGCCGGGTTGCCCTGTCGCCTCAATCGCCTGACGCGCATTGCGCACCAGATTCGAGATCACCCGGTAAAGCTGCTCGCGGTCGGCCCTTAGCACCAGATTGGCCGCGATATCGGTCAGCGAGGTGACCAAGCCCGGCACCGCGCCCTCGCCGGGCGCCCCGCCGTCCGGGGCCTGCGCCGGTGTCTCGCCTTCCAGCCCCTCGCCTTCCAGCACCTCAGATACCAGCTGCGCCAGCGGGAATCGCGTCAGCATCGGCGGCGCCTCTTCGGCCTTGCCGAAAGCCAGGGTCGCCTCGCACAGGCTGACCGCGCGGCTGATAGAGCCCACCAGCTTTGGCGCCGAGCGGGCGACCACCGGATCGGCGCTGCCCTCGATTCGGTCCGCGAACAGCTGCGCCGTCGTCAGGATATTGCGCAGATCATGGCTGATCTTCGCCACCGCGCCGCCCAGCTGCGCCAGGCGCTCGCGCTGCTTCAGCGCGCCCGTCAGCTGGCGCTGCATGGTGGCCAGCATTTCTTCGGCCTCGCGCAGCTCTTCAACCCGGGCCGAGGGCTCGATCACTGTGCGCGCATCCTCGGGCGCATCGGCATAGGCCTTCATATGCAAAACCACCCGGCGGATCGGCTGCACGATCAGACGCTGCGCGGCCAGGAACAAAAGCACCGCCATGACCGCCGAAATCAGCGCCGAGAACATCAAAAGCCGCCAGGCGTAAAGCAGCATTGCTTTGCGCAGCGGCTCTTGCGGCATGGTGATCTCGATCAGCTGCCCGCCCTCCTGGACCGGATTGCCGATCACCCGCACCACCCGGTCATGGCTGTCAAACAGCGCAGACAGCGCATCGCGGATCAGCTGCCAGGGGCCCGCAAGGCGCAGGTCGTAATCGGCATGAACCGGCTCTGGCACCGGCGAGGACAGGACCAGCTGGCGGATGTCATCGCGGCGCAGAACCACGTTATAGACGCCCGCATTTGCCAGCAGTTCTGCCTCAAGCTCGGGCGTGACGCCGCTGTCAGATGCCAGCTGCGTCAGCGCGGCGATCTGCGCCTGGCGCAGCCGCTCCAGCAGGAAATCGGCCCGATAGCGCGCCAGCGAGGGCACGAAGATCAGCACATCGGCCAAAAGCACGAAAACAATCGTCAGCATAAGGAACCGACCGGACAATGTCCGCAGGAACCGCCTGCCAACCCGCCGCTCTGCCACCCCGCCCGTCCTTCCCGCGGCACCAGCCGCCCCCCGAAAACCTGCCCGCCGACGCCGGGCCCGCCTTGCACACGCAGCCCGATCAGGCGAATATCTAGCAAATCCAGAGCCGATTGCACAGTATGGGAAGCCTCAGCCCTGCGCAAATTCCCCGCATTTCGGCAGGGTTTCGCCCCAGGATGCGTTGACTTACCCGCGCACTGGGCCTATAGGCCGGGCTTCAGGATAGAAGTCTGCGAATCCGGTTCTGTCTGGTTGCCTGTTTCAGTGAATGGGCCGCCCCCGGGTAAATGGGTTCACGACGATCCGATCGGAATTAGGCCGCAAGGCCTGGATACGGCCGCAAGGCCTGGAAACAGGCCACGAGGCCACAGAAACGCAGAAGGAATGCCGCAATGAAGCGCACCTATCAACCCTCGAAGCTGGTTCGCGCCCGTCGCCACGGCTTCCGTGCCCGTATGGCCACCAAAGGCGGCCGTCTTGTTCTGGCTGCACGCCGCAGCAAGGGCCGTAAGGTTCTTTCGGCCTGATTTGTCTTTCGCCCAGGGCCAGCAGGCCGGGCGGGACAGGCACCGATAAAACAGATACTGGCACCGCCGGAGGCAGAGGGCATAAGGCAATTCGCCGGACGCTCATCGTGCCCCGGCGGTTTCCATTTTGGCACATCTGCCTGCGGTCGGTCGCGGAAATGGCGCGGAAAAATGGCGGCTGAATTGCAGAAATCGAACATTCCGGCGCTGATTGTCATTCCGCAGCGCAAAGACTTTCTGAAGGCTGCATCGGCCAGGCGGCAGGGGACTTCGTCCTTTTTGCTGCAGGGCCGCAATCGCCAGGACCAGGATCCGCAGACACGCATCGGCTTTACCGCCTCGAAGAAGGTCGGCAATGCGGTGCTGCGCAATCGCGCAAAGCGGCGGATGCGTGAGGTGGCGCGGCAGGTTCTGCATCTGATGGGCCAGCCGGGCTGGGATTATGTGCTGGTGGCAAAACCGGGCGCGACGGTCAGCCGTGACTTTGCGGCGATGGTGCTGGATCTGCAAAGCGCCTTTGCCTCGGTTAATCGCGAGCGCGGGCCCCGCCCGCCCGCAGATGTCCACCTGCCCGCTGAGGCCCGCCCGCTCGCAGAGGAAAAACCTGCCCAGGCAAAGCCTGCAGAGCCTGCGCCGTAAGCCCCCCGCCATGAACCCTTTCGCCTTTGTCCTTTCGCTGCCCATCCGCGCCTATCGCCTGGTGCTCAGCCCCTGGGTCGGGCATGGCTGCCGCTTTCAGCCGACCTGCTCGGCCTATGCGATGGAGGCGCTGGAGCGCCATGGCGGCATACGCGGCACGGCAATGACCTGCTGGCGGATCTGCCGCTGCAATCCCTGGGGCGGCCAGGGCTATGATCCGGTGCCGGGCTCTGACCCCGAGCATGATGAAATGTTGAAAAGCGGCAATCCGGCTGCGGATAATCACCTGAAAGGGGGGCCAAAATGACGAATCTTTCTGGTCTTGCAGGGATCGCGCTTGGCGGGGCCGCAGGCACGGTGCTGCGCCATCTGGCCCTGACCGCCCTGCCCTGGCGCCCCTTTGTCACCGTGGCCACAATCAATATCTCTGGCAGTTTTCTGATCGGATTCGCCTGGATCCTGCTGGCCGCAGGCGCCCCTCAGACCGCGATCATCATGACCGGATTTCTGGGCGGCTTTACCACCTTCTCGGCCTTTTCCCTCGACACGCTGAAGCTGATCGAGGCGGGCCAGTTCATCACCGCGCTGGCATATGTGCTGGCATCGGTTATCCTTTCCCTCTTCGCCGTCACCCTCGGCGTCATGTCAGCGAGGCATCTCACATGAGCGGCGTTCAACTTATCCAGGTCACCGAGGACGAGGGCGAGCAGCGCCTTGACCGCTGGCTGAAAAAGCATTTCCCGCAGGTGACGCAAGGCGCAATCGAAAAGATGTGCCGCACCGGGCAGATCCGCATCGAAGGCGGCCGCGCCAAGGCGGCCGACCGCGTGCAGCCCGGCGAGACGATCCGCGTCCCCCCCCTGCCCGCGGCTGAGGCCCCGGTACGGGTGGCGACCAAGGGCGTCTCGGATGCCGACGCAAAGATGATCCAGGCCTGCGTCTTGTGGAAGGATGAGCATATCATCGTGCTGAACAAGCCGCCGGGCCTGCCGTCGCAGGGCGGTTCGGGCCAGGGCGACCGCCATGTTGACGGCCTGACCGAGGCGCTGAAATTCGGCTATAAAGACCGCCCGAAACTGGTGCACCGGCTGGACAAGGATACCTCTGGCATCCTGCTTCTGGCCCGCACCGACCGGATCGCGCGGGCCCTGTCTGAGGCTTTGCGCCACCGTCTGACCCGCAAGATCTATTGGGCGGTGGTGGCGGGCGTGCCTCATCCCAAACAGGGCTCGGTCAAGTTTCACCTGATGAAGGCCCCGGGGCGCGGGCGCGGCGGCGAGGGCGAAAAGATGATCGCCATCCACCCAGCCCAGGCCAAAGACTACCCCGATGCAAAACGCAGCCAAACCGATTTCTTCACGCTCTGGTTCCTTGGCACCCGCCTCAGCTGGATGGCGCTGGAGCCGGTAACAGGCCGCACCCATCAGCTGCGCGCCCATATGGCGGAAATCGGCCATCCCATTCTGGGCGATGGGAAATATGGCGGCTCGGATATGGAAAACATGGGCGACGGCTGGGGCGCTGGCATCGGCGGCGATCTGTCGAAGAAGCTGCATCTGCATGCCCGTTCGATCGGGTTCGAGCATCCGATCACCAGGAAAGAGATGACCTTCCAGGCGCCGCTGCCCGACCATATGAAACGCACCTGGAAGGCGCTGGACTGGAAGGAAGATGACGTGCCCGCCGATCCGTTCAAAACCTTCGGGGCGCGTTAAGATGGCAGACTGGGCCCCGAAACGCTTTTGGAAAGAGACCCGCGTTGTCGCTGAAAGCACGGGCTTTGCCATCCATCTTGACGGACGCGTTCTGCGCACACCGCAAAAGGCGGTGCTGGTTCTGCCGACCGAGGCGCTGGCGCAGCTGGTCGCCGCGGAATGGGAGGCCCAGCAGGACCGCATCGACCCCGAGACCATGCCCGCCACCCGCAGCGCCAATTCCGCCATCGACAAGCTGGTCGCCCAGAAAGAGGCGGTGACAGACATGCTGGCCGCCTATGGCGAGACCGACCTGCTGTGCTACCGGGCCGAGCGCCCGCTGGCGCTGGTCTCTGCCCAGGCCGAGGCCTGGAACCCGGTTCTGGCCTGGGCCGAAACGGCGCTTGGGGTGACTTTGCAGGTGACATCGGGGGTGATCCCGGTCGCGCAGCCGCCCGAAAGCCTTGCGCGGTTGCGCGCTGAAATCGCCGCGCTGGATGTGTTCCGGCTGGCGGGTTTCCACGACCTGGTTGCCATCTCTGGCTCGCTTCTGCTGGCGCTGGCCCTGACCGCAGGCCGGATCGATGTGGATCAGGCCTGGGCGGCCTCGCGCCTTGATGAGGACTGGCAGGCCTCGCAATGGGGCGTCGATGAAGAGGCCGCCGCTGCCGAGGCTGTCCGGCAGGCCGCCTTTGTTCAGGCATACCGATTCTTTGAATTGTGTGGGTAACAATCCGGGCCATTTTCCCGCGATGGCCCAATATGGCAGCATTTTTCCGCCACAACGCACGGAAAAAGAGCGATTTTCCCGGATTTGCCCCAGAGCTATTGACCCAAACACGACCTTGCACTGAAAATATGCTCATCGGGCAAGCAAAGACCCGAAGAACAGCCCGCACCAAGCGAGGCGACACATCCGCAGGCCCGGACCGGGTTTGCGGCAGCTCAGGAAGAGGTAATTATGAAAAAATCAGCGATCATCGGCGCGCTTGCGGCCAGCACCCTGCTTGTCGGCGCGGCCCATGCGGCCACGCTCGATGATGTGAAGGCCCGTGGCGAGCTGAACTGCGGCGTCAACGTCGGCCTGACCGGGTTCGGCATGGCCGATGCGAACGGCACCTGGGTCGGCTTTGACGTCGATCTGTGCCGCGCCGTTGCCGCCGCCGTTCTTGGCGACCCGACCAAGGTGAAATTCGTCCCCACCACCGGCGAGACCCGCTTCACCGCGCTGGCCTCGGGCGAGGTTGACCTGCTGGTGCGCAACTCGACCGCCACCTTCACCCGCGATGTCGACCTGAAATTCGATTTCGTCGGCATCAACTATTACGACGGCCAGGGCTTTATGGTCAAAAAAGAGCTGGGCGTTTCCTCGGCGAAAGAGCTGGATGGCGCCACCGTCTGCATCCAGACCGGCACCACCACCGAGCTGAACCTGGCGGACTTCTTCAAGGCCAATAACCTGTCTTACACCCCCGTCACCGTGCAGGACGATTCAGAGGCACAGCGCCAGTATCTGGCCGGGGCCTGCGACGCCTATACCACCGATGCCTCGGGTCTGGCAGCGGGCCGCGCGACCATGGCAGATGCGGAAAACCACATCATCCTGCCGGAAATCATCTCGAAAGAGCCGCTTGGGCCGGCCGTGCGCCATGGCGACAACGTCTGGGGCGATATCGTGCGCTGGACCTATAACGCCCTGCTGATCGCCGAGGAAAAAGGCGTCACCAAAGCCAATATCGAAGAGGTTGCCGGTTCCTCGACCGATCCCGAAGTGCGCCGCCTGCTGGGCCTTGAGGGCGAGATGGGCGCGATGTTCGGTCTCGACAATGACTTCGCCAAGCGCGCGATTGCCGCGAATGGCAATTATGGCGAGATCTTCGAGGCCAATCTGGGCACCGGCACCCCGATCGGTCTGGCCCGCGGGCTGAATGCGCTGTGGACCCAGGGCGGTCTGCAATACGCATGGCCGATGCGCTGATCTGACAAAGGGGCGTGCCGAAAGGCGCGCCCTGACCTTTTGTTTCTCAGGTAATACTCAAACAATCCAGAACCCCGGGCTGCCGCGCATGCGGTGGCACCATAACCGGCACAAAGCCGGACGGGTTCGGGCTCAGGGGGAATTCATGGCCTTTGCCACCAGTCGGGCGGAGGCGTCGAAAGGCGGCTTTCGCCTTTCGATGCTTATTTATGACACCCGTTTCCGTGCCATCACGCTGCAGGTCGTCGCGCTTATCCTGTTTCTTTTGTTCATCGGCTGGCTGACGGACAATGTGATCCGCAACCTTGACGCCAAGGGCAAGGACATCAATTTCGGCTTCCTCTGGGTCAGGGCCGGATATGATATCGAGCAGACCCTCATCCCCTATACCAATGATGACAACCACGGGCGGGCGGTCATCATCGGCCTTTTGAACACGCTGGTTGTGGCGTTTTTCGGCTGCATCCTGGCCACGGTGGTCGGCGTGATCGTCGGCGTGCTGCGGCTGTCGAACAACTGGCTGATCTCGCGGCTGATGACGATCTATGTCGAGATCTTCCGCAATGTGCCGCTGCTTTTGTGGATCCTGCTGGTCTTTGTGGTGATATCCGAGACCATGCCGGCGCCCGCCGATTTCAAGATCACCCCCGCCATTCTGGAAAGCCGCGCCGCCCTTGCCGGGCTTGAGGCCCAGGCGGGCGGCAATGGTCTATGGATGCGGATTGCGACGCTGAAGCTGGGATCGCTGCCCTTCATCCTGTGGCTTTTGGCCTTTATCGGCATCACTGTCGCCGCCTGGCAATTCGCAAGCGCCCGCTTTCAGGGCGCAAAGGCTGCGCTGATCGCGGCGATTCCGGCGCTGATCTGGGTCATCATGGCGCTGACCGTGTTCAGCCCCTCGCTGTCAGGCGGCCCTGCGGCGGATGCGCAGCTGGCGGAGATTGGCGCAACAGAGCCTGCGGCCTCTAAATTCTTCTTTGATTCCATTGCGGTCACCAACCGGGGCACCAATATCCCGGCCCCCCTGCTGGATCGCCCGCTGGGCGGCACTGAATTTGCAGGCGTTCCGGTGAACTTCTCGGTTCTGGCGGTGATTGCGGTGCTGATCGTCTCGCTGCTGGCCAATCGCGCCGTCGTGAAACGGGCGAAAAGCATCCAGGAAAGCACCGGAAACCGCCCGACGACCTGGTATATCTCGCTGGTGATCCTGTTCCTGCCGCTGATCCTGCTGCTGCTGGCGCTTGGCCTGCATTGGGAGGTGCCGGGCTTCCCGGTCAATGATCAGGGCGTCAGCACCGGGTTCAACCTGCGCGGCGGCATCCAGGTTATGCATTCCTTTACCGCGCTTCTGATCGCGCTGGCGCTTTATACCTCGGCCTTTATCGCCGAGATCGTGCGGGCGGGCATCCAGGCCATCCCGCGCGGCCAGTCCGAGGCGGCAGCAGCCCTTGGCCTGCGCCCGGGCCGCACGATGCGGCTGGTGGTTCTGCCCCAGGCGCTGCGGGTGATCATCCCGCCGCTGATCAGCCAGTATCTGAACCTGACCAAGAACACCTCGCTGGGGATTGCGGTCTCTTATCTGGATCTGCGCGGCACCCTTGGGGGCATCACGCTGAACCAGACCGGGCGCGAGCTTGAGGCTATGCTTTTGATGATGCTGATCTATCTGACCATCAGCCTGATCATCTCTATGGGCATGAACGCCTTCAACGCGGCCGTAAAGCTGAAGGAGCGCTGAGATGAGCGGGACAAAAACCGGGGCATCAGGCCCGAACAATACCGCGCTCTGGCTGCGCGAAGAGATGCTGAGCCCCCTGCCCCCGCCTTCGCGTGAGGCCGGGGTCACCAAATGGCTGCGCCAGAACCTGCTGTCGTCGCCCGTCAACACGCTTTTGACCTTTGCCGGCGTGGTGATCGCGCTGTGGATGGTCTGGACGGCCTTCCCCTGGTGGTGGCACTCGGTCTGGAACGCCAATTCACTGGCCGAGTGCCGGGCGATTGTGGCGGCGGCGGGCGGCGAAAGCGGCGCCTGCTGGGCAGTCATCAAGGCCCGCTGGCATCAGTTCATCTTCGGCTTCTACCCGCCCGCAGAATACTGGCGGCCGGTGCTGACGGGGGGGCTTTTGTTCGCGGCCCTCGCGCCGATCCTTTACTGGAATGACCGCAAAGGCGCCCATATGGTCGCGCTTTCGGGGATTGCCACGCTCCTGTCGCTGTTTGCAATCTCGGCTGGCGGGGCGGCACTGACGGCAAGCCTGGTGATCTTTGCCGTGATCTGGGCCCTTGCGATCTGGCGCCCGAAAGCGCTGATCTGGGTGACCGGGCTTTTCCCCTTCGTCGCGGTCTGGCTGATCTGGGGCGGCAGTTTCTGGACCCCGGTCAGCCAGCTGCTTGCGGTGGCCGTCGGGGCGCTGATCGCCTGGATCTACCTGAAAAACACCAACAGGCTGCTGAATGACGCCTTCGCCCTGGTGATCGCCCTGGCGGCAGCCTGGGTGGCGGCAGTGGTGATCGGCTATAGCGACGCGATCTCGACCGATTTCTTCGGGAAGATGCGCGACGTCACTTTCTGGCAGGGCTATCTCTCCGGCAGCGACAATATCCTGGCGCGGCTTTTCGGGATGCTGGCCTCGCTGGTGGCAATGGTGGTGATCGCCGGGATCTGGCTTTTGCTGGCGGTGATGTATCTGGCCAGCAATCTGCTGAACCTTAACATCGCTGACCTGGGTGCGCTGTTTGGCAAGGCAGATATGCCCGCATGGAGCAGCCTTCTCAGCCTCGGGGCCGCTTTGGCTTTCGCGCTGGTCTTTGTCGCGGCCCGCAACCGCGCGACGCTTGTGGGTATCCTGGCCGGGATCCTGGGCGGTGCGGCGGCGCTTGGCTATCTGGGCCCGATCCTGGTCTCTGCTCTGCATGCGGCGCTGCCGCTGACCATTGTCACCGTTGGCTCGAATATGATCGGGGGCTTCTTGCTGGCGCTGATCATCGGGGTGACGGCGATTGCGGCCTCACTGCCTTTGGGGATCATGCTGGCGCTTGGCCGCAGGTCGGATATGTGGCTGATGAAGGTGCTTTCGGTTGGCTTTATCGAGTTCATCCGGGGCGTGCCGCTGATCACCCTTTTGTTCACCGCATCTTTGCTGCTGCAGTACTTCCTGCCGCCGCAGACCAATTTCGACCTGATCCTGCGGGTGATCATCCTGGCTGCGCTGTTCTCGGCCGCCTATCTGGCTGAGGTGATCCGCGGCGGCCTGGCCGCCCTGCCCCGCGGGCAATATGAGGCCGGTGACAGCCTTGGCCTGACCTATTGGCAGGCGCAGCGGCTGATCATCATGCCGCAAGCGCTGAAGATCTCGATCCCCGGCATCGTCTCGACCTTCATCGGGCTCTTCAAGGATACAACGCTGGTTTCCTTCGTGGGCCTGCTGGATCCGCTGCGCGGTGTCACCAATACCGTTCGCGCCGACATCAACTGGAAAGGGATCTATTGGGAGCCCTATATCTTCGTCGGCGCGATATTTTTCATTATCTGCTTTGGCATGTCGCGCTACTCTATGTACCTTGAGCGCAAGCTGAAGACCGATCACCGCTAAGGATCAATCATGAGCCAGACACAGAAAATCATGGAAGTCTCGGGTGATACCGCCATCGAGATCCGCAAGATGAACAAGTGGTACGGCCAGTTCCACGTGCTGCGCGACATCGACCTGACGGTCATGCGCGGCGAGAGGATCGTGATCTGCGGGCCCTCGGGGTCAGGCAAATCAACGATGATCCGCTGCATCAACCGGCTGGAGGAACATCAGTCGGGCGATATCATCGTCGATGGAACAGAGCTGACCAATGACCTGAAGAACATCGACAAGGTGCGCTCAGAGGTCGGGATGGTGTTCCAGCATTTCAACCTTTTCCCGCATCTGACGATCCTGGAAAACTGCACCCTGGCGCCGATCTGGGTTCGCAAGATCCCGAAAAAGCAGGCCGAGGAAACGGCGATGCATTTCCTGACCAAGGTCAAGATCCCCGACCAGGCCCATAAATATCCGGGCCAGCTGTCGGGCGGCCAGCAGCAGCGCGTCGCCATTGCGCGGTCTTTGTGCATGCGCCCGCGCATCATGCTGTTTGACGAGCCGACCTCGGCGCTGGACCCCGAGATGATCAAAGAGGTGCTGGATACGATGATCGAGCTGGCGGAAGAGGGCATGACCATGCTCTGCGTCACCCATGAGATGGGCTTTGCCCAGGCGGTGGCAAACCGCGTTGTGTTCATGGACCAGGGCCAGATCGTCGAGCAAAACGCGCCGAAAGAGTTCTTCTCGAACCCCCAGTCCGAGCGCACCAAACTGTTCCTCAGCCAGATCCTCGGCCATTGAGGCAAAGCGGATCGGGCCAGTTCAGACCCGATCAGACAAGTGAAACAGCGCAAAGACCCGCCCGTCCAGGCGGGTCTTTGTCATTTACCGGCCCCGTTTGCGCCCGTGATTATGCCCCCCGTCAGCGACATGGGCGGGCAAAGACCGGGGCGGGCAAAGACCGGGGCGGGCAAAACTTCGCCACCTGCGACATTTTTCACAGAATTTTGGCTTACAATCAGAGGGCTTAGGGTTCAGTCTGGGTCATATAACGAAAGTAGGAGCTTTCATGTCCCGTCGTCTTTCAGTTGCGCTGTGTGTTGCGGCACCTGTGCTGTTTGCCCTGCCGGCCTTCGCAGCATTGCCGCCCTATTATGACCGTGTCGAGCAGATCCAGACCATCATCTCCAGCGAGGCCCTGGCCGAACACCTGGGCGGCCGCCCGATCGAATCGCTGGATTATGAGCGTCATGACGCCAATGGCGCGATCAAATGGGAAGTGGATACCGATGGCTGCGACGTTGATGTCTGGCTGGATCCGCAGCCCCTGCCCGAAGGCATGGTTGGCAAAGTGACCTATCAGCTGCGCACCCCCATCGAGGCCTGCGACTGATCTGCCCTCAGGTGATCCGGTGAATATGCCCCGCCATCTCGGATACGAGATGGCGGGGTATCTTTTGGCAAAGGCCTGTGACAGCCGGCCTCAGTTCCCCAGTTTCGCGTGGACCTCGGCCAGATCGACCTCGCCTTTGGGCATTTTGTTGCCCGGGTTGTCGAAGTCATAGCGGAACAGCTGGAAATCGCGCTTATAGATTTCCCACATCAGATGCATCGAAAGGTCGTCGAAATAATCCTCGACCGGGTGCAGACGCTTCGGGCCATGCCCCTCAGATTCGTTGAAGCGCGGGATCTCTTTCAGATTGACCGGATGCGCGACCTCGATCCGGTCCAGCACCGATTGCATCCCCTCATTGAATTTCTCGGTGAAGAAGATGTTGTCGTAGCGCCCGCCATTGACGATGAAGGTCGAGATATGCCCCGCCATCGCCGACCAGTGGATGTCAGGCTCCATCGGTTTTTTCCAGCGGATGGTATCGCGGGCGAAAAGCAGAAAGCGGCGGAAGGATTTGATCTGGTCAAACTCCTGCTTGCCGTCATCGCCGCCGACCTCAATCCCGTATTTCTGGATCAAAAGCGGCACCAGATTGCCGCGATAACGCCGCCCATTGCGCTGAATGCCGCAGATCTTGTCGAAAAACGACGAGAGAATGCGGGTATAGGGGTTGCGCACGCAGGTGAAGGCATAGCTGGAATGCGCCTTCACATTGGCCTCGATCTTCGGCTGGCTGCCTTCCAGCGCCCATTTGTGCATGCCACTGGTCGCGTCATGGATGTCGCCATCGAAAAACCGGCCATGGTCAGAGTAGAACATGATCTGACCGATGGTCGAACAGGCGCATTTCGGCACAACGCGGTAAACCACGCTTTCGCTTTCGGTCATCCAGGTGCCGGGAAAACCCATTCACAATCTCCTTATACGGATACACCATGCCCGGTGATAAGCCGTCATGGGCTGCCATTTCAGCTGACCGCCGGGACAGGCCCCACCCGAACCACCAACCAGTAATATCTTGCGAGGAAAAGCAAATAAATCCGGCCTTTTCAAGGAAGCATGAAGCCCTTTATCAGATAGTCTGCTACCAAATCCCTGGCGCAAGCCGAAGCAGTCGCATCAGCGGTAAGAGAGTAAACCGGACCCCATGGCGAAAATTGCCTATATTCTGCTCTGTCACAAGGACCCCGAAGGGATCATCGCCCAGGCCGAGCGCCTGACGGCCGCAGGCGATTGCCTCTCGATCCATTTCGACGCCAGATCTTCAGCGCAGGATTACGCAACGATCCGCCAGCGGCTGGCAGACAACCCCTCGGTGGTCTTTGCAAAAAAGCGGATCCGCTGCGGCTGGGGCGAATGGAGCCTTGTGGCCGCCACCTTGCTTGCGCTGCGAGAAGCGGTGGCAGCCTTCCCCAGGGCCACGCATTTCTACATGCTGTCGGGTGACTGCATGCCGGTCAAATCGGCCGAATACGCGCATGAGTTCCTTGGCCGTGAAGATGTCGATTACATTGAAAGCTTTGACTTTTTTCTCTCTGACTGGATCAAGACCGGCATTCGTGAAGAACGGCTGATCTATCGCCACTGGTTCAACGAGCGCACCAATAAGACCTGGTTCTACCGCTCGATGGAGTGGCAGAAAAAGCTGGGCCTTGCGCGGCGGATCCCGTCGGATCTGGCCATGCGCATCGGCAGCCAGTGGTGGTGCCTGCGCCGCCGCACCGTCGAGGCCTTGCTGGATTTCATCCGCAGCCGCCGCGATGTGCTGCGGTTTTTCCGCACCACCTGGATCCCGGATGAAACATTTTTCCAGACGCTGGTGCACCATCTGGTGCCCGAAAATGAAATCCGCACCAGGCCGCTGACGTTCCTGCTGTTCACCGATTACGGCATGCCCGTGGTTTTCTACAATGACCACTTCGATCTGCTGATCAGCCAGGACTATCTGTTCGCCCGCAAGATCAGCCCGGCAGCCACCGATCTGAGAACCAGGCTGGGCGACCTTTATGCGCAAAAGGGCCAGCATTTTCACATCTCGGATGAGGGGCGCCGCCTTTACCGCTTTATAGCCGAGCGCGGCCGCGTCGGGCGCCGCTATGCGCCGCGCTTTTGGGAGGCCGAGGCCAGCCTGGGCCGCGAGCGCACGCTGATGATGGTGACATGCAAGAAATGGCATGTGGCCAAGCGCCTGGTCGAGCGTGTGCGCAATGTCAGCAATATTCAGGCGGTTGACTACCTCTTTAACGAAGGCAGCACCCCCCTGCCCGATCTGGGCGGCATTCAGTCTACTCTGGAAAAGCGGACAAGGCACCGCCGGGCGCTGGTGCGAATGCTTTACGACTACTGGCAGACCGACCGGCTGATTTTTTGCATCGACCCGGCCTCGGTGGATCTGATGCAGGATTTCTACAATGACAAAGCGCGGGTCAGGCTACTGGAAATAGAGTGTAATTTCAGCGATGATTACCTGATCGGCCATGCAAGACGCGTGGGTCTGGCAGGCCATGACACACCGCGAGAGACACTGAACAGATTGCTGCCAACCATTCGCTATGATGTGAAATTTGAAAGCGACCGGATCCGCGAATGTGACTTTCCGAACGTCTATCGGATACGTCAGGGCGCTCCGCCCCATGAGAATGCGACCGCGATCAGCAGCTTTTTCGGAATCCCTTTATCCGAGGCCGAGGAAATCGTCTCGACCTCATATCTGTTTGTCGACTGACCCTGAAAGCGGCCCTGCGGCCACCAAGACAGAGATGATCACATGAGCTGGACCTACGACCCCCAAAACATCTTCGCCCGTATCCTGCGCGGCGAGATCCCCAATAAAACCGTGGCCGAAACCGAACACACTCTGGTTTTCCACGATATTGCCCCGCATGCACCCGTGCATGTTCTGGCAATTCCGAAAGGGCCTTATGTCAATCTCGATCATTTCGCCGCTGAGGCAAGCGATGCCGAGATCATCGACTTCCATCGAACTGTTGCCAGGGTGATTGCAGAACTCGGCCTCTCTGGGCCTGAAGGCTATCGCGCCATCACCAATGCAGGAACCTCAGGGATGCAGGAAGTGCCGCATTACCACCTGCATATCCTGGGTGGACGCGTTCTTGGCCGCCTGGTCGAGAAAGCCTGACAGGAAGAGCCAGCATTGCCACAGACGCCCAGCCCGGAATTTTGAAAATTCCGGGCCGGTTTCTTTGAAGAAACCGGCATCGCGCCGCCCTGCCGTCAGGACAGGGTGATTGCCCGCTCGGCCTCGGCCAGAACTCCGTTCTGATCGCTCCAGATCATTTTCAGAACTCCGCTTTCCCGCGCTTTGAACGTAAACTCGATATAGGGGTTCTGAGAGATTGCCGTTTCTGGAAACCAATCGAGGATAACGTCATCGCCAAGCGTCGCGCTGAACCGTTCCAGCGTGTCGCGCGGGATTGCATTTCCGGCTGCATCGAGGCGCAGACCGCTTTCCATGATATGCACCACCTGCGCACGCACGCGCACAATCTCGCCCGCTGCCGGGGTTTCACTGCTCAGCCAGATCCGGGGGGGATTCGCCATTTCTCTGCCCTCTCACAAACCACAGCCGCCAGCGGCGACGGTGATCTGGCCGCTGGCATCAAGCACCCGGCCATCATTCATCCGCGCCAGCGCCCGCACATGCATCGTCTCGATCAGCCGCAGTCGCACGGCGACATCTGCCGCGCCGCTTGCCTGAGAAAAGCTGAAACGACAGGCCAGCGGCATGGGGTTCAGCTCTGCCAGGATGATAAGCTCTTCGCACCAGTTCTGATCGGTGATCTCTTCGCTTACCCAGACCCGAACCGGCACGGCCGAGGGATTGTCACCAAGCGCGGGCAAGTCAAGCGACAGCCCTTCGCGCAAGGGCGTGGCACCGGCAATGAACTCTGCCGCGATACGATCAGATTCGGCACTGTCCTTGCGCGCTGCAGCCGTCGTTTCCTGGGCCTGTGCCGCATCGGGCAAAAGCGGCGCGGCCACCAGCGCAGCACCTGCCACCATGACCTGACGGCGGTTCATATCAACGCAGGAAATCATTGAACATTCCATCAATCCAGACAAAGTCTTCTGCCATCAGATCAGGCGTGCGCACATCAACGTCAATCTGCGTCTGATGCACCAGCCCGTCCTGGCCAACCGCATAGGTGAATTCAACCGAGATCGCCTCTTGCGGATCGCCATTCACCAGCATGTAGCAAAGGTTGTCGGGCAGCTCTGCCACCACATCTTCGCCGCGCACCCGCTGGCCGATATTTCCGGCCACGATTCGGCCGATGTAATTCGCCACATGGCCCGACTTCGGGTAATGGCCGAAATGCGGGCTGATCGCGCCCATGCTATCGCCGATGATAAAGACATTCTCATCGCTGCGAGCGGTGAAATAGTGCGGATCCATATCGGCCCAGCCGGTGGGCTTTCCATCCTCGCCCTTGCCGATCAGATCGGCATACCAGACCATATCCGAGGCCTGATGCGGCGGCATAAATACTGCATCGTCAAAATCGAAATCGCCCGCCTCGGTCATGATCCGCTTGTTATAGGGATCGACCTCTTTCACCTTTGCATTGGGAACATGGGTGATGATGTCGGGATAAAGCTCTTCAAAGGCCGCCCGGTAGCCCTCGCCAATCGGGGCGATTTTCGGTTTCGGATCAAGAATGATGATCTTAGCCGGGATTTTATTGACCTTGAAATACCAGGCCATCACGCAGGCCCGCTCATAGGGGGACGGCGGGCAGCGATGCGGCGGTGGCGGCAGCGTCATCACAATGGTGCCGCCTTTGAAATTGTGGATCTTGTTTTTCAGCGCCAGATGTTCGGCATTCGGGATATAGGCCGAGCCGAAATTCTGCCGGGTATATTCGGCCGCCTTTCGGTCCTCGCCAAACCAGGCCTCATAGGCGTTGCGGATCCCGCCCGCCAGGATCAGGAAATCGTAATCGACCTTGCCCTTTGAGGTGTGGACGGTCTTTGCCGCCCGGTCGATATTCGTCACCTCGCATTGCACCAGGCTATAGCCCCATTTTTGTGCCGGATGCAGCAGGTCCTGGGTCAGAAAGGCGGTATCGACCACATCGATCAGCCATTTGTTCGACATCGGGCAGGACCAGAAAATCGGATTGCGCTCCAGCACGATGATCTCGGCCTCGGGCAGTTCTTCGCGCAGATGGCGGGCCGCAGACAGCCCGCCCCAGCCGCCGCCGCAGATCACGATCCGCGGCCCCTTGCCGCTGCGCGACAGCAAAAGCGTCTCTGAGGTCAGGCCCTCGGGCGCGGCAAGCGCCGCCCCTCCAAGGCCAGTCAGCAAGGCCAGCGAGGGCGCGGCGGTCAGCAGTTTACGGCGGGTGAATGCGGGGCTTTTGATCATTGGCTGGAACTCCTCCCGAGAGTTGTCTGGCGCATCACAACCAGACCAGCCACAATCCCCGTCAGAATACCGGCGCTTGCGACCAGACTGGCCAGCGAAAGTGTCGAGACACCTGTCAAAGCTTGCCCGATAGAACAGCCCATTGCAAGAACGCCGCCAAAGCCCATCAAAATTCCACCAAGACCCGCGACAAGAGAATGACTTCCCGAGCTGAAGGTCTCTAACCGGAAGCTGCGGGTCAAAAGCGCGGTCGCAAATGCCCCCGCCAGCGTGCCGCCAACCACGGCCACGCCAAAGCCCACCGCCCGCCCGCTGGACAGCATCAGCCACAAAAGCCCCTCGCCCACAGGGGCAATAAAGCTAAGCGATGTCAGCACCTTCGGGTCAAACGGGTCATCGGTGGCAAAGGTGATCCACCAGCCTGCCACCACGCAAAGCCCGATCACCAAAGCTGCAATCGCCTCAACCGGGCGCAGGCGCCAGGGCTTTGCGAACCACAACAGCAAAAGCGCAGGCAGCCCGGCCGCCAGGATCAGCGCGGGCAGTGCAGAAAGGCCAAATCCCGTCAGCAAATCGGTCACGCTCAGCGCATCCGGGCTGATCTGCCCCAGCTGCAGCGCCTGCCGCCAGGGGGCCAGCACCCCGGTCAGACTGGCCTGCGCCGCCAGCCCAAGGCACAAAAGCACCAGAAGCGAGCGCAGATTCCCCCCCGCCAGCAGCACAAGCGAGCGCGCGCCGCAGGCATTGGCCAGCACCATGCCCAGCCCGAAAATCGCCCCGCCGATAAACAGCCCACCCGCAGCAAAGCTGCCGCGCAAAGGCAGGCTGCGCGACAGATCGGTCAGCCCGAAAAAGTTCAGCCCCTGAGCACCGACAATCGCCACCGCCAGCGCCAGCGCAAAAGCCCTGAGCGGCGAGAGATCCCCGCCGCCCAGCAAACCCTTCATGCCGCGCAAAAGACAGAAGCCCCTCGCCCGCGCCGCCACGCCAAATACCGCGCCAAGGCCCAGGCCCAGAGTTACCACATCCATCTTTGCCCCATCCGCTGACGTCAGTTGATCAGACTGTACCCCAGGTATCGGCGCTGATCGAGGCATACCAGCCCGCGCCATAAACGGCCTCGGCCTGGCGGAAGGCGGCGTCGGCCTCAATCGGGCTGACCCCGCCCGAGCCTTCACGCTCAGCCAGCTTCTCGCCGTCGAAGTAATAGACCCCGGCGACAGAGATGCCCCATTCCGGCCCGACAAGGCTGTAGCAGGTATTGACGAAACTGGCGGGCGCAGGCTCGGCCCCGGCGAGATCAGCGATGATCGCGGCGGCTGCGACCTTGCCCTGGGCATTGGCGCAAAAGCCCGATTTCGGCATCGGTGCGGCAATGGTGGCATCGCCCACCACATAGATGCCGGGCACCTGGACCGATTCAAAGGTATTGCCTTTGACCGGAACCCAGCCCGTTTCATTGGTGACGCCTGCGCGATCTGCGATCCAGCCAGCCTTTTGCGGCGGCACAACATTCAGCACATCGGCCTTATGCGTCACACCAAATGCGGTTTCCACGCTCAGCGCGCTCGCATCGACTTTGGCCACCTTGCCGTCATTATCGGCGCTGATCCATTCGATCATATCACCGTAAAGCGCCTCCCACCCCTGTTTGAACAGGCCCTGTTTCGAGAAGGTTTCCTTGCTGTCCAGAAGCAGGATTTTCGACTTCGGCTTATTGGTTTTCAGGTAATGCGCCACCATCGAGGCCCGTTCATAGGGCCCGGGCGGGCAGCGGAAGGCCCCATCAGTAATCGACATCACGAAGGTGCCGCCATCCGCCATCGCCTCCAGCTGCGATTTCAGCAGCTGCGTCTGCGGCCCGGCCTTCCAGGCATGGGGGGCCAGCTCGGCGGCGGGTTCATCATAGCCCTCAAGCGCGCCCCAGCGGATGTCGATCCCCGGCGACAGCACGAGACGGTCATACTCCAGCGCCGTCCCATCCGAGAGCGTGACCTTGCGGGCCGCGCCGTCGATCTGTTCGGCGCTGGCATGGATCACCTCGATCCCCGCGCCGCGATGGGCGGCGTAGCTATGGGTGATGCTGTCCCAGCTCCGCAGCCCGCCCAGATAGAGGTTCGAGAAGGGGCAGGTGACGAAGGTCTCTGAGGGCTCGATCAGGGTGATCTTCAGATCCGGGCTATAGCGGCGCAGGTAACGCGCGGCTGTGGCCCCGCCAAAACCGCCCCCCACAACCACCACATGGGCCGAGGCATTTTGCGCCCGCACCAGCCCCGGCAGGCCCAGGCTGACAACCCCTGCCCCGATCCCTGCCCCAATGCCGCCAAGCAACGTTCTGCGGGTGGTTTTCATTGCTCTGCCTCCGCGAAGAACTTCGCCAGTGCGGCGATCTGGGCGTCATCATAGCCCTTCATGTGACGGGTCATGACGGTGGTGCCTGCGGGCGGATTGTCACGAAACGCAGTCAGCGCGGCGATCAGATCGGCCTCTGGCAGCCCGGCGATCGAGGGGATCGCGCCTGGCGACTGCCCCCCGGGCCCGTGGCAGCTGGCACAGGGGCCGGCCAGGATCTGCGCCTCTGATACGGTTGCATCGGCATAGGCGGTGGCCGGCAAAGCAAAGGCAAATGTGGCCAAAAACGCCCTGACGGGAAGGCGCATCGTAAAGGGCGGCATGGTCGGATCCTCTTTCCTGGCCAGCTGGCTTGGTTGGGGTGGTCGGGCCGCTGAACCGCGCCCGTCACCGCCCGATTGTTGGCAAGCATCCGCCCAAGCGCAAGGAAATATCCCTGGCGGTTTCGCGGTGAAGGACGATAAAATTCTTCCATATTAGCTGGAACAGGAGAATATTCCTGCGCAGGGCCTTCCCGAGTGGAACAGTTCCTGCAAGTTGCTGACGAATGGGAACAGGCGTCTGTTTGCACAAACAAGCCCATGACAACTCACATCCGCCCGACCGGCCCAGCCAGCGCCAGATCCAGGCAAGACCCGAAATGCCCGCCAGTCGCCTCCGCCTCATCGCGAGGCTGCGCAGGCTATGTCGCGGGGGAAAATCCTTGACCCCAATCAGGCATCTGCTAGGCAGGTTCCACTCCCGACGGGTGGCTTCGGGGGCCTGTAGCTCAATGGTCAGAGCAGGGCGCTCATAACGCCTTGGTTGGGGGTTCGAGTCCCTCCGGGCCTACCAATCCACTGCCTTTTGCCAACAACTGTTGGCGCAAGTGTCCCGCGATTTTGAGATGCGGGACACTTTGGGCGAAGGTCGGTGAATTTCGATCACTGCCTGATGCCCTACCCCGCGCACCCCGCATCCAGCAACCGGATCAGCCGGGCCCCGCTGACCACCGCCCGATCATCCGCCGAATCGGCCAGGACCGCCGCATGCTCTGCCCGCGCCGCCCGCGTCCCGTCGCAGAGCGCGTCACCGCTGGTGCGGGGGCCGCTCACGCAGCCAGCGGCGGGCATCATCAGGCACAGCGCCAATATCATCCTGAACATCATCCATCCTTCCTCTGGTGTCCTGATAGGCGACAGCGTTGTTGTTTCTCACCCAGAACTGAGCCGTTTAAGGGCATAATTTTCACTGAGAACTGAGCCATGTGAACCTTCCTCCAAAGCGGTGAGCGGCGGGGGCAACGGAGTGATCCACATGGGACTTTTGAAC
>NZ_JABJXT010000035.1 GCF_013155295.1 Pseudogemmobacter hezensis | reverse complement strand
TCGGGCTTTTGGGCACCGGGCAGAAGTCGATGGTGCCCTGCACGCCGCTGGGCTGTCTGATGATGCTGCGCGACCATCATGGCAGCCTTGCGGGGCTGAATGCGGTGGTGGTCGGGCGCTCGAACATCGTCGGCAAGCCGATGGCGCAGCTTTTGCTGGGCGACAGCTGCACGGTGACGATTGCGCATAGCCGCACCAAAGATCTGGCCTCGGTCTGCCGCAGCGCGGATATCCTGGTCGCAGCCGTGGGCCGGCCCGAGATGATCACCGGCGATATGGTGAAACCGGGCGCGACCGTGATCGATGTTGGCATCAACCGGATTGAGCGCGACGGCAAAAACCGCCTGGTCGGTGACGTGCATTATGACAGCGCGGCCGAGGTCGCAGGCGCAATCACCCCGGTCCCCGGCGGCGTCGGCCCGATGACCATCGCCTGCCTGCTGGCAAATACCCTCACCGCCGCATGCCGCGCAAACGGCCTGCAAGAACCAAAAGGGCTGACCGCGTGAGTGTGAAAGATCATCGCTTCATCGACGGCCGCGCGGTGCAACAGCGCCTGCTGGCCGAGGTCCGCGCCAAAGTCCAGGAGGCCAGCGCCACCCGCCCCGTCGGGCGGCTGGTCTCGGTTTCCATAGGCCCCTCGCCCGAGGTTGCGGTCTATGTCAGGAACCAGGCGCGGGGCGCGGCGGCTGCCGGGATCCCCTTTGACCAGCAGCTCTGGCCCGCCGGGATCACCCAGGATGAGGCCAAACGCCTGATCACCCAGATGAATGACCGCGACGATGTGCTGGGGATCATCCTGCAGCGCCCGGTGCCCCCCCATATCAATGTGCGCTCGCTGCAATCGGCGATCCACCCGCTGAAAGATGTCGAGGGGATGAACCCCGCCTCTATCGGCAATATCGTCTATAATGACGTGGCGATGGCGCCCTGCACCGCCGCCGCAGCGGTGGAACTGCTGCGCGAAACCGGCCTTGAGATGAAGGGGCTGGAGGTGGTGATGATCGGCCATTCCGAGATCGTCGGGAAGCCTGTCGCCTTCCTTTTGATGGCCGAGGGCGCGACCGTCACCGTTTGCCACCATATGACCCGCAATCTGGCGATGCATTCGCGCCGGGCTGATGCGGTGGTGGTGGCGGTGGGCAAGGCGCATCTGATCGGGCCGGATATGATCAAGCCCGGTGCGGCTGTCATTGATATCGGCATCAACCAGGTCACCGACCCCGATGGCACGGTCCGGATCGTCGGCGATGTCGATACCGACCGCGTCAAAGAGGTGGCGGGCTGGATTACCCCGGTGCCAGGCGGCGTCGGCCCGGTGACGGTTGCGATCCTGATGCGCAATGCGATCACCGCGCACCAGCGCCAGATCGCGGCGGGATGGCTGCAAAGCTAAGCTTTTTCGCGCGGGCCCTATCAGGCCCGTGCCGCCCCTCGCGCTTTACGTTGACTTGTGCCCGCGCCGATCTACTGTATTCCTTAGCGTAAAATTATTTTCTGCATACGCATGATGCGTGATGGAGGATGCGATGCTCGACCAGGCATATCCCGAGGTCATCCCGGGCCCGCCCAGACCAAGCCAGATCATCCGGCCCGCCGGGCTGATGCTGCCCAAAGGAACCGAGCGTTACTCGGTCCCGGGTGCAGGCGCGATGTCTGTATTCATTGGCGCAGGCGACCGGATCACCCTCATCAATGATGAGGGCGGCCAGCCCTGTGAGGTGATGGCAGTGGGGCCGGACGGGGCCTTTGACCCGGCCATTCTCGACCTTGGCGCAGATGGTGACGCGCCCGGCTTTCGGGCGCTGCTGGCCTCGGGCGAGGCAAGCCTTGCGCGCATGCATCAGCGCCTGAAACAGCTGGGCCTGGATCTCGGCGCGATCCGCGCCAGCCGCTTTTTCGACGCGACCAGCCCGGCCCGCAGCACCATCGATTTCACCGCCAAACGAGAGGCGCTGCTGATCCTGGCGGCCCCCGGCGGCGATATGTCGCCCGATGGCCAGGACAGCGCGACGCCGCTGACGGTTTTCGTCAAACGCGCCCAGGCGAATTTTGCGCTGAAGCCAGAGCTGCCCGACCCGCTTTCCGACCCGCTGCAAGAGGTGCGCGTCCATTCCGCCACCGCCGAGA
This sequence comes from Pseudogemmobacter hezensis, assembly GCF_013155295.1. Lineage (GTDB taxonomy): Bacteria > Pseudomonadota > Alphaproteobacteria > Rhodobacterales > Rhodobacteraceae > Pseudogemmobacter > Pseudogemmobacter hezensis. The sequence continues at coordinate 20,028 of NZ_JABJXT010000035.1, read as the reverse complement.
CCTATGTCGTAAAGGCGGGTGAATATATCCAGATCCTCGACGTAAGTGGCCGTCAATGCACAGATTTTCAGTGTTTTGACGCGCGCAAGCTGGACCGCGGCATCGAGCATCCGCTGGATGTAACGGCCACCCGCTCGGTCATGGGGCATGCCTATCCTATGCCGGGGCTGCATGCGAAATACTACGACCAGGACTTCCAGCCGCTGGTCGAGGTGATCCAGGACACCTGTGGCCGCCATGACGCCTTTTCGCTGGCCTGCTATGCGAAATATTACGACGATATCGGCTATCCGGGCCATGTGAACTGCACCGAAAACTACAATGCGGTGCTGGCAAAACATGGCGTCACGCCGCGCGGCGGCTGGATGGCGGCGAACTTCTTCTTCAACACCGGCGTCGATGATCACGGCGTGATGTATGCCGATGAGCCCTGGTCACGCCCGGGCGATTACGTGCTGCTGCGCGCCATGACCGACCTTGTCTGCGTCAACTCGGCCTGCCCTGACGACACCACTGCCGCCAATGGCTGGAATCCGACCGACATCCATATCCGCACCTATGCCGCGACCCAGAAATTCAGCCGCGCCGTTGCCTTCCGCGCGACCCCAGATTCGGAGCCGAAAATGACCAGAGAGACCGGGTTCCACGACCGGCTTGCAAAGCTGACCCGCAACTTTGTCGAATACAAAGGTTTCTGGCTGGTTAATTCCTTCGCCGAAGCCGGCCCGACCGAGGAATATCTCGCCGCGCGGCAGAAGTCGGTGGTGATGGATCTGTCGGCTTTGCGCAAATATGAGATCATCGGCCCGGATTCCGAGGCGCTGATGCAATACACGCTGACGCGCGATGTGAAAAAGCTGACCGTGGGCCAGATCGTCTATTCCGCGATGTGCTATCCGCATGGTGGGATGATCGACGATGGCACGGTGTTTAAACTTGGCGACAATAATTTCCGCTGGGTTTGTGGTGACGAATATTCCGGCACCTGGCTGCGCGAACAGGCCGAAAAGCTGGGGCTGAAGGTTCTGGTGCGCGACTCGACCGATCAGCTGCACAATCTGGCGGTTCAGGGCCCCGAAAGCCGCACGCTGCTGGACAAGGTGATCTGGACGCCGCCGCATCAACCCACCATCCAGGAGCTGGCCTGGTTCCGCTTTACCATCGGCCGCATCGGTGACGCCAATGGCATTCCGGTCGTGGTTTCGCGCACCGGCTATACGGGCGAGCTGGGCTATGAGGTCTGGTGCCATCCGAAACACGCGGGCGAAGTCTTTGATGCGATTTGGGAAAAGGGCCCCGAACACGGTCTGCGCCCGATGGGCCTTCTGGCGCTGGATATGCTGCGGATCGAGGCCGGGCTGATCTTTGCGGGCTATGACTTCTCGGATCAGACCGACCCGTTTGAGGCCGGGATCGGCTTTACCGTGCCGCTGAAGGGCAAGACCGATGACTTCATCGGCCGTGACGCGCTGATCCGTCGCAAGGAAAATCCGATGCATAAATTCGTCGGCCTGGACATCGATTCGAATGTCTCGGTCGGGCACGGCGACTGCATCCATATCGGGCGGGCGCAGATCGGGGTGGTGACCTCTTCGATGCGCTCACCGCTGCTGAAGAAGAACATCGCGCTGGCGCGGGTCGATATTTCCCATGCGGAACCGGGGACAGAGGTCGAGATTGGCAAGCTGGACGGCCAGCAAAAACGCCTGCCCGCAAAGATCGTGACGCTGTCGCATTACGATCCGAAAAAGACCCGCCCGCAGTCGTAAGTCCCGGGCGGCATGACCAGCATCCTCGATCAGATCGGCGGGGAAGAGGCGCTGCGGCGCCTCGTTAACCGCTTTTACGACCTGGTCGAGACGGACCCGCGCGGCCGCCATATCCTGCATCTGCACTTTCGCGGCCATGGGCTTTCCCATGTGCGCGAAGAGCAGTTCGCTTTCCTGTCCGGCTTTCTGGGCGGGCGGCGTTACTATCTGGAAAAGCACGGGAATATGGATATCCGCCAGATCCATGCCCATATTCCGATCCGCGAAAAGGATGCCCTGGACTGGCTGGCGCTGATGGATCAGGCGATCACCGATTGCGCGATGAGCGGCCCCCAGGTCGAGCGGGTGCGCAGCACCTTCCACCGCGTCGCCCATGCGCTGATAAATGACCTGCCCGCCTCTGGAATCCCGGCCTCCGGAATGCCAGCCTGAGGCCGCCTGCCCGCGCCCGTGTCCGCGTTAACCGATCAGCAAGATCTGCACATCCGCAACATTGGTGCCACTCGCGCCGGTGATCAGCAGATCGCCCGAGGCCGCCAGCGCCGCGTTCGAGGCATTGTCCGCCAACAGCGCCACCGGGTCACAGCCCCCGCGCATTCGCGCAGCCGAGCCGCCATCAACCAGACCGCCCGCCGCCTCGGTCGGGCCATCGCGCCCATCGGTGCCCCCGGACAAAAACACCCAATCGCGCCCTTGCAGCCGCGTCTCGCCCAGCAGCGCCACCCGCAGCGCAAGCTCTTGATTGCGACCGCCTTTTCCACTTCCGCGCAGGGTGACGGTGGTCTCCCCGCCCCAGATCAGGCAGCGCCCCGGCGGCGCCTGTTCTGCCGCTGCAACAATCCACTCGGCGGCGTCGGCGACATCGCCTTCAAGCGCGGCATCGTCCAGAATGGCACCCGCGCCCAGATGATCTCGCACCGCCTCGACGCTTTTGCGGTTAGAGCCAATCAGCATGTTCAGCGCCGCCGCAGGTGGGGCGGCGGGCGTGGTGGCCGCCGTCAGATACACCTGCACCGCAGCGGGCAGTTGCGCCCAAAGCCCGGCCCCGACCAGGATCTCGCGCGCCTCGGCAGGCCCGCCCAGGGGGGCGACGGTCGGGCCGCTGGCAATCGTGCGCAGATCATCGCCGATCACGTCTGAAAGAATCCAGGCCGAAACCGGAGCCGGATCGGCCAGCCGCAGCAGACCACCGCCCTTCAGCTGCGAAAGGCTCTGCCGGACCAGGTTCATCCGGGTAATATCCAGGCCCCCGGCCAGCAACAGACGGTTAACGGCGGCCTTGTCCTCAAGGCTGACACCGGGCACCGGCGCGGGCAACAGCGCCGAGCCACCACCGGAAATCAGCGCGATCACCCGGTCATCGGGCCCGGCTGCCGCCAGGGCCCGCATGACCGCCTGACCAGCTGCCAGCCCGTTCGCATCCGGCACCGGATGGCCTGCGGCAAAGACCTGAACATCGTCAAAACCAGGGGGAAGCGCGGCAGCATTTTCATAATTGGTGACCAGGATCACCTCTGCTCCAGGCTGCAAATGACGCCGGGCCTCAGCCACCATCGGCACCGCCGCCTTGCCCAGCGCAATCACGATCTGCCGCCCCGGCCCGATGGGGAAAGGCGCATCACCCAGCGCCCTGGACAGCGCCTCAGCCGGATCTGCCGCCTGCACCGCCAGCGCAAAAAGCGCCTGCGCCCTGTTGCGCAGACTGGCCACGCCTTGCCCCATATCCATAGCTTCCCCCCGATCTGTCCGCTTTTCGGCTGGATTGTCTGCCTGCGCAGCTGCCTGGCCCAGGCACGGCACAGCCAATCATTCCGCCATTCACTGAGATCACAGTCTTATCCCGGAACGCGGCTTTTGCAATCAGCCTCACGTTGCTGCGCCCGCTTATCCCGTCACAGCGTTCTGCGGCGCAGATGGTATGGACAGATGCGCCTGCGGGCGTCACGCGCGGCCTGGATGGAAAAGGCCCAACATACCCCCTCGGGCTGTCTGGTGCCACATCGCAGATGGCTTTCGTATTTCCAATTTTTCTGGTGATATTCAGAGGCAGAAGTCCCGAATAGTTTCACTTATCGCACATTCTTCAGATCTTTCTGCCCGTATCAGCCCTCTGGATCTATTGTGAAATTATTGTAACAGTTTTGCGTCAAACCCTGTCGATCCTGCCGCTGACAGCTGTTAGACAGGCGACAACATGGGGATGTTTATGCTGCGCAAACTCTGGACCGATTTCATTTCCCTGATCCTGCGGCGCCCATCGCGCTATCAGGTCGCGGCTCTTTGCTGGCGCGCGGCTCCTGCCCCGGCGGATGAAACCACAACGGCCGAAAACCCGGCCGAAAACCCAGGCCCGAACCCGGGCGGGCTGCAGGTTCTGCTGATCACCTCTCTGACCACCGGCCGCTGGATTCTGCCCAAGGGCTGGCCGCAGATGGGCCATGACGGCGCCGCCACCGCCCTGGCAGAGGCCTGGGAAGAGGCGGGCATCCGCATCGGCACCGACCAGCCGCGCAAAATCGGCCGCTATACCTATCACAAACGTCTCAGCGGTGATGTCCCGGCCCATACGATGGTCGATGTCTATGCAATCCGCACCGAGCGCCTGCTTGACAACTATCCCGAGGCGGGACGGCGCAAACGCGTCTGGCTTACCCCCGAAGAGGCCGCAGCCCAGGTTGATGAGCCGGAACTGGCCGCATTGCTGCGCGAAAGCCCGGCCCTGATCACGGCGCAATAGCGCCCCCTCCCTGCGCCTTCACTGGCCCTCATTGCCCCCTGCCTCCAACGCGCAGCAACCTTATTGATTTCAAGAGACACTATGACCGAGAAAAGCAACCCGCAGCTGCGCGATCAGCCCGAGCCCGGCTGGCAGGTTCTTGACCGCGACCTGAACCGGATCTCGCGCGTCGAGCTGGCGGCCGGATATGCGGCAAAGCCGCTGGTCGCCCTGGGCCTGGGGCTGGTTTTCGTGGCGCTGGCCGCCAGCTGGGCAGCGCTGGTGACGGGGGGCGGATCCGCCGGGCTGGTGATCGTGATCGCTTCGGCTTTTGCCGCCTATCTGGCGCTGAATATCGGCGCGAATGATGTGGCCAATAACATGGGCCCGGCGGTTGGCGCCAATGCGCTGACCATGACCGGCGCGCTGATCATCGCGGCGATATGCGAGACGGCGGGCGCGCTGATTGCCGGGGGAGAGGTGGTCACCACTATTGCCACCGGAATTGTGGCGCCCGAAAGCCTGGCAGACAGCCGCACCTTTGTCATCGCCATGATGGCGGCGCTTTTGTCCTCGGCGGTCTGGCTGAACCTGGCCACCTGGCTTGGGGCCCCGGTCTCGACCACCCATGCGATTGTCGGCGGCGTGGCCGGGGCGGGGATTGCGGCGGCGGGGTTTGGTGCGGTCGACTGGGGCTCGATGTCGCGGATCGCGGCCAGCTGGGTGATTTCGCCCGTGCTGGGCGGTGGGCTGGCGGCGGCCACCCTTTGGGCCATCCACAAGCTGATCATCGACCGCGACGACAAGCTGGCCGCGGCCCGCATCTGGGTGCCGGTGCTGATTGCGGTGATGGCCTGGGCCTTCGCCACCTATCTGGCGCTGAAGGGGCTGAAGCATCTGTTCCATGTCAGCATCGGTCATGCCGCCCTGATCGGTCTTGGCTGCGCGGCGGCCTCCTGGCTGGCGGCAAAGCCCTATATCAGACATCAGTCGCGTGGGCTGGAAAACCGCAACAAATCGCTGAAGCTGCTGTTTCAGGTGCCGCTGGTGCTTTCGGCCGCGCTGATGAGCTTTGCCCATGGCGCCAATGATGTCTCGAACGCGATCGGGCCGCTGGCGGCGATTGTCTCGCTTTTGCATGATACGGGCAACGGCCAGGCCGGGCATGTGCCCCTTTGGGTGATGGTGATCGGGGCGCTTGGGATCTCGGTCGGGCTGATGCTGTTTGGCCCGCGCCTGATCCGCATGGTCGGCGATCAGATCACCCGGCTGAATGCGATGCGGGCCTATTGCGTGGCGCTGTCGGCGGCGGTGACGGTGATTGCGGCCAGCTGGTTCGGGATGCCGGTCAGCTCGACCCATATCGCCATCGGTGGCATTTTTGGCGTCGGCTTCTTCCGCGAAACGGTCGAGGCCAGACGGATGAAGCAGCTGACCGGCAGCGTGGGCATCCCCACCATGGCCAGCGAAGAGCGGCGTCGGCGCAAGCTGGTGCGGCGCTCGCATTTCATGACGATCATCGCGGCCTGGGTGATCACGGTTCCCGCGACGGCACTGGCCTCGGCGCTGCTGTTCCTGGCGCTGCGGGCCCTGCAGGGCTGAGGCGCGAACGGGGGCAAGCGCGGGGGGAGGCAAGCGACGGGGGCAAGCGGGAGACATCTGCACAGTTTGCAGGCACTGCCCGCCCCCATCCCCCGGATTATACCGAGAGCAGGCTCTTAGCGCTTCCAATCAACCGGAAACTGCGCTAGCGATTCTATAAATACTGGCATTCGCGCCCCGTTCCGATCACGCTTCCCGCGCTGATTGGTGCGGGTTTTTTTCGTTTTGGGGCCTTTGATGAAACGAGTCATCGACATCGGTCTGCTGCAATCACAAAGCGGTCATTACGCGGCGCTGTCCCGTGTGGTGTCTGCGGGCGTTTTGCAGGGCGTCGCCGAGGTCAATGCCAGCCCCGCCTTTGACCTTGCCTTCAACGTCCACGCGCGCGACCCCGAGTGCCGGGCCGAGCGCTACGCGCCGCTGTGCCGCCAGATCCTGCGCGAAACCCCGGCCCGCCATATCTTTGGCTGCGTAACCTCGTCCAGCCGCAAAGACGTGATCCCTGAGCTGGAACGCCATGACGGCATCCTTTGGTATCCCCTGCCCTATGAGGGGTTCGAGGCCTCAGAGCGGGTAGCCTATATGCATTCCTGCCCCAATCAGCACCTGCTGCCGCTGCTGGACTGGGCCATTCCGACGCTGGGCCCGCGCGGTTATCTGATCGGCTCGAATTACATCTGGGGCTGGGAAATCGCCCAGATCGCGCGTGAGCGGATCACCGGCGCGGGCGGCCTGGTGATGGGCGACCGCTATCTGGCAACAGGCGATACCGAGGCCGATCATATCATCGCCGAGATCGAAGCGCTTCGCCCCGACTTCATCCTGAATTCGCTGATCGGCGACAGCTCTTACAGCTTCATGCGCCAGCTGGCCGGGCTGCGGGCGCAAAGCGGGGCCGCGCTTCCGGTGCTGTCTTGCAACTTCACCGAGGTCGAAATCGACAGCTGCGGTGGTGCGGCCGAGGGGCTGGTCTCGGCGGGGCCCTGGTTTGAACCGACCGACGACCAGGGCGACAGGCGGCGCGGCTCACTGGCCGAGATGGCGCGCCTCGCCGTTCATGAACTGGCGCAGCTTTTGCATGGCAGACCCGGCGCCGGGGATCTGAGCCTGGCCGAGCTGACCCAGCTGGCCCTGGCCGCAGGTCAGCCGCTGCGCCTTGATCCGACCCATTTCCACGCCCGCCAGCCCGTGGTGATCGCGCAGATCCAGGGCGGCCGCTTTCATGAGGTCCTGCGCCATCCCCCCCGCACCGCCGACCCCTATCTGACCGGACGCGAGCGCGGCCTGACGCTTCGCCCGCCGCTGCGGGTGGTCTCATGACCCGGATCCGCACCGAAAACCTCGGAGAGGCGCTGGCCTTCGTGCTGCACCGCCCCCATCCCGCGATCCAGGCGCTGATCCGTCAGCTTTCAGTTATCGGGCTTGAGGTGCGTGAGGTCTGGCCCGAACTGCCCGCTGAGGCAATCAGCGCCGATTTCATCTTTTACGACGCCGATTCCGGCCATGATGCGCAATTTCCCTGGGCAGCCGGGGCCTCGCCGATGCCGATGATCGCGCTGATCGGGTCCGAGGCACCGGGGCGGCTGGCATGGGCGCTGACAATGGGGGCGCATGGGCAGCTTTTGAAACCCGCCACCGACAAGGGCGTCTATGCGGCGCTCCTGGTGGCGCGGGCCAATTTCGACCGCGCCCGCGCCTCAGAAGCGCAGATCGCCGATCTCGAAGACCGTCTTTCGGCCCGCCAGACCGTGGTGCAGGCGGTGATGATCTTCGTCTTGCGCGGCAAATCCGAGGCCGAGGCCTATGAAATCCTGCGCCAGACCGCGATGGCCTGGCGCGTCACCATCGAGACCGCTGCCCGGCAGCTGGTTGCCAATCACAATGCAGAAAGGGCCCCGGATGAGCGTCGCCGCACCGACATCTCCTGAGCCGGGCACTCAGCCAGGCCCACAACCGGATCCGCAACAGGCAGGGCCAATCAGCGCCGCGCCCTCGGTGCTGCGCCGGCTGTTGTCGCGCAAGCTGGCGCTTTTTGGGCTGTTCATCATCCTGATCTGCGTGGGCGGTGCGGTCTTTGCCCGCTGGCTGGCCCCCTTTGACCCCGCCGAGCAATTCTTTGACGGGCTGACCATTGAGGGCTCGCCGATGCCGCCCGGGCCGGTTTACTGGTTCGGAACCGATCTTCTGGGCCGTGATCTGCTGTCACGGCTGCTTTACGGCGCACAGACCTCGCTGATCATCGGCATCGTCGCCAATGGGGCGGCGCTGCTGATCGGCACCCTGGTGGGCGTGACGGCGGGCTATTTCCGCGGGCTGATCGGGGCCGGGCTGATGCGTTTCACCGATCTGATGATGGCCTTCCCCGCGCTTTTGCTGGCGATTTGCCTCGCGGCGATTTTTCAGCCCTCGCTCTGGATCGTGGCGATGGTGATCGCCTGCGTGAACTGGGTGCAGACGGCGCGGGTGGTCTATACCCAGACCTCTTCGCTGGCCGAGCGCGATTTCATCGCCGCCGAAAAGACCCTGGGCGCAGGGCATGGCCGCATCCTTTTTCGCCATATCCTGCCGCATCTGATGCCGACGCTGATCGTCTGGGGCACGCTGGGGATTTCCACCACCGTGCTGCTGGAGGCGACGCTGTCCTTTCTGGGCGTCGGCGTGCAGCCCCCTACCCCCTCCTGGGGCAATATCATCTTTGAAAACCAGACCTGGTTTCAGGCCGCCCCCTGGCTGGTCTTTATCCCCGGCGCGGTGATCCTTTTGCTGGCCCTGGCCTTTAACCTTGTCGGGGATGCGCTGCGCGACATCCTGGACCCGACCCAGCAGGGGCGCGACTGATGGCTGCTTATATCCTGCGCCGCCTTGTGACGGCAGCTCTGATCCTTCTGGGCGTCTCTTTCATCACCTTCGTGCTGCTTTATGTGCTGCCCGCAGACCCGGTGCGCCAGATCGCGGGCCGCTCGGCCACGCCGGAAACGGTTGAGAGTATCCGCCGCCAGCTGGGCCTCGATCAGCCGCTTGTCGTGCAATACGGCAATTACCTGTGGAACCTGCTGCAGGGGGATCTGGGCCGCTCTTATCTGCAAAAGACCGAAGTGGCGACGCTGATCACCGCCCGCCTGCCCGCAACCCTTTTGCTGATGGTGGCTGCGATCTTCTGCGAGCTGGTGATCGGCCTGACCCTTGGCGTGATCGCCGCGCTTTACCGGGGCCGGGCGCTGGACAATGTGCTGATGCTTTCCAGCTTTGTCACCGTATCCGCGCCGCAATTCGTGGTGGCGCTTTTGCTGCTTTATGTCTTCTCGGTGCAGCTGGGCTGGTTCCCGATCGGCGGCTACGGGACATTTTCGCATCTGGTGCTGCCTGCGGTGACGCTGGGGATCCTGGGCTCTGGCTGGTATGCGCGGATCATGCGCTCTTCCATGCTGGATGTGCTGCGCGCCGATTTCATCCGCACCGCCCGCGCCAAGGGCCTCGGCCGCGGCCGCATCATCCTGGGCCATGCGATCCCCAATGCGATCCTGCCGGTGATTGCGATGATAGGCATTGATATCGGCATGTTCATGTCCGGCATCGTGGTGGTCGAAAGCGTTTTTGGCTGGCCCGGCATCGGCCAGCTGGCCTGGCAGGCCATTCAGCGCGTCGACATCCCGATCATCATGGGCGTCACGCTGATCTCGGCGCTGGCCATCGTGATCGGCAATCTGATCGCCGACCTGATCTCGCCGCTGATCGACCCCCGCATCAAACTGCACTGACCTTAGACCTACTGCCCAACAGGAGTAAGAAAATGAAAAAACTGATCCTTTCCACCGCCCTTTCGGCGATGATGGCCCTTAGCCCCGCGCTGGCGGAAACCCCGGTCCATGGCGGCAATATGATCGTCACCTACAAAGACGACGTGGCCACGCTTGACCCGGCAATCGGCTATGACTGGCAGAACTGGTCGATGATCAAATCGGTCTTTGACGGGCTGATGGATTACGAGCCGGGCACCACCACCCTGCGCCCGGGCCTGGCCGAAAGCTATGAGATCTCGGAAGACGGGCTGAGCTATACCTTCAAACTGCGCCCCGGCGTCAAATTCCACAATGGCCGCGAGATGACCGCCGAGGATGTGGTCTGGTCGATCAACCGCGTCGTCAATCCCGCCACCCAATCGCCGGGCCAGGGCTTTTTTGCGATGATCGAGGGCTTTGATGCCTCGTCGGTTGATGGCTCGCCGCTGACGGGTGTCAGTGCGCCTGATGCGGGCACCGTGGTCTTCAAACTCTCGCGCCCGGATGCGACCTTCCTGCATGTGATGGCGCTGAACTTCTCTTACGTGGTGCCCAAAGAGGCGGTTGAGGCCGCAGGCGCCGATTTCGGCAAGCAGCCGGTCGGCACCGGGGCGTTCAAACTGGCGGAATGGACGCTGGGCCAGCGCCTGGTGTTTGAGAAAAACGCAGACTACTGGATCCCGGGCGTGCCCTATCTGGACAGCTTCACCGTCGAGGTCGGCCAGGAGCCGGTCGTCGCCCTGCTGCGCGCCCAGAATGGCGAGGTCGATGTGCCCGGCGACGGCATCCCGCCCGCCAAATTCACCGAGGTGATGGGCGATCCCGCCCAGGCCGCGAATGTGGTCGAGGGCGGCCAGCTGCACACCGGCTATATCACCATGAATGTGACCGCCGCGCCCTTTGACAAGGTCGAGGTCCGCCGCGCCGTCAATATGGCGATCAACAAAGACCGCATCATCCAGGTGATCAATGGCCGCGCGGTGCCCGCGAACCAGCCGCTGCCCCCCTCAATGCCGGGCTATACCAAAGATTACGCGGGCTATCCCTATGATGTCGAAGGCGCAAAGGCGCTGCTGGCTGAAGCGGGCCTCGCCGATGGGTTTGAGACCGAGATCTATGTGATGAACACCGATCCGAACCCCCGCATCGCCCAGGCGATCCAGCAGGATCTGAAGGCAATCGGCATCACCGCCAATATCCGCAGCCTCGCCCAGGCCAATGTTATCGAGGCAGGCGGCGCAGGCCAGGCCCCGATGATCTGGTCGGGCGGCATGGCCTGGATTGCCGACTTCCCCGATCCCTCGAACTTCTACGGCCCGATCCTTGGCTGCGGCGGCGCGGTTGAGGGCGGCTGGAACTGGTCGAAATACTGCAATGCCGAACTCGACGCTCTGGCGGCAAAGGCTGACAGCACCGTCGATCCGGCCAAAGCGGAAGAGCGGCTGAAACTGTGGTCTGACACCTATATGGGCGTGATGGAGGATGCCCCCTGGGCCCCCGTCTTCAACGAGCAGCGCTATACGATGAAGTCACCGCGGATGGGCGGCGCAGATGCGCTTTATGTCGATCCGGTCTCGATCCCGGTCAATTACGATTACGTCTATATCAAGGAGTGAGCACGGATCATGTGCAAGCACTGCAATCATACGATCCACGCCCATCAGCATCAGTTCGGCTGGGACAATTCCTTTGCCCCCGCCCTGACCGCTGCCCCGGGTGAGACGATCCTGTTCCAGTGCCTCGACAGTTCCGGGGGCCAGCTTGGCCCCCGCTCGACTGTTGCGGATGTGGGGGCGCTGGACTTTGGCAAGATCAACCCGGTTTCGGGGCCGATCTATGTCGATGGCGCAAGGCCCGGCGATGTGCTGAAGGTCACGATTGAAAGCTTCACGCCGCAGCTGCGCGAGGGCGCGGGCTTTGGCTGGACCGCGAATATCCCCGGCTTTGGCCTTCTGACCGATCAGTTCGAAGAGCCCGCGCTGAACGTCTGGAAATTCGATCCGACCAGCCTGGAGCCCGCGCTCTTTGGCAAAAACGCCCGCGTGCCGCTGAAGCCTTTCGCCGGCACCATCGGCAATGCGCTGGCCGAGGCCGGGCATCATTCCGTCGTGCCGCCGCGCCGGGTGGGGGGCAATCTCGACATCCGCGACCTCAGCGCAGGCACCACACTTTACCTGCCGGTCGAGGTTGAGGGCGCGCTGTTTTCCGTCGGTGACACCCATGCCGCCCAGGGCGATGGTGAGGTCTGCGGCACCGCGATTGAAAGCCCCTTCGACGTGGTGCTGACGCTGGATCTGGTCAAGAACCAGCCGCTGAAATTCCCGCGTTTCACCACCCCGGGCCCCGTCACCCGCCATCTGGACGCCAAAGGCTATGAGGTCACCACCGGCATCGACCCCGACCTTTGGGCTGCGGCCAAAGAGGCGGTCTCGGGCATGATCGACCTGCTTTGCGCCACGCAAAAGCTGGACCCGGTCGAGGCCTATATGCTGTGCTCGGTCTGCGGTGATCTGCGGATCTCCGAGATCGTCGACATGCCGAATGTGGTGGTCAGCTTCTACATCCCGCGTGTGGTGTTTGAATGACCCAGCCTGCCCTCTCTGCCGCCGATGATGTGGTTTTGCGCGTGCAGGATCTGCAGGTCTCGGCCCGGTCCGACCAGGGGCTGATCCCCCTGGTCGAAGGGCTCAGCTTTGACCTGCGGCGTGGTGAAACCCTTGCGATTGCCGGGGAAAGCGGCTCTGGCAAGTCGATCACCTCGCTTGCGGTGATGGGCCTTTTGCCCGCGCCTGCGGTGCGGGTTACGGGGGGCTCGATCCGGCTGGGCGGCACCGAGCTGACCAGGCTGCCAGAGAAAAAGCTGCAAAGCCTGCGCGGCGCGCGGATCTCGATGATCTTCCAGGAGCCGATGACCGCGCTGAACCCGGTGATGTCGATCGGCCGCCAGCTGACCGAGGCGATCCGCGCCCATGACCCGGTTCCAATGCGTGAGGCGCGGGCGCGGGCCCTGGCGGCGCTGCAGGCGGTGCGCCTGTCGCAGCCCGAGCGCCGGCTTGAACAATTCCCGCATGAGCTGTCGGGCGGTATGCGCCAGCGGGTGATGATCGCCATGGCGATTGCGCTGCGCCCCGATGTGCTGATCGCCGATGAGCCGACCACCGCGCTGGATGTGACCGTGCAGCGCGAGGTGCTTGACCTGATCCGCGATCTGCAGCGCGATCTGGGCACCGCCGTGATCCTGATCACCCATGACATGGGCGTGGTGGCCGAGATGGCCGACCGGGTGATCGTGATGAAAAAGGGCCGCGTGGTTGAGACCGCCCTCACCCCCGAATTGTTTGAGGCCCCCCGCGAGGCCTATACCCGCGAGTTGCTGGCTGCGGTGCCCCGGATTGGTGGCGGCCCTGCCCGCCCGGATCTGCCCGCCACGCCAGAGCGGCTGGTCAGCTTCCAGGATGTCTCGGTCCGCTTTCCGATCCGGGCCGGGCTGCTGGGCCGGGTGGCCGCGCGTGTCCACGCGGTCGAGCATGTCTCGGTTGAGATTTTCAAAGGTGAGACCCTGTCGCTGGTCGGCGAATCCGGCTGCGGCAAATCGACGATGGCGCGGGCGCTGGTCGGGCTGGTGCCCCATGAGGGCCGGATCGAGGTGGCGGGCACAGCGCTTTCCGAGCTGGACAGCACCGGGCGCAAGGCGCTGCGCCGCGACCTGCAGATCGTCTTCCAGGACCCGATGGCGGCGCTGGACGCGCGAATGACCGTGGGCGAGCTGATCCGCGAGCCGCTGGTCATCCACGGCATCGGCACCCCCGACGCCCAACGGGCACGGGTGCGCGACCTGCTGGACCGTGTTGGCCTGCCCGCCTCGGCAATGGGGCGCTATCCGCATCAGTTTTCCGGCGGCCAGCGCCAGCGCATCTGCATCGCGCGGGCCCTGGCACTGAAGCCAAAGCTGATCGTCTGCGATGAAAGCGTAGCGGCGCTGGATGTCTCGATCCAGGCGCGGGTGCTGGATCTGTTGCGCGATCTGCAGCGCGAAATGGGCATGAGCTTTCTCTTCATCAGCCATGACATGGCGGTGGTCGAGAATGTCTCAGACCGGGTGGCGGTGATGTATCTGGGCCAGATCGTCGAGATGGGCAGCCGCGCGCAGCTGTTCGGGAACCCGCAGCACCCCTATACGCAGCGCCTGCTGGCCGCGGTTCCGGTGCCGGACCCGCGCCGCCCGCGCGAGGCCCTGGCCCGGCTGGCGGGCGAGATCCCCAGCCCGGTCTGGCCCCTGGGCCAGGGCCCAGACCGCGTGCAGCTGCAGGATATCGGCGGCGGCCATCTGGTCGCCCGATGACGGACCGGCCAATGACGAGCCGGCCGGTGACGGATCCGCCAGTGAGGGGCCGCCCCTCACCCGCGGATCCTAACCTGCCCGAAAGGCGGGGATCCGCCTCAGCAATAGTTGATCAAAAGCGATAGAAGTTGATCGTTACAGCGTCCCGCGTTACCGCTAACCTGTGTTTACAATGAGTGGAGTTTGTTATGATCCTGATAAGTGGAGCAACTGGCCAGCTGGGCCAGGAGGTTGTGAAGCACCTTTTAAGCCAGGGCGCGAAAGGGCGTTTTGCCGTCCTTGCCCGCGATGCCAATAAGGCGAAGCCCTACTCCGATCAGGGGATTGAGGTTCGCATCGCGGATTTCGATGCCCCTGACACCCTGCCCGCCGCTTTTGCCGGGATTGAGACCTTTCTCTTCATCTCGACAATGTCCCAGGACCGCGGCCCGCAGCAGATCAAAGTGGTCGATGCCGCCCGCGCCGCAGGCGTGAAGCACGTCGTCTATACCGGGCTTGCCATTCACGACATCAAGACCTCGGGCGTGCGCGATCTGATGTCCAGCCATTTCGAGACCGAGGATCACATCCGCGCCTCGGGCATGGCCTGGACCTTCCTGCGCAACACCATGTATGCCGAGGCGATCGCCCAGATCGCCGGCCCGAATGCGCTGACAGACGGGATTTTCCTGCCCGGCGGCGATGGTCGCGTGCCCTATGCGCTGCGCGCGGAAATGGGCGAGGCCACCGCCAACCTGCTTTTGCAAGGCGGCCATGCCGGAAAAACCTATAATATCACCGCCAATCAGTCCTGGAGCTATGGTGATGTCGCCGCCGCGCTCAGCCGCCAGACCGGCCGCAGCCTTGGCTATCAGAACATCCCCGAAGACGCGCTGCGCGAGGGGATGAAGGCCGCCGGACTGCCCGATTTCCTGATCTGGCTGACGCTGGGCACGGTGCAGGATATCCGCAACGGTCAGTATGAAATCGAATCGCGCGATCTGCAGACCCTGCTGGGCCGGGCGCCGAAATCTGTGGATGAGATCGTGAAAACGGTCTTTGCTTTGCCAGGCTAAGCCCCCTTAACCTGACCCAGCCTGCCGAAAATTCCCGGCAGGACGATACGAAAGTGTAACCTGTGACTGTGTGATATGATGGGCAAACGCGCCCATCACACCACCTTTTTGATTGAAAGAGGCTAAAATGACCACTCCTGTACGCGCCGTAATCGACCGGATGTTCACTGCTTTCAACGCCAAAGACCTGCCCGGGGCGCTGGCCACCGTCTCTGACGACACGCTCTGGATTCACCATGGATCGCAGAAAATGCCGTCGGTGCGCTTTGAAGGCAAAAGCGGCGCTGAAAAATTCTTCGGCACCAGCTTCAGCGCGATGAAAATCGACTACTTCCGCCCGCTGACCTTTATCGAGCAGGGCGACAAAGTCGTTGTGCTGGGCGAGGAAAGCTATGTGATGGACGGGATCGAGGGCAAGCTCTCGAACAAATGGGTGCAGGTCTATACCGTCGCCAATGGCCTGATCACCAAAATGGAAGAATTCGCCACCTCGGCCGACCCCGCCTCTTATCTGGTCGTTTCCTGATCCCCCCGCGCCCCCTGGCTAAATCCGCCAGGGATACGACGGGATGATTTTAAGAAGGGGCACCGGATCAATCCGGTGCCCCTGACTGTTCAGCAGGCCTGTTTGCGCCAGAGCCGACCGTTCAGTTTTTCAGATAGCTTTCCATCGTATCATCCAGCGCATCCTTCCATGCGGTATGATGCTTTGGTGCCATCGTGCCCGTGATGACCGATTTGTAGGAATTGTTGCGAAATCCCATGATGTCTTTCTTCTTGTGCTCTTTCCACTCGAAGAAAATCTCACAGGCACCATCGACATCAAAACTGGGATAGTCGGTCTCGGCGATCAATTCCTTAACATAGTCGCCCTGATACTGGATCGCATCATGCGTATCCGCGCCTGCATCCTCACGTGCGACCCGGTCAGCCACATCAGCAAGCATCGCATCTTTGCCAGGCAGCGCGATCCGCCCCAGGATCACATCGCGCGCCCACCAGGCCTGAGCGTCGAACATGTTAAAGGTAAACCACTGATCCTGCATGCCAATATAGAACAGCGCCGGATTATGCACATAGGCCACCCCTTTATAGAGGTCATTGGTCGCCAGACGGTTCGCAGTGCGCAGGCGCAGGCCGTCGGGCAGGAACGGGAAGTGGTGCTTGTAGCCCGTGCACAGAATGATCGCATCGATCTTCTTCGTCGTGCCATCGCCAAAGGTTACGATATTCCCTTCAACTTTCTGCATATTGGGCTTTTCTTCCCAATTATCCGGCCATTTGAACCCCATCGGGGCCGAGCGATAGGTGTTGGTAATCGACTTCGCGCCGTATTTCCAACATTGCGACCCGATGTCCTCAGAGGAATACGACGTCCCAACCAGCAGAACATCCTTGCCCGTAAATTCGCGCGCATCGCGGAAATCATGGGCATGAACGATCCGGCCATTGAAACGGTCAAATCCTGGGAATTCCGGAACATTCGGCGTCGAGAAATGGCCTGACGCGACGATCACATGGTCAAATTCTTCAGAATAGCAGTGATCTTTTGGCAGATCCTGGACGGTGACCGTGAATTTTTTCCTGCTCTCATCCCAATCGACCAGCCGCACGACGTTTTCAAAGCGGATCCATTTGCGCACGCCCGCCTTTTTCACCCGCCCCTCGATATAGTCCAGCAGCACCGCCCGCGGCGGATAAGAGGCGATTTGCTTGCCGAAATGCTCTTCGAATGAGTAATCGGCAAATTCGAGCCCTTCTTTCGGCCCGTTTGACCAGAGGTAGCGATACATGGAACCATGTACCGGCTCTCCATACTGGTCCAGACCAGTGCGCCAGCTGTAGTTCCAAAGGCCGCCCCAATCAGACTGCTTTTCAAAGCACACGATTTCGGGGATTTCGGTCCCCGCGGCTTGCGCCGACTGGAATGCGCGCAGCTGCGCCAGCCCGGATGGGCCGGCCCCGATCACGGCGATTCGTTTCGTCATCCGATTGCTCCCGTTGGTCTATACCAGTTTCCTGATTGGTTCTTTATTGGTTGAACCAATTACGCGATAGGAACCGCCACATGTCAACAAATCTTCATGATGGGAATAATTTTCCGGCTATATTGGCCTATGAAAGCGACATTTGACTGATGGATGGTGCAAGAGAATGACGGGAACATCCAGTCTGGCACAGCGTCTGGCCGTCAACGGCAGGATGCGTCGGCTTGATACCGCGAACGAAAAGCGGATTGCGGTCGGTTTTCTGGCACCACTTTCAGGAGAGGTCCGCTCCTGGGGGTTGCCGGGCCTCTATGGTTGCCAGATCTGGGCTGACCAGATCAACGCCTCAGGCGGCATGATGATCGGTCATAAGCGTCACAAAGTCGAGATTCTGGCAGAGGATTGCGGCTACGATCCCGACTGTGCTCTGGCGGGGGCCAAACGGCTGGTTCAGGACGGTGACATTCGCTTTCTGATGATGTTGGGCGGCGACTCATTGCACAAGTTACGCCCATGGCTCAATGAGCGGCGCATCCTGACCTCGACGCTATTGCCCAGTGACCTTTCTCCTGACACCCCCTATCTGATCGCGCCCAGTGAGGCGCACCCATTGTTCAATGTGACCGCCGTCAACTGGCTTGCCCGCAATTTTCCTGACCTGAAGCGCGTCGCGCTTTGCAGCCAGACAGATGAGATGGGCCTGCCCTCTCTTGCAACCTACCGCGCGGCCTTCGCGGCAGATGGGTTTGCCGTTACAAATGAGGTTCTTTACCCCAATCTCGACGGCAATGCCGAAGAGATCGTGGCCGCCCTTCTTGCCAGCGCCCCGCAGATTCTATGCTGGTGCACAAGCCATACGCCAATGGTCCACGCCCTGACCGAGGCCGCCTTTCGACAGGGGTTTACCGGGCAGATTCTATCCTGCACCGCTGATGGATACCGTGATCTGATTACCAAAACGTCAACAGAGTTCATGGAAGGATTTTTGTTCCAGTTCCCTGATTTCGATGACCCCGCGCTGCAGGATAAAAGCTTCTTCTTTAACCATCCGGCAAGATTTTTCTCGGAATATGAGCATCGGTTTCCTGGCAGCTGGGGTTCGGTCTCATGGGAATATGCCGCGACACTCGATCTGTGGCACATGGCAGTACAGAAGGCAGGCACAGCTGCTGCCGTGTCCGTATTGGCCGCGCTGAAACATGGTGGCTTTGTTGATCACGCTTTTGGCCACGCCCAGTGGTTGGGCGCTGACTATTTTGGGAATGACAACCTTCTGGCAGGCGACTGGCCGGTGGTCAGAATCCTGGGCGGGAAAGCACGCATCGTGGAATTTGGCTCGGTTCCGGCCTGGCTTGACAGCCATGGCGCAAGGCTGCGCCATGAGATGGAGCGGTTGGGCCAGATGTGGTATCAGCGCCAGGGAAAGAAAGCGCCTCCTATCCGCGATACAACGATGGAAACTCAGCCCTCTATTCCTCTTGCATCAGCAGCTTCTGCTCTTCGATCAACAGAAGTTTCGTAAATTCGACCGCATTTTCTATGTCACGCGAGGCCAGCGTGTTGAAAAGCGTGTTATAATAGCGCTGGCAATCCTGGATGCGTTTCGGCGTCAGAAAGCGCCGATTAAGCGCAGCGCGAAAGGCCTGGCGCCTTGCCGCGATGACAAGGTCATAACAGGCAATGAGAAGCGGGTTGCCGGTGGCACGGGCAATATGGCGATGAAATTCATCCTCAAGACGCGCAAAGTCATCGGCATTGGTCGTCACCGCCTCCATAGAGGAAAGAACCTCCCCCAGGCCCTCGATATCGCGCGGCGACATCGCAATAATCGCCAGGCGAATCATCTCAGGCTCCAGGATCCCTCGCATGACCTGCAAGTCCAGCGGGCCCGTTTCTGCGGCGACATGGCCAATCGCAGTCTCATCCTGGCGCATCATTCCTGTCACAAAACTGCCGGATCCGGCACGCCTGCGGATGACACCCCGCCCCTCCAGCACATCAAGGGCTTCGCGCACGGTGTTTCGGGCCACGCCCAGTTCTCCGGCCAGGGTCCGCTCCGACGGCAACCGCTCATCAGCGGCATATTCCTGGCCGTTAATTCGCGCCAAAAGCGTTTCAGCCACCAGCCTGACTGTCGCCCCCAGTGACTGATCGGCAAAAAGCACCTTCACCTGTTCTGGTCTGATCATCTGCGCCCCGAATTATATCGGGCGAGTATCATCAAAAGGCCTGACCTGACGCAACACATGAAAAAAACGCGCCCGATCTCCGGGCGCGCAAGTACGGCAGGCCGGCTCAGGACCGCCCCGCCAGGGGATCGGCAAGCCTCAGATATCGATGGTGTTTCTTTTTTCCCATTCAGTGAAATGGCCGCAGTATTCGTTCCATTCCTGTGTTTTCATTTTGATGAGGGCGTTTGAGAGCTCTTCGCCGAGGGCAGATTTGAGGTCGGTATCGGCATCGAAGGCGCGGATGGCGTCGAGCAGGTTCAGGGGCAGCTTGGGCGCGTCTTTGATCAGATGGCCGTCGGTGTAGAAGTTGATGTCTGATCGCGGGCCGGGGTCGGCATTTGTGCGGATCCCGTCGAGGCCTGCGGCCAGGATCACCGCCTGCATCAGATAGGGGTTGGCGGCACCGTCGGGCAGGCGCAGCTCGAACCGGCCGGGGCCCGGGACGCGCACCATATGGGTGCGATTGTTGCCGGTCCAGGTGACCGAATTCGGCGCCCAGGTCGCACCCGATGAGGTGCGCGGCGCGTTGATGCGCTTGTAGCTGTT
>NZ_JABJXT010000034.1 GCF_013155295.1 Pseudogemmobacter hezensis | reverse complement strand
CCTGCTTGAGCCGATCGGGAGCATCCCGCCAGCAGAGGCAGAAGCAAACTTCTACGCGGCTCTGGAAATTGAAGACATCGCCGCGTAACTAACCGTAATCAGCCTCCGGCAAACCCGGAGCGGTTCAGGCCGACGGCGCAGATGTTCCCGATCTTCATCGCCCAGGAGCAGGGCTATTACGCCGCGGAAGGCCTTGAGGTGACGCTGAACTACTCTAAGGGGTCGTCGGATGCGGCGCGGCAATTGGCAGCGGGCAATGTGGATTGGGGTATTTTCTCTGCCTCGGCCACCATGCAAGCGGTGCAGCGCGGCTTCCCGCTGAAGTCGATCATGCAGATCTACTACCCCGATACCTTCGACATCGTCGTTCCGAAAGACAGCCCCGTCAAGACCATGGCCGATATGAAGGGCCATACGCTCGGCGTCTCGGATCTGGCGGGGGGCGAGGTGCCGATGGTGCGCGCCTCGATCGTCGAAAGCGGGCTGTCGGAGGGCGCCGATATCAGGATGGTGATCGCGGGCGAAGGCGATCCGACCACGGTGCGCTCGTTTGAGGCAGACCGGATCCAGGCCTATGCCGGCGCCAGGCGCGACCTGCTGCTTTTGCCGGCGCAGGGGATCGAGACCCGCTCGATCACGCCCGCCGCGATTGCTGCCTTCCCGGGCGATGCACTTGCCGTGCGGACCGAAACCTTCGAGCAAGACCCGGAGCTTTTGGTCAAATTCACCCGCGCCACGCTGAAGGGCTGGGCCTGGGGGATGGCGCATCCCGATGAGACCTTTGCGCTTCTGAAAACCAAATACGCCGCCGCCAGCCTTGGCGACAACCCGGTGGCAGAGCCCTTCTGGGCGCTGGTCCAGACCTATTATACTGCCCCTGAAGGCGTTGAAAAACATGGGACATTCCTGCCCGCAGCCTGGGACACCTATATGAGCTATCTGCAACTCGGTGAGGGGGAGCAGAAGGCGCTGGCGGGCCCGGTTGATCTGTCAGAGGTGCTGACCGATGAGATCGTTCTGAAAGCCTGGGAAGGTCTGGATCTGTCCAACCCCTGAGCCAATCAGCCGCCGCCCGGTGCAGCCGCAGCGCGCCCGGGCGGCATCCCTTCCTGAAGAGTAGATTTCCATGCAGAATGAACACGCCCCCCTGAGCCTTGCCCTGCCGGAGGAGACCATCGCGGTGGCCGTCGTTGGCGCGCATCTGAGCGGCATGCCGCTCAACCACGAGCTGACCACGCCGGGCGGCACCCTTGTCGTCAAAACGCAGACCGCGCCGCTGTACCGGCTTTAC
This sequence comes from Pseudogemmobacter hezensis, assembly GCF_013155295.1. GTDB lineage: Bacteria > Pseudomonadota > Alphaproteobacteria > Rhodobacterales > Rhodobacteraceae > Pseudogemmobacter > Pseudogemmobacter hezensis. The sequence goes on along the minus strand of NZ_JABJXT010000034.1, from coordinate 22,589 downwards.
GAGCTTCCCGGCACAACGCCGCGCAAACCCGGGCTGTTGCGCGTGGGCGCCGAGGCGGGTGCTGCGATCGAGGTCGAGGTCTGGGCGCTCTCCGCCGCGGCCTTCGGCACCTTCGTCTCGCGCATACCCCAACCCCTGGGCATCGGCACATTGGTCCTTGAGGATGGCAGCCATGCCAAGGGCTTTCTTGTTGAAGAGATCGCCACGCGCGACGCCGAGGACATCACCCGTTTCGGCGGCTGGCGCGCCTGGATCGCGGCAAAGGTATCGGCCTGACGCGCCTTGCGGGGCCATCCGGGCTGGCCCCGCGCCCTGCCGTCAGGTGTCAAGCGCGGGCGCAACCCGACCAACAGATTTGCGAACAACCTGGATGTGGTCGCGGGCCAGCCGCCCGGCGGCCTCCGCGTCGCCTGCAAGGATCGCCTCTACAATCGCGCCATGCTCTTCGATCGAGCGCTGGATCCGACCGGCCGAGCTGAACTGCGCGCGGCGGAAAGGTTGCAGGCGGTTGCGCACACTGCGCGTCACATCGGCCAAAAAGCCATTGCCGCCAAGCGTATAGATCAGCTCGTGAAAGGCGGCATTCGCCTCGTAATAGCCCGCGACATCATCGGCATCGACACAAAGCCCGCAGGCCTTGTGCGCATCGCGCAGCTGCGCGACGCACTCGGGGGGCATATGCTCGGCCGCGGCGCGGGCACAAAGCCCCTCCATCTCGGCCATGACCGAAAACATCTCGTTCAGACGCTCGGGCGTGAATAGCGGCACCACGGCGCCGCGATGCGGCCGCGCCTCGACGAAACCGATGGCTTCCAGCTGGCGGATCGCCTCTCGCACCGGGGTTCGTGAGACGGCAAAGCGCTGCGCCAGCGAGGTCTCATCCAGAACGACGCCGGGCCCGATCTGACCGCGCACGATCTCATCCGCCAGAGTGACGCGGATACGCTCGGTCGAGGTGGGTTTCTTTTCACGGTTGGTCAGCGCGCCACTCCCTGGATTGCATGCAATCGACAGGTTAGCCCAAACCCCCCCCCTCCACAACACCGGCTTTGCGCCAGGCGCGCGGGTCGCAAGGAAGAAATCCTCGCCCCCATCAGCCATCCCCGCGTGACCATTGTCTGTGGGCTGGGCTGGCGGGGGATGTCCAGGTGTTTGGTCCCACGGTTTGCTGGTGCGATCCTTTCGCTGGAATGGAAGGACGCCCTACGGGGCTTTGTTACCAGCTAGCAGGCCGGGATCCTGTCCCCCCAGTTCCGGGCGTTTCGTCGTGGCAGTATGGCACGCTTTAGTGTCATGGATGCCTTCCGCGGTGATGCTGGCGATCCGCTCGTCCGTCGGGATCTGCGTCAACAGATCGGGTAAAACAGGCCTATCCCGATGCGGTTGCTGGCCATATCGACCGCCTGCATTTCCCGTGTATCAGCGTCACACTGAACAGCCCGTGGATTTGTCGACGCCTTGCCTGGTAATTTTAGAAGCAAGGAGCGATATTGGTCCGTCCTTTTGTGGCCTTGCGGCTCAGGCCTGCGGGTATTTGGATTCTGCCCGGCTGCCACGCGGGCGGCCACAAGATGAATATTTCACGCAATTTGCGCCACAGATCCGTAAGCTAAAGTCGCCTGGTTACATATTTGTGCGGCGGCGAGCGGCATGGAAGGCAGCTTCCGTCAATCTGAAACCCTCTTAACGAATTGTGATTTCAGCCCCATCTGACCAATCCCGGGGATCTTGCAGTCTATGTCATGATCGCCATCCACCAGCCGGATGCCACGCACCTTTGTGCCCACCTTCACCACGGAAGAAGAACCTTTGATCTTCAGATCCTTAATGACAGTCACCGTATCGCCGTCACGCAAGACGTTACCAACGCTGTCGCGCACCTCTGGAACAGTGCTGCTTTCAGTGGCACCGGGTGGCCACTCGTGACCGCATTCGGGACAGGTCAGCAGCGCGTCAACCTCATAGGTGTAGACGGAAGAGCATTCGGGGCAAGGAGGCAAGGTCTCGATCATCTTTCGATGAGTAACGGGATCTTTTCCGCTTTTCCATAGGCACCCGCGTCGTCGCTCTTAGAATTTCCGGGTTATGTGTTGGCCGGGCCTACCTCTCGAATCCTGATCTGCCGCCGTAGTCCCCCGGCTCGGGCAATGGCTGTTATCTCTGGAAAATGGCTCTGGTCTGTTGATTTCCACCCGGAAGTCCCCGGTTGAGCGCATAATTTCCATTGAGAATTGACCCATGTGACCCTTCCTCCGCGCGTCGAGCGATGGGGGGCAACGGAGTGATCTACATGGGACTTTTGAACATTATCCGGAAGCTTCGGCTGCGGCACGGGCTTCCGATCCGCGAGATTGCTCGACGGACCGGACTGTCTCGCAATACGCTCAAGAAGCACCTGAAGGCGGGAACGATCGAGCGGGTCTTCACCACGCCGGAACTGGCCGAGCAAACCGGACCCTTTGCCGACAGGCTGTCAGCCTGGCTGAAGACCGAGACGGGCAAATCAGGTATGCCGCTGCCATCAGAGCCCGACAGTTTCATTCTGAACCCGATTCACCAGATGCCGGGACTGAACACCCAGCGGAAGAGGAGCGCCTCTTATGCGCCGGAACAGAAAAGCCGCCACCCTGTCGGAAGGTGGCGGCGGGGTCTGTTCTCAATGGTCAAAGCGATCAGGGGCCAAAGCAGTCAGACGAGGGCGGCAGCGAGCACCTTTTCGTCAAAGCCAGCTTCCGCAGCTTCCGGCCCTGCGGCCCCGGTCTGGTGCGCAGGCTCTGCGGCATGCCCGGCACCCAGCCAGAGCATCCGCGCGAGGACCTGTCCTTCGTAATGTTTCAGCACCGGACGGGCGAGGCCCCTGCCGGATGTCGCACAGGGTGCTGCATCGTCTGCCTGGTTGGGATCGATCTCGGGGAACAGCTTGAGCAGCTCTTCGCGGGCCGGTTCGTCAAGCGCGCGCATGCCCTGGTCACCAGGATGGAAGCTCTCGCTCAGGGCGCCATCGGCACGGACGATCTCATGGCGGTCGAACAGGATGTGGAAGTAATCCACACTGTCCGATTCCTCGCGGGTCACTAGATCATTGCCGGCCAGGGCGATTGCCGGAACCAGCACCTCGTCATGCCCGTAAAGCATGCCGACCTGCCAGCCACGGATCAGCATCCGGTGCTGCGGCGAGACCCGCAGATCGCAGTTATTGCCCAAAGCGCCCTTGCGGATGACAACCGGGGCCATCCGCCCGCGCGCCTCACGTGTGGCCATGCCGATCCATCGGATCGGCTGCATGCCGTTGTCCAGCGTCCAGACCAGATCGCCCGGCGCCAGATCCTCGACCGCGACCTCGCCGCGCCCGGTGGTGATCATGGTGCCACGGCAGAAACAGACCACGTCAAAGCGGACGCTCTCGAAATTTTCGAAGGTGACATCACCGATCGTGCCCGAGAAACTGCCGCCGGTAATATGGTAACTGCCGGTGCGGTCACCGCCCAGGAGATCGCTGAGCTTGCGCGCCTCGCCCGGGCCAAAGGGAATAGCGGGGCCATGCCCGGGGTAGAAAATCCCGCTGAGACTGTCGTCGAGTGTCACGGAATGGCGGTCGACAGTGCTGCCATTGATGATCAGCGTATCCGTCCCTGCGCCGCCATCGACGATGATCGGCCCCATCCCCGCCCCGGCGGTTACGGTATCATTGCCGCTGCCAAGGTGAAGGCTTTCGATCTCGCTGAAGGCAATGCTGCCACCGCTGCCGGTCAAAGTGCCCGCTTCGGCGCCGGTATAGGTGACATTGACCGCCGTCGTCATCTCTGAGGCGTCGATCAGGTCGTTATCGCCGGTATTCTCGCCGCCGATAACGGTATCCGCGCCATGACCATCCGCGAAGCGGAACACATCGGTGCCGGTGCCGCCATCAAGGTGGTCGTTTCCGCTTCCCCCGATCAGCGTATCATTGCCAGAGCCGCCATAAAGCGAATCATCGCCGCCCCGGCCGTCGAGGTAATCATTGCCCGCGCCGCCGTAGAAAACATTGGTATAGCCATCGACCGGATCTGCAGACGATCCGTCATAGCCGACCATCGTATCATTGTGATCCGAGCCGATCAGCCCATCGACCCCGGCGAAGGTATCGCCCTCGGCATAGCCGCCCAGCCCGACCCCGGCGGTGAGATCGACATTCACCCCGGCGGTCGAACCGGAATAATCGGCGTAATCCATCCCGCCGCCGCCACTCATCACATCGGCCCCAGGGCCTCCGATCAGCGTGTCATTGCCGTCGCCGCCATAAAGCGCGTCATTGCCATCGCCACCGTCCAGAACGTCGTTTCCGCCCCCCCCGGGAAGCGAATCCTGACCCGCGCCACCGTAAAGGAAATCGTTTCCGACACCGCCGTTCAGAGTGTCATTGCCGTCCCCACCGAAAAGCGTGTCATTCCCGCCGTCGCCGTCAAGGGAATCGTTGCCCGCGCCCCCTTCGAGACGGTCACTGCCCTCGCCGCCATAGAGACGGTCATTGCCCAGGCCGCCATAAAGACTGTCGTCACCCGCCCCACCGTAAAGGTGGTCATCCCCGCCCTCGCCGAAGATGGTATCATTGCCGCCATCCCCGTTCAGCGTGTCATTGCCGACATTGACCGCGGTGCCGATAAAGGGCGACGTGGCAAGATCATGCGCGGTTCCACCCGGCGCGCGGACCGTGCCCGCAAGCGTGTTGCCGCCCTGGTTTTCCCAGTAATAGACCTCGATCGTATAGGTCTGGTTGGCGTTGAGGGTGACACTGGCCGAGCGCGTCGTCGCCGACTGGTGGAAGTCGTTGTTCAGATAGGTCAGCCCGGTCTGGCCGGTGGTTTGCCCCGTCCAGGTCAGGGCAGTGCCATTCGCATCGCGGATAACGATACGCGAGCCGTCATCCGAGGTCAGGCTGAACTGGTAGGTTCCCTGGGCTCCGGCGGTAAAACTGCTGCTATAGACCACGCCGAAATCATCGGGATCGCCGCTGGTACCGCGCGCCTGAAGCGCATGGGCCTGCACATTGAAAGCCGACGAGATGCCGGTACCGGCCAGCACGCCATTGGTGATCTGCCCGCCCTGGCTATCGTTGCTGGTAAAATCGCGGTTGTAAACCTGCCACGCCCAGGCCTGCGGAACGTCGGAATCGCCATAGATGAGATCACCGCCATCGCCGCCATTGACAACGTCATTGCCAGCCCCTGCATAAACCGTGTCATCGCCGGCTCCTGCGGAAATGGTATCATTTCCGTTCAGGCCAATGATCGAGTCATTGCCGCTGGTTCCATTGATGGACGTGCTGCCGGGAGCGCCTGAGATATTGGCCATGATCTGCTCATAATTATCGTTATTATCAGGATAGAACCGCTTATGGATAAAATTGTGTCGAACTTGCGGAAACAACCTGTCGCTGTATAGCAAGCAGACCGGCGGGCACCAGCCAGTTTGATCATTTGACCCAGAGAGGAAGTGTCAGGGCATACGCCATGGTCGCGTGAAATACGACCGGGCGGCGCGTCTTCCACGATCCATATTCTTCCAGGGCTTCTCATCCCCGCAAGCCATTGCGATTGATGAACACAACGCCACCGGGAAGGTGTTGCTCACTGACGCCAGGAAACCTCGCCTGGCCATCCGCAAAGGGCTGGCCAGGCAAAGCCGACGCGTCGGTTTCAGCGCCGCGCGAGGATCAGTTCCACCACACGATCCGCCGCCTCTTCCGCCGAAAGGGTGGTTGTATTGACCACCAGCTCGGGCGCCTCGGGCGCTTCATAGGGGCTGTCGATGCCGGTAAAGTTCTTCAGCTGGCCCGAACGCGCCTTTTTATAAAGCCCCTTCACATCGCGCGCCTCGGCCACTTCCAGCGGCGTGTTGACGTGGATCTCGAGGAAATCACCTTCGGCCATCAGGTCGCGCACCATGCGCCGCTCTGACCGGAAAGGCGAAATGAAGGCGGTCAGCACGATCAGCCCGGCATCGGTCATCAGCCTGGCCACCTCGCCCACCCGGCGGATATTCTCCACCCGGTCGGCATCGGTAAAGCCAAGGTCGCGGTTCAGCCCGTGGCGGACGTTGTCACCATCCAGCAGGAAGGTGTGCTTGCCCATCGCATGAAGCTTTTTCTCGACAAGGTTCGCGATGGTCGATTTGCCCGAGCCAGAAAGGCCGGTGAACCAGACGACCGCAGGCTTTTGATTCTTCAGCCCCGCATGCGCCTCGCGGTTAATGTCGACCGCCTGCCAGTGGATGTTCTGGCTGCGCCGCAGTGCGAAATGGATCATGCCCGCCGCGACGGTCGCATTGGTCATCCGGTCGATCAGGATGAAGCCGCCAAGGTCGGGATTGGTCGCATAGGCCTCGAACGGGATCTGGCGGTCGGTCGAGATATTGACGACGCCGATTGCATTCAGCCCCAGCGTTTTCGAGGCCAGGTGCTCCAGCGTATTGACGTTGACCTCATATTTCGGCTCGGTCACGGTGGCAGTGACGGTTTGCGTGCCGACCTTAAGAAGATAGGGGCGGCCCGGCAGCATCTCGGCATCCGACATCCAGACCAGAGTCGCCTCGAACTGGTCCGCCACCTCGCAAGGCGCATCGGCCTGCACGATGATATCCCCGCGCGAGCAGTCAACCTCATCACTGAGCGTCAGGGTGATCGACTGGCCCGCGACCGCGCGGCTCAGATCGCCATCGAAGGAGGGGATCGCCTTGACAGTGGTGGTCTTGCCCGAGGGCAGCACCCGGATCGCATCGCCTGGCGCGATGGAACCCGAAGCGACCAGCCCGGCAAAACCGCGGAAATCCAGGTTGGGCCGGTTCACCCATTGCACCGGCATGCGGAACGGCAGGTCCTGCATCCGCGTGTCATTGACGGGCGCGGTTTCCAGATGCTCGATCAGGGTCGGGCCCTGATACCAGGGCGTGTCTTGCGAACGGGTGACGATATTGTCGCCCTTCAGCCCGGAAATCGGGATTGGCAGGAACGCCTCCAGCCCGATCTGGCGCGCGAAGGCCGAATAATCCGAGACGATTTCATAGAACCGCTCGGCGCTATAGCCGACGAGGTCCATCTTGTTGACCGCCAGCACCACATTCCTGATGCCCAGCAGGTTCACAAGATAAGAGTGCCGCCGCGTCTGCGTCAGCACGCCCTGGCGCGCGTCGATCAGGATCACCGCAAGGTCGGCGGTCGAGGCGCCGGTCACCATATTGCGGGTATATTGCTCATGGCCGGGGGTGTCGGCCACGATGAACTTGCGCTTCTCCGTCGCGAAGAAGCGGTAAGCCACGTCGATGGTGATGCCCTGCTCGCGCTCGGCGGCAAGGCCGTCAACCAGCAGCGCAAAGTCGATCTCGCCGCCCTGGGTGCCGACCGCTTTGCTGTCATGCTCAAGGCTTGCCAGCTGATCCTCGAAGATCATCTTGCTGTCGTAAAGCAAGCGCCCGATCAGCGTCGATTTGCCATCATCGACAGAGCCGCAGGTGATGAACCTGAGCATCGTCTTGTGCTGGTGCTTTTCCAGATAGGCGTCGATGTCTTCGGCAATCAGAGTGTCGATGACATAGGTGGGGCTGTTGTCCTGGGTGCTCATCAGAAATACCCCTCTTGCTTCTTCTTCTCCATGCTCGCCGATTGCTCATGATCAATGGCGCGGCCCTGACGCTCCGATGTGGTGGTCAGAAGCATTTCCTGGATCACCTCAGGAAGCGTCTTCGCCTCGGATTCCACGGCGCCGGTCAACGGATAGCAGCCCAGCGTGCGGAACCGCACCGATTTCAGCTGTGGCTCCTCGCCGGGCTTCAGCCTGAAGCGGTCATCATCAACCATGATCAGCAACCCGTTCCGCTCTACGACGGGGCGCGGTTCGCTGAAATAAAGCGGCACGATTTCAATGCCTTCGAGCTGGATATATTGCCAGATATCCAGCTCGGTCCAGTTCGAGATCGGGAAGGCGCGGATCGATTCACCGGGCGCCTTGCGGGTATTGTAAAGCTTCCACAGCTCGGGGCGCTGGTTCTTCGGGTCCCAGCGATGGCTTGCAGAGCGGAAAGAGAACACACGCTCCTTGGCGCGGGATTTCTCTTCATCCCGGCGCGCGCCGCCGAAAGCCACGTCGAAGCCGTATTTCGTCAGCGCCTGTTTCAGCCCCTCGGTCTTCCACATATCGGTGTGGAGCGCACCGTGATCGAATGGGTTGATGCCCTTCTCAAGGGCTTCGAGGTTCTGGTAGACCAGCAATTCCATACCGGCGGCTTTGGCGGCGCGGTCGCGCAGCTCATACATGGCGCGGAACTTCCAGGTCGTATCGACATGGAGAAGCGGGAAGGGAGGCGGCGCCGGGTAAAACGCCTTTTTCGCCAGATGCAGCATCACGGCCGAGTCCTTGCCGACCGAATAAAGCATCACCGGGCGCTCGGCATTGGCGACCACTTCGCGCATGATATGGATGCTCTCGGCTTCAAGCCGCTGAAGGTGGGTCAGCATCGTTTTTGTGGTCATTGGCCTGCCATGGATCGGTATTCGCTTTGGCTGGTGATGCCACAAGCACCCGGGCAAAGCAAAGGCAGCGAAGGGGCAAAGCAAAGGCAAGGGCCCATTCAGGCCGGAAAATCCTGCCATGACAGGAAGCCCGGAACCGCATTTCGCCACGGCCAGTTTACGGTGGAAATTGGCCCGCGGCCCTCGCCTGAGAAGGAATTGCGGTTCCCGGATTCCGGGCCGCACGGCGCTGAATCTGGTTCCTTTGCCCCCGTTCAGCGCCCGAATCGTGAAATCCCACGTGCGCCGTCTGCCGCAAAGACCTGCGATTGCCGGTATTGGACAGTCACCCGCAATCTGCCCACTCAACGCGCAGTAACTCCGGCTGAAACTCAGCTGCATCACTGGCGGGCGGGGGGGGGAACCGGAGCCATTTCGCCTCAATGACCGCGAGGTCGCAAAGCTGGTCAAACGTGCTGCTCAGACCGCGGGGCCGAGGGGCGATCCGCCCGAGAAGGACCGCCCTGCCCTCGTTTCGGGCCATTCTTGACGCGCAGGCCTTACCCCCCTGGCAAAGGCCGACGCGCGGTATGTCCAGAAGCAGTTTGCAAATACCAGCGCCGAGATGACCCGCCGGTACCAGCCGAGACGCAACAGGTTCCGGGTGAACCTGCCCAAAGTTGCCGGACTGTAAACCAAACCTGTTCGTCGTGATCGAAGGGCGCGTTCCCCCTCTGAGGAAGCAAGTTCGGCCAAAGCCATCAGACGCTGGCAATTGCGTGGCCGCCTATTAAGGGGCAGCGCAAGAGTTTCCAGTTAAGGCACTTATTTATATTAAAATTTATTCATCAGAAAATTACTCTCTAAACGCAATTTCCGGCCTCAACGGTTTTGGCTGTATTAATCAATAAAAACTGTTAAAGTGACCTAAAATAACAGCATCGAGGGCGGCAATGAGTGCGATACAGGCATCTCAGCGGTTCGAAACAATGTCTGCGCGGCTCGGCAACCGTTTGCGAGAGCATGCCGAAGAGACGTTCCCGCCGGATGCTCAAAAGGGCCTTCGGCGCTTCGCCATGCGCGAAGTCGCTGATCTGTTGCGCATCAATCAAAATACCTTTCGCCATCATGTGTCAAACCTGGAAGGTTTTCCGGTGGGCATACTGGAGGGTGGCAATCGACGAACGTTTACTGCCAGCGAGTTGGTGACGGCGCAGCGCATACTTCTGGACACGGGGCGCATCCGCCGCGACGATCACCCCCATCGCACGGACAGCGAAGCCTGTCAGGTTGTCACTGTCTTCAATCTGAAGGGCGGCTCTGCCAAGACCTCGACGGTGACCCACCTCGGGCAGCTTCTTGGCTTGCGCGGCTATCGCGTGCTGCTCATCGATCTGGACAGTCAGGCCAGCCTGACCAATCTCTTCGGCATCACACCCGAACTCGCGCCCGACATGCCGACCTCCTACGATCTTATTCGTGCAGAGAGCCCCCTGCCCGCTGCAGAGATCATCCGGAAAACCAACTTCCCGACCGTGGACCTTATCCCCGCGTCGATGGACATCATGGAGTATGAGTTCGAGGTCGCATTAAGTTTCCGCAGCGGGACGACGACCTTCCATACCCAGCTTAAGGAAGCGCTCGAACCCGTTCTTGGCAACTACGATATCGTCCTTATCGACACGCCACCGCAGCTCAACTTTTCGGTCATCTCTTCCATCTTTGCGTCAACGGGCGTCCTGATCCCGCTTAATGCTTCCATGCTTGATGTGATGTCTCTCGCCAGCTTTCTTAAAATGGCAAGCAGCCTGATGGGCGTGGTCGAGAGCCACGCCCCCGAGCATGGGCTGAATTTCGTTCGTCTGCTGTTGACCCGCTATGAACCGACAGACGGGCCACAGGTGCAGATCTCGTCTCTTCTGCGAACAGTGCTCGGGGATGCGGTCCTGCCCGCCGAGTTCCTTAAATCGACCGCCATCGGCGATGCCGCTAACACTCAGCAGAGCATCTTCGAGGTGGAACCGAAGGACGTGAACCGTCGAACATATGAACGGGCAATCGAATCCGTCTCTCGGATTACCGACGAGATCGAACGGGAAATCCGCAAGGCATGGGGGCGGACAGATGGCGCGTAAGGTATTCGGCTCCACGCTCAGGAAGGCGATGGGCGAAAGCGTTTCTCTCGATGCCATTGAGGCCCAGGCTGCGCAGACCCGGACCAGTCCGACTGTTGCACGGGCCCAGGCTTCGGTCATTGAGGAGGACAAGCATGCCACCCGGCTGCTCGACCCAAATCTGATCCGCATGTCCGCGGTTCAGGATCGCCTCGATCCGTCAGACGGTCTCGAAGCGCTGGTGGAGTCGATCAAGGAGCACGGCCAGAAGGTCGCCATCCTTGTCCGCCGGCTGGCAGACGGGGCTTATGAAATCGTCTATGGCAGGCGGCGCCTTCTTGCCTGCCGTAAGCTGGGACAAAAAGTCCGGGCTACGGTCATGGAGCTGTCGGACGAAGAAGCGCTGATCGCCCAGGGCGTAGAAAACAACGCGCGCCAGGACCCGTCCTTTATCGAACGGGCGATTTTTGTTTCGGGCATCATCGCAGAACTCGGCAAGACCGAAGAGACCCGCAAGAACGCCCAGACGGTTGCCTATCGCGCATTGCAAATCGATGAGTCTCTGGTTTCGCGGATGCATCGCATCGCATCAGCAATCCCGATGGCCCTGATCCGGGCCATTGGACCTGCACATGGCTCGGGGCGGCGGGTCTGGGAGAAGCTCGCGAAACTTTGCGAAGCAACCCCCGATCTCGCAGATGCGGTGGCAAATGGTTTACCGAAGGACCTTCCCGGTGCCGAGCGGCTGGAGTTGGCCATAAACCGCATGAGCCCCGCCCCTGCCCCCGCTGCAAAATCAACGGGGTCAGATCGGATCACGATCAGGCGGAAGGGCAACAAGATCACTCTCGAAGCGGATCTCATGATACTGCCTCAGCTTGAAGACGCCGTTCGCAATCTGGTCGCCGGGTTTCTTGACCGCGGTCAGGAAGAGGCGCCGGAACCCGCCTCAGGCACAGCCATACCGTCTTGACCGCGGTCAAGACGGACAGCCTGTTACAACGATAACGGGCATAAAGGCGGACAGGAGCGAAAAAGAAAGCCCCCGAAAGCGGTGCTTCCGAAGGGCTCAATTGGTCGCGCCACCTGATTGATGCCCTTTCATACGAATCGGCATCAACATCGCTTGCGGTGATCCAGGCACTGTTTCTTCCTAAATCACGATGAAGAACATCACATTCACGGCCCTTGCGGCTGGGACACATGAGATCCGTGCCTTGCGGAGGCTGTAGAATACCTCTCCGTTCATCATTTCATTGCGAAAGCGGGCAGTGAAGCACTCGCAATACCCATTTTCCCACGGCGATCCGGGCTCGATATAAGCCGCTTTTGCACCGACGGCGCTGATCCAATCCCGAACGGCTTGTGCTGTGAACTCCGGGCGGTTGTCAGAACGAATGCGGGCTGGCACGCCGCGCAGGATGAACAGCTCCGTCAACGCGTCAATCACGTCTGCCGGGTTCGGCTTGTTCCGCACCCCGATCGTCAGGCAAGGCTGCTTTTTGTCCGGGATCGTCACCTTGCACGGCTTTCCTCTGCCAATGCCCTGAATACCCAGGGTATTCATCAATGTGCCGATCGTGCTGCGGGCAACGTCGCCCCCTCACGGCGCAGTTGCCGCCATACCTTGCGCATCCCGCAGACCGGATAGCTCTCTTCAAAGACGCGCCGCATCTCGGACTGCAATGCGGCGTCCCGGCGTGCCCGATCCGACAACCGTGCAGGATCGCGTCGCCAGATGGTCATAATAGGGGGACAGGGCCTTCATCCGATCCGACATCTCACTGAAGAGGCCGGGCCACTTGCCGCTGTCAACTTCGGCCTTCCTGGCCCAATCGCTCAGGGTCTGGGGCGCACCGCCAATCTTCGCCGCGATCGACATCACCGATTGCCAACACGCGCCATGCTGACCTTCGTTGTCCGGAACCATCAGAACCACGCGCAGGCGAAATTCAGGGGAAAACCTCTTCGTTGCCCTGCTCATGATGCTTCACCTTACGCAGGAGTTGGCGCCTCCGGCAAACCCGGCGCGGTTCAACCGGATCGGGCGCCCTGCGGTATCGGTCACGGCGTGCAGTTTGGTATTCATCCCGCCTTTGGTCCGACCGATTGCGCGCCCTCGTCTGTCGTTTGGTTCCCCTTTTTAACCGCAGGCTGGAGGCCATGCGGTGCGCCTTTAAATATGTGGCGTCGATCATCACCGTCCTCGGAACCGTCGCCTCTGCCGCCAGGCCATGCATCATGCCCGCGAAGACACCCCTGTCGCTCCACCGCTTCCATCGATTGTAGAGGGTCTCTGCAGGACCGTATTCCCTGGGGGCATCTCGCAACCGCAACCCATTGCGATTGACGAAGATTATGCCGCTCAGAACACGGCGATCATCGACGCGTGGACGGCCATGGATCTTGGGAAAGAAGGGCGCAAGGCGGGCCATCTCCGCCTCTGTCAGCCAAAACAGGTTGCTCATTCATCAGTCTCCTTGCGGAGACTGAATCAGACCGAAACCGCAAAATCTGGACTTGCACCGGTTCTGTTCAGGTCAGGTGGTCATTTTAGGCGGCCCTCTGTTCGAAGGCCACGGGTGCTTTCCAGCCGAGGGCTGAGTGTTTCCGGTGCGGATTGCAGAAGCCGTTAATGTATTCGAAGAGGGCGACTTCGACCTCGCGACGGGTTTGCCAGTTAGCCGAACCGGCGGCGCACGCGCGCCAACTCCTTCAGCCGCTCACGCAGCACCGGGTCATCCTGACGGTTAGCCTCGTGAGCCGCCTGGTCATCCGGCAACAGCCGACCACCCGGCACGCCCGCCGCTCGCTCATCCCATGGCTTGCCACCAAATGCGCGACCGCTTGCCGCTTCGCGGCGGGCGCTACCACGTTTTTCCCAGGAGGTCTTTCAGCGCCGCATTGTCGAGCATCGCATCGGCCAGCAGCCGTTTCAGACGGGCGTTCTCGTCCTCGAGGCCTTTCAACCGCTTCGCCTCGCTGACATCCATGCCGCCATACTTGACCTTCCACTTGTAGACGGTCGCATCGCGGACCCCGTGCTTGCGGCACAGATCGGCGACGGAAACGCCGGCCTCGTGCTCCCTCAGAATGCCGATGATCTGATCTTCGGTGAACCTGCTGCGCTTCATCTCTGGTCCTCTCGGTTGGGCCAGAGTCTACCTCAAACTGGATTAGGCCGAGGGGGCAACGTCAGGTGCTGAAAATCAGCGAAGTGCAAATCGGCCATATGATCTCTCCGCGCGCTCTGTCTGTGGCAAAAGCGATCACGCAATGCCATAAACGTCAGAGCTCTGGGAGGAGAACTCAGGTGGATTATATTCTTCTCGTGCTCGCCGGGCTTGGTGCGGGCGCACTCAATGCGGTTGCGGGGGGGGGCACTTTTCTGTCCTTCCCTGCGCTGGTCTTCATCGGAATTCCACCGATCATGGCGAATGCGACTGCGACACTTGCAGCCCTGCCTGGCTATATCGGTAGCACATGGGGGTTTCGAAAAGACATTCGCGCAGCGGGGCCGGTGAGCCTTCTGGCGATGATCGCTATGGCGGTGATCGGGGGACTCGGCGGGGCATTGTTGCTGCTGGTCACTTCGAAGGAAACCTTTTCGGCCATTGTGCCCTGGCTTTTGCTGTTTGCCACACTGGTCTTTGCGGCCGGCCCCTGGTTGATGCGTCATGTGCTGGGTCAGGGCAAGGCGCTTCCGCTCGTCGCCGCGCTCGGACTGTTGCTGGCCGTATCGGTCTATGGCGGCTATTTCAACGGCGGGCTGGGCATTATGCTGCTGGCGGCCTTTGGGTTCGTAGGTTTCACCAATCTGCATGAAATGAACGGGCTGAAAAACCTGCTCTCCTCGATCCTGTCGTTGGTCTCGGTGGTGACCTATAGCGCTGCGGGCCTTATTGCCTGGAAACCGGCGATCATTTTGGGTGTCGCCTGCGCGATCGGTGGCTTTGTGGGCGCGCATCTGGGGCGGCGCATCACCAATATGGCGGCGCTCAGGCTGTTCATCACGCTGGTCGGGCTTGGTATGGCGGCAGCTTTCTTCATATGGTGATCTTCAGGGGCTGAGAGAGGGGGGACGGGATGAAGCTGCGCAATCAGATCCTCGCGCTGGCTGTCGGTCCGCTGGTCTTTGCCATTCTGGCCATTACCGGGCTGATCACCTGGCAGTCGCTTACCCTTGCCCGCACCAGCATCGCAGCGTTTGAACGCAATATGCTGGCGGCGAAAGAGACCGAGCTTCTGAACCTCACCAACCTTGCCATTTCCGCCATCCGCAGCGTCTATAACGAGGCAGGGGCCGATGACGAAGCCGCGAAGGCCGAGGTGAAGCGTATCCTCAGCAGCCTCGATTACGGCGAGGACGGCTATTTTTTCGTCTATGATTACAACGGCACCAATGTCGTCCATCCGCGCCAGACCTTCCGGCCTGGACATAACTGGCTCGACCTGACTGACCCGGATGGCAACCGGGTGATTTTCGAGCTGATCCGCAAGGCAAAAGAGGGCGGCGGGCTGTTTCAGTATAAATGGGAAAAGCCCTCAACCGGCGAGACCGTCGACAAGCTGTCCTTTGCGGTCGGGCTGGAGAAATGGCGCTGGATGATCGGCACCGGCGTTTACCTCGATGATGTTTTCGTCGCCACCGCCGCCGCCAAGACCGAGCTGCGCCGTTCGATCGGGCAGACATTCCTGATCGTGGCGCTGTTTGCGCTGCCGGCGGTACTGATCGTTTTTGCCACCTGCATGATGCTGAACCGCCGCCAGCAGCGCACAGCGGATGGCAAGCTGAAGGAACTGGCGCAGCGCATCATCGACACCCAGGAGGAAGAGCGTCTGCGCATCGCGCGGGAACTGCATGACGGCATTTCTCAAAACCTGGTCGGCGTGCGCTTTGCCATTGATCTTGCGCGGCGCAAGGTGCCGGCTGAGAATGCTGCGGCGGTAGAGGCCATCGGCAAGGGGGCGCACGCGCTGAACGATGCGATCAAAGAGGTGCGGCGCATCTCGCATGATCTGCGGCCAAGGGTGCTCGATGACCTTGGTCTGACGGCGGCCCTGGAGGCGCTGATCGCGCATTTCTCTGAACGGACCGGCATTGCCACCACGCTGGAATCGGTGGCGTTCAAGCATATGCTGGTTCCAGAAGCGCGTGTGGCGCTTTACCGTGTCGCGCAGGAGGCGCTGACCAATATCGAACGCCATGCCGGGGCCACGAAGGTCAATCTGCGCTTTGCCAGCAGCGGATCAAAGGTTCAGATGGAGATAACCGACAATGGCCGTGGCTTCCCGGCCGGCGATGGCGATACGCGCGCCGCCGGCGGCCTCGGCCTGCGCAATATGGAGGAGCGGATGACCCATTTCGGCGGCCGGCTGGAGGTGGAAAGCTCGCGCCGGGGAACGGTGCTCAGGGCGATCCTGCCGATCAGCACGATGAAAGACCGCAGCACCGTGCACCGAGAGGCCGCCGAATGAACCCGCCGATCCGCACGCTTCTGATCGACAATCACCCGCTGGTGCTGGACGGGCTGCGCGCCATTCTGGAGACCTACGCCCAGATCGAGGTCACCGGCACTGCGCTTTCCGCGCCCCTCGGGCTGGATCTGGCGCTGGAGACCCGGCCGGATGTGATCCTGATGGATATCAATATGCCGCAGATGAACGGCATCGACGCGCTGGAACTGTTCAAGGAAAAGCTGCCTGCAGCGCGGATCCTGATGCTCTCGATGCATGACAGCCGCGAATATATCTCGACCTCGGTCATGTATGGCGCGGCGGGCTATATCCTGAAGGATGTTACGACCGAAGAGATCGTCGCCGCCATCGAGACGGTGGCTTCGGGTGGCACCTATTTCTCGGAAGGGGTGCGGGCCTCGCTAATGGGGCCATCGGGCGATGGGCGTCAGCCGCTGACCACCCGCGAGCAAGCTGTCCTGCTGCTGATCGCCGGGGGCAAAAGCAACCGTGACACGGCGGCATTGCTGGAAATCTCGGAACATACGGTCGAGACGCATCGGAAGAACATCAAGCGCAAGCTGGGGATCGCGACCACGGCGGGGCTGACCCGCTATGCGCTGGACAACGGGCTGCTGGAGCGGTGAAAGCAAAAACTCCCGGATGTTGCCATCCGGGAGCGGTCTTATCGCCCAAAGGCCCAGGGATTATTGCCCCGAGGCCTGCATGGCATAGGCATAGCTGTCATAGGTGTATTCCGCGACGCGGAACCACTCATAGCTTTCATCGCGGAACTTTTTCCAGCCCGGGTAGATTGCAGCCCATTCCGGATATTGCTCGGTATATTCGGCATAAAGCTCGAAGGTCGCCTTATAGGCGGCATCCATCACATCCCGCGGCAGCGGGCGCAGCTGGGTGCCCTTGCCGACGAGCGAGCGGATCGCATCCCTGTTCTTCACATCATAGAGCGCCTGCATATTGATGTTTGCAGCCTTGCAGGCGGTATCGAGCGCAGCCTTATACTCGGCCGGCAGCGCCTCATATTGCGCCTTGTTGATGTAGAAATGGATGGTCAGACCACCTTCCCACCAGGCCGGATAGTAGTAATAGGGCGCGATCTGGTAAAAGCCGAGCTTTTCGTCATCATAGGGGCCGACCCATTCGGCGGCGTCGATGGTGCCGCGCTCCAGTGCCGGGTAGATGTCGCCACCTGGCAGCTGCTGCGGCACCGCGCCCAGCTTGGCCATGACCTGGCCCGCCACGCCCGCGATGCGCATCTTAAGCCCGCTGATATCGGCGAGGCTGTTGATTTCCTTGCGATACCAGCCGCCCATCTGGGTGCCGGTGGCGCCGCCGGGAACCCCGATGATGCCATAGGCCGAGAGGAATTCATTATAGGCCTCATTGCCGCCGCCATGGTAGAGCCAGGCGTTTTGCTGGCGGGCGTTCAGGCCAAAGGGAATGGTCGAGCCGATGGCGAAGGTCGGGTTCTTGCCGGTGAAATAATAGCCGCAGGTATGGGCGATTTCGACCGTATTCGACTGCACCGCGTCAATGGCCTGGGGGCCGGGCACCAGTTCACCGGCCTGGAAGACCTGGATCTGGAACTTGCCGCCGGTCATTGCCTTCACCGCCTCGGCCATCACCACGGCGCCGCCATAGATGGTGTCGAGGTTGTTCGGGAAACCCGAGGTCAGACGCCAGCGGATTTCGGGCAGCTCCTGCGCGACTGCGGGCGAGGCCAGAACCGCGGTGGTGGCAGCCGCTGCCGCCCCTGCGATCCCACCACGTGACAGAAAGCGTCTGCGATCCATTGAATTCGTCATATTTTCCTCCTCCTGCAGATTGTCCGGGCCATTGCCCGATTGGGACTGTCTTTCTCCGGCTAAGGGGAAAGACCATGTTTCGCTCAGGGTTGCTGAGGGTCGGGCGCGCCGAACGAGGGCGCCGGGGCACCAAAGGACGGTGCGCCAAAGGATGGGGCCGCACCGGAAGCGGGGGCGCCGAAGGCCGGGGCGGCATCGCCCGGGGTGGCGAAGGGATTGGCGAAAGGATCATCCCCCTGCCCCGCGCCCGGCATCGGCACATTCAGCTCAATGGTCGAAGGATCGGCCGCAACCACCCCCGATTTGTAATGCGTCACGATGCCGGGGAAGGCGATGACGATCGCGACCATGATCAGCTGGATACACAGGAACGGGATCGCCCCCAGATAGATCTGTGTTGATGTCACCGGCTGGATCGTCGCCCCCGTCACGCGGTCTTTATAGGCACGGGTCGGTGCCACGGACCGCAGGAAGAACAGCGAGAAACCGAAGGGCGGGTGCATGAACGAGGTCTGCATATTGATCGCCAGCATCACCCCGAACCAGACCAAATCGATGCCAAGCGCATGGGCCACCGGCGCCAGCAGCGGCACGATGATGAAGGCCAGTTCGAAGTAATCGAGGAAGAACGCCAGGAAGAAGACCAGCAGGTTGGCCACGATCAGGAAGCCAATCACGCCGCCGGGGATCGAGGTCATCAGATGCTCGACCCAGATATGCCCGTCAACACCGTAGAAAGTCAGCGAGAAGATCCGTGCGCCCAGCAGAATGAACAGCACGAAGGTCGAAAGCTTCGCCGTGGCGTAAAGCGCCTGCTGCATCAGGCCAAGGTTCAGCTTGCGGTTGATCATGGCCAGCACAAGCGCACCGACAGCACCCATTGCGCCGCCCTCGGTGGGGGTGGCGATGCCCAGGAAGATGGTGCCGAGCACGAGGAAGATCAGCACCAGCGGCGGCACCAGCGAGGTGATCACCTTCAAAAGCAGCTTGCCCCCGCGCAGGGTGCGCGCCTGGGGCGGCAGCGCCGGCACTTTGGTCGGGCTGAAAATCGAGGTCAGCATGATGAAAAGCGTATAGGCTCCCACCAGCATCAGGCCGGGGATAAGCGCGCCCTTATACATGTCACCGACCGAGCGGCCGAGCTGGTCGGCCAGCACGATCAGAACCAGGCTTGGCGGGATGATCTGCGCCAGCGTGCCCGAGGCGGCAATGGTGCCCGCCGCGATCTTGCGGTCATAGCCATAGCGCAACATGATCGGCAGCGAGATCAGGCCCATCGAGATCACCGAGGCCGCAACCACGCCGGTCGTCGCCGCCAGCAGCGCGCCGACAAAGATCACCGCATAGGCAAGCCCACCGCGCACCGGCCCGAAGAGCTGCCCGATCGTGTCGAGCAGATCCTCGGCCATGCCGCTTTTCTCTAATATCAGCCCCATGAAGGTGAAGAATGGGATCGCCAGCAATGTCTCGTTCGACATCTGCCCGAAGATACGGTCGGGAATGGCCTGGAACAGCGTGGCGGGCAGAAGGCCAAGCTCAATCCCGACAAGGCCAAAGCCGAAGCCCACGAAGGACAGCGCAAAGGCAACCGGGTAGCCCAGCAACAGGATGACGATCAGCGCCATGAACATGATCGGCGCGAGGTTTTCAGCAATGAATGCCATGATGATTTTCTCTCTCGCGTCAGAGGGCTGCAGCTTCGGCGTCAGCCGCCGCGACCGGATCGGGAATATCGCCGCGCAGGATCGCCACGCGCTTGATCAGCTCCGAGAGGCCCTGAATGGCCAGCAAGGTGAAACCGACCGGGATCAGCATCCAGGCAGGCCACTGGATCAGGCCTCCGGGGCTGTTCGACACCTCACCGGAGGCGAGTTTTTGCAAAAAGACCGGCCAGGAGAGGTAGATGGTGATCAGGCAGAACGGCATGAGGAAGAAGATCGTGCCGAAAATATCGATCCAGAGCTGCTTTTTGCGCGACAGCTTGCCGTAGACCAGATCGACCTTCACATGCTCATTGCTAAGAAGCGTGTATCCGGCCGCAATCAGGAAGACTGCAGAAAACAGATACCACTGTGACTCGAGCCAGGCGTTCGAGCTTGTGGAAAAGACTTTACGGATCACCGCATTGATAGCGCTGATCAGAATGGCCGCCAGCAGCAGCCATGATACCGCTTTTCCGATCAGTGTATTGGCACAGTCAATTGCGCGCGAAAGCGCCAGCAGAAATGTCATGAATCCCCCCTTGATGCGAAACCACGCACCCCTCAATGCCAAGCTGGTCCCCCCCCTCGGCATCATAACGCTAGCAGCCGGAAGCCGTGAAACAAGCGGCCAGCTTCGAAAAGTTCAGATTGATCCCGGTTTCTGGGTAGATCAGGCCAATGGCAACCGGGATGATCCCTCATGCTGTCTTGCATCGTTTGCGGGATGCAGGATCCGGCGCGGTTCGGCGTCCTGGTAAAAAGCCGCCAGCATCCGGCAAAGTGGCAATGGCGATCAGCCCATTCAAAGGGCGACGAAAGACACGCTGACCAATAAGCTGATATTCCGGGAGAAGACCATCGATGCGGTATAGCTTCGGGGAATATCAATGCGCCGGTGATGATGCTGGCCGGGGCAAAGAACCGCTGAAGCAAGGGTCCCTGCCTCCTGCCGGTTCGGGTGGGCGATCGCCGTTGCTGAGACGGTGCTTCCCATCCCCCCCTTAAGTGGCACATAAGGCGCCATCCGCCAGCCCGATCAGCCCGGTGGCCCAACCGGGAATCGAAACGGTATCGGCACGCGACACAATGATCGTGACATTTTCCACATGCGCGAGCCGGTCCAGCGCTGCCGCTGAAACCGGATCCATATGTACCGAAGCGACCGGCAGCATATCGGGTTTCGTCGCCAGCGCGCGGGCTATGGTCAGGGCCAGACGATCCGCTGCGTCAAGGCTGCCGCAGCTTTGCGCGGCGCGGTCCAGCAGTTTCATACTGGCGAGCGCTCCGGCAATGTTGTGCTGGTGCTCCGCGTCCCGCACCTCGCCCCAGTCACAGCCCTCGGACAGCGGCCCCCGGGCGACGGTATGCCAGAGGCTCGTCTCAGGATCCATCCTGTTGCCGGTATCTGCAAAACCCACCTTCTGGCGCACTTCTCTGCCGACATCAGCCAGATGTCGCACCCATCAATGCAGACTGCCCCAGCCATCGCGGCCGACTGTCTCACGATCAGCCTGAGGACCTCGGATGACCTGGCGGGAGTATCCCCCGAAAGCGCCAGCTTTTCCCCTCGGTCAACGCGGAAGCTGAGCCGCAGCCAGGCGCGCGGCTCATCGCCCCGTGCCCTGGAGGGCAGCGCCACCTTGCGAAACCCGATGAGCGGATTGTCTGGTATGGACGTCGGCTTATCATGCCCCTCGAATGCCCGGGAGCCATTTGTCCGTACCGCCCCTGTGAGAGGCCTCGAATGTATCATCACAATCTCCTTCCGGGGCACCCCGCCCGGGCTGGTGCAGGTGTCATGCGATGGCAGGTCTCCTGACTTGCGGGTCACCACCTCATCAGGATAGTCCCATGCCCGCTCAGAGATCCGCCGGAATCCGCTCCCGCCGCGGAGCCATCACCGACCATGGCGCCAATCAAAGCGAGCGCGCGCCGCACCCCGGACCTGAGCCTGAGGATGCAGTGCCGCCTTGGGCCGCATTTGCCGCGCAGTTGGAGGCGGTTTTGCGCAACCCGCCTGCAACTGCATCCGGGGCTGACCTTGCCTGGCCGTCACCCCTGTTGGCGGTGCCGGTCCCCGGTGATCCTGGCGCTCCGGCGCCTTTGCCGCCCCATCTCGCGGTGCTGTGCCTGCGCCTCGCGGCAACTTTACAGCATAGATGCTGGCCACCCCGCGCTCTGGCGGCGGGTGCCCGCGACCTGATCGCTGCTTGGGTCACCGATTACAACACCGCGCGGCCCCATTCGGCCCTTGGCTACCAGACACCCACAGGTTTCGCCCTGCACCTGACAAACGCAATCGCCCGGCGCGGGAATTCTCATTGCGTGCAGCGGGACGGGCGATTGCTCAACCCGCGCCGAAAGGCGTAAGTGAACTCCGGGCTTCGGTTCTAGCTGGATGAAAGACCCGTGGCAGGTCAAGATGATTGCGCAGTGCGGCACAGATCAAACATGTCAGTAACCTTGCCAGAGAGGCGTCGATCACATGGATTTCGTCTGACCGAAGGTCAGCGGAGATATTGGAATAGATGCGACGGCGTCGCGGGGATTTTGAAAGTGGAAATTATGGGAGATTATGGGTCATAGGAATAGGGAATGATTGGAAATAAAAAGGGCGGAACTGAGGAGGTATCGAAAAAAGAGAGGATATAGGGAGGAAACCTCGGATCAATCAGCAGCTGCGATATACGGCTTAGGCTCCAGACACATTAACTTTAGAGCGAGAAGAGGACGGTTGCTGCGAGGGCTATGGCCGAGAGGAAGACAATGGGGCACCTGTCGTATCGGGTTGCAACTCGTCTCCAGTCCTTGAGCCTGCCGAACATGATCTCGATGCGGTTGCAGCGTTTTTAGCGGCGCTTGTCGTATCGAACTTTCTTCTTGCGGGTTTTCCGCCCCGGGATGCAGGTGCTTATGCCTTTGTCTTTCAACGCATCTCTGAACCAATCGGCCCTCGCCGGTTCGCTTGAACCGGTGGCGCGTCACCGGCTCGATAGCCCCGATCCGC
>NZ_JABJXT010000033.1 GCF_013155295.1 Pseudogemmobacter hezensis | reverse complement strand
CCTTCATTGTCGAGAACCAAGCGCACAGCGCGCTCGCGAACCTCAGCGGAAAACTTGTTCGTCGTCTTGCTCATGATGCTCCATCCTACTCAGGAGTTGGAGCCTCCGGCAAACCCGGTGCGGTTCACAGTGGGCTGTAAAGTAAGGCTGGACCAAAAGTGTGTTTCGATTAAAATGCTTAAATTCCAATCAGAATAGAGCAAAATTGAACTCACAGGATAACCCATGACGAAAATCCGATCCTTCTCGATTTACTTGTTGAAGACTGGATTTGACGCGGAAACGGCTCTTGAAGAAGGCAATCTTCTACAGCCGGACATTGAAGCGGACAATCTTCCAAGGGGAGCCTCAATATTTATCCTAGACAGCCAACCACGCCCGCCGTGGTGGCGCGCTTACTTCGGGATTGGGGCGAACCTGTCGCAAGTTAACAAGGGCGCATTGATATTTTTGCCGGTAGGGGATCGCTGCTTCGCTCTATCTTTCGGGCATGTCTCCCATAATCTTAGAGATTCCAGTTACGAGTATGACTTCGGGCTTCGGGTTACGCTCAATAGTCTTGACCCGCAGAAGTTAAAGAGTACTGACACGGTTGAACCTGGTGCGGCCAAGAGGCAGCGCACACAGTTGCCTATCGAATCAGAGCTGACATTCTTCGACTTTGATCGGGACAGCACCGTTCTGCGGAGTCTGACCGGCAAGGTCAAAAACGAGCATCGCGACCTTTTCCGTCATGCAACAGGTAGCAGCAATTTACGGATTAGCACTGATGTTTTGTCCGATGGCCTTGAGGCACTTTGTGCTGCATTGCTTGCGCTCTACAACAATGACGACTACAAAACATCATTTCCCGAAATACAAAATATCGTACCTGTCCGAGATCCTATTGAGATTTCAGCATTAAATGAAAATCTACTTTCGGCATTCCAGGCCCGGGACCCGGACCTAAATCTGACCGTGCCTGAAATAATCAACTATAACGACAATCTTTACGTTATGTTCTCTGGCGCGAGGCAGTCCGAAATCTATGATGACGTTTTTATAGGTAGATATTATGAATATCTCGACCTCCAACAGGTCGATCTGGCAGACATGGACATTGAGACCCTCAAGCGGCACAAACTCATTTTGACTGACGAAGAAGGTGCGAGCCGCGATAAGCATAGCATCTTCAAGAGCCTCGTTTATGACACGGCTCTGCCGGGCGCAGCGGCACAAACCTTTCACCTATGTGATGGTGAGTGGTATCGGATCGACAATGACTACATTGCCAGACTGCAAGCCTACCTCGATCCGCTTTGCGTCCCGAGTGATCTGTCTAGCTACAATCACGACACCGAAGGTGACTACAACCAAGCTGTCGCTGGCGCTGACCCTACGATAGCTTGCCTCGACATGAAGAATATCAGCCCACCCGGACAGCGACAGGTTGAGCCTTGTGATCTACTTGCGGTTCGCGGCGGAAGAGCAATCTTCTATCATATCAAGGTTTCTACACTGTCGGCGCAGCTCAGTCATCTTTTCAACCAGGGCGTAAATGCCATTGAGCTTTTGCGACTTGATCCAACCTCGGTTGATCGCTTGGAAGTGCTTGTTCGCGATGCGGTGACGCAAGCGAATGCCGATCCTCTCGTTCAAAATGTTCGAGACCGCCAATACGGTATCATATTCGGTATCGTGACAAGGAAAGACAGCGAGGGTCGTTCTCTGAACCTACCTCTCTTTTCGCGCATTAGTCTCATGCGGAGTATGAAGTCGCTACAGCTCATGGGCGTACCAGGCAGCATAATGTTTATCGCAGATGCCTCTGTTGCGGCGGCGGGTCGCAAAAAAGCACGTAAGAGAAAGGCCGCTGCAATTTTGGTAGATGAAGATGTAATCGAAGCGGATGGGTAAACTGTATTCAGACAAAATTGCACGCGATTTCTCCGTTTTATGCTCATCCGCCAGCCACTTGCCCTCGCGAAAGCGTTCTCCCGATCCGGCTGCGACCGGATTTTTTCATTGTTTTCTAGGGCTATGCGGGTGAGTCTGTGAAATGGCCTTTGCACAAGGAGCTGTATCGCAGGTGGTCGCGGGCGAAAGGCGAGCCCGCTTCGATCCAGGCATGGAGGGCCGCATGGCCACCGGGGATCATCGTGCCGTTCCGTCCAAGATCGCCGCTGAATTCGGTCAGCATACGGAAACGGGAGACTAGCCGCACAGGTCGTCGTGCATCTCGGCCTGAAGATGCCGGGCGAAGTCCACATCGGTCAGGTCGGACAGCAGGTCGGGCAGGTCACCGTTGCCGGTCATGCGGCCCTGTTACCGGCGCCGAAGACCTGATGCAGAAGCGCAGGGATCAGGGCGTCGGCGTCGCGGGCCGATGCAGCACGGATGTCGCGGATTTGGCGAACCTTGGCCTGAAGGCGGTCGAACCAGCGTTGGGTTTCAAGCGACGGCACAGGGACTTCGATGGTTTCAAGCTTCTTCAGACCTAGGGTCCGGTTGCGGCCTGCCCCGCCGGGTGAGGCTTCGCCAAGGCGTTGCAGCCCCTCTGGCGTCTGGAAATAGAACAGCAGAAAGTCTGCGGTTGCTGTCACCGGTTCGGGCACGCAGGCCAGGAAGCGATGCGAGCCAACGCGGCCAGTATCAGCGGGTTGCGCGATGGCGACGGCACCTTCCCATGCGAACACGATGTTGAACAGCAGATCGCCGGGTACGATCTCGAACAGCTTCTTTGTGCCAACCTCTGAACCCGGCAGCACCGGCTTGTGGAAGGTGCCGCGGCCGAAGGAGCGGACGCCGAGTTCGGGATAGGCGCCGTCCGGTTCGATCTCGACCGGGCGGCGGATCAGGGGGGCGACTTCGGCCATGGGGCGGCGGGGGGCGGCGTCGATGCAGCGAGCGAAGGCTCGGGCCAGCATCGCCTGCAGGTCGGCCTCCATCGCGGCGGCGGCCTCTATCCGGGCTCTGATCAACCCCGCCACCCGATCCAGACGCGCCACGATGCCCTTCTGCTCGGCTAGGGGTGGAAGGGGAATGCGCATATCGAGAAACGCGGGCTCTTTCAGGCGAACCCGGTTTGTGGAACCCTCGCTGGAACGGCGGCACAGGTCGATGAAAGCGTCAGTGCTCGAATACCAAAGGAAATAGCCCGGCAGTATTGCTGTCGCGTCAATGTCGAAGCACGGAAAATCGTTGCTCACGAGGGCGCCGTCGAGCTCGGCGGGCACGATGCCATATGCCCCGTGCCGAGCGTCGATCCGCGATAGCAGGAACTGCCCCGCCCGCGCCCTGATCTGGCGACTTGCCGCGATCTCTGATCCGAGGGCCTCGCCCCGCAATGTGAGGCCCTTGCCCCAAAGACGGGCGGTGATCTGCTTGTATCGCTCATCCGGTCGGGTTTCGACCCATTCCTCTGATCGGCTAAGAAAGTCCCCAACCCGGATCGTCTGCACCATCACAGCCCCTCCGCCAGTTCAGTACGGATGTCGTCCATGATCGCGATGATCTCACGCTCGCGGGCAGTGATCGCCTCGACGATCTCAACGGGCTGGCGGTGGTCCTCTGCCTCAAGCGCATGGGGGTTCTTGAGGTCGAGGTTACACGCGATGACGCGGCCATCGGCGTCGCGCTGGATCAGGGACGGCCCATCCACCTTCCAGGCGCGGTCGCTCTCCTGCCGGTCCTGCCACCAGTCAAGGCAGGGCGCGAACTCCTCCCAGGCCATGGGAGCGGTCTTGGAGTATTTCTTGCGCCCCTCAGGGCGGGGCATCTCGTAATACCAGATGTCGCGGGTGGGGCCGGTGGTATCGAAGAAGATCAGGTTGGCCGGGATGTCGGTATAGGGGGCGAAGACGCCATCGCAGAGGCGCACGACGGTGTGTAGATTGAACTGCTGCAACAGGTCAGCCTTGATGCGCGCGCCGATGCCGTCGCCGAACAGCGTGCCATGTGGCACGACAACAGCGGCGCGGCCACGTCCGGCGCGCTTCAGGCGCCGCATGATCAGTTGCAGGAACAGCAGCGCGGTTTCGGAGGTACGCCGGTCCTCGGGGAAGTTGGTGAGGATCCCGGCCTCTTCCTCGCCGCCAAAGGGCGGGTTTGTGAGGATAACGTTCACGCGCTCGGCCTCACCGATCTCGTTCAGGCGAAAGCGCAAGGCGTTGCCGGGGTCAATCTTGGGCGCGTGCATCCCGTGAAGAAGCAGGTTCAACTGCGCTAGCAGGAAGGGCAGTGACTTGGCCTCGCCGCCCATGACGCTGCGGTCCTGCAGGATGCGGCGTTTCTCGACGGTATCGGCTTGGCGTTCCAGGTGCAGGAAGGATTCGGTCAGGAAGCCCGCAGTGCCGCAAGCCGGGTCGAGGATGGTCTCGCCAAGCTGGGGATCGGTGACCGCGACCATGAAGCGCACGACGGGGCGCGGGGTGTAGAACTCGCCCGAGTCGCCCGCTGCGTCGCGCATCTCGCGCAGCAGGGTCTCATAAAGGCGGCCGAGGGTGTGGACCTCCTCGGAGGAATCGAAATGGATGCCGTCGATCAGGTTCACCACGTCGCGCAGCAGATAGCCGCTTTCCATGCGGTTGGTGAAACCCTGAAAGACGGTGGCGATCACGTCGCGGCGTTCTCGGCGGCCGTTGTCGCCGCGCAGCGCGCGCAGATAGGCGAACAGCCCGGCGCCCCTGGTGCCGTCGGGGCGTTCGGCCTTTTCCGCGGCCAGGAATGCCAGAAGGTCGGGGCCGGTGATGCCGCCCACCTCGGCGGCCCAGTCGCGCCAGCGGTAAGGGGCTTCGATGATCGGGCGATAATCCGTGCCGGCCAGTTCGGCGCGTTCCTCCTCGATCCGTTCCATGTCGTCGAGGAATTTCAGGAACATGATCCAGGTCAGCATCGGCAGGCGATCGAGATCGCCGTTCAGCCCCTTGTCCTTGCGCATGATCTTGCGGGCGGATTTGATGATGCTGTCGAGACGCTGGGCGGTCGTTAGTTGCTTGGGCGCAGCCTTCTTGCGGGCGGGTTTGGCCATTGGAGCATTCCTTCAGGTCAGGCGATATAGAGCAGTCGCTGCAGCTCGGTGACGGCGCTGCGAAGCTCCTTTCCCCCGCCGAAGCGTCTGGCGATCTCTATGACGTTGCCCCATTCATTGAAAGGCGGCACTTCGAGAATATCGGGCAGCTTGAACTGGGCGCTGCCGTGTTCGGCGTATTTTTCCAGAACCGCGTCGAGGATTTCGCGCGCCTCGGGGCTGAAACGGGCGAGGAATACATCCTGCTCGTGCAGCAGATGGTCGGCCCGTTCGCGCCTCGTGCGCAGGGGCGCGTTGTAGGCGAGATGGCACAGAAGGTCGAAAGGGTCGGCCTCGGGTTTGCCGACGGCTTCGGCCAGGGTGTCAAGGTCGATGCCCTTTTCCTCAAGCCGCTCGATGATTTCTGCGCGGCGTTCGGGGTCAAGCCAGTCGGAGCGCAGTTCCGAGGCGTTGGGATAAAGGGTGCGGACCTTGTCGCCGGTATAGTCGGTCAACTGCCGGCAGGCGAGCTTCCTGCCTTCGGCATCTAGCTCATAGACGAGGTGGCGGACGACCGACACCTCGCCGCCATCGACATAGAACTTGCGCGGACCCGGCTCGGGATCGGGATCGCCCAAGGGCGGTTCCGGTCTCTCGGGGGTGTCAGGAAGGTCGCCCGGTTCGGGCGCCACGTCCTCGGCCTCGCGCTCCTCGATGGTCTCGCCTTCCTCGTTGATGACGGATTCCGCCTCGCGGACCGGGTCGCCGTCGAAGGCCGGATCCGCGAACATGCGCGTCGCGGTGCCGGTATAGTCGATGATATTGAAGGCAAGCTTACCGTAGTCGGGGCGAAGCCGGGTGCCGCGACCGATGATCTGCTTGAACTCGGGCATCGAGCCTACGGTGCGGGCCAGCACCACATTCTTGCAGGTTGGCGCATCGACGCCGGTGGTCAGAAGCTGCGAGGTCGTCAGGATGACCGGGGTGCTAGTCTCCACGTCCTGGAACTTGGACAGGTGACCACGGCCGATGTCGCCCTCGTCGGCGGTGACACGGCAGACATAGTCCGGGTTGTCGCGCACCAGATCGGCATTCAGCTCCGCCAGCGCCTGCCGCATCTCCAGCGCGTGTTCCTGATCGACGCAAAACACGATGGTCTTGGCCATGCGATCGATCTCGGCCATGAAGCCTGCAAGATGGCGGGCGATGGCGCGGGTCCGGGCACGCAGGGCGACGACACGCTCGAAATCCCGGGTCTGGTATTCGTTGTCAGGGATTTCCCTGCCGTATCGGTCCAGCTCCCCCCGGCTCGGCCTCCAGCCCGCCGCGTCGTAGTCGGTGATCACCCGATGCACGCGGTAAGGCGCGAGGAAGCCGTCCGCGATCCCCTGCGCCAGGCTGTACTCGTACAGGGGATCGCCGAAATAGGTGTAGGTATCGACGTTCTCCTCGCGTCGGGGCGTTGCGGTCATGCCGATCTGGGTTGCGGGCTCGAACCATTCGAGGATTTCGCGCCAGTTGCTGTCGTCGCGCGCGCTGCCTCGGTGGCATTCGTCCACGATGATCAGATCGAAAAAATCCCGAGGATACTCCCGGTAAAGCCCGGGCCGGTTCTCGTCCCGCGCAATAGACTGGTAGATCGCGAAATACATGTCGCGGCTCTTGATCGCGATGCCGCCGGCAATCTTGTGGCGCGCGTCGCCGAACGGGCTGAAATCCTTGGCCATCGGATCATCGACGAGGACATTGCGATCAGCGAGGAACAGGATCTTCGGTGTGCGGTTCACCCCTTTGCCGTTCCAGCGCGCCGACCACAGCTTCCAGCTGATCTGAAAGGCAACGGCAGTCTTGCCCGCCCCTGTGCAGAGCGTGAGCAGGATCCGCTTCTGCCCCTGAAGCACCGCTTGGACGGCACGATTGACGGCGATTTCCTGATAATATCGCAGAGGCTTGGCGCGGTCCGGAAAGTTCGGAGTCAGCAGCCGCTCGGCGGCAACCGGGTCATCCAGCCCCTCTGCCGCACGCTGACGCGCCCATAGCTCCCCTGGACCTGGGAACGCATCCAGTACGCGCTCGATCCCGGTCGTGTAGTCGAACTCCACGATCTCGGCGCCATTGGTGGCGTAGGCGAACTTGAGGCCGAGAACTTCGGCGTAATCCTTGGCCTGCTGGAGTCCGTCGGCGGCATGTCGATACCTCGCCTTGGCCTCCACTACGGCAATCGGGAAATCGGGGCTGTAGCGCAGAACGTAGTCCGCGCGCTTCTGCTTGCCCCGGCGAGCCTTGCCGCCGACGAAGACGATCCGGCCATCCGTGAACGTCCGCTGCTCGTTGATGGCATGGGGCCGGTCGTCCCACCCCGCCTCCTGCAGCTTCGGGACGACCAGTTTGCGGCAGGTATCGGCCTCGTTCATAAGTTCACCCCGAAATCCACCTATGCCGTTTCGACCACAAGAGGCTGGCCGGAGATGGCTGGGACCGCCGGTACGGTCAACGACCAGACCCTTACCGCACGGCCGACAAGGTCAACCTGGCGTGTGGCCAGCTGATCTTTCGTCCATTCGTCTGCCGCCAATATTGGCTTAGTGGTGTCGAACGAGACCTTGTCGTTCTTCTTGGAGAAGACCTCCTTCTTGCGGTCGAAGGAATAAAATTTTGCCTTGTAATTCTTGATCCCTGCCAGCAGCGCCAGATTGCCAAGGCGATGCAGCCAGATGCGATGATCGTCATCGGTGAAACGCTGGCGCCAATAAGCATCCTTCAGCGCCTGCGGCAGGACATGCTCGATGGTAATCTTGCCGCCGAAATCCTTGGTGACCGATTCATCCTGATCGGCCTCCTCAAGGCGCAGAAGAACAGCCTGAGCGAAAGGCCGACCATAGACCTCCCCGTCAATCAGCGAACGGAACTCGTCATCGTTCGCATTGCCCCGGAAAATGGCCCGAATGTCATCAGCTGACTTGCCAGCCCGGATCGCCGTAATCAGCTGGAAATACACCGTGAGGCGTGCGGTAAACGCAAGCCGCCTGATCCAGTTCTGATAGGTGATCCGCTCAAGCAGGTCGACGAACTCATCCTCGGTCAACCCTGGCGCCGGGTTCTCGTCCTCGATCGGCACAGGCTCTGGCCGGTTGAGAAAGGCCAGAAGCGGCGGAATCCATTCCTCGAATGCCACACGCTGCAATGACCTGACGGCACGGCGTGCCGCAGGTGCCTCGAAATCATTGCGCAGGATGCGCAGATAGTTCCTGGCGGAGGTATTCAGCTCGTCGAGAAACGAGAACGGGCTTTCAGCCGCATCGACCAGCGGCTCGAACTCCTCATGCAATGCCTTGCGGGCCTTGGTGGCCACGATGGAACTGCGATGATGCGCCATGAACTGGTCCAGGCGCTCTATGCCGATCTGCTCTTCCAGTTCAAGCCACGCCTCGTCCAACTCGCCGCTTCGTGCCGAATTGCCGCCGAGGCGGGCGAAAAGCATGTTCTTGATCAGGTCGGCATTCGACAGCGCCATGCCGCGGGCGTTCAGCACGTTGAAGAGGCGATATGCGGATTGCCAGGATGCCGTGGTCACGAAGACGACGTAGACCTTGCTGAGCAGGAAATTGGCAAAGAGCTTCAGCGTCTTCTGGTCGTGCTGGCCTATGAAGGCGTCTATGGCTTCGAGGTTTTCGACGATCCGCTGCTTCGGCGCATCCTGCTCCTTGACGATCTCCTTGCGGACAGCATCCGGGATGGCCTGACCGGCAAGAACATGACGACGGAAGAAGCTCTGGTCGCGCTGGCGCAACGTCAGGCGCGGAGTTTCCTCCTCCCCCGTCAGGGCGTTGCGTGGCAGGACACGACGTCCAAGCTCGGATTTGGCGGGTTCATCGACCGCATCCCGGAGCCGGGAAAAGATGAGGTTCAGCGTCGTCAGCCGCTGCTGACCGTCAACGACGTCGTAGAGGCGGCCCTTCTCGCGCTCGATGGTGATGAGCGATCCGATGAAGTATTCTTCGTCGTTGGCCTCGTAAGCCTCCCATATATCGTCGAGCAGTTGCTCGACATTGCCCTTTTCCCATGAATACGGGCGCTGATACGCGGGAATCTCGTAACGAATCTGTTCGGTCAAAATCTGGCTGATCGTGCGCTCGGCAGCTTCCATTGTCGCTCTCTACTATCGGACGGGAGCAGCCTTGCCGAGCGCCCCGATATCGAGCTGACATTGCCGCCATTTACTGCGGCAGACTAAGCCGCTAACTTCATCGCACGCAAGCCGGATGGCGTCATGCGGCCACAAGCGATTGAAACTGCTCCGTCCACTCTGCCGGAACCGGCTCCATCAGCAGGGCCAGCGTCACGTCAGGCCCCTGCCGTCCGTCAAGGATCGCCGCGACATTATCGGGTGCGAGCAGCGTCAGGCGCAGCATGCGGGTCAGGTAGGACAGCGTGAACCGTGCCTGATCTCGGCTCGGATGTGACCATTTTCGAAACTGCACGGGTGCAGGATCCAGAGGCATTCACCCTTACCATTCGGCCCGATGACCTCGGTGGCCAGATCGCCAATCAACATGCGGCGATCAACAAAGCCGTCCGAGCCGAGGTGCGCAACAGAGCTATTCCCATCGCGCTTGATCGTGTGTCGGGTGGGTGTTTGCTGCGGAGCGAGATGAACGGCAGCTTCCGGGTATGCGGCTATGCAGCATTTGCGGAGGTCGACCGGCAGGTAAGGGCCGAAACTACCGGGCCGCGCCGACACCGAACACAAATTCT
The DNA here is from genome assembly GCF_013155295.1 of Pseudogemmobacter hezensis. Classification (GTDB taxonomy): domain Bacteria; phylum Pseudomonadota; class Alphaproteobacteria; order Rhodobacterales; family Rhodobacteraceae; genus Pseudogemmobacter; species Pseudogemmobacter hezensis. The sequence goes on along the minus strand of NZ_JABJXT010000033.1, from coordinate 16,148 downwards.
GGCAGGACGACCTCCCATTGCTCTCTCTTGAGTGTTGCCTGATACTCTTCGCCGTTATCGACCTTCAGCCAGCGAATGATCGCGGCGGCAGTGCCGCGGATGAACTGCAAACCGTCCGGCGGCTCGTAACCTTTGGCCATCCTGCCCAGATTGATGCCCGTTTGACTACGGATCATCCAGCGGCCGTCAACAAGCGCAAGAAGCACAGGATCACCGGTCTTCAGCGCCGCCAGCCCAGCATGTGCTGGATGCTGGGCTGGAAGCCTGCCGGCCCAGGACAGATCGACATCTTTCGGCTCGATACTCTGGTATTTTAGGTCGGCCTGCACCTTATCTTCTGCGCTGGAAGCGATGGGCCTAATCAGGAGCGTATTGGCTGCATCTTGCAGGATCGGATGTCGTTGGTCGGATGACATTATGGCCAAACTTCGCTTTGCCCGAGTCATCGCGACATAGAAAAGGCGCCGTGGCGCATCAGGGTCTTCCTCCCGCGATGTTCGATCCCAATTGCCATTGAGGATAACCACGTCTTCGAACTCGAGCCCTTTGGCGCGGTGGGCGGTCAGCAAGAGCAACCCGCGCTGCTCTTGTCGTGCATCACGCATCCACTCTGCCAGCCATTCGATGATATCAGTGATTGGCGCTGCCTTGCCTGCCAGCTCGGCGCCGACGGCCGTGATCGCGTCAGCGATCAGATCCCACCAACGGGTTTGCTCCTGCAGCGCAACGAAACTGAGCATTCCGTTTACGGTCAGCGCTTTCGAAGGCGCGGCTCGAAGAAACGCGACAAAAGCCTGTACTTCGCGCAATCGCCAGAACGGTGGTCGGGCCTCGCCGGCCAGTTGCACCGGAATGCCGCGTGCCTCGCAATAGCTTCGGACTGGTTCGAGGAAGCGCCATTCTTTGGCGATGATAGCGGCCGCCGACCATGACCAGTCGGGGATCACCCGGGACAGCCGTATCAACTCATCAACGGCTGCGATTGCCTGTGCTGCCGGATCCGACGACGTGCGAAGTACCTGCACACGGCCTTGAGCAACCGGATCCATCGCCGTCAGCGCCCCGCCAGCGGGTGCCTTTGACCGGGCCCGATTGACCGAGATGTCGTGCCCCGCCTTCATCCGGTCCTGGGCGACGCCAATCACTTTGTTGGCGGCATCGACAATGGCAGTCGTGGAACGGTAGTTCTCGATCAGATAGACTGGTTTTGCCGAATAATCTTCCTCGAACCGGCGGATGAACTCTACCGAAGCACCGTTGAAGGCGTAGATGTTCTGGTCGTCATCCCCCACCGCAAAGAGGCTCAGCCGCTGATCGGGGTCGTCGATCGAACGACCGGCAACGGCCGAGACAAGCTGGTACTCCTCTGGGCCGATGTCTTGATATTCATCGACCAGAATCCAGCGATAGCCTTGGATCAACGTCTCGCGGAGCGCTTCGGCCTCAACCTTAGACAGGCCATCGCCCCGAAGCAGGTTCACTGCGTCCAACACGATCTTGTCAAAATCCCGCGGGATCGCTTCGTCAGCCTGACCGGCAAAGCTCGCGCCGACAAGCCGCATCGCCAGTGCGTGGCATGTCGAAACCGTGACGCCGTTGGCATCATCGCCAATCAGCGCCCGCAGCCTCTCCCGCACCTCGACCGCTGCATGGCGGTTGTAAGTCAGTACCAGTATCCCGCGTGGATCCTCCCGCTTTACCCGGATTAGGAAGGCGATCCGATGTACCAACACACGGGTTTTGCCAGATCCCGGCCCGGCCAGCACCAGCACATTGGTCTGCTCGCGATCGTCGGACACGATCCTTGACTGAACTGGATTACCGAGGCTCTCGACAATCTGGCTCCAACTTCTCGGCGTGGTCTGGCGGCGCAGCTCACCCGTCCGGTCCGGCATCCATCGCTTCAGGAAGCTCTCTTTGTCGAGCCGAAAGTAGTCCTGCGAAAGAAGCCCCGCCTGATCCATGGATTTCAGGCCGCGCTCGGCATAAGCCGCCATGATGTGGGTCTGCACGGTTTGCTCGCTGTAGTGTTCTTCGAGCGGGATGAAGTCCTTCTGGGTGAATTGTCCGCCTTCCGGGTTGAGGTGGACTGTGATTGCTGGGCGGAAAATGGTAAGACCGCGCCCGAGTGTGACCACGCCTTGCTCATGAAGCCACATCAGCGCCCGGCCGAGCAGTTTGTTCGGATCGCGGATCTCACCTCTCAGAAGGACGTCGCCAGTCAGCGCCGCCTGAAGCTGTCCCATGGTGGTTTCCACCCGAATGTCCTTGCCACGCGTGCCCTTGGTCACGAGGCCTTCCAAATGTTGGAGCAGCAGTTCCGCTCCCCGCCTTCGCAGCTCGGCGGTGCGCGCAAGCATGTCCCATGAGCGCTGCAGGCGGATAAGACAGGTGTTGCGGTTCGCCTTGCGCAGATTGATGTTCCCACGCCCGCCATCTTCATCACGGCCGTCATGCGCGAAACTGCGCAGATGGAGCTCAATGAGGTCAGGACGGACGCCGATATGACCTTGATCCCGCAATGACTGACAGGTTGCCGCCAGATTCATAGGCTGAGCCTCTCCAGTCTCGGCATCGGGGGCGGCTTCGCGCATGGTGCTAATCAGGGCGCTTTCCAGCCCACCCATCGCGTGGAACCTCTGTTTTGAGCCGTTCTCCACGCCGACATGCACGAATACTGTGATCTTGGTATCATCATTGGCAATACCAAGAGCCTCGAGATCCGATAGTGCCGTGCGCAGGGCGTTGCCGGTCAACCCGCTGACGCCCGCCAATTCGTCGGTGGAAACACCAGCGTCGGGCGATGCGTTCATCAGGTGCCGCACCAGATCCAACAGTTGCTTGCGCCGCTTCTCCGTGATCAGGGCCCGGGCGAGAATGTCTTGTGCTTCTGCAATAGTGCGGATCCTCAACGAGGACGGAAAGACCGAGACCTTGTTCTCTTCCCTGGTCAGAAGCGTAGACTCTTCAAGCCAGGCAACGGCCGTCTTCACCCTTGTATCATCGGTGTTTTTGTCCCGCTCAAATTCCTGGTCGGTCTCCTCACGGACGATCTCGCCCGGCGTGGCCACGACCTCGCCACCATGCTTTCCCCGGGTGTCGAGGCGGCGTAGCGCCTTGAGGATCGCCCCGATCTCATGCCGCGCCAGCCGGGATCGGGCCGAGAGTGAAAATTGTCGTTCGACATCTTCGGCGTTGAACAACAACACGCAGACCGCCGGGTTGCGGTCGCGACCCGCGCGACCAGCCTCTTGAAGGTAGTTCTCCAGCGAGCCGGGAATGTCGCCATGCACGACCAGACGGATATCCGGCTTGTCGATTCCCATGCCGAAGGCATTGGTCGCGGCGATGATCCGCAACTCACCGACTCGGAACCGTTCCTGCACCTCTTGCTTGCGCTCGGGCGTCAGGCCGGCATGGAAGAAATCGGCGGAAAGCCCCTGTTGCTGCAAGAAGTTTGCGACGCGCTCTGTCGCTGATCGTGTCGCGCAATAGACAACGGCGCCGGAGGCTCCTTCGCGTGGCAGCGCCCGGTCGATCGCATCAAGAATATCCGCCAGCTTGCGGTTGCGATGAGTTTCAAGAACTTCGAAGGTCAGATTGTGCCGTTTGGCGCCGCCGTCTAGCAGAGTAAGAGTCACCCCAAGGCGCGACTGGAAATGGTCGCGAATGTCGCGCACGACCTCGGGCTTGGCGGTCGCCGTCAAGCAGACGATAGGTGCCGGATTGTCGTCGCCGGAGAACTCGCGGATGAAACGCGAGACATAGCGATAATCCGGCCGAAAATCATGGCCCCATTTCGACACGCAATGCGCCTCATCCAGGATCCAGTAGCCAATCTCGCGTTGTGCCAGCACGGATCGCACCGATGGGCTGCGCAGCTGCTCCGGCGAAATCAGCAGCATTGAGGCATCGCCCATTCGCACCTGATCAAGTGCAGCCTGACGTTCCGGCATCGACAGCAGCCCGTTGATAGTGACGCAGCCACTGATCCCCTGCCGCGCCAACCCCTGCACCTGGTCTGCCATTAGCGCGACCAGCGGCGAGATCACCACCGACAGTGAGCCTATCTTGTCGAAGCGCGCCAGAGCCGGAATTTGATAGCAGACGGACTTCCCGGTGCCGGTGGGCAGAATACCCAACACAGATCTTCCGGCCATTGCCTCGGCGACGATCCGTTCCTGAAGCGGGACGCCGGCATCATCCTTAGGCTCGGGCCGGAAGTTGTCGAAACCAAACCATCGCGCGAGAGCCTTCTTCGGATCGTTCTTTTCCCGGCACCATTCGCAGTCAGGATCATCACAGGCCCGGTCACGCAAATAGCGGACGATGAGCGAGGCCTCGCGGAACTGGGCCCGGACCCAGGGCGGCATGACGGAGTCACCGCCCGCTACAGAAATCCAGGAAAGGGCGTAGGCCATCGGCCAGCCTAGCTGTGGCGACGACAACCTCCCGAGCGTCTGGCGGATGCGGTGAGCACAAGCCTGTCCGGCCAGAAGTTCCGTGATTGCCCTCTCTGCCTGTACCGCGCCGGGGCGAGGGGCTTTGCGGATCGCAGAAAACAGAGCATCAAACCCACCGCCGTCCGGCATGAGGGTGGTTAGAAAATGGTAGGCCGTCAGAGCTGTCGGGGTCTCAGCGTTCAGTGCATCGAGGGCCGAAATCTGATCCTGCAAAACCATAAGAACAAGCCTCGCATCCAGCTCAGGATCATTCACATGCCCGGCTTGCAGACGGCCATCTTGATGGTGCTTCACCAAATGATGGTAAGGATTGCGAGGGAAGGCGAGAGGGTTCAGCCAGAGTGTATCAATCGGCTTTCTGGCAAGTTCGGCAAAGCTAGGACGTACAGCGGCCAGATGCGGAAGATCGTGACGTATGACATTATGCCCGATCAGATAGTCTGCCTCGCCTGTGAGCCGCTCGAGCTGGTCCAGTGCAGCATCACGGTCGCCTCTCTGAAAAACGACTTTCACTTCGTCGGAGCAGCGCACCGCAGCAAAGGCAAAGATGTTCGCGCGGGCGGGATCGACCTCGAGGTCGACCGAAAGACATCGGTCGAGAAAGGCCGTCACAATCTTTTCACCGTCCGAGCCGTCCATGCCAGAAGAGGGATAAGTCCGTTCATGCTGCAATTTGTCGATCATAAACACGCTGAGCAGTTGAACGCTTCCGGACTGAACATTCTGGATGTGCTCCAGGTTGCTGGGAGTATTGCACTATTCCCGATAGTTGCCCCCGCTTACGCTGGGTGGCTGTATTCCCAAGAACAGTCCTTGTAGTGTTTCGTGACCGTGTGGGCGTGGTGAAGCTGGCTTGATCACGCCATCGACCATAGCAAATTGCCGTTCATTCTGAAAAATCGGAGGCCCCGTGCTCCACACATTGGCCATTTCCGGATATCGTTCGATCCGCGACCTGGTGGTGCCGCTCGAACGGCTGACAGTCGTAACTGGCCCCAATGGGAGTGGAAAAAGCAGCTTTTACCGCGCATTGCGCCTGCTGGCAGACGTTGCGCAAGGCCGGGCCATTGCAGCACTGGCAGCCGAGGGAGGGCTGCACTCTACGCTCTGGGCTGGACCTGAGACGGTTTCGCGTGCGATGCGCGCTGGCGAGGTGGAGGTACAAGGTACGCGCCGCAAAGCGCCGGTCGCGTTGCGTCTCGGATTCGCATCGGAGGACTATGGCTACGCTGTCGACCTTGGCTTGCCGATCCCCTCAGCGACCATGTTTGGGCTGGACCCAGAAATAAAAGCCGAGGCAATCTGGGTGGGGGATCGGCTGGGGCTGCGCAACTCCATTGCCACTCGCAACGGCCCCGCTGTGACGGTGATGGGCGCGCGTGGCCAGAAAACTGCGTTGCCGATCCGCTTGGCCCCCTATGAAAGCATGCTTATGCACGCGGCAGATCCAGCAACATTGCCGGAACTCCTCGATCTGCGGGAGCGGATGCGCGGTTGGAGATTCTACGATCACTTCCGTACCGATCCTGAGGCGCCTGCACGGTCAGCTCGCGTTGGAACGCGCAGCCCGGTACTGGCTTCGGACGGTGCTGATCTGGCCGCTGCCTTTCAGACCATCAGGGAGATCGGCGATGGTCCGGCGCTGGATAACGCCGTTGAAGACGCCTTCCCCGGAGCAAGTATTGAGGTTGGCGAGGTTAGTGGGCTGCTAGAGCTTCGCATGTATCAGCGCGGTCTGCTTCGCCCCTTGGCTGCACGCGAGTTGTCAGATGGCACACTTCGCTATCTCTTGCTCGTAACCGCGCTGCTCACGCCCCGGCCACCCAAATTGATGGTGCTGAACGAGCCCGAGACGAGTTTGCACCCGGATTTGTTGCCGGCACTTGCACGGCTCATCATTCAGGCCGCTTTGGGCTGCCAGATTATCATCGTTACCCACGCCACGCAGTTGGTCGAGCAACTGTCGGAAGCCGGAGCCCTCGGGCACGAACTCTCAAAATCCCTTGGTGAGACGGTTATCCCAGCGGCAGCACCGATTACCTGGGACTGGCCGAAACGTTAAGTGACATGCCTAGTCGGCCCAAAGCGGCCGATCAACTCTGAGGGACGCTGCGCTACTGCGCTCCCGACAACGGTCATTCGACAGGCGCGGTAGCAATTCGGTCGTCGGAGCGTTGGCGTTGCCGGCATTGAGACTTTTCGGCCGACGGCCCGATCATAGTGTCGGCCACCGCCAGATCATTTTGACCCTCGTGTGCCTCCCTCCCCCTCCGCAAGAATCTCTTGGGCGCGTTCTCCCGTAAACGGGCGTGAATCGAGTGCGAACCGGCGCTCCGTTGCGTACCGTCGGACATCTTCGGTCGGCATAACCAGCCGCGACTGTCCAGTTGGTGCGCCACAGTTCTTTCCGGATTTCACGAACCAGCGATTGTCGCCGTAATGAGCAGACTTGTCCGTCCAAAGCCGCCCGCGCGCTCGAACTTCGGTGACCTTAGCAAGCTCGATACTTAGCAGCCTTAGACCGCCCTGAGGATTGTGGATCGCGACCTCGTCACCCACCACCCGAGATCGGAGGAATGCTTCGATTTCTTCCACCGACTGATCTAGGGCTGGATCTTCATAGAATGGCTCTCGGGTCATGGTCAGGTCCTCATTGGGTCGAGGACTACCACTACCGCGTGCCAATGCAAATCGGCTGTCGGCTCAATGTGTCTAACGACGTCATCAGGCTCCGGCGTTCGGTAGCCCCCTTGGCCGAAAGAGAGGCGCGATCCATCCGACGTTGAGAACCCCGGCAGGCGGCCCTTAGCTGCCGGTCGACCTCGATCGATGCTGCTTCGCCGCGTTCTCCAAAGCCGCCGTTCGGCCTCCGCGGCGACACCGAGCAAGTGGCCATTCAAACAGCGCGCAGCAGGGTGCCGCGTATTGGTCCTGAGCGGAAGTGAAGCCGGATGTGTGCGTTGCGGCACCGCACCTGAGACGAACCCGAGAGGCGGACGTCGGTGCGCGGCGCAGCGAACGCTGTGGTCAAGGGCTTGTGAGGGTCGGCGTGCAGCCTCGTGGCATACGTCGTTGAGCATGCGGAAATCAGCAATGGCTACCTTCCGTGAACGCCACTGCTATAGACCCAAAATCGCTTGGCAACGGGTTTACGATTGATGTATTTGATGAGACCGCACCCGCGCGGCGCGCTCTTATATAGATGGAAATCGCTAGAAATCCATTGCGCGGAAAAAAGTGGAGTCTTGAATGATATATGTCGCGATTGATGGCGATGATGTCGGCAGAAAACTTGCAAGCAGCTACCTTGCTAATCGCGTGGAAAACCTCAAGGCAACTAAGGACTTAATCGACCTAAAGACCCGACAGATTTCAGAATTGCTCTTAAGTTTGGGCTACGATGTTCTCTTTTGTGCCGCAGATGGTGTGACCGGCGCTTTAAAAGAGGATCAAATAGATACATTGTCATTGTATCAGAAAGTAGCACTTATCGGCGGTGACGATATTTCTTTCTCCATCGGGGTTGGAAATTCTCTAAGGGAATCATATGTGGCACTTCTCTATGCAAAAAGCACAGGGAAAGCTCGTGTGTGCAACTTCAGCTCGATTGGCAAAGATGTTTAGGGTCATTAATTTTACGTATTTGCTTCGCTATGTTGCCGTCGCGACGACCGCTTTGAGCATTTTCGCTTACTGGGGTGCTGAGCGAGTACTGCAGAGCGAATTACCAATCGTTCGCCTTTTGTCCGTTGCTCCTTGGGTGGTTCTAATCGTCATCCTTGCCATTACGACCAATTCAACATCACGAGCAATATGGAAAGTTCTCAAAAAATTCAACTCTTCTCTTTATCCTGATTTGAATGGAACGTGGGAAGGTGAGATTGTCCTTGAAGACGGACGAAAAATTCCGGCAAGAGCAGCAGTTAGGCAGAATCTTATTGAGGTGCAAATCGACCTCCACACCGAAACGTCAAAGTCTCTGACACTTGAAACTACACCTGTGATCGAGGCCGGGCAGTTTAAGTTGTACTATACCTTTCGCTCAACCCCTTTGAACGTGAAGTGGCCATCTTATACGGGGTCTACCATTTTGGATGTGCGTAACGCTGCACTCAAGGCGCCGCAAGATTTGGAGTTGTCGGGCTACTACTACACCGATAGAAAGACGTACGGTCGAATAAACTTGAGGCAAACCTCTACCAAGACGGACGTGGAGGTTTCCTACTATTAACGTCCTTTTCCATGTAGGTGGCAGGAGCCACGTGTCTGCTACCTGGGCAGAATACACCGTTTTCTCGAGCGACACTCTACTCGTCGGCGCCATGGATCATGGAGGCCTGATGGTGATGGAGATTTTCTTTGTCGGCCCCAGCTTTTCGATCTCCAATTCAGGCACGGCGCCGATGCGCCGACCGATCGTGAACTATGGTGTGAGACCTAATAATCTCTAAGCGGGCTTCGAGCTGTGTGGCAACATTGGTCACACATTCGCAGTGGCGGCCCATCTCGGCCACGCACTGGGCTGGTCGCTCATCGGCTGCGGCTCACGACTCAAGCGTAGCATTCTGCCGCACTCGTTGGCGCTACCCAAGCGTATCGCCAGATCTATAAATAGCCTGCCCGGCTCTGGTCCTCCTGCTTGAGGGTCTGCAAAGCGACCTTGTTTGAGGTCTCCACAAACTGAGTGAGAAACATGTTCCTATCCGCACCGATTGGTGGGTGCGTTGACGGAAGTTCGGTTTCCAGAAACCTCTGCAAAGCCTGCCGGAGACTGGCGTTGTCGCGCTGATAATGGCGGCGAGTCAGCAAATCCCGTGCAGGCTGCACCCGAGTCTGCTTGGCGAGTTCTTTGGGGGCGAAGATTGGAGCCCGCTGCTCGGCGCTGCGCGCGATCAGGACTGTTCGGACACACCAAAGCACGCGTTTAGCAAGCAACGCCGCGTTCAGGTCGTCACCGAATAGGACGAGATACCAACCGAGATCCGATGCTCGCTCGATCTCCTCCTCATAGCTTGGACGAAACCGGAATGATCGCTGAAGTTGCGCCAGATAGTCGTCAGGATCCATGAGCGCCTTAGCTTCATGAACAAGGTGGCAAGTGAAAAGGTCACCCGACTGTGCGTCTTGCTCAAGCTTTCGCCATGGATAGACGAAAAGGGAAAGGTGTCCAACCGAGACATGGCGCGTTTCGTTTTCAAGATTGATCATCAGAAGGTCGGTATCGGACCCCTCTTCATGATCATTTCGGGCGAGACTTCCGAACAGGAGACTGGCGGCTATCGCCATGACAGCCAGCGATGCTTTGGCCAAGCAATTGGCATTCGATCCTCGCTTTTCACGATCTTGTCCCCTGGGAAGCGCGCGCAAGTGCTTCAATCGACATCTGGCGCGACAAGGCTCGCGCCTGAGTTACCTCGTCTCGATTTTGTAGTACAATCTGCTGCTTCTCAGGCTTGAGGATACCTGGCTCAACATCGAGGTTATACTCGCTCATCAGGTAGAAGCTGAGGCTCAAGCGACAAGGCCGCAACAAGCGGCCGTCTGTCATTTCATGTTCGGCTGCTACAGCGGCTTGGCGCTCTGCCGACAGCTTAGGGTTGGGCCGAATGTCAAGATTGATCTGATGGATCCACTCGAAATCCAGACTTATGTCGATAGCGGCGGGTCTATGATCGCTAACCGCTGCGATGCGGTTCAGGTTGTAGTCTCGGAAGTCGTTGTGATCTTTCGACCAGGAGCGAACGTACCAGCGACCAGCGCTGTGAGCGAGGGCGTGCGGAGCTATGGTTCGTGACGGCTGTGTCGAGCCAGTTAGCGAGGCGTAACTGATGTCAATTTCCTGACGTCTACGAATTGCGTCCAGTACCCGCAGCAAAACTGTCGAGTCGGTCGGCCGCCGACCTAGCGTGGTCAACTCCACTGGTGGGGTAGCGTCGAACCAAGTGTCTTCTGGGCGCATCCACCGGTTCTCGATCGCGACTAGTTGCAGCAAGTAGCGCTCGATCGTCTTGCCGATGAAGGCGGGCACGAAGTCGTCAGTACGGATGTAAGCCTTTTCGGCGCGATCATATCGGAGGTTGGCATGTGCGAACTTTTCGTACTGCCCAATGTCAGCTGACGCTTGCTGAGCCGAGATGGCGAAGGTGGCAGTGAGATCGCTGCGATTGAAGCGTCCATCCCAGAACAGCCGAAAATCAATGAACTCTAGGCGTCGTTGGACACCCCACCGCAGGCGATCGCCCTCTTCTTCCATGCTCTGTCCATCCATAAACATGACTACATCCAGATATTCACATCTAGTTACTTGACTGGATGATCGGAAACCCTCACATCTTGTAGACGTAATCGGCGATGATGGCAACCGAGTCGCAAAAAAAGGAAGCGTCGCGCGGATGATGGAAGTCGAGCAAAAACAGGACACTGAGAGACCTTACCGAGTTCTCAGTCTGGACGGTGGAGGGATGCGGGGCATCTATACGGCGGCGTTTCTCGCCCGCCTGACTGATCAGTTCGCGCGCATTCAGGGCGAAACGGCCCTCGATCTGGGACGCGGCTTCGACTTGATCACCGGGACCAGCACCGGCGCGATCGTCGGCTGCGCGTTGGCCGTCGGGCGGCCGATGACGGAAGTCGTGGCACTTTATCGCGAGCACGGCCCCAAGATTTTCCCGCATCGGATCAAGGGCAAACGCAGCGCAATTTACCGCGCGAGCCAGGGCAGCCGTTTCGTACGTGAGGGCGACAAGGCACTACGTGAGGCCCTGCACGGCGTGCTTGATGACGTCACCATGCTTGACGTGTTTGTCGGGCGCGGCATATCGCTCGCGATTCCGACGGTGCTGATGAGCGAGCACCGGGCCTGGGTCTTCAAGAAGACGCCCAAGAGCGGGGTGCGCGACGATCGGTATCCGCTGGTCGACGTTTGCATGGCGACGAGCGCCGCGCCCATCTACCGCTCACTGGCCGCCATCGATGATCCAAACTCGCCAGGTGGGCCTAAGCAGGTGTTCGCCGATGGCGGACTTTGGGCCAACAATCCGATCATGGTTGGACTCGTCGATGCGCTGACGGTGGCGCCGCCCGACCGTCCGATCGAGATTTACTCACTCGGCACATGCCCGCGCCCCGAGGGTGATCACCTCGACGCAGAGAGTGCGCACCGCTCCATGCTCGACTGGTCTCTTGGCGCCGATGTCGCGCCGCTCAGCATATCGGCACAGGAGTTCGCCTTCGACCACATGGCGCGGCTCTTGACCAACGCCATCAGCAACTGCGGCCGTTCGATCCGGCGCGTACGCTTTCCCAACAAGCCGGTGCCGGCGAGCATGATGCCATATCTCGCCCTCGACGACACCCGGCAAGAGGCGATGGATCGGCTGGTCGGTCAGGCGCACACCGACGCCGATCTGACCAAGAGCGCTTGTGACGATCCCAACAGCGAGGAGGGGCGCATGATCAGCCGCCTCATGCACGACCTACCAGCGATGCCGGCGACTGGTGCCGTCTGGCGTCGCGCTTCCACCAACAATGAGGAAGGATAAGGTGATGTTCGACTGCTCCAAAGATGTACGTGCTTACCATGACCAGGACGTAACTCTGCCCAAGGCTGAACAGGATGTGATGCGCGACCGTCGCGACTCAAACCGGACGCGGCTGCGGAACGGCTTGGAAAAGGCCGGCAAGCCTAAGCCGATCGAGTTCGTCAAACAGGGCAGCTACGCCATGAAGACGATGTGTCGCGATCCCGACAACGACTACGACATCGACGACGGTGTCTACTTCCATAAAAAGGATCTGGTCGGCGATCGCGGCGCCGAGATGACGTCCCTCCAAGCGCGCTGGATGGTGCGCAACGCGGTCGACGACGGCAAGTTCAAGACAGCGCCCGAGGTGCGGTCGAACTGCGTCCGTATCTTCTATGAGAAGGGTTATCATGTCGATCTGCCGGTCTACCGCCGCGTCGTCACTGACACTGTTTTCGGTGAGGAGGTACATTATGAACTCGCGGCGAGCAGCGGCTGGAAGCGGTCCGACGCCCGCGATGTGTCGGATTGGTACGAGGACCAGCGCGCCGCATCTGCCGACGGCATCCAGCTGCGCCGCATTAATCGCGATCTGAAGAAGTACGCCCGCAGCCGCTATAGCTGGCGTGGCTCGATCCTTAGCGGCTTTGGCATTTCAGTCCTGACGACCGAGAAGTTTCGCGCGAACGCACGCGAGGATCGCGCGCTCTACGACACCATGGTTGCCATCCGTGATCGGCTGGACTGGAACCTCGTCGTCGCCCACCCGGTGACCCCGGGTGATACGATCACCAGCGGGTCCGACGACGCTAAGGCGCGCTACTTCCGCGAGAAGCTGACAGATGCGATCCACACGCTCGAGCCCCTTTTCGACGCCGACTGCACGCGGGAGAAGGCTCTTAAGTGCTGGGACAAGGTGTTCGCCACGACCTTCTTTAGCGAGCGCCTGGAAGAGGAGCAGAGAGCGTCTTTGGCCGCACCAGCCGTCATCAGTTCCGCAGCCCTGCTGAGCGCGACGGCGGCGGCGGCCGGCGCAGTCAACAGTGCTGGCGGCGGCCGTCATGCCTAAGGACTTTCTGCATCTCGGCTGGCGACAGGCAACGCTTCGGCTCGAAGCGACCCTGCGCGAACGGGCGGGCCAGGCACCCGAGCGCCTCGACCGCTCGACGATCGCCAGCGACTACCCGGGCCGTGATTGGATCGTCGCAGCTTGGCGAATTAGCGTTGAGTTCTCGGACGGGGTAACCCGCCGGATCGACCTTGTGGTCGGCAGGCAGTTTCCGACGACCCCGATCAGGACTGCCTTGGTTGACCATCCCGAGCCGATGACCTGGCCACACGTCGAGCACGACGGGATTCTGTGCCTGTTGCCGAATTTGGCCGAGTGGGACCCCGACGATCCCTTCGATGTCGCCATGGAGTTGTTGAATCGTTCGGTAAAACTGGTCGAGGAGCTGCTGGAAGGTAGTATCGTCGAGCGAGACTTCCGCGATGAGTTTGTGACCTACTGGGGTTACAGGGTGCATTCGCAGGGCGAAAACCTGTTCAGCCTGGTCGCGCCCGAGCCTCCCTCGCGCATGGTGCGGGTGTGGCGCGGCAAGGGCCTCGAGGTCGTCGGAGAGGATGAGGACGCCATCGCGAAATGGGTGCGGCGCCGTTTCGGAGATAAGGCCCTGCTAAAGACCGAGCCGGCCGCGTTCCTTTGGCTCGACGCGCCGCTGCTTCCGGTGGAGTACCCCGAGACGGCTGCCGATTTGTATCACTTGGCGGAGCGGATCAGTGGCGATGCTAGAACGCTTCTGGATCAGGTGGCGAAGGGCGAGCCGGACGAGGTGCTGGCGCTGCTCGGCGCTGTTGGACGCGGGGGCGCCGCGTCGATTGGGGTGAAGGTGCTCAACCCAAAGCGGCGCAAGGGCCGACCGCGCGCGCCCGACGCCCCCCTCTCCGTGGGATTCCGGCCTGGTCATACCCCACAGTCGCTGCTGCTCGGCCGCTTTTTCGGCGCGAATCCCGTCGTCAGGACCCTTGTGCAGCGCGCCGATTCCGATTGGGTGCATGGGCGAGGTCAGGATGCCCGCACGCACCGCTTGCTCGGCGCGACGGTTGTTGTGATCGGCTGCGGTTCGGTCGGGGCGCCGGTCGCCTGCGCGCTGGCCCAAGCGGGCGTCGGTCGCCTCATCTTGGTCGATCCCGAGGTGCTAACCTGGCCCAATGTCGGGCGTCATCCGCTCGGCGCAACCGCTGTGGGGCGCAACAAGGCCAATGCCTTGGCCGAACGACTGCAGTCCGACTTCCCACATCTTCACGTCGAATATCGCGCTTGCGGCCTGCACCACCTGATCGCGCACAGCGAGGATCTGCTCGCAGCGGCCGATGTGATCGTTACTGCGACTGGAAACTGGGTCGCCGAGAGCGCGCTCAACCGCTGGCATGTTCGGCAAGGGCGCGAACGGCCCATTGTCTACGGGTGGACCGAGCCGCATGCCGTCGCTGGCCACGCGGTCGCAATCGGCCAGGGGGACGGCTGCCTGCAATGCCACATCGGGCGCACCGGCGCGCCCGAATTCGCCGCAGTGGAGTGGCCAGATGGCGGCGACATCGCTCAGGAGGAGCCGGCTTGCGGCGCGCACTATCAGCCCTATGGGCCGGTGGAACTCGCCTACGTGAACGCGATGGTCGCTGAGGTGGCGCTGGAGTGTCTTCTCGATCAACCGGCGCAATCTTTCAGTCGCGTATTCGTCGCGTCGCCGCGCCGTATCGCGTCACTTGGCGGGCAGCTAACCGAAGGCTGGCGCCCCGCTTTTGGCGAAGTTGAAGAGGGCGTTCGGACGGTCGACCGGCCCTGGCCCTCTGTTGGGTGCGCAGCTTGCGGGCCTAGGTGTCTCGACGAAGATGCCTAGCTCGCCCTGCTTTAGGATGAAGGCCGTCTGCGCCTCTCCCAGCCCAGAAAGGATAGCAGGGAAGCCTAGCTTCAAACGGTCCAGCTTTCAGGGGCCGAGCAGCTAAGAATGACTCTAGTTTTAGTCTACATGCGGTTATTCTGTGAGGTGAAGCATCAATATGAGCCAAGTCAGAAAGGTATGCCTTGTCCGAGCATGAGTATTCAGTCGTCGGCCATAGCCGATCCAAGATTGGCATGTACATTGCATTCTTCGCAGGAACGATTGCTGGTGCCTTGGCTACTGGCGCGGGGTTTATCATGACTATCGCGCAGGATGCAGGTTACCTGAGTCTTCCGGAGATAGTCTTCTGGCCTGTCACAGGAGCCGCAGTATTCGCGACGATGTTCTTTGTTTTCGATAGGTTTGGTTGGCGCTGGAAGGGAGTTCGCGCCGCTGTTGGCATTCCTGATGTTTCAGGAACCTGGTTGCTTGAAGGCCTTTCCTATGACCAGGATCATCAGCCGAAATGGCAATGGTCAGGTCAGGTCGAGATCACCCAGAAATACGAGAAGATTTTCGTGTGCCTCCGCACAGTACAGAGCGGATCACAAAGCATCTCGGCGGCTCTGGTCCCTGAGGGCCGCCGGTACAGGCTCATCTATAGTTACAGAAACCAGCCGAAACCGGGAGAGCCGGAGCTTCAGGCCCATATAGGCCACTGCGAACTCCTGTTCGAACCTGACCTTCAGACAGCGGAGGGCAGCTATTTCAACGGCGGCGGCCGCTTCACGCATGGAACCATGAATTTGAAGAGGAGCGTGCCTAATGCCGCGTAATTTTGATGATCGACTGGCGCGTTTGCGTATGCGCCGGATGGACGATCAGAACATTGTTCTTAACTCCCAAGGTTTTGGTGAGGCTTACGAGAAACGCGCGACAAGCAAGGCGACGAAGTATGCCCTCGGTGCGATGCAGGAGGTTGATCCTCGCTCCACCCAGATTTCGCACGAAGAAGCCGAGAAGGTTGAGCGAAACCTGAAAGAAGGCCTTTCCTCAGAAGGGCTGTATCCCGCCTTCCGGCTTCAGGGTTCGGTTCCCTTGAATGTCCATATCCGTGGCGTCAGTGATGTGGACCTGCTCGTTATCGAAGGTGTCTGAACCGCACCGGGTTTGCCGGAGGCTCCAACTCCTGAGTAGGATGGAGCATCATGAGCAAGACGACGAACAAGTTTTCCGCTGAGGTTCGCGAGCGCGCTGTGCGCTTGGTTCTCGACAATGAA
>NZ_JABJXT010000032.1 GCF_013155295.1 Pseudogemmobacter hezensis | reverse complement strand
TTCATTGTCGAGAACCAAGCGCACAGCGCGCTCGCGAACCTCAGCGGAAAACTTGTTCGTCGTCTTGCTCATGATGCTCCATCCTACTCAGGAGTTGGAGCCTCCGGCAAACCCGGTGCGGTTCAGCTGTATTCGGAGACCTGAACAGAAACCCGCGTCACCACGGAATTGGGGTTCTGCGGGAAGTTGACCACGTTCACGCCGCCGCTCCTTCCTTTGCGAAGATCTGAGCCAGCCGCGCCATGCCCTTAGGCGTGATTTTCAGCTGAACCTTTGTCCGCTCCTGCCCAGTCTCTTCAACCAGGTAAGTGACGGTCTCGTGTTCGAGATAGCCCTGCTTCATCTTCTCTGCATAGGCCTGCCAGGTCTTGCCTTGCTTGAAGGCCCAGTTGTGAGAATAGAGCCACTGGAAGAACTTTTTCTCCGCCACGCCCAGAGCCTTTGCAGCAACGCGCGGGATAACCGACCCCTCAGACGATCCGAGACGGGCCATCGCAGCAACGACCGGCTTCATCGCCTCGATTTCCTCGTGCTGCTCAGCGGCAAGACGGAGAGCTTCTCCGAAGGAGCGGGGGATGGAGAAGCCACCATTGGCCTTTTCTTCCTCTAGCTCCTGCCAGCGATCCACGAGGCGAGCCGTGAACTCGGGCGAGAGCTGTGCCACCACCACAAAGCTGTCGCGCTTCTCAAGTTGATACACAGATGTGGTGCGCTTGCGACCCATCGCATCAGTATCTTGTTCGTCCGCCATTGGCGGTTGGATAATCACGCCGCGATCTGCAAGCCGCTTGATGCTGCGCTTCACATCGTCATGGCGGCTCTCGACCAACTCGGCGATCTCGCGCGACGACATGGTCAGCGGCGCACCCATCGCGCCCGCTAGCATCGGGATCATTCCCGGATTATGGTGTTCGGTATGCATCTTGGCTCCTCTAAAGCCAGGTTGACAGGGACGCCGCCTCTGATCAGGCGGCAGTTTCGACTTCGGCAGCAGGGGCTTGGACGCCAATCTCACCCCCTGCTGCCGCGCTCAGCACCTTGACGAAGTGGGTATTCATCGAACGCCCCGCCTCAGATGCCTGCTTCTTCATTTCTTCACGCAGCCAAGAAGGCATCCGAATGGTGTAGGACACCACATCGCCTTCTCCTGACCTGCTCTGGATAGTGACCATGTGGCCCTCCATAGGGTTACGGTAATACGCACATTACCGTCATACGATTGCCGGTCAAGGAAAAACATTACAGTAATGCGATCAATCAAGGAGAATCGCATGGCAACCGTTGGCAGGGGCGCAGATCAGTACACTGTCCGGTTCCCGGACGGGTTGCGGGATCGGGTTAAGAATGCTGCCGCGCTCACAGGGCGAAGCATGAATGATCTCATCGTCGCGGCACTGGAAGAGAAATATCCGGCCACAGATTTCGACTATTTTGACCTTGGCGAGTTCCTTGATCGCGTCAACTCAGCCAGATCACGGCAAGAGAAAGATGATCTTCTGAGAGTTCTCCAAGACTTTCTCCGTGCCTCGCGGGGCGCCGTGGAAGTCTACGCGGACAGCAACGGCGAGATTATGCTTCACGCAACTTGATCCACCCCCACCCGATACCCCCGAGGAGTGATGAGATGAAATGGAAAATCACAGTTTTCCTTGTAGCCTTGGGTGTATCTTCTCAAGCGAACGATGTTGCGGCACAGAATTTCTTCAACGGCAACGATCTCCTAATGCACTGTCAGCCCCGCTCCACTTCAGTCACGGGCTATGTCGTTGGCGCTATTGACGTATATCGCATCGCTAACGCCATCTCTCCTCACTCCGTCTTTGGAATGTGTGTGCCGAAGAACGCCACAGCCGCCCAAGTGAGTGATGTATTCTGCAAGTACATTATCGAGAACCCTGCTCAGCGCCACTATGCAGCGGGATCTCTGGTCTGGACAGCGATGAATGAAGCTTGGCCCTGCCCGGCGCCCTGACGCCAATATCTGAGGAGTAGCTCCATGCAAGCCACCCCCGACTTCACCGAACCGCTCCTGATGATCCTGACCGCATGGCCGGGGCTGGCTGGCGTGGTGTTCCCGCTTGCGCTGCTTGGGCTCGCGTGACGCCATGAGCCTGTTCGGCCTACTGGTCCTCACCCCTGTGTTTGTCGGCTTACCGTGGGCCGTTCCGACGCTGATCAGCGCGGTTTTCTAATGGCCTGGGCGCTCCTGCTCGCCGCCCCCGGATGGTGGCCGGTAATTGTGGCAATCGACTTCTGGCTTCTACCCGCGTGACCGCACGCGCCGGTTGACTCCCCTCTCCCCGCCCGCCGACCATGGCGGGATTGGAATCAGGGAGGATTACTGTGGGCGAGCTATTGGACCGCGCATATCAACGCGAAATTCTACAGGCTCTGGCATCTGTGTATCCACAATCTCCAAACCTGCGAAAACTGTTTGGCGAGATGGACGACAAGTTTCAGGTGAA
Source organism: Pseudogemmobacter hezensis (assembly GCF_013155295.1). Taxonomy (GTDB): domain Bacteria; phylum Pseudomonadota; class Alphaproteobacteria; order Rhodobacterales; family Rhodobacteraceae; genus Pseudogemmobacter; species Pseudogemmobacter hezensis. The sequence continues at coordinate 26,690 of NZ_JABJXT010000032.1, read as the reverse complement.
CGCCGTCTATCTTTCAGAGCACGAGCTGATACGGGCAAACTTGAGGCAGGCAATCAATGCCCCTCGATCCGTTATTCAAGCTGAAATTACCGCCCGCGGGCTGGATTTCCTTCAAGATGATGGCGGGCTATCCGCGATCCTCGGCACGATCACTGTCAAGCTGCATGACGACACAATCCGCGCCCTTCTGATCGACAAGGTTCAGAAATCCGATGCGGCGCCCAGCGTAAAATCCCGGTTGGTCGAGACGATCAAGGGCCTTCCGGCTGAGGCGCTGAAACGGCTGGCACAGAAGGCCATGGATGCAGGGATCGAGCAGATTCCGGAAGCAGCTGAACAACTTCAAGGATGGCTAGGCCTTTAATGAAAGCTACCCAGCGGACCAGCGCCCGGCCGATGCCTCCCTGCGGCCCAGCGAGTTCGATTTCCACCGCCGCCCCCTTGTGAAAGTCATATCCGCTCGCATCTTCAGGCTTAACCGACATGCGGATTTTACTGGCGCTCCCTTCATCGTTCATGTCGAACCAGATCTCTTGAACCACAAGCATATCTCTCTCCCTGAAAGGATTTCCCATGAAGGTGGCCAACGAAAAAGGCCGCCCGAAGGCGGCCTAACAATCAGCAACCGTAAACTTTATTTCCACTGGCGCTGTAGTAGTATCTGCCACCCCTTGGGCCGGTGTAACAGGTCCGGGAAGATGATCGCCTTGGAGCCGAAGCGCGAACCGGGGCTGGTTTATACCTTTTCGCGCTAGTTTTCAGCTCCTTCCCCCACTCACAAGCATTTCCATCTCCGTCACCGTCAAGTCCATGTGGATCGCGGTTCGGCCCGCCGTTGGCTATGAAGAAGCGTTGCGCCTCACCGGCAGAGGCGAAATCAGAACAGTTTTTATCATCTCGCACAGATGATGCTGCCTGCGACCGCGAGTAAAGCGCCCGCCCTACTGTCGCTTCGGTTCTCGCCCCCACATAAGACTTGCTCCCGTAGGTCGTGGTGCATTGCAGCACCCCGCGCGCTCCGAGTTCAGCTTCAACCTCAAGGAGATTCACCCCAGTTGCCGAAAGGTGCTGTGTGCACAGAGATGCCGTTGATTGCGTGCTTAGGGACGCACTGCGAGAAGCCGGTGCGTCGCACGAAGCAAGAGCGACGATTGCCCCCAGCACCACAAAAAATTTCCCAGAAATCATAGATCCTCCCAATAATCAGGAGGGATCAAAGTCCACATTGCACCGATTCTCCAAGCATAATCGGTGACTCGATCCTACCAAATGATGCTGCACGTTAGGCGTTGACAGTTCGAATATGGTCTCCGAGCCTTACAACCATAGGGAATCGGGTTTTCATATGGCATTACGTTTCAGGAAGCGCATTCGCATTGCGCCCGGCATAAAGATCAACATCACCCAGAAGGGCATCACGAGCGCCACGATTGGGCCTCGCGGCCTCAACGTGAACGTGGGCAAAAAAGGCAAGTATCTGAACGCGGGGTTGCCGGGGACCGGGATCTACTCCCGCACCCGGATCTCAGCCGGGGAAAAGCCTGCTCCGAGTGAGCAACGGACACATCGTGCGCCCGATCAGCACTCCAACATTCGCCCAACCGAGAAAGAGCCCGGATTATCCGAGGGGCTTATAGCAATCAGCCTGATAGCTTTCCTTGTGATAGTAGCCATTTACGTGTTCTGATCGTGACCGGACCCCGCCATCTCTCAAGTTTTAAAGGACCACCCAATGAAACGCATTCTCACCCTTGCCGCCGTGGCGCTCGTTGCGGGGTGTGTTGACACGATGGGCGTGACCCCAACGACAGCTGTAGCGATGATGAAAGGCGACGGCTCGGTTCACACTGCCTCAGATGGCAAAAAGACGTTTCACTTCGTTGTCCCAGCAAACGCCTATCGCGGTATTATTGATGATCCAGCCGAACTCAGGAAGCAGCACGAGTATCTGATCGGCCAGTGGGCATCTGGCAAATGTGACAGAGGGTATTCGATTACCGAGGTGCGAAATATCAGCGGAATGACCTCTTACACTGGCCCCTGCCGCTGACGCATCACGACGAATAGGTTAGCACTACGCCACGCCGTTTGAGTTCCTTTTGCACAGCATCGGTCATGCCAATGACCTGTTTTCCGCTATAAAGGCTGTCAGGGTCCAAGCCCTGGATGGTGACCGCCACGGGGGTAGATTGAACGCTTTGTGCAGTTGCGTTTGCTCCCCCTCCGGCGCCACCGCTGGATCCCGACGAGCCGCGCCCCGATCCCAATCCTTGGGCCACACCTGCGGCAGCGATGAGGCCCATCTGAACCTTTCCATAAGCTGCAATCTTTGCGGCAGCAGGCGGCCCAGCAATAGGGCCAAGCTCGGCAAGCGCCCGCATCGATGCGGCAGCAGTATTCTGCGCCGTCTCCGCAAGTCGAAGGGCGGTGTTGATACCGATCTGAGCGATTGCCGCCAGTCGGCTCTTACCGGAAAAAATGCCAAGCAAATTGCCCAGCTCGCCGTACATACTCCGCTGCGCCTCCAACTCCATCTGCCGGTGCTGGTCATTGAGATCTTTCAGCCGCTGTTTGTGCTCCGCCTCCAACCGCTCAATCGCCCCATGCTTCCCGCCGAGGAAATCAAGCTCCTGATCGGTGTAGCTGTTGATCAGGGCTTGGCGGGTGCCATACCATTCCTCCAGAAGCTCGCGCTCGGTCGCGAATTCCGTGATCAACGCCTCAAGGCCTGATTGGCGATCAGAGCTTCCTCCACCGCCACCACCGCCAATCTTGGAGTTGTCGCCCAGATCCACGGTGCTTTCGCGCCAATTCGGCCTCACCCCACCGAGCCCCGGAATAACCGGATTGCCGGCAGCGTCCACCTCGGTCGCGGTCAGGGCGCCTTTTGCCCGCACGGCGTCCCAAAGCTCAGTGGCGAGGGAGGCTGCATTTGCGATGGCCGTAGAGAGCCAGCTATCACCGGGCTGAGTGTCCCGGATCTTGACCAGCCAGTCATAGGCGGCCTGCAAGGGCGGCGAGAGCTTCCCGATCTCGACCTTCCAGCCCTGCGTCTTGGCCTCCAGCCGCATCATTTCGTCGTATTGTGCCTTGATCGCGGCCTTTTGCTGGTTGGAAACGTCCAGGGCGTCGATCTTGGCATGCTGGATTGCCCGCTCGTATTGCAGCTGCACCTGCATGTATTGGGCGCTGTCACGGCCATATTGCTGCTCGGCCTGGGCTAGGTCGATCCGTTGCTGATAGCTGCGCTCCAGTTCCTGCGCTGATGCGAGGGCCTTTTGCTGCTCCTCGGTCAAATGAACAACTGCAGCTGTGCCGCCGTCCACGGCGGTCTTAAAGCGCCCGCCCGCGTTGGCCATGGCATCCAGAACGGCCTGAGCCTCAATCAGTTCAACCTGCAGGCGCTCGACTTCTGACACAAGAAAATCGACCCCTGCGCCCTGGCTGAGCGAGTAACCGAAGATATTCGTCATAAAGCCGGTGCCGTCCATCCGGCGCTGTGCAATCTCCAGCTGTTTGGTGATCGCATCAACGGCAGCCTGCGCTTCGTCCTTCGCCCGCTGCCAGCTTTCAGCCGTATTCAGGCGGTAGAACTCATCCAGCGCCGAGTTAAGCGATGCCTGGGCGCTGGCAGTCGCAGCAGCGGCCGCCGCATATTCATTCGCACGCTGCGTTCCGTTGAAGAACGCCAGCCCAAGGGCAACAGCCGCCCCAACTGCGATGCCAATGGGCCCACCGACGAACGTCATTGCGGCCCCAAGTGCCCGAGCCCCGGCCGCATGAACTACCATTGCGGCCGCCATGGCCCGTGACGCAGCCGCACCCGCGATACTGCTGGCGGTCATCAGGTTCTGCGCGACCATCCACGCCCGCAGGGAGATCAGCAGGGCAGTAATCCGCGTTGCGGCCAGCACCAGCACCGCCTGCCCCAGGAGAGTGAGCGAGGCGGTCGCTGTGTCGGCCCAGGCAGCGAAATCGGTCTGAGAAAGCGCCGTGAGCCACTTCGACAGGTCGTCAAGCTGGGTCGCAAACCAGAGGGATGCCCCCGTTGCCTGGTCGAAATTACCGACCAGTGCCAGAAGCGAATTGCCCACCTTGGTAAATCCGTCCGCTACGGTCGCATCCATGCTGCCGGCAACATCTCGTACATCCTCAAGCGGCTTTATGATCGCATCAGCAATGACTTGCCCGGTGATCTTGCCTTGAGATGCGAAGTCCCTGAGGCCCGAAACCGTTGTGCCGAGTTCATCTGCAAGGGCCTGCGCGACCCGGCCGCCATTGGCCAGAACCGTTTCCAGTCCGTCAGCCTGCAAGCGCCCGGTGGCCATAGCCTTCGAAAGCGCGTCTTGCACTGATGCTGCCCGCTCGCCCTTGGTCGCGGTGATCACCAGCATGTGGTTGAGCGATTCCGTGAAATCGGCGGCCTGCCCCGCATTCTTGCCCAGATCGCGCAGCACAGCGACGTTGCGGGCATACATCTGCACGGTCTGATCCAGGGGCGAGTAGCTGGCCTGTGCAATCTCAAGCATGCGGTTCATCATGCCGCTGGCTGCGTCCATGTCACCAATGGCCGCTCCGAGCGTGCTGCGCATATCTGACCAGCTATCTGCCAGCTTCACATATGCACCGACCGAGAATGCCGCAGTTGCCATGGCAACAAGCGACCCGGCCACAGTTCCAGCCCGCTCCGCGAGGCGGTGCAGGGCACCTTCGGTCGTGCGGCTGTCGTCGCCCAGCTTCTTCGTGTCGGCCGCAGCTTTCCGGGCTTTACCGCCCATCTCGCCAGCTGCAGCCCCGGCCTTTTTCTCGGCCGGAGCCAGCTTTTCTGTCGCCTGTTCCGCCTCGCCAGCAGCCCTGGACAGCTTTTTCAGATCCTCGGTCGCCACGACAAGGCTGGAGGAATCGGCGCGAAGGCCGAGGGCTGCAATCTCTGTCATGATTTCACGGCCCCCATTTTCGCCCTGAACATGTCGCGGGCGGGATTGTCGCTTTCCGGAATATCCGGCTCACTGCGCTGCGATTTCAGGAACACCTCGTCCAGCGCTCGCATGCAGGCCCTGAACATCTGGCGATCCTCGTCCGGCCACCCGGCTGTGTGGCGATCTATCGAGGCGGCAGGCAGCTGGCCGATCCAGCCATCCCCGCGCTGCCGATCCGAGGAGAGTTCGTAGAAATCGGCCAGCCAATCCTCGGCCCCAGGCATGATATCCGGGGGCCAAAGGTGTTCAGGGATCGGCTTGCCGCGCTTTTCCAGCCGCTTGCGCCGGGCCTCGGCTGCCCCGGCATCCTCCAGCGCCCATTTGAGCGCTGCGGTCAGTTTCCCGCGATATCCTCGGTGCGATCCGCATCGCCATTGGCCACGATCTTCGAGGCCCAGGCCACAGCGTCCGCAAATTCCTGATAGTCCGGATTGGTCAGCCATTCCTTCGCCAGATCGGCGTCAAATTTGACGGGCTTGCCGCCATCGGTCAGCCCCTCCCAGTCGAGCAGCACGACCTCGTGCAGCACCTCTGAGGTCACGCGCAGCACCTCTGAGAACACGGGCATCCCATCCCGGCCCCGCTTATCCTTCGGCACAGCACGCAGCTTGCGGGCCCGCAGAGCGGCAACCTTGGGGCTGTTCTCACCCCGGACACGCAGGCGCAGGTCGCCCATCTCGGGGATTTCGCCAACCCATTGCCCCTCGGTCGAGGCGGCAACGTCCTTCTTCAGGCTCTGAATATCCATGATCGTTCTCCGTGGTCCGGTCCATTGGTGGAGCCAGCGGGCGGACCAAACCCGCCAGCCCCGGTATCCGCCGCGCAGGGTGAGCGCGGCGAATGTCAGATCTCGATTGCCTGGCAGATCGGCTGGATCGGCAGGTTCAGGAGGCGCGTGGCCGAGGCATCGCCGCCCGTCTTGGTGCCGAACATGGCGAAGCCGAAAAACAGGTCCGTCTCGCCCGGCTCGCTGGCATAGGCGGTGTGAACCCCGGTTCCGGCCGCCGTGGTGGCGATGGCCGCGCCGCCGATGCTGGCCGATACGCCGAATGCGTTGGATGTAAGGCCCGCCGAGGCGACGAAATACGTGGTGCCAGCCACCAGCGGCGCAGGCAGCGTGCCCGTGGTCTCAAAGCGCACCGGGGTGCCTGCGGCCAGACCGTGGCCATTCCAGCCCACCACCCCGGGCGAGGCATTACTGATGGTGACAGCGCCTTCCTCACCGCAGTCTGCGCCCCATTCGATCTTGAAAGCGAAGGGCTTGCACGACCGCTGAGCGACGCGGAAAGCAGCCTGACCGGGATCATCACGCATCGGGATGAAGGTGTTCGACATGATCGGAAACGAGATCGTACCCTTGCTGTAGATCGTGATGTTCTGGTTGATCAGAGTCTGGCTGAGGGTTTCCTGCTCAGCGCCCAGATCCCCGGTCTGCTGCCAGCCGCCGATCTCAAGCCAGTTCGACTGGCCAGCGAAATCCGCAGCCATGACGGTGGATTTGTAGGGCACGCGGCTGCCGATAAAGGCCCGCGAACCAGCAACCTTTTGCAAGCCTGCCATTGCATTTCTCCATGCGAAAAAGCCCGCGCATGGCGGGCGGTTGATTGGTCCGATTTCGGCTTTCGGTCAGGCGTAGGTGCGCCAGGGGATATTGACCGGGATCCGCCACCAGCTGCCGTCCCGGTAGCCCTCAGCTACATGCGCGACACTGGTGACCCGGACGCGGACGGTCTGGAACGACAGGCACAGATCCTGTGGGAAGTGCGCCCCGATCTGGCCAGCGATCTCCTGGATGACCTCGACCCGCTTCCCGATGGGATGGGCCAGAACGATTGTCAGGATGCCAGTGCGCTCGTTTGTGCTCTGGCCGATCAGGATGCGGCGCGGCGGCGCAATGATGTTGTTGATGGACAGGAACGGCCCCTGCCCCGGTTTGTAGGTGTCTGCCGGCCATGCGATGGGCATCGGCAGGATCGACAGGCTCTCGATGCGCTTTCGCAGCGCGGACCAGATCAGGCTCTCGACAGATGGCATCACGGCCCCCATGTTGGCGCGATGGCCCAAAGAAAACTCACTGACAACGAGGTGCAGGATCTCCTGCACAACATGATCGGCATGCTGCGCTCAGCCCAGGGCAAGCGCTGGCGGGCCCAGACCCCGCACGGCGAAACCGCCCTGCGAACCGCGGCAAAGCTGCTGACAATCTCGGTCGCCGTCCTGCATATCGACACCGCAAAGCAAATGGCGAAGGATCAGGAGGATGGGTTTATACCGCCCGGCCCATTACCTGACCTTTGATCTCTTCGGCGGCCAGCTCCACGATGGTCGGCCAGACGCTGGCCGCATATTCCACAAAGCCAGCCCCGGCCTGGTTATAGAGCCGTCCCGTCTCATCCATGCCAACAAAGCCATAATTCATGCGGCGGGCATAATTGGCCTGAAACCCGAGGCTGATAGCATCACCGAGGATCGCCTGCGCCACGACCGCGCCAACATCGGATCCGGCGTATTTCTGATCCGGGCCGCCCTGGCCCGGCATATCACCGATCCGGGCCACAAGGCTGCGGACCAGATTGCCGGTCCTGTAAGGCGTCCTGCCGCCATTTGACCGGGACAGGCCCAGTTCATCCGCGAGAAGCTCGACCGCCCTTTGGAACACCGCCAGCAGCCGGGCCTCGCTGTCCCGCGTCCACTGATCCACCATCGCCGCGAAGCTCTGCGCCATCGTCGCCCCATTATGTGTATTTATTTACACACGCTCATTGACAGACACCCTGGCGGTGTGTATATATTTACTCAGAAAGGAGGGGCGATGGAGCTGGAAACCAACTCACGAAAGCTCCTGAAAGTTCTGAAAGACGCGGGTTTCGAGGAGGTGTCCAAGCGCGGATCACACCTCAAGCTTCGGAAAGGCGAGATAACCGTTATTCTGCCGCACCCGAAGAAAGACCTGCCGCTCGGAACTGTCAGGAGCATCTACCAACAGGCCGGGCTTCTTTAGCCCGGTCTACCCATCGTCCCTCTATGGAATCGCAACGAAGCATAGGAAGTGCAAGATGCGTTATTACACCGCTATCGTTCATCAGGACGGGGATAGTGCCTTTGGTCTGACCTTCCCCGACCTCCCTGGTGCCTTTGCAGCCGCCGATGACTGGAATGGCATTTCTGCTGCGGCAACCGAGGCCCTTGACCTCTGGTTCGAAGACCAGCCGGATATCGCGCCCGCCTCACTGGATGCGATCCGCCTGCGCACCGATGTGGCCGAGGCTTTGGCTGCCGGGGCAGTGCTTCTCCCTGTCCCCTACATCCCGGCTGATACGGCCGTTGACCGCGTTAATATAACCCTTGAGCGCGGTTTACTCCGGGCAATCGATGAAACCGCCAAAGCCCGGGGCATGAACCGTTCGTCGTTTCTCGCTTCAGCTGCGCGGCGGGAATTGGTCGGGGCGGCGTGAGTCGCCCCCTTCTCCCGCAGCTTCCGCCTTGCCTCCCGGTGCCCCGATCATATGCCTGACGGCCTGCCCCGTGATATTTGCCACTCTCGCCACATCGAGCGCGATCATGGCCTCAAGCCAGTCGGCCCTCATCTGCTGGCAAGGCCCCTCACACATCAGGCCAGGTTCCAGGTGTGATCGAGGCGAAAGGTCGTGTCGCAGGTGCATCCCGCAGTTTCTGACAGCGGCGCAGCCGGATCATGCGCGAACTGAATGCTTGCGCCATTCGCCAGCTGGAAGGGCGTATCGAGGCCGCGAACCTGCTGATTGTTCGCCTGCACATGCCACCAGCGCGGCTCTTTCACGCCGCCACCGTGCCGCCAGGACTTGATCACGGCGCTGGCCGGAGCCCCGAGCTTGTCGAGCACCTGCTGCCATTCTTCCCGCCGCGCCGACATGACGGCCGACGCCGTTTCCTTCTGCGCGATCAGCTTTGCCCGCTCATTCAGAAGCTTGTTCTTATATTGACGCAGGCTGACTTCCCGATCCGGCCCGGAAACAGCCTCGCCATTGCGCCAGGCCCGCAAGATCCGCGCTTCGGTCGCGGCGTTGACCTTGTAGCGAACAGCCGGAACGCCGTCGCGCATCACGACCAGATCCCGCACCCCTTCGGCAGTCTCCATGGCTCGGGACAAGGCCAGAAATCGATCTGCTCGCGGCCCGTCCAGCTCGATCACGCCGCCTGCGCGTCTGCCGCTGACCACGCGCCCCGCCAAATCAAGTGCGATGCTGTGCGGGTGGCGCCCGGCCTGATAGCCGGTCAGAATCGACTGGCGGGCCACGTCCTTTGCTGTATCGGCCAGTCCGGTGATCATCTCGCCGACATTCTGGCTGATCCATGCCTCTGCCCTGGGGTTGGTCATATCGAAGCGAAACGACACCCGGGATCCGGCTGGCGCATTGATGGTGGTTGCAGCAAGCACTCCGCCCTGGGCATAGGCCGAGGTTGCGGCGGCGCGATATGCCTCGAAAGCGGCTGGCTCGATATTCAGCGCAGCAATGGCCCGATCAACGTCCTGCCGCTCCAGCGCCGCCCTCAACCCGCCCCAGTCAATGCTGGCCCGGATATCCTCCCAGGCCGTGATCACCGCCCTCTGCAACTCCGGCGACAGCCGCGCGATCAGGTCGCGGAAAAGCTGCGATTGACGGTCGCGCCGGGCCATCAGCGATCCGCCCAGATTGTGAAATAGACAGGCTGCCCGCCAGCCGGGAACGGCTCAGCCCTGACGATGGTCGCCGTTTCGTCGCCAGCAGTGATCAGGTCACCCTCTTGCGGGATCAGCACTTTCGGCACCGCGATCATGAATTCGAAATCCGTGGTCACGACCGTTTCGCCCGATCGGTATCTGCCCGAGCCTTCCCCGAATTGCGGAACCGTTTCCGTTGCCGTCTGGCCGGGAACGTCGATCCAGAGTTGTTCCGGGTCGGGCGTGCCCGGCGTGGTGCGCGTGATGGTCAAGGTGTTGCCGACTGAGGCGAGGCCCGCGTGCACATCGGCGGCGATGGCGGTCAAGTTTTCACTCATGCCCAGGCCCAGCCATTTTCTGCGCCCTCTGGCCCGATCAACCCGAACAGCAGCCCCTCGATGTTCTCCGGCAGCTTTCCGGCGACAGTGCCCGGCTTGCCACCAGCGAGCGTCCAGGACAGCTTTCCTGCCCCGGTCAGCACCTTTTCGGGCGGTGCAGTGTTCAGAGAGCCCGGTGTAACGGCCTCGATCAGTGCCGCCTCTGCGATGGCGTATTTCACCGCATCCGGCACCGGTTCGAACGTCACGCCCGGAAGCCATCTATCGTTGAACTGCGCGGCGATTGCACGCTGCCCACGCATAATGGCTTGCCTCTGTGTTGCCTCATCACCCGGCCAGCCGGTGACGCCTGCGGCAGACAGGTATGCTGTCGCCTCCGCAGGCGTGACAGCGGGCTCGGTGAAGTTCAGGGGCATCGCTTAGCCCTCAGGCGTGCTGACGAACATCACGGCCAGCAGCTCTGCGCGCAGCGTTTCGACGCTCTTGCGCTTATCAGCATCGGCGCCATGGACTTCCAGCAGGTCAACGATCTCAGTCTTGTCGGACAGCGCCTCGATGGCCTCACGGCTGAACGGGTCCGCCTTGTTCTCGGGTGTTCCGCCACTGGCCTTGGTCACATAGCCCTCGGCCTCAAGCCCTGCTATCAGCGCCTCCGGCAGGTCAACCGGCTTGCCCTCAACAGCGTGTTCCAACGTCACTCCGTCACGGCTGAACGGAAACGGCTTGTTTGCAATCAGCATATCTCATCCTCCTTTGGAATACCGGGGCCAGACCAGCCCCGGTCAGGATCAGGTTGTCGGTGCACTGCGCGGGTGACTCAGGATCACCGAAGCACTGGCGGCGATGCTGGTGCCGCTGTTCAGGGTCAGCAGGACGCGCACGTAGCGTTTAATGCCCCGATAACCCTGGGTGACAGCCGCATTGGCCGCGAGAACGGATGGCAGCGCTTCGATAAGGTCGATGGCCGGAACGTCCACGAAGTCGCCGCTGGTCGTAGTATCGGAATGTTGCAGCTTTGCGGTGAAATTGCCCGAGCCAGCAATGGCGCCGGTCAGGATCTCAACGGTCACGCCCTCGAAACCAAGGGTGTCGATTGCGGCCGAGGTGGCGGTTTCAGTCAGCACCGCCGGGGCAACAGCAAGCACCGGCTTGATGTTGTGTTTCAGGTCACGGGAAGCCATGTCAGGCCCTCCTCTGGAATGGGTAAGGGCGGGCCGGTGATGGCCCACCGCTGTGATCAGGCCGCCTGACAGGTCAGGGTGCGGATAGCCTCGGCCAGCGTCACCTGACCGCCCACGCGCTTGCGCAGGATGAAGCGGACATTGCCCGCGGTCGCCTGGGTGTAGGGATCGCGGAGCATTTCCATGCTGATGCGGTCGATCCAGGTATAGGCCCGACGGAAGTCACCATAGGCCACCGGCTTCGCACCCGCGCCCTCACCCGGCATGTCGGGAAGCTCGACATAGGGATCGCCGTCGATGGTGTTCGGCTTGCCCTGGGCAATGCCCGGCATCCAGAGATACTGGCCGGTGCTGTCCTTCAGCTTGCGAATCGAGCCCAGCGTGGTGCGGTTCATCACGAAGTTCGCGCTACGGGTATAGGCGGTCTTGATCGCGTGCTTCAGCGTCAACAGGCCATCGGCGGTGACCGTGGTGGCCGCGCCGCTGATGGTGGTTGCCACGCCCGCAGCGCTCATGAAGCCCTGGGGCTTGCCGACACCATTGCCGGTGACAAAAGCTGCGCCCTCGGCCACCGCGAATTGCTCAATGGCCTCCATGGAGATTTCCTGCTCCATGTTGAAGGCCGAGTCTTCGAGCATCTGGTTGGAGATGTCGATCAGGGCATAGACCTCGTGGGTCGGGATGGATTCGACGCCATAGGCGAGCCCCGGGGTTTCTGAGCGCGTGCCCTGCTCTGCCACCCATTGCGCTGCAAACTGGCCGGTGCGCTTCGGGATATCGACCGATTTCTGCGCCGTGGTGCGGACGCGTGCGAGCGAACGGACCGGACTGATTTCGGTCTCGCCCTTGATGATCTCGCGGACCAGCTCCACCGGAGCCAGATAACCGCCGGCGGTATCGACCGAGACAGACAGGGCCTTGAACTCCTCGGCCACGTCTTTCAGGGCCTTCTGCTGGTCCTGCGACAAATTGATCACGCCAGCGGTCGCGGCATCCACCACGGCGCGCGCCCAGATATCGACACGGCCAGCCTTGACCTCCGGGATAACGCCGGCCGTGGTGCGGCGCATCGCGGTCTCGATGGTGTCGAAGCGGGTTTTCAGTTCGTCCAGCGCCTCGGCCTTCTTGGTGGCCTCGGTCAGGCGCTGATTCATGCCTTCGAACTTGTCGAGATGGGCATCGAGCTTGGCGAGCTTTTCGGTGGTGACCGGATCGGCCGCACCCTTGGTCTCGATCTGTTTCAGACGCTCGTCATTCGAGGTTTTGTACTCCTCGAAGCCGGTCATAACCTGCTTGATCGCGTCCTTGACAACATCCGGCGGGGCCTCGCTTTTCGTTTCAAGCGGGCCGAAGTTGTGATGGGCACCCATGCCACATCCTCCTGTGATGGTTGAAAGGTCAGCGGCGAAAGGCGGCCGCAAGCGCGTTCAGGGCCTCAGCGACCCCGTGACCATCCCCACCGGCATCCCGCTCGGCACGCATGGCTTTGAACCCCTCGGCCAGCAGGGCCTTGGCGTCTTTCGCAGGCAGGCGCGGCAACGTCCCGTTCACCAGCGCCTCCTCGAAATCTCTGATCGTTTTCAGCTCGGACAGCGATTTGATCGTGGCAACGGTCGCGCTTTCCAGCATCGGGAAGGTCACAAGTGACACCTCGCGCAGTTCGACCTCTTTGAGACGGCGCGTCTCGGTCTCTCGGTCGTATTCGTCCAGAACCGTGCGATACCCGATGGAAAGCCCATCGAGCGCGCCGGCAGTCATCAGTTCGTGCGCCTCGCGGCCCTTCTCAAGCCCGAGGATCAGCTTGCCCTTGACATAGAGCCCGCGATTATCCTCGCGTACCTCCAGCCATTTTCCGATGATCTTCTCGCGGTCGTGCTGCCAGAGCATCTTGATACGCTCAGCCGGGCGGCGGATCAGACTGTCCCGAAACGCCCCGGACAGAACCACGTCCCGGCCCTGATCCACCTCGCCAAAGATCGAGGCATAGCCCTCGAACTCTCCGGCCTCGGCCAGTGCCTTGATGTTCTCGACCGGCGCAGCCTTGTTCAGGCCCGCATCACTCTTGGTCTGCATCAGCTGCATCGCCAACATCCTCTTTGGGCGGCACCGGCTGGCCCGCGTCAATCTCATCCTCGACCAGCGCGTAACCGCCCGAGCGGATAAACTGATCCAGCGTCATTTTCGCGCCGATCAGTCCGACCTTGCGCATGTAGCGGTAGAGCGGCTCCAGCCCGGCGGCATCAATCATTTCCTCATCGCGAAGGGCGGACAGAACGGCGCTATCCACCTTCTCGACAAACGCCTTGTCGCGCTCCCCGAACTGAAGCATCGCACGGGCCTCGACCGCATCGATCACGCCAGCGTTGAACAGATCCAGCGCCGACTTGCGGCGGATCTCGCGGCGCGGCTCTAGTGCCGAAATGCCATCCTCATCAATTCCGAGGCGCAGGCCCTCACCGAAACGCGGGCAAAGCCAGGCATTGAGGTTGTCCACCATCTGCTCGACCAGCGGCAGGACCGTACGCTCATAAAGCTCCAGATTGGCCTCGGCCCGGTTCGAATAGGTGGACTCGCCCGGTATCAGCAGCATCGCCGGTACGCCGATGGCAGCCAGCACATCGCGGGCCGAGTCGTTCTTGCCTTCCTGGAAGTCCATATCCTTCGGGCTGGTGCCCATTTCTTCCCAGGCCACGTCGCCGGAGAACACAAACGGCTTACCGGCCTGCTGTGGGCCAACATGAGTGTCGTGCAGCTTGTCGCGCGCGGCGTCGATCATGCCTTGTGGCGCGGCAGAATATGTCCCGTCATTCAGCTTGATCGGCTTGAATACCAGTGCGCCCGATGGCCTGGCGCCATTGTCGAGCAAGGCCTTGTTGTGCGCCGATGCGGCGTTGTGCCGGTCGATGCCATAGGCGGCCGCCTCGATCCGGCTCATGCCGTACCAGTCATCCAGCGGGTGGAAGTCCTTCATGTGCAGGATAGGCCCCGCCCCCGTCAGCGGATCAGCGCGCCAATCCTTCGGAATGCCGTTTACAGTGTAGCGATAGCCCTCGGGAAAACCGAAGCGCCCGGCGATGACTTGCATGCGGTCAGGGCGGAGGGGCCATAGCTCTTTCGGCATGCCGAGATCCGGCCCCACAGCCTCGATGTAGCTGTTCCCGGCCAGCAGGAAATAGGCATAGACGGCCTCGAAGAACGCCGCGCCGGAATATGCCCCGGATGGCTTATTCAGCAGCTCCAGCAGCGGGTGGCTCTCGATCTCTTTTCCCGCCTGATCGAACAGCAGTAACGGAACCCCGGCGGCGCAGCTGGCCACCATTTTAACTGCCCGAAAGGCAATGGCGTTCTGCTGATATCCTTCCTTCGCCAGCGAGGCGTAATCGCGCGGTGTCCAGACGGCCTGCCCGACGAAGATCCGGGCGATGTTCGGGCCGACAGCGCTGAATTTGCGCTCCGGAACCGGGTCGCGCTTTCCGAATGGCCATAGGCGCATGGGTAGACCTCAGTATGTCTGGCCATCCATGGACCATTGAAAATTTGCTTTGCGCTGCCTCGGCGCATTCGCCATCACAAACGCATCGGCCAGGTTCGGCGATGCGATCTTGCGCTTGCCGAGGTCTTTCTTGCTCTCGACCTTCACCCGGCCGGCATTGTCGAAGTCGCGGCGCGGCGTCGAAAGCTCGTCAATCAGCCGGTCCACATGCGGGCAGTCCGGGCTGATCGAGATCAGATCCTCGACCGGATAGGCCATGCCCTTGGTGACCGCGTTGAAGGTGTTCCGGAACCTGCGGGCAGCGTCCCACCAGGTCTGCGCCTTGAGGTTGGCGTAATAGTCCTTGTTGATCGGCGATTTCGGATCGTCGGAATCCACCCGCGCCTCGGGGTTGATCACCCCATCGCTGGCGTTGAAGCGGTGATATTCCAGCCGGGCCCCGAACTCCTCGTTCAGCGCCGCGAAATGCGCCCCAGCAAAAGCCCCGACCCCGATGCTGTCGTAATCGATCACTGCCCCGGCCTCGCGGGCGGCTTTATGCACCCGGCCCGCCGATTTCAGCAGTTCGTCCTCGCCGCCCTTCCATTCGTCCAGGCTGGCGGCCTCGATCCCCTCCATAAGGCAGAGCGCGTTCTGGTCATCGCCGCTGTCGGCCACGTCGAAGCCGATACGGCGCCCCGGGCCCTTGTCGATCCCCAGCTTGGCGCAGGCCCCGAGCGCGGCCATGATCCACGACCGCTTGATGACCACCGCGTCGTCATCTTCCCGGGGCTGGCCGAGGTAGATGTGGTTGAACTCTTCCTCATCCTCGGCCTGCTTGGCCGCGATGATCCTGAGCATGGTGTCCGAGAGAAACGGGTTCTCGGGGTAATTGATCTGCCGCTTGATCGTGTCGGGCGGCGTGTTGACGACGAAGCGCTTCCAGACGAAATCCGTGACAAGCCGGGGGTTGAACAGGATCCAGACCTGTGACCCTTCCTTGCGGATCGTCGGCTCCAGGATCTCCCATTGCTCGGCGGTGAGGTTGTGCGCCTCTTCCAGCCAGAGGATGTCGATTCCCTCCAGCGATTTGATTTCGTCAATATGGCGCCACAGGCCGTAGAACAGGAACTCGGACCCGGTGCGGTTGTGCCGGATCGAGGTGTCGGTGATCGTGAACTCGGCCTGCAGGCCAAAGCGGTCGATCTGGATTTTCAGCAGCGTGTAGACCGATTCCGCGATCTTGTTCTGGAACTGACGGGCGCAGAGCACCCTGATTTTGACCCTGGTGGCCAGGAAGATCGAGAAGCCCGCGGCATCCCATGATTTCGATGAGGCCCGCCCGCCGTAAAGGATCCGGTTGCGGGCTGGTGTCAGCCAGAAGTCACGAAGCGCCGGGTTCAGGCTTGGGCGCGAGGTCAGCGTAGAAGTCTGCAAGGCCCCTGACCTCCATAGGCCCGCCGTTCGCGCCGGTCACCTCTCGACGGTTTGTGTAGCTACCGCCGACCTCTTTCGCCGCCTGCTCTAGCAGCGAGGATGCCAGCACCATGTTGCCCTGCCCCTCGGACTTGTCGGCCATGCGCTGCAGAGCGCGGAGACGCACGGCGCGATGGCTGATGCCGATGGTGGCTGTGTCCTCAAGGAAGGTCTTGCGGGTTTCCTCGAATATCGCCCGCCAGCGCTTGGACAGGTTGCGCCCGGCTCGCTTGTTCGGGTCATATCCCTCCACAGCTTGTCGGCTGACTACCTGGCCAAAATCTTGCTTGACCGATGCAACAACTACAGAGGGCGGGTCGAAGCACGCTAGCGCCTGCACGATATAGGTTTTCACCTCATCGGAGAGTTTGACTCCGCCATTGACCATGTCAAAGTTCCGTCAATCAGATAGGAGGCGCCGCGTGCCCAAAAAATTTGGATCAGTCTCGTTTTCCATTCACGGCCATAAGGCAGAGTCGGTTGGCCTAATCGGCGGTGAAGAAGTGGTGCGGATCAGGAAGAATAAGACCCACACGCACACGAACAGCGGGATTTACACTGTTTTCGTTCGCGGAGTTGAGCTGCCGAAAACTTATCGTGGAATTGACGAAGCCAGGCTGGCTGGCCAGTTGGCGGTCGAGGATAATCGCCAGACTTAAATACACGTCCCGCAGCACTGCGCGATATCCACCGCCGCAATCTCTGGCCCGGCGTTTGCCGCATCCACCAGCGCGCGAACGCCGGTTGCCTCAGCCCCATAGCGGCGAACCACACCGACGAACTCCTCGACGTCATGCCCGCGCATGGTGAAGCTGGGCCGCCCGGTATGCTGATTGAACTTCGGCGCGCCGAATTCATCCGTGGCCTGGGCGCAGTGGTAAAGCTCATGTTCGATGAGCGCGCAGGCTTCGGCGTCCGAGGCTTGCAGCCACCAGCTGGCGTCGATGGTGATGATGAAATCCGGCACCGCGCCGAACCATCCCTCGATCTGCATTACCGCCTTCGCACGGCCCCATTTGCCCATTGCCCCTTGCGGAGTGCCCGGTTCTGCCGTGCCGATGACGATCCGCCCCTTCTTCGCGTTGTCGACGTTGGTCCAGAGGAAGCCGATGCTGGCGTTCTGGAGGTGGGCGTGATCCCCGTTCTGGAGCGATGCGCCGTCCTCTATGAAGGATTGCCGGGTCCATGCCTCAAGCTCTGGCGCGGCAGCGAACCACGCTTCCAGTCCTTCGACCTGATCGACTGAAGGCATCGGACGGCCACTGCGCGGCCCTGCCGAGTGCTTTCCCATGGTGGTATCCATTCCTGTTTGCAAGAATCACCAGTCCATGATCGGATCGACGGGTAAGATGGGAGGCTGTCGTGAGTGAAGACTGGATCAACACCGAGATTATCGTCTGCCGTACCCGAGAAGGTGATACCGCCTCGGTGATCAAGCAAAGCAAGCCAGGCACGCCATCCACGATCAGGTATGTGACCGGTAGCGGCAGGGACATTGATGCGATCAGCGAAAACCACTTCGTAGTCAGGGATACAGGTATAGCCCTTACGCGAGCTGGATAGGTCCCGCCTTCCCCGATTACCGCCATTCGCGCCCATGACTGGACCGACCCAGAGCGGCTTGAGGCTTTCGCCCATCGGGGATGTTCCGGCTGGCGGGGTGGCCGGGTGAAAGTCCGGGCCGATGAAAACGTGATCGAGCGCAATGGAACCCCATGCGCAGCGGAATCGTTTGCCTCCCAGCGAAAGGAGGACGCTATGACAAAACCCGATTTCGACAAGGCCGCCGAAAACACCAAGTTCGATGTGCAGGACGAGGCGCAGAAGCAGAAGATGGGCAACGCGGCACAGCCGCATAACCCAAACAAAGCGCCACGGACCAATGAACCGAATGCTGGCGGCGCTAACCGTGAAAGCGGCCACAGAGGCTGAATGCAACGCGCCCGGAAGGATTTCTCCTCCGGGCGCTATTGTTCTACTGGCAAAATATCAAGGGGGGCAGATTTTCGCAAGCCCTATCTTGCGCGCCACGGCGTGAGAATCGGCATATCTTGCGTCAATTCGACCCCGACCAGAATATCAAGCGCGCTCAGCTCCCCGAGGATCCAGAGCAGCGCGCCATACCATTCGAGATATCGGCGTCGGGCAGCCGCGATCTGCGATCCAGTCGGGGTCACCACCACGGGGCAATACAGCACTGGCTCCTCGAACACCCTGCCCTTGCGCCCGATGCGCTTCTGGATCGGCCAGCCTTGCGCCCCGAGGTGATGCGCCTCCTCGGTCAACGCTCGCTCCCCGTGCTGGTTCTCACGCATCCCGCACGGCTGGATCGTCGGCCGCGCATCCCGCATCCAGTCCGGCGCGATCCCGGCCCGGGCGTGCTGGGCCACGAATACCGCCATCTGCCGCCCGCCATGGCTCACCGGCAAGCTTGCCACCGTCGAGGCGATGATCTGCGCATCCCAGGCAGGGTCCGACCGACCGCCGCCGTCGATCTCACAGCCAATGGCTCCGCGCTGCATCATAAGCCAGATACCATCCACGCCCATGCGCTGGCTGCCAGAGGTCTCGCCCATCTCATCGAATTCGAGGCTGGCGTGTTCAGTGCCAAAAGCCCACTCCAGCGCCCGCTGAATGGACATGCACCTTTTTCCGGCGCTCAGACTGGCCCCTGGTGGCTTCGCCGGGGCGCGGGGCTGCGAGGCAATCTCGGGAATGCTGTCGCGGGCCTTTGCCCTTTTCACAGCCGGACGCACAACCCGGCCAGCCGAAATCGCCTCATCGCGCAGCCTGATCTCCTCGGGTGTCATCCTGCTCATACTTCCCTCGTTCCGTTCTTTTGTGCGGCATAGGCAATGATGCCTAGAAACCGATCCGTTTTTGCTGCGTTGCCCTGATGTGCGAGTGACGGGGGCGGTTTTGTGAGTGCCCGGCGTGATGGTCAAAGCCCCCATGACCAAAAGCCGGTGTGTGAGTTACGAGTGTCAGCCAGACGCGCCGCTGTTTCATCGTCAGCGAGCGCGTTTGCGCATTGCCCCATGTCACTCGCCCTCCCTGTGAGGGGTGGCGTGGGAGAGGCCGTGCCAGATGCCGTAGAGCACCCACTGGTCGTAACCGGTCGGAATGAGCCCGGCTTTGCGCCAGATCGCCTCATGCTCATCGACGGCAACCGCAGCCACGACTGCACGAACATGGCGGATGATCGGCAAGCCCTTCCATCTGGCCTCGGGCGGCATTCTCCAGCCATGTGCGAGGCCGTCAGCTCGCCATTCCTGATGCGGGTCTGCCATCACGCACCCCCTTCCTGAGAGAGAGCGGAGGGAGGGGTGGTTTCGGCGCTCATGCTGCAATCTCCGTTGAAAATCGCGGCCACTTGCCCTTGAAGCCGGGCGGCGGGCCTACATCGTTGGGGTCAATTCCATCGGCCAACATCTGGGCGATGGCGGCGGATTGGCGGGCATCATGGTCAGCCCAGATCGCGGCCTGGCCGACTTCACGGGCGCACCAGCCCCAGTAAGGCTTGCTGCGATCAGCCCTTCCGCACGTTGCTTCGGCGAACTGCCATTGGCGCACGTACCCCGGCCACCAGCGTTCCAGCTTGCCGCCGAGGCCCATTTTTGCCTTTGGCGCATCGATATGCTGTTCAACCAGCTGGATCACCCGATCGACGCTGGCATCACCACGGGCCATGCTGCGGAAGCCGGTGCTGGACCAGAACAGCGTTCCGGGCTTCTGGACGGTGTAGGTCGATGCGCCAAAGGCCGTGACGATCAGCGCCGGGATTCCACGGATTTCGACCTCAACCGGATCCGGGCTGTCCTCGTAAATCGTGACCAGGTGCGCATCCTCGCCATAGGCGCGGGTTGCTACCGTTCTGCGCTGGCGTGGGGCGATTTCCACCGCCTCAACTGGCGGCTCCATCAAGTCCAGGAGGCTGAGCTGCATCATGACCGGGCCTCGCGCTTGTCGGGCCGCATGTCGGGCGGGACGCAGGTGACGCGGCGCTTGGGGGCCGTGACCTTGGCAATCGCTGCGGCAGGGCTGAGGCCCAGATCCTTGACATAGGTCTGAACGTCGAGGCGCTGTGCTGGGTTGAGAGCGGCTATGATTTCTGGCTCAGGGCGGCTCATGATGATCACTCCGCTGCAAACGCTTCGGGCGAATACGGGGCGGACTTGTCGGGCACGCGGGTGTCGCGGTGCACGGCTGGCTCATTACGGCCCTGCCAAACCGACTTTGCAGCCTCATGGCGATCCTTGGCCTCAGCCTCCCAGACCAATGCCGCCGCCTCGCCATGGGTCGCCTTCCGTGCGAGGAACGCACCGCTCCGGTATCGCTGCATCGTCTCCCGGTCGATCAGGCCTGACAGCGCCAGTTCCACGGCATTGCGCCCCCAGAGCCATTCTTCGCCTACAGGATCGTTGCGCATCATCTTGCGGGCGGTGATCGCAACCGGGCGCAGATCGATCTCTGGGGCAGCCAGGCTTCCCTGAGGGGATTCCTTCGTGGCCTGGCGCGCCGCGTCCTTGATCTCCTTCTCGGTCGGCCACATCGAGCCGCAGATCTCGCCAAGCCGATCCTCGAAATGGGGCCACCACATGCCAAGCCGCTCGGCACCACGGGGCGCGTTGCGCGACAAAACGCCAGCCAGGGCAGCGATTTCGTCATCCATCGGTGCAGGCTTTCCCTCGAACCGGCGCGGCATTTGCTTGCGCCCGAGAAAGCGAACGAGGCGGGATTTCAGATCGGATTCATGAAGGTTCATCAGATGCGTCCCTGTGCTTCGAGGCGTGCGATTGAGGCGGAAAGGTCAGGCTGGCATCCGCTGGCCGACGCGGTGCGCGGTCCCTGCCCGGCAGTCGGCTGGAGTGGCGGGGCTGACAGCTGGCCGCTGAGGCGCTGCATGGCGTCGGTGAAATACCGGAACGACTTCGGGGGACCGTCCTGCTTGGAGGCGACGATGCGGCGAATTTCGGTGAGGACCACCGGCAGCGACATGCCCGGCAGGGCCAGCCAGCGCTGCGCCTCGGCCATGTCCCCCTGGCCGCCGATGTGGCTGCTCGGCCCGGTGAAGCCCGACGGGGAAACCCCCATGGCGTCGAGGATCTGCTCGCGCTCGGTCAGGTCTTGCTGGGGAAGATCTGGATCAGCCTCGCGCACGCACGCGCTACCATCACCACCATTTATACTCTTCTCTTCTCTATTCTTCTCTTCTCTTGTTGAAGCAATTGCTTCGCCTGTTTCCTGACTTTCCAATGACTTACGGCGAGAGTTTCCGCTTTCAATTCCACCTGCACGGCCAGCCGATGCTCGGTCGGTGCGCAGTCGGCGCAGGTTCGACGCCGCTTCGACGGCCTTGTCATTGATAATCCGTCCGCCTTCGACGCGAAGTTTCCCGAGGCCGATGAGCTCCTCCAGGAGACGTTTTGCCTTGCGCTCGTTGCAGCGCCAGAGCCCCCCAAGGACGAACATATTGAAGGTGATCGGCTGGTCCGCGAGACGGATCGCATTGACCACGCGCAGGTACGCAGCCTCCTGCTCAAGGGACAGATTGGCCGTGCCCTCATTCCAGTTTGCGATTTCGAATTTGTAATATTCGGCCATGTCATACGGCTCCGATCTGAGCTGTTGGAGCCGGGCTGAACTTTCCAACCTGATCGCCCATCACGTCCCAGCCGGGCCGCTCCTCGCGCGAGAACAGCTCGCAGCGGCTCACACCCGGGCAAAGCTGCTCAGCGGCGGCGAAGGCCTCATCAGGTTTGCGGGAATGCTCGCGCACCGGCCCCTCGATCACGCTGCGCACGTTGCGGGCGGTTTGTGGGTTGCCGATGGTGCCGATCAGGAAGGGTTCGCCAGCACAGCGCAGCAGATAGCCGGTGCCGAATGCCTGCTTGCCGCTGGCGGTCTTTTTCGACCAGTGGCCCGCTGTCTTGAACTGGAAGCCCCAGGCGCGCAGCACGTCAAAGGCTACGTCCAGCAGAGGGTTCGTCGCCCAGAGCCAGAGAATGCAGTCCGGTGCCGCCAGATCGCCCACGCGCAGTGATTTGACCCAGTCGAGGCTTTGGCACTGATATTGCGCGGCGGCGTTTTTGCCTTCACCAGCCGCCGACCAGTTTTGATACTGCCAAGGCTGATCCGCCATGATCAGGCCGTAGCGAAAGAGTGGCATGTCCTCGATGCGGGCGAAGGCCGTCATGCTGCCCGCCTCCACACCCCGGCCACGGCCCGGTTCTCGGCCGCCGCAAGCGTGGCAAGACCCAGAGCCATCTGTGCCTCAGTTCGCGCAATTACAAATTCAGCCAGCGTCCGGCTGGTCGAGGGGTGGATACCGCGCTTCCTACCGGGCTCTCCTGCACGCTCCCTGAAGGATTTCAGGCTGCTCCTCTTGATCTTGAAATACGCGCAGATCTCTCCCACGCTCACCCCAAAGCGCAGCATGTCAATGCAAAGCCCTGGGTCGGTGATTTTGCGATGGTGACGGATCATCGGCATGATCTCTTTGCGCGGCGGCAGGCCCCTCGTTTTGGCGCGTTGTGAGACCGTCGCCTGATGGATGTCCAAGCGCTCGCCGATCTGGCGCAGCGTCAGGGTTGGATCCTGCCAAAGCCTGCGGAACTCGGCTTCCGAGACGGCCTTGCCGCGGTTGATCGGCTTTCCGCGCCTCGCGCGCCGATAGTCGGGATCACTCGACATCAACCTGCCTCCCCGACCTGCACAAAGGTCTCGGCGTGGTGGCTCCAGCGCTTCACGATGCGGCAATCGGCAGCCTGGCAATCATCCAGCCATGCCAGCCCGTTGAGGCCGTCCTTGATCGATTTCATGACGTTGTCACCGTCTGGCTTCTGGGTGTGGTGCCGGCCATGCATCGCGGCGCGCTTCTTCTTCGACCAGCTCTTGGGCATGGCGAAGAAAGCGACGATCCGCAGCCTGACCGGGCAATCGAGAGGAGCATTGAAGTGCGGAGCCCCGGCCTTTCGGACCTCCGCCTCGTAATCCGCCGACTTTTTCGGTGTGTAGAGCCGAGCCCGCCCGCCCACGACGGTCGCGCGCGGACGGCCTTTGCCGTGCGGATCTCCTGGGATGGTGAACTCGGCGCTTCTCATTCCAGATCGCCTTCTGCCGGGCGATTGTCCGTCTCATCATCCGGGCTTTGCAGGTCAGCGGTCGGTTTCGGCAGCGCCAGCCGTTGGTCGGCTTCGGCAGGGTCGCTCCCGCCGTCGCCGTCCAGATCAAGCCCGGGCTGATCCGGGTCGGTTTTCACCGGCGCCCGCTCACCGAAAAAGGTCTCGGCATCGGCCATGACCAGCATGCACATATCGCCAACGCGATCCCCGAGCGGATCCCGGTTTACCGCGATATTCGGGCAGGTGATCTTCGCCTCGATATCCTTCCCGCCCTTCACCTTGAACTCGGCCAGGCTGACGACGACGTGCGGGAACTCGTGCTTTGCCAGTTTGCCGATAACCTTGCGGATCAGGCTCTTGGAGAACAGCTCCAGACCATTCCCAACCTCGGCTTGTTCGGCCTGGCTCAGCAGACCCCAGGTTGCCTTGAGGTGCTTCATCCGCGACAGCATCTCGTCGCGAATGTCGCCAGAAAGGGTTTCAAGATCGAGATCCCCGAGTTCGCCCTCCATATCGTGATGGATTCCACCGGGCTCATCATCGCCTTGCGGCAGGTCTACATGGTCACGCATTCAATCTCTCCCTGTTGAAATGGCTCAGGATTTCGATGGTCAGTTGCCGCAGGGTGCCTGCGGTCTTGCGGGTCGAGAGGTGCCTGCGGCGCAGCTCTCGCAGTTCAGCGATCAGGATCTCGCGCCGGATCAGCAGGCCGGTCAGGCCGGGGGATCTGGCGCGGGCGGGCAAGGCTCAGGCCTCCCCTGTGTCGTCGGCCTCAGATTTCAAGGGCACAGCACATTCCCCGGAAAACTTTCCAAGCCGATGGCGGGCCGAAGCCTGCCACCACGAGCCGAAGGCGCGAACATGCGTCGCGGCCACCAGCTCGGCGATGATGATGCGGAAACGAAGCCACCTCACGCCGCACTCCCCAAAAACCGGGATGCCGCATCAGGATCCATCGCGTAGGCATAGCCCACCGCGAAACCGGACGGTGAATGGCTGCCCTCCCACCAATTCCGGGCCGTCGAGGCGTCCACGCCGAAGATATGCGCAGCGTGCTCGGGGCTGTCGAAGCTGTTGCGGATGAGCTGCGACCATGCGGCTGCGAAGTGCTGCCGATAGGTCAGCGCCTGGCGTTTGGAAAACTTTCCGGGAGACATACCAATAGATCCTGTGCTGTTGATCGGGGGTGAAGTGCGATCAATCGGATCATTGGGAAGGGCGGGTGGGGCGCGGCAGGTCACGGCTGCGCCCCTTCTGCTTTGGCGCCTGAGAACCAGACATGAGAAGGAACCCTGCCCATGGTGGCTGTCTCGATTTTTTCAATCGTGCGGCGTCCCGGCAGCTTTGTGCCAAGCAGAATTTCCGCCAGATATGATCTGGAAATGCCGATCTTCTGGGCAAACTCAGCTTGAGTGCCGGGTGAATGTTTCTGGATGAACTCATGCAGTGTCATGCCAGAAATGTCGCGCATGGCGACATTATAGTCAAGTCGAAATGTCTCCATTTGCGACACGACCTTGCCGCCACCTCATGCGAGATTACGACATGCAGTTGATGATCCGTGAAATCAGGAACCGTCAGGGTTTGACCCTAGTGGAGCTAGCTGAAATGGCTGGCGTGTCTCGGTCTGTCCTGAACGAGTACGAGCTAGGCACAAAGGTGCCCAACACCAAACGACTACAGCAGATAGCAGACGCCCTGAACGTCGACCCCGCCGAGCTTATCAAACCTGCTGCGAGGCCAGTTGCGGTCCCGGGTCGGGCTGGAGCTGGTGATGAGGTGTTTCTGGTCGATGACTATGCAAAGGGAGGTGGGCTTTACCATGTGGAATGCCCGCCGTTGCTCGCGCCATCAGGCATAGTCGCGGTTGAGATCAAAGGTGACAGCATGGAACCTGTCTACTCCGAGGGAGACCTGCTGTTTTACAGCCGAGCCACTGCGGATGGCGTTCCCTCAGAGGTGATCGGCCGGAAAGTGATCGCACAAACTGATGACGGTCGCGTCTGGGTCAAGGTTTTGAAGGCTGGCACCGAACCAGGACTGTTCCACCTCCTTTCGCTGAACCCGGCAGGCCGGAACATGCACGACCAGCGCGTCACTTGGGCCGCCCCAGTGCGCCTGCATCTGCCGAAAGAGTTCGTGAAGCGGGTGGAGGCATAGGCCACAACCCGTATTTCCAGGCATGACAAAAAGCCCTGGACTCTTCTCCCCCCGGTTGCGGAGGATAGGTCATTGAGAATCGGGAGGTTATTTCATGTCCATTGACGTCACGCTTAAGGTTTTGACTGATCGGGTTCAGCAGCACGCCAACACGATGCTGACCGAGGAAGCGGTGAAAACTGCGGTGGTCCTGCCCTTCCTCCAGGCACTCGGCTATGACGTCTTTAACCCCGGCGAGGTGATCCCTGAGTTCACGGCTGACGCCGTTGGCAAAAAGGGTGAGAAGGTCGACTATGCGATCAAACTGGACGACCAGGTCCGCATCCTGATCGAGTGCAAGCCGATCAGCACCAACCTGGACAAGGTGCATCTGGCACAGCTCTATCGGTACTTCTCAGTCACCAGTGCGAAGTTCGCGATCCTGACGAATGGGCGCTTCTTCCACTTCCACAGTGACCTTGAGGAGCCGAATAAGCTCGACAGCCGCCCTTTCTTCACCTTCGACATCTCTGAGCCCAACAGCCAGGTTCTGGCCGAGCTGAAGAAATTCGAAAAGGCCGGGTTTGATGTGGATGGCATCCTGGCCAACGCTGAACGCCTGAAATACACGTCGGCCCTGAAGTCTGAGATCACCAAGCAAATCGAAAACCCAAGCGAAGAATTTATCCGCCTCCTGGCGTCCAGCGTACATGAGGGGCGCTTCACCGCCGCCGTCATTGATCAGTATCGCGGACTGGTAAAATCAGCCTTCCGGGAAGTGATACGGGAATCTGTGCAGGACAGGCTCTCATCGGCACTTGCGAAGACCGAGGCGACAGCGGATCCTGTTGAAGAAGTAGTGATACAGGCTGATGGTGACATCGTGACCACGCCAGAAGAGGCCGAAGGGTTCCTCATCGTTAAGGCCATTGTGTCTGCAGTTATGAAACCCTCCCGCGTCGTGATGCGAGATCAGAAGTCCTACTGCGGAATTTTGGCCGACGACAACAATCGACGCCCATTGGCTCGACTGCACTTCAACCGATCGACAAAATACATCGGCCTGTTCGACGGCGAGACTGAAGAACGCATTGTTATCGAAGATCTCG
Source organism: Pseudogemmobacter hezensis (assembly GCF_013155295.1). Lineage (GTDB taxonomy): Bacteria > Pseudomonadota > Alphaproteobacteria > Rhodobacterales > Rhodobacteraceae > Pseudogemmobacter > Pseudogemmobacter hezensis. The sequence continues at coordinate 191 of NZ_JABJXT010000032.1, read as the reverse complement.
ACGACATTTACACTCACGCCGAGCGCCTGCGTCAGACTGCTACCAAGTATCCAGCATCATAACCATTGAACCGCACCGGGTTTGCCGGAGGCTCCAACTCCTGAGTAGGATGGAGCATCATGAGCAAGACGACGAACAAGTTTTCCGCTGAGGTTCGCGAGCGCGCTGTGCGCTTGGTTCTCGACAATGAA
>NZ_JABJXT010000031.1 GCF_013155295.1 Pseudogemmobacter hezensis | reverse complement strand
AGCAGGGAACCGCGCCGCTTCAGGGCATCGTTGTAACTCTTCCAGTTCGTCGTCCGATAGCGGGTAGGGGCAGGTCGCGTCATCGCAGACCATTAGCCCTGTGGATTCCTCGCGTGAATCCGGCTCGCGGGGGAATTCTGCAACAACGCCGCATAGATGCCACCGACCTTGGGCCGGAGGGTTGCTTGTTGCAGTTGCTTTTTCAACCTGGCATTTTCTTGCTGTTCTTGCGATAGCTTTTGAGCGTCGGTCCGCTTTTGCAAGCCGTCCGCCATGATCATAGAGGCGTCAGCGATTGCTTGCCCCATGTAGTTTTCACCCCCATAGAAGTCGCCGCCAGAGGCGTTGGCAATGCCAAGAAGAGCAAGAGGGTAAAGCCGTAGTCGTCAGAGGCCAGACGAGCTCCACGAGCGGCATCCCAAATCTGGCCGTCATCTTGTAAGGCTTACTCTTGCCGCCCAAAAGGCTGCCAAGAAGTGAGCCAGCAGCGCCAACAAGCGCGGGGCCTAGGTTGGCAGCCATTAGGACACCGTAAAGGGGAGAACCGCGCCGAGGCCGCAAGCGATGGGCTTTGCGTCAGGGAAAGCATAGAGAATGCCAGCAATCAGAACACAAAGGGCGCAAGGAACCAACGGTTGCAGTTTGTGCATATCATAAGCCTATGATCAGATGGTATGCGCGTAATCAATATTATGTAATTTTTATTGCCGTTCATCTCATATTGGGCGTCGCGCAAAAGCTGGCGCATGAGCGAGCAAACCCTTTCCCATTTGGGGTCCGGCGACGCATTCGATCTCTGGTCCTTGGATTGCAGACGATGCTTGTGGCTTCGGATCTGCTAAGATGATGGCATCCGTGTCCTGGGTGCATCGGATGCACTTGAGGTCGGGCTGACAGAACGACAACATTGGACCGAGAGACGCGAACCCGCTTCAGGTCCAGCTGATCGCACGATTCATGACAAAGACGAACAAGATCGATGTCCGTGTTCTGGACAACTCTATGCGACGGGCTTCCTGTCCGAGGGTTGGTTTCCAGAAACAGAGACACAGTCGCCGCGCCGTCGGATCACGCGGCGCAATCAATTGGTAAAAGCCGGGTGCGACTGAAGGCCATTGCTCAGTTCATCCCTCATGCGTGTCTCGCGCCTCGCTAGATGTATCTCTTCGGTGGCTTGGGGCGCGCTTAGGTCGTGGATGTTATTGCAGCATAAATCCACCGCGACGGGCTCGTCCGACGCCGCTGTTTCCGACTTGCGAGGGCTTAATCATTTTTCCGGTAAGTGCCTGAGGAATTACACTGTCTGCAATATTAACTCCGTCCTGAGGAACCGATGGCCTGGCAGAGCTATCCGGAGCCACAAGCCAGGGGGTCACGATGATAATAAGCTCTGACTCGCCACGCGCAAAGCGCGATGATCTGAACAATGCGCCGATGATGGGCACCGACCCAATCCCTGGGATCCCTCTGATCGACTGGCTGCTGTCACTGTGAAACATTCCCGCAATTGCAAAGCTTTGCCCGCTGCCCAGCTCTACCGTCGTTGTTGCGCTGCGCTCGGTCAGGGCCGGGGCCTCTTCTCGCCCGCTGCTTGCCGGGTCGATGTTGCGAATGCTGGTGCCGATATCGAGGCGAATTTGGTTCGTGCCATATACGGTGGGTGTGAATTTCAGCTCTACGCCGACAGGCTCAAGCTGGTAGGTTATTTCATTGCCCTCCCCCCGGACGGGATATGGAACGCGCCCGCCCGCCAGAAAACTTGCCTCTTCGCCAGAGCGCGTGGTCAGATTGGGCTCGGACAAAATGGTCACCAGCCCCCGTTGCGAAAGCGCATCAAGCACCAGATTGAGGTTTCTGGAGCCGCTGCCGATGCTGAGCGAATAGCCCGAGCCATCCCCGGCCGGGGACGTAAAACTGCGCTTTCCATTGCTGCTGGAGCCGCTGAGGCTGATCCCCAGATCTTCGCTGATGCTTTTTGACACTTCGGCAATTCTGACCTGCAGGTTCACCTGGGCGCTGGTCTCGATCTGCAGGAGGTTCACGATTATGGCACCCTCACCAAGCAGGGCTGCAACCACATCGCCCGCTGTTGCGGAATCGGCCTCACTTTTCACCCGGCCATTGATAAAGACCGCCCCATCATGGGTGCTGACTTTTACCGAGCCGCCTGTGACCGAATGCTGAGCGGCAGAGGAAAGTTTTTTTGCGTCAATATTGACCGATATCGTGGCGCTGATGATTTCCTCATCATTTTCGCCCAGCACAAACAGATTTGTGGTGCCGACCCCCCTGCCGACGATATAGAGATACCGCGCGGACTGAAGATCAATCTCGGCGATTGAGGGATCTGACAAAAACACGGCCGTCGCCGGTTTCTCAAGCTTGATGAATTTCGCCTCTGAAACATTCAGTTTCAGAACACCGGATCCAACAGACCAGACATCCTGCGCCTGCAGGATCGCGGGCATTATACCGAGCATGGTTACCGCGATATAAATCAGCTGTTTAAGTCGGCTCATCTGAATCGTCCTGTGCCAGATCCGATACCATTTGTGCCAGACAGATCTTTACAGACCCTCAACGCGGGACAAGCGCGATTAAAATTCAGACATCCGGTAACGTTCAGGTATTCAAGGACTGCCACTGCAGGGCCGGGCGCATATCAGCCCCCTGCCCTGCATCAGCATCAGCCGGCCAGGAAAGCGGCTGATGACCCTGCGAAAATTCATCGCAAGGAGTTATTGAGGATTGGCGGCGATGATCGCCTCGAACCGCTCTTGTGTGCGCGGCGGAAGGCCCTCGGGCAAGGTGATTGGCGCGGCCTCTCCGACCTGGATCAGCATCACCATGCCCATCGCGTAATGCGGGCTGCATTTGATGCCATAGATGCCAGGCACAGTCAGGGTGACACTGAAATCCTCATTGATTTTGGATTTGAACGGCTCGGCCCCCTCGGGCAGCATCCCGTCGATGGTCGCGGCATTGTGGCTGGGCTGAACGGGCACAAAGCGCACGGTATCGCCGGGCTCGATCTGCAGGAATGAGGGCTCATAGATCATCGGGCCGTTTTCGCTGCGATTGTACATTTCTACCTCATGGGTCTTTGCGGCCAGCGGGGCTGCAAGCAAAGCCCAGGCGAGAATGGCATATTTCATCGGTCAGTCCTCGATGCAGTGGAAACGGAAAAGACGGGCGGAATCGTGGCTGTCGGTCAGCACGCGGGCGCCGACGCGGAAACTCTGGGCCAGAAGGGCCGGATCCAGCACCTCTTGCGGTGGGCCGCAGGCAATCAGGCGGCCGCCCTGCATCACCCCCAGCCTGTCACATTCCATCGCCTGGTTCAGGTCATGCAGCGCCAGGATCACCGTCACCGGCAGGCTGCGCACCAGCTGCAAAAGCGACAGCTGATGATGGATGTCCAGGTGATTGGTCGGCTCATCCAGCAGCAAAACCCCTGGCTGCTGCGCCAGCGCGCGGGCGATATGGATCCGCTGGCGCTCGCCGCCCGAAAGCGTGTCCCAGGCGGCATCGGCCATATGGCTCATGCCGACCATCTCAAGCGCCTGATCGACAATCGCGCTGTCAGCGGGGCCAAAGGGGCGCAGCGCCGAAAGCCAGGGGGTGCGGCCCAGCTCTGCCGCATCACGGGCGGTCAGCGCCTCATCGGTGTCGGCGTGTTGCTCGACCAGGGCCAGGTTCTGCGCGACCTCACGGCGCGACAGGCGCGACATGGGCGTGCCGTTCAGCTGCACCTCTCCCCTCGCCCGTGGCATCAGCCCGGCAATCAGCCGCAAGAGCGTCGATTTGCCCGAACCATTCGCGCCGACAAGGCCAAAAGTCTCGCCCGAGGCGATCTCAAGCGTCACATCATCGACAATGATGCGCTGGCGGGCCGACCAGCTGAGCCCCTGCAGCGAGACCTTCATGAACGCCTCCGGTTGCGGATCAGGATCACCGCGAAGCCGGGTGCGCCAACCAGCGCGGTCACCACACCGATCGCCACCACCTGCCCCGGTATCAGCAGCCGCGAGGCGATATCGGCAGCGATCAGAAACACCGCCCCCGCCAGCGCCGCAACCGGAACCAGCTGCGCATGGCGCGGCCCGGTCAGCATCCTGACCACATGCGGGATCACGAGGCCTACAAACCCGATCGAGCCGACCAGGCTGACCATGGTCGCCGTCATCAGCGTCACCGCCCCGATCAGCACCAGCTGCACCCGGCGCACATGCACCCCCAAAGCCGCAGCCGAGCGTGCCCCAAAAGCAAAGGCATCCATCGCGCGGATATACCAAAGGCAGACCACCAGCCCGAAGATCGCCGCAGGAACCGCCAGGCTGACATCGGGCCAGCGCACCCCTGACAGATTGCCCAAAAGCCAGAACATGATCCCCCGCGCCTGCTCGGCATTGGCGGATTTGGCGACGAAGAAACTGGTCAGCGCGTTGAAAAGCTGCGATCCGGCAATCCCCGCCAGCACCAGCTGCGCCGAGCCACCGCCCGCCGCCCTGGCCAGCGCCGCAACCAGCGAAAACGCAAGGATCGCGCCGATAAAAGCACCGGATGAGATCCCCAAAGCGCCGCCGCCCACGCCGAGGATCGTCACCGCCACCGCGCCCGTCGAGGCCCCCGCAGAGACGCCCAGCAGATAGGGATCGGCCAGCGCATTGCGGATCAGCGCCTGCAGCACCACCCCCGACAGCGCCAGCCCCGCCCCGCAGGCCGCCGCAACCAGGGTGCGCGGCAGGCGGTAATTCCAGATGATACCTGCGTCGATGCGCTCAACCGGATAGGAGGCATTCCACAGATTGTTTGCGAAAACCGCTGCAACCGTATCCAGTGGCAGTGGCGTCTCGCCGATGATGACGCCCAAAAGGATCGCCATCATCAGCAGCAGCATCCCCCCCAGCCACCAGCAAAGCAGGGCAAGGCCACCGACAGGATGGCGGGCATTATGGGGGGACGCCAGTTTCACGGCAGACCTGTCACTGCAGCCCGAACCCGGCCAGCGCCTGCGCCAGGGTCTCAAGTGCGGCCACGTTGCGGATCGAGGGGTCCATCGAATGCCCGTCCATCACGACGATGCGGTTGTTGATCACCGCATCCATCTGGCTGGCGACCGGGTCGTTTTTCAGGAACTCCAGCTTGCGCTCGACATCATCGGCCTCAAAGCGGCGGCGGTCCATGCTGGCCACCACGATCACCGAAGGATTGGCGCGGGCGATGCTTTCCCAGCTGACCGTCGGCCATTCCTCATCGCTTTCGATCACATTGCGCAGCCCCAGAGCCTCCATCATGTAACCCGGAGGGCCCTTGCGGCCAGCGACATAGGGATCGACATCGATCTCGGCCGAAGAGAACCAGAAGACCGCCGAGGCCTCTTTCAGGTTCAGCGCCTTTGCGGTTTCAACGGCGGCCGCCTCACGCGCTTTCAGCTCGGAAACCAGCGCGTCGCTGCGATCCTTCACATCGAAGATCTGGCCCAGCTCATCGACGCCCGCATAGATGCTTTCCATCTCGAACATCGCGGTGCGGGTGCCGTCAGAGCCGACCGAATTGTCTTTCTGCCAGCAATCGGCGGGCAGGATATAGGTCGGAACGCCGACATCATCGAATTGCTCACGGGTGCCAACGATGCCCTGGGGCCCGATATGCCACTCATACTGAATGGCCACGAGGCCGGGCTTTTTGGCAAGGATGGCCTCAAAGCTGGGGTCGTTATCGGCCAGGCGCTCGACCTTCGCATTCACTTCGGCGAATTCCGGCAGCACATCGGTGAACCAGACCGAGGTGCCCTGAACCTTGTCCTCAAGGCCCAGCGAATAGAAGATCTCTGTCGCAGCCTGCCCCACGGCCACCACGCTTTCCGGCGCGTGATCAAAGCTGAGATCGACGCCGCAGTTTTGCAGCTTCAGCGGGTAGGTGGTCTGCGCGGCGACAGGCAGCGCCATGAAAGGCAGGCTGAAAAAGGCCGAGCCCAGCAGGGCGGCCGTCATGGTATTTCTGAGCATCAAAATCTCCGGCTGAGGATATGGGCCAGAGACAGCAAATCAGAAGAGGCCCCGGACCGGGCGGATCGGGCGCGATTGCGCACCAGCAGGGAAAGACATCCGCAGATGTCACCGGGATAAGACATTCGACACCTCTCCGGACACCCCGCCCGGGCCGCGTTTCACCTGATGTCGGCAGGTCTCCTGACTGGCGGGTCGTAAAGCTCTGGCTGTCTTCCCACGGCTTTCGCCACAGTGACCTAAGCGCCTTCGCTCTCGCCGCCTACAGTTGCGGGGGCAGTTCCGGTTCATCGGCAGGCCGATGACGGATTCCCTTTCAATTCCTTGCGGAAACCGACGCTTGCTGACTAGCCTGGTCTGCCGCCTGTGGCAAGCACCTGTCCCGGAAACAGGCCCGGCAGGTCAATGATGCCCCTTCCCCGGGCCTGTGCAGCCCGCCACATGCGCGAAACACCGCCGGCCTTTGCGGTTTCACCTGCATCCGCACTGCGGTATCAGGCACAAAGCTGCGTGCTTGGGCCTGCCAAAGGCCCCGGCACGTGCCGGATGCACGCAAGAGCCGTCTCCGACGGCGTAGCCAGAACGAAATCAGGCTGGTTTGATGACTGAGCGATTTGATGACTGAGCGAAGAGAGATCTACAGATCTGCGAATGCGCGGGTCATTGTCACAGGGCAGCCGGTCGGAAAGACATGCTGCGTGACCTTTTTCACCTATGCCTCTGACGAAAGCACCCTGCCGCTGGTCAATGGCTTTGGCGAAGAGATCCTGACCAGACTTGCCCTTCCTGCCGTTCATATCATCAATCTGAAAAACCACTGGTGGCAGATCCCGGATCTGCAGGACTGCCTGCAGGCCGCGCAAGAGGCCTCGTCCGCGGCGACGCGGCGGATCGGCTATGGCTCTTCTATGGGGGCCTATGCGGTCCTGCGCTTTTCTGAGGCGCTGGCGATCGACGAGTCGCTGTGCTTTTCACCGCAATTCTCGATCAGCCGAAAGCTGGTGCCGTTTGAGACGCGCTGGAGCAAAGAGGCCCGGTCGCTGGATTTCTCGCAGGAAAGCATGAAGATCCGCCAGCAGGGCATCCATCACATCATCTATGATCCGGGATGCGACGACCGCCAGCATGTCGAGCTGATCCGCGCCCATAACCCTGATGCAAACCTTGTCCTGCATGAGGTTTCGGCAGGCGGGCATTTCGTGATCCGCGACTATCAGTCGAAAGGACATCTGACCCGCCTCGTGTCCGGGTTCAGGGCCGGGCATGTGGATCCGCAGCTGATTGTCGCCCACCCCGATCACAAAGATCATGCCGCAGCCCCGGGCTGATCCGCTGCCCGCTGCCCGCTGCCGCCCGTCGCACAGCTGCCCGATTGGTTTCAGCCCTGGTGCTTCAGCGCAGCTGAAAGCACGGTATCGACATCGGCGCTCATCGGCAGATCGCGCGAAAGCACCCGCTCATATGGCAGCCAGGCGGCCTCATCGGCATCATCCCCGGCCAGGGCCTCGCCGCCAAGATAGCGGCACATAACCGGCACCAGATGGTAATGCCACAGCAGCCCGCCCGAAGCGTCGCGCAAGATCACATCCAGCCCCGGCAAGGGCGTGATGGCTGCGGCCCGGATCCCGGTCTCTTCATGCAGCTCACGCAGGGCGGCTGCGCTGACGGTCTCGCCCGCCTCGACCTTGCCACCGGGATAGCCCCATAGCCCGGGGTCAGGCGGGTTGTGACGGCGCACCAGCAGCACCCTGCCCTCATGCGGCAGCACAGCAAGCGCGGCAAGGCGCGGGATCAGTGTCATCTGTAACCTTTCCTGAACCGGGCAAATTCAAACCGGCACAAACCCGGGAATGGCGAGACTTTGGAGCGGGGAAAAACGCAAATGTCCAGGCCCCAATGCCTGCGCCGTTCAGCCGATATCCAGCGCCAGCGCATGCACGCGCCCGGGGATATCGACCAGGGCCGCCAGCACCGCCCGGTGCCGCGCGATCCGGCTCATGCCCGCAAATGGCGCGGCCCTGATGCGCACGGCGAAATGGGTCTCTCCGGTGCCATCATCCCCCGCATGTCCTGCATGGCGGTGGCTTTCATTGACGACCTCCAGCTGATCGGGCGCAAAGGCCGCACGCAGCCGGGCCTCGATTTCGTCGATCACGGGCATTTTCACGATCACGGGCATTTTCTCTCTCCCCCTCTTCAATCCGCTGAAAAAACACCTAAACTCAGCGGCCCGAGTCGGAAAGGCAGCATAAGGCCCACGATCCAATGGTCAGCAAGAACCCATTCGAATTCGACCTCCGTGTTTCCACGGATAAGAAGCGCAAATCCGCAGGTCGCCGGGCCGGCGTGTCGGCGGCTGCGACTTCGGTCCATAGCTGCAATTACCCCAATTGTGACAAGACGGGCGAGTTCCGCGCCCCCAAATCGCGCGAACAACTGGATGAGTTTTTCTGGTTCTGCAAAGACCACATCCGGGAATACAATCTGAAGTGGAACTTCTTCGACGGCACCTCTGACGAAGAGTTCAAGAGAATCGTCGAGAAAGACCGCCTGTGGGAGCGTGAAACCAAACCCTTCTCGCGCAAGGACGACGGCAACTCCTGGGCGCGGCTGGGGGTGACTGACCCGCTGGATATCCTGGGCGAAAAGGGCACGCGCTCGGCGCCTGCGGGGGCCGCGACGGGGGCGACGCGCAAGCTGCCTCCGACCGAGCGCAAGGCGCTTGAGATCCTCGACAGCCGTGACACCATGACCAAGACGGAAATCCGCAAACAGTACAAAGGCCTGATCAAGGTGCTGCATCCCGATATGAATGGCGGCGACCGCAGCCAGGAAGAGATGCTGCAAGAGGTGGTCTGGGCCTGGGATCAGATCAAGGACAGCCGCCATTTCCGCGACTGAGCCGCGCCCGCCTGCCCGATTGCCCCCTGTACGAGTGGCCCGCGCCCGAAATCCTGCCCGAAATCCTGCCCGAAATCCTGCCTGAAATCGTGACCGGATCAAGCCCCGGCCCTGGCCTGCCGCATCAAAAGCGCAGGCCAGGGAGCACAGGCCAGGGCCGGGGCAGACCTGCGCGATGGCAGCATATCGGCCCAGGGTTTTGGTCCAGGCATGCTGTCAGCGCCGGGCCGGCATCCGCCTCGCGCGGATCCGCCGTGATTGTATCGCATTCAATGCCACACTTGCACCTCTGGCGGTAATGTTCCATGAAACCGGGGACAGCCTGAATTCTGGACCAGACCATGCCCGATATTGCGACCAAGCCGACCGAAGAAATCTCTGTCCGCGAAGTTTTCGGAATCGACACCGATATGCGCGTCAAGGGCTTTGCCGAGCGCACCGATCGGGTGCCGGAAATTGACCCGACCTATAAATTCGACCCTGATACCACGCTGGCGATCCTGGCAGGCTTTGCCTACAATCGCCGCGTGATGATCCAGGGCTATCACGGGACGGGTAAATCCACGCATATCGAGCAGGTCGCCGCCCGGCTGAACTGGCCCTGCGTGCGCGTGAACCTCGACAGCCATATCAGCCGTATCGACCTGATCGGCAAAGACGCGATCAAGCTGGAAGATGGCCGCCAGGTCACCAAGTTCCAGGAAGGCATCCTGCCCTGGGCGCTGCGCAACCCGGTGGCGATCGTATTCGACGAATATGACGCAGGCCGCGCCGATGTGATGTTCGTGATCCAGCGCGTGCTGGAGCATGACGGCAAGCTGACGCTGCTTGACCAGAATGAGATCATCACCCCCCACCCGTCTTTCCGTCTTTTTGCTACGGCAAACACCGTCGGCCTTGGTGACACCACGGGCCTTTACCACGGCACGCAGCAGATCAACCAGGCGCAGATGGACCGCTGGTCGCTGGTTGCCACGCTGAACTATCTCTCGCATGACGCAGAGACCAATATCGTGCTGGCCAAGAACCCCCATTACAACACCACCGAGGGGCGCAAGACGATCAGCCAGATGGTGTCCCTGGCCGATCTGACCCGCACCGCCTTTATGAATGGCGATCTCTCGACGGTGATGTCGCCGCGCACAGTGCTGAACTGGGCCTCCAATGCGCAGATCTTCCGCAATGTCGGGTATGCCTTCCGGCTGTCCTTCCTGAACAAATGCGATGAGCTTGAGCGCCAGACGGTCGCCGAATTCTACCAGCGCTGCTTCAACGAAGAGCTGCCGGAATCTGCCGCCTCGATGGCGATGAAGTAAGAAAGACGGGGGGCTGCCTGCCCCCCGCGGCCTTCGGCCTCCCCCCGGGGATATTTTCCGACAAGTGAAACGAAAGCCTTTTCATCTGTCTTTAAATATCCTCGGGGGGAGGGCCGCGCCAGCGGGCCGGGGGGCAGACAGCCCCCCCATCGCGGCTGCGGTATTATTTTTGCATATCCACCCGTGCCGGTGACAGGGTCGACCCATGAGCAAACCCGCTGACAATCCCGCCGATCCCTTCAAGAAAGCTCTGGCTGAGGCAACCAAAGTCCTCGCCGATGATCCGGAGATGAGCGTCTCATACTCGGTCGATCCGGCGGGAATGAACCGCGATGGCGTCCGCCTGCCCCAGGTCTCGCGCCGGATGACCCGTGATGAGGTCTTGCTGGCCCGCGGCACGGCTGACGCTTTCGCCATGCGGCGCAAGTTTCACGATGAAAGCACCGCTGCCAGATATGCGCCGGTCGGCCAGTTGGCCCGCGACATCTATGAGACCATGGAAACCGCGCGCTGTGAGGCCATGGGCGCAAGGGTCATGCCCGGCACCGCCACCAATATCGACGCGAAAATCGCCCAGGAGGCTGATCGCAAGGGCTATGCTCAGATCAGTTCGGCCCAGGATGCGCCTTTGCCGGTTGCTGCGGGCTATCTGGTACGCGCGCTGGCCACCGGGCGCAAACTGCCGCCGGGCGCTGAGAATGTGATGTCGCTCTGGCGTGGCTTTATCGAAGAACAGGCCGGCGGCACGCTGGAAAACCTCGATGACGTGCTGGCCGACCAATCGGCCTTCGCGCGGCTGGCCCGTCAGGTGATCCAGGACCTCGGCTATGGCGACCAGCTGGGCGACGACCCGGATCGCCCCGATGAGGACGAGGCCGGAGACGAGGCCGAAGAGGATCAGGACAGCCCAGAGCAGGAAGACGGCGACGAAGAGCAGGGCGAAGAAGCCGAGGCCAGCCCCGAGCGCAGCCAGGAAGAGCAGCAGGACGAATCCCAGGCGCAGGTCCAGATGGACGACAACGCCGAGATGGAGCTTGGCGATGAGACCGAGATGCCCGAGAGGGAGGCCCCGCTTGAGCCCCCGCCCCCGGCGCCCCATTCCGATGCCGATCCGAATTACACCGTCTATACCACCCAATTCGACGAAGAGATCCGCGCCGAGGATCTGGCCGAACCCGCCGAGCTGGACCGTCTGCGCGCCTATCTCGATCAGCAGCTGGATCCGCTGAAAGGCGCGGTCGGGCGGCTGGCCAATAAACTGCAGCGCAGGCTGCAGGCGCAGCAAAACCGCTCCTGGCTTTTCGACCTGGAAGAGGGCGTTCTGGATGCCGGGCGCCTGGCGCGGGTTGTCGCCAACCCGACAACGCCCCTGTCGTTCAAATGGGAAAAGGACACCGAGTTCCGCGATACCGTCGTCACCCTGCTGATCGACAATTCGGGATCGATGCGCGGACGCCCGATTTCTATCGCGGCGATCTGTGCCGATGTGTTGGCCCGCACGCTGGAACGCTGTCAGGTCAAGACCGAGATCCTCGGCTTCACCACCCGCGCCTGGAAAGGCGGCCAAAGCCGTGAGAAATGGTTGGCCGACGGGCGGCCGCAACAGCCCGGGCGGCTGAATGATCTGCGCCATATCATCTATAAATCAGCCGATGCGCCCTGGCGGCGGGCGCGGCCCAATCTGGGCCTGATGATGAAAGAGGGCCTCTTGAAGGAAAACATCGACGGTGAGGCGCTGGAATGGGCGCATCGCCGGATGCTGGCCCGCCCCGAGGCGCGGCGCATCCTGATGGTGATCTCGGATGGGGCCCCGGTTGACGACTCGACGCTGTCGGTAAACCCGGCCTCTTTCCTGGAAAAACATCTGCGCGATGTGATCGCCATGGTCGAAAAGCGCCGCGCGGTCGAGCTGATTGCCATCGGCATCGGCCACGATGTCGGGCGCTATTATCAGCGTGCCGTCACCATTACCGATGTCGAGCAGCTGGCAGGTGCGATGACCGAACAGCTGGCCGGGCTTTTCGACAAAGACCCGCGGGCCGCCAAACGGGCAGGTCTGCGCAGGGCGGTATAAGGCGGCGCGGCCGTCCCTCTTGCCTGCGCCCTGCGCGGGCATTCCAGGCACAGAATAAGGGGCCATCCCGATGTTTCAGAGCTTTGACAATCCCGCCTCTCCCGAAGCGGGCCCGGCCCGGCTGGCGGCTTTGCGGACAGTGATGGCGGCAGAGGGGCTGGCGGGCTTCATAATCCCCCGCGCCGATGCGCATCAGGGCGAATATGTCGCCGATTGCGATGCAAGGCTGGCCTGGTTGACGGGGTTCACCGGATCTGCCGGATTTTGCATCGCGCTGGCCGATCAGGCCGGGATCTTTATCGACGGGCGCTACCGCACCCAGGTCAAAGCCCAGGTCGATCTGGCGCATTTCACCCCCGTCCCCTGGCCCGAAACCCAGCCCGGCCCCTGGCTGCGGGCAGCACTGACCGAGGGTGTGATCGGCTTTGATCCCTGGCTGCATACCAGCGATGAGATCGCGCGGATCACCCGGGCGCTGGAAGGCAGCGCGATCAGCCTGCGCCCGGTCGCCAACCTCGTTGACCGGATCTGGAATGACCGCCCGCCTGCCCCCCAGGCCGCGGCCTTCGCCCATCCGCTGACACTTGCGGGCGAAAGCAGCGCCGACAAACGGGCCCGCATTGCCGCAGAGCTGCAGGCGCGTGGCGAGGCAGCGGCCGTTCTGACACTGCCGGATTCGATCTGCTGGCTTTTGAACATCCGGGGCGCAGATGTGCCGCGCAATCCCGTGGTGCAGGCTTTTGCAGTGATCTCGGGCACGGGCGATGTCAGCCTCTTTGCGGAACCTGCGAAATTCGCGCCCGATCTGCTGGCAAGTCTTGGGCCACGGGTTACGCTGCTGCCGCCCGCAGGCTTTGCCGATGCCCTGGCCGCCCTGCCCGGCCCCGTGCGCGTCGATCCGCAGAGCGCGCCACTGGCAATCAGCATGACTCTTGAGGCCGCCGGGGTTGCAATCAGCCAGGCCCCCGACCCCTGCATCCTGCCCAAGGCCCGCAAGAACACCGCCGAAATCGCCGCCACGCGCGAGGCGCATCTGCGCGACGGCGCGGCGGTTTGCGAATTCCTCGCCTGGCTGGACAGGACTGCACCCGGCGATCTGACCGAAATTCAGGTGGTCAAGGCGCTGGAGGATTTCCGCCGCGCAACCAATCTCTTGCATGACATCAGCTTTGACACCATCTGCGGCGCGGGGCCCGATGGGGCGATCATCCATTACCGGGTGACCGAAGAAACCGACCGGGCGCTGCAACAGAATGAGCTGCTTCTGGTCGATTCCGGCGCGCAATATAAAGACGGCACCACAGATATCACCCGCACCATCGCCATCGGCGACCCGGGCCAGGAGGCGCGCGACTGCTATACGGCTGTGCTGCGCGGCATGATTGCGATCTCGCAGGCCCGCTGGCCGCGCGGATTGTCCGGGCGCGATCTGGACCCGCTGGCACGGCAGTTTCTCTGGTCCAGGGGCCTCGATTACGATCACGGCACCGGGCATGGCGTCGGCGCCTTCCTCTCGGTGCATGAGGGGCCGCAGCGCATCTCGCGCATCTCCGAGGTGCCGCTGGAGACTGGGATGATTCTCTCGAATGAGCCGGGCTATTACCGGGAGGGCGCCTTCGGCATCCGGCTGGAAAATCTGATCGTGGTTGCGCAGGCACCCGCCCTTGGCGACAAACGCGATCAGCTGTCATTTGAGACGCTGACCTGGGTGCCGTTTGATCGCCGCCTGATCGTGACCGCGCAGCTTTCCGCCGACGAACGCGCCTGGCTGAACGCCTATCACGCGAAGGTTCTGGCGCTGATCGGGCCGCGCCTCAGCCCAGAGGCTGCAGCCTGGGCCGAAGCGGCCTGCGCGCCGATCTGAGGTAAAGGCTGTCGTTTCCCCGATATGCAGGGAAACGGCCCGCCCAGCCCCTGCAAACCTTACTGCGCGGCCAGCAGGCGGATGCGTTCCACCATGGCCCGCAACCCGTTAGAGCGTTGCGCAGACAGGTTTTCTTTCAGTCCGATACGCTCAAACTCAGCCAGGGCATCTACATGCAAGACCTCAGCCGGGCTCAGCCCCGCGTAAAGCGCATGCAGAATGGCAATCAGCCCACGCACGATCATCGCATCGGAATCGCCCTGGAAATCAAACTGCCCGGGCGTGATCTGCGGCCGCAGCCAGACCTGGCTTGCACAGCCATCGACCTTATAGGCGGGAACGTGGAAACTGGCGTCCAGCGAGGGCATCGCCTTGCCTAGCTCGATCACATGACGATAGCGCTCTTCCCAGTCATCCAGGAATTCCAGCGTCTCGGCGATTTCCTCAAAAGCGGGCGTGGCCATGCCTGATCTCCTTGCTGCTTTGCCCGGCCTAGCGCCGCCGTGGCCCAAGGTCCAGCCGGGAATGCTGCCTCTTTGCATTACAGCGGCTTTTCAAAGCGCGGGTTTCGCGCTACCCAGAGGGCGGAAGATGGAGATTGCCGGATGATCCGCAAAACGACCGCTCTTTGCCTGTCGCTGGGCCTTGTGCTGACCCTTGCCGCCTGCGGTGGCAGCCGTCTGAACCCGTTCAACTGGTTTGGAAAGTCCGAGCCTGTTGAAAAGGTCGAGATCGAAGAAAAGCAGACCGATCAGCGCGAACGGGTAGCCAATGTCCTTAACATGAATGTCGAGCCTGTCGCCTCTGGCGTGATCGTGCGTGCGGTCGGGCTGACGCCCAATCAGGGCTGGTGGGAGGCAGAGCTGGTGCCGCAACCGTTGACCGCCGACGGCATTCTGGTACTGGATTTCCGCATTTCACCGCCCTGGGATCAAACCCGCGTTAGCACACAACGCTCGCGCGAGGTAACGGTGGCGCTGCATCTGTCGAATATCAAGCTGGCCAATGTGCGCCAGATCATCGTCCAGGGGGCGAATGACGCCCGTTCTGCAGGACGCTGACGCCGAAAGGGGGCTGCCTGCCCCCTGAGGCCTTCGGCCTCTCCCCCGGGGATATTTTCAGACAGTTGAAAATACGGTTATTTCATCCGTCCCGAAATATCCTCGGGGGGAGGTTCGCGCAGCGAACCGGGGGGCAGACAGCCCCCCCTTCTTTGACAGCAAAAGAGCGATCGATCAGATCTTGATCGCGCGGATTTCGCTGCCTTTCGCGGTCAGCGCAATCTCGCCCTTGCAAAGGCGCAGCGCTTCATCGCCGAATATTTCCGATCGCCAGCCCTTCAAAGCCTCGACATCGCGCCGTCCCGAGGCGATTGCGTCAAGCTCGGATGCTGCGGCGATCAACCTGGGCGCGACGCCGAGCTGCTCGGATTTGGCCTTCAGCAATACCCGCAAAAGATCAGCCAGCGCCCCGTTGATCTGCGGCTGATCGGGCTGGATGTCGGGCTTTGGCAGATCCTCTTGCCGCACCGCCATACCCGCCTGAATCGCTGCCAGAATGCCATCGGCGATCTCGGGCTTGCGGCCCTCACGCAGCAAAAGCCGCGAGCGCCCAAGCTCTTCCATCGTCGTGGGCCTGGTCGAGGCCAACTCGAGAAGCGCATCGTCCTTCATCACCCGCGAGCGCGGCACGTTCTGGGATTGCGACCAGCTTTCGCGGAACTTCGCCAGCTCGCGCACGATGGCAAGGAAACGGCCCGAATTGGTGCGGGTCTTGATCCGCTTCCAGGCGTCATCGGGATGGATCGTATAGGTCGCCGGATCAGTCAGCACCGCCAGCTCTTCGGCAACCCAGGGGGCGCGGCCGTTCTTTGCCAGCTGGGCGGAAAGCCATTCATAGATCACCCGCAGATGCGTCACGTCAGCCAGCGCGTAATCCTGCTGCGCGGTCGAAAGCGGGCGGCGCGACCAGTCGGTAAAGCGCGAAGTCTTGTCGAGATTGGCCTTGGCGATCTTGCGCACCAGCGTTTCATAGCCGACCTGCTCGCCAAAGCCGCAGACCATCGCGGCGATCTGGGTGTCAAACAGCGGCACGGGAAAGACGCCGCCCTCGACAAAGAAGATCTCAAGATCCTGGCGGGCCGCATGGAACACCTTGACCGTCGCCTCATGGCGGAACAGGTCATAAAGCGGCTCCAGCGACATATCCTCGCCAAGGATCGGATCGACCAGCACCGCATCGCCATCCTTGCCGGGCAGCGCCATCTGGATCAGGCACAGCTTTGACCAATAGGTGCGTTCCCGCAAGAACTCGGTGTCGATGGTGACATAGGGGGCGGTTTTGGCGGCGGCGCAAAATGCGGCCAGCTCTTCGGTGGTGGTAATCGTGCGCATCTGTCCTCACGGCGTTTGCGGGGGTATCCCGCCTGAAATCAGCGCCTGCGGGCCAGCCCAAAACAGCCTGCCCGCAAAACAGCCCGCCCGGCAAAGGCGCGACAATTTCGTTTGTAATCAGCGAAGATGTGATTGGAAAGTGAAATAGCCGGAAAGGTTGCGCCTTTACCGCCCGGCCCCGCCAGGCGACATCTGCTGCGCCTGTAAATACTGCAGAACAGAGCGCGCAGCCCGCAGGCCCGGGGCCTCACCGCCGCGGCCCAGACGCAGTATGGTCAGCGCCATCGCATCCAGCTGCGCCTGACGTGCCCCCTCAGGGCCGCCCCCCAGCAGCGCCGCCAGCGCAGGCACCAGATTGGCCGCGCGGCAGTCTTTGCCGATGAATTCCGGCACCACGCGGGTTTCCGAGACCAGATTGACCAGCGTTACCGTATCAATGCGGATCATCCGCCGCATCAGCCACAGCGTCAGCGGCGCCATGTCATAGGCGATCACCATCGGGCAATTCTGCGCCGCCAGCTCCAGGCTGACCGTGCCAGAGGCCGCCAGCGCCGCATCCGCCGCCGCGAAAGCCGCGACCCGGGTCTGCAGATCGGGCGCAGGCAGCAGGATCGGCGCAGCCGCCCAGTCTGAAATCGCCTCTGCCACGAAATCCTTCAGATAGGCGGGCGTCGGCAACACCACCCGCAGCCCCGGAATTTGCTGCGCCAACTGGGCGACCGTCTCGCCAAAGGGGGGCAAAAGGCGGCTGACCTCACCCCGGCGCGAGCCTGGCAGCAGCATCAGCAGCGGCGCATCCGCTGCGATGCCATGTGTGGCGCGGAAGGACTGCGCCATAGCCGCATCGGCCACGGGTTCAGCCACCACCGGGTGGCCGACGAAATCGCAGCTCATACCGGCGGCCTGCATATAGGGCGGCTCGAAGGGCAAAAGCGCCAGCACATGGTCGATCACCCCGGCCATTTTCTTCGCCCGCCCCGGACGCCAGGCCCAGACCGAGGGCGCCACGTAATGCACGGTCGGGATCTCGGGCGCGGGTTCTTTCACCAGCCGCGCCACGCGCAGGCAGAAATCGGGGCTGTCGATGGTAATCAGCACCGCAGGCGGATCCGCCAGCACCGCATCCGCCGTCTGCCGGATCCGCCGCTTCAGGTGGAAATATTTCGGCGCAATCTCGGCAATGCCCATCACCGACAACTCTTGCATCGGGAAAAGACTGTCCAGCCCCTCGGCCTGCATCGCAGGCCCGCCGACGCCCGTGAACCGCGCATCGGGCCGCAGCGCCCGAAGCCCGGCCATCAGCGCCGCCCCCAGCCGGTCGCCCGAGGGCTCTCCGGCGATCAGGAAGATATTCAAGCCGCCTCTCCGGGGGCGCGGGCCCAGATGAAAAGCCCCAGCTCACGTGCCAGAGCCTGCATCTGCGGCAGATCAAGGCAGATCACGCCGCCCGCCTCAAAGGCGATGCCGCCAAGACCCGCCGCCGCCACATTGCGCAGCGTGTCGGGGCCAAGCGCGGGCAGGTCGATGCGGCGATCCTGCAGCGGTTTCGGGGCCTTATACAAAAGGCCGCGCCCACGGGATGCGTCAGGGCGCAGCCCCTCGGGCAGTTGGGCGACACCTGCAAGCATGGCGTCAGTCCCGGCCAGAGTCTCAGTCGCAAGGCAAAGCCCCTGCTGCACAACACAGCCCTGGCCAACATCAACCCGGCCAAGCGCCTCGGCGATCAGCGCGGCGCGGGCGGCATCCATCCGATCCCGGGGGCCAACCTCGCCTGCATAGAAGGCCGCGCCTGGCACCAGCGCCGGGGCCAGATCGCCCGCGCCGATGATGCGAAAGCCGTCTTCCTCAAAAAGGGCGATCACCTCGCGCAGCGTCGCATCATCGCCCTGGGCCAGCGAGGCCATCAGCCGGGGCACGATGCCCGCCGTCAGCGGATCGAAAAGCGCAGGGTCAAGGCGGGGGCGGCGCACGGCGCCTGCGAAACAGACCTCGGTGACGCCCGCCTCATGCAGGGCGGCGAAAAACGGGTAGAGCCGCTCGATCCGAAAGCTGAGATCCGGGGGCAGCCCGTCCGGTGCGAATCCATCCAGCGCGGCGACGAAGGGCCGCGTGGCAGCCGCAGCGACCAGCGCGCCAGGCAGCTGCCCTGCCCCGGCAATGATTGCAACGCTCATTTCGCGCCCTTCGGTGTCAGGAATGAGCGGTCGGTCGCGGCCAGGATGAACTCGCTGATTTCACGCACATGGGGGGCGTCGAAATCCTCGGCCAGGCGCTCGGCGCGGTCATGGAAGGTGCCCTCGCCCTGGGCCAGCATCTGGAAGGCGGCGCGCAGCTGGGTGATTTCCGGGCGCGAGACGCCGCGGCGTTTCAGCCCGACCAGGTTCAGCCCGTCCAGCTCGCCACGCGGGGCCTGAACCAGGCCGTAGGGGATCACGTCATTGGTGACCATGGTCACCGCGCCGATGATCGCGCCGCGCCCGATGCGCACGAACTGATGGATGCCCGACAACCCACCGATCACCACGTCATCGCCGATATGGCAATGGCCCGCGATGGCGACATTGTTCGCCATTACTACCCGATTGCCGATGATCGCATCATGACCGATATGCACGCCGGTCATCAGCAGGCAGTCATCACCAACCTGGGTGATGCCGCCGCCGCCCTCGGTTCCGGTGTTCAGCGTCGCGCCCTCGCGGATGCGGCAGCGGGCACCGACGATCAGCTTTGTGCGCTCGCCTTTGAACTTCAGATCCTGGGGCACCTCGCCCACGCTGGCGAAAGGCCAGATGGTGGTTTCCTCGCCGATCTCGGTCCAGCCGGTGACGACGGCATGCGATTTCAGCGTGACACCGCGTTGCAGCGTCACCTCTTCGCCGACGACGCAAAACGGGCCGATCTGGCAGTCAGGGCCAATCACGGCCCCGTCGTCGATCACGGCCGAAGGGTGGATGACGGCGGTTCCGTGGATGGACATGGGTCAGGCCTTTGGCAAATCGAACATAGCGGTGAACTCGGCTTCGCAGGCCAGCTCTCCGTCAACCATGGCACGGCCCGAGAATTTCCAGACCTTGCCACCACCGCGCAGCGCTTTGACATGCAGTTCCAGCACGTCGCCAGGCACCACTTTGCGGCGGAATTTCACCCCGTCAACGCCCATGAAGAACACTTTCGCGTTCTTGTCGACCAGATCCATCGACAGGCCCACCAGCACGCCCGAGGTCTGCGCCATCGCCTCGATGATCATCACGCCGGGGAAAATCGGCATGCCGGGGAAGTGGCCGGTGAATTGCGGCTCGTTATAGGTGATGCATTTCACGCCGACACAGGACTGGTCGATCACCACGTCACGAACCTTGTCGATCAGCAGGAAAGGGTAGCGATGCGGAATGATCCGCTGGATCAGGTCAAGATCGGCATTGGTGACGGCCCGGGCATCCACTTGGCGCATCCTCCTTACAACATTAGAGACGAAGGACCGCGCCTCATACTGAACCGCGCGGTTTTCTGACTGCTACCAACTCGGCAGCGGCTGAGCAAGTTCCCGTGAACGGGCAAGGTGAAATCCGGCCAGAGTGGGCAGAGTTACCAGAGTGGGCAGATCCGTCAGGGCGCAGTATCGGGCGCCTCGGGCACGGTATCGGGTGCGGGCGCTGCTGTATCCTGGGCGGGCACGGTCCCGGCACCATCCTGCGGCGCGGGCATACGCTGATCCATCAGTTCGATCGCGCGGGGCGTTACATCCGCAGATGAGCGGGCCAGCACCAGCGCCTCATCCGAGAGGATCGCCACCGCCCCATATTCATCCAGCAACTCGACCAGAAGCGGCACGGCCTGGTCGATGAATGCCTTGCGATCCTCATCAAGTCTGCGGTTGATCGCCCGCGATTTCGCATCCTGCGCCTGACGGATCTCTTCGACCCTGAGATCAAAGGCACGCGCCAGCGCGGTAAAATCCGCCGCCGTCATCGAGCTGCGCCTGACGGTCAGCTCACGCTCTTCGGTCTCAAGCGCGGCCTCAATCGAGCGGTTCTCAGCGCTCAGATCAGCCGCCGCCGCCTCGGCCTTGCGGATAGCCGCCGCCCCCCAGGCCGAATTTTCAAAAAGCTCGGTCTGATTGAGGGTAAGGATCGCGTTATTGCCCGCCACGGAAAGCCCATCTGAAGACGCTTCACCTGCGGCACCCGGTTCTGTTGCAGCCTGTTCTGCAACATCAGTCGGGTCCGCAACAGCCGGGGCAGAATCGGCCTCTGTCACCGTCCCAGGGGTTTCGCGGGCATCAACGCCCCCCTCCTGGGCCAGGGCCGGGTTGGCAAGGGCCACAACCAGGGCCGTGACAAGAGAAAGGCCGCCCGCAGGCAGCCCCCTCTTTGCGTTAAACCGATCTGCAAGCGCTGTAACCGGGCGCATCGAAACCCTCTCAGAACTTGGTCGAGACAGTCAGGTCGAAGGTCTGCTCGCGGTCATAGTCTTCTTTCTTGACCGCCTTCGAGAAGTTGAAGCGCAGCGGCCCGACCGGGGTATCCCAAAGCACCGAGACACCAACCGCGACACGCGGCTTGAAGCCATCATCGACATTCTCGCCGCCACTCCGGCACTGCAGGCCACAGGTGTCAGTCAGGCTCCAGACAGAGCCGACATCGACGAAAGCGCCGCCCATGATGCCATATTCCTCGGGCAGACCCAGCGGGAATTCCGATTCAAAGCGGGCCACGGCAAAGACATTGCCGCCGAGCGCGTCTTCATTGTCGGTGCCGTCGCGCGGGCCGATGCCGTTCGGTTCAAACCCACGCATCTTGCCGCGCATAAAGAAGCGGTCGGTCACCCGCGTTCCGGTATCGCCCAGATCGTGGATATGGCCACCCTCAAAGATCGCGCGCAGCGTGACCTCTTCGTTCCAGACCTTCTGTTCCGCCATCGCAAAGACGGTGGTGGTCAGGAATTTGGTATCGCCGCCCAGGCCGCCGATGTCCTGGCCAAAGCGGAACAGGAAGCCACGGGTCGGATCAAGCCCGGTGATGCGGGTGTCGTAGTCGTAGCTATAGCCGATCGAGGACGAGACCAGCGCGCCGGCATCCGTTTCGCGGCGGATGATCGGCGAACGGATGTCCACTGGCGTTGGAGGAACGGTCGTATTGTCGAACTCATCGGCCTCAAGATCGAAGATATTGTCGCGGCTGAGGCGATAGCGAAGGCTGAAGCGCGACTGATCGCCCAGCGGGAAGCCAAGCGCCACCGAGAAGCCCGCATTGCGGGTGTTGTAAAGCGCGTGATCAGAATCGGTGGTGCGATAGAACAGCCCGAAGGACAGGCTGAGGTCACGCCCGAAAAGCGCAGGCTCGGTAAACGAGAAAGACGAGCTTTGGTTGTCCGAGCTGGTCGAGACAGAGAAGCCGATCGCCTGGCCACGGCCAAGGAAGTTCGATTCCGAGAAGTTGACCGAAACCCCGGCGCCCGATGCCACCGAATAGCTGAGACCAAAGCCCAGCGAGCCGGTCGGCTGTTCATCAACGTCGACATTGACCACAACCTGATCGGGGGCCGAGCCAGGCTCTGCATTCACCCGCGCATCAGAGAAGAAGCCAAGCGCCCGGATCCGCTCGGCGGACTGGCGGATCTCGCGCGGGTTGAAGGGGTCGCCTTCAACCGTGCGGAACTGGCGGCGCACCACCTGGTCCAGCGTGGTGGCATTGCCCTCAATGTCGATACGCTCGACGAAGACTTTCTCACCACGAACCACGGCAAACTCGATATTGACGCGCTGATTGCGGTCATCGCGGGTCACCCGCGGCTCGACGCGGACAAAGTTCAGCCCCTTGCGGAGCGCCAGATTTTCCATCCGGGCGATATTGTTGTCGATCAGGGCCGGGTTCCAGGTCTGCCCGGTCTTGATCTTCTGCACATCGGCGAAATCGGCGGCATTGACGCCCTCGACCTCAGAGACCGTGGTGATATTGCCGATGGAATACTGCTGGCCCTCACGGATGGTGAAGGTGACGAAGGTCGCATCGCGTTCCCGCGAGACCTCGGCCGAGGCGTCAAGCACCTGGAAATCAATATAGCCGCGCGAGCGGTAGAACTCGGTCAGCAGCTGTTTGTCGAGGTCGATACGCTCGGCAATATAAGTATCTTTCTGGATGATCGCACGCAGCAGACCGGCCTGTTTGGTCTGCAGCACCTGGCGCAGACGGCGATCCGAATAGGCGCGGTTGCCGACGAAAGACAGGGTCTCGATCTCGACGACCTTGCCCTCGGTGATCTCGAACACCAGATCCACACGATTGCCGTCACGCTTGATCACCCGTGGCGTCACGGTCGCAGCGATCCGCCCGCGCGAGCGATACATCTCGGCAATCGCCGCAGCATCGGCCTCGGCGGTCGAGGGCGAGAAAACGCGCCGCGACTGCGATTTGACCATGGTCGCCAGATCTTCATCCTTAAGGCGCTTATTGCCCTCAAAGTTGATGACATTGATGAAGGGATATTCCTTGACCCGGATCACCAGCGTATTGCCCTGGGGGATGATCTCGACGGTTTCAAACAGCCCCGAGCCGTTGATCCGCTGATAGGCGTCGTTCAGCGCCCCTGCCGAGACCTGCTGGCCACGACCGATTCCCGCGTAAGAGAGGATGGTCGAGGCGTCGACGCGTTCATTTCCCTCAACGCTGACATTGCTGAAGGCAAAGCTCTGGGCGAATGCCGGGCTAAGCAAAACCGGCGAAGTGCCTGCAGCGCCAAGGAAAACCGCTGTTGCCAGCGCCCTGCCTGCTTTGGCCCTGCGGCCATTGGCGCGGCGCTGTTTTCCAGAGATGTTCACCATGACCTGCACGCCTCGTCGCACGAATTTCCCTTTTGCCTGACTAACGACAAAGGTGAGGCTTGTCAAAAGGCTGTGGTCCCTGTGGATAACTTTGGCAGATATGGTAGCGGGCGAAGTGACCATAGCCGCTCGGCGCGCTCCGCGCCGCAGGGGCCTTTGCAGGGCTATCGGCTCCCCCCGATCCCTTGCGCCAGCACCTGGCAGGGAAAACGGCCAGGGAAAACGGGCTGCGCGAAGCGAAAGGCTGAGAATCAACGGGAAACCGGGCTCAGCCCCCGATCCGGGGCGAAAATATCAGTGCCGCCGGGGCAATCGTGGGAAAATCACAAAATATCAAAAGGCCCGATATCAAAAGGCCCGGGCAGCCTATGTGCCGGGCCTGATTACAGATACAGAAACGAACAGGTCAGACTGAGCGGCAAATCTGAACGCAGGAAAAGCCAGCCAGGACCATCTGCAAAGCCCGCTTTATGCTCGGCGAAAACCCGCCTGTGTCACCGCATTCCGGCCTTTATACCGTATATCCCCGCCCATCCGCGCTCTGCACCCCTCCGCGCCCTGCGGAAGATCTGGGCCAAAGATCAGGGAATAACCGGAAGAACCGTGCTATAATGGCCCATCAGCGCCGACCCCAGGAAGGCACCGGCCAGCAGACCGGCAATTATCGTGCCGAGGGTAAAGAGCCAGTCAAAGTTAAGACGGGCCAGCATCACGATGCCGGGGAAATTGCGTTCAACCATCTGCATAGGATCACCTCTTGTTGCGGGAAGCACTACGCATTGATTGGGGCAGGACTATGGCAGGCAGGGGCGGCACCCTTTCAGACTGTTTCTTTCACCGCCACAGACTGTCGCCTGCAAACGCTTCGCGCCTGGCCAGATACCGCTTTCACAACGCAAAACGGCACCCCCTCGCAGGGGTGCCGCCGTTCGGGTGTCGCAGAGAGATGCTCAGACGCAGGTCACGTCATTCCACAGTGCGAAAGCCATCAGCGACAGCAAAAGCGTCAGCCCGATGGTCATCAGGAAGCGCAAAGCGCGGTCTGAGGGCGGGCGGCCGGTGACCGCCTCAAAGGCGTGGAACACCAGATGGCCGCCATCCAGCACCGGGATCGGCAAAAGGTTCAGGATCCCCACCCCCAAAGACAGCACCGCCAGCATCGACAGGAAACTCATGGTGCCGGATTTCGCCGCATCGCCCATGGTCTCGGCAATGCCGATCACACCCGACATATTGCAGGTCGAGATCTGCCCAACCACCATATGCCACAGCCCCGAGAAGGTCGCCGTCACCATCCCCCACATATTTCCGGCCGAGCGGGTCACCGTCTCGACCACGCCCACCGGGCGGGTGGCGGGCTCGAATGTGGTGCCGGAATAGGCGCCGAGCATCCAGAAGGTATCGAAACCACCGCCCTCTTCGGCGCTGCGCGGCAGGTCACGGCGGCGGGGTTTCAGCTCGACCTCAAAGGTCGTGCCGTCGCGCCAGACCGTCAGCGGCAGCGCCTTGCCGTCAGAGCCGCGCACCGCCTGCACCAGATCGTCAAAGACCACGATGTCCTGGTCGCCGATCTTCAGCACCACATCGCCGCCACGGATCCCGGCATCAATCGCTGCCGATTTCGGCTGCACGCCGCCAATCAGGCCGGGCATCGGATGCGGGGCCTCGACGGTCAGCTGCTGGCCGTCACGCTCGATGGTAAAGGGGATCAGCGGCTGGCGGGGCAACGCCTTCAGCGCCGCGGCATAGGCCTCATTGTCGGGGGTGGCAGTGCCATTCAGCGCAAGGATCACATCGCCTTCCTGCAGCGTCTGCACGCCCGGAACCGCGACCAGCTTGCCAACCGTCGGGCGGTCAACCGGCACGCCCATATAGAAAAGCGTGCCCGCAATGATCACGAAAGTCAGGATAAAATTGGCCACCGGCCCGGCCAGCACGGTCGAGGCCCGCGCCCAGAGCGGCGCCCCGGCCATGGTGTGGCGGCGTTCCTCGGCGCTAAGCCCCGAGGGCACCTCCGAGCGCACCGAAGAGGCATCGCTGTCGCCAAGGAATTTCACATAGCCGCCAAAGGGAATGGCGGCGATCTGCCAGCGGGTGCCGCGTTTATCGACCCGCGACAAAAGGATCGGGCCAAAGCCCACCGAGAAGACCTCGGCATGGATCCCCGACCAGCGGCCGACGATGTAATGGCCGTATTCGTGGATCGCCACGATCACCGACAAAGCGATTACGAAAAAGACGACCGACCAGACGGCCCCCGTCAGCATTCCGAGGATATCCATTTACGCAGTCGTCCTTTTACCTGTTCTCAACTCTGCCCGCCTTAGGATGGGGCTATTGCCCTGGGCGCCCCAGAAACCACTCCAGCAACCACTCCAGCAACCACTCCAGCAACCACTCCAGCCACCAATCCGGCGACCAGTCAGCCAGCCAGCCCAGAGGCCAGCCCGACAGCCAGTTCTGTGGCCCTGACCCGTGCCAGATGGTCCATCGCCAGCACATCCTCAAGGGTGGCTGCGTCATTGTGAAGGCCAGAATCCGACGAAAGCCTGTCCAGCGTCGCCTCAACCAACTGCGCCATCTGCATGAAGCCGATGGATCCGGCGATGAAATGATCCAGCGCGATCTCTTTGGCAGCGTTGAACACCGCGCCTGACAGGCCGCCTGCCGCCATCACCTCACGCGCCAGGCGCAGGGCGGGGAAGCGGGCCTCATCGGGGGCCTCGAAACTCAGCCGTGCGGTCTTTGCCAGATCCAGCCGGGCCACGGGCAAGGGCGCACGTTTGGGCCAGTTCAGCGCATAGCCAATTGCGTGGCGCATATCGGGGCTGCCCAGATGCGCCATGATTGCGCCGTCGTGGAAGCCAACCATCGAATGGATGATGCTTTCGCGGTGGATGATCACCTCGATCTGAGCGGGGCTTACGCCGAAAAACTCACGCGCCTCGATCACTTCCAGCGCCTTGTTGAACATCGAGGCGGAATCGATGGTGATCCGCTGCCCCATCGCCCAGTTCGGATGCGCCATCGCCTCGGCAACGGTTGCGGTCTGCAGCCGCTCCAGCGGCCAGTCGCGCAGCGCACCGCCCGAAGCGGTCAGGATGATGCGGTCGACAGCGGCGATATCCTCGCCCGTCAGCGCCTGGTAGATCGCCGAATGCTCCGAGTCGACGGGCAGGATCTGCCCCCCCGTCTCATGCATGCGCCGCATCATCAAAGGGCCCGCCGCGACCAGGCTTTCCTTATTCGCCAGCGCAAGGGTCGCGCCTGCCTCAAGCGCGGTAAGGCCTGGCACCAGCCCCGCCGCGCCCACAATCGCATTCACCGCAATATCGGCGGGGCGAGAGGCCGCCTCGCGGATCGCATCCGCCCCGGCTGCAACCGCCAGACCGCTGCCTGCCAGCGCATCCTGCAGATCGCCAAGCCGCGAAGGATCAGAGGTCACCACGATATCCGGGCGCAGCGCCCGCGCCTGCTGCGCCAGCAGCGCGATATTTTGCGCTCCGGTCAGCGCGGTTACATGGAAATCCGCGCCCTCGGATCCAGCACCCGCACGGGTGATCAGATCAATGGTCTGGGTTCCGACCGATCCGGTCGAGCCAAGGATGGCGATGCGGCGCATCGGGTTACTCCGTCAGGTTGGGCAGGTCCGGGGTTGGGTCTGTGAAGCCCCCTGTATCGGGCAGGAACCCAAGCGCCAGGTTCAGCGCAATCGCCAGCACCGCTGCAAAGGCCAGGGCGTCGAAACGGTCCATAAGCCCGCCATGACCGGGGATCATATTCGAGGCATCCTTGACCCCTGCCCGCCGCTTGATCGCAGATTCGGCAATGTCACCCAGCTGGCCCGCAAAGGCGATCAGGGGGGAAATCCACAGGATATCCGCACTCCAGCCCATGACACGCCAGAAGATCACGCCCACCAGCACCGCGCCGATCCAGCCCGCAACCGTGCCCGACCAGGTCTTTTTCGGGCTGACCTTCGGCCAGAACTTCGGCCCGCCCAGAATGCGCCCGGCGAAATAGCCCAGCACATCCGAGGCCACCACCACCGAGATCAGCCAGACCAGCGCCCAAAGCCCGTTGATCTGGCGCAAAAGGATCAGCGCAATCGCCGTCAGCACGATGATCAGCGCATAGGGCGCGAAGGCCAGAATATCGCGGCGCGGCGTCAGCGTGCCGATCAGCGAGGGCAGCAGAAGAAACGGCAGGCTCCAGCTGGCGGGGGTGAAAATCGCCAGCACCAGCACCGCAAATGTCAGCAAAGCCACCAGGATCGACGCGTCGAACCCTTCCCCGCGTGTCATCCGCGACAGCTCCCATGCCATCAGCGAAGAGGCGATGACGGCAAGCCCCGCGAACCAGACACCGCCGATCCAGACCGCAAAACCGCCCACCGCCAGCATGACGATGGCCGACAGGATCCGGGGCAGCAAATCACCCCAGCGGGCGCTTTTGGTGACGGTGGTGCTCATGCTTTGGCCCCTCCGAAGCGGCGCTCACGATTGCCGAAACGGGCAAGGATCGCCGCCATTTCCGCAGGGGTGAAATCGGGAAACAGCGTCTCGGTGAATTCATATTCCGAGTAAGCTGCCTGCCAGGCCAGGAAATTCGAGGTCCGCGTCTCGCCGCTGGTGCGGATCACCAGATCCGGGTCGGGCGTGTCGCCGGTATCCAGCGCCCGCGAAAAGGCGGCCTCGGTCAGATCCTCGGGGTTAAAACGCCCCTCGGCGGCCTCAAGCGCGATGCGCTTTGCCGCGCGCATGATCTCATCGCGGCCACCGTAATTGATCGCAACCGTCAGGTTCAGCCGATCCAGATGGGCGGTTTTCGACTCGATCCCCGCCATCAGTCGCTGCAGCTTCGGCGCCAGCCGCGAGCGGTCGCCGATAAAGCGCAGCCGCACCCCTTCGCGGGCCAGCTCATTGGCCTCACGCTGGATGTAATGGGCGAAAATCGCCATCAGCCCCAGCACTTCCTCGGTCGAGCGCTTCCAGTTCTCGGTCGAAAACGCGTAAAGCGTCAGCCAGCGCACCCCCATATCGGGGGCGGCGCGAACGATCTCACGCACCCGCTCGACGCCTTTCCTATGCCCGACAAGACGCGGCCAGCCACGATTGGTCGCCCAGCGGCCATTGCCATCCATGATGATGGCAACATGCTCGGCCGGGCGGGCGGCTTTCTCGGTGGTTTTGGCTGCGGCCATGCGCGTATCCCCTGAACGGGTCAGACCTGCATGATCTCGGCCTGTTTGGTCTCAAGCGTCTGGTCGATCAGCTTGATGTGCTTATCGGTCAGCTCCTGGACCTCATCTTCCCAGAACTTCTGATCGTCCTCGGAAAGCGAGTTCTTTGTTTTCGCCTTCTTGATCTGATCCATGCCGTCGCGGCGCAGGTTGCGCACGGCGACCTTGGCGTGCTCGGCGTAATTGCCTGCAACCTTGGTCAGCTCGCGGCGGCGTTCCTCGTTCAGCTCGGGGATCGGCAGCATGATGATCGAGCCATTGGTCTGCGGGTTGATCCCCAGACCGGATTCGCGGATCGCCTTTTCCACCTTGTTGATCATGCCCTTGTCCCAGACATTGATCGTGACCATGCGGGGTTCGGGCACGTTGACGGTGCCCAGCTGGTTGATCGGCGTCATCTGACCATAGGCATCGACCTGGATCGGCTCAAGCATGGTGCCCGAGGCGCGTCCGGTGCGCAGGCTGGCAAATTCGACCCGCAGAGAGGCAATCGCCCCTTCCATGCGGCGGGTAAGATCATCGGTGTCGAGCATGAACTCTTCGGTCGACATCTGGCATATTCCTCAGGCTGGCCCGCGAAAGCTGCGGGGAAATCTGCTTTCCTATAGGACAAAGATCGCCCGGGGTATAGAAGCTTGTGCCCGCAAAGGTGGCAAAGGCCCGCCCTTGCGCGGAATTTCCCGCAAGGCAGCTGTCGCGCGTTCCGTGAGATGAGACGCCCGGTTTCCGCCAGCGCCCGAGCCGAGGCCACAAGATATGCTTCCTGAGAGGGACCACACCCTGGCCTGATAGCACTGTTCCCCTTTGGAAAAACTAATCTGAAACGGCATTGCGCGCTATGCGGGACAAAGCGGTCACCCTGCACGATTCACCTTGGGCGCATCAATCCGTTCGAGTATGGCGCGGCCACAAGAGCAGAGACAGGATTGGATACATGGCGCCGAGACTTCAAACTGAGACGTTCAACACAACGCGTTTCACAATGCGTGCGCTTACGCGCTCTGATGCCGTCGCTCTTTATGGGACGTTTTCTGACGAAGCCCAGTGCCGATATATGTCGCAGCCGCATTTTTCCTCATTGGATGGCTTGGCGGATTGGCTCACTGACAGCGGATGGCCCGGCCGAACATGGGTGGCCATAGACAAGGCAGATGGCAGTCTTGCAGGCCGCTACGTCGCCTTCCCCGGGCGAGACGAGGGGGTGCTTGAGCTCGGCTACATCACCGTAGCAGATCGGCAGGGACATGGCGTTGCGACGGAGTGCATGTCTCAGTTTGAACCGCTCCGGGTTTGCCGGAGGCTGATTACGGTTAGTTACGCGGCGATGTCTTCAATTTCCAGAGCCGCGTAGAAGTTTGCTTCTGCCTCTGCTGGCGGGAT
>NZ_JABJXT010000030.1 GCF_013155295.1 Pseudogemmobacter hezensis | reverse complement strand
AGGCTGATCGCCGCCTGAGCATGGAACTCGGCAGGGCCTACGCGACCACCAGAACAGCTACAAGCGCCAGGCTCTTGGCGGCCGGAACAGGAAAACTTCCCGGCGGAGCGACTATTTCAGCGACCTGCTAAAGGGGGCAAAGCGAAGCTGGTGGTCATACAATGGCGCAGAGACCTCGGCGCCGGCTTCGGTGGTTCTTTTGCTGCACGGGTCGGGCCGCACTGGCCGCGACATGATCCGCCCCTGGCAGGGCATCGCGGAGGACAGGGATCTGGTCTTGCTGGCGCCGGATGCCCTGAACAGTAAGGGATGGTCGGACACCCGTGATGGGACCGAGTTCCTGGAGGCTGTGTTGGCGGCCGCAGCGCTGCTCTATCCGATTGACCCAAAGCAGGTGTTGATATTCGGGCATTCTGCAGGGGCAAGTTTCGCACTGCAGCTGGCGGCAGCGCCACCCGAGGGTGTTACCGCGGTTGCGGTGCATGCGGGCACCGTCACGCCGGTCGCGCAGCCAGAGACCGCACTGCCGCTGCGCATCTATATCGGCGACAATGATCACCTGTTCCCACTGGCGGCGGTGCGTGCCTCGGCAGAGGCATTGGCGGCGGCGGGTCACCCCACGGATCTGCTGGTGATCGCCGGCCATGATCACTGGTTTTACGACGCTGGCCCCGGAATTGCGGCCGACGCCTGGGACTGGTTTACCTTAAAATGACGTAAATCTGTCATCCAGGGGTTACCTGGCGCGGTCAAAGCAGGCGGATGATGCTTGCATCAGGGGGGCGGCGGCCCTACATGGGCCATCCTGGCCTCTGTGGCCGTTGGTTCTCTGCTGAAACCGGGGGGATTCGATGATCCAGACGCCCTATTATCTGATCGATCGTACTGCACTGGCCCGCAATATGGCCATCATGGACGAGCTGCGCACGCTGTCGGGCGCAAAATGTCTGCTGGCGCTGAAATGCTTTGCGACCTGGCCGGTCTTTGACCAGATGGCGCAGCATATGGACGGGACCACCTCGTCCTCGCTTTACGAGCTGCGGCTGGGGCGTGAGAAATTCGGCAAAGAAACCCACGCCTATTCGGTAGGCTGGGCGGATCATGAGATCGAAGAGGCGGTTTCTTACGCCGATAAGATCATCTTCAATTCGATCAGCCAGATGGAGCGGTTTGACAATCAGTCCGCCCAGATCCAGCGCGGATTGCGGCTGAACCCGCGCTTTTCCACCTCGGGTTTTGACCTCGCGGATCCGGCGCGGCCGTTCTCGCGGCTGGGCGAATGGGACCAGAGCAAAATTGAACGGGTGATGGATCGGATCTCCGGCTTCATGATCCATTACAATTGCGAAAACCGGGATTTCGACCTGTTCGACCGTCAGCTGGCACGGATCGAAGAGGAATTCGGCCCACTGCTGCGGCGGCTGAAATGGATCAGCCTGGGCGGCGGCATCCATTTTACCGGCGAAGGATACCCGCTGAAGGCCCTGGCCGAACGTCTGCGGATCTTCCAGGACCGTTTTGGCGTCCAGGTCTTTCTTGAACCAGGTGAGGCCTCGATCACCAATACGACCTCGCTTGAGGTGACGGTGCTGGACGTTCTGAACAATGGCAAAGATCTTGCCATCGTCGATTCTTCGGTTGAGGCGCATATGCTGGACCTGCTGATCTACCGCGAAAGTGCCCGCATGGATGATACTGGCCCGCACCGCTTTATGGTCTGCGGAAAATCCTGTCTCGCCGGTGATATCTTCGGCGAATATGGTTTTGCACAGCCGCTGCAGATCGGGGATCGCATCTCGATTCCGGATGCGGCTGGTTACACCATGGTTAAGAAAAACTGGTTCAACGGCGTGAAAATGCCGTCCATCGTGGTGAAAGAGGTGGATGGCTCACTCACCGTCGCACGCGAATTCGGCTATGCCGATTACCGGGACAGTCTGGGCTGAAACGGCCCAGGTTCAACAGTCCCCCCTTCCCAACCTTCCGAGGAGGCGGTTTCCCCATGAAACGCAACGTGTTGATCATTGGCGCCGGTGGCGTCGCGCAAGTGGTGGCCCATAAGGCCGCGCAGTTGAATGACCGCCTGGGGGATTTGCATATCGCCAGCCGCACCAGGACGAAGGCCGAGGCGATTATCGCCTCTGTGCATGAAAAAGGCGCTATGAAGGTGGTTGGCCGCTTTGACGCCCATGCGGTCGACGCGATGGACAGCAATGCGGTCGCGGCACTGATCCGCGAAACCGACGCTCAGATTGTGATCAATGTGGGCTCGCCTTTCGTGAATATGACGGTTCTGGACGCCTGTATTGCGACGGGCGCGGCCTATATTGACACCGCAATTCATGAAGATCCGACTAAGATCTGCGAGACGCCGCCCTGGTATGGCAATTACGAGTGGAAAAAGCGCGAGGCCTGCAAGGCCGCAGGCGTGACCGCGGTTCTGGGCATCGGTTTTGACCCGGGCGTGGTTAACGTTTGGGCGCGTGCGGCGGCCGATATGATGGACAAAGTTACCGAGATCGATATCGTCGACATCAATGCCGGCAGCCACGGCAAATATTTTGCGACCAACTTCGACCCGGAAATCAACTTCCGTGAGTTTACCGGAACGGTCTATTCCTGGCAGAGCGGTGCCTGGCAGGAAAACAAGATGTTCGAGATCGGCAAGACCTGGGATCTGCCGGTGGTCGGCCCGCAAAAGGCCTATATGTCTGGCCATGATGAGGTGCACAGCCTGGCGGCGAATTATCCGAATGCGGATATCCGTTTCTGGATGGGCTTTGGCGACCACTACATCAATGTCTTTACCGTATTGAAAAATCTGGGACTTTTGTCAGAGCAACCCGTGATCACCGCAGAGGGTCTTGAAGTTGTTCCGCTGAAAGTCGTTAAGGCCGTCCTGCCGGACCCCTCGACACTGGCCCCGGGCTATACCGGAAAAACCCTGATCGCAGATTTCGTCAAAGGCGAGAAAGACGGCCAGCCGGTTGAGGTGATGATCTACAACACCGCCGATCACAAAGAGGCATTTGAAGAGGTTGGCAGCCAGGGCATCAGCTATACGGCAGGTGTGCCGCCGGTTGCAGCAGCGCTTTTGATTGCCGAGGGCACCTGGGATGTCGGCACCATGGTTAATGCCGAAGAGCTGGATCCCAAGCCTTTTATCAATCTTCTTAACGAAATCGGCTTGCCGTCGCGGATCGTTGATAAGGATGGCGACAGGCTGCTTAGCTACTGAAACGTAAAGAAACCCCCGCGAAGCCAGTGCTTCGCGGGGGTTTTTCGTTCAAAGATCAGAAATCGAGGTTTTCAACCGACAGCGCGTTTTGCTGGATAAATTCGCGCCGCGGTTCGACCACATCGCCCATCAGCTTGGTAAAGATGTCATCGGCCTCGGCAACATCATCGATCTTTACCTGCAACAGCGTGCGGGCCTCAGGGTCCAGCGTGGTTTCCCACAGCTGTTCCGGGTTCATCTCGCCCAGGCCTTTATAGCGTTGCAGCGACAGGCCCTTCTCGCCCTCAGCGAAAATCGACTTCAGCAGATCAACCGGGCCATGGATCAGCTGTTCACGATCCTTACGCACCAGTTTACCAGGTTTGCGATAGACGTCCCGGTGGCTGGCCGCCGCCTGCGCAAGCTTACGGGCCTCGCCCGAGCGCAGGACCGCGCCGTCCAGGGTGCGCAGCTCTTCGACGCCACGCAGAATGCGCGACAGCCGGATGCCGTGGTCCTGGGTGATACGGCCGGACCAGCCGCGCTCATATTCAGCGGCCACCATATCAAGCCGCTGGGCCACCTGATCGGCCACCGCCTGCAGGTCATGATCGGCGGCACCCGTATCAAAGGCACCGGCCAGCGCCGCCTGTTCCAGGATCGGGCGCGGGTAATGGGTCGGGAAGGCGTCAAGGATGCGGCGGAACTGCCGGGCACCTTCAATCACGCGGGCAAGGTCTGCCCCGGCGAGCTCTTCACCATTGGCAAGCCGCAGGACAGCGCCCTCAATGCCTTGTTCTACAAGGTAATCATCCAGCGCTGCCTGGTCTTTCAGATAGACCTCAGACTTGCCGCGCGAAACCTTATAAAGCGGCGGCTGCGCGATATAGAGATAGCCGCCTTCGATCAGCTCTGGCATCTGACGGAAGAAGAAGGTCAGCAAAAGGGTGCGGATATGCGCGCCGTCCACGTCGGCATCGGTCATGATGACGACCTTGTGGTAGCGCAATTTGCCGATATTGAACTCGTCGCGGCCGATCCCGGTGCCAAGCGCCATCACCAGATTGCCGATCTCCTGGCTGGACAGCATCTTGTCAAAACGGGCACGTTCCACGTTCAGAATCTTACCACGAAGCGGCAGGATGGCCTGGTTCTTACGGTCACGCCCGGTCTGGGCAGAGCCGCCGGCCGAGTCACCCTCGACGAGGAAAACTTCGGATTTCGACGGGTCTTTTTCGGTGCAATCCTTCAGTTTTCCGGCGAGGAAGTTAACATCCATCGCCGTCTTGCGCCGGGTCAGCTCGCGCGCTTTACGGGCGGCCTCGCGGGCCAGTGCAGCCTCGACGATTTTGCCAACGATCACCTTGGCGATCGCGGGGTTTTCCTCAAACCATTCCGAGAGCTTTTCGTTCACCAGGTTCTCGACCGCAGGCCGCACCTCGGATGAGACCAGCTTGTCCTTGGTCTGGCTGGAGAATTTCGGATCCGGCACCTTGACCGACAAGACGCAGGTCAGCCCTTCACGGGCGTCATCGCCGGTAAAGTCGACCTTCTCTTTCTTCGCGATCCCCGAGCTCTGGGCATAGGCGGTGACGCAGCGGGTCAGCGCACCCCGGAAGCCCGCCATATGGGTGCCACCGTCACGCTGCGGGATATTGTTGGTAAAGGGCAGGACGTTTTCGTGATAGGTGTCATTCCACCACATCGCCACCTCAACGCCGATGCCGTTCCGCTCGCCGACCATATAGATCGGCTCGGGCATCACCGCCTGTTTTGAGCGGTCGAGATATTTCACGAATTCCCGCACACCGCCGTCATAGAACATCTCGACATGCTGAGGCTCTGCGCCGCGCAGGTCGTTCAGCTCGATCCGGACGCCGGAGTTCAGGAAGGCCAGCTCGCGCAGGCGATGTTCCAGCGTCTTGAAGCTGTATTCCAGGTTCGAGAAGGTGCCATCTTCGCGGTTGGTCTTGGCAGAGGCCAGGAACCGCACCTGCGTGCCGCGTTTGCCCGGTGCTGGGCCCGCCTCATAGACGTGGGTGGTGCATTCGCCGAACTCAAAACGGCCCTTATACTCTTTGTCGTCGCGCCAGACGGTCAGATCCAGCCATTCCGACAGCGCGTTCACCACCGAAACGCCAACCCCGTGCAAGCCGCCCGAGACCTTATAGGCGTTGCCGCCCTCATCGGTATTGTTGAATTTGCCGCCCGCATGCAGCTGGGTCATGATGACTTCGGCCGCAGAAACACCCTCTTCAGGGTGAATGCCCACCGGGATGCCACGGCCGTTGTCGCGCACCGAAACCGAGTCATCCTCATGGATCGTCACCACGACCTCGGTCGCATGGCCAGCCAGCGCCTCGTCGATGCCGTTATCGACGACCTCATAGACCATGTGATGCAGGCCAGAGCCGTCATCGGTGTCGCCAATATACATGCCGGGCCGTTTGCGAACAGCCTCCAACCCCTTGAGAACTTTGATGGAATCGGCGCCGTAATCGGCGGGCTTGCGGGCTTCTTCAGCCATAGTCTGGTAACCCCTCAGATTGCCCGCGATTTATAGCGGTTCAGAGGGGGAATGTCACCCATCTGCCACAAGATTTTGTAGTCAGAGAAAGGGGATAAGCAGGGCTACACCGATCAGCATGATCCCCGCCGCGATGTTCAGCCGGCGCAGCGCATCCGGGCTTTGCAAGAGCGCCCGCGCCCGGTCAAGAAACAGCGCAAGGCCCAGATTTCCCAGCATCGGCACAAAGGCCGAAATCGAAGTAATCGCCAGGATATCCCAGCCATTCAGCTGGTTAATCGGGAAGAACCCCGGCAGCGCCCCCATATAGAACAGGATCGCCTTGGGATTGCCGACCACTGCCGCAATACCGACGGTGAACCCCGCCCAGAGGCCGGGCTTTGTCAGACGGCTGTCGCCCGCGATCGCCCCGCCGCCCGACCTCAGCAAAAGCACCCCCATCAGCAGGAAGATCGCCGCCGCCAGCCAGCGCAGCACATCAAGAAAGCCGCCATATTGGCTGAGGATCCAGCTCATCCCCATGATGGCGGCAAAGGGCCAGGCCAGATCGCCAAGCGCCACGCCCACCGCCAGCGGCCAGGCCGCCGCAAAGCCGCCAGACAGGGCCCGCGCCAGCAGCGCCACCCAGACCGGCCCCGGCACCGCCCAAAGCGCCGCCATAGCGCCCGCATAAACCATCAATTGCCAAAGCGTTACGGTCATCGCATCAGCCCGGCAATGTCAGGCTGCCATCGGCGTTCAGCGGCCAGTAGGGGTTCATCGCAACTTCCCAGACATGGCCATCCGGGTCGGCCCAATAGCCGGAATATCCGCCCCAGAACACCTTTTCCGGCGCTTTCAAAGCCACACCTCCGGCGGCGAGGGCGGCGGCAAAGGCAGCATCGACCTCAGCCTCGGTTGCGAAATTCTGCGCAAGCGTCACCGCGCCTGTGCCCAGCCTCTCGCCCGCCCGGCCCTGATCGGCAGCCAGAGAATCTGCGGCGAACAACGCCAGCGCCAGGCCGTTAATCTGGAAAAAGGCAATGCCCGGCTGGCTTTCGCCATGCTCTTGCCAGCCGAGGCTTTGGTAAAAGGCGCGGGCGCGGGCCAGATCTGCCACCCCCAAAGTGATCAGGGTAACGCGTTGGGGTGTCATTGGTTCACCTTTGACTGGCCATTTTCATTTGCGACAATCAGTGTCTGCGCCCGATCTCCCAGGCTGTCAAACAGCGAGGCATCGGTGCCCGTCATCAGCGCCTGTGCCCCCAAAGCGCAGATCTCATCATAAAGCGCCGCCCGCCGCCCGGCATCCAGATGCGCCGCGACCTCATCCAGCAGCAGGATCGGCGCAAAGCCGGTATCCGCCGCCAGCGCCCGCGCATTGGCAAGGATCAGCGAGATCAGCAGCGCCTTCTGCTCTCCGGTTGAGCAAAGGGCCACGGGAACGCCACGGGCGCTGTAGATTGCCTCAAGATCGGCGCGATGGGGGCCAATCAGCGCCCGCCCCGCCGCCATGTCGCGCCTGCGCGAGGCCGCCAGCGCCTGGGCAAGATCGGCGCCACCATCGCCCTCGGGGAAACTAAGCGTCAGTTCGGCCCGGGGAAAGGCCGAGACCGCCCCCTCCTGGGCCTGGGTCAGACGCTGCAAAACGGCGGTGCGATTGGCAGCCAGGATCGCCCCGGTCTCAGACATGCGCGCCTCTAACGCGCCATACCAATGCGGATCGGTGACCTCATCTCGGAACAGCCGATTGCGCTGGCGCATTGCTTTTTCATAGGAAAGCGCCGCCTCGGCATGGTCGGGAAAGAACGACAGCGCCATGCGATCCAGAAAACGCCGTCGCCCCTCGGCCCCCTCGGTCCAAAGCCGGTCCATTGTTGGCACCAGCCACAAAACCCGCATCACCTGACCCAGGGCAAGCTGGGTTGCAGCCTTCCCATCCAGCCTGACCTGGCGCGGGCTGGCGGGCTCCGCCCAGGTTTCCAGCTGATGATAGCCCCCCGCCCCGGTGACTTCGGCGCTGATCTTCCAGCCAATGGCCTCGGGGCGACGGATGAATTCCTCGCTGCTCGCCCCGCGCAGGCCGCGACCTGGCGAAAGCAGGGAAACCGCCTCAAGGATATTGGTTTTTCCGGCACCATTCGCACCGGAAATCGCAACAGGTCGGCCGTCAAATTCAAGCTGCAGCCCGCGATGGCTGCGAAAATGCGAGAGGCTCAGCGCGTTAACCAATAGCCCGCCCAAAGCCCGGCCTTTCATATGTCCAGAACTGAGCCCGGATCAGACCCGCATCGGCATGACGACATAGACGGCAGAGGTGTCATTACCTTCACGCATCAAAGTCGGGTCGCCCGAGGTGTTGAACAGGAAAACCGCATTCTCACGATCAACCTGGCTGGCAATCTCCAGCAGGTATTTCGCGTTGAAACCGATTTCCAGCCGCTCATCAGCATAGGCGACGGCGAGTTCCTCTTCTGCCGCACCGCTATCAGGCGCATTGACCGAGAGGACCAGGCGATCCTCATCCAGCGAAAGTTTAACGGCACGCGAACGCTCGGAAGAAACAGTCGCCACACGGTCAACGGCCTTCGCGAACTCGCTGGCATCAACCTCAAGGCGGCGGGTGTTCTGCTGAGGAATAACCCGGGTGTAATCGGGGAACGTGCCGTCGATGACCTTTGAGGTCAGCGTGATCGCGGGGGTCGCAAAGCGGATCTTGGTTTCCGAGACCGAGACTGCGATCTTCGCCTCATCATCATCCAGCAGCTTGCGCAGCTCATTCACGGTCTTGCGCGGCACGATGACGCCAGGCATTTCGCCCGCATCATTGGGCAGCGGCGCGTCAATGCGGGCAAGGCGGTGACCATCGGTGGCGACAGCGCGCAAAACCGGCCCATCCTCGCTTTGCGAGACGTGAAGGTAGACGCCGTTCAGATAATAGCGGGTTTCCTCAGTCGAGATCGCGAATTTTGCCTTGTCGAAGAGACGACGCAAGTCGCTGGCAGGGGCCGAGAAATTGGTCGTATATTCCGACGAGGCCATAACCGGAAAGTCTTCTTTCGGCAGCGTCGCCAGGCTGAAGTTAGAACGGCCCGCTGCGATGGAAAGGCGGCCAGAGGCCCCGTCCTCGGTCAGGTTTACCAGCGCCCCATCCGGCAATTTGCGCACGATTTCATGCAGCATGACAGCAGAGACCGTGGTCGCGCCCGCCCGCTCGACCATTGCATCGGCACGGTCAACCACCTCAATATCGAGATCGGTTGCCCGGAAAGAGACCTGCGCCCCCTCGGCCTCGATCAGCACATTTGCGAGGATCGGAATGGTGTTGCGCCGCTCTACGACGGACTGAGCCTGCGAAAGTGCCTTGAGAAGTGCGGCGCGTTCGATCGAGAGTTTCATTCTTCCAAATCCCCTTGCCCAACATTCTGGGCGCACAAAGCGGTCCGGGAAACCCGGTTGCCTGTTTTCCCCGATTTTGCGGAGGTTTACCTGTCACGTCAAGAGCGAGAGGCCTTTACACCGCGCGCCCCGGAGTTTTTCAAAACTCCGGAACGATTTCCTCCAGGAAATCGGGCGCTCAGCCTTGCAAAAGCCGGGTGAGCAGCTGGATGTCATCGGCAAGCTGGCTGTCAGTCGCGGTCAGCTCTTCTATCTTTTTCACGCCATGCATGATGGTCGTGTGATCCCGGCCGCCAAACCTGCGACCGATTTCGGGCAGCGAACGCGAGGTCAGCTGCTTTGAGAGATACATCGCCACCTGGCGCGGACGCGCGATAGTGCGCAGCCGCTTTGGCCCGATCATATCAGAAAGGCGGATATTGTAGTGTTCGGCCACTTTGCGCTGAATTTCTTCGACCGAAAGTTTGCGATCCGACGCCCGCAGAATATCGGCCAGACAATCCTGGGCCAGATCCAGGGTGATCTCACGTCCGACCAGCGAGGCGAAAGCAAACAGCCGCGTCAGAGCGCCTTCCAGCACACGGA
Organism: Pseudogemmobacter hezensis; assembly: GCF_013155295.1. Taxonomy (GTDB): domain Bacteria; phylum Pseudomonadota; class Alphaproteobacteria; order Rhodobacterales; family Rhodobacteraceae; genus Pseudogemmobacter; species Pseudogemmobacter hezensis. Next base: position 24,491 of record NZ_JABJXT010000030.1, on the reverse strand, counting down.
CATTGGTGGTGATCCGATGGGCCAGAAACTCCAGCACACCCTGGCTGATTTCAAGGCCACGATACTGGCCACGGTAGAACTCTGCCTTTTGCTGCAGGATGCCAAGGCGCAGCTCGTAATCGGTCGGATGCAGGTCAACCACCAGGCCGCATTGCAGGCGTGATTTGATCCGATCCTCAAGATCTTTGATTTCACCGGGGGCGCGATCAGCAGAGATGATGATCTGCTTGTTCTGATCGACCAGGGCGTTGAATGTGTGGAAGAATTCTTCCTGGGTCGAGTCTTTTCCCGCGATGAACTGCACATCATCGACCATCAGCACATCGACCGAGCGGAAGAGCGATTTGAAATCCATCACCTGCTTGTCACGCAGGGCCTGCACGAAGCGATACATGAACTGCTCGGCCGAAAGATAAAGCACCTTCAGCTCGGGCTGGCGTTCGCGCAACTCATGGGCAATCGCATGCATCAGGTGCGTTTTGCCGAGACCAACGCCGCCATAAAGGAACAGCGGATTGAAGGTGACCGGGCCACCTTCGGCCACGCGGCGGGCGGCGGCATGGGCCAGTTCGTTGGGTTTGCCGACGATGAAGCTGTCAAAGGTGAAACGGGCGTCAAGCGGTGCGCCTGGCAGCTCGTCATCCGCAGCGCGGTTGCGCACGGCCTGACGTTGGGCTGCCGGCTCTGCCCCCTGGCTGGCGCTGCGCGGGCGGACAGTCTCGGCAGCACTGACGCCGGCGATAAACTCAAGACGCTCGACCGGCGCGCCGGAGGTGATCAGCTGATTGCGGATATGTTCGGCGTAATTGCGCTGCACCCAATCCCCGAAGAAAGGCGTCGGCACCTCAAAAGAGGCGACGCCTTCGTTCAGATGCGACAGGCGCAGCGGCTCGATCCAGGTCTTGTAATTGTGTTGTCCGATCCGGTGAATAAGCGCTTCACGGATCTGCCCCCAAGTGTCATTCGTCATTCTAACCAGACCTGCTCAATCCTCAGGCCGAACTGCAGGATGCAGCACGGCCAAATCCGCGAAACCCGATGCATCGTTACGGTCGCCGCGAGACGCGGGAACGGAACTGCGCAGCGCCTCTGCTTCAGGGCGAAAGAACAGGCACACCGGCCAGCGCAAACTGAGCCGATCTGAAAAGGATGGCAGCCGAAAAAAGCCGCATCCCATTGTGCGCAAACCGGAATTTTCGATCTTATTGGCTGGCAGCCCAAAGTGTCGAATGTGGTTTCCGATCTGCGACAACACCATGTCCCCCAAGACGAAGTGAATCGCAGGCTCAAACTAGCAAGCCGTGAGCAGGCGATGCAACTGAACAACTTGCTTGACAGCGAGTCCTGCCAAGCGAATCCCGGCAGGCCCCTGAAAGCACTGGATTGACCATGCGCCAATGCGGCCCCGAGACGGTCAAAGCATCAGCTGAACTTTATTTTCGGGGGTGGGTTCAGCACTTTTCAAAGCCGGGAATCACCGCAGGCGCGGGAATCAGATTCTGCCCGCCGTATGATTCCCTGGCTGAATTGCCGCTGCATGAAGTCGACACAGATGCGACAATGATGTGCAGGCAACGAAAAGGGCGCGATCCCGAAGGATCACGCCCCTATTCCATGCCCCTGAGGGCCCGGCGTCAGCCAAAAATCAGGCAGTTGCGCCAGTGGTTTTCACCCGTGCCGCAAGGCGCGAGATTTTGCGGGAAACGGTGTTCTTGTGCAGAACGCCCTTGGTCACACCGCGTGCCAGCTCGGGCTGAGCGGCTTTCAGAGCAGCAGCAGCAGCAGCCTGGTCGCCCGAGGCGATGGCTTCTTCAACTTTGCGCAGGAAGGTGCGGATGCGCGAGCGACGGGCTTTGTTCACGGCATAGCGTGCATCGGCCTGACGGGCGCGTTTTTTCGACTGGGCGGTATTTGCCATGGGCTTTGTCCTTCGGATTTCAAACTGTAAACGCGCAAAACCCAATGGCCCCGCCCATATGGCCAGAACTGGCCCGGAGGACGGGAATCACAAATGCCAAAGCGGGCCCACACGCATGTCTGGCGCAGCCTTTACGCGAAAGGCCGCACCTTTGCAAACGGGAATCAGCGGTCGCGGAACTGCGGCTGACGCTTTTCCAAAAAGGCAGCCATGCCCTCTTTCTGATCCTCGGTGGCGAAAGAGGCGTGGAACATCCGGCGCTCGAACAAGAGGCCTTCGGCAAGGGTCGTCTCCTGGGCGCGATTGACCGCCTCTTTGACGATCATTGCGGTAATCATGCTTTTTTCGGCGATCTTCGCCGCGACCTTAAGTGTCTCTTCCATCAGCGATTTTGCGGGGAATACCCGGCTGACAAGGCCCGCACGCTCGGCCTCGGCTGCATCCATAAAGCGCCCGGTCAGATGCATATCCATGCTTTTCGACTTGCCGACGAAGCGGGTCAGGCGCTGCGTGCCGCCCATACCGGCGCAGATGCCAAGGTTGATCTCGGGCTGGCCGAATTTCGCGCTGTCAGCGGCGAGGATAAAATCGCAGATCATCGCCAGTTCGCAGCCGCCGCCCAGGCAATAGCCGGAAACCGCCGCGATGATCGGGGTGCGGGCGCGGGAAATCGCCTCGGCCTCTGGGCCAAAGAGGTTGTCGAAGAACACCTCTGTAAAGCCCTTGCTGGCCATTTCCTTGACATCGGCCCCGGCGGCAAAAGCCTTTTCATTGCCGGTGATGACGATGCAGCGCACCTTGTCATTGCGGTCAGCGGCGGTGACGGCCTGGGCCAATTCGGTCATCAGCTGCGCGTTCAGCGCGTTCAGCGCATCGGGGCGGTTCAGGCGGATGAGGCAGGTATAATCCTCGATCTCGACGATCAGAGTTTCATAGGCCATCGCGGGATCTCCGGTTCAGATTGGGGTCATGTCCTACCATTCCGGGCCGGGAAGGCAAGCTGGAGCCTTATTTCTGGCAGATCGGGCAGAAAAACGACGAGCGTCCGCCCTGGGTGATGCGAGAAATGGTGCCCCTGCAGCCAGGGGTGACGCAGGCCTGGCCTTCGCGGCCATAGACGCGGAAACTGTGTTGGAAATAGCCCAATTCGCCATCAGCCTGACGGTAATCTTTCAGCGAAGAGCCCCCGGCCTCAATCGCATCGCTGAGCACTTCGCGGATCAGCGGCACCAGCCCTGTCGTCTCGGCCCGCGTCAAAGCCCCCGCCAGGCGGTCCGGCGCGATTCCGGCGCGGAAAAGAACCTCACAGACATATATATTGCCCAGCCCGGCGACGATTCCCTGATCCAGCAGCGCAGTTTTCACCGGGCTGCGTTTGCCTTCAAGGCGCGAGGCCAGATAGGGGCCGTCGAAACTGTTGCCCAGCGGCTCTGGCCCGATCACCTGCAAAAGCGGATGTGCCTCGGCGGTGGCGCTGTCGATCAGGTCCATCGCACCAAAGCGCCTGGCATCGTTGAAGGTGATGCGGGCCCCGCCCTCCATATCCAGCACGACATGGTCATGTTTCGCAGGCGCGGGATGCTCATAATGAAAATTGCCTGCCTGCGCGCCAGAGATCAGCATCCGGCCAGACATGCCCAGGTGGATCAGCAGCGTCTCGCCCGTCGACAGATCCGCAAGAATGTATTTCGAGCGCCGCCGCAGCGCCTGAACCCGTGCGCCGGTCAGACGCCCGGCCATATTGGGCGGGAAGGGCCAGCGCAGATCCGGGCGATTGACCTGCGCAGTCAGGATCTGGCGGCCGGTCATCACCGGCTCCAGGCCGCGCCGGACGGTTTCCACTTCGGGCAATTCGGGCATCGGCACTCTCCTGCGGTCTGACCTGCGCAGATCTATGCCATTCCAGGGCTTTGCCAAAGGGGGCGGATGCGGATTGACTGGTTTCCCCCGCCTCTTCTGCGGTATATCCCGTTGCAACAGACCACCGACCGGGCCAGAGGCCCGCTTTGCAGCGGCGAAAATCGGGCGAAAACCATGGCAGACCAAGACAAAACCACTCATTTCGGCTTTCGTGATGTGCCAGAGGCCGAAAAGGCAGGTCTGGTCCATGGCGTGTTTTCTTCGGTCGCCTCAAAATATGATATCATGAATGACCTGATGTCGGTCGGGATCCATCGCATCTGGAAGGATGCGATGATGGATTGGCTGGCCCCGCGCCCCGGCACCAGGCTGCTGGATGTGGCGGGCGGCACCGGGGATGTGGCCTTCCGCTATCTGACGCGGGCGCCTGGTGCCTCGGCCGTGGTTTGCGACATGACCGAAAGCATGCTGATTGCCGGGCGGCAGCGCGCCGAGGCCTCTGCAAAGGCGGATCAGCTGGATTGGGTGGTTGGCGATGCGATGGCACTGCCCTTCCCGTCGAACAGTTTTGACACCTATACGATCAGCTTTGGCATCCGGAATGTGACCCGTGTTCAGGACGCGCTGAATGAGGCCTTTCGCGTTTTGCGCCCCGGCGGGCGGCTTATGGTGCTGGAATTCAGCCAGATCCCGAATGACCTGATGCAAAAGGTTTACGACCTGTATTCCTTCAATGTCATCCCTGCGATGGGCCAGATGGTGACGGGGGATCGCGATTCCTACCAATATCTGGTGGAATCGATCCGCAAATTCCCTGAACAAGAGGTCTTTGCCGGAATGATCCGCAAGGCCGGGTTTGAGCTGGTGAAATACCGCAATCTGTCCATGGGGATTGCCGCGCTGCACTCTGGTTGGAAGGTCTGAGATGCGCGGTCCGCATAATATCTGGCGGCTGATCCGCACCGGGGCCACCTTTGAGCGGACCGGGGCAATGGTTGTGGCGCTGGAAGCGATGGAAGTTTCGCCCCGGTTGCGCTTTGCGGCGCGGCTTTTGGGGCGGCCGTTTCGCTTCCTGGGGCTGAAAGGCGATCCCGCATTGCCGCCGGTGACGCGGGCGATCACAGCGCTTGGACCCGCCTATATTAAGCTGGGTCAGGTGCTCTCGACCCGCCCCGATATTGTCGGTGCCGAACTTGCAGAGCAGCTGAAATATCTGCAGGACCAGCTGCCACCCTTCCCGATGGAAGAGGCGCAGGCGATTATCTCGGCCGAGTTTGGCTGCCCTGCATCCGAGCTGTTTTCCGAGATGTCCGCCCCTGTCGCGGCAGCCTCGATCGCGCAGGTTCATCGCGCCAGGGTCCGTGAAACCGGGGCCGAGGTTGCGGTGAAAGTGCTGCGCCCGGGAATTGAGCGGGCGTTTCGCAAAGATATCGATGCGTTTTACTACGCCGCAAAATGGATGGAGCGACTGGCACCCTTCTCGCGTCGGCTGCGCCCAACCGATGTTGTCACCCATTTCGACAGGGTGGTTCAGGGCGAGCTGGATCTGCGGCTTGAATGCGCTGAAGCCGCTGAATTTGCAGAGCAAACGGCAAAAGATGCTCACCTGATCGTGCCTGCGCCACATTGGGCGTTGTCTGGGCGGACGGTGCTGACCATCGATTGGGCCGAAGGTATTGGCCTTAACGATTCGGCCGCGATGACGGCGGCGGGGATAGATCGTGCAGAGCTTGGGCGGCGGGTGCTGACCATGTTTCTGTCGCATGCGCTGCGCGATGGTTTTTTCCATGCCGATATGCACCAGGGAAACCTTAAGGTCGCAGCCAATGGTGATCTGATCGTCTATGATTTCGGCATCATGGGGCGCATCGACGAATATACCCGCAGGGTCTATGCCGAGATCCTGATGGGCTTTATTCGCCGGGACTATCGCCGCGTCGCAGAGGTGCATTTTGAGGCGGGATATGTTCCTGCAGACCGGGATATCGAGGAATTTGCCCGGGCGCTTCGCGCCGCTGGCGAGCCGATCTTCGGAATGACTGCCAGCCGTATCTCTATGGCCAAGCTTTTGGCATATCTGTTTGAAGTAACAGAAAATTTTGGCATGCAGACCCGGACAGAGCTGATTTTGCTGCAGCGCACTATGGTCGTCGTTGAGGGGGTGGCCAGAAGCCTTGATCCACAGCTGAACATCTGGGAGGTCGCCCGCCCTGTCGTCGAGGGCTATATCCGCACAAGTATCGGACCAAAGGCGGTATTGCGTGATCTGTGGCGTACCAGCCGCGTGTTGTCGCGGTTTTTGCCCAGGCTGCCCGCGCTGGTCGAGGGCCGCCTGATCGCTCTTGATGAGGCCAAGCAATCGCCCAAACCAGAACGGGGTTTTGGCTGGGGGACGGTATTGCTGCTGTCTGGCTTTATGACGCTGACGACACTGGGTCTGGCAGTTGTGATCGCAAAAGCTTTCTGACGGGATCGGCCAGCGGCCTGGCGGGTTTTCTGCCTGTGTCACGGTGCCACCGTCAGCTGCTTAAGCGGTCAGGTGTCAGCATGGCGCAAGGCCGTGACCGATGTGGCGGGCACCTCGATTCCCCCTTCCAGAACCAGGGTCGTGCCATTCGCACCGCCCCGCGCCTCGGTGATTTTGGCATAATATTCCACCGGGCTTTCCCCAAGCAATTCGCCACCCTGCCAGCTTTCCAGGGTCAGGATATAGCGCCCATCGGCAAGGGGAGTGCCAGTCGCATCCCCGCCGAGCCATTGATAGGGGGCCGCACCGACTGGCAGGTCTTCACGAGAAACAAGGTTTCCGCGCGCGTCATGAACGACCAGAACCACCTGATCCGCTGTCGCCGCGGGGTTTGGGGACAGGGTGATCGGATCGCCACCGAACCAGACCACATCTGCCGGTGCCCGCGCCTCCTGGCCGACCCAGCCCGCCAGCTGTGACATACCCATCAGCGCAAATTGCTGCCCCATCGCGCCCAGAAGCTGGTTGGTTTGAACCTGCTGTTCGACGCCGGAAAATGTCGCCAGCTGCACTGCAAAATCAGTCGCCTCTACCGGGTTTAACGGATCCTGATTCTGCATCTGAACCGTCAGCATCTTCAAAAATGTGGTAAAGTCTGAAGTGATTGCCGAGGGGCTGCCAGTGCTCTGGCTGGTATTATAGCTGCTGTTTGCTGCATTGACCTGCATATTGACCTCTTAAAGTCTGAGATAAAGAGCACTGCGTGGCAGCGCGTTTTGCCTTTGATCGGGCGCTAAATCTGCAAGCGGCATATCACGCGACGGGATATGATCCTCGGGCACAGCCGATTGCGACGCGGTTTCTTGCTGCTGACCGTCACCGGGATTAAGGGTTCCGAACTCCATCGCCGCCTCATTGAAGCCGGCTGCCCGAAACTCGGCCATCAGACGATCCGCATGCCGGCGCAAGAGATCCAGCGTGTCCGGGCGCTCTGCCAGCAGCGTAAGGGATACCCGGTCGCCATCCGTTGCAACTTCGATTCGCAATGAGCCCAGTTCTTCTGGTGAGAGCCGGATCTCGGTTGTGGTTCCACCCGTGTTGACAATGCTTTGCGTGATTTGTGAGGGAAGATGGGCTGGCAGATCAGCGCGCGGCTGCGGAAGTGCCACCTCTCGGGCGCCCGCCGAATGCGATGTATTATGCAGGGCTGGCACGCCTGCAGAGCTATCGCTGAGAAAGCCTGGTGCACCATTTGACATTTCCGACGGCATGTTGAGGGCCGCTTGGGGCATCAACATGTTTTCAGATCTGGCGGCATCGCTGGTGAAGCGATCCACTGAAATAGCAGGGCCGTAAGCAGAAGCGGGCGCGGCCCTTTCCGGGGCGGGGCTGGTCGTGATAATCGGCTGGTCGTTTGAGATATCTTTATTGGCGTTTGGCGATTTCCCGTCACCTGATCCCGCGTTGAGGCTTCTGTTCTGTAAAGCGGGGGGGGCTATGACTGTAGGCACCTGGCGATGCCCCTGAGCTGATTCAGCCTGCGCCATTCCAGGAATTTGCGCCGTGCCGATACCGGGATTCGCCTTTGAAAGCCCATCATCCGGCTCGGGTGAATACGCATTGAGCTTTGTATCAGAGGGGGCTGCGGGCGGGCTAACGCGCGAAGAACCTGGTGAGCCGGGTGCTGGATCAGGCGCTGAAAAGACCGTGGCTCTCACTGGGGCATCGCCAGTGGGCGATCTGGCTGCTGGCGGCTCTGATTGCGATTGCGATAGGGACCCGTCTTTCACATCACCCGTGGCCGATGTGATCGAATGCCGCGAAACCTCCCCCCCAGCTGAGGAAGCCTGTGTGATATGCCCTGCCGCCTCTGGGCGGGCTATCTGCGCGCCGGGCGTGGCCGCCGCATCGGCCGACTGCAGCGGGCCGGGGACAACGGCCGGTGACGCAGCGCCTGCGCCAGGGGGTAGCGCCATGCCCGGGGCGACAGGCAGGGCTTTTGGCGCAGAGGTGACGGAATCCTGCGGTTGTGGGGCCGTGCGGCCCTCACCACCGAAGCCGATTCGGAATGCGTATTCTGCCTCTCGCATTGACGCAGCCGTGGCCGATCGGCTGGTTTCAATGGCAGGGAACACAGGTCGTTCCAGGGCTGTATCCACGGCGTCATCAGCATTGGCATAAGCGCCGTTCGCGGGTGTCAGTTCAGCATGTCCGGCTAAAGAGGCCTGCGCCAAAATCGGCAGCGAAAGAGGCGCAAGAGGCTCTGGCAAATTGCCGGTTCCCTGCATTCCAGGCTCTGCATCAGACGGCGCATCCGGAAGCAAATCCTGTGCGGTTTCAGGTGGTTCCGTCACGGCAGAATCAGGCATCACTTCTGCCGCAATATTCTCTGCAGGCGGGGCAAGGGGCTCCAGCGTGAAAGGGGGCAGGCCATCGGGCGCAGCTGCGCCTGGGCCAGCTGCGGCCTGCTGCCCGGCGCGGATATTGCCCCAACCGTTGAGACCTGGAGAAGCCGGACCACCGGCGAAGCTAATCTGAACGTTCTGCATGACTGGTTTTCTCTTCTGAGCCCGCTCTTTTTCTCAGCTTCGGGTTACCGGATGTTTACCGAAACAGCGTCAGGATCCGAAAAGTCGAAATAAAAAGGACGATTTCTTATGACGGAAATTTTGATGACGCCCGCGGCGGGCATATCCCGGCCGCAACCGCCAGAGCAGACGCAGCTGATGAACAAAGCGCGCGAGATGGAGGCTATGTTTCTCTCCGAAATGCTGGCGCAAGGGGGGCTGGGCGATGCCCCGGACAGTTTCGGCGGTGGAATCGGGGAAGAGCAATTTGGCTCTTTCCTGCGGATGGAGCAGGCGAGGCTGATGGTTGATCGCGGCGGTATTGGCCTTGCAGAGACGCTGTTTCGTGCGATGGGAGGCACAGAAAATGAACTTTGAGCAACTTGAAGGCCTGTTGCAGCAAACAAGAAACGCTTTGCTGGAAGGTGACCTGACGGCGCTGGATGTGCTGGCCATGGAAACTGAGGCTGCCCTGGAAAATACGGGTGCGCTGGATGAAAAAGGGCTGGATCGGGTCCGTTTGCTGGCGGGTGAGAATGCAACCCTGATTGAGGCGGCACTGCGCGGAGTGGCGGCAGCGAAAGAGCGGCTGTCCCGGCCGGAAGCATTCTCGACCTATGATTCGCAGGGGCAGCGAGGGCTGATTTCTTCAGCTGATCCGGGAAAGCCACGCCGTATCTGAAGGCACGGCCGAACGCTGGTTCAGCCGCATTTGATGTCATCTCAGACGGTGACCGGATGGCGCATAAATATGTCAGAACAGAACGCTCCGGGCAGGCCGCTTCGGCATGGCGACCACGCGCAGACGAAGCCCCACGCCACCTGCTGAGGCAGAGCAGAACGCGATCCCGGGGATTGCTTATCCGGCCCGGGATGATTTTCGTCTTTCAGAGCGGACGGGGCCGGGTGACAGGCAACCTCCTTCAGGTCGCGCCCGTCAGCAGGAGCCTGCAATATTCGAGTCAAATACCGGATAAACGCAAGAAATGGCTCAAAGCGGAATTAACAACTTAGAAGGTATCTGCTGCGAAGTTGTTCATGCATCCCGATGTGGGGATGGCGCCGCGGGTGGCCCCCGGGGCAACGGTCAGAATGCCGGAACTGCTGCCCTCACGGGCGGCGCTTACGCCCAGGTGCAAAGCAATCGGGCAGCCAGAGGATACTCAAATGTCGTCCATTCTGACGAATTCCAGCGCAATGGTCGCGCTGCAGACCCTTAAAACCATCAATGGCAATATGAATAAGGTTCAGTCGGAGATTTCGACTGGCAAAACCGTCTCCACTGCCCGTGACAATGCTGCGGTCTGGGCCATCTCTAAGGTGATGGAGTCGGATGTAAAGGGCTTCAAGGGCATCTCGGACAGCCTCGCACTTGGCTCATCGTCGCTGTCGGTCGCGCGCGAGGCGGCAGAGAAAATTGAGGGCCTTCTCAATAATATGAAAGAGAAGATCGTCTCGGCCCAAAGCGAAAATGTGCCGCGCGAAAAGCTGCAAACCGACGTTGAGGCTTTGCGGAACCAGATTGCGGGTATTGTCAGCGGCGCTCAGTTCAGTGCGCTGAATCTGGTCTCCGGCACCCAGGATGTGAAATTCCTCGCATCGCTGGATCGCTCTGACACCGGCGTTTCGACCTCGGACATCACGGTTGCACGTCAGGACCTTAGCGCAGGGAATGGCACGTTGGGCGTTTCGACTGGCTCGCCCCAGATCCTTGCCGGAGTGGCGGTTATTACCGGCAATATCACCGCGCCGGTTGATTCGGCCGGAACGGCCGTGACCAGCATCACAAATGGCGCCAATTCGGCCCGTATGGCGGGTGCCGCGCTGGCTGCGGGTGCATCGGCGACCATTAAAATCAATGGTCAAACAGTCACCTTCACCAATGACACTGGCGCAGGCATGACGGCAGCGGCCACTGCAACCCGGATGATCAGCGAAATCAACAAGCTGGGTGTTGAGGGGGTAACCGCTGTTCTGAACGGCACCACCGACATCGATATTCAGTCGACACGTGCCTTTGAACAGGTAACCGTTGAGCATGTCGCCGGCCTTGCCGCACCGACGATCCCAACGGCAGGACAGGGAACGGTTTCTGGTGCGGTGGCAACCATCTCGCAACGGGCTGAAAGCTATGTCTTTGGCGGTAACGCTGTAAAAGATGGCGACGGCTATACGCTTAACGTTGGTGGTGTTGCCTATAGCTATGTTGCCGGAAAAGGTGAGACCGTTGAAGATGTTGTGCGTGGCCTGAAGATCTCGATCGACTCTGGCAATGTCCCCGGTCTGACGACCAAAGTTGGCCAAAGCGCTACCGGGGCCTGGCAACTGCATATCGACAATTCATCGGATACCAACAGGGCAATTGCTGCAAGCTCGGGTACGGTGAACGGTAAGGCTTCGGGTGGCCTGTTCGGCCTGGATGCTATTGACGTGACCACGGTTGAAGGCGCACGTGCAGCGCTTTCCAACATCGAGACCATGATCAACAAAGCAATTGATGCAGCGGCTGAGTTCGGCTCGGCACAAGGACGCATCGACACCCAGACCGGCTTCGTGTCATCGCTGACTGACGCAATGACGGCTGGGATTGGTACGCTTGTTGATGCAGATATGGAAGAAGCTTCTGCACGCCTTCAAGCACTTCAGGTTCAGCAGCAATTGGGTATCCAGGCGCTCTCGATCGCGAACCAGCAGCCGCAAAATCTGCTTGCACTGTTCCGCTGATGACTATGGCCGGGGTCGTAAGGCCCCGGTCATCCCTAACACATTGGTAGAACGGAATTTGTCAGAATGACTCTCAGCTCCAATCTGGTCTATGCACAGCCTTCGGCGCCGATACGTACTGCGCGCATGGCTGAATACGACATCATCGCACGCGTGACACAGCGCCTGGTTGCCGCACAGAACGGGCGAAACGAGGACCGTACAGAATTGCTGGAAGCGGTCTTCAACAACGAAAAGCTTTGGTCCACTCTTGCCGCAGATGTCGCTGAGCCGACAAACGGCCTTCCGGCAATGCTGCGGGCGCGGCTCCTTTATCTCTATCGCTTTACTGTGGCGCACAGTCGAAAAATTCGTGACAACGCTGCGGATGCGGCCGTTCTTATCGAGGTTAATAAAGCCATTTTGAAGGGGCTGCGTGGCCAAGAGGCGGTAACATGACTGGCCTTGTCCTAAAGCTTGGGCCGCATGAGCGCGTACTCATAAACGGCGCCGTAATCGAGAACGGCGACAAGCGCTCAAGACTTGCCGTGATGACGCCCAATGCGAATATTCTGCGTCTGCGTGATGCTCTGCACCCCGATGAAGCGAACACTCCGGTACGCCGTGTTTGTTACATCGCTCAACTGGTGCTTTCAGGAGATGCCCCGCCGATGGAAACGCGCAATCAACTGCTGCGTGGCATAGAACAACTCAGCCAGGTGCTGACCGATCCCGACAGTCGCCAACTGCTTTCGCAGGCAAGCGCTGCGGTTTTGGATAGTCAGCATTATCAGGCCCTTAAGGCGCTTCGCGGCCTTCTTCCACGCGAATCTCGCCTGCTGGCTACAGGGGGGTGACATGAGCTTTCAGCCAATCATATCAGGAAGTGGCTATACCGGATGGCTGATGCTGAAACGTACTATGCCAAGCCAGGAGGCAGCATGGAGGTCAAGCCCGGTCAACCAACGTGAAGCCAATTATTTTCGAGATAATATTGGCAAAGTGACATCTGCGGATGACCTTGTTTCAGATCGGCGTTTGTTAAAGGTTGCACTATCTGCATTCGGACTTGAGCAAGATATAAATGCGAAAGCATTCATAAAAAAGGTTCTTTCTGACGGGGTCGACAATCCGAAAGATCTCGCCAACAGACTTGCGGATAAAAGCTACAAGTCTCTTTCGGAATCATTCGGATTAAGTGGTCTGGAGCTACCAAATACTATTGAGGATGGATTTGCGGACGAAATTCTGGAAAAATACCATTACAGGCAGTTCGAGTCGGCTATCGGAGAAAGCAATTCATCGTATCGGCTGGCATTGAATACCGAACGTGAACTGGCAAGGATATCAAGCCTTCCTGTAAGCGAAGACACGAAATGGTATATGATTTTGGGAAGCAAGCCACTTCGGGCTGTATTTGAAAAGTCGTTCGGATTTTCGTCTGGATTTGGCAACATAAGTATAGATCAGCAACTAAGCTCTCTTAAGGGAAAGGCTCAGTCAGTTTTTGGAAACTCTGGCGTAACGCAGTTTTCAGACACGGCAAAAGTTGAAAAATTGATCAGAAATTATCTGATTCGTGAATCGCTGAGCGTTTCACAAATGTCCCCGGCACAAAGCGCTTTGCAGTTGCTGCATTCTATGAAAAGAACCTGATATTTTGGGCTGCCACTGCGCTCAATACCGCAATAGAATAATCCAACTTTCTATTAGGTCGTGTAGACAAAGAAGATTACCGGGCGTTCGGCTGTGGTTCGAGATCATCTCTCCGTGGGAGGTGAGCTTGGCTCGCAACCTGATGCTCAACGACGAATGGGCATTATTTGAGAATTTCATCTTGCCCGTCCGGACTTAGAACAGGCGCATGTCTCGACCCCGTGAAAGTTTTGTCGTGCTACAGAGCAATGAGTGTGACCATGGACGACGGCATCAAACGCCGAACGGCGACGCGCTAAACCGCAGACGGCGTCGTCGAAATCGTCTGCAACACGCTCTGGATGGGCCCTTTGTGAACTTGACCTGGGCCGTTGATCGGAAAAAGGGAAACTCCCCCAGCGCCGAGGGGGACGCCAGGGGATTCGCTGCACCGACACAAAAGAGCTGCCGGGCACCTGTAAAACGGCTCCGGCAGCGCACTCAAGTGACTGGTGAACAATTGACTCGCTAAGGTGAAGCGACGTTTCCCGTGAACAACGGGCGCCACCTCACAATCAGACCGTCGGCCGCCTGACAAACTCGTAACTCTACAACCCGACGCGCAAATCTATCCCATATTCGACGCGAGAGTTAAATTCGCGTGGTTGCCTAGGCACTTTTACCTACAAACACGCCCTTTTATGCGCCCGGTAACACTGGCGCTTATCCGGCCAGGCTTTTAAACATGACAGGTGATCGGGGGTGATCTGCCCCCACAGCCTGGCTGCCGACCCCCGCAAGGGCACCTGGCACGATCAGGTGACAGGGCGGCAGAGGAGGCGCTGATGCGCTATTCATTGCGGATTCTACTGGCGCTTTGCCTGGCAGGCCTGCAGCTGGTTGCAGTGCTGGTTGTGGTCTTCTCGTCTTATTTCACGTCAGAGCGGGCCCTGATTGCGCACGCCCGCGACCTGCTGCGCGATGTTGGCACCAATGCGATCGAGCACTCAAAGGGCTTCCTGAATCCGGCGCAGGGGGCTGCCGAACTTGCCGCCAGGCTGGCCCAGAACCAGGTGGTTGCCAGTGACGACCAGACCCGGCTTGAGCAACTTCTGTTCCAGCAGTTGCAGATCGCGCCGCAGTTTGCCGGGGTCTATTTCGGTGGCGAGGATGGCAGTTTTGTCATGGTATCGCGCACCCCTGGTGAGGCGGGGCCATTTCGCAGCAAGATCATCTCGGTCGAGAATGGCCATCGGGTTGTTCAGCTGATCTGGCGCAATAATGATTTCGGCATCATCCGCCGCGAGCTGACCCCCGAGGATCCCTATGATCCGCGCAACCGCTCCTGGTATATGCAGGCCCGCCGGGATCTGGGCACGATCTGGACGGACCCCTATATCTTCTTTTCATCGCGCCAGCCCGGCATCACGCTTGCGGCCCCGGTTCTGCGCCCCGCGGGCGGGCGAAGGGCAGCCGGGGGCACGTCCCGGGCGATCTGGGGGGTGGTCGGGGTCGATATCGAGATCAGCCGGATCTCTGATTTCCTGTCACGACTGCAGATCGGCCAGCATGGCAAGGCGCTGATCATCCACCGCAATGGCGATGTGATCGCCCATCCAGACCTCAGTCTGCTGCGGATCACCGCCGGGGATGGCTCTTTGCGCTTTGCCAATATCAGCGAGATCGACGATCCGATTGGCCGCACCGCCTTTGCACCCCTTGCCAGAGCCGGAGAGCTGCAGGTTGGTCAGGTCATGTCGTCGCAATTCACCTATAAGGGTGAGGTCTATGTCTCTACCGTGATGCCCCCGATCAGCGAAAGCCTGCCCTGGACCATCGGGGTCTATGCGCCAGAATCCGATTTCACCTCGGTGATCAAATCAAATCGGGCGCAAAACGTCTGGATCGCGGTAGCCGTGGCAGCCGTTTCTGGCCTGGTCGGGCTGGTTCTGGCCGGTTATATCTACCGCCCGGTGCGCGCCTTTGCCGTGCGCAACGCCCTGATTTCGCAGGGCGAGGTTGACGCCGACGCGCCGCAGCCGCGCACCTATAAAGAGCTTGAAAAGGCCAATTCCACGCTGATGCAGCAGATCGCCGCGCGGCGCGGTGCCGAACGTGAGTTCGGGCAGACCTTCGAGCTGTCATCGCGGGCCATGGCGCTGATCTCGCCGACTGACGGCAGCATCATCCGCGCCAATGCAAAATTCGGCGAGATTATCGGGGCCGATCCGGCTCTGGCGATTGGCGGCAAAATCACGGATGTGGCCCATCCCGATGATCTGTCCGGCTACGCCTGCCGCGACAATCCCGCCTATCAGCCCGACCCGGACGCAGAGGCCAGCCAGGAAATGCGCTGGTATCGCCGCGATGGCAGCCTGATCTGGGTCAAGCTGAACTCGATCATCATCCGTGACGATGCCGGAAAGCCGCTGCACGGCGTGCTGACGGTTGATGATATCACCGAGGAAAAGGCCAGAACCGGAAAAATCACCCAGCTGAACCGCGATCTCTCGCATATGGCGCGGGGCAATACGATGGGCCAGATGGCAGCGGGCCTGGCGCATGAGCTGAACCAGCCGCTGACCGCGATTGCGCAAAACGCCGATACGGCCCTGCTGACGCTGTCAGAGCAGAACTGGGACGAGGCAGAGATGCGCGAACTTCTGTCAGAAATCGAAAGCCAGTCGCTGCGGGCAGGCGATATCATCCGCGCGCTCCGCAGCTTTATCCGCAAGGATGAGGGCGTCAGAAAGCCGTTTGATTTCAGTGAACTGCTGGATCAAACCCTGCGCCTTGTCCATGCCGAGGCGACCGAGGTCGGTGTGCGGATCACCCGCGACACCCTGCCCTTGCCGCAGGTGATGGGCAACCGCGTCGAGATCGCGCAGGTCATGGTCAACCTGCTGCGCAATTCAATCGAGGCGATTGCCAGCGACAAGGAAAATACCCGCCTTATCATGGTCTCGATGCGGATTGGCGAGACTGCAGACCCTGACGGCCAGGGGCGCAGCCAGCTGACCGTCACGGTCGAGGATACCGGCCCGGGCGTCGGCGAGGACATCACGCTGTTCACGCAGTTTGAAACCTCAAAACCCGAAGGGATGGGGCTTGGCCTGTCGATCTGCCGCTCTATCATCGAGGCGAATGGCGGCACTTTGTGGCATGAAAAACCAGGTCTGCGTGGGGCAAGATTTTGCTTCACGCTGGATGTGGCAACCAGGACGACATGATGGAACGCAAGGCTCCGGCGACACCGTCGCAAGAAACGCTGACGGTCTATGTGGTTGACGATGACGAGGCGATCCGCGCCTCACTGTCCCGCTCTCTGCAAAAAAGGGGCTATCGGGTCGATGCCTTCGCCTCGGCCACCGATTTCCTGATCGGCTATGAGCAAGAAAATGCGGGCTGTCTGATCCTTGACTATGGGATGCCGGGCATGAACGGGCTGGAGCTGCAAGAGCATATGGCGCGCACCGGCCTGCAGGTGCCGATCATCTTCATCACCGGCCATGGCGGGGTGCCGGAATCGGTGCAGGCCATCAAGGCCGGGGCCCTGGATTTCCTGGAAAAGCCTTTCCGGCAATCGGTGCTGATCGAGCGGATAGAGGCGGCCTTCGCCCATGTTGCCGAAAGCCACGCCCTGCGGGCCGGATCTGAGATGGTGCAGGCAAAATTCGACCGGCTGACCGGGCGTGAGCTGGAAATCGTGCATCACATGGTCGCCAACCCCTCAGAAACCTCCAGCAAAGAGGTGGGCGCGCGCCTGGGCATCAGCCCCCGCACCGTCGACCACCACCGCGCCCGTATCCTGGAAAAGCTGCAGATCCGCTCGGTCGCAGAGCTGATTTCGCTGGCCCAGCATACGCGTCCGGGGCATCTGCCATGAAACGGATCGATCTGAATGCCGATCTGGGCGAGGGCTATGGTCCCTGGCTGCTGGGGAATGATGCGCAGATGCTGAAGATTGTCAGCTCGGCCAATCTGGCCTGTGGCGGTCATGCGGGCGATCCTGAAACCATGTTCACCGCCCTGACCCAGGCAAAAGAGCGCGGCACCGTCATCGGGGCACATCCGGGCTATGCCGACCGCGAGGGCTTTGGCCGCCGCATCATCCAGATGAGCCCCGGCGCAATCACCCGCATGCTGACCGCCCAGATCGGCGCCTTACAGGCCCTGGCCGCTTTGGCCGGAACACATGTTCACTATGTAAAGCCGCATGGGGCGCTGGCAAACCTGGCGGCGGCGGATCCGATCATCGCCTCTGCCATTTGCAACGCGGTCGCGGCGCTACCCGGGGAATTGGCGCTGCTGGCGATCTCAGGCACAGCATTAGAGAAGGTGGCCAATGGCCGCGATATCCCTGTTTATTCAGAGATTTTCGCAGATCGCGGGTATTTGCCAAACGGCCAGCTGATGCCCCGCGATCAGCCGGGCGCCGTGCTTCACGATCCCGATCAGCTATGCCAGCGGATGCTGGATTTCCTTACCACTGGCGAAATGCCGGTGGCAGGCGGCGGCTCGGTGCGGCTGCGGGCAGATTCGATCTGCATTCACGGCGATACCAATGGCGCAGTCAAACTGGCCCAGGCATTGCGGACCGCCCTGACAGATGCCGGAATTTCGATCTCCCCCTTTCTGTCCCGGTGAACAGGATGCAATCGCCTCGATTTCGCCCCGTCGCAGAGCACAGCCTTCTGGTCGAGTTTGGCGAGGGCGTTGACGCCACACTCCACCAGGCTGTGCTGCAGCTGGATGCGGCCCTGAACGCCGCACCACCGCCTGAGATGGTCGAAACCGTTCCGGGAAATGCCTGCCTGCTGGTCAGGTTTGATATGTTGCGCACCGATCACGCAGCAATGGAGGCAGCGATCCGACAACGCCTCGACGCACGCCCCGCCGAGCCTGCAGAGCCCCGTCAGCATCAGATCGACATCTGCTATGATGAGGGCTGCGCCGTCGATCTGGCCGCAATCGCCGCAGCAACCGGTCAAAGCGAAGATACCGTCATCGCCGCGCATCTTGGCGCGACATATCAGGTTTTTATGTATGGGTTTGCTCCCGGCTATGCCTATCTGACAGGTGTTCCGCCTGCGCTGCAATTGCCGCGCAAGCCTGCGGCCATACGCGACATACCTGCGGGTTCTGTCCTGATCGCCTCCTCTCAATGCATTATATCAACGCTGAAGATGCCATCCGGATGGTGGATAATTGGTAAATCCCCGACCAGAATTCTGACATCCGACCCAACGCACCCCTTCCTTTTCGCCCCGGGAGATGAGGTTCGGTTTCGTCGCATCCCGGCCTCACAGGCAGAGCGGACCGATGGCTGACGCGCAGCTTAGAATTACCTTTGCCGGACCGCATGTCTCTTTGCAGGATGGCGGCCGCCCGGGCTGGGCACGTTTCGGCGTGCCGCAATCGGGGGCCATGGACAGGGTGGCGCTGGCGGCAGCGAATACAGCAATCGGCAATCCGGCCGGGGCAACCGTGATCGAGATATCCAGGGGCGGCCTGCATCTTGAATGCCTACTTGGCGAAGTCGGATTTTCTCTGGCAGGCGGCGGCTTTATTCTCGAGCACGGCAGCAAGCGCTGCGGATCCTGGCGTCGGGGTCAGCTCTGCCGGGGAGAAAAGCTGGTCATTCGGCCTGGCCTATGGGGAAGCTGGTGCTACCTCGCGTTTAGTGGAGATTTTGACAGGCCAGCATGGCTGGGCAGCCAGGCAACACACGGCCCTTCGGGCCTTGGAGGTGGGCGCCTTCTTAGCGGAGAAGAGCTGCGCATCGCCAATGCAAAACCACAACGCAACCTGCCAGCGGTAATTCCTTGCCCCGTTTTCGCCCGCGCCCGCCCGCGCCTGCGCATTGTCCCGGGTCCGCAGGAACGGTTCTTTGGCACCGAGGCCCTGGACGCCCTGCATCATGGGAAATGGTCCACAACCGGAGCAAGCGACCGAATGGGCACCCGGCTTTCGGGGCCCTTTATTGCTCCGTCAGCACAGTTGAACATGGCTTCCGAACCGCTGTCCCGGGGCTCTGTTCAGGTGGCCGGTGATGGGGTCGCTACAATTTTGATGGCAGATCATCAGACCACCGGCGGCTATCCCAGAATTGCAACTGTGCTGGATTGCGATCTTGATGGCTTCGCTCAGACTACGCCGATGCAGTCCATCCAATTTGTAACTGTCGCGCCCAGCGAGGCAATCAACCTGAGCCGTCAACACATTTCCAACTGCGATCGCTATATCCAGCGGTTGGGAATGATTGCATCCGGCTAGACGTCTATAGGCATCCGAGTCGCGAGCGTCACGACCTGGCTCTTTCATTCTTCAACTTGTCCCTGCGTCGGCCCCACATCGCGATGAAGATCTGCACGAGAAGCACAGGTCACCTGAAATCTCTCTGCATCTGCAATCTTTCCAGAACCTGATTCCGGCCGAAAGCTGCGCGTGCAGCGTCCAGCTCGGCTTGCCAAATGACCTCTTTCCGTGCAAGTTGATGGTTCAGTTGGGTTCGCCTACCGGCAGCCCACGCCTCGTAGGCCAAATACCGCTGAGCCTCGACGGTATCGGTCATCGTGCTTCCAACTGGTGCTTTGTCCAGCTCGATGATTAATCTTTGTATCGCTTCTCGGTCCGCTGCAGCCTTTGCAAGGCTGGCCGACCGGATTTCAAGAATCATACCAGCCATCTTCCGCAATCTGGATAATTTTACAGCGCTGTTCATCGTAACGCAGTCCGTTTTCTGGCTTTTTCTCGCATCACTGTCGCGAATCTAATGGCTGCAGCGACAGCCGCATAATGCTCACGTTTTATTTCATGACCCAACTCGGTTGCAGCATAAATAGCGCGGGCCGTTGCAGGATCTCTGCGTATTGGGACACCAGCCTCCTGTGCACGCTCGCGAATTCTCGCCGCTATTTCGTCTACTCCTTTAGCAACACAAATTGGAGCGCCGCCCCGTAGCCGGTCCCATCTCAATGCAACCGAATAATGAGTTGGGTTCACGATCACTACATCCGACGCAGGTATTTCTGCGAGCATACGCCGATTTGCTATCTCTTCCGCGCGCCGACGTCGATCTGCCTTCATGTGAGGGTCACCCTCACTATCCTTCATCTCATCAGTCATTTCCTTACGCGTCATTCGGTTACGGCGCAGAAACTCCATTCGTTGCCAAAGGTAATCGATCACTCCGAAAAAAATGTTCAGCACAGTAATAAGAATAAAAAATGTATAGAGCAGTTCAATAATTAAAAGCGCTACAATGCCTGCATCCAGACGAAGGCTGCCGACCATCCGATCAAATTGACCAATAAGATACAACCATAATACGGCAGATATAGCAGATACTTTTATCAGCTTTTTAAAGAAATCTACCAATCCGCTCCGGCCAAATTTTTGCCCGAAATTTGCTATAGGTGACAATCTTGACAACTTCATATGAAGCTTCGACGGTGCAAATACCAAGCCCCGGGATCCAATCAGCCATATAATGTTCAACGTCATCGGCATCAGCAGCAAGCCAAGAATAGGCATCGCAATGTGAAAAGCTACCGACGAGATTACAGTACCAGCGCCATGATCACCTGGAACAGGCAGCGAATCTGCCTGATCAAAAAATAGCATCGCCGCTTTGCCAGCATAGTTTACTGCTGTAGCGCCAAATACAGCGGCGCCCAGCAACAATCCGATGCCAACAAGAGCAGCCTGAACGTCCTCGGATCGAACGGCGTCGCCGTCATCACGCGCCCTTTCAAGCCGACGGGGCGTTGGATCAAACTGCTTGCTGTCCCGATCGCTGTCAGTATCCGACACTACCAACTCCCAAAAGGATTGAGCAGACGCAGATGAACCATCTCTTGCCACACCTGAAGCAAAAATGGCGTTGCTATCGCGAGCAGTACCAGTCCTCCTAAAGTCAGAGCTGGGGCACCAATAAAGGTGACCATGAGCAGTGGCATAGCTCTATTAATGGCACCAAGCCCAAGATTGTAGAGCAGGGCCGAGATTACGAACGGCGCAGCCATAGCGAAGGAGAATGCAAATAGTCTTGATACCTGAAGCAGCCCCAACTTTGAAAAATCCTGCGCGCCAAGCGGCATTCCTGGTGGCAAAAATTCGTAAGAATACACAATAAGCTCTACGGCGCGGGAAAGCCCCCCCATCGAAAGAAACAGCACCAGCCCGGAAATGGCGAAAAGATTAGAAACGATTGGCTGCGGCTCAGGCCCTGTACCATTGAACATCTGAGCCAAAGAAATGGATTGACCAACCATCGCCCCCGCAGTTTGAGGGCACATAACCATTACTCGAAGCAGGAAGCCCAAAGTGAGTCCAGAGACAACCTCTACAGCAACAACCGATAGAGTGAATACAATGCCATCCGCAGATATTTTTAAGTTATGATTAAATGTATTTGATACAGCAGGAAACACGATAATAGTAATCAGAAAAACAATAGATATTTTTATTTTTTGCGGCAAATAGCTCTCGCCAATACCCGGCAAAATCGCAATCACTGCACCAATCCGCAAAAATACAACTCCATATTGCCACACGATGTCTTCAGCAACCCCGAATACATCACTCAGCTGATAAACAATCCCATTCATATCGGCACCTGGCCAAAAAGAGCTGGCCTGGTGTCGCTGGAAATCTCCTCGTAGGAAAGAACAGGCACCCGCAGTCCACGCGCCTGCACGACCGTCCGCAAAAATCTGCGTCTTACTGCTGATGTAACAATAGCAGGCGCGGCGCCGCCTTCTCTCGCCTGAGAAAGCCGTTCCGCGATGCCGTTGGCAAGCCTGGAAAAAAGATCAGGCGGCAATGCAACGTCACGAATACCTCGATCTCCGTCGGTCTGATGCGCCAAAAATGTGCGCTCCCATTCCGGGGCGAGTTGAATTAATGGGATAGTGCCATCGGGACGACGAAACTCTGATATAATCTGAAAACCAATGCGCTGACGAACATGCTCACAAACCGCCTCGGCTGAACCAAGACTCCTCGCTTCAGCAACAGCCTCAAGAATTAAGGGAAGGTTTCTTATCGAAACACGCTCATCTAATAGCAGCCGCATGACAGCATGAAGCAAATCCATCGGCACTTTATCAGGGATCATGTCATCAAGAAGCCTGCGATTCGCCTCTGCTCGCGATCGATCACTCAGGTCTGTGAACTCATCCAAAAGGCGACGCAGTCCACGTATTGACAGGAGACGTGAAAGGCTAGCCTTCAGCACCTCCAGGAGATGAGTGGCAAGAACCTCAGCCGGCAACACGACCGTCAATCCCGAGAGCACCGCGTCTTCCTGAAGCTCTGGTCCTATCCACTTTGCTGGGGCCCCATACACTGGCTCTTTTACTTCTGCGCCGTCCAGCACTACCGCATCGTCGGACATAAGAACGAGAACCTTGTCCGGGAATAGCTGATCCGTAACCCGTTCAACGCCCTGAATCCGGATTCGATATTGACCGCTGGGCAGTGTCGCTTCATCAGTTAATCGAATTTCAGGTAAAATCAGACCATAAGTGGCGGCAATATATTTGCGCATACTTGCTATTCTGCCATCAAGGCCGGTGGCAGGATCTAGCGCCATATCAACCAGATTTGGCGAGAACTCTATATGAATCTCATCGAAGTCGAGGACATCTCCGATAAGTTGGCGCACCGCTGGCTGGGCGACGTCCGCCGGAACGCCTGCCTGTTCGACCGGCCTCTTCCATCCTTTCCAAGCGCACAAACCCAATGCCGTTGCAGCGCCAATAAATGGTATAAACGGCATACCAGGTAGCATGGAAAAAACCATCATCATGACTGAAACTGTGGCAAGCGCAGTGGGATATCGACCTAACTGACCAAAGAAATTTACATTGACCGCTCCCTTGTTCCCACCGCGGGAGAGCAGCAACGCGGCCGCAACAGAAATAATCACAGCCGGGATCTGCCCCACCAGCCCATCGCCCACAGTAAGCATCGCATATGTTGAAATTGCGCGCGATGCATCCATATCGTGAAAACCAATACCGACTGATAATCCGACGATAAAATTTAGTGCGGTTATTAACAGGCCCGCGATTGCATCACCTTTAACAAACTTAGAAGCCCCATCCAGGGATCCAAAAAATGTTGTCTCCGCGAGCTCTGATTCGCGGCGCCCCCTGGCCTCTTCATGAGAAATAGCGCCTGCTGACATATCGGCATCAATAGCTAACTGTCGCCCAGGCATCCCATCCAAAGCAAATCGCGCACCAACCTCGGCCATTCGGCCTGCGCCTTTCGTTATCACAATAAAATTAACAATCATAATAACCACAAAAACTACCATGCCCAAAACAATATTTCCGCCCATGATAAATCCGGCGAAGCCTTCTATAACTCGGCCCGCCGCAGCCGTACCGTTGTGACCATCACTAATTATCAGTCTTGTCGACGATATATTTAATGAAAGCCGCAGAATGAGTGATGACAGCAATATGGTTGGGAATGCTGAAAAATCCAAAGGCCTTTCAACAAATAACGTTATCGTTAGCATCAAAATGGCGAGCGCAAATGACAAGGCAAGACCAAAATCAAGCAAAAAAGGCGGAATCGGAACAACCATCACGCCAATGAGAAGCATCAAAACAACAGACAATGCCACAGTCGGATGAAACAACTTCAAATACCAGTGCTTTTCCATATATCACACCCCTATATATATTCACAACTTACAATGTTTTAATTAAAATTCGCCACATATATAGCAAACTAAGTACACCCCACCAGACACCATCATGCCAACAAAAAAAGCGCCAAACACTACATTTTTCATACTGAACTTAACATCTCAAAAGTACCAGGAAATAATATAAATTTACCAGTTTACAATATCTGAAATAACCGCTTTCACATCTCTAGCTTCATCTGACAAAGATCGACCCTTTGACACCACTCCCATATTCGAAGCGCTCGCACCATTTCCAACCGCAAACTCGGCTGCCCTAGAGAGCTCACGCACAGATGAACCTGAAACACCGGCCCAGTTTCCTGCCCAAAGGGCTGCTCTGAAAGCGTCGTCATTTCGCCCCATTGAATGAAATATGGACTCAGCCGCTTTCGCATCCCCTAATTGAAGAGATGCCTTCGCAAGCATTTCCAAATCCGTGGGATCATCCAGTGCAGACGACAGCATAATCGCGAGCCTCGCATCTCTTTTTAGCAGCGCGGCTTCCGCTGGGCTTTGTTGCGCTATTCGGCTTGGGGGCGCAGATACCCCTTTCCCGGTTATCTTCAGCGCATGCGGACGGTCTCGGGCGTTCCGAGTGATGTGAAGCGGTTCATGAGTGCGATGCGGATCTGA
>NZ_JABJXT010000003.1 GCF_013155295.1 Pseudogemmobacter hezensis | reverse complement strand
AGATGCTGGCGGCACTGCTGGGCCAGGCACAGGCGACTTTCGCCTCAGAGCTGGTGATCGAGGGCGACAAGGCCCGCGTAACCCGCGAAGTTGATGGCGGTCTGCAGGTTATTGAGGTGAAGCTGCCAGCGGTCGTCTCCGTCGATCTGCGCCTGAATGAACCGCGTTACGCAAGCCTTCCGAACATCATGAAAGCCAAAGCCAAGCCGCTGGCGGTGAAGACCCCGGCTGATTATGGCGTTGATATCAGTCCGCGCCTGACCGTCGTGAAAACCACCGAACCTGCCGGACGCAAAGCGGGCGTGCGCGTAGCCTCGGTCGACGAGTTGCTGGCGAAACTTAAAGATGAAGCGGGGGTGATCTGATGACCGTTCTCCTGATTGCTGATGTGAACGAAGGCCAGCTTGCCACCGATTCGGTTGCCAAAGCCCTAACGGCGGTGAAATCGCTGGGTGACGTTCACCTCCTGGTGCCCGGCCCGGCGGCAGCCGCAGCAGAGGCTGCGAAACTGAGCGGCGTCTCGAAGGTGCTCAATGCTGCCGATGCGGGCTTTGCGCATGGGCTGGCAGAGCCTGTCGCGGCGCTGATCGTCTCGATCGCCGCCGACTATAGCCATATTGCGGGCGCTGCGACCGCGTTTTCCAAGAACATCCTGCCCCGAGTCGCGGCTTTGCTGGATGTGATGGTGATCACGGATGTGACCGCCGTTATCGATTCTGAAACCTTTGAGCGGCCAATATACGCTGGCAACGCGATTCAGACGGTGAAATCTTCGGACGCGAAGAAGGTCTTTTCGGTGCGCACAGCTGCCTTCGCGGCTGCAGATGCTGGCGGCTCTGCGGCGGTTGATGCGGTTAATGGCCCGGCGACTGACGGCCTTTCCTCTTTCGTTGAGGATCGGGTCGCAGCCTCTGATCGCCCTGAACTGACCTCGGCGAAGATCGTCGTGTCGGGTGGACGTGGGGTCGGCTCGAAAGAAAGCTTCGCGGTGATCGAGAAGCTGGCCGACAAGCTGAACGCGGCCGTGGGCGCGTCGCGCGCGGCGGTGGATTCGGGTTACGCCCCGAACGACTGGCAGGTTGGCCAGACCGGGAAAGTTGTGGCCCCGGATCTTTACGTCGCCGTTGGCATCTCGGGTGCGATCCAGCATCTTGCGGGGATGAAGGATTCAAAGGTGATCGTCGCGATCAACAAGGACGAAGAGGCCCCGATCTTCCAGGTCGCCGATTATGGCCTGGTCGGAGACCTGTTCACACTCGTGCCAGAGCTGACTGAAAAACTCTGACCCCCATTATCAACAAAAGGGCGCCCATCGGGCGCCCTTTTGCACTGCCCCAGGCGAACTCGCGGGGCCCGGGCTTGCCGATAGTCAGATGCAGGCCTAATCTCAGCGCGAAAACAAAGAGGGGCGTATCATGGACATCCGTTTGGTCGGCATCGTAGGCGCGGGGCAGATGGGCAACGGCATCGCCCATGTCTTTGCGCTGGCCGGGTATAAGGTCTTGCTGAATGACATCAGCGAGGCCTCGTTAACCAATGCGATCACCGTGATCGGACGCAATCTCGACCGCCAGGTCTCTCGCGGGAAGATCAGCGCAGACGAAAAGCAGGCGGCGATGGACCGCATCGCCACCACATTGAACCTGGGGGATCTGGGACAGACCGACCTGGTGATCGAGGCTGCGACCGAACGCGAATCAGTCAAGCAGGCGATCTTTGATGAGCTGTTGCCGCATCTGAAACCCGAAACCATTCTGACCTCGAACACCTCGTCCATTTCGATCACCCGTCTGGCCTCGCGCACCGACCGCCCCGAGAAGTTCATGGGCTTTCACTTCATGAACCCGGTCCCGGTCATGCAGCTGGTCGAGTTGATCCGCGGCATCGCCACCGATCAGCAGACCTATGACGCCTTGCATGCGGTGGTGGAAAAACTGGGCAAAACCGCCG
The DNA here is from genome assembly GCF_013155295.1 of Pseudogemmobacter hezensis. Classification (GTDB taxonomy): domain Bacteria; phylum Pseudomonadota; class Alphaproteobacteria; order Rhodobacterales; family Rhodobacteraceae; genus Pseudogemmobacter; species Pseudogemmobacter hezensis. The sequence goes on along the minus strand of NZ_JABJXT010000003.1, from coordinate 370,643 downwards.
CCTCGGCCGAGGATTTTCCCGCCTTTATCGTCAACCGGATCCTGATTCCGATGATCAATGAGGCGGTCTATACGCTTTATGAAGGGGTCGGAAATGTGCGCTCGATTGATGAGGCGCTGAAGCTGGGCGCAAACCATCCGATGGGCCCGCTGGAGTTGGCCGATTTCATCGGTCTCGACACCTGCCTTGCGATTATGAATGTGCTTTATGATGGGCTGGCCGATACCAAATACCGCCCCTGCCCGCTTTTGACCAAATATGTCGAGGCCGGTTGGCTGGGCCGAAAGTCGCAGCGCGGCTTCTATGATTATCGTGGCGAGACCCCTGTCCCCACCCGCTAAACGCGGCAAAAGCCAAATAGCCACACCGGAAGCCCTGCACAAACGCCCGCCAGTAAGCGGGCGTTTTTCGTTTTGCATCAGACACCTGCACTGCGCCCTGCCTCCGTTACCAGCCATCAGCAAACTCTGCGCTGGTCAAGCGGCACACAGATACTCATCATACCTGTTGACACTTTGGCAAAGCCGCTCAATTCTCAGGCAACCAGGGAGGACCGCGCCATTCCGGGGCGGGCTGGGAATTTTGGAGGAGATCCGGGGATGACTTTCACCCGCCGCGCATTCGTATCGACACTTGCCATCGCCACCGCCCTGAGTGCTGCAGGCATTGCCGCCGCTCAGGACAAGCCGCTGATCGCGATCATCACGCCCAGCCATGACAACCCCTTCTTCAAAGCTGAAGCCGATGGCGCCGCGAAGCGCGCGGTTGAGCTGGGCTATGACACGCTGATCCTGGTTCACGACGACGACCCGAACAAACAGTCGCAGGTGATCGACACCGCGATTGCCCGCGGCGCGAAGGCGATCATCATCGACAATGCCGGGGCCGATGCTTCGGTCGCGCCGGTCAAGCGCGCGAAAGACGCAGGTGTTCCGTCCTTCCTGATTGACCGCGAAATCTCGGAAAGCGGCATCGCTGTTGCCCAGATCGTTTCAAACAACTACCAGGGCGCGCAGCTTGGCGCTGAGAAATTCGTCGAGCTGATGGGCGAGGCCGGGAATTATGTCGAGCTGCTCGGCAAGGAATCCGACACCAATGCCGGGGTTCGCTCGTCGGGCTATCACGACATTATCGACCAATATCCCGATCTGAAAATGGTCGCGCAGCAATCGGCAAACTGGTCGCAGACCGAGGCCTATGCCAAAATGGAGACCATTCTTCAGGCCAATCCCGATATCAAAGGCGTGATTTCCGGCAATGACACCATGGCGATGGGGGCCTGGGCCGCGCTTGAGGCGGCAGGCCGCACCGATGTGATCGTGGTCGGCTTTGACGGCTCAAACGATGTGCGCGATTCGATCCTGAAAGGCGGCATCAAGGCCACCGTGCTGCAGCCCGCCTATAACCAGGCGCAGATTGCGGTCGAACAGGCCGATCAGTTCCTGAAAACCGGCTCGACCGGGCTTGATGAAAAGCAGCTGATGGATTGCGTGCTGATCGACGAAAGCAATGCCGCGAAACTTGAAACTTTCGCGCTGGCTGACTGAGCGCACCCGCATTCCTGATGACATCTGCATGCCCCTGAACCGCTTCGGGGGCATGCCGTTCTGCAAGTCTACCCTGAGGAAATGACGCGTGCCACGATCCGCCTTTGGTGTCTCTGTCTTTTGTCTTGCGCTTGGCCTTGGGCTGGCGGGCTGCAAAATCGTGCCCGATCCAGACCCGAATGAGGCAGGGGCCACAGCCGCTGGCCAAAGCGATGATGAGCGGATGCAGGCCTATGCCGCCGACGCCTGGGAGCCGCGCGTTCTGCCTGTGATCGCGGGCAAACGGCTGCCGTTGCGCGATCTGCGCCAACAACTGGCCGCAGACCCGTCTGCAGCCGGGGCCGCGCATGGGCTGCGCCCCCAGGGCGACAGCAATCCCTGGAATTTCGCTGTTACAGGCGAGGGCGTGATCACCGGCGGCAAGACCGACAGCCGCGCCGCGAAACTTGAGGTCGACACCGACGGCGATGGAAAAGGCGATCTGACCATCCAGCTGGGCCCGGTGATCCGCGGCACCGCGATCCGCGACGCCATGCCCTTCGTGGTCTTCACCGATTTCCGCGACCAGATCGAATTTGCCAAATTGGCCAATGCTTTCAACGCCGAGGCGCATAAGCGCACCCCCTTCCCCGAGGGCGATATCATCGGCCAGCAGGTGCAGTTCGAGGGCGTCTTTACCCTGCAGGGCAAGGGCGAAAAGATCGAGCTGGTGCCGACCGCCCTCAGCTATGGGGGCTGAGATGGCCGCAACAAGCATGGCCCCAACAGATCAGGCAGAAAAGCACCCGATCGGCCTGACGATCCGCGATGGTGTAAAGGTCTATCCCGGCACCAGGGCGCTGAAAAACGTCGATTTCGACCTGCGCATGGGCGCGGTCAATGTGCTGGTCGGCGAGAACGGCGCCGGAAAATCGACGATGATGAAGGTGATCGCCGGGGTCGAGCGTCTGACCAGCGGCCGCATCACCATCGACGGCCGCGATGTGGTTCTGACCTCGACCAAGGATGCCGCCCGCCACGGGATCGGCATGATCTTCCAGGAGCTGAACCTCTTCCCGAACATGACGGTGACAGAGAACATCTTCATCACCCGCGAAAAAACCCGCGCCGGCTTTGACATCGACATGGCCAGCCTGCGCGAGGAAACCCGCGCCCTGATGCGGCGGCTGGAGCAGGATATCGACCCCGACACCCCGGTCGGCGATCTGAAGGTCGGCCAGCAGCAGATCGTCGAGATCGCCAAAAGCCTGGCGCAAAATGCCCGCATCCTGATCCTGGACGAGCCGACCTCGGCGCTGTCAGCGGCAGAGGTCGAGATCCTCTTCCGGGTGATCGACGATCTGCGCGGCCAGGGCGTCGGCATCGTCTATATCTCGCACCGCATGGACGAGCTGATCCGCGTCGGCGATTACATCACCGTTCTGCGCGATGGCGCCATCACCGGCAGCCAGTCGATGGAAGGCGTCGATATCCCCTGGATCGTGCGCCATATGATCGGGGAAAGCTCGAAGGATTTCGCCAAGGAAATCGCCCATGATTTCGGCCCCGAGGTGCTGCGGCTGGAACATATCCGCGCCCCGAACAGCCACGGCAGCTTTGATGTCGATGATGTCTCGCTCAGCCTGCGCGAGGGCGAAATCCTTGGCATTTACGGGCTGATGGGCGCGGGCCGCACCGAGCTTCTGGAATGCATCATCGGCGGCAATACCACCTATAAAGGCGAGATCTATGTCCGCGGCGAGCGCGTCAGCGACCCTTCTGTCGCCGGGCGGATCGCCCGCGGCATCGCCCTGATCCCCGAGGATCGCAAGCGCGACGGTCTGATCCAGATCCTGCCGATCCGCGAAAACATGACGCTTTCCAGCCTCAGCGCGCTGACCAAAGGCATCCATCTTTCGCTGAAACGCGAGCTGGGCGTGGTGCGCGATTTCATCCGCCGGATGACCGTGAAAATCGCCAGCCCCGAGCATGAGGTCTCATCCCTTTCGGGCGGAAATCAGCAAAAAGTGGTTATTTCCAAAGCCCTGATGACCGGGCCCAGCGTCTTGCTGATGGACGAGCCTTCGCGTGGGATTGATATCGGCGCCAAGGCCGAGGTGTTTCGCGTCATGCGCAAACTGGCCGCCGACGGGCTGGGGATCATCTTCGTGACCTCAGACCTGGAAGAGGTCATGCAGCTATCCGACCGCATCATCGTCATGTCGAACGGCCGCATCTCGGGCATGTTCGATATCGCTGACGCCACCGAGACAAAGCTGATCGAGGCATCAGCCAGAGGACATGGGGGCGGGCACGGAGGCGGACACGGAAGCGGGCATCCGCCCGCCCAGCCCCATTCCCCCGCCGCAGGCCCGGAAGGGCGCGGCACTGAAATTCACGCGGCGGAGGACGCGAGCAGATGACCGACACCACCAATCCAACCGCAGCCCGGGTCGATTCCGGCAGCATGCTGCTGCTGATCCTGCAGGCCCGCACCTTTATCGCGCTGATCCTGGTCTTTGTGTTCTTTTCATTTGCCGCGCCGAACTTCCTGTCAGCGGCCAATATCGTGATCATGTCGAAACATGTGGCGATCAATGCGATCCTGGCCATCGGCATGACCTTCGTTATCATCTCGGGCGGGATCGACCTTTCCGTCGGCTCTATCGTCGGGCTTTGCGGCATGGTGGCGGGCTGGCTGATCCTGAACGGGATCAATCTGGGGCTTGGCTGGTCGATCCAGTTCAATACCTTTGAGATTGTGCTGATCGTCGCGGGTGTCGGCGTTCTGGTGGGGGCGGTGAACGCCTTTCTGATCACCAAACTGAACGTCGCGCCCTTTATCGCCACGCTGGGCACGCTTTACATCGCGCGGGGGGCGGCGATGCTGTCCTCTGAGGGGCGCACCTTCGCCAATCTGAACGGCAACCCGGAATATGGCTCTGACACCTTCCGCTGGATCGGCGCCGGAGACATGCTGGGCATCCCGGTCTCAATCTGGATGCTGGTGGCGATTGGCCTGTTTGCCGCCTATATCTCGCGTCGCACGCCACTGGGGCGCTATATCTATGCGGTGGGCGGCAATGAAAAGGCCGCGGCCCTGTCAGGGGTCAAGGTCACCCGCATCAAGTATTTCGTCTATATGTTCTCGGGTTTTTGCGCGGCCATGGTCGGGCTGATCATCGCCTCGCAGCTGGTGGCATCGCATCCCGCGACCGGCGACACCTTCGAGCTGAACGCTATTGCGGCGGCAGTGCTGGGCGGCACCTCGATGTCGGGCGGGCGCGGGCGGATCGGCGGCACGATTGTGGGCGCCTTTGTGATCGGCGTGCTGTCGGACGGGCTGGTGATGATGGGCGTCTCGGCCTTCTGGCAGACGGTGATCAAGGGGCTGGTGATCGTCGGTGCCGTGGTGATCGACCAGGCGCAGCAACGCCTGCAGGCCAAAGTCGCGCTAAGGGCCCAGGCGGCCCTGGGCTAAGCCGGTTTAACGAAATGAAAAGGCCAGGCTCACGAGAGCCTGGCCTTTTTCAATGCGCTCTGCAGTTTAGCCTTTGCCCAGCGACAAAGTATGCTCTCGCAGCCAGGCGAGGAAGCCACGCGGGTTCCCCTCCCATTTCTTCAGCTCATCTGCGGCAATCGGCTGGCCGATATAGGGGCGCTGCGGTTTGAAAAGCGCGCGCTTGATTTCGCGCAGCAAAAGCCCCTGGCGCAGCGTGTCAGACAGTTTGTTGGCGATCAGAAAGCTGCGGCTGTTCTGGCCCGGGAAATAGATCGGCAGGATGGTGGCCCCGGTCGATTTCACGATCTTATGGGTGAAGACGTTCCATTCGGCCTCAATCGCGGGGCCGAAATATGTCTCTGACATCGCCACTTTTCCGGCCGGGAACAGGATGATAACGCCACCGCGTTTCAGCTGCGCCATGGTCTCATTGCGCATCTTCAACCCCTCTTCGCGCGCATTTTCCTCATGCGGGAAGGGGACGGGGATCATGAATTCCTCGACCTCGGGGATGCCGGTCAAAAGCGAGCGGGTCAGGATTTTGAAATCCGGCCGCACCCGGGTGATCATCTCGGCCATGATCATCCCATCGACCAGGCCAGAGGGGTGATTGGCCACCACCACCACCGGGCCAGTGGCCGGGATGCGGGCGATTTCCTCGGGCGGCGTGTCGATCCGGATGCCCATATGGCGGATCGCCTTGGGCCAGAAAGGCGCACCAAAGGGGGCCCCGGATTTCTCAAAGCTGCGGATCAGCCGCAAGAGCTGGATCTTCGCGGTCAGCCATTCGATGGTGCGGATCGTATTGGCCTTGAACGGATTGCGAAAGGTGCCCGCATAGGACAGCCGCCGCATGTCATAGGCTTTTTCGACCGGCACAGCAGGCGCCGGCTGCCCGGCATGGGCAGCAGATGTCGACGGCTCGACGGGCGCAGCTGGCGTCGATTTCTCGGCAGAAGGGCTTTGTTCAGTCACGAAGCGACGATCCTCAGCGTGTTCGCCCGAAACCAGAGCCGAAAAGCGGCCCCGTTCATCCGGGCTGACCGCCTCTCAATAATCCTCTCCGAAGCGCCCGGCAACCAGTGCCTCCAGCGCATCGGCAAGTTTCTCCGCCTCGGGGCCGGATGTGGTGACATCAATCGCCGTCCCGCGCGAGGCCGCCAGCATCAAAAGCCCCATGATGGAATCGCCAGAAACCTCCATCCCGTCTTTCATGACCAGGGCGTCGGCATCATGGGCCTCTACCGTCTCGACGAATTTCGCCGAGGCGCGGGCATGCAGCCCCTTTTCATTGACGATCCTGAAAGTCCGCAAAACATGTCCCCTGAAAATAGACCCGGCTTTGATGTCAGGGGCATGCCCCGATCTGCCGCCTGAAAGTGTAGCGCCCCGGATCATCCCGGATCAATCGCGCCGAATCAAAATCGTCCGGCTCAGATCCCGCCGCCCAGGTCGAGGCTGTTGATATATTTGCGCCCCGCATCCAGCGCTGCCGCCACCGCCTCTGGCACCGGCAGGTCGCGCGATTTCGCCAGTTTGATCAGCATCGGCAGGTTGGCCCCATAAAGGATGCGCCGCCCCGAGGCCGTGCAGGCAGGCAAAGACAGGTTAGAGGGCGAGCCCCCGAACATATCGGTCACCACCACGACCCCATCACCCAGATCGACAGAATTGGCCGCCGCAATGATTTCCGCCTGTTTGGCGTTGCGATCATGCTCATCCTCGATCGCAATGGCGATCATACCGTCCTGTTTGCCCACGACATGCTCGACCGCGGCAAGATATTCCCGCGCAAGCCCTCCGTGGGCGACAATTACAATCCCGATCAAGCAGACACCTTGTCAGCTGGGCCAGCGCTCTCGCCGGCCTTGCGTTCCAGTTCCCTGTGCCGTTTTGACACCGGCCAGCCAGCCTGTGCAAGGGCACGCCCCATCAATTCCACCATTGCAACCGAGCGGTGTTGCCCGCCGGTGCAGCCAAAGCCAATCGCCAGATGCGCCTTGCCCTCATCGATCTGGGCGGGCAGCAGAAATTCCGTCAGATCGCGCAGCTTTGCCAGAAAAGGCGCGAAATTCGGATCCTTTGCCAGGAAATCCTGCACCAGAGCGTCACGCCCGTCCAGCGCCCGCAGCCCCGGCTGCCAATGCGGATTGCGCAAAAAGCGGCAGTCAAACACCATATCCACCCCACGCGGCAGGCCCCGCCGATAGCTGAAGCTTTGCAGCGAGACCGCCAGCTTGCCTGCCTTTGCCGGTTCAAACCAGCGTTTTATCTCGGCCTTCAGGTCATGGGGGGTCAGATCCGTGGTGTCGATCAGCAGATCGGCCCGCACCCGAATCGGGGCCAGCAGGTCCAGCTCGCGCTGAATGCCCTCGGTCGGGGTTTCATTCGGGGCCAGCGGATGGCGGCGGCGGGTTTCAGAGAAACGGCGGATCAGTTCGGGCCCGGCGCAATCCAGGTAAAGCACCATCGGCACCACCGCCGGATCGCGCACCATCGTATCGATCAGCTCGATCAGCGCGGTCGCGTTGAAGTCGCGGTTCCTGACATCCAGCCCCAGGGCAAGCGGACGATCAGGGGGGGTGCCCTCCAGCAGGCGCGGGATCAGGCTGAGGGGGATATTATCGATCACCTCATATCCCAGATCTTCCAGGACGCGGATCGCCGTGGTTCGCCCGGCGCCCGAGGGGCCGGTGACCAGAACCAGTCTGAACTCTCGTGAGGGGTCATCCCCTGACGTGTCTTCCCGCAGCATCCCGGCTGTCTGCAGGGCCCCCTGCAAAGAGGCGTCCATGGCTCACTCCTGCCGCGCGCCCTTCATCAGGGCGAGTAATCCTTCAGCAAGATGCTCATTTTGCGGCCGCAGCACAAGCGGCAGTTCATATCCCAGCAAATCAATATGGCGGCGCGGCGGTAATCTCTCGCTCTCGCTGCGCCCCAGATCAACCGCCAGCGCCACCGGCAGCGGGCCGGATGCCAGATCACCTGGATTTATGCGCAAGATCCCAAGGCCCCGCGCCTCAATCAGGCCGCGAATCGTATCCGAGGGGCAGGCCGCCAGCAGCTGCCCCCCCTGCAGGCAGATCCTGGTGCGGTCATCGGCGATCAGCTGCGCGCCAAAGGCGATCAGCCGCAGCGCAAGCGATGATTTTCCCGCCCCCGAGGGGCCAAGAATCAACAGTGCCCGCCCCGCAATCGCCACCGAAGAGGCGTGCAGCACCTGATCGCTGCTGCCTGCATTTATCCCGTTGCTCAAACCGGCAGGCCAACCACGAAACGCGCACCCAGCGGTTCCGAATTCGGATCGGCCTGCGGGTGGCGGATGTTTTCGGCCCAGATAACGCCGCCATGCGCCTCGACGATCTGTTTCGAGATCGACAGGCCAAGGCCGGAGTTATTGCCGAAATGGGTCTCAGGGCGGTCAGAGTAGAAGCGCTTGAACACTTTGGTCAGCGCCTGTTCGGGAATACCGGGCCCGGTATCCTCGACCACGATCAGCACGCGGTTTTCGCGCTGCCGCGCCCAGACCCGCACCGCATCGCCATTCTCACAAAAGGACACCGCATTGGTGATCAGGTTGACAAAGACCTGCGCCAGCCGCGCCTCAAGCCCGAGGATCATGATCTTGCCCGCCGGCAGATCGGTCAGGAAATCAACGCCCTGCCCTGCCGCCTGCTCGCCCAGATAGGTGGTCAGATTGTTCAGGGTCTGCACCAGATCGAAGGCTTCCTCTTCTTCCTTCACCAGTTCGCTGTCGAGGCGCGAGGCGTTGGAAATATCCGAAACCAGACGGTCCAGACGGCGGACATCATGCTCGATCACATCAAGCAGCTTCTCGCGGTGCTCTTCTTTCTTCACAAAGCGCAAAGACCCCACCGCCGAGCGCAGACTGGCCAGCGGGTTCTTGATCTCATGCGCCACATCGGCGGCAAATTGTTCATTGGCATCAATGCGATCATAAAGCGCCGCCACCATGCCGCGCATGGCCACGGAAAGCCGCCCGATCTCATCAGGGCGAGCCGCCAGATCGGGGATCCGCACCCGGCCGGGCGAGACCTTGCCCCCGTCACCGCCGCGCCCGATCTCGGCCGCAGCCGCCAGATCCGACAGCGGATTGGCGATGGTCGAGGCCAGAACCAGCGAAAGCCCGATCGAGACCAGCAGCGCCACGATAAACACCTGCAGCACCTGCTCGCGCTCGTAACGCACAAGGCGGTCGATCTCACCGGCAGCCGAGGACAGCACCACCACCGAATTGACCGTGCCACCGGCCACAATCGGGGTGGCGACAGAGAAAACCTTGCCCCCCTCAACGCCAAGCCCGGTGGCCGTGCTGGTCTTCCCGGTCATGGCCGAGGGCAGCACCTTGCGGGCCAGCGTTACACTGTCTTCGCCCTGCAGCCTGGTGCGCCCCAAAGACAGCACCACCGAAACCCCATCCCAGACCGAGTTCAGAAAATCGGTGATAACGGTCGGACGTTCCGGGATCGGGCCCATCTCCGGGCCGGTGCGGCTGGTCAGGACATTGCCTTCGGGATCAAAGACGAAGGCCACCACCCCCGGTGCCAGCTCGATCCGGGCAAGGGCTGCCTGATAATCAGGCCCGCCCTGCACCCGGCCCTGACTGGCCTCGATCACAGAGGCGATCAGCCGTGCCTCGCGCACCAGCCCCGCCTCGCGGCTGACCACCAGGCTGTCGCGGAACGGGTTCAGAAACAAGACCCCCGCCACCAGGACAACCAGGGCCATCAGATTGAAAATAATGATTTTTCGCGCCAGAGGGCTGCGATTTAGCGCAACCAGCCCGCCGATAGGCCGCGCCAGGCGCTGCTCATCGGGGATACTGTCGGGAGAGACCCAGTCTTCGCCCAAAAGCACCTCTCCCCCGCGACGGCCTTTGCCGTTGCGGGGGCTGCGATTGTCAGACCCAAGGCGCGGAGAGGTTGTCATTCTTCGTTGTAACGGTAGCCGATTCCGTAAAGCGTCTCGATTGCTGAGAAATCATCATCAACCGTGCGCATCTTTTTGCGAAGCCGTTTGATATGGCTGTCGATGGTGCGGTCATCGACATAGACCTGATCATCATAGGCCACATCCATCAGCTGATCGCGCGACTTCACAAAGCCGGGCCGCTGCGCCAGGGCCTGCAACAGCAGGAACTCGGTCACCGTCAGCGAGACATCGCGGCCCTTCCAGCTGACCGCATGGCGCAAGGGGTCCATCCGCAGCTCGCCGCGTTCGATCACCTTGTTTTCCTCGGCCACGGGCGCGTCTGTTGGCACCCCCGCATCCTGACGGCGCAAAAGCGCCCGGATCCGCTCGACCAAAAGGCGCTGCGAGAACGGCTTTTTGACATAGTCATCCGCGCCCATGCGCAGACCCAGAACCTCGTCGATTTCATCGTCTTTCGAGGTCAGGAAGATCACCGGCATCGAGGTTTTCTGCCGCAGCCGCTGCAGCAGATCCATCCCGTCCATCCGGGGCATTTTAATATCGAGGACCGCCATATCGGGAAGGCGGCGATTGAATGCGTCAAGGGCCGACTGGCCATCTGTATAAGTTTCGACTTCGAACCCCTCGGCTTCGAGGGTCATCGAGACTGATGTCAGAATGTTCCTGTCGTCGTCCACCAATGCGATGCGCGACATAATAAAACCTGCTCTGTTTCTTTTGTGAATATAATCGCCAATGCACCGCCCGGAATCAACAGGAAACGAATCAGCGGGCACAATTCAGACACATAAATGCCTTAAAAACTGCTATAGCATGGCCAATTTGCCTCACTATCGGCAATGTTCAGCCACTGGTTGCGCTAACCTGAAAATGGTTGCGCTAACTGACTGAAACGTAGCTGTTTTCCTTTCCAAACTGCGTGTTATAGCCGCCCAGAGGGCCGCAAAACAGAGCCCGACCCTCTGCGCCCAAGGCCCGGGCGCATCTTTCAACCAAGGCCGCGCCAGGCGCGCGGCGACCGGAGCTTGGCACGGATATGACGATGAATGGACGCGTGAACCCCAAACGCACTTTGGAACACCAGGGCATCACAGGTGCCGGATCCGTCCACTATAACTATCGTGAGCCAGCACTTGTCGAAGCCGCGGTCGCCCGCGGCGAGGGCCATATCGGCAAGGGTGGCGCGTTTCTCTGCACGACGGGGAAGTTCACCGGCCGCTCGCCCAAAGACAAATTCGTGGTCCGCACCGCTGCCACCGAAAACACCATCTGGTGGGAAAACAACGCGCCGATGACGCCCGAGGCCTGGGCTTTGCTGAAGGCCGATATGCTGGACCATCTGAAAGGCCGCGAGCTTTTCGTCCAGGATCTTTACGCAGGCGCCGCCCCTGCGCACCGGGTTGACGTGCGGATGGTGACGGGCCTTGCCTGGCATAATCTGTTCATCCGCCACCTTCTGCGCCGCCCTGAGGCCGCTGAACTTGAACAATTCGAACCTGAGTGGACGATCATCAACCTGCCGTCCTTCAAGGCCGACCCGGCGCGTCACGGCTGCCGCACCGATACCGTCATCGCGCTGAACTTCGACGAGAAGACCGTGCTGATCGCCAATACCGAATATGGCGGCGAGAATAAGAAGTCGGTCTTCACCATCCTGAACTACCTGCTGCCCGAAAAGGGCGTGATGCCGATGCATTGCTCGGCCAACCACGCCATCGGCAACCCCGATGACACCGCCGTTTTCTTCGGCCTGTCGGGCACCGGGAAAACCACGCTTTCGGCTGACCCCTCGCGCATCCTGATCGGCGATGATGAGCATGGCTGGTCGGACACGGGCACCTTCAATTTTGAGGGCGGCTGCTACGCGAAAACCATCAACCTCTCGGCCGAGGCCGAGCCGGAGATCTATGCGACCACGCATCGCTTTGCGACCGTGGTCGAGAATATGGTCTGGGATCCCGAGACCTTTGACCTCGATTTCGAGGACAACTCGCTGACCGACAATATGCGCTGCGCCTATCCGCTGGACTATATCTCGAACGCAAGCCCAACGGGTCTGGGTGGTCTGCCGAAGAATATCGTGATGCTGACCTGCGATGCCTTTGGGGTTCTGCCGCCGATCTCGCGGCTGACGCCTGCCCAGGCGATGTATCACTTCCTTTCGGGCTTCACCTCGAAAACCCCGGGCACAGAGCGCGGCGTGACCGAACCGACGCCGACCTTCTCGACCTGTTTCGGCGCCCCCTTCATGCCGCGCCGCCCCGAGGTTTACGGCAAGCTCTTGCAGGAAAAGATCGCCAAAACCGGCGCATCCTGCTGGCTGGTCAATACCGGCTGGACCGGCGGCAAGCATGGCACGGGGCGGCGGATGCCGATCAGGGCGACCCGCGCACTGCTGACGGCGGCGCTGGATGGATCGCTGGGCCGGGTGCAGTTCCGCAAGGATCCGAACTTCGGCTTTGAGGTTCCGGTCGATGTGCCCGGCGTCGATCCGGTTCTGCTGAACCCGCGTGAGACCTGGGAAGATAAGGCCGCCTATGATGCCCAGGCACAGGTTCTGGTCGGGATGTTCTCGAAAAACTTCGCGCAATATGTGGCGCATATCGACGATGATGTCCGCGCCGCAGCAATCGGCTGATTTGTTCGATAAGTGAAATTCAAACCGCCCGGAAACGCTGGTTTCCGGGCGGTTTTGTTTGATTTCCGTAAGCGCCTTAGTCCAGTGGCAACTGCGCCCGCAGGTCATCCCCGAAGATCAGCATGGTCGGGCCGGATCTTGCCGCGCCCTCGCGCAGGAAATCGGGCAGCTGCACGACATCCGTGACCCGCTCGACATGCCAGCCTGAGGCCGAAGCAATCTTCGCCAGGTCGGGCGTATAGATATCTACGCCCAGGGTCGGGATATTGCGGGCAATCATATAGGATTTGATCTCGCCATAGCCGCTGTTGTCATGCAGCAAAAGCACCACCGGCACCTGCGCCTCACTGGCAGAGGCCAGCTCTGACAGCGAGAATTGCAGGCCCCCGTCGCCTGAGATCGCCACCACCGGGCGATCATCCGCCAGCTTCGCACCAATCGCGGCTGGCAGCCCATAGCCCAGGGTGCCGAACCCGGTGGCCGAGTTGAACCAGGTACCGGGCGCGGCGGCCTCATAATTCATATTCCCGGCATAGGTCAGCTGGGTGGAATCGCCGACCATGCGCACGCCGGGCAGTGTATCGCGCACCAGCGACAAAAGGTTCAGGTCGCGCAGATAGGCCTCTGGCAGATCATCGCGGCCCTTGCAGGCGCGGGCTGCGCGGGCCGCGCCGTCCTTTTGCGGCCCGGCCGGGGCAAGCGGCAGCAGCGCCTCGGCAAAGCCCGCCGCATCCGAGACAATCGCCAGATGCGGCGTGATCCCCCGCGCCATATGCACCGGATCCAGATCGACGCGGATCAGCGTGCCGGGCAGCGCAAAACCGCCATCCTCATTCATATCGTAATCGGTCAGGCCAAATTCGGTGCCAATCGCCAGCACCACGTCGGCCCCCGCGATCAGCGCCCTGGTCGATCCCAGCGAGGGCGACAGCGGCACCGCCAGCGGATGACCCGGCGGCAGCAATCCGCGTGCATTTGTGGTCATGACCAAAGGCGCATCAAAAGCCTCGGCCAGCCGCCCGATCTCGGCCCGCGCCGCGCCGCCACCCGCCAGGATCACCGGACGCGCAGCCCCCGCCAGCAGCCGGGCGGTTTCAGCCAGGGCGGCAGGCGCGGGGCCGGGACGCGACAGCTGCATCGGTTCGGGCATCGGCAGATGGCCTGCCTCGGCCAGCATCACATTGATCGGGAGTTCAATATGCACCGGGCGGGGCCTTGCGCCGTTAAAGACCGCGAAGGCCTGGGCCAGCATGCCTGCCAGCTCTTCGGGGCGGTTCACGGTGCGCGAGAAGGCACAGACGCCAGAGACCAGCGCCTGCTGATTGGGCAGCTCATGCAGCCAGCCCTCGCCCGAGCCCATCCGCCCATGCGCATTCACCGTGGAAATCACCAGCATCGGGATCGAATCGCCATAGGCCTGGCCCATAGCGGTGGTGATATTGGTCATGCCCGGCCCAGTGATGATAAAACAGACGCCGGGCTTGCCCGAGGCCCGCGCATAGCCATCGGCCATGAAACCCGCGCCCTGCTCATGCCGGGGGGTGATATGGCGGATGCCAGAGCCGGTGAGACCGCGATACAGCTCGACCGTATGGACGCCGGGGATGCCGAAAACCAGCTCTACCCCATATTGGCGCAAGAGATGGGTCAGATAGACCCCGGTTGAGATTGATGTCGTCACATATCCCCCTTCTGCCGCAGCTGCACGGCAGTTCTTATCAGCACAACCAGCGCCACGATCACGATCAGCAGCACAGAGATCGCAGCGATCGCCGGGTCGATATTGTCGCGCAGGCCCATCCACATCATCCTGGGCAGCGTGACCGCATTCACCGAGGTGATAAAGAGCGTGACCCCGATTTCCTCCCATGAGAGGACGAAGGTCAGAAAAAGCGCCGCGCCCAGGCCAAAGCGGATATTGGGCAGGATCACCCGAAACACCCGCTGCCCCAGCCCCGCCCCCATCGAGCGTGCCGCCAGATCAATCCGCCGGTCCAGCTGCGACAGCGCCACCGTGATCAGCACCACCGCGAAAGGCGCGACCATCACCGCATGCGCCAGCGCGACGCCCATAAAGGTGTCATAGCCGATCACCCCGTTCCACTGGCTAAGGCTGGTCAGGAAGAAATACAGCGTCAGCGCCGAGACGACAGGCGGCGCCACCATCGGCAGCATCGCAATCCCCATGTAAAGCCCGGCAAGGCGCGGCTGCAGCATCCAGATCCCCAGGCTGAAGGCCGCCGCCAGCGCCGTGGCGAAAAGGCTGGCGACCAGCCCGATCCGCACCGAAAGCCAGACACCCTGCAGCCAGGCCGGGTTGTCGATCAGGGCGCGGTAATGGCGCAAAGACCACTCATCCCCCGCCATCGACAGGTTGCGCCCCGGCGTGAAACTGACGGGGACCACCGCAATCAGCGGCATCAGCAGGAAAACCGCGACCAGCGCCGCCAGTATCGTGGCCAAAAGCCCGGGTCTCAGCACCGTCATCGCCCTGTCCCCTTTGCAAATCGCATCGTCAGCATCAGCAAAAGCCCGATTGCCAGCATCATGATCACCGAGATCGCCGCCGCCAGCCCCCAGTCGGGGCTTTGGAAGATGCGCAGCCAGATCAGCTCGGCCACCAGAACCGAGCGCCCGCCGCCAAGGATCGCCGGCGTCACAAAGAAGCCAAGCGCAAAGACAAAGACCAGAAGCATCGCGCCGAAAATGCCCGAGCGCGTCATCGGCACGAAGACCTGCCAGAAGATCCGCGCCCGTGATGCCCCCATGCCGCGCGCGGCCAGCAAAACGCGCTCATCCACGGTGCGCATGGCCGAGGCCAGCGGGAAAACCGCGAAGGGGATCAGGAAATGCACCATCCCAATCACCACGCCAAACTCATTGCGCACCAGCGTCAGGGGTTCCGCCAAAAGGCCCAGATCCTGGCCCCAGGTGTTCAGAACGCCGCGGTTCGACAGCATCGCCAGCCAGCCAAAGGCCCGTGTCAGCACCGAAATCCAGAAGGGGATCAGGATGCACAGCTCAACGAAAAGCCGCATCCAGGGCCCGCCGCGCACCCATAACAGCGTGATCATATAGCCCGCCGCCACCGCCAGCACCGTCACCAGCGCACAGATCCGAACCGTGCGCCAGATCACACTCAGCACCAGCGGATCGCTCAGCGCGGTGCCATATTGGCCAAGGCCCGGCTCTGGCAGGGTCACGCTCCAGCGCATCACCCCCAGAAAGGGCAAAAGATAGGCCAGCGCCAGAAACATCAGCAAAGGTGCCAGCAGCAAAAGACGTGATCGAAGCATGATCCCCCCTCTGGTCAAAAGGATGCCCCGGCCATTGCGGCGGGGCATCCGGGCCTCAGGGTGCATGGCACCCGGGGTTCAGCCTCAGGCCGAGATGATCTTCAGATATTCATCCAGCGCCGCGCCGTAATGCTCTTCATACCAGCCCATATCCAGGGCCATTTGCTGCGCGAAATTCTCGGGCGAGACCGGGTTGTATTTCGCATCTTCCGCAGGCAGCAGCGCATCAGTGGCGGGGTTTGCCGGCCCCTGGCCCAGCATGTTGAACATCACCAGCTGCTTTTCAGGCTCCTGGGCCGAGGCGATGAACTGCATCGCAGCCTCTGCCCCGCCCGGATTGCCCTTGACCACGCCCATCGCGCCGGGCGAGACGAACCCATCTTTCCAGATGAATTTCACATCGCCGCCGCTGTCTTCCTCGATCAGACGCGCCCGGGTGGACCAGACAATCGCCATCGAGGCCTCGCCGTCCAGAAGCAGCGACTGGCTTTCCGAGCCGCCGCCCCAATAGGCGACGACATTGTCCTTAAAGCCCGCCAGCTTTTTATGCGCCCGCTCGATATCCAGCGGGTAAAGGTCGCCCGGGGCCACGCCATCGGCCAGCAAAAGCGCCTCCCAGACGCCAACGCCCCATTTGTAAAGCGAGCGCTTGCCGGGGAATTTCTCAAGATCGAAGAAATCGGCGATGCCGGTCGGCGGGTTGTCCCCGAACTTCGTCGCGTCATAGGCGATGATGTAAGAGAAGAAATAGGTCGAGGAGGAATACTCCCAGCCAAAGCCCTCACGGAATTTCGAGCGGTCGACGATAGTATAGTCAATCGCCTCCATCATGCCCTTTTTGCCAAGCGCCTCGGCAGAGAAGGCATCGACATCGACCAGATCCCAGGTCGGCTTGCCGCTTTCAAACTGCGCCTGGATCGCGCCCTCGGTCGGGCCGGATCCATCCTGGCGCACGGTGATCCCGGTCGCCTCAAGGAAAGGTTTGCCATAGGCGGCGTCATAGGCTGCGCCCGCGTCGCCCCCCCAGTTCACCATCACCAGCTCTTTGGTCTGGGCATTGGCCCGGCCGCCCAGCCCAAGCGCCGAGGTGCCCAGCAAAATCGCAAGACCCGTGTTGAAATTGCGCCGCGAAATCTGACCCTTGCGGGCCTTCATCGCCAGAATTTCCAACTGATCCTGCTGGAATGCTCTGTTCATTCTCTGTCTCCCTGTTGAGGATGTGGCAGTCTCCGGCGTCCGCATCTGATGGCGGATCTGTCCCGGCCGTATCGGTTAAAGCAAAAAGCCGCGCGACGCCTCCCAGCTGGTCCAGAGCGCGGCACCGGGGGCCAGCCCCTCGGGCAGCTTGGCGGTGGGCACATGCAGGGTGACCGGAACGCCCGCTTTGGTGGCCAGCAAAAGCCGGGTCTCGGCGCCCAGATAGGTCAGATCGCGCAGCTGCACGGGCAGCGCATTGCCCTCGCCCGGCTCTGACAGCGACAGATCCATATATTCGGGCCGGATCGCCAGGTGATCGCCCGCCCCATCGGGCAGGCGGATGGCGCGGCCCTCAATGCTGGTGCCGGATACGGGCAGGATATTGATATCGCCCAGGAATTCCGCAACAAAGCGATTGGCCGGGCGTTCATAGATCTCACGCGGGGGGGCGATCTGCTGCAGCTGGCCCTTCTCGAAAATCGCAATCCGCGAGGACAGCGCCAGCGCCTCTTCCTGGTCATGGGTGACAAAGACAAAGGTGGTGCCGGTCTCCTGGTGGATACGGCGCATCTCATCCTGCATCTGGCCGCGCAGGTTCTTGTCCAGCGCCGAGAATGGCTCGTCCAGCAGCAAGACCGGCGGCGCATAGGCCAGCGCACGGGCCAGCGCCACCCGCTGCTGCTGCCCGCCAGACAGGCCCGCGGGCCGCTTATGACCATGGCCGCCAAGGCCGACCATCTCGACCATCTCTTTGACACGGCAGGAAATATCGGCGGCCGAGCGGCCCTGAACCTTCAGCGGGAAAGCGATGTTTTCCTCAACCGTCATATGCGGAAACAGCGCATAGCCCTGGAAAACCATGCCAAAGCCGCGCGCCTCGGGCGGGGTTTCGGTCATGTCCTGGCCATCAAGTGTCAGGCGGCCCGAAGTGGGCGCCTCAAACCCCGAGAGGATCATCAGAAAAGTGGTTTTCCCCGAACCCGAGGGCCCCAGCAAAGTGACAAATTCGCCCCGCCCGATCGTCATCGAGATGTCTTGCAGCGCGGTAAAGCGCCCGAACATCTTGCCGATCCCTGATGCACCGATTTCTGCTGCCTGCGTCACTTGCTATCCCTTGCCAGAGTTGCGGGTTCAGAGGTCTGAGGTCATAGATCAGAGGTCTGTGACCAGATCTCCGGGGCCGCCTGCCATTGCCCAAACAGAGTGCGGACAGGGCAGCCGGGCAGAATATTTTCAAAGCCTGCGGGCATGGCCGCTGAAAAACAATAGAAAGTTTTTCACCCCTTCGGGAAATGAAATTTGTCACTCAGGGGGGTAATCGATCAAAAACCGCCTAATCACCGATCAGTTCATCCAGCAGCCAGTCATGAAAAGCGGCAACTGTGGGATTGCCCTGTTTTTCAGGCGGAACCACCATGAAATAGGAACGGGCAGAGCGCAGCGACAGATCAAAGGGGCGCACCAGATGCCCGGCCCGGATCGCATCCTGGCAGATGAATTCATCGCCCATCGCAATGCCCTGCGCCCCCAGGGCCGCCGCATAGACCAGGTTCATATCGCCGAACAAAAGGCCCCGATGCGCCGCCTCGCCCGGCATGCCTGCCAGGCGAAACCAGCCCTCCCAATCCTCGTAATCGCCCAGATGCAGCAGCGTCGCCGCCGACAGCGCCCCGGGATCGGGAATGCTTTCAAAGCGGTTCAGCCAGGCCGGGCTGCAAAGGGGGGTGAAATCCACCTCTTTCAGCAGCTCGACCTCCATATCCGGCTGATTGCCCAGGCCAAAGGTGATGAAAATATCGATATCGGGGTTTGAGACATCATCCAGGCGGCGGGGGATCTGAACGGATAGCATAACATCCGGGAAAGATTCGACAAAGCCGCCAACCTTGCCGCAAAGCCAGCTCGAGGCAAAGCCGGGCGGGCAGCTGACCGACAGGGATCCGCTGACGCCCCGCGCCGCATTGCGGGTGGCAGAGCCCGCGATCATCGACAGCGCCCGGCGAATGTCAGCGGCATAGGCCTGGCCCTGGGGCGTCAGCTCGGCCCTGGTGCCGATGCGATTCATCAGCCGGAAGCCCAGATCACGCTCCAGCAGGCGCAGCTGATGACTGACGGCGCTGCGCGTCAGATGCAGCTCGTCTGCGGCCTGCCAGACGGTGCCGTGACGGGCAAAGCTTTCCAGCGCACGCAGCGCCTGGGTCGAGGGGATACGGGCCATGACTGCCTCCGGTTCAGACGTGACCACTCTGGCCCATTCAACGCCCCGTGCAAGCATGAGGTGAATTATTTTTGTCGACAGCCGGAAAAGGTTTCACTTTTGCGGCAGGCACAGGCGCTGTTAGCCCTTGAAGAATGCGGCCCCGAAAACACCAGAGGGCCGCACCTGACCCCGCCTCACCTGCCCCCTTTGCCCCGGATCAGAGTCGCTTCATGACCAAATCTGCCGCCCCGCCTCTTTCTGCCGCCCAGATCTCTGCGCAACAGGCGATTGCCGCCCGCGCGTCCGAACATTCCGCCTGGTGCGCGACGATCTTTTCCTACGGCGAGACCGCCTGGCGCGAATACCGATCCTGCGCCTGGTATGTCGAACGCCTGCGGGCCGAGGGGTTTACCGTCGAAGAGGGCTCGGCGGGCATGCCGACCGCCTTTTGCGCCACCTGGTCGAATGGGCCCGCGTCAGAAGGGGGCCCGGTCATCGGCATGTATGCCGAATATGACGCAGTGCCCGGCAACTGTCAGGCCGCCAGCACCCGGCGCGAGCCGCGCGAGGGCCTGGGCTTTCAGGCGGGCGGCCATACCGATCCGCATTCGGGGCTTGGCATCGCGGGGCTGGCCGGGCTGCTGGCAACCAAGGCCGCTATGGAGAAACACGGCATCAAAGGGGGCCTGCGCTTTACCGGCGAGCCTGCCGAAAAGGTGCGCGGCTCAAAGCCGATCCATGCCGCGAAGGGCTATTATGACGGGCTGGCGGCGATCCTGTCCTTCCACCCCTTCTACATGCTGCCGATGTGCAACACGGTCCGCTGGGACACGCATTGCGGCGCGGCCTACTCGATGATCTACCGTTTCATCTGTGATGAGCCGCAGACCTGGGGCGCGCATGACGGGGCACCAATCCCGCAGTCACATTCGGCGGTGCGGGCCCCCGGCGCCAATGACGCGCTGAACCTGATGTTCCTGACATCGAAATCTTTGCGCGATTCGATGCTGCCGCATCAGGGCGGCTGGTCGATATCCGAGGCGATCCTGACCGCAGGCCAGGCCACCGCCGACAACCTGCCCGCGGGCCTTGCCGAGATCCAGTATATGATGCGGGTGCCGACACTGGCGATGGCCGAGGCGGTGACCGCCGCGCTGGATCGCAATGCCGAACATGCGGCGGCGATGACAGGCTGCCGGGTTGAACGCCACTGGGTCTGCAAATCGCGCCCGGGTCTGGCGAACCACGCCATTGCCTCGGTCGTCTGGGACGCGATGCAGGCCGCCGGTGCGCCGGAATGGAATGAGGCGGCCAAAGACATCGCCCGCGAAATCCAGTCAAACCTGGGCCTGACGCCGATGGCCGAGCCCTTCATCCCCGAGATGACCCGGCTGATCGACCCCGAGACCGCCGAAAAAATCCTGCGCGAGGATCTGCCGCCCTCGCAGCGGAACTCCACCTCGGATGATTACACTGACATGACCTGGCACGCCCCCACGGCGCGGTTTTATATCGCCCGGCCCGCGCTGAATGCGCCGCCAGGCTATGTTTACGCGCCCTGGGTGATGAACGCGCTTGGCGGTATCCCTGAAACCATCGACCCGATGGTGCAAAAGGCCGCCGAGGTGCTGGCGCTTTCTGCGCTGCGGATCCTGGAAGATGCGCCCACCCGCAACGCCATGTGGGCCGAGTTTGAGACGCGGCGCGACGAGGCCCCGATCCCGCCGCTTTGCGACTATCCGCCCCCCATCCATTTCCGCTGGCCCGAATATGTCACCACGCCGCGCGGGCGTGACTGGTGGATCCCGTCCTCAATGCCCGGCGCCTAACAACAGGAGAGAGATATGAACATGCAGACGAAACCTGAGCCCTTTTCTCTTCAGCGCCGCAAAGCGGGCGGCGGCACCCAGCCGCTGACGCATTGGGGGTTTGCAAATGAGACCGACCGGCTGACCGATGTGCTCTTGGGGGATCCGGCCTATCTGCGCCATATGGCGACCTCGTCTTTGTCCCGCAAACACCTGCGCGAGAACCCCTCGAACATCCAGGAGGCCCAGGCCCAGCATAAGGAGCTGAAGGCCGCCTATGAGAATTTCGGCGTCCGCGTCCATACCGTGCCGCCTCAGGCAGAGCTGCCGATGCAGGTCTATACCCGCGACAGCTCGGTCATGACGCCCTATGGCGCGGTAATCACCGCCATGAGCCAGCCCTGGCGCCGGGGCGAGAATTACGCAGCCATCCGCCATTATGAAAGCCTGGGCATCCCGATCTATGACATGGTGACCGCTGGCACCTTCGAGGGCGGCGATTTCAATGTGATCGAGGAAGGCGTGCTGCTGATCGGCTGCGGCGGCGCGCGCTCCAACGAGGAAGGCTCGCGCCAGGTGGCGGGCTGGTTCGAGGATGAGGGCTGGGAGGTCCGCCTCGCCTTCATCGACGAATATTACGTCCATATCGACCTGATGGTGGTGCCGATCGCGCCGAAACTGACCGCCGTCTGCCTGGCCTGCACCGAGCCTGCCATCGTCGACTGGCTGAAGGCGAAAGGCCATGAGATCATCGATGTGCCCTTCCAGGACACGATGGCTTTGGGGTGCAATTTCATGAGCCTCGGCGGTGACCGGGTGATCGCGCCGAAATCCTCACAGACACTGATCGGCCAGCTGAAAGCCCGCGGCTTTGAGGTGGCAGTGGTCGACACGGCCGAGATCTCAAAGACCGGCGGCGGCATCCACTGCATGGCCCAGGCCCTGAAACGCGAGGGGTGAGGCCAGAGAGATATCCGGCAGAAACCCGATCAGCCCTGCGCAGGTTCAGTCCTGCGCAGGTTCTGGCGGGCGAGGCTGGTCGGCCATGGCCCGGCTCAGCCTTTCGCCCGGCTGCCAGGCCTGGGCGACCTGCAGCCGCTCAAGACGCGGCAAAAGCGGTGCAAGATCGGCCCCGGGCAAAGCCGCAAGCAGCGTTTCGAGGCTGCGCATCCGGGTCTGATCAGGCGCGTCGGTCGCAGCCTCGGTCGCAGCCTCGGCCTCAAGCGCCGCGACGATCTGCCCTGCGCGACTGCTGAATGCACCGGGGTTCAGCGCCAGATGGGCCGCAATCGGCTGCACCATCTCAGGACTGTCCGGCCCCACCCCATTTGGGCGCCCCGCAATCCAGAGGTCGGCGCGCCGGATCTGCTCGGCCACCATATCTGCCAGCACCGCATCGAATTTCCGACGCACCAGATCAGGATCGGAAAGCACCCGCCCCCCGGGCCCGACCTTTTTCAGCCCAAGCGCGGTTGCAAGAGCCTCTGTCCGGTTGGGCGCGATCCGCCATTCCTGACGCCAGTCGAGCCTGACACACCCCATGGCCGCGGCGCTTTTGCCGAAAAGCCGCCCGCAAAACCCGCCCAGGTCGGGCCACCAGGGCAGGGGCAACCCAGCCGGCGCAGGATCGCGCAGGATCACCGGCGCGGCCCCATCGGGCGACGCAATCAGATAGCCCCTGTCGCTGGGATGAGGCCCGTGCCCCTCAGATCCCTCAGGCGGCAAACCTACCCGGATGACCGGCAGATCGGGCACTTCGGGCAGGGTCAGCATGCATTGATCCTGTCGGACCGGAAGATAGTTGCCCCCAAAATCGATGCCCGGAATCCAGCCGTCAGGCAAGCGTGCCAGCAATTCCGCGCACAGCGCCCTGTCGATATAACGCAGCGCCTGCGTGGGCGCGGAAGGGTCTGTCGGATTGCCAATATAGGCAACCGGCACCCCATAATCCCGGAGCAGCTCACCCGCAGGATACAGCGGCAGGACCAGCGCCTGGCGGGCGGGGTCGAAGGGCACCTGCACCGTCGCATTCGCCCCGGCCCGTTCACGCAGCTCTTGCTGATAGCGGTGATTTTCCCAGGCGAACATCGCGTAATAACCCGCGAAAACCGCCCCCACCGGAAGAAGCCAAAGCCGATGGACCCTGCCGCGCCAGACCTCAGAGACGGTTCCCAGCAGCCCAAGCCAGGGCAGCAGCGCGAAGACAGCCATCAGCACCAGCGAAAGAATGGAAATCGCCAGAAACGGAACAGGCAGCAGATAAGGCCAAAACGGCACAGGCCGCCCGATCAACAGACCCGGCAGAAAGGGCACAAAGAACAGAAGTGACAGCGGGACAAGGCGTTTTTTCATCGGGGGCATTCCATCGGGGCTGTGCAAACGACCATGATGCGTGCCGGGCGCAGGGGTCGCTGAACTTTCGCGGTCACTTCCGCCGCTTGTGCTCTTCCAGCCGGGGGAAAATCTCGACGAAGTTGCAGGGGCTGTGGCGGTAATCCAGCTGTTTGACCAGGATCTCGTCCCAGGCATCCTTGCAGGCGCCGGTCGAGCCGGGCAGCGCGAAGAGATATGTCCCGCCCGCAACCCCCGCGCAGGCGCGGCTTTGCACCGCAGAGGTGCCGATCTTCTGCATCGAGACCACAGTGAAAACGGTGGAAAAGGCGGTGATTTCCTTCTCATAGACATCATGATGCGCCTCGACCGTCACATCGCGGCCCGTGAGGCCCGTGCCGCCCGTTGAGATCACTACATCGACGCCCTCGTCCGCGATCCAGGCCCGCAGCTGATCGGCGATCAGCGCCCGGTCATCGGTGACAATCGCGCGGGCGGCCAGGATATGGCCCGCGCCTTCCAGCCGCGCAACCAGCGTATCGCCCGAGCGGTCATCGGCCAGGCTGCGCGTATCCGAGACGGTCAGCACCGCGATCCTGGTCGCAATAAACGGGCGCGGGGTTGTCATGCTGTTCTCTCCATTATCGCAAGGCGCAGCGCGAGCGCCGCGAAAATGCCGCCTGTCACCCGGTTCATCGCCGTCGCGGCCCGGTCAGAGCGCAAAAGCACCCGCCCGATCCGCCCCGCAAATATCCCGACCGCACCATTGACCACCAGCCCCCCCGCGCAAATGATCACCCCAAGCGCCAGGAACTGCGGCAAAACCGGACGCGCGGCGGCAACGAATTGCGGCAGAAAAGCCAGGATGAACAGCGCCACCTTGGGGTTCAGCAGATTGACCACCAGCGCCTCACGGAAGATGCGCAGGCCCGGGCTGCGGGCGACCTGGACGATCTGGGGCCGGCCCGCATTCCAGGACCGGAACGCCAGCCAGATCAGATAGGCCACGCCCCCCCAGCGGATCACCTCAAAGGCCATCGGATAGGCTTTCAGCAGCGCCGCAAGACCCAGGCCCGCCACCAGAACATGCACGAAACAGCCAAGCGCGATGCCCAGATTGGCCGCCATTCCGGCCCTGGCCCCGCCTTTCAGGCCCTGCGCCAGCACGAACATCATATCCGCCCCCGGCGTCAGATTCAGCGCCAGCGCTGCGGGCAGAAAAGCCAGCAGCGTAACCATCTCGACAGGAAATGCGGCGAAAAACACGGGGATTTGGCCTTTCAGACAGGGACTGCGCCAACGACAGACTGCGGCCAGCAGGCTGCAAAGGCAATATCGCGCAAGTCCCCCGAATGTCCGGGCAAAGAGCCGAAATTCAAAGGCAGGGATTCATTACCGGCAGGCGCGGGGTGGTCAGCACCTCATCCAGCACCGCTGTAAACTCTTCGCTGGCAACGAAATCCAGCATCTCTGCCAGATCGCCATCAGGGCCGGGCTGCAAGCGTTTGCAGATCGCCGCCGTCTCATCTGCCCCGACGCCATTCTGACGCTCGATCGCGCTGTGCAGCAGATCCCGCGCATAGCCCGCCGGGCGGGGCGGCACGGCATTGGCCTCAATGAAGGCGCCAAGAATGTCAAAATTCGCGCCCAGCCGGGTCTCTGCGGCGGCATCCAGATTGCCCGGACAGGCAGCATTCAGCGCGGCAATATCAACCATGATGGCGAAGTTGCAGCCGATGGCCCCTTTGGGATCCTCGCCATAGCAACTGCCGTCTGCGCAGGTGACCTTCACCCCGTCGCCCAGATCCAGCACCTGCTCGGGCTGGCCGTTGGCGTCAGTGATGACCATGACACGATCAGCGTTTTCACGCATCAAAAGGCCGAAATCGATCCAGTCCTGGGCCTGGCCCGCAACGGGGAAAAGCAGACCGGGCAGCAGGGCCAGGGTCAGGGCCAGGGTCAGCGGCAAAACAGAAAACGGGGGGCGCATCAGGCAGTCCGGTCAAGAAAGGCGCGAAGGGACTGCAGATCGGCCCAGGCCTCGCGCTTTGCGCCGGGATTTCGCAACAGATAGGTGGGATGGAAACCTGGCAAAAGCGGCTTTCCCGCTGCGTTTTCGCCGTCCACCTTCCCCCACTGGCCACGCGCCCGCAGGATGCTGCGTTGCCCGGTCAGCGCGAAAAGCGGTGCATTGCCCAGCACCAGGATCACATCAGGATCGGCCAGCGCGATATGGCGCTGCACGAAGGGCAGCATCATGGCGATCTCAGAGGGGCTGGGATCGCGCCCGCCCTCGGGCCGCCAGGGCATAAGCGCGGTGATATAGGCCGAGGTCGCCGGGTCAGGGCTGGTGCGTGACAGGCCGATTGCGGCCAGCATATTGTCCAGAAGCTGGCCTGCCTCACCGACGAAGGGGCGGCCCTCCTGATCTTCTTCGCGCCCCGGGGCCTCGCCCAGGATCATCAGCCGGGCCTTTGGATTTCCGTCAGCAAAGACTGTGTTGCGGGCACCGCGCTTCAGGTCGCACAGCTCAAAGCTGCGGATCGCGTCCAGCAGCGCCTCAAGCGAGCCTGCCCCCGCAGCGCTCTGGCGGGCGACCGCCACCGGATCCACCTCAGGCAGCGGCGGGGCCTCGGCTATCACGGGGCTTTGCGCCGCGCCGCCGGGCGCTGTGCGCGCGGCCCCGGGCTGGGGATTGGGCGATGGCGTATTGCGGGGCGCGGGCTTTTCGACCACCACATCATAGCGGTTGACCGACTCTTCCCCGATCACCTCATCAATACCGCAATCCAGCTGCCAGCCAAGCGCCGCCAGCGCCGCATCCCAGTCTGAGGCCGCAAAAGCCGCCAGCTCTTGCGCCGCGCCATCGGCCAGATTTTCCACGTCGATTCCCATCCGCGAAAGGTAGGCCGACTTGCCCGGCGCAGCAAGCGGCTGCATAGTCCGACGCAGGGCCGCCCCCGCTCGCGCGCCTTCGGCAAAACGGCCCGGATCGCGTTCCGAAGGCTCTGCAGGGCCGGCCAGTTTTTGTATTAAAGCGTGACGGAGGATTTCACGGAGGATCTCATGGACCTGCTGGTGCTGTTGCCTGTGCCGCTGATGGCCGCGCTGCTGCTGCCCTTTCGATGGGGCCTTTGTTTGTGGCTGCTGATCCTGGTCTCGGCCCTGCCCGGCTCTGCCCTTCGTCTGCTGACACAGGATTTCTATCCGGGCAGTTTCAGCCTGATCTTCATGCCCCCTGTCCTGGTCGGGCTGGTGGTGATGGTGGTGGCCCTTCTTCTGCGCATGAGCTTTGAGACTTTGATCCGCGAAAACGGCACCGATGGCGGCCGCGACCGCCAGGCCCTGAAGACCGCCCATGTGACGCTTGCCTTTCTGGCCGGAGGCCCGCTGGCGGCCCTGCTGTGGAAGATGCTGGCGCCGCTGATGGCCGGCCTGCCCTGGCCGATCCTGCTGCATGTGCTGATCTTTGGCGCGGTGGCCTTGCTGGTGGCCCTGTTGGCGGGGGGCATGCTGATACGCGGGCGAAAACGCTACAGCGGCATGACCTGCGGGTTCTGGCTTGGCGTCAGCCTTTTCACCGCCTTCAACACCTGGGATTCGCTGCAGTTCGAAAACGAGCTGCGCCGCCTTGCCGCCTCGGTCAACGCGCGCGATCACACAAGCGCCTGCGTGGCCAGCGGGATCATCAGCGCCCCGCCAGCGCGACCGATGACAAAACTGACCACCCCAGGGCCCGTTTTGCTGCGCTTTCGGATGGCCGATGACCAGTCGCCGGGCGACTCGCGCAATGAGGAAACCGAATGGACCCAGGAATACGACTTTGACTGGCGCGATCTTTCAGCTGTCCGGGATGACGGCCCGGCTGCCAACTGCCAGCCAGAGCCGGGCCCGATTTTGCCGCCAGCCCCCTGAGATCGCCCGGCAGCCAGCACTCCTGCCGCAATCATCCGTGGGCAATCATTCTGGCGCACCCCGCCACAGCCTTGCCCCATCGCGCCCGCTTTGCCATAAGCGGGCAAGCGGAACACGCGCGCGAACAAGAGGGAAATTGCTCATGGCCTTTCATGCCCGCCACCTTCTCGGGATCGAGCAGCTCTCGCCGCTTGAGATCACCACCATCCTGGATCTCGCCGACCGCTATGTCGATCTGAACCGCCGCACCGTCAAACAATCCGACACCCTGGCGGGGATGACGCAGATCAATATGTTCTTCGAGAATTCGACCCGCACGCAGTCGAGTTTTGAGATCGCCGGAAAGCGCCTTGGCGCCGATGTGATGAATATGAACATGGCGACCTCTTCGGTGAAAAAGGGCGAGACGCTGATCGACACCGCGATGACGCTGAATGCGATGCACCCCGATCTGCTGGTGGTGCGGCACGGGGCCTCGGGCGCGGTCAATCTGCTGGCGTCAAAGGTGAATTGCGCGGTGCTGAATGCGGGCGACGGGCGGCATGAGCACCCAACCCAGGCGCTGCTGGATGCGCTGACGATCCGCCGTGCCAAAGGGCGGATCGACCGGCTGACGATTGCGATCTGCGGCGACGTGGCCCACAGCCGGGTGGCGCGTTCGAACCTGATCTTACTCGGCAAGATGGGCAACAATCTGCGGCTGATCGGGCCACCGACCTTGATGCCTGCGGGCTTTGCCGAGCTGGGTGCCACCGTGATTGAGGATATGCGTGAGGGCCTGCGTGGCGCCGATGTGGTGATGATGCTGCGCCTTCAGAAAGAGCGGATGGATGGCGGTTTCGTGCCCTCGATGCGCGAATATTATCACCGCTATGGGCTGGACGCGGAAAAGCTGGCCTTTGCCAAACCCGATGCCATCGTGATGCACCCCGGGCCGATGAACCGGGGCGTCGAGATCGACGGCGAGATCGCCGATGACATCAACCGCTCGGTCATCCAGGACCAGGTCGAGATGGGCGTCGCGGTGCGTATGGCCTGTATGGATCTGCTGGCGCGGAACCTGCGGGCGGATCGCGGCCGCAAGATCGCCGAAAGCTATGTCTGAGCGCGCCCCCCATCGCCCGGCCCCCTTCTGCGCCATTCCGGCAATGGTGAGCGCCCCGCGTGAAATCGCAAGGAGATGTGGATGACCTCTCCGGACCCGAACCGCAAACCCACAAAGGCCGAGATGCGCCAGGGCGGCATGGTCGCCACCGCCGTTTTGCTGGTGCTGGTTGTGCTGACCGTGGCCTTTGTCTGGATCGGGGGCTGAGCCATGAGCGCGGCGCCCCCCCGGATGGGAAGATATTCTCGACCCGGGCGAGACCATCCTCTGGCAGGGCCGCCCCGAGGCTGGCTTTGACTGGACACAGCTGATCGGGCCGCGCCTTTTCCAGGGCCTGGCCATGACCGGATTTGCGCTTTTCTGGATGGCCATGGCCTCGGGTGCCCCTTTCGGACGCCTGTCGGGCTTTGGGCTTTTGTTCATGCTGTTTGGCCTGCCCGTGCTTTACAAAGGGCTGACCTCCGCTTTTGGCGGCCCGATGCGCCACTGGCTGCGGCTGCGCGGCAGCCATTACACCCTGACCGACCGTCACGCCTTTATCGCCACCGAAATCCTCGGCCGTCGCCAGCTGGAGCGCTATCCCCGCGACGCAGGTTTTCGCCCGGTCTTGCAAGAGGGGCTGCCCGGCTCGGTCTGGTTTGCCAGCCGCCGCGCCGATGGCCAGGCCCTGATGCGCTTTGATTTCCAGAAGTTTTTCAATAGCCTGGATGAGCGCGAAAGCCGCATCGGCTTTGAACAGATCCCCGAGGCACGGCGGGTCTTTCGCCTGATGTCCGCACCTGCAGGCGATGCCGCAGCCGCCGCAGCGCAGGATACAGGCAGGCCCCCGCAGCCATGAGCAGGCAGACATCATCCGGGATGATCTGGTCTGGCCGTCCTGACTTTGGCCATCCCGAGACCGTTGTGAACTGGCGTGCTCTGCCCGGCAGGCAAAGTGCCACCGGATTGCTGTTATGCGCCTTTGGGGTATGGCTGACGCCCCTGCTCTGGCCAGAGGGGCTGGCCCTGATGCAGCAATTCAGAGGAGGACATCGCGCTCCGGGTCTGGGCGGGGCGCTGGTCGCGCTTTTGGGGCCGGCGCTGGCTCTTTATGGGCTGGCCCGTGTCGTCGGGGCGCTGTCTGGCAACTGGCTGCGTCTGCGGTTTCGCAGCTATGCCCTGACCAAAGATACGGCGTTTATCTCGCTGCCGCTCTTGGGGACCAGACGCTATGCGCTGGATCCAGAGCAGAAGATCCTCCTGGATGAGGCAAATCGCGCGGTCTGGTTTCGCGCGTCCCTGCATCCGGGTCGGCCAGCACGATACTCTGACGCGCTGCGTCTGATACCATCCTCTCCCGGCAATGGCATGGTGGGCTTCGAAAATATCGCCGACGCCCCCGAGGTGTTTCGCCTGATGACCGCCCTTTCAGGCCAGGGCGGACCCCGCTCTGATATCAACGCGGGGCCAGGCACAGCATGAGCCAGCCCGACCCCAGCCGCGAAACTGTCTCTGCCACTCCCGGCCTTGCCGTCGGGTCACCGCCCCCCCCCTTCCGGGTCGGGAACTGGCCCCTCCGGGCAAGCGCTCAGCCCCGCGGATCAGGCCTTCTGGCAGGCGGATCTCGATCCAGGCGAGACACTGATCTGGAGCGGGCGGCCCGGTTCTGAATGGCATATCTCGCGTGACGATCTGCTGATTGGCGTGGCGGCACTGGCGGCCTTGTGCATTCTGGGGCTGTTTGTCATCGGGATACTGAGTTCCGCCAGCCTGACCAAAAACCCGCCTGCCCTGCCGCTGCGCGGGCTTTTGACCGGGCTGGCGCTGTCTGGCGCGGCGCTGGCGCTTTATGGGATCTGGTGGCTGATCATCGGGCGCATTCGCGGCCGCGAACGGGATCTGCGCAACACCCGCTATGCGCTGACCCTCGCGCCCCCCGGCACCATCACTGGCGGGCGGGCGCTGATGCGGCTGGGCGGGCGCTGGCCGCGCTTTGCCAGCTGGCCGATCACCGCGCGGAACTTCCTTGAGATCCGTGAGGATCATAAGACAGGCAGCATTGACATTGATCTGTGCGATTATGTTGCCTCTGACACGGATGGCGATAAATATCTCGCCCGCACCGGATTTCGCCGGCTGGCAGACGGATGGGGGCTTGTCACCCTGATCCGCCAGATACAGACCAGCTGCACCTCGCCTGACAAAAACGACAGACCGACCCAGACTGACCTGCCTCCCTGATCCTGCCCCCCGATCCTGCTCCACCCCGCCCGAAGCCGGGCCTTCGCGCCTTACCGATCCATCCATCGCCCCGGACCTGGAATGACCATCATCCACTTTACCAATGCCCGCCTGATCGACCCTGAAACCCAGACCGACTCCATCGGCTCTCTGACGGTGGTTGACGGCCTGATCGCCGAGAATGCCAAAAAGCTGCCCAAGGGCGCGGTGACCATCGATTGCGGCGGCAAATGCCTTGCGCCCGGGATCGTCGACTGGGGCGTCAAGATCGGCGAGCCGGGCGAGCGGCACCGCGAAAGCTTCCGCTCGGCAGGCCTTGCTGCGGCGGCGGGCGGTGTGACCACGGTGATCGCGCGGCCCGATACCAGCCCCGCCATCGACACGCCCGAGGTGCTGGAATTCGTCACCCGTCGCGCAGCCGAGGCCGCCCCCGTGCGCATCCGCCATATGGCCGCGCTGACCAAGGGCCGCGAAGGCCATGAGATGACCGAGATCGGCTTTTTGCTGGACGCAGGCGCGCTGGCCTTTACCGACGGCTTCCACGTCTCGGACAATACCCGCGCGTTAAGCAGGGCGCTGACCTATGCGCGCTCGCTGGGGGCGCTGGTGGTGGGCCATGTGCAGGAACCCGTGCTGTCAAAGGGCGGCGCGGCGACCAGCGGCAAATTCGCCAGCTTCCGCGGTATTCCCGCCGTCTCGCCCATCGCCGAACGCATCGGGCTGGAGCGTGATCTGGCCCTGGTTGAAATGACCCGCGCCCGCTATCACGCCGATCAGATCACCACCGCCCATTCGCTGCCCGCCCTGGCCCGCGCCAAAGCGGCGGGGCTGGATGTGACGGCGGGCACCTCGATCCACCATCTGACGCTGAATGAGATGGATCTGGGCGATTACCGCACCTTCTTCAAACTGACCCCGCCCCTGCGATCTGAAGAGGACCGCCAGGCGATCATCGCGGCACTGGCCGATGGGCTGATCGACGTGATCGCCTCG
Organism: Pseudogemmobacter hezensis; assembly: GCF_013155295.1. Lineage (GTDB taxonomy): Bacteria > Pseudomonadota > Alphaproteobacteria > Rhodobacterales > Rhodobacteraceae > Pseudogemmobacter > Pseudogemmobacter hezensis. The sequence goes on along the minus strand of NZ_JABJXT010000003.1, from coordinate 338,959 downwards.
TTCCACACCCCCGCCGATGAGGAATCGAAACGGCTGCCCTTTGAAGAGGCCGCCCCCGGCGCGGTGGGGCTTGAGACGATCCTTGCCGCCGCGATGCGGCTTTATCACGCCGGGCACCTCAGCCTGCCGCAGCTGTTCCGCGCCCTGGCGCTGAACCCGGCAAACCGGCTGGGCCTGCCGCAGGGCCGCATGTCGCCCGGCGCCCCGGCGGATCTGATATTGTTTGACCCGGATGCGCCTTTCCTGATGAATCGCTTCACACTTAAGTCAAAATCAAAGAATACCCCCTTTGATGGCGCCAGGATGGAGGGGCGTGTGCTGGCCACCTGGGTCGGCGGGCAAGAGGTGTTTCGCCTGACCGAGTAACCAGGACTGACGCAAACCCGCCGGTCTGAGACGAATGCGCCGGAATGTTAGAAATGCCCGCCTGCTGCAAATGCCAGACTGTTACAAACGACTGACTGTTACAAACGACCGCCTGTTTCAAAAGACCGGCTGATGCAAAAGACTGACTGACAGCGCGCAAGCCATCGCCCATCAGCGGCGTCAAGGAAGAAGGAACTGCCCCATGCCGGACTTTGTGACCGCGCAGGACACGATGATCATCATTGCAATCCTCTCTTACCTGCTGGGGGCGGTGCCGTTTGGCGTGCTGATCACCCGGCTGATGGGGCTGGGGGATCTGCGCCAGATTGGCTCGGGCAATATTGGCGCGACCAATGTGCTGCGCACCGGCAATAAGGCGGCCGCGCTGGCGACGCTTTTGCTGGATGGCGGCAAAGGGGCGCTGGCGGTGGTGCTGGCGCGGTGGTGGACGGGCGGCGCAGGCGATGCGGCGCAGCTGGCGGGGCTGGCGGCCTTCATCGGCCATCTCTGGCCGGTCTTCGGCGGCTTTCGCGGTGGCAAAGGCGTGGCAACCTTCCTTGGCATCCTGCTGGCGCTGGCCTGGCCTGTCGGTGTGCTGACCTGCCTGACCTGGCTTTTCGCAGCGATTGTGACCCGGATCTCCTCGGTCGCGGCGCTGTTTTCAGCCGCAGTTACCCCGGTCTGGCTTTGGATGGTCAACCTGCCGGATATGCCTGCTGTCTTCCAAACCCCGAATGCCGGGCGGATGCTGCTTTTGGTATTGGTGCTGACCATCCTGATCTACATCCGCCACAGCGCCAATCTGGTGCGGATCAAAATGGGCACCGAGCCGAAGATCGGCGCAAAGAAAAAGACGCCGGATCAACCCTGATCCGACGTCCCTGTGCTGAGATCAGCTGATCGTCTTGCGGGCCGCGCTCAGCGGCTGGCGAGACGCTCGACCGCATCGGCGGTGCGCTTGGAATTCTCATGGATGCCGATCAGCAGATAAAGGCCGCCCGCGAAAACGATCGCATAAAGGATGCCGCCAATGATCACGGCAAGCCCATAGAAGAAGCCAACCTTGGCCATGCCCGCAACGCCTGCAATCAGAGCAACGATGACGATAAGACCAGCAAGAACGGTGACCAGCAGGTCGAATGATTTGATAACAGCCTGACGCATTTTGTCCCTTTTCCTTATTTTACGCGTATCCTTCGTGGCGAGGATACCTGAACGCAACGGCCATCAGGATGACGGCCGGCTCCCGAAAAGGCAATGAAAAACGTCGGTATTTTTACTGCGGTAGCCGTGGGGAATTGCTGACCTTCCCAGCCGGCCCCACTCGGCCCCACCCGACCATGTGACCTGCCTGCAGCGCAGCGCCTGGCCCATCCGGGGATCAGCGCTTACTCTCGCAAGTCGTCCATCCAGGGGCCCCACCCGCAGGCAAGCGGCCTCAGAAGCTGGCCGCCTCATAGATCGGGGTCAGGTTACCCGCCCAGTCGCCGTGGTAGTGATCGAGCCAGCGGTCCGCCTGCACCTTGCCCGATTTGACCGCAGCCACCAGCGGTGCAAGCCAGGCCTCTTCGCCAAGCCCGCGTGCCGCCAGCCCCGCCTGCGACAGGGACAGCGCCGCATGCGCCAGATCGGCCAGCTTCACGCCATTGGCCTCGCCCTGCAGCGCCGAGACCGAGGCCGCGACCCGCAGCCCCTCGCGGGTTTCAGCGTCAAAGCCGCGCACCAGCTCCCATGCGGCATCAAGGGCTGCGTCGTCATAGGTCAGCCCGGTCCAGAAGGCGGGCAGCGCGATCACATGCGCCCGGTCGCCGCAATCGGCACCGCGCATCTCGATGTATTTCTTGACGCGGGCCTCGGGGAATACGGTGGTCAGATGGTCGGCCCAGTCGGAAAGTGTGGGCTTTTCGCCCGGCAGCGCGGGCAGTTTCCCGTCAAGGAAATCGCGGAACGACTGGCCCAGGGCATTGATATATTTGCCATCGCGGTAGACGAAATACATCGGCACATCCAGCACCCAGTCGACATAACGCTGGAAGCCCATGCCATCCTCAAAGGCGAAGGGCAGCATGCCGGTGCGGCTGTCATCAAGGCCCCGCCAGATCCGCGAGCGCCAGGACTTATGCCCGTTCAGCTTGCCATCGAAGAAGGGGGAAGAGGCGAAAAGCGCCGTCGCCACCGGCTGCAAAGCCAGCGCCACGCGCAGTTTCTTCACCATATCCGCCTCAGACGCGTAGTCGAGGTTCACCTGCACCGTCGAGGTGCGATACATCATCTGCGTGCCATGGGTGCCGACGCGGCCCATGTAATCGGTCATCAGCCGATAACGCCCTTTCGGCATCACCGGCATTTGATCATGCGACCATTCCGGCGCGGCGCCGATGCCCATGAAGCGCACGCCCATGCCCTCGGTCACGGCGGCGACCTCAGTGAAATGATTGTCCAGCTCGGCGGCGGTTTCATGGATCGTCGCCAGCGGGGCGCCTGACAGCTCGAACTGGCCGCCGGGTTCCAGGCTGATATTCGCGCCATTGCGGGTCAGGCCGATGACATTGCCGCCCTCGCTGACCGGCTGCCAGCCGAACCGCGCCTCAAGCCCTGCGAAGATCGCGGAAATCGAGCGTTCTCCGGCATAGGGCAGCGGTTGGCGGCTGTCGGTCAGCCAGCCGAATTTCTCGTGTTCGGTGCCGATGCGCCAGTCGGATTTCGGCTTACAGCCGCTTTCCAGCAATGCCGCGAGCTGGTCGCGGTTCTCGATCAGACCGCCTCCGGACTGGGGTATCGACATGGGCTGGCTCCGGCTTGGCAGATAAGGTTCACAGGCGACATGACCTGTGCTGTCCGGGGGGATATTGTCAAGCCCGCCTTATGCACAGCCTTTGCGCTTATGTCGCATCAGAGCGCCCGAATGCCGCTGCCGGGCCGTGTCCAGACAAGGGTCTCGCGCAGCCCCGTGACTGGCAGACCCGTGACTGGCAGACTGCTATCCGCCGCACCCGCTGCGGCCATGATGCCCGCATCGTGATCAAGGGCGCGGATCAGATCGGGCATGGTCAGGCCCGGCAGGCTGGCAAAGGCATCCGCCAGATCCCCCGCCCCGGCAGAATCAAGCGGCACCACCAGCCGCGCCCCAGACAGATCGCGCATCTGCCACAACAGGCGGCCGCGCAGGGTGATCAGTTTCAGCTCGCTCAGATCGTTCAGGCTGATCTCGCCGCCCATCACCGGATGCAGGAAGCGCACGCGGCCCTCGTCAATCTCGATCAGACCAGGGGCCGAAGGGTCAGACTGAAAGCGCATCCGCCGCCATGCGTTGATCGTCCAGCCAAGGCCAAGCGCCATCAGCCCAAGGCCGGACAGCTGCCAGATCAGCGTGCCGCCTGAAAAGATCCAGGCCCCGAAAAGCATCAGCGCCAGACCAAGCGCCATGTCCTGCCAGCGCCGGAAACCGGCGATGACCTCGGGGCGGATCATATCCAGTCCCCGAACCGGGTCTGCCACAGGGTCACCGCCGCCAGCGCCGCGGTCTCGGCCCGCAGGATGCGCGGCCCAAGCGCCACCGGGCTGACAAAATCCAGACTGTCCAGCTTCGCCCGTTCCTCGGGCGTAAAGCCGCCCTCGGGCCCGATCAGGATCGCCGCCGGATCGCCGGGTGCCCCGGGCCAGCTGCCATCCGCGCCCGCCCGCACCTCATCGGCCCAGTAAAGCCTGCGCCCCTGCGGCCAGTCGGCCAGCAGGCGGTCAAGCGGTTGCAGATCCTGGATCCTGGGCACGAAGGTCGCGCCGCATTGCTCGGCCGCCTCAACCGCATGGGCCTGCTGCTTATCCAGACGCAACCGCTCGGCATTCATGCGCCGGGTGGTGACCGGCAAAAGCCGCGCCACCCCCAGCTCGACCGCTTTTTCAACGATGAAATTGGTGCGCTCTTTTTTGATCGGCGTGAAGATCAGCCACAGATCGGGCGGGAAATCCTGCGGGCGGGTCTGTTCGTCGCAGATCAGCAGGCCGCGCCGCTTGTTCGCCTCGGCCACCCGCGCCCGCCATTCGCCATGCTGGCCGTTGAACAGCAGCACCTCGGCCCCCACGCCCAGACGCATCACCGCAAAAAGATAATTCGCCGCGCCTTCGGTAAGCGCGACGGCTTGCCCCTGCCCGAGAGGCTGATCTACATAAAGTCTGACTTTCGGCCCTGCCATGGAGGTAAGACTATGGCCCCGAGCGACAAAATTCCAGAGCCAGACGCAGCTTTGCCCGGATCAGATGCAGATATCAGCCGCGAGATGGCCGAGGATCTGGCAGATCAGCTGCAGGCCACTGCCAGCAAGATCAAAGGTGCCCAGGGGCCAGGCAGCGTCGCCGATGCGCCAAAGGACAATTGGGTCGATCTTTATGCGCCTCAGGCGCTGCGCCCATGGCTGCGGCTGTCACGCGCGGATCGCCCGATCGGCACCTGGCTTTTGTGGATCCCCTGCCTCTGGGCGATTGCGCTGGCGGCAAACAGCGGCGCGGGGTTCTCGGGCTTTGATCTGTGGCTGGTGGTCTCATCGGGGATCGGGGCCTTTCTGATGCGCGGCGCGGGCTGCACCTGGAATGACATCACCGACCGCCATATCGACGGCGCGGTCGAGCGGACACGCTCGCGCCCGCTGCCCTCGGGGCAGGTGACGGTGAAGGGGGCGCTGGTCTGGATGGTGGCGCAGATGCTGATCGCGGCGCTGATCCTGCTGAGTTACAACTGGCTGTCGGTCGGGCTGGGGATTGCCTCGCTGGCCTTGGTGGCGATCTATCCCTTTGCCAAGCGCTTCACCTGGTGGCCGCAGGTGTTCCTGGGCCTCGCGTTCAACTGGGGGGCGGTGCTTCTATGGGCCGCGCATAGCGGCAGCCTTGCGCCTGCGGCGGGGGTTCTCTGGCTGTCGGGGATTGTCTGGACCCTGTTTTACGACACCATCTATGCGCATCAGGACAAGGAAGATGACGCGCTGATCGGGGTGAAATCGACGGCGCGGCTGTTTGGCGACAATTCGGGCAAATGGCTGGCGGGTTTTCTGGGGGCGAGCGTGGTGCTGATGGCGCTGGCGGTGATCCTGGCGATCCCGGCCTCACGCGGGGTGATGCCGATGTTGCTGGCGCTTTTGGGCGTCTGGGCCTTCGGGCTGCATATGCTGTGGCAGATGAAGCGGCTGGACATCAACGACCCGGCGATCTGCCTGCGGCTTTTCCGCTCGAACCGGGATGCGGGGCTGATCCCTGTGCTGTTTCTTGCCGCCTCGGCTTTCCTTTGATTGATCCCCTGGGTGTGAAGGCCTAGGAACGGGGGGCTGCGCCGGACGATTCCGACAGCCCGCCCCTGACCGGGGCCGCGCTGTGCCATTTGGGAACCGCCCCGGCCAGGCCGATATTGCCCTGCTCTGCCAAACCGGGTTTCTCCTTTGCCGCAACGCCTGCTTAAACTGCCCCGTGCCGCCCTTGGTGCCATCGCCTTTGCTCTGGCCGGGTTGCTTATGTTTGCAATCGCCTTTTTCTCGGCGCTGATCATCGAAAGCCGCACCGACAGCGTGGTCAGCGAAAAGCTGCGCGAGGCGAATATGGACTGGGTCAGCGTCGCCACCGACGGGATGCAGGTCGGCCTGACGGGCATGGCCCCGAATGAGGCCGCCCGCTTTCGCGCCCTGAACCTGGTGGGCAGCCTGGTTGACAGCTCGCGCATCCGCGACGGGCTTGAGGTCGCGCCCACCACCGCCATCGAGGCCCCCCGCTTTACCGTCGAGATGCTGCGCAATGATGATGGCATCCAGCTGATCGGCCTGATCCCGGCGCAAAATGCCGAAGGGGCGCTGGACAGCGATGGCCTGACCGAGGCCGCCAATGCAATGACCCCCGCAGATGCCCGCGCAACCAATATGTTGCAAACCGCCAACTGGCCCGCGCCCGCGAACTGGGATGCCTCGCTGCGCTTTGGGCTGGATGCGCTGTCGCTGCTGAAACGCTCGAAAATCTCGGTCTCGGCGGGCGAGGTGCGGGTGACCGCCATCGCCGACAGCCCCGCCGAAAAGCGCCGTTTCGAGGCCGAGTTGAACAAGAGAAAGCCCGCCGATATGCGGCTGGAAACGGCGATTTCCGCGCCGCGCCCGGTGATTACGCCCTTCACGCTGCGCTTTGTGGTCGATGCGGGCGGCGCGCGGTTTGACGCCTGTTCGGCCGATACCGACCGCGCACGCGGCCAGATCCTTGCCGCCGCTGCCGCTGCCGGGATGGAGGGGCCTGCAATCTGCACCGTCGGGCTGGGCACCCCCACGCCGCGTTGGGCCGAAGGGGCCGCGCTGGCGATCCGCACCCTTGGCACCATGGGCCATGGCGTGGTGACCTTCTCGGATGCCGATATCACCTTTGAGGCGGGCGAAGGCGTCACCCAGGCGGCTTTCGACACCGCAATCGGCGATCTTCGCGCCGGGCTGCCGGATGTATTCTCGCTGACCCCGGTGCCGCCTGCCCAGGACGCCGCGATCCGGGGCCCGGCAGAGTTCACCGCCCGCCTGACCGCATCTGGCCGGGTCGAGCTGCGCGGGCGTCTGGTGGATGAGGCGCAGCAATCGGCGGTTGACGCCTTTGCCCGCGCCTCTTTCACCGCAGGCGATGTCTATGTGGGCACAGTGCTCGACGCCGAGCTGCCCGATGGCTGGCCGGTGCGGGTGCTGGCAGGCCTCGATTCGCTTTCCATGCTGGCCGAGGGCACGCTGGTCGTGCGCGCCGACACGGTCGAGCTGCGCGGCGTCACCGGCAACCAGGAGGCAAGGGCGCGGATCACCCAGATCCTGTCATCCGAGCTGGGCCAGGGCCAGAATTTCCGCGTCGAGGTCACCTATGACAAGAAGCTCGACCCGCTGGCCGCCCTGCCGACGCCGCGCGAATGCGCCGCAGATGTCGCCCGCATCATGGCGAAGGGCAAAATCAACTTTACCGCCGGCTCGGCCGAGATCGCCTCAGAGGCGGGGCCGATCATCGGCGAGATTGCCGAAGTGCTGAAGCTTTGCCCCGCGATTGCGATGGAAATCGGCGGCCATACCGATTCGCAGGGCTCGGAAAGCGGCAATGCGGCGCTTAGCCAGGCGCGGGCTGAGGCGGTGCTGATGGCGCTGCAGGGGCGGCGGATCGACACCTCGAACATGACCGCTGTCGGCTATGGCGAAAGCACGCCCATCGCCGACAACGGCACCGAGGCCGGGCGCGAGGCAAACCGCCGGATCGAGTTCCGGCTGATCGGCGCAGATGCCGAAACCGCGCAGGCGGCTCCCACGCAAGCGGCCCCTGAAACTGCGCCCGCAGATGAGGCCACAGCTGAGGCAACGGTCGCAGAAGAGGCCGGGGCCGATACCACATCTGCGGCTGAGGCTGAAACTGACGCAGACACGCCCCAGGATGGCGATGCGGCCGCCTCGGATACCACAGCATCAGAGGCCGGAGCGGAGGATGCCGCCCCAGCAGAGGCTGCCGAAGGCGGCGCAGATGGCAGCGCCGCCTCTGCAGAAACGCCCGCCCCGAACGCGGCTAACCTGAACGCCGCTGCCCCAGACGCGGCTGCCCCGACTGCGGGCGAGACCGAAGGCGCGGTCGTATTCACCTATGACGGCCCTTCGCTTGCCCCGACCGAGATGACGCCGCGCCCGCGCACCCGCCCGGCTTCATCAACCGCAGAATGACCAACCGCCCCAAAGGCAGAGGCGGGCCCCGCCGCCACTGCTCTGCACCCGCCACTGCCACCGCCAGGAAAGAACGCCTCTATGAACCGGATTGAATTCATCATCGCCACTTCGGTCATCCTCTTGCTGGCCTTTGCGATGGGCTGGTTCGGCCACTGGCTGCTGCACCGCTTTTCGCGCAATGCGGGCGACGACCTCTCTGAACTGGAACGCCTCGCCCAGGCGCTGCATGAGACCGAAGAGATGCGCGATCAGGCGGTTATCTGGCTGGAATCGCGCGAGGCAGAGCTGGGCAACCAGATCAGCCAGACCGAGGCAGAGCTGCGCGCCGCCATGGATGGCCTGCGCGAGGCCCGCCAGGAGGCCGAAGAGATGCGCGCCTATATCGAACGCATGCACGCCAATAGCTAAGGGCGCGGCGGGCGGGCCAGGGCGCGGAACAAAGGGCAGCGGGGGGCGCGGCAATGCCGCCAGCCATTCCCGGATTTGCCCCCAAACTGGACTGATCGGCAGCCTGTAACTGGACAAGTGGCCCTATAAGTGCCACCCAGCTGCCAGGCGATCAGCTATCCTTCCAGCCCCCTTCTTCATGCGAGGCCTCTCATGCTCGATTCCGTGACCAATCTTCGTTCGCTTCTGAAAGACCCATCGCTGCTGGTCGAAAAGGCCTGGGTGGCAGGCGCATGGATCGATGCCGATGACGGCTCGACCTTTGAAATCGTCAACCCGGCCCGGGGCGATGTGATCGCCCGCGTGCCCAATCTGGGCCGCGCCGAGACCGCCCGCGCCATCGCCGCCGCGGAAAAAGGCCAGAAGGCCTGGGCCGCCCGCACCGGCAAAGAGCGCAGCCAGATCCTGCGCAAATGGTTCGACCTGATGATGGCGAACCAGGACGACCTGGGCACCATCCTGACCGCCGAAATGGGCAAGCCTCTGGCCGAGGCCAAGGGCGAAATCGCCTATGGCGCCAGCTTCATCGAATGGTTCGCCGAAGAGGCCAAGCGCGTCTATGGCGAGACCATTCCCGGCCACCAGCCCGACAAGCGCATCACAGTGATCAAACAGCCAATCGGCGTCGTCGCCTCGATCACGCCCTGGAACTTCCCCAATGCGATGATCACCCGCAAATGCGGCCCGGCGCTGGCCGTCGGCTGCGCCTTTGTCGCCCGCCCGGCGGCAGAAACCCCGCTTTCGGCGCTGGCCATCGCGGTTCTGGCCGAACGCGCCGGGATCCCCGGCGAGGTCTTCTCGGTCATCACCTCGAAACGCTCGTCCGACATCGGCAAAGAGTTCTGCGAGAACCCCATCGTGCGCAAGCTGACCTTCACCGGCTCGACCGAGGTGGGGCGGATCCTGCTGCGCCAGGCCGCGGATCAGGTGATGAAATGCTCGATGGAGCTGGGCGGCAATGCGCCTTTCATCGTCTTTGACGACGCCGATCTGGACAAGGCGGTCGAGGGCGCGATGCTGTCCAAGTTCCGCAACAACGGCCAGACCTGCGTCTGCGCGAATCGCATCTATGTTCAGGCTGGCGTCTATGACAGCTTTGCCGAAAAACTGGCCCAGGCGGTCGCAAAGACCAAAGTCGGCGACGGCCTCTCGGATCCGGTTCAGTTCGGGCCGCTGGTCAATGTCGCGGCGGTGGAAAAGGTCGAGGAACATATCGCCGACGCGAAAGCCAAAGGCGCCATCGTGGCCCTTGGCGGCAAGCGCCATCAGCTGGGCGGCTCGTTCTTCGAACCCACCATCCTGACCAATGTCACCCAGGATATGCTGGTCACCAATGAGGAGACCTTCGGCCCGCTGGCGCCGCTGTTCAAATTCGAGACCGAAGAAGAGGTCGTGGCCAAGGCCAATGACACGATTTTCGGCCTGGCCTCTTACTTCTATTCCCGCGACATCGGCCGCATCACCCGCGTCCAGGAAGCGCTGGAATATGGCATCGTCGGTGTGAACACCGGGCTGATCTCAACCGCCGAGGCCCCGTTCGGCGGCGTCAAGCAATCGGGTCTGGGCCGCGAAGGCAGCCATCACGGCACCGAGGACTATCTGGAAATGAAATACATCTGCCTCAGCCTCTGACAGACCGGGGCCGTTCATACCGAACCAAAGAGGGGGCGCTTGCGCCCCCTTTTTCCGTTTCGGCAGCCTGAAACGCAACACATTGATATAAAAGGTGATATCTCATAACGAAGCCCTGATTTCCGCTGACATCTGACTGATTTTGCCTGACAGGCCCGGTTGTGGCCATGGTTTCAGACATGACGCCCCGACCTGCCCCCGGCGCAGTGATTGCCGGGATGGATGGGCGGATCATTCAGGGAAAGGACCCGCTATGCTGCCGAAATTTCGCACCGCTGCTGTTGCTTTGATTGCCGCCACCTCGCTTGGCCTGACCTCGATGCCCGCGCTTGCCTGGGGCAAAAAGGAACAGGGGTTTGTGGCCGGGGTTGCCACCGCTGTTATCGTGGATCAGCTGATCCAGAACGGACAGCACCGCCGCCAGCACAACCAGCCCGGCTACTACCAGCCGCCGCAATATGTGGCCCCGCCGCCGGCCTATGTTCCGCCGCCCGCGCCCACCTATCGCCCGCATCGCCCGGCACCGCAGACCTATAACTCTGTCCATGCAACGCCCGCCGGCCAGGCTTTCCGCACCTATAGCGTAAGCGAGCGCAAAGCCATCCAGCGCCAGCTGCGCCGGGCAGGTTACTATTACGGCAGCATCGACGGCACCTTTGGCACCGGCACCTATAATGCGATCACCGCCTGGGCGCGTGACAGCGGCGCAAGCGCCAATCTGCGCAGCACCGGCGGCGCCTTTGCGGTCTATGACGGGCTGCTGTTCTAGGCTGATCCCGGTCCCTCAGACCCGCGCCCGGATCAGACACGGGATCGCACCGGGATAAGCCCCCAATCCTGGTGACGGGTCTGAGAAACAACCGACCGGGCCAGAGTATCGGCCCGGTCGGAGTACGCCCCCCAATCTGCAGCGCAATCGGCGCCCCTGATCGGCGCCCCTGGGCAGCCCCCCCCTGCCAGGTGCGGGTTCAGTCGCGCAGCGTATAGGAAATCCAGGTCGTGTCCTGGACCAGCTCTGCGTCATTCATCATGGCGGGAACATCGCCCGCAGGAATGATCCCGCCATTGGCCAGAAACCCCCATTCCACCACCAGGCTGTTTTGATCCGGCGCGGATGCCTTTCTCGAATAGGTGAAGCCCGCATTCTCCAGCCGCACCTCATCAGGCGGTATCAGCGCGATCGGCAGGTTCTGCACCTCAACCCGGTGGCGGAAATGTCCGGGCAGCATCCCCAGCATCGGCCATCTGCGCGCCGCATAGCCGGACAGATGCCGCTCACCGATTGCCAGCTCACCCACGAAGTTCTCACTGAAAACCACAAAGCGGTCCAGCGTCCCATTCTCCTGCATCGCCCCGGCAGAGATGAAATAGCGCTCATGCGTGCGGATGACATTGGCTGCGGGGTCATCGCTGATCTCTGGTTGCGCCTGCAGGACCAGCCCCGGGTGAGTGTTGTTATAATAGGTGACCAGACCTTCAGTGAACCACTCTGCCCCCTCGGCTTCAAGCTGCATCCGCAGCGCCCCGGCGGCATCGGCCCCAGTTACGGTGACCACATCGGCATAGAGACCATCCCGGGCAAAGCGCCATGTCTCACGCACGTCCGAGGTCCAGACCTGTTCGGGCGGCGCGGGCAGCGGCGTCAGCCTGCCATCCCGGGTGATGGGCAATGCGAAACCATAGGTCAGCGGCGCCATGGTCCTGGCCGAGGCAATCCTGACCTGGCGATCCGGGTCCAGCCACAGGGTCTGGCCGTCCTTTTGCACCCGCACCACCGCGTGATCAAACCAGGAGGCAGCGGGCGGCAGCTGATCGAGGCCATGGCCATGGGTGGTGCTGACCAGGGCGATATCGGCCTCAAGCCCCCTGTCGCGCAGCACCGTCGCCAGCACCAGCGCCTTTTCAAAGGGCGAGCCATAGCCGCTTTCGATCACCCCGGCAGCGGGGCGCATCCGGGCCGGGCCCTCAGACCGCTCACCCCCGGTGTCGATGATACTGTCCTGCACCAGATGCTGCGCGGCAATGACCTGATCGGGCCAGGGCAAGGCCTGGCCGCCCGCGTCGCGCAGCTGCGGCAGATCCTGCCAGCTGCCCAAAGCCCCATCGGTGGGGTAAGCGGGGGCCAGCGCCGTGGCCAGGGCCGACCAGTCGGTTTCAGCACTCAGATGCAGCACGGCCTGCTGCTCGATCCAGCCGGGCACGCGCGGCTCTGGGTCCGGGATCTCATGCGGCCCGACCCGATATTCCAGCCGGAAAGAGCCGTCCGGCTGCGCCGTCTGGGACAGGCTGACATAGCCCGGCAGCGGCCGCTGATTGCGCGCCCAGCCCGCAGGCCAGTTCACCACGGCCCGGCGCAAACGCGACGGCAGGGCCCCGTCAAGCCGGGCCACCGCCCGATGATCAAACCCCTTTGTCCTGGCGAGAGAGCGGCGCAGGTAAGAGAAATCCAGGATATCCCCTGGCCGCAGATCCGGGATTTCAATCATGACAGTCGGCTCACGCCTGTCATATGGAACCGGGGCCTTAACCCTGGCTGTCACATCACGCGACACCCCGTCGCGGATCACCAGCGCCCGGTTCAGGATCAGATCCTCATCGAGGAAATTGAACTCAGTGATCTGCTGCGAGGCCAGCGCCACCGATGCCCCGGTGCCAAGCTGGCGCACCTCACGGATCCAGACCTCACGCTGCCCGTCGGGCCAGGCGAATTGCTGGTCCTGCAGCAGCCATTTCGTCTCACCCGTCTGCAAGACACCGTCACTGAGGGCGGTTTCCGTGATGTCCGGCAGATCATCGACCCAGGCGGGAATGGGCTCTGTCGCCGCAGGTCGCGCATTGACAGAGTCCGCATTGGCAGTTTCCGCATTGGCAGGCTGCAGCGCCCAAAGCAGCACAGTCAGCAGCGCGATACAGACCAGCCCCGGACGGATGCGCTTTGCCCGAATGAAAGTCTTAAGAAACATAGGGTAGCTCCGGCACATCACAATGCCGGACACTGCCCGGGTTCTGCCCCCAGGACAAGCACCGCGCCCCCTGCCCCGGCTGCCATGATGGGCCACAATCAGGCCCATTCGAAAAAAAACACCGCACGCGCCCAAGGATTGCCAGACGGGCTGCGTCTGATAAGCAAGATGTTGATGGACACCTCAGACGAAACCCTCGCCACCGCTGCCGCAGACGGAGATCGTGCTTCGTTTGCGACACTGATTGCGCGTCACTATGACCGGATCTTCGGCCTTGCCTGGCGTCTGTCAGGCAGTCGCCAGGATGCCGAGGATCTGGCGCAGGATATCTGCGCCGCCCTGCCCGCCAAATTGCTGAACTGGCGGGCCGAGGCGCGTTTCACCACCTGGCTTTACCGGGTGGTGGTCAATGCCGCCCATGATCTGCGCCGCCGCCAGGCGGTGCGATCAAAGGCCGCAAGTGGCTGGGGAGACTGGGAAATCGCCCGCCAGCAAGAGATCGACACCGCGCGTGAGGCCGAGGCCTGGCTGACCGGGGCCATGGCGCAGCTTGCGCCGGAATTGCGTGACACCCTGGCGCTGGTTCTGGGCGAAGAGCTGACCCAGGCCCAGGCAGCCGAGGTGCTTGGCGTCTCAGAGGGAACCATCGCCTGGCGCATGTCCGAGGTAAAAAAACGCCTGCGCGTGATCGCGGCGAGAGAGGTCTGACCATGACCGATGAACTGGATAAACTCAGCGCCGCGCTGAAAAACGCAAGCCCCGCCGCCTCGGCAGATGCGCGGGCGGCGGCGCTGGCACGGGCGATGAAGAATTTCGACAATATTCATCAGACAAGCCCCCAAGGATCCACCCAGGCCCTGCGTCACAGCAAAGACCGCCAGCCGGAAAACCCGGCAAAGGCGGGCTTCTTTGACGGAGTGCGTAACATGATGAAATTTCTGACCACAAAACCCGCGCTGATGATTTCAACCTCAGCCGCCGCGCTGGTGGTGGGTGTGATGGTTTTCCTGCCCCAAAATGATGCGCCCGCTGGCAGCCCCGGCGCGGCAGGCAACGCTGACGGGCCGCTTGCCCTGTCATCGCCCGAGACGATCAGCAGCCGCGCAATGGCCGAAGAAGCCGCCCCGGCCGGCCAACCGCTGGGCAAAATGGCCCATGCCGAAATAGCGCCAGAGGCAGATCAGGGGCCAGTCGTTGCATTGGCGGCCCCCGAACCAGACAGCGAACCAGCCGCCGGGCCAGAAACCGGGCCAGAAGCCAGGTCAGCCGCCGAACCAACCGCTGTCGCGCCCGCCGCGCCTGCGGCCGTTGAAAATGAAGCCGCTGCAAATGAGGCCATTGCCGACTACGCGGCCGATTACGCAAGTGAAGCCGCCAGCGGCGAGATCGCCTACGCATCCCCCCCCGGGGTCGAGATGCGCGCCCGTCTGGGCACCGGGGTTGTTCCGCCCATCGACAGGGCCCATCCCGCAGCGCCCGAACCCTTTTCTGAGACCTATGCCAATGCCACGGCAAACCCGGTCAAACTGACCGCCGAAGAGCCGGTTTCGACCTTCTCGATCGATGTCGACACCGCCTCCTGGTCGGTGATCCGCTCAACACTGAATGCCGGGATCCTGCCCGCGCCTGACCAGGTGCGCATTGAGGAAATGGTAAACTATTTCCCCTATGCCTATGCCGCCCCCGAAGAGGGCGAGGCCTTTGCCACCACGGTTTCGGTGATGCCGACGCCCTGGAACGCCGGCACGCGCCTTGTGACCATCGGCCTGCAAGGCGCCCTGCCCGAGATCGCCAACCGCCCGCCACTGAACCTGGTGTTCCTGATCGACACTTCGGGCTCGATGAATGATGCCAACAAGCTGCCGCTGCTGAAACAGTCGCTGGCGCTGATGCTGCCGGAACTGCGCCCCGAGGATCAGGTGGCCATCGTCGCCTATGCCGGATCGGCGGGCACGGTTCTCGCGCCAACCCCGGCGGGTGAGCGTGACAAAATCCTGGCCGCTCTCGACAGCCTCAGTGCGGGGGGCGGCACGGCGGGGGCCATGGGGCTTGAACTGGCCTATCAGCTGGCCGCGCAGATGACAGGCCAGGATGAGGTCAGCCGCATCCTGCTGGCCACCGATGGCGATTTCAACGTGGGCGTCAGTGACCCCGACGGGCTTGAGGCCTATATCGCCAAAAAGCGCGATCAGGGCAGCTATCTCTCGGTGCTGGGCTTTGGCCGCGGCAATCTGAATGATGCGACGATGCAGGCGCTGGCCCAGAACGGCAATGGCACCGCCTCTTACATCGACAGCCTGTCAGAAGCGCGAAAAGTGCTGGTTGACCAGCTGTCCGGGGCACTTTTCCCCATTGCAGATGATGTAAAAGTGCAAATCGAGTGGAACCCCGCCCAGGTCGCGGAATACCGTCTGATCGGCTATGAGACCCGTGCTCTGGCCCGTGAGGACTTCAACAATGACAGGGTAGATGCCGGTGAGATCGGTGCAGGCCTGCAGGTCACCGCGATCTATGAGGTGACCGCCCCCGGCTCTGCCGCGCTGCGAAATGATCCGCTGCGCTATGGCGCGGCCCCGACGGCCGAGGGCGCCACCCCGTCAGAGAACACCGAACTGGGCTTCCTGCGGCTGCGCTGGAAAGAGCCGGGCGAGACACTCTCGAAACTGGAAGAGGTGCCGATCACCGGGCTGGAACCGGCAAGCGAAGAGACCCGCTTTGCCGCCGCCATCGCAGGCTTCGGCCAGCTGCTGCAAGGCTCGCCCTATACCGGGGAATGGGGTTATCCGCAGGCAATCGAACTTGCCCTTGCCTCGCGTGGCGAGGACATCTTTGGCTACCGGATCGAGGCGATCAACCTGATGCGCCTGGCGCAAAGCCTGGCCAGGTAGCCGCGCAGAAAGAAAAAGGAACAAGGGCGCAGTCGCAGGCTGCGCCCTTTCATTGTGATAACCGCTCACCGGACAGCCATTACCGCCCCGGAACTGCCCCGCAGATATCAGGCGTAAAGCGAGGCCCAGCGGGCAATCAGCTGCCCCTGCAAGCGGCGCGACCTCTGCGTCCATGCCTCCCCCCCGGGCGGGTTCTCGCGCGCGGCCACCGGCACCGCATCACGCCGCGCCGGATCGCCGGTCATGATCGCAAAGATCATCTCGCGCCCGCCAGGCGGGGTGATATGGCCCGCCAGCGCCGAGACGAAATTCAGCGTGCCGGATTTCGCCATCACCTTAACCGGATGCCCCTTAACCACTTTGCCGTCATTGTCCTTCATGCCGACATCACGCAGGATCGGCTTCAGCCCGCGCTTGTCCCGATGGGCACGCTGCAAAAGCTGCGCCATTTCCAACGCCGAAATCCGCGAGCCGCCGCCCAGCCCCGAATGATCGACGAATGTCGCATTCACCCCAAAGCCCTGGCGCACCCAGGCCGTCATCTCGCGCCCAGAGGCCGCCACACTGCCCGCGCCAGAGGCCGCAAGACCGCTGCATTCCGCGGTCAGATTGGTCGACCAGCGCAGCATGCCGCGCAGCACCTCGGGCAGGGAATCGCTTTCGACCCGCGCAAGTTCGTCCCCGCGTGGCAGCGATTTGACCGCCTGCCCCTCTGGCAGGGTCACCCCCTGGGCACGGGCCAGGGTGCGGAATACATCCGCCGCATAAAGCCCCGGCAGCCGCACCGGCAACCAGCGCGAGCCGCCCTTGCCCAAAGCCGCCGAGGCGACCGTCCAATCCTCACGCGACTGATTGCCGCTATAGGTGAACAGCGGGCTCTCGCGGCTGGCGACTTTCATATTCACCGAGGAAACCTTTGGCACGAAACGCTCGCCCCTGGCATCCATCGAGACATTCCAGGCCCCGCTGGCCTTCTTCCATTCAAAATGCACGCGGTTGAAATTCAGGTTCAGCCCCGAGAGCGCCGGGTTATAGCCAACCTGCACTGGCTGATCATCGGCGATATGCGCGGCCGAGGGCAGCGCCCCCTCCCAGTAAAGGAACCGCCCCGAGACCGATTTCACCCCACGTTTGGCCAGACGCGCCGCCAGATCGCCCAGCTGATCGGTCTGCAGCGTTGCATCACCGCCCCCGGCGAGGATCAGATCGCCCTTCAGCACGCCGCCCTGCACCGGGCCCGTCGCCAGAACCCGCGTCGCAAAGCGCCGCCCCGGCCCCAGCTTCTCAAGCGCGTAAAGCGCGGTCACCACCTTGGTGACCGAGGCGGGCGGCAGTTGCACCCCCTCATCGCGGGCCTCAAGCACCTTGCCGGTTGCCGCATCCATCAGCACGAAACCAACGCTGCCTGTCAGTTTGGCAGCCTGGACCAGCCCCTCGGCATCGCTGCGCACCGCCGTGCCGCGATCCGGGGCATGGGGGTCATCGCCCCGGACCTTTGGGCGTGGCGATGAATTCATCACCTCGCCGCAGGCCGGCAGCGCCGCGCTGGCAAGGATGGCTGCAAGCAGTCCGCGTCTTGAAATCACTGGCCGATTCCCCCGGTTAACCAACACGTCTTTACCTGAACGGGCGCCGCTGTCCCAGCCGCCCGCATCAGATCACCTGATAACAGCATGGTGAAGAAATGCTGAACCCACGAGCCCAGGAGCCCGAGAACTAAAGAACCCAGGAACCCAGGCCTCTAAATCACCGCTATTCCCCACGCGGGAAGCGTTTCGACTCTTCCAGGATGTTCAGATCCATGTGGTTGCGCATGTAGCGCTCTGACGCAGCGCGCAGCGGCTGGTGATCCCAGGGGAACCAGGACCCGTTCCTGAGCGCTTCATAGACCACCCAGCGACGCGCCTGGCTTTCGCGCACCTCGCCGTCATAGGCGGACAGATCCCAGGTCTTGTCAGCCAGATCGCGGAAATAGGCCAGAACCTCGGCGGCGCGGGGGTCTTCGGCCAGATTGCTGCGCTCTCCGGGGTCAAAGGCCACATCATAAAGCTGCTCGGGGTCGGCGGCACAGCGGATATATTTCCAGGCCCCTTCGCGCAAAGCCACCAGCGGCGTGATCGAACCCTCAGCGGCATATTCCATCGCAACCGCGCCCCGCTCGGCCCCATTGGCCACGGGCACCAGGTTCACCCCCGCCGTCCAGGGCATCACCTCTGACATATCAATCCCGGCCAGCGCACAAAGGGTTGGCGTCAGATCGATGGTCGAGACCGGGGCCTCGATCAGACCCGGTGCCAGATCCGGCGCGGCGATCATCAGGGGCACCCGGGCCGAGCCCTCGAAGAAGTTCATTTTGAACCACAGGCCCCGCTCGCCCAGCATGTCGCCGTGATCCGAGACAAAGACCACCACCGCCTCCTGGCGCGTGGCCTCCAGCACCGCCAGAATCTCACCGATCTTGTCGTCGATATAAGAGATATTGGCGAAATAGCCCTGACGGGCACGGCGGATATGCTCGGGGGTGATGTCAAAGGCGCGGAAGTCGCAGGCCTCCATCAGGCGCTGCGAATGGGGATCCATCTGATCGAAGGGGATCGCCTCGGGCGGCTCGCATTCGGGGGCGCCCTCATAAAGGTCCCAGTATTTGCGCCGCGCCACATAGGGATCATGCGGATGGGTGAAGGAAACCGTCAGCGCCCAGGGGCGGCTGTCCTGGCCGCGCGAGAGATCATACAGCTTCTGCACCGCCTGAAAGGCGACATCATCGTCATATTCCAGCTGATTGGTGATCTCGGCCACGCCCGCCCCGGTGACGGATCCAAGGTTGTGATACCACCAGTCGATCCGCTCGCCGGGCTTGCGGTAATCGGGTGTCCAGCCGAAATCGGCGGGGTAGATGTCGGTGGTCAGGCGTTCTTCAAACCCGTGCAGCTGATCGGGGCCGACGAAATGCATCTTGCCCGAAAGCGCGGTGTAATAGCCCGCGCGGCGCAGGTGATGGGCATAGGTCGGAATGTCCGAGGTGAACTCGGCCGCATTGTCATAGACACGGGTGCGGCGCGGCAGCTGCCCCGACATGAAAGAGGCGCGGGCGGGCGCGCAAAGCGGGCTGGCGGTATAGCTGTTCTGAAAGCGCGTCGAATGCGCGGCAAGCCGCTTCAGGTTGGGGGCATGCAGAAACTCGGCCGGGCCATCCGGGAACAGGGTTCCATTCAGCTGATCAACCATCAGGATCAGGATATTCGGACGTTGCGCCATCAGATGCCCTTTGCAAAACCACCAAAGCCGCCCCTTTGGTGAACCGATGCCGAATGCAGCGCAAGAATATTTCTGCGCATCCCCTAGCCTCAGGTCGTTTCACAACAAGGATCTGCCGCTTTAAGGTCAGGACAGGAAAAGAAGCGCGCCTTACGCTGTGTCCCTTGGGGGTGCAGACCCTGCCCCACAGCCCATAGCAAAAGGCCGCCATGCTTCAGCCGCCAGTGCCAGGATCACGCGCCGGAAAGACCACGCCGCCTGCGGCTGAGCGGCCGCCCAAACCGCTGTGGCAGGGCCTGCGCCCAGGCCATTCGCAGGGGCCTTCACCCAGCGCCCCTTACCTTTCCTTTGCCATCAATGGGTTGCAATCCCCAAAACCCTCGGGTTACCCTGGGCGCGATATGGTTGAGAACAGACGGGCCTGTCCCGGTCATCCATCCCGCGCCGCGCCATCTGGTGCATCCTGCCGGGGTGAGAAGCAAAATGTTTCGCGCCAGCATGTGTCTTTGCCGCAGTGCAGGACCGGGGCGGACAACCAGAGACGAAAGAGAAAGCGGGCATCTGCCCCATTCTGGTCTCGCCGCGCATCCATTCGGTTTGCGCGAGACGAAAACATTTGCCCGATGCCCGGCTTCACGCTTTTATTGACTCAATAATCAACAACAGAATCCGGTCAGACCTGACGAAAACCCCGCAGGCGAGGCCGGAACCAACCAACAGGGAGAATAGCATGACCGAGAAGCTTGACTGGATGGTGGCCCGCGCGCGTCAGGGCAAAATGACGCGCCGCGAATTTGTCGGCCGCACCACGGCGATGGGGGTCTCTGCCGCTCTGGCCTCGGCGCTTTACACCAAAGCCGCCCATGCCGAGGTGAAGAAAGGCGGCACCATGCGCGTCGGCCTGGCGGGCGGCGAAAGCACCAATACGCTGGATCCGGCGCTGGCGGCCTCGGTCGTGCCGCAGGTGGGCAATGCCTCCTGGGGCGAGCAGCTGGTCGATATGAACCCCGATGGGACAATTGATTTCCGCATCGGCGAAGAGGTCTCGTCCAGCCCGGATTCGAAGGTCTGGACCTTCAAGATCCGCCAGGGCGTGACCTTCTCGGACGGAAAACCCGTCACCGCCGAGGATGTGCTGGCGACCTTCAAACGCCACACCGATGAGAACGCGCAATCGGGCGCGCTGGGCATCGTCAAGGGCATCTCTGACATGAAGGCCGAAGGCGACAAGCTGACGCTGACGCTGGATCAGCCCTCGGCCGACCTGCCTTATCTTTTGACCGATTACCACCTGATCATCCAGCCCGGCGGCGGCTATGACAACCCGAATGCAGGCGTGGGCGCGGGGCCGTATATCCTGGAAACCTTTGAGCCGGGCGTGCGCTACGTCCTGAAAAAGAACCCGAATTACTGGGATGACAGCATCGGCCATGCCGATTCGATCGAGATCCTCTCGATCAACGACAACACCGCCCGCACCGCCGCCCTGCAGTCGGGCCAGGTGCATATGATGAACCGGATCGACCCGAAGATCGCGCAGCTTCTGGCCAATGCGCCAGGCGTCGAGGTGCGGCGTGCAGTCGGTCGCGGCCATTACGTCTTTATCATGCATGTCGACAAGGCGCCCTTCGACAACAACGATCTGCGCATGGCGCTGAAACTGGCGGTCAAGCGTGAGGAAATGGTCGAGAAGGTTCTGGGCGGCCTGGGATCTGTCGGCAATGACTTCCCGATCAATGCCGCCTATCCGCTGTTCGACGACACCATCCCGCAGCGCGAATATGATGCGGCGGCGGCGAAAGCGGCCTATGACAAATCCGGCCATGACGGCAGCCCGATCATCCTGCGCACCGCGCCGGGGGCCTTCCCGGGGGCGGTTGATGCGGCAAATCTTTTCGCCGCCTCGGCCCAGGCGGCAGGCATCCCGCTGCAGATCCAGCTGGAGCCCGATGACGGCTATTGGTCGAACGTCTGGAACGTGCAGCCCTTCTGCGCCAGCTATTGGGGCGGTCGTCCGACCCAGGACACGATGTATTCCACCGCCTATCTTTCCACCGCGGAATGGAATGACACCAAATTCAACAATGCCAAATTCGACGAGCTGCTGCTGGCCGCACGCGCCGAGCTGGATGAGACCAAGCGCAAGGCAGACTATTCGGCCATGGCGCATATCGTCCGCGATGAGGGCGGGCTGATCCTGCCGATGTTCAACGAATTCGTGGCGGGCATCCGCGCCAATGAGATCGGCGGCTGGATCGACGACCCCAATGCCGAGATGATGAACTACCGCGCACCGTCCAAGTGCTGGCTGGTCTGAGGACGGCCCGGTGCATCCAATCGTAAAACTTCTGGTCCAGCGCATCGCGCTGGGCCTCGTGCTGCTTTTGGCGGTTTCGGCGGTGATCTTCCTCGGCGTCGAGGCACTGCCCGGTGATACGGCGCAGGCGATCCTTGGCCAGTCGGCAACCCCCCAGGCGCTGGAGAATCTTCGCGCCCAGATGGGCCTGGATCAGCCGGCGCTGACGCGATATTTCAACTGGCTCGGCGGGGTGATGACCGGCGATCTGGGCAAAGCGCTGACGAATGGCGTCGATATTTCGCAGGCCATCGGGCAGCGCCTGGGCAATACGCTGTTTCTGGCCGGATGCGCGGCGGTGATTGCGGTGCCGCTGGCGCTGATCTTAGGCGCGGTTGCCGCCCGCTATGCCGGGCGCTGGCCCGATAAGGTGATCTCGGCGGTGACGCTGACCACGATCAGCCTGCCCGAATTTGTCGCCGCCTATTTCGTGATCTATCTGCTGACCATCCTTTTCCCGGTCTTTCAGCCGGTGGCCATGGTTTTCCCCGGCATGAGCTTTTGGGCCAAACTGCAGGCCGTCGCCCTGCCGGTGATCGTGCTGGTGATGGTGGTGCTGGCGCATATGATGCGCATGACCCGCGCCGCGATCCTGAACGTGATGCAATCAGCCTATATCGAGACGGCCGAGCTGAAGGGCCTCTCGCCCATGACCATCATCTGGAAACATGCCTTCCCCAATGCGATTGCGCCGGTGATCTCTGTCGTGGCGATCAATCTGGCTTACCTTGTGGTGGGCGTCGTCGTGGTCGAGGTGGTGTTCTCCTATAACGCGCTTGGCCAGTATCTGGTCGACCATGTGACCAAACGCGACCTGCCTGTCGTGCAGGCCGTCGGGCTGATCTTCGCCGCCGTCTATATCGGCCTGAACATCATCGCCGATGTGACCGCTATCATCGCCAACCCCAGGCTGAGGCATCCCAAATGAGAATACCGCCCTCTGCCCTTATCGGTCTGATCCTGACCGGAGTTTTCATTTTTTCGGCCATTTTTGCCGATCTGCTGATGCCCTATGCCTATGACCTGCCGGTTGGCACCCAATGGGAAGGCCCCTCGGCCACACATTGGCTGGGCACGGATACCATCGGCCGCGACATCCTTTCGCGGCTGATCAAAGGCGGCCAGATCACCATTTTCGTGGCGCTGGCGGCCTCGATCCTGTCTTTTGCGATGGGCAGCTTCTTTGGCTTTCTGGCTGCCGTATCCGGCGGCTGGACCGATCAGATCCTGTCGCGTGTCTGCGATCTGATGATGGCGATCCCCTCGCTGATCGTGGCGCTGGTGCTGCTTTCCGTGCTGCCGCTGAACCTGACGGTGCTGATCCTGGTGATGGGCGTGCTGGACAGCACCCGGGTCTTTCGCCTGGCCCGCGCCGTCGCCATGGATATCGCGGTGATGGAATATGTCGAGGCGGCAAAGCTGCGCGGCGAAAAATGGGGCTGGGTGATTTTCCGTGAGATCCTGCCCAATGCGCTGTCGCCGCTGGTCGCAGAATTCGGCCTGCGCTTTATCTTTGCGGTGCTGTTCATCTCGACACTGTCCTTCCTGGGCCTTGGCGTGCAGCCGCCGCTGGCGGATTGGGGCGGCATGGTGAAGGAAAACAAGGACGGGCTTAGCTGGGGCATCTCGGCGGCGCTGGTGCCTGCCCTGGCGATTGCTTTGCTGGCGATCTCAGTCAACCTGGTCGCCGACTGGGTGCTTTCGCGCACCTCCAGCCTGAAAGGAGGCCGCGGATGACGTCTGAAAAGCCACTTCTTGAAATCCGGGGCCTTGTGATCGAGGCCACGTCTTACCCGCCGGGCGAGGCCCCAAAGAACGTGACCCTGGTGCATGGTGTCGATGTGACGCTGCAAAAGGGCCGCGTGCTGGGGCTGATCGGCGAATCCGGGGCCGGGAAATCGACCATCGGGCTTTCGTCAATGGCCTACGGGCGCGGCGGTGTGCGGCTGACCGGGGGCGAGATCCTGCTGAACGGGCGCGAGATCCGCGAGGCCCGCCCCGCCACCCTGCGCCAGATCCGCGGACGCGAGGTCACCTATGTCTCGCAATCGGCGGCGGCATCCTTCAACCCGTCAAAGCGGCTGATGGATCAGGTGATTGAGACCAGCCTCTCGCATAAGATCATGTCAAAGCCCGAGGCAGAGGCCCGCGCGGTCATGCTGTTTCGCAAGCTGGGCCTGCCCTCGCCCGAGACCATCGGCAGCCGCTATCCCCACCAGGTTTCCGGCGGGCAGCTGCAGCGGGTGATGACGGCGATGGCCCTTTGCCCGAAACCCGATCTGGTGATCTTTGATGAGCCGACGACCGCGCTGGATGTGACCACCCAGATCGACGTGCTGGCCGCGATCAAAGAGGCGATCCAGGACACCGGGGTCGCCGCGCTTTACATCACCCATGATCTGGCGGTGGTGGCTCAGGTGGCCGATGAGATCATGGTCCTGCGCCATGGCAAAAAGGTCGAGCTGGGCACGACCGATCAGATCATCAACCGCCCCGCTGAGGACTATACGAAGGCGCTGGTCTCGGTCCGGGGCATCGAGCATGACGAAAAGCCCGAAGCGCCGCCGCTTTTGCGCATCGACTGCGTCAGCGCCCGCTATGCCGGCACCACCTTCGATGTGCTGAAGAATATCTCGATCGGGCTTCCGGCGGGGCAGACGCTGGCGGTGGTGGGCGAAAGCGGCTCGGGGAAATCGACGCTGGCGCGGGCGATCACCGGGCTTTTGCCACCCACAAAGGGGCGCATCCATTTCGACGGACGGCAGCTGTCTGCAGATTTCGCGGGCCGCTCGCGCGATGATCTGCGCCAGATCCAGATGATCTATCAGATGGCCGATACCGCGATGAACCCGCGCCAGACGGTGGGCACCATCATTGGCCGCCCGCTGGAGTTCTATTTCGGCCTGAAAGGCAGCGCCCGTGACAAACGCGTGCAGGAACTGCTGGATCAGATCGAGATGGGGCGCGGCTTCGCCGACCGCTATCCGGCGGAACTGTCGGGCGGGCAGAAACAGCGGGTCTGTATCGCGCGGGCGCTGGCGGCAAAGCCAAAGCTGATCATCTGCGATGAGGTGACCTCGGCGCTGGATCCGCTGGTGGCGGATGGCATCCTGAAGCTGCTGCTTGAGCTGCAGGCAGAGACGCAGATGGCCTATCTCTTCATCACCCATGATCTGGCAACGGTGCGCGCCATCGCCGACAAAATCGCGGTGATGTATAAGGGCGAGGTGCGCCGCTACGGACAGAAAAGCGACGTGCTTGCACCGCCCTTCGACGATTACACCGATCTGCTGCTGTCGTCGGTGCCCGAGATGCGGCTGGGCTGGCTGGAAGAGGTGATCGCCCATCGCAAGGCCAACGGCACCACATCCGGCAATACTGTCTGATTTCCGGATCTGAGAACGATCAGCCGGGCGCCTGTATCGCGCCCGGCTGTTTGCACCCAAGCTGCCCGTAAAACCGCAATTTCAGGCCAGACATGGCAATTGTCCTGAAGCTGCCTCAATCTGCACACGAAAACCACTCAATCGCAGGGATAGTTCTGGTGATCTGCTCTGCGCCCGTTGTTCCCGCCAGCGATTGTTCTTTCGGCCGGCAAAAGTCGCCTTCGTGGCGGGTGCCAGATGACAGCCATCAGGTCAGCCCTTCAGGAAGCGGGACATTGCGATGCAGGCACTCCATTCTTTCGATTTCGGCAATGCCATGCAAATTGGCCGTGCAGTGCGGGTTGGTCTGCTGACCTCTGCGCCGCAATCGCAGTTGCAGGCCGGTATCCTCAGCCTGGGCGGCCAGGTCGAGGTCAACAGCGACTCGGCCGCTTTCCTGAACGCTATGGGCCTCTTGCGGGCCTCCGGGCGCTCGGCAGTCTCGCATTTTGATCTGATCGTTGTGGACTGTGACAGCCTCGGCGGCCCCGTTTCGATCAAAAGCGAGATCACCGCGCTATTGGCGCAATCGCTGCCGCTGATTCTGGTCAGCCGTGCGTTTGACAGCCACATCTTCCCCGAGGCGCGCGGTCAGGCCGTGCAGCTGCGGGCCCCGGCCTCATCCCTCAGCCTGCGCATCGGCTATGAACATGCGCTGCGGGACCTGGCAAGAGGCTGAGCCTTCGCCTGCGCCGCTTGCCCTTCCGGCAGGACCGGCGCCTGCCTGCGCTCTGGCAAAAGCGGCCCAGTGACACCCGGCAGATGGCATTCACCCCTGAAAGTTACACTGAAAAAGGGCAGCCCAGAGGACTGCCCTTTTCTGATTTTCGTGGCTGATCTGGCCCGGACGATCCGGGCCGGATTGCTTATGCCAGCGCGATGTTGATCGCGGATTCGCGACCGTCACGGCTTGCTTCGATGTCGAAGGTCACAGCCTGACCGTCTTTCAGACCGCGCAGACCAGCACGCTCCAGAGCGGTGATGTGCACGAACACGTCTTTCTTGCCGCCTTCCGGGGCGATGAAGCCGTAGCCTTTGGTTTCATTGAACCATTTCACGGTGCCATTGGCCATCGTGAGATCTCCTGATCGTAATTCCGCCCACGTTATGTGACGGACTGGCGCAGTCAGCTTTGGTCGAGGGCTGCAGGCCGGATGGCTGGAGACAGGTCGAAAGAAGATAACGTCGCAGCCTTTGTATGCCTGCACTTGGGTCTGATAGCAAGTGAAAGCTCTGTTTCCGAACAATTTACCAGATTCAGAACGCCCGGGCACCCACTTTGGGAAGGCCTCTCTTATGCGCTGGAAAACGCCGCCGCCCTGGATCGCCCATGATCGGCGAGGGGGTATGCAACACACAGGATCTGAGAATCAGGGGGGATCAAAAGCCAGGCCCGAAAACGACAATGCCCGAATGCCAAAAGCACCGGGCAAGCCTTTATACGAACAAACCGAATGGGATTCTGGCTTTCTTACGGGCCGCATTCCCGCGACAGGAATTGCAAAACCGCTTTCACATCCTGTGGAAAGCGCAGGCTTGTTGCCCAGGATCTGACATCAGCCCCAGTGACAAGCGTCAGGCCTCAGGCGCCGACAGTTTGCATATTGCGGCGCGGCAGGATCGCAAACAGGCCAGCCAGCAGCGCGCTTGCCAGGGCCACGGTGAACCAGAGCGAAAGAGCCGCAGCAAAACCCGAGCCGAAAGCCAGAGCACCAAGCGCGGTCAGAAAGCCGATCATGCCGCCAACGATCATCACTACGATTGCCATCAGTGCTCTCCCTGTCTGTCCTGAAATGGTTCACCTGCAAATCGGGCAGAAATGGGGCGCGGATCAGGTCTTGCGAAGGCAGGTGCGGCCCTGGCCCACCGGGTCCGCGGCAAGACGCCACAGCATGCCGGGCGTAAAAACAGATCGGGGCGGGAATTGCCCCGCCCCGTCACCAAAGCTGATCGCCAATCAGAAAACGTCAAACAGATAGAGCAGAATGATCACCGGGATCGGGATGCCAAGCAGCCAGGCGCCAATGCCTTTCATGCCAGTCTCCTTCCTTTTCTCGTTTCTGGTGACTGGTAAACGCGCGAAAAGGCAATCCGTTCCCTGGATGGCCAGACGGGGCGAGCAGACGGGGCCGAGCAGAGGGACGCGGCCAGGCGGGCGCGGCCTCAGCGACATTCTGCGGCCTGCCATTCGTCGGTCAGAAAGGCCTCAATCCGACCCAGGATGCGCGGATGGGTGACCAGCATCACATGGCCGCCGCCGGGCACCACGCAAAGCGTGCCACCCACCCGGCGCGCCAGCCCCGAGATGCCGCCAACTGCGAAAACAGGGTCTTCACTGCCGTGCAGGAACAGGATTTCCGCACCCGAATGCCGCGCCGCATCTGACAGGGTCCAGCGCAAAAGATCTTTGGTATGGGCCCGCCCCAGCCCCTTTACCGGCAAGATCAGGTGATCGCGGTCGCGGGCCGCCTGACGCTCGGCCTGACGGCGAATGGCCGGGTCCCGACGCCAGCCATAGCCATAAAGCAGCACCTTATAATACTCGCCCCAGATCGCACGTGGCTGCAGCGAGCCGACAGTCAGCGCCGAGACGCCCACCGCCAGCGCCCCCCGCGCCGCCGATTCGTAGGCCCCGGGAACCGGCGTCACGCCAGACAGCACCACCACCCGCAGCTGGCGCGCAGGCCCGATCCGTCCCGCAGCCTCCAGCGCGATTGCGCCGCCTGTCGAATATCCGAGGATCTCAAGCCGCGCCCCGGGATAGCGCCGGGCATGGGCCGCAATCGCCGCAGCCACATCGGCAACCCGCATCGGCGGATCAGACGGCTGCTTTTCCAGGCCGGGGAAACGGTATTCCATCACCAGATGCCCTGGCCCCGAAGGTTTGCGCAACGGGCCGAATATGCGGGCGGTCGAAAGCGCGCCGGGGATCAGATAGGTGATCCGCTGCGGCTCGCCTCTGCCCCGCGCCACCTCATGGATCAAAGGGGGCACAGCGGCAATTGGGGCGGCGACTGGGGCGGCGACTGGCGCAGCGATTGGCGTGGCCGCCGATGCCGCGCGACGATATGCGGGCCCGTCCTCAGAGGGTTGGCGGACCGGGCCGCAGGCAACCAGCACAAACACCATCAACCCGATAAGAAACTGCCAGCCCTGCCGCACCCATCCCCCCAATATCACCGCGCGCCTGTAAACGAGCCCCTATAAACGCGTCCCTGTAACAGCGCCTGCACTAAGGTTTACACGCAATTTATGGACAAATGATTGCGCCCCGAAGCGAAGGCGGCAAGTGCGGCGGCGCGGCGCTCACGGCAATGGCATCTGATATAAGCCCCATCAGCGCAACAGTCCCTGGGCGTCAAACTCATCGCGCCAGGAGTTGTAGTCGGGAACATCGCCAGGGATTTGAGGGGGGCTGAAACGCCCCGAGGCTGTGGGCATGCGTCTGGGCGTCCCGCGCGGGCGGTTGCGCCCGCAATGCGCTGTGCAGATGCAGTTTGACGGCTGCCGTCTGGTCGTCGGCCCCCGGTTAGGTCGGGGAAAACCGGCAAAGCGGGCCAAAGCCCACAGCAGCCGATCATGACTGCTGTGGGCCTGTTTTCAGCGGGTGAATTTCTTGTATTTCACACGCTTGGGCGCTGCCGCATCGACGCCGAGGCGGCGGATCTTGTCCTTCTCGTAATCGTCGAAGTTGCCTTCGAAGAATTCGACATGGGCATCGCCCTCGAACGCCAGGATATGAGTGCAAAGACGGTCAAGGAAGAAGCGGTCGTGGCTGATGATCACCGCGCAGCCCGCGAAATCCTCGATCGCCGCTTCCAGCGCCTGCAGGGTTTCCACGTCCAGATCGTTGGTCGGCTCATCAAGCAGCAGAAGGTTGCCGCCGGATTTCAACAGCTTCGCCAGGTGAACGCGGTTACGCTCCCCGCCCGACAGCAGGCCCACTTTCTTCTGCTGATCGGTGCCCTTGAAGTTGAAGGCCCCGACATAGTTGCGCGAAGAAATCTGCGCGTCACCCAGATGGATGATCTCGGCCCCGCCCGAGATTTCCTCCCAGACGTTTTTCTCGGGGTCGAGCGCGTCACGCGACTGGTCGACGTAAGACAGTTTCACCGTCTCACCCAGTTTCACCGTGCCCTCATCGGGCTGCTCCAGGCCGACCAGCATCTTGAAGAGCGTCGATTTACCTGCCCCGTTCGGGCCGATCACGCCGATGATGCCACCGGGCGGCAGCATGAAGCTCAGATCTTCGATCAGCAGCTTGTCGCCCATCGCCTTTTTCAGACCCTCAACCTCGATCACCTTGCCGCCAAGGCGCGGGCCGTTCGGGATGACGATCTGGGCCTTGCCCACGCGGTCTTTAAGCGAGGCCTCATCGACCAGCTTGTCATAGGCCTGGATACGGGCTTTCGACTTGGTCTGGCGGGCTTTCGCACCGGCGCGGATCCATTCGAGTTCCTTCTCCATGACCTTTTGCTTGGCCTTGTCCTCGCGGGCCTCCTGGGCCACGCGCTTGGCCTTCGCCTCCAGCCAGGAGGAATAATTGCCCTCATGCGGAATGCCACGGCCACGTTCCAGCTCAAGGATCCAGGTGGTGATGTCATCCAGGAAGTAACGGTCGTGGGTGACCGTCAGGATGGTGCCCTTATACTCGATCAGGTGCTTTTGCAGCCAGGCGATGGTCTCGGCGTCAAGGTGGTTGGTCGGTTCGTCAAGCAGCAGCATGTCCGGCTCTTCGAGCAGCAGCTTGCAAAGCGCCACACGGCGACGCTCGCCGCCCGAGAGGGTTGCGACATTGGCGTCATCCGGCGGGCAGCGCAGGGCCTCCATGGCGATGTCGATCTTGCTGTCGAGATCCCAGAGGTTCTCGGCGTCGATCTCATCCTGAAGCCGCGCCATTTCCTCGGCGGTCTCGTCGGAATAGTTCATCGCCACTTCGTTGTAGCGATCCAGCTTGGCCTGTTTTTCCGCCACGCCCAGCTTGACGTTTTCGCGGACATTGAGGCTGTCATCAAGCTGCGGCTCTTGCGGCAGATAGCCGACTTTGGCGCCCTTGGCGGCCCAGGCCTCGCCCTGGAAATCCTTATCCAGCCCGGCCATGACCTTCAAAAGCGTCGACTTACCGGCGCCGTTGACACCCACGACACCGATCTTGACGCCGGGGAGGAAGTTCAGGTGGATGTTCTCGAACACCTTCTTCCCGCCGGGATAGGTCTTCGAGACGCCTTCCATGTGATAGACATATTGATAGCTGGCCATGAGGGCGCTCCGAATAAAAGTTCCTTGCAGGATTAGCCCCCATGTAGCGATCCGGGGGCGCGGGGGCAAGGCAGCCGCTTATCAGGAGTGTTGCGGCTCAGGCGGATTGAACACATCAAGGGTCATACCCAGTATATCGTCAAGGTCGACCTTGCTTGCCACGGATATACCAAAATAGCTTCTGCTGAAATCGTTCAAACCCTGCTGCGAGTAATCCTGCGTAAATACAACCTCCCAGGCCGTCCTCAGAAAAGCTGCACGATCGCTATCATCGGGTTTGCTTACCCGTGCAAACTGACTCATTAAGCTGTCCAGATGACGTGGCTGCTCCCGGCACCTGTTAAACAATACAGGAAACAAAGCTGATGCGATTGCGCCGCTAAGCGCTATCGTCCGCGCTCCTTTGCCAAAACTGCTTAGAGACGGCGGCATCATAGCCAGCCGGTTAACGACCTGATCCACATCACGCAGAGACAGCCTTCGTTCGGGTCCGATCAGCTCAAGCAACTCTGCAACTTCGAAAGCAAGTGACTGATCGATGCCAGCGGCCGCACATCTTTGGTTAAGATGGAGCTCCCACACATCTTCTTTCGACGAAGTTATATTGGGCAGGCGGTAGGCTAAGCCGACAAATTTCTGCAGATACAGATCTGCGTCTACCCCCGCGCCATATCGTTTTGTCACCGAATGCCCCAGCGCCTCCATATTCACACCCAGCACAAAAACCACACCCGGCACCGCGAAGGCGTGTTTGGCGACCTCCAGCAGCGCCAGCGCGAAATCGGGGCGGCAGCGGTCCAGCTCGTCAATGACGATGATCAGCTTGCCATAGGTTTCAGCCAGCTTTTTCAGGTCAGCGCGAAAATCCTCAATCGCCTCTTCACGCTGCATCTCATTGCGCCAGAGGCCCTGCAGCGCTTCATCGGTGATCTCTCCCACAGTCTCGACCGCGGCCGCGGCCCCTGCCCCAAGTGCTGAGCCGCCGGGAAGGGCTTTCACCGCGCCAAGCGCGAAGGCACTGGTGAGGCGCAGGCCCCAGCGAAGCGCGTTCTTGCCCAACTCAGTCACGGTCGGGTCATCGTAAGAGATTTCCCGCGCAATCGCCCGCGTCAGACCCAGAAGCGGCTCGTCCTGCCAGTCATGTGCGAAGGCATCAAAATAGATGACCTTGCCCTTTCGCCCGAACAGGCGCTCATGCGAGCCGGCCCAGAGCTTCAGGAAATGGCTCTTCCCTGTCCCCCAGGCCCCATCCAGCGCAACGACGAAAGGGCCAGGAACCCGGTCAACCAGATCGCTGAGCCTTTCACCCTGCGGGCGGCGGTTCAGCTGATCCAGCCTGACACCATCCACCTGGCTGTCGAAATCATGTGTGCCGACAATGATTTCGACCGGGGAACCTGCAACCATCTTCCAAAGCCCTTCGAAAATGAAATAAGCATCACTCTATGAGACAGGGCTTTCCCTTCGCAACACGCGGCATGGTTGTCGGGCTGCTCGGCGGGTCATTCGATCCGGCGCATGAGGGGCATGTCCATATCACCCGCGAAGCGATGCGGCGCATGGGCCTTGACCGGGTCTGGTGGCTGGTCACTCCCGGCAACCCGCTGAAGGCCCGCCAGCCCGCGCCAATGGCGGCGCGGCTGCAAGAGGCGCGGCGGATCATGCGCCATCCAAAGGTCGAGGTCACCGATCTTGAAACGCGGCTGGGCACCCGCTTTACCGCCGACACGATCCGGCGGCTGCAGGCGATCTATCCCGGCGTGACCTTTGTCTGGCTGATGGGGGCGGACAACCTGGCGGGGTTCCACAGATGGGACCGCTGGCGCGAGATCATGGCGCAGGTGCCGGTGGGGGTGCTGGCGCGGCCAGGGGCCGGGCTGCGGGCGCGGCTGTCGCCGGCGGCGCAGATCTACAGCGGCAACCGGGTCAGGCGCGGCGAAAACCTTGCCCGCGCAAAGCCGCCCGCCTGGGTTTTCGTAACGCTGCCGATGAACGACACCTCCTCCAGTGAGATCAGGGCGCGCGGGGACTGGCGCAGCCCAAAAGCCGCCGGGGAATAGGCCGCCGCGCCTGCGCGGCGGGAAACTGTCAGAAGCGGGCGGCAGCCTCTTTCGCCTCAAACTCTTCCACCAGGCGGGCCAGGCGACGGGCGCTGGCCTCGATCACCCGGTCATAGCGCTGATTGGAAAAGCCGAAAATCGTCGAGCGCTGGCCAGAATCATGCCCGACCAGAAAGGGCAGACTGGTCACCACCTGCAGGCCGGGCAACTGCCCCAGCCAGTCATCAATGGTGTTCACCGCAACGTCCCCGCCGCTGCGCTGCCAGCGCGAAAGATGCTCCAGCGCCCGCGCGTTGTAGATGTTGAAAACCATGCCGGTGGTGAAATCCAGATGGATCAGCATCTGCCCTTCCTGGCGCACCACCCGCGTCACCCGCGTCCCCTCGGCCAGATTGGTCAGCAGGCCCGAGAACACGTCCCAGCCGGGGTTTTCCTGCAGATAACTGTGCACACTGGCCAGCCGGGTGCGAAAATCCGCGCCGGGGATCAGATCGTCCTCGCAGATGGTCAGCGGCACCGCCCCCTGCGCCATCGCGGCCCGGGCCATCAGCGCATAGCTCATCGCGGCACCCTGCCAGGCGGGGCTGTAACGCAGGCCAGGAAACAGGGTGAAATCTGTCAGCCCCAGAGAGCGGAACCTGCGGCGGCGCTCAACCGCTTCGGGCAGGCTGAGGCAAAGCCGCGCATCGGGCTGCAGGCCACCGAGGCCGGGGAACCACTCTGCCCGGATGCCGGGCGGGGTCAGCTCTGGCGCGATGGCCCCGGCCGCGATCAGCCAGCGGATCAGCCCGGCGCGAAAGGCGTCCGGCCCCTCTTGTGATGGCAGATGGAACACCCGGCCAGGCGGGAATCCGGCCTCAGCGGCGGCGGCCACGCAGGCTTCGGTTGCGACCAGCAGCACCGCGCTGGCCAAAGCCGCGCCTGTAACATCCCGGCCCGCCGCCAGGAAATCGCGCAGCCGCCCGAGGGCGGTGAAGCATAGCGCGGCACAGTCGCAACCGGCAGCAGCGACGGCCTCTGCGGCAGGATCCACCCAGAAAAGCGGCCCGGCCTGATCTGCATCGCTCAAAAAGAAATCGCAAAGCGGCGGCACGGCCAGCATATCGGCCAGCCCTGGCGAAAGCGCCCCCCGCAACCGCATCGGCCCGGCAAATTCAGGCGTGCCACCAAAGGCATGACGCGCGGATTTGCGATGCAAAATCCGCGCCAGCAAGCCCATCGCCCCCTCATTGCGCCAGACCCGAAGGATCTTGCGGCTGATGCCCGCAAATCGCTGCATGACTTCTTTCGCCCACCCCCTGTGCGCCCCGCTGCCAGACCCAGGCCGCCCCCCATCGGAAAGCGGAATGGGGGCGCATCTTTGCCCGTCTCTCAGGGATCTCACCTGGCGTGAATGGGGACAAAGATCCATCAGCGGCTGCGTTTTACCTGCAAAAAATTGATATGCGAACCTGTTTGCACCATAGTATAGACCCTTGTCATACGCGACCTGCTCTGATCTGGCACCGATATGAGTGAAACCAATCCCCCTGTTCCGCTGGGCCGGATCGCTGCGCCCTCGCTGAAGCCCGCCAGGTTTCCGGCCTTCCGCTCGATCGGGGCGCTGGTGCTGCGCGAGATGAGCGCAACCTATGGCCGCAATCCGGGCGGCTATGTCTGGGCGATTGTCGAGCCGATCGGCTCTATCATCATGCTGTCGATCGGCTTTGCGCTGTTCATGCGGGCGCCGCCGCTGGGCTCAAACTTCGTGCTTTTCTTTGCGACCGGCTTTCTGCCTTTTACGCTTTATACATCCGTCACCACCAAAGTGCAGCTGGCGCTGCGCTATACCAAACCCCTGCTGACCTATCCAAAGGTCGTGTGGATTGACGCGATTCTGGCGCGGCTGGGGCTGGCCATCCTGACCGAGATGACGGTGATGACAATCGTGATCACCAGCATCCTGATGGTGGTCAAAGAACAATTCCTGATCGACTATGTCCCGATCATGCAGGGGCTTTCGATCCTGGTGATAGGGGCGGCGGGGCTGGGCATGATAAACGGCCTTATTGCGGCGGTTTTTCCTTTGTGGCCAACGCTTTGGGGCATTCTGAACCGACCGATCTTTCTGGCCTCGGGGGTGGTGTTTCTTTATGATTCGATGCCCGTTGAGGCGCAGGCCATCATGTGGTGGAACCCGATCCTGCAGGCGGTGGCGCTGGTGAGATCGGGCTTTTACTCCAGCTATCATGCCGATTTCGTCTCACTGACCTATTGCTATGCCCTGGGAATGATCGTGCTGGCCGTCGGGCTTTTGGTGATGCGCAAATGGCATAAAATCGCGCTGGAGCGTTAGGGACTGGCGGGCGAAAGCAACACCCGGCCGCCGATTGCGCAGGTGGCCCGGGTTGCAGACTGGAACCGTTACCCGCTTTTCGCTATTATGTGATAAAAGCAACCTCTGACGGCGACTCTCCTGGCAGTCGCCTTCGGGGGAAGCAGCACCGGGAAGCGCAAAATGCGCGCGGAAAACCCGGCTGATGGAGTGAGCAAGACGTGACAATTGCGAGAACTGCAAAGCCCCTTGGCCCGGCCACCGCCAGCCGTCAGGAAGGCGTGGTCAGACCGATCATCAGCGCTGTGCCTGCATCCGCTCCACCGCCACGTGTGGCCCCCCTCGCGCCTGTCACGCCGATGCGGCCAGGTGCTGCGCCCCGTGTGCCTCCCTCGGCCCGCCCTGCCCGGTTCAAGCTGCGTCATAAGCGGCTGGTGCTGTCATTTCTGGGCATGGTGGTCGCGCCCGTTGTCGCGACGGCGCTTTATCTGACCATCTTCGCCACCGCGCAATATGCCTCATATATGGCCTTTACGGTCCGCTCTGAGGGCCACGCCGCCGCCTCGGCCGAGCTGATGGGCGGCTTTGGCGCCCTCCTGGGTGGCAGCCCCTCAGGCAATGACGGCGAAATCCTGCAAAACTACATCCTCAGCCAGGAGATGGTCGCCAAAGTTTCGGCCCGGATGGATCTGCCGACCCTGTTCTCGGTCAATGAGACCTGGGATCCGGTGTTCAGCTATCACCCCGGCAATGGCACGATCGAGGCGATGACCGCCTATTGGAAGCGCATGGTCCATATCAGCCATGACAGCAAATCCGGCATTATCGAGCTTGAGATCACCGCCTTCTCGCCCGAGGCCGCGCAGGAAATCGCAAAAGTGGTGCATGAGGAAAGCACCGCGATGATCAACAATCTGTCGGCCACCGCCCGCGAGGATTCGCTGCGCTATGCCGCTGCAGACCTGGATCGCGCGCTGGATCAGGTGAAATCGGCCCGCGAGGCGATCACCGAATTTCGCATGAAACATCAGATCGTTGATGTGGCCGCCGATGTGCAGGGCCAATATGGCATCATCAACGGGCTGCAGCAGCAGCTGGCCACCGCGCTGGTTGAATATGACCTGCTGCGCGGCTCGACCACCGCGACCGATCCGCGCCTGCCCCAGGTCGAGCTGCGGATCCAGGCGATCCGCGACCGCATCGCCGATGAGCGTCAGAAAGTCGGCTATTCCGATGGTGAGGGCAGCTATGCCACCATCGCCAGCGAATATGAGCGCCTGACCGTCGAGCGTGAATTTGCCGAGGCGCTTTATGTTGCCGCCATGAGCCAGCACGAAATGGCCCTGACCGAGGCCAAGCGCCAGACCCGCTATCTGGCGACACATATCCAGCCGACGCTGGCGCAATCCTCGGAATATCCGCGCAATGGCTTTATTCTGGCGTCAGTTCTGCTGTTCTCGTTCCTGATCTGGTCGGTGATGGGCCTGATCTATTACGCAGTGCGCGACCGCAACTAAGGCACAGTGAAAACTAAAGCACAGCGCAAACTAAAGCGCAGGGTAGCTGAGGCAAAGGGCCATGATACGGCTTGAAAATCTGACCAAGGTTTTCCGCACTCCCAGTGGCGGCCGCAAGATCGTGGCCGACCATATCAACGCGGTCTTTCCGACCGGGGTGTCGGTGGCGCTGATGGGGCGCAACGGGGCGGGGAAATCGACGCTGATGGATCTGATTTCCGGCAGCATCCGCCCGACCCATGGAAGGGTGGTGACCACGGGCACCGTCTCCTGGCCGGTGGGGTTTGCGGGCTCGTTCCACGCCGATCTGTCCGGCTCGCAGAACACCCGTTTCATCGCCCGCACCTATGGCGTCGATTCGGAAGAGCTTCTGAAATACGTCCAGGATTTCGCCGAGCTGGGCGATCACTTCTATGCCCCGGTGCGCACCTATTCGGCGGGGATGCGCTCGCGTCTGGCCTTTGGCGTCTCGATGGGGGTGCCCTTCGACACCTATCTGGTCGATGAGGTGACCAGCGTCGGCGACACCGCCTTCCGTGAGAAAAGCAAAGCCTATTTCCTGTCGCGTATGCAAAGCGCGGGCGCGATTTTCGTCAGCCATTCCACCGCCCAGGTGCGCGAGTTCTGCCAGACCGGGGCGGTGCTGGAAAAGGGCCGCCTGCGCTATTTCGAGGATCTCGAAGAGGCGATCCACGTTCATGAGACCAATATGAAGGCCTGAGACAGGGCCGGCTGCAAACACCACTTTGCGATCCGGCTGCATTTTCCCCGTGACAAAGCTGTTTTTCGCCTCTAGCTTTCTCGGCATGTCGCACGTTCACGCCACCACCTATGCCGCCGTTTGGTTTTATTACTTCCGCTCATGCCAGCGGATGCGGGCGGCTGTGTAACGCGAGACAGGCGATACTCACCAAAACACCCCGACAAGCCGCTGGTCCGACCGGCGGCTTTCCGTTTTTCGGGGCCTCGGTCAGACCCAAAAGGAAAGACCGAAGGACCAAAATGCCCACCGAGACCAACAATCTGCGCATCGAAGAACTGCGCCCCCTGCCCTCGCCCGCCGAGCTGGCCACCGCCATCCCCCGTGATGAGGCGGTCTCTGCCACCGTCGCCCAAAGCCGCGCCGCAATCCGAGAGATCCTTGCGGGCCGTGACCAGCGGCTTCTGGTGGTGATCGGCCCCTGCTCGATCCACGATCCAAAGGCGGCGATGGATTACGCCCACCGCCTGGCCGAACAGCGCAAACGCCATGCCGACAAGCTGGAAATCGTGATGCGCGTCTATTTTGAAAAGCCGCGCACCACGGTTGGCTGGAAGGGGCTGATCAACGACCCGCATCTTGACGGATCGGACCGGATCGAGGACGGGCTGCCGCTGGCGCGCCGCCTGCTTCTGGACATCAACAGCCTCGGCCTGCCCGCCTCGACCGAGTTCCTCGACCCGATCATGCCGCAGTATTTCGCCGATCTGATCGCCTGGGGCGCAATCGGGGCGCGGACCACAGAAAGCCAGATCCATCGCCAGCTGGCCTCGGGCCTGTCCTGCCCGGTGGGGTTCAAGAACGGCACCGACGGCTCTGTGCAGATGGCGCTGGATGCGATCCTTTCGGCGCGGGGCCAGCACAGCTTCCCGGCGATCACCGCCGATGGCCGCGCCGCAATCGCCCGCACCAGCGGCAACCAGGATTGCCATGTCGTGCTGCGGGGCGGCTCGAAAGGGCCGAATTACAGCGCCGAAGATGTCGAGGCCGTCATGGCGGCGGCGGCAAAAGCCGGGATTGATCCGGGCCTGATGATCGACGCCAGCCATGCCAACAGCGGCAAGGATCCCGCCCGCCAGCCCGGCGTCGTCGCCGATATCGCCGCCCGCATCCGCGCAGGCGAGCGCCGCATCCGGGCGCTGATGGTCGAAAGCAACCTGGTCGCCGGGGCGCAAAAGGTGATCCCGGGTCAGCCCCTGGTCTATGGCCAGTCGATCACCGACGGCTGCATCTCCTGGGATCAGACGGTCGAACTGCTGGACGGGCTGGCCGATGCGGTCAAATCCCCCGAAACCGCACTGGCCTGAAAACTGGCCCGAAAACTGGCCTGAGACCCGATCTCAAAATGCTGGCCGCCGCCGAGGATCCAGGCGGCCAGCTGGCGGATCACCTCGCCCTCGGCCAGGCGACCGCGCCCCTTCAGCGCACATTCCCAGACCACCGCCACCCGCCAGCCCTGATCGCGCAGCGCGGCCTGATTGCGCAGATCCCGGGCCTGATTGCCGCCGAGTTTCTCGCGCCAGAACTCTTGTCTGGTGGCGGGCCAGCGGAACAGATCGCAGCCATGCAGATGCCAGAAACAGCCATTGGCGAAGATCGCCACCCGGTATTTCGGCAAGACCAGATCGGGCCGCCCCGGCAGTGCCCTGACCTGCAGGCGATAGCGAAACCCAAGCGCGAACAGCCCCTTGCGCAGGGTCATCTCGGGCTTTGTATCCGCCGCCCTGATCGCCTGCATATTGCGCCGCCGCGCCGCAGGGCTGTGGATGTCAGCCATCTTTCAGCGCAAGGATGTGGCGGCGCATCTGCCGCGCCACCTCGGCAAAGACCGGCACCGCGACCGAGTTTCCGAACTGGCGATAGGCCTGGGTGTCAGAGACCGGAATGCGGAAACTGTCATCATAGCCCATCAGCCGCGCGCATTCGCGGGGCGTCAGGCGGCGCGGGTTTTTGCCCGGCTGCTGGCGGATCAGGATCTCTGACCCGTCCTTGTAATACCTGGCCGAGAGGGTGCGGGCGATATCGCCCTCGCCCACCAGGCCAAAGCCGAAGCCGTTGCCCTTGGCCCGGTGCTTGGCCGCGTAATCCTGCAGATAGCGCCACAGCTTGTCTGTCAGCGTGTATTTCTCACTGACAACAGCATCGGGGCCGGTGGTGAAATGGCCCTCGGGCGCCTCAGTCCCGTTGCCGGGATGCAGGATCGCGCCCAGGCGGCGGCTGCCATAGGCAGGCAGATCCAGCTGCTCCCAGGCAAAATCGACGGGCTGGCGAAAGCCGACCATCACGATCCGCTCGCGGTGCTGGGGCACGAAATGGCCCGCATCAATCACCTTTGTGAACAGCTGATAGCCCAGCTCTTCGCTCAGCACCCGGCGGATCACGGCGAAGGTATTGCCCTTGTCATGGCTTTGCAGGTTTTTGACATTTTCCAACAAAAACGCCGCCGGACGATGGTGTTTTATCAGCCGCGCCACGTCAAAAAACAACGTGCCCTGGGTTTCATCGGCAAAGCCATGCGCCCGGCCAAGCGCGTTCTTTTTCGACACGCCCGCGATGGAAAACGGCTGGCAGGGAAAGCCCGCGACCAGCACGTCATGGGCGGGCACATCAGCGGCATCAACCTCGCGGATATCGCCTGCGATGGGGCGGTTGTCGGGATAATTCGCGTGATAGGTCTTTTGCGCGAAACGGTCCCATTCCGAGGTGAAGACGCAGCGCCCGCCCGCCGCCTCCATCGCGCGACGAAGGCCGCCGATGCCCGCGAAAAGGTCGATGAATGTGAATGAGCCATCTGCTTCGGGTGCAGGCTGGGCTGCCGCCCGTAAAACGGTCAGCACGGCCTCGCGCGGGGGTTCCTCGCCCCGTTTCCAGCGGTAGATATGACCCTCGGAATAGCCCAGACGCCGGGCGGCCTCGGGCACGGTCCAGCCTGCCTGGGCCAGAAGAAGCTCAAATTCGGTCTGCATCGGGGCCTGGCTTCTCCTGGGAATTTTTCTGACATTATGACAGGTTTCCCCCTTTCGCAACCAATGCTCCCACGCATGATGGCCGCAGCCTGCGACGCCCCGCCGCAGCCTCTGGCGGGGTGGATTTGACCTGGCTCAAGGTCGGGGCGCCTGCGCCGCGTTAGCCCTGCGGCGGGGTCGGCAGATGCCGCACGCACCCCGGATCTATGGGAGTTATCCATGAAAACCGTCCTCCTCGCCCTGGCCATGCTGGCCGCCGGAGCAATCTCGCCCGCCCTTGCGGCCGAGCATGAGGTGAAAATGCTGAACAAAGGCGCCGCAGGCACCATGGTGTTCGAGCCCGACTATATCCGCGCCGAACCGGGTGACGTGATCAAATTCATCCCCACCGACAAAAGCCACAACGTCGAGGCGATCAAAGAGATGATTCCGCCAGGCGCGGCAGTGTTCAAAGGCAAGATCAACCAGGAGCTGGATGTGACCGTCACCGAGCCCGGCATCTACGGCGTCAAATGCACGCCGCATTTCGCGATGGGCATGGTGATGGTGATCCAGGTGGGCGAGGCCCCCACAGATCTGGCAGCGCAAATTGAGCCCCTGAAAGCCACCAAAATGCCGAAGAAAGCCCGAGAGAGGATGGATGCCGCGCTGGACCAGGTGCAGTAACCACAGCCACCAGGCCCGAACGCCGCCCGCCAGCCGGGCGGCGTTTTGCGTTCAGCCCCCGCCACCCAGCCCCCGCCAACGCCCGCCGGGGCAAAGCCGGGGCCGCAATGGCCTGCGCAAAAGGAAACACCCCGACCGGTTGAACCGATCGGGGTGAGGATCTGAGATCCGGCCGAGAGCGCCACCGAAGTGGCGATCAATCAGGCTGCAGCGTTCGCTTTTGCGATTTCACGCTTTATTTTCAGCGCGTCATTCGACAGCTCGGCATCTTTTGCACGGGCAAGGAAGGCATCCAGGCCACCGCGGTGATCGACGCTGCGCAGAGCAGCTGCCGAGATGCGCAGGGTGAAGGTTTTGCCCAGCGTGTCGGATGCCAGCGAAACCTCATTCAGGTTCGGCAGGAAACGACGACGGTTTTTGTTGTTGGCGTGGCTGACCGTGTTGCCGGTCATCGGGCCTTTGCCAGTCAGTTCGCAGACGCGCGACATTGCGGTATCCTTCAGTCTGTTCAGCTTTCGCTGTTTATGGTCAGCTTGCGCTGCTGTTCAAAGGACAAAGCACAGGGAGAATCCCTGCCGTCCGAATTCGATCCTGGGGCAAATACGGGGATTCCGGGGCCGCGTCAAGCGATTCACCTGCATCAGCCCCCCTCTGATGGGCGGAATTCGCAGAAATTCCGCACCTCCATCGGTGACGGGCCTTAACCCCGCCCCAAAGAGGCCAGCATCTGCCGGGCGGCGGCCTCCGGGCTGGCCTCGCCTGCGGCCACATTCACCGCCAGGCGCTGGAAAATGCCGCGCGCGGGCTCGCGCTCCAGCACGGATAGCAGGCCGTGTCGCACCTCTTCACGAAACCAATGCGCCGCCTGGTCTGCACGCCGCAGCGCCCAATGCCCATGCTCGCGCCGCCAGTCTGCAAGGCCCGAAATCTCATCCCAGGCACGGTCAAGCCCCGCGCCGCTATAGGCCGAAACCGGCATCGCCTTTGGAAACCCCTGGGGATCCTGCGCCCGTTTGCGCAACAGCCGCAGCGCCCCGGCATAATCGGCAACCGTGCGGGTGGCGGTGGTCAAAAGCTCGCCATCGGCCTTGTTCACAAGGATCATATCGGCCATTTCCATGATGCCGCGCTTGACGCCCTGCAGCTCATCCCCGCCAGCCGGGGCCATCAGCAGGATGAAAATATCGCAGATTTCGGCGACCATCGTCTCAGACTGGCCGACGCCCACGGTTTCAATCAACACCAGGTCAAAGCCCGCCGCCTCGCAAAGCGCCACCGCCTCACGGCTGCGCCGCGCGACGCCGCCCATATGGGCCTGGCTGGGCGAGGGGCGGATATAGGCGTTGGGGTGGCGCGAAAGCTGCTCCATCCGGGTTTTGTCGCCCAGGATCGAGCCGCCCGAGCGCGCCGAGGACGGGTCAACCGCCAGCACCGCGATCCGCTTGCCCTGATCGGCCAGCTTCATGCCAAAGGCCTCGATAAAGGTCGATTTGCCAACCCCCGGCGTGCCCGACAGCCCCAGCCGCAGGGCCTGCCGCCCGGCGCCGCGCAGGGCTGAGATCAGCGTCACCGCCTGTTCGCGGTGGTCCGGCCGCGCACTTTCGATCAGCGTGATCCCCCGCGCCAGCGCCCGCCGGTCACCGGCCAGAATCGCTGCGGCCATTCCATCGACATCCATCCCCTGCTCCTGGTCTGAGTGCTCAGCTGGCCTGCGGATAAGAGATCACCGACAGATAGCGGGCCGGCAATTTGTTCAGAGCCTCGGGCCCATGCGGCGCATCGGCGTCAAAGAACAGACTGTCCCCGGGCTGCATCAGAAAGGTCTGATCGCCATGGCGGTACACCACCTCGCCCTCAAGCATATAGAGCAGCTCGATCCCATCATGCTGAAACGTCGGGAAAATATCCGATTCTTCTGTCAGGGTGATCAGATAGGGCTCAACAATCACACCCGAGGCGTTTTCTCCGATATGGCCCAAAAGGCTGTATTGATGCCCGGCCCGGGTTCCGGCGCGTTCGGTCACCACCGCCTCGCCCGACTTCACATGCATGACCTGGCGGTTCTCCTCATAACGGCGGAAAAATGAGGTCAGCGGCACCGACAGCGCATGCGCCAGAACCTGCAGCGTGGTCAGCGAGGGCGAGGTGATGCCATTCTCGATCTTTGAGACCATGCCGATCGACAGCCCGGTCTGTTTTGACAGATCGGCAACCGTCATCCCCTTCTGGTGGCGGAAATTGCGAACCGCGCGGCCGATTGCCACCTCAAGCACCTTCTCGCGCGGCTCTGACACCCGATGCGGGTCTTGCGACAGGGCGCGGGCGGGCTCGGCTTTTCCGGATCGGGTGCTCATCAGATTCCTTTCGTCGTGTTCTGCCACGATAACCCCTTAAATCGGCCAGGCGGCCAATAATACCGACAACTCTTTGCGCCAGCCCTTGCGGCAGCTCTTGCAGCGGCCGGGCAAACTGTGACTATCCTAACGGCATATGTTTCCTGAGAGAATAAGAAACATGAACC
Organism: Pseudogemmobacter hezensis; assembly: GCF_013155295.1. Classification (GTDB taxonomy): domain Bacteria; phylum Pseudomonadota; class Alphaproteobacteria; order Rhodobacterales; family Rhodobacteraceae; genus Pseudogemmobacter; species Pseudogemmobacter hezensis. The sequence goes on along the minus strand of NZ_JABJXT010000003.1, from coordinate 295,864 downwards.
AGGATGAAAACTGTCTGCATCTGGGATTTCTGATTTTTCCTGGCTTTCCGATGGCCTGCCTGACATCGGCCATCGAGCCGCTGCGGGCCGCCAATGAGATCACCGGCAAGCGGGCTTTTCGCTGGAGCGTGGTCGGCGAAAGCGGGCAGCGGGTGGTTTCCTCGGCAGAGGTCGGCTTTGACCCGGATCTCGCGCTGGCCGATTGCGAGGGGTTCGACCAGCTTTACATCCTGTCCGGCCCCTCGGGACGGTTTGTGAATGCGCGGGGCTCGAATGCGGCGCTGCGGCGGCTGGCACGGCATGGCACTGAGATAGGCGCATTTTCGGGCGGGATCTTTCCGCTGGCGCGATCCGGGCTGCTGGAAGGACATAAGGCCTCAGTCCATTGGTGCTATGAGGCTGCATTCCGGGCCGAATTCGCCGATGTGATCGCCTCGGAAAAGGTGATCACCATTGACCGCGGTCGTCTGACCGCAGCAGGCGCGACAGCCGTGTTCGACCTGATGCTGCGCCTGATTGACCAGCAACTGGGCCCTGAGGCCATGACCGAGGTCGCCTGCTGGTTCCAGCACCCTTTCGTGCGCGGCGAGGATGTGGGGCAAAAGACCCCGGCCCTGCGCTCGGACCGGACAGAGGATATGCTGCCCGCCCCCGTCGCCCGCGCCATCCGGCTTTTCGCGGAACATATCGAGGATCCGATCCAGATCGCCGAAGTGGCCGAGGCGGTGGACCTGTCCTCACGCCAGTTCGACCGTTCTTTCAAGCGCTCAACCGGGCAAAGCCCGCTAAAATATTACCGCCTCCTGCGACTGAAAAAGGCACGACAGATGGCGCTCTATTCAAACGACACCATCACAGAGATCGCGCTGGCGGTGGGCTATACCAGCACGACGCCACTGGTGCGTCATTACCAGCAAGCCTTCGGCGTGACCCCGCAGGAAGACCGCAAAAAGGCCAACAAGTTCCGGGTAACAGAAAACGCGCCGCTTCCCGCGATCTGACCGCAGGCTTCTGGCTGGCTGAGGAAGCCTCCGGCGGGGATATTTAAGAGACAGATGAAATCATCTTTTCCTTTTCATCTGTCTCTAAATATCCCGGGGGAGAGCGGCAAAGCCGCGAGGGGGCAGCGCCCCCTCTGCGACATTTCAACCTCACTGCCTTCGACGTCAGAGCGCCGATCTCGCAGCCGTCACCAACGCATGATGCAGCGACGCCGCCGAGGAGCGGCCGCCATAGACAGTATAGTGCTGACCTGTCTCGCGGCAAATCAGGATACAGCCCAGATGTTCGATCACGGTGCGGCTGGCACTGTCAGCAGCCATTTTACCCAGGTCCAGGTTGCACAGGATCTCAAGCGTAGTGATGCAGCCCTGGCCCTGCAGATCAAAACCGCCCCAGCCATCGGTCTGTTCGGTGATGGATGCGGTATCGCCAAAGCCTTTCTTCAGGATCGGGGCAATATCCTCATGGCTGGCGAATGGGGCCTCAATGAACCACTGATCCTGGCCAGTCCAGATGGCTGTATAAACGCCACCCGTGGCCACCCGCCCCGCCCCCGGCAGATCAAAGCCGAAGAAGGCCTTCGCTGTCGCCTGGAATTGTGCCGGTTTCCCCTGTCGCGCTGACAGCGAGGCCAGCGCGGTATCGGTGCGCTCAGAGATGGTCAGGCCGGGAAAGCTGTCTTTGCGGGGCGTATCGCCCCCCAGCTGGGTGATCGGTTTCAAACGATGATCAGCCACGGAGCCGTTCTCCTTCCGGGTCAACAAAATGGGCCGAGACGACCTTTACCATCACCTCTTCGCCCGCCAGCGGGTTCACGGCACGCAGGGTCTCGCCTTTGCGGGCCGCCCCGTTTTTCAGATAGCCGAGGCCGATGGAATGGCCGAGGCTGGGCGAGAACGCGACCGAGGTCATATAGCCCTGATCGTTTCTCGCATTGGCCTCTGCGCCCTGGTTGATGAAATGCATCCCGCCCAGCAGCGACTTCGACGGATCAACCGGCTGGAAGCCCACCAGATTCAGCGCCTCCGCCTGGTTCATCCCCTCACGCTCCGAGAGCGTCGAGCCGATCGAGTCTTTCTTCTTGTTGACCATGCCGCCCATGCCGAGGTTCAGCGCCGAGGTGGTGCCGTTCAGTTCATTCCCCGCCGCATGGCCCTTTTCGATCCGCATGACGCCAAGCGCCTCGGTGCCATAGACGACCGCGTTGAACTCGCGGCCCGCCTCCATCATGGCGCGCACAAGCCCGTCGCCGTAGCGGGTCGGGACCGCGATCTCATAGGCCAGCTCGCCCGAGAAGGAGATCCGGAAGAGGCGCGCGCGAAACCCGCCGCAGACGGTGATTTCGCCGCAGCCCATATAGGGAAAGGCCTCGTTCGAGATGTCATGTTCGGGGTCGACGATCTTTTGCAGCAGGTTCCGCGCATTGGGGCCGGCGACCGAGAATTGCGCCCAGGCCTCGGTGGTCGAGATGATCTGCACGTCCAGATCGGGCCAGAGGCATTGGCGGCAAAACTCCATATGCCGGTAGACGCCGACCGCATTCGCGGTGGTGGTGGTGGTGACGAAATGATCCTCGGCGAGGCGCGCCGTGGTGCCGTCATCCATCGCCATGCCGTCTTCGCGCAGCATGAGGCCGTAGCGGACCTTGCCGACCGGCAGCTTGCCAAAGGGATTGCAATAGATGCGGTTCAGGAACTCTGCCGCATCCGGGCCCTGGACGTCGATCTTTCCCAAGGTTGTCACATCGCAGATGCCGACCGAGCCGCGGGTTGCCAGCACCTCGCGGTCGACCGATTGGCGCCAATGGGTTTCCCCCGCTTTCGGCAGCCATTGCGCCCGCATCCACATGCCGACCTCGACAAAGACCGCGCCCTGTTCGGCTGCCCATTTATGGCTGGGCGTCAGGCGTTTAGGGCGGAAATCGGCACCAGCCGAGCGACCCGCGAAGGCCGCAATCGGCACCGGCGTATAAGGCGGGCGGTAGATCGTGGTGCCGGTCTCGGGGATCGACTTGCCGGTCATCTCTGCCATGACCGCCAGGCCCGAGATATTCGAGGTCTTGCCCTGATCGGTCGCCATACCCATCGTGGTATAGCGCTTCAGGTGCTCGACCGAGCGGAAGCCCTCCTGATGCGCCAGTTTGACATCCTTGACGGTGACATCGTTCTGCTGATCCAGCCAGGCGCGGCCCTTGTGGGGCACATACCAGAGGGGCGTGACGCGGATCGGTGCGTCCTCGGCCTGGGGCAGGTCGGCGGATTTCACCGTCAGACCAAGTCCTTCCAGCGCCTGGCCTGCGGCGGCTGCGCCAGAGGCCAGAGCACCTGCGGTTGAAAGCTGGCCATTGGCCGCCCCCGCAACCACCATTCCGACGGGCAGCGTGCCGGGGACGAAAGCCGCAAGCTCTGCGTTCCAGACCGGCAGACCCCGCTGATGGCAGGTCAGATGCACATTCGGGTTCCAGCCGCCCGAGACACCAAGCGCCTCGGTGGCGATCTGGCGGGTCTCGCCCGAGGCCAGTTTCACCTTGATCGAGGACAGGCCAAGGCGGCCCTTTGCATCCGTGACCACCGCGCCGCGCAGGTGCTCGGCACCCGTGAAAGCGGGACCATCGGCCCGACTGTCGATCACGGCGGCGACCTTCACGCCCTTCGCCAGCAGATCCGATGCCGTGCGCAAGCCATCGTCGTTATTGGTGAAAACGGCGACCGTCTGGCCCGGCGTCGCGGCCCAGCGATTGGCATAGGCACGCATCGCACCGGCCAGCATCACGCCGGGGCGGTCGTTGTTTTTGAACGCAATCGGGCGTTCGGTCGCGCCTGCGGCCAGCACGGCGCGTTGGCTGTAGATCCGCCACAGGATCTGGCGCGGCTTGCCGCTTGCAGGCGTTGCGATGTGATCCGAGACCCGCTCCAGCGCACCATAGATGCCGTGATCAAAGGCGCCGATCACCACCGTCCGGGTCAGGATGCGCACATTCGGCAGGCTGGTAAGCTCGGCAATCGCCGCCCTGGCCCAGTCAGCCCCCGAGGCATCGCCCAGGGTAAATGTCTCGGCATTCAGCCGCCCGCCCGGCGTGAAATCCTCATCCGCCAGGATCACCCTTGCGCCCGAGCGCCCCGCCGTCAGCGCCGCCGCCAGACCCGCCGGACCCGCGCCGATCACCAGCAGATCGCAATGCAGGAAACCCTTGTCATAATGATCCGGGTCGTCCTGCATCGACAGGCTGCCAAGCCCTGCCGCGCGGCGGATCATCGGCTCATACAGCTTTTCCCAAAACGCCTTCGGCCACATGAAGGTCTTGTAGTAGAACCCCGCCGCGAAGAAGGACGACAGCCGATCATTGATCGCCAGAAAATCAAATTTCAGCGAGCCGACATGGTTCTGGCTTTTCGCCGACAGCCCCTCAAACAATTCCGCAATGGTGGCGCGGGTATTCGGCTCTTGCCGGGCCCCCGTGCGCAATTCGACAATCGCGTTCGGCTCTTCCGAACCCGAAGATATCGGCCCGCGCGGGCGGTGATATTTGAACGAGCGCCCCATCAGCCGCACGCCATTGGCCAGCAGCGCCGAGGCCAGCGTGTCGCCCTCATAGCCCTGATAGCTGGCACCATCGAAGGTGAAGTTCAGCGGCTTTGCCCGGTTCAGCAACCCACCGGAAAGACGGTTCTTCTGGCTCATTTTGAGCGCCCCCGGCTGCGGGCCACATCGCGGGCCAGTTCGACTTTGGTGATCTCATGGGTCAGCGTGTTGCGGGTCACGACCAGCCAGGAGCGGTCGCCCTGCTCGTGGAACCACAGCTCCTGGTGCAGGCCAGCGGGGTTTTCGCGCTGATAGAGATATTCATAGAAGGCATCGACCGCGCCTTCGGCCTGCCAGTCCGGGCGGTCGATCAGCGAGGCATCGCCCAGGTAAACAAATTCCTGCGAGTCGCGCGGCCCCAGCAGCGGGTGATTGATAATCATCTCACGGTCCTCAATGCAGATTGGGTTGGGCGCCCATGCCCTTTTCGTCGATCATCAGCCCTTTGCGGAACCGGTCGAACCGATAGGCCGTCGCCACGGAATGCGGCTGATCATTGGCCAGCAGATGCGCAAAGCACCAGCCGCTGGCGGGCGTCGCCTTGAACCCGCCATAGCACCAGCCGCCGTTGAAATAGAGGCCGTCGATATCGGTCCTGTCGATGATGGGCGATCCATCCATCGACATATCCATGATACCGCCCCAGATGCGCAGCAGCCGCGCGCGGCCGATCATCGGCATCAGGGACATGCCGCCCTCGCAGACGTCCTCGACCACCGGCAGATTGCCGCGCTGTGCATAGGTGTTGTAGCCGTCGATATCGCCGCCAAACACCAGGCCGCCCTTGTCGGATTGGCTGACATAGAAATGGCCCGCGCCATAGGTGATGACGCCCGGCAGCAGCGGCTTGAGGCCTTCCGACACGAAGGCCTGCAGCACATGGCTTTCAATCGGCAGGCGGTGGATGCCCGCCTGGGCCATGACCTTGCCCGAGGATCCCGCCACTGCACAGCCGATCTTATTCGCGCCGATAAAACCACGGGTGGTTTCCACGCCCAGCACCTTGCCGTTTTCGATTTTGAACCCGGTGACCTCGCAATTCTGGATGATGTCGACGCCGCGCTGATCGGCGCCACGGGCATAGCCCCAGGCCACCGCATCATGGCGCACGGTGCCGCCCCTCGGCTGCAAAAGACCGCCTTTGATCGGAAAGCGCGCATTGTCGAAGTTCAGGAAAGGCGCCATCTGGCGAACCTGTTCGCGGTCCAGCAGCTCTGCATCGACCCCGTTCAGCCGCATCGCATTGCCGCGCCTGCGCATCGCGTCACGCTGCGCATCCGTGTGGCAAAGGTTCAGCACGCCGCGCTGGCTGACCATGGCGTTATAGTTGAAATCCTGTTCGAGATTTTCCCAGAGTTTCATGGAAAACTCGTAGAACGGCTCATTCCCGTCCAGCAGATAGTTCGAGCGGATGATCGTCGTGTTCCGCCCCACATTGCCGCCGCCGATCCAGCCCTTTTCCAGCACCGCAACATTGGCGCGGCCGAAGATCTTCGCCAGATAATAGGCCGTCGCCAGCCCATGCCCGCCGCCACCTATGATGATGATATCATAGTGTTTTTTCGGCTCCGGGTCGCGCCAGGCGGGCGTCCAGCCCTTATGGCCGGTCAGGGCCTCTTTGATCACCTTAAAGCCAGAGTATCGCATCACATCCCCGCGCCGAAACTTCCCCCAGTTTCAGGATTTTCGCGGGCCTGAACCCTCTTGTTTCAGACAACGACCCTTCCATTTCGGACATCGGGCGAAATTCCCTTCCGCCCCCCACCGCACGCCAGGCAATGGCAGGATGACAGACGTCTGTCAGAAAATGATTGACGTATATCATTCCCTCATCTCTTCTGATCGGCGGGAGGAGAATCGAATGCGCAAGCCGACGCTGCAGGATGTGGCGCGGGCTGCGGGCGTGAGCTATGCGACGGCCGACCGTGTTCTGAACGCACGCGGCAATGTCGCCGAGAAATCCACGCGCCGCGTCCTGCAGGCCATCGAGACGCTCGGGTATGAGCGTGATCTGCATGCCGCGAACCTGTCGCGCGGGCGCATTTATCATTTCCGTTTTCTGCTGCCCGGCGGCGATCACAGCTTTTTCCGCGCCCTGCGTCAGGCGGTCGAGGCCGAGGCCAGCCTGCGCCGCATTGACCGTATCCGCTTTTCGCTGACTGAGGTGCCAACTCTGGACAGCGACGCCCTGGCACGCGCACTGGAAGAACTGCCCCGCGACTGTGACGCCGTTGCGGTGGTTGCGACCGAGACGCCCCGCATCTCTGCCGCGATTGCTGCCCTCAGCGCGGCCCATATCCCGGTGGTGACGCTGGTCGGCGATGCCGCCGCTGACATCCGCGCCGCCTATGTCGGCATCGACAATATCATCGCGGGTCGCACCGCCGGGCGGCTGATGCGGATTGCCCATATGGCGCGGCCCGCAACCGACCCTGGCCTGATCCTGCCCATCATCGGCGCCATGAGCGCCCGCGACCACCGCGACCGGCTTATGGGCGCAAAAGCCGTGCTGGATGGCAGCGGCCAACAGCTGCTGGAGGCGGTGGTCGTCGATGACCGTCACGATCTGATGCGTCAGCGCGTCACGGCGGCGCTGGCGAAAACCCCTGCCATCAGCGGCATCTATTCCATCGGCGCCGGCAATCGCGGGCTGATCGACATCCTCGCCCGGATCAGCGGGCCGCGCCCCTTTGTCATCATGCATGACCTGACGCCCACGACCCGGGCAGGGCTGGAATCCGGCCTGGTCGATGCGGTGATCGACCAGAAACCCGCCCAGGAAATCGCGCTGGCGGTCGATGTGATGAAGGCGCTGGCCGATGGGCGCGAACTGCCTGATCCGGCCCGCGATATTACGCCCACGATTTACGTCAAAGACAACCTTCCGGCGGCCCTGCCCCTGACGGCCCCCGCCCCTTTGGCTGCAGGAGAGACCCCATGAGCGGCTATTTCAGCGCCATCGCCCCGGTCAGATATGCCCCCGAGGCAGAAGGCCTCGCCTATCGTCACTACAACCCCGACGAAATCGTGCTGGGCAAACGGATGGAGGATCACCTGCGCTTTGCCGTCGCCTGGTGGCACTCTTTCGCCTGGGAGGGCGGCGATCCCTTTGGCGGCCGCACCTTTGAGCGCCCCTGGTTCCCCGCCGACACGATGGCACTGGCAAAGACCCGTGCCGATGCGGCCTTTGACCTTTTCCGCATTCTGGGCGTGCCCTTCTACTGCTTCCACGACCATGACATCCGCCCCGAGGGCAGCAATCTGCGCGAAAGCCGCGCCCGGCTGGAAGAGATCGCCGATTACCTTCAGGCGAAGATGGAGGCAGGCGGGCCAGGGCTGCTTTGGGGCACCGCGAACCTGTTCACGAACCGCCGCTACATGGCGGGCGCGGCCTCAAACCCCGACCCGGATGTTTTCGCCTATTCGGCCTCTGTCGTGCGCGGCGTGATGGAGGTGACCCATCGCCTGGGCGGTGAAAATTATGTGCTTTGGGGCGGGCGTGAGGGCTATGAGACACTGCTGAACACCGATCTGGGCCAGGAGCTGGACCATATGGGCCGCTTCCTGAACCTGGTGGTCGAGCATAAGCACAAGATCGGCTTCAAAGGCGCAATCCTGCTGGAGCCGAAACCCCAGGAGCCGACCAAGCATCAATATGATTTCGATGTCGCCACCTGCTACGGTTTCCTCAAACGCTATGGCCTTGAAAATGAGGTAAAGCTGAACATCGAGCAGGGCCATGCGATCCTTGCCGGCCATTCCTTCGAGCATGAGCTGGCACTCGCGCGGACGCTTGGCATCTTTGGCTCGATCGACATGAACCGGAACGATTACCAGTCCGGCTGGGACACCGATCAGTTCCCCAACAATGTCTCTGAGACCGCGCTGGCCTATTATGAGGTGCTGAAAGCGGGCGGCTTCACCACCGGCGGCACCAATTTCGACGCAAAACTGCGCCGCCAGTCGCTGGATCCGGTGGATCTGGTCGCCGCCCATGTCGGCGCGATGGATGTCTGCGCGCGGGGCCTGAAAGCGGCAGCAAAGATGCTGGAAGAGGGCCGCCTGGAAGAGGCCCGCAAGGCCCGCTATGCCGGATGGCAACGTGCTGATGCCCAGGCAATGCTGGCCAAAGGCGCAACGCTTGCCGGGATCGCTGACCAGGCCGAGGCAGCCGGGCTTGATCCGCAGCCCGTCTCGGGCCGGCAGGAAATTCTGGAAAACCTGGTCAACCGCTACGTCTGACCAACCGCTGAAACGGTCAAACCTGGGGAGGAGAGACCATGAAAACGATCAAAGGGCCAGGCCTGTTCCTGGCGCAATTCGCAAGCGATGCCGCGCCGTTCAATTCCTGGGACAGCATCACGAAATGGGCCGCTGACATCGGCTATAAGGGCGTGCAGGTGCCCAGCTGGGACGGGCGGCTGATCGATCTGGATCTTGCCGCCACCAGCAAGGAGTACTGCGACGAATTCAAAGGCATAGCGGCAGCGAATGGCGTCGTGGTGACCGAGCTTTCGACCCATCTTCAGGGCCAGCTGGTCGCCACCCATCCCGCCTATGATGAGGCCTTTGATGGCTTTGCCGCGCCCCAGGTGCGCGGCAACCCCAAGGCGCGGCAGGAATGGGCGGTGACCCAGGTGAAAAACGCGCTGAGCGCCAGCAGGAACATGGGGCTGACGGCGCAGGCCTCCTTCTCTGGCGCGCTGGCCTGGCCCTTTGTCTACCCCTGGCCGCAGCGCCCGGCGGGTCTGGTCGAAACCGCCTTTGACGAGCTGGCCCGCCGCTGGAAGCCGATCCTCGATCACGCCGAGGACTGCGGCGTCGATATCTGCTATGAGATCCACCCCGGCGAAGACCTGCACGACGGCATCACCTATGAGATGTTCTGGGAACGCACCGGCAATCATCCCCGCGCCTGCATGCTTTACGATCCCTCGCATTACGTGCTGCAATGCCTGGATTACCTCGACAATATAGACATTTACCGCGACCGCATCCGCATGTTCCACGTCAAGGATGCCGAGTTCAACCCGACCGGGCGGCAGGGCGTCTATGGCGGCTTTCAGTCATGGGTGAACCGGGCCGGACGCTTCCGGTCCTTAGGCGACGGCCAGGTCGATTTCGGCGCGGTATTCTCAAAAATGGCCGCCAATGACTTCGACGGCTGGGCCGTGGTCGAATGGGAATGTGCGCTGAAACACCCCGAGGATGGCGCGCGTGAGGGGGCCGAATTCGTCAAACAGCACATCATCCGCGTCACCGACAAGGCCTTTGACGATTTCGCCGACGGCGGCACCGATCAGGCCGCCAATCGCCGCATGCTGGGGCTGTAAGGGGGGCTGAGACAGGATGACAAAGATCAGACTCGGAATGGTTGGCGGCGGCAAGGATGCCTTTATCGGGGCCGTCCACCGCATCGCCGCCCGCATTGATGGCGAATATGACCTGGTGGCAGGGGCGCTTTCGTCAACGCCGGAACGGGCGCGGGAAAGCGGGCTGGCGCTTGGCCTGGCCCCCGATCGCACCTATGGCAGCTATGAGGAAATGGCCGCGCAAGAAGCCGCCCGCCCCGACGGCATCCGCGCGGTCTCAATCGTGACGCCGAACCATATGCACGCCGGGCCTGCGATGGCCTTCCTGCAGCACGGCATCCATGTGATCTGCGACAAGCCGCTGACCGCAACGATGGAGGATGCGGCCAGGCTTGAGACGGCGGTGAAGGCATCAAAGGCGCTCTTCATCCTGACCCATAATTACACCGCCTATCCGATGATCCGCCAGGCCCGCGAGATGGTGGCCAGCGGAGAGCTGGGCAAGATCCGCCTGATCCAGGTCGAATACGCCCAGGACTGGCTGACCGAGGACGCAGGCGCAGACAACAAACAGGCGGGCTGGCGCACCGATCCGGCGCGTTCGGGCGCAGGCGGCGCGATTGGTGACATCGGCACCCATGCGCATAACCTGGCCTGTTTCGTCTCTGGCCTTGCGGTCGAAAGCCTGGCCGCCGATCTGCAAAGTTTCGTGCCCGGCCGCCAGGTCGATGACAACGCCAATATCCTGTTGCGCATGCAGGGCGGCGCACGCGGCATCCTGTGGTGCAGCCAGGTGGCACCCGGCTGCGAAAACGGCCTGCGGCTGCGGATTTTCGGCGAAAAAGGTGGGCTTGAATGGGGCCAGGAGGATCCGAATTACCTCTGGCACAGCCCCTTTGGCGGCGCGAAACGCCTGCTGACCCGGCGCGGCGCCGGGGCATCGGCGGCGGCGAATGCCGTCAGCCGCACGCCGGGCGGCCACCCGGAGGGCTATCTTGAGGGTTTCGCCAATATCTACACCGAGGCCGCACGCGCCATCCGCGCCGCTGACAGCGGCCAGACCCCCGACACCGGGCTTTTGCCGGGGATCGCGGCGGGCATGGCGGGCATGCGCTTTATAGACGCCGCGATCCGCTCGTCACGGGGCAATGCCGCCTGGGTGGCGCTGTGACCGAAGCCACGCTTTCCCTCCAGGGCGTCAGCCGCAGCTTTGGCCCGATTGAGGTTTTGCACGCGATCTCCATCGCGCTGGCACCGGGGCGCGTTCATGCGCTGATCGGCGAGAATGGCGCGGGCAAATCGACGACGATGAAGATCCTTGCAGGCTATCAGCCGCCCTCATCAGGGGCGGTTTTGCTGGATGGAAAGCCCGTCACCTTCGCCTCGGTCGGCGCGGCCGAGGCGGCGGGGATTTCGATGATCCATCAGGAATTTAACCTGGCCGATCATCTGTCGGTCGAGGAAAATATCTTCCTCGGGCGCGAGCTGAAGCGCGGCCCCTTCCTCGACAAAGCCGCGATGCGGGCCAAAGCCCGGGCGCTTTTGGACCGGTTGCAATGCCGGGTGGACACGGATCGCCCCATCTCCAGCCTGTCGAATTCCGACAAGCAGATGGTCGAGATCGCCCGCGCCCTCTCGCGTGAGACCCGCGTTCTGATCATGGACGAGCCGACCGCCGTGCTGACCCGCGCCGAGACTGCGATCCTGATCGAACAGGTCCGCGCGCTACGGGCGGCGGGCACGGCGGTTCTGTTCACCTCGCATAAGCTGGATGAGGTGAAAGAGATCGCAGATGACCTGACGATCATGCGTGATGGCCAGGTCATCTGGTCGGGCCCTGCCGCGGCGATGGACGAGCATGGCATGGCCGAGGCGATGGTCGGGCGCGAGATGAGCACCCTCTACCCGCCCAAAGACAGCCAACCGGGCGAAGTGGTGCTGGAGATCAGCGGGCTGGACGTGCCGGGCTTCGCGCATGACATCAGCCTGACGCTGCGGGCGGGCGAGATCCTCGGCATCGCCGGGCTGATCGGCTCTGGCCGAACTGAGACATTTGAGGGGCTTGCGGGTCTGCGCCCGGCCACGGGCCAGGTGCGGATCAAGGGCCAGCCCGTCACCATCCGCCACCCCTGGCAGGCGCTGGAGCGCGGGCTTTGCTATCTGACCGAAGACCGCAAATCGCGTGGGCTTTTGCTGCAAAAAGGCATGCGCGAGAACCTGACCCTGCAGGCCCTGCACAAATTCAGCCATGGCCTGCTGGATACGGGCGCCGAAGAGGCCGCGCTTGACCAGGCGATCCGCGATTTCGACATTCGCGGCTCGCGTGAGGTGACGGTCGGGCATCTTTCCGGCGGCAACCAGCAAAAGCTGCTTTTCGCCAGGACCATGCTTTCAGAACCTGAGATCATCGTGATCGACGAGCCAACCCGCGGCATCGATATCGGCACCAAACAGCAGATGTATGAATTCATCCGCCACCTCGCCCGCAGGGGCCGCGCCATCGTGGTGATCTCATCCGAGATGCAAGAGGTGATCGGCCTTTCCGACCGGGTCCTCGTCATGCGCCAGGGCCGGATCGCAGGCGAGCTGACAGGCGCGAATACCACCGAAGAGGCCATCGTGCGCCTCGCCATGGGGATCGGCCAGGCAGCCCCTGAACTGGCCCCCGAAAAGGAGTTGACGGAATGAGTGTAGCGGCCTCCCCCGCCCGCAAACTGCAGATGAGCGTGATCGGCCCGATCCTTGCGCTGGTGATCCTGGTGATCGCGGGTGCGCTGATGAACCCGAATTTCCTCGGCCTCGACAATATCACCAATGTGCTGGCGCGATCGGCCTTTATCGGCATCATCGCGGTGGGGATGACCTTCGTGATCACCTCGGGCGGGCTTGATCTTTCGGTCGGATCGATGGCGGCTTTCGTGGCCGGGCTGATGATCCTGGTGATGAACACGCTTTTGCCGAAAATGGGGGTGGGCGTGCCCATCGTTCTGGTCGGCATGGCGGTGGCATTGGGGGCCGGGATCATCGCCGGGCTGATCAACGGCCTTCTGATCACCCGGCTGGGGATCGAGGCTTTCATCGTCACCCTGGGTTCAATGGGCATCTATCGCAGCCTCGTCACCTGGCTTGCCGATGGCGGCACGCTCAGCCTGGATTTCGGCCTGCGCAGCTTTTACCAGCCGGTCTATTACGGCGGCATTTTCGGTATCACCTGGCCGATCATCGTCTTTGCCCTGGTGGTGATCCTGGGCGAGGTGCTGATGCGCAAAACCGCCTTTGGCCGCCATTGCGCCGCCATCGGCTCGAACGACCAGGTGGCAAGATATGCCTCGGTCCGCGTCGCCCGCGTGCGGCTGCTGACCTATGTGATGCTGGGCGGCCTGGTGGGCATCGCGGTCATCATGTATGTGCCGCGCCTCGGCTCTGCCTCATCGGCCACCGGCCTTTTGTGGGAGCTGGAGGCGATTGCCGCCGTCATCATCGGCGGCACCGCGCTGAAGGGCGGCTTTGGCCGCGTCTGGGGCACGGTTGTCGGCGTGCTGATCCTGGTGCTGATCGGCAATCTGCTGAACCTGACCGATTACGTCTCGCCCTATCTGAACGGCGCAATCCAGGGCGCGATCATCATCCTCGCTGTCGTTTTGCAGCGCGGAAGCAAAGCGGGCCAGTGATCCTGGCCCATAATTTTCAAAGCGTTATCTCTAGGGAGGAGAAGCCATGAAACATTTCGTATCAGCACTTGCACTGGCGGTCGCACTTGGCGGCCCGGCCATGGCCCAGGACACCAAAGTGATCGGCGTGTCGATCCCGGCGGCAACCCATGGCTGGGCGGGCGGCATGAACTATTTCGCCAAAACCACCGTTGAACGGCTGGAGGCGACCTATCCGGAACTGGATTTCGTTCTCGCCACCGCATCCGACCCGGCCAAACAGGTCAATGACATTGAGGACATGCTGGCCACCCGCAAGATCAGCGCCCTGGTCGTTCTGCCCTTTGAATCAGAGCCGCTGACCGGCCCGGTGCAAAATGTCAAAGCCTCGGGCGCCTGGGTGACCGTGGTTGACCGTGGCCTCGCGGTTGAGGGCATCCAGGACCTCTATGTCGCGGGCGACAACCCCGGTTTCGGCCGCGTCGCGGGCGAGTTCATGAAATCGCACATGCCCGATGGCGGCAAGATCGTGGTGCTGCGCGGCATCCCGACCACCATCGACAACGAACGGCTGGAGGGCTTCCAGGGCGCGATTGAGGGCTCTGGCATCGAGGTTCTGGCCGCCGAACATGGCAACTGGAACCGCGACAACTCTTTCACCGTGATGCAGGATTTCCTGTCGAAATACCCGGAAATCGACGCGGTCTGGGCGTCAGATGACGATATGGCACTGGGCGCGCTGGCCGCAATCGAGGCCGCTGGCCGCAAGGATGTCAAATTCGTCCTCGGCGGCGCGGGCATGAAAGAGATGGTCAAACGCACCATGGATGGCGATGCGATGATCCCGGCAAATGTCACCTATCCGCCCGCGATGATCGCAACCGCGATTGAGATCACCGCCGTCGGCCTGGTGTCTCAGGCCCCGGTTTCGGGCGATTTCATCATCGGCTCGGTGCTGGTGACGCCGGACAACGCCGCCACCTATTACTACCCCGACAGCCCGTTCTGATCTTGCTGTAACACCCGCCCCGGCCTTATTCAGGCCGGGGCATTTACCATGAGGCGACAGATGTATCTCGGACTGGATCTTGGCACTTCGGGCATCCGCGCCCTGCTGATGGATGACGCTCAACGGATTATCGGCTCGGCCACCGCCGACACGCCGGTCTCGCGCCCGCATCCCGGCTGGTCCGAGCAAGACCCCGCGCTCTGGATCAAGGCCTGCCAGACGGCCGTCGCCGCCGTCCGCGCCGCCCATCCGCGCGAGTTTGCCGCCCTGCGCGGCATCGGCCTGTCCGGGCAGATGCATGGCGCCACGCTTTATGACGCCGCCGACCAGGCGCTGCGCCCCTCGATCCTGTGGAACGACACCCGCGCCAGCCATGAGGCCGCCCGGCTGGACGCCGATCCGCGTTTCCGTGCCATCACCGGCAATATCGTCTTCCCCGGCTTTACCGCGCCGAAACTGGCCTGGCTTGCCACACATGAGCCAGAGATCTTCGCCCGCTGCGCCAAAGTGCTCTTGCCCAAGGACGCGCTGCGCCTTTGGCTGACGGGCGAGCATATCTCTGAAATGTCAGACGCCTCGGGCACCAGCTGGCTTGATTGCGCCAAACGCGACTGGTCCGATGATCTGCTGGCCGCCACCGGGCTTTCACGCGATCACATGCCCCGCCTCGTCGAGGGATCAGACCCCGGCGGGCAGCTGCGCGCGGGCCTCTTGTCAGACTGGGGCCTCAGCGGTCCGGTCATCGTCGCAGGCGGTGCGGGCGACAATGCCGCCGCAGCCATCGGCATGGGCATGGTCCAGGAGGGCCAGGCCTTTGTTTCCCTTGGCACATCGGGCGTGGTCTTTGCCGCCAATGACGCCTTCCGCCCGCTGCCTGCCAGCGCCGTGCATGCCTTCTGCCACGCCCTGCCGGGCCGCTGGCACCAGATGGGGGTGATCCTTTCGGCGACCGATGCGCTGAACTGGTATGCCGGGATCACCGGGGCCAGCGCCGCCGACCTCTCGCGTGAGCTGGGCGAAACACTCGTCGCCCCCGGGGCCGCGACCTTCCTGCCCTATCTCTCGGGCGAGCGCACACCCCATAACGACGCGAAAATCCGTGGGGCCTTCACCGGGCTGGGTCATGAGGCCGACCGCAAGGCCCTGACCCGCGCCGTGATGGAGGGCGTGGCCTTTGCGCTGGCCGACAACCTGACCGCGCTGCGCGACGCGGGGGCCGGGATCAATCGGCTGGTCGCGGTCGGCGGCGGCTCGAATTCCAGCTATTGGCTGAAGGTGATCGCCACCACGCTGGATCTGCCGGTCGATCTGCCGGTCGGCGGCGATTTCGGCGCAGCTTTTGGCGCGGCACGGCTGGGTCTGATGGCGGTCACCGGGGCCGATCCGGCCAGCATCTGCACCGCCCCCGCCATAGCCCGCACCATCACGCCCGATACCGCGCTGATCCCGGAATTCGCCGCAGCCTATGCGCGATTCCGCGCGCTCTATCCGGCGCTGGCAGGCTGAACCTGCCCCCCCCACAGCTTCGTGCAGGGGGGCGTCGCCCCCCCTCACGTGGTCAGGGCAAAGGCAATCCCATAGCCGCATGATCCCGCCAGCGTCGCCACCACCACCGAGCGGCGCGGCAAAAACGCCAGCACGGTGATCAGCACGCCCACCGTCAGCGGCACCAGATTGCGCCCCTCGGGCCAAAGCCCGGGCAGAACCGAGGCCACAAACAAAGTCGCAATCGCCGCAGGCCCGGTCGAGGCCAGAAACCCCGCCATCAGCCCGCCAGGCTTTGCCTCACCCCGCATCAAAAGAATGGGCAGCGCCCGAAAGCCCCAATTCGCCAGCCCGGCCAGTACCGCCATCAAAATCAGATCCGGGTTCATCCGCGCCCCCTCAAAAGCCCGGCCGCCATGCCCGCAACAGCGCCGCAGATCATCCCGGCCAGAATGCCCGCCGTCCCCGACCAGAACAGGGTGCCGATCACCGTCGCCACCACTGCAGCCAGGATCGCAGGCAGGGCAAGGCGCGAGAAAATCGACAGCAAAAGCGCCAGGAACAAGGCCGAAAGCATGAAATCCAGCCCCGCGCTGACCGCAGGCCAGCCATCCAGCGCACCGCCGCCCGCATAGGCCCCCACGGCCGTGCCCAAAACCCAGGCGGCATAGGCCGCCAGCCCCAGCCCGAACATATAGCTCTCGGAAAACCGCTGCCCCCGCGCAACCGCCCCCAGGGCCTGGCCGAACACCTCATCGGTCAGCCCCCAGGCCCAGGCCCAGGCATAGCGTCGCGCCCCGTCACGCCCGGCCTCTTTCATCAGCGCCGGGCCGTAAAGCACATGACGCACATTCATCGCAATCAGCGTGAAGGCCGCCACCAGAATCGGCGCCCCGCTGGCAAAAAGCGTCAGCGCCAGAAACTGCGACGCCCCGGCATAGATCACCAGCGAAAGCATCACCGCCTCGGGCTGGCTCAGCCCCCCTCTGGTCGCAGCGACGCCAAAGGAAAAGGCAATCGGAAAATAACCCATCACAATGGGCAAAGCGGCCAGAAGACCGCCGCGAAACGAGGCAGGTTTGTCATTCATGATAAGCAGCGCTACCCCGCGGCCACCCCAATGTCAAAACCCCGCAAGCCTTTTCATCTGTCTGAAAATATCCCGCGGGGGGCCCGGGGGGCGCGAAGCCCCCCCGGCTTAGGTAACGGCGGGGCGCGAAGCCCCCCGGTTTAGATCACGGCGGGACGCAAAGCCCCCCCCGGTTCAGGCCAAATCCGGGGCGAGGAACCCGTCCGGCCATCCTCGCCGATCACTCTGCCGCGTCGAGATAGCTTTCCAGCGGCGGGCAGGTGCAGATCAGATTGCGGTCGCCATAAACATTGTCGATCCGCCCGACAGGCGGCCAGTATTTATCGACCCGGAAGGCCGCAGGCGGGAAGCAACCCTGCTCGCGGGTGTATTTCCGGTCCCATTCCGCCACCAGATCCTGCACCGTATGCGGCGCATAGCGCAGCGGGCTGTCCTCGGCCGAAATATCGCCCGCCTCAACGCTGCGGATCTCCTCGCGGATCGCCAGCAATGCAGTGATGAAACGGTCGATCTCGGCCTTGGTCTCGGATTCCGTCGGCTCAACCATCAACGTGCCAGAGACCGGCCAGGACATGGTCGGCGCATGGAAACCATTGTCGATCAGACGCTTGGCGATATCATCCACCGTCACGCCATGCTCGGCAAAGGGGCGCGTATCCAGGATACATTCATGCGCCACCCGGCCCCGGTTCCCCATGTAAAGAACCTCATAGGCCCCCTTCAGCCGCGCCGCGATGTAATTGGCGTTCAAAATCGCCACCCGCGTCGCCTGCGTCAGCCCCTGCCCGCCCATCATCAGGCAATAGGCCCATGAGATCAGCAGGATCGAGGCCGATCCATAGGGGGCAGCCGAGACCGGCCCCTCTTCGCCGCCTGCCTCGGGGTGCCCGGGCAGATAGGGCGCCAGATGGGCCCCGACGCCAATCGGCCCCATGCCTGGACCGCCGCCACCATGCGGAATGGCGAAGGTCTTGTGCAGGTTCAGGTGGCTGACATCGCCGCCGATCTCACCCGGTTTCACAAGGCCCACCATCGCATTCATATTGGCGCCGTCGATATAGACCTGGCCGCCATGATCATGGGTGATCTTGCAGACCTCACGCACCGTCTCTTCGAACACACCATGCGTCGAGGGATAGGTGATCATACAGGCCGCCAGCCGATCCCCGGCCTTTGCCGCCTTGTCGCGGAAGTCATCCAGATCCACGTCGCCATTCGGCGAGGATTTCACCACGACAACATCCATCCCCGCCATCTGGGCCGAGGCCGGGTTGGTTCCATGCGCCGAGATCGGGATCAGACAGATCTTGCGCTGCTGATCGCCGCGCGCCTTGTGATAGGCCAGGATGGTCAAGAGGCCCGCATATTCCCCCTGCGCCCCGGAATTGGGCTGCATGGAAAAGGCCGCATAGCCGGTGATCTCGCAAAGCTTCGCGGTCAGATCGGCAATCGCCTCGCTGTAACCCGCCGCCTGGTCGCGCGGCACAAAGGGGTGCAGACTACCAAACTCCGGCCAGGTGATCGGCATCATCTCGGCGGCCGCATTCAGCTTCATCGTGCAGGATCCCAGCGGGATCATCGCCCGATCCAGCGCCAGATCCCGATCCGACAGACGACGCATATAGCGCATCATCTCAGACTCGGCCCGGTTCATGTGGAAAACCGGATGCGTCAGATACTCGCTGGTCCGCAGCATCGCCTCGGGGAAGCCCAGATCACCGCGATGGGGCGGCACACCCTCAATCCCAAAGGCGCGCAGCACCCGGGAAAGCACCTCTTCCGAGGTGGTCTCATCCAGGCTGATTCCAACCCGGTCATTGCCGATCTTGCGGAAGTTCAGCCCCTCGGCCCGCGCCGCCGCCAGGATCCCCGCCTGGCCCACGCCGACCTCAACGGTGATCGTGTCGAAAAACGCCTTCGGCGCCACTTTCGCCCCCGCCGCCATCAGCGCCCGCGCCAGCCGCTGGGTCAGGAAATGCACCCGCTCGGCAATCGCACGCAGACCTTTCGGCCCATGGAACACCGCATACATGCTGGCCATCACCGCCAGCAGCGCCTGCGCCGTGCAAACGTTCGAGGTCGCCTTTTCGCGACGAATATGCTGCTCACGCGTCTGCAGGCTCAGGCGGTAAGCCCGCGTGCCGTGGCTGTCGATCGAGACCCCCACAATCCGCCCCGGCATATTGCGCTTCAGATCATCGCGGCACGCCATAAACGCCGCATGCGGCCCACCATAGCCCATCGGCACGCCAAAGCGCTGCGACGAGCCAATGGCGATATCCGCCCCCATCGCGCCCGGCTCTTTCAGCATGCAAAGCGCCAGCAGATCGGTCGCCACAATCGCCAGCGCCTTCGCCTCATGCAGATGCGCGATTTTCGCGGTAAAATCCGTCACATGGCCATACGACCCCGGATACTGGAAGATCGCACCAAAAACCTTCTCCGGCTCCAGCGTGCCGACATCGCCCTCGATGATCTCAATGCCCAAAGGCTCGGCCCGGGTGCGGATCACGGCGATGGTCTGCGGATGGCAGAAGCGATCCACAAAGAATGCCTTCGCCTTAGACTTCGCAGAACGCTCGGCCATGGCCATGGCCTCAGCCGCCGCCGTCGCCTCGTCCAGCAAAGACGCATTGGCAATATCCAGCCCGGTCAGATCACAGACCATAGTCTGGTAATTCAACAAAGCCTCAAGCCGCCCCTGCGCGATCTCGGGCTGATAGGGCGTATAGGCGGTATACCAGGCCGGATTTTCCAGAATATTGCGCTGGATCGCCGGCGGCGTCACCGTGCCATAATAGCCCTGCCCGATCAGCGAGGTCATCACGCGGTTCTTCCCCGCCACCTCTTTCATCTTCGCCAGCAGCTCATGCTCGGCCAAAGGTGCCCAGGACAGCGGCTTTTCCTGGCGGATACTCGCCGGCACCGTCTCATCGATCAAAGCCTCCAGCGAGGCCGCGCCCACCACTTTCAACATATCCGCCATCTCAGCCGGAGAAGGCCCGATGTGGCGACGATTGGCGAAATCATAGGGGTTATAGTCGGTCGGAGTGAAACTCATGGCGCACCTCCAGGCATTAGGGAAACGCACCACGCCCTTCCCATTTTCTGCCCATAAATATCCCAGGGGGTCCGGGGGACTGGTCCCCCGGCGTTAGGTCAGGTCCGGGGGCTTCCCCCCCGGCGTCAGGCCAGGTGCCGGGCACAATCCCAGCACTCAGTCACGGCCCATCGGCCTCAGCCGATGAAATCCTTATACTCATCTTCGTCCATGAACTGATCGATCACGCCCAGGTCATCGACCTTCAGCTTGAAAAACCAGGCCCCGCCCAGCGGATCCTCGTTCACCAGCCCCGGATTGTCCGACAACGCCCCATTAACCTCGACAATCTCACCCTCAACCGGGGCCAGAATATCCGAGGCCGCCTTAACGCTCTCGATCACCGAGACCTCATCGCCGGCCGCGACCTGCGTGCCAGCCTCGGGCAGTTCGACAAATACCACATCGCCAAGCGCTTCTGCGGCATGTTCGGTGATTCCGACCACGATCAGGTCACCCTCGACGCGCAGCCATTCATGTTCCTTGGTGAATTTCATCTCTTTGATCCCCTGGGACTTAACGTTTGTAATTGGTTGGATGGAAGGGCGTTGCCGCCACCACCAGCGGCAGCTTTTTGCCCCGCAACTCGGCCTCAAGCGCCTGGCCCTCAGCCGCAAAACCCGTTGCCACATAGCCCATGGCAATCGGCGCGCCGACCGAGGGGCCAAAGCCGCCCGAGGTGATCGCCCCAAGCCCGGTGCCATCGGTGGCAAAAAGCGCAACACCCTCGCGCATGGGCGCACGCCCCTCAGGGCGCAGGCCGACGCGGCGACGCTCAGGCCCATTGGTCAGCTCGGAAAGGATCCGCGCAGCCCCCGGGAAGCCCCCGGCCCGCGCTCCACCCTCACGGCGCACTTTCTGGATGGCCCAGGTCAGATCGGCCTCGACCGGGCTGGTCGTCTCGTCGATGTCATGGCCGTAAAGGCAAAGACCCGCCTCCAGCCGCAGGCTGTCACGCGCCCCAAGGCCGATGGGCGCGACACCCTCCAGCGCCAGCAAGGCCCGCGCGAAATCCAGCGCCCCCTCAACCGGGACCGAAATCTCGAAGCCATCCTCGCCCGTATAACCCGAGCGCGACAGCCACAGCTCGCCAAACACCGTGTCGACCTGCGCCACATCCATAAAGCGCATCGCCGTCACATCCGGCACCAGCACCGCCAGCGCAGCCTCGGCCTGAGGGCCCTGCAGCGCCAGAAGCGCCCGGCTCTCCTGAATGTCCAGCTCGGCCACATCGGCAAGATGCGCGGCAAGATGGGCGAAATCATGCGCCTTGCGGGCCGCATTCACCACCAGCAGGTAATCGGTGCCGCGATTGGCAAACATCAGATCATCAAGGATGCCACCCGTCTCGCTGGTGAACAGCCCATAGCGCTGACGGCCCTCTTTCAGGCCCAGCACATCGACCGGCATCAGCGCCTCAAGCGCGAGGCCAAGGCTTTCCATCGTGCCCTTCGGGCGCAGCACCACCTGGCCCATATGGCTGACATCGAACAGCCCGGCCTGACTGCGCACATGCAGATGTTCCGCCATCACCCCGGCAGGATATTGCACCGGCATTTCATAGCCTGCGAAAGGCACCATTTTGCCGCCAAGCTGCAGATGCAGCTCATGCAATGGCAAGCGAAAAAGGTCGGTCAAACCGCCTCTCCTCACAATTTTCCGGCCGAAAATATCCGGCACCGCCCACGGCAGTTCCCCTGCCGCCCGGTGCCCCCTCTGTCCTTGCCCGTCACCTTGTCAAAAGGCTTATGGGCGCCTGAGATCGTTATCCCTTCGGCGGGCGCCTCATGCGCCACTCTCCAGAGTCTTCCTGTGCAGAAACGGTCCCTTGCGCCTGAGAGTTTACCGGGGCGGTTGCTCCTTCGGCACCGGACCCACCCCGCAAAGGGCTGCCCGGATTCTCCCGATCCTGCCCTTTCTGACTAGCAAAGCCGCCCGGCCAAGCGCAAGAGAAATTCCGTATGCGACGGTAATGCGCGGTGAAACGACTTGATGGCGCGCAATATGGCAGCGCTTGCCCTTCAGGCGCGGCGTTCGCCGGGGGCGGCGGGCTCAATCTCGGGCTGGCTGACGGGCACGGGATCGTGGCGGCCTGGCACCACATTCGGATTGCGGATCGCCATACGGGCAAAGATCACCGCCAGCAGCGCGAATCCGATGCCGCCGACCGCCTGGCCGACCAGCACGCCCTGGGCCCCCCATTGCTGGCCGAACCAGATCGCAAAGGGAATGGTGCCCAGCGTCTGCCGCCCCCAATTCACCACCGTTGACCAAAAGGGCCGGCCCAGGTTGTTGCAAACCGCATTGCCCGCGAAAATCACCCCGTTGAAAAACCACAACAAAGCCAGCGGCCCACAGAAGAGATAGACAATCTCGCGGGTCAGCCCGGTCGCATTGAAGAGATCGGCGATCGGTGCGCGCAGCAGGTAAAGCAGGCCAGAGACCAGCGCGATCACCAGGGCGGTAAAGATCAGAGCGTCCCGAAAGGCCCGCGCCACCCGGTCCATCCGCCCCGCCCCAAGGTTTTGCCCGATGATCGGCCCGATGGCCCCTGCCAGCGCAAAGATCACCCCAAAGGCAACCGGGGTCAGACGCCCGGCAATCGCCATGCCCGCCACCGCCGCCTCGCCATAGGCCGAGGCGGTGCGGGTTACAAAGGCCTGGCCCACCGGGGTTGCCACCTGGGTCAGGATCGCCGGGATGCCAAGCGCCCAGACCGGCCCCATGTCGCGCAAAACGCCCGCCAGCGTCGGGCGGTCAAAGCCGCCGTGGCGGGTGATGATCGGCCGGATCGCCATGAAAAGGATCACCGCCCGGCTGACGATTCCGGTCAGCGCAGCCCCCGTCAGATCAAGGCCAAGCGCGAAGATCAGCACCGGATCCAGCAGCGCCGTCACCACCGCGCCCCAGACCGTGGCCATCATCGCAGCCCTGGCATCGCCATGGGCGCGCAGGATCGCCGTGCCGATCATGCCCAGCATCAACAAGGGCTGGCCGATGGTCACGATCTGCAGGAAGTGCACCGCCAGCGCCAAAGTCTCGCCCTCGGCGCCCAAAAGCCGCACCATCGGCGCCAGGAACAGCCACACAAGGCCCGCAAAAGGAATGCCGAAGATCAGGCCCAGCATCATGCCTGTCGTCGCTTTTTCCCGCGCCAGCGCCCGGTTTCCCTGGCCAATCGCCCGGCTGACCAGCGCCGAGACCGCAATCGAAAGCCCGATCCCCAGCGAGGTGGTGAAAAACAGGACCGAGCCCGCATAGCCGATGGCCGCCGCCAGCTCTGACCGGCCCAGCCAGGAGATATAGGCCATATTGATCAGATCGACGACGAAAACCGCCATCAACCCGACCGAGGATGTCAGCGACATCACCATGATATGGCGAAAGAGATTACCCTGAACGAATTTGGCCGTGGCCATCCCTTACCCCAAACGCATATTCACGTAAAACCGCCCCCCTTTTAGCGCCATTCAGGCCGCATGTCTGGCCCGTTCTGGTGATCAGGATAAGATTCGCCGGACTAAATTCCGGTTAACGCCACATCGGGGCCGAAATGGAAAAATCCGCGCCCTTTATGGGGGCGCGGATCAGGATGCACAGAGATCAAAGGGTCTCAGAGCTGGGGCACGCGCTTCAGAAGCGGCAGCACATCCGACATGTCAGGCCCATGCGCCTGGCCCGTCAGCGCCTTGCGCAGCGGCATGAAGAGGTCTTTGCCCTTGCGCCCGGTGGCGGCCTTGACGGCAGCGGTCCATTGGCCCCAGGTCTCTTTCGTCCAGGGCTGGGCAGGCAAAAGCGCGAAAGCCTCACGCACGAAATCGCGGTCGGCCTCGTCGATCACCGGCTCGGCGCCTTCGGAGAACAGCTTCCACCAGCCCGCAAGATCGGCAAGCACGGTGATGTTTTGCTTGGCCACCGCCCAGAAAGCCTCGGCTTCGGCGGCAGGGACGCCGAGCGCGTCGATCTGCGGCTGGACTTTCGCCAGCGGCAGGGCCTGAACATGGGCGCGGGTCAGCGGGAAGAGATCCTCGGGGTCGAATTTGGTGGGTGCCGCGCCAAAACTTTCGATGTCGAAACCCTCGGCCAACTCGTCGATGGAAGAGGCCAGCTCGACCGGTTTTGACGAGCCAAGCCGCGCCATCAGCGACAAAAGCGCCATCGGCTCGACGCCCTGCGCCCTGAGGTCGCGCAGGCTGAGCGCGCCGAGACGTTTCGAGAGTTCCTCGCCTTTGGGGCCGGAAAGCAGCGAGTGGTGCGCAAACGAGGGCGGCGTGCCGCCAAGCGCTTCCATGATCTGGATCTGCGTCGCGGTATTGGTGACATGGTCGGCGCCGCGCACGATATGGGTCACGCCCATTTCCACGTCATCCACCGAGGAGGCAAAGGTATAAAGCACCTGACCATCGGCGCGGATCAGCACCGGATCCGACACAGAGGCCGCGTCGATGGAAATGTCACCGATGATGCCGTCATGCCATTCGATGCGGTTCTGATTCAGCAGGAAGCGCCAGTAGCCGGCCTTGCCCTCGGCGCGGGCGGCGGCCTTCTCTTCCTCGGTCAGGGAGAGAGAAGCGCGGTCATAGACCGGGGGGCGGCCCATGTTCAGCTGTTTCTTGCGTTTCAGATCCAGCTCTGTCGGGGTCTCGAAACATTCATAGAAACGGCCATTGCCGCGCAGCTTTTCAGCCGCCTCGTGATAGCGGTCATAGCGGGCGGACTGACGTTCGATCCGGTCCCAATGCAGGCCGAGCCAGTCGAGATCCTGTTTCAGCCCGTCGATATATTCCTGTTTCGAGCGCTCCTGGTCGGTATCGTCAAGGCGCAGGATGAAGGTGCCGCCTGCCTTGCGGGCGATCAGGTAATTCATCAGCGCGGTGCGCAGATTGCCGACATGGATATAGCCGGTGGGCGACGGGGCGAAGCGGGTGATGACAGGTGTCGACATATCGGATCCTTGGGACAGGACGGGAGGGGCCTGCGAAGCCCTTCCTCTGTCACAGGTGCCCGGTTTTGTCCAGTTTTACGCAGGGAAAGAAGGGAGGGGGCCAGCCCCCTCGCCCGTGCCGGGCTTACCCCCGGGATATTTAGCGACAGATGAAAGGGGCCGGGGCGGTTTTCATCATTGCTCGAAGGCGAGTTGGTAGCTGTGGGGGATGAAGCGAAAGCCTGCGCCTTTCGGCTCGGCATAGCCGAGGGCCGGGAAGGGCATGTGATAGCCGATGAAGGGCAGGCGATCAGCGGCGATCATGCCGAAGATGCGCTTGCGGGTGGCGGCGGCCTCGGCTTTGTCGAGGTCGAAGCGGACCTCCCAGTCGGGGTTTTCCAGCGACCAGACATAGTGATTGGCGGTGTCGGCGGTCAGCACAAGGAGCTTGCCTTCGCTTTCAACCATCCAGGCAAGATGGCCGGGGGTATGGCCATAGGCGGCCAGCGCGGTGATGCCGGGGGCTGCCTCGCCGCCATCGGTTACGAATTTGGTCAGCTCGCGCAGGGGGCGGACTTTCTTGTCAAAGCCCTCATTTTCCTGGCCTGCCCAGTAATCATATTCGATCTGTGAGGTGACATAGCGGGCGCGGGGGAAAACCGGGGTGGCGCCATCCGAGGTGGTCAGCCCGCCGATATGATCGGCATGCATATGGGTAAGCACCACGACATCGATCTGCTGCGGCGAGATCCCCGCCTGGCCCAGGGCGGCCAGAATGCCCTCGGCTGCGAGGCCGGTGTCGAAAAGGACCAGTTCCTTGCCGGTATTGACCAGGGTGGGGGTGAAGAAATTCACCGCGCGATCTGCCGGGATAAAGGCCGCATGGGAAGAGGCCGCGAAATCCTCATCACTGACATTGAGGCCGAATGTGCCTTTGGGATTGGCGTTCTCGCCGGTGCCTGCCAGCAAAGTGGTGATCTCAAACGCGCCGTGACGGAAGCGGCGGAAGAGCCCGCCACCCGGGCCCTGCAGCGCGGATTGGGCGGCGGCGGGCTGTGTGAGGCCAAGACCTGTCAGAGCAAGGGGGGCGGTTGCGGCGGCGAAAAGAGCGTGGCGGCGGGTCAGTCCGGTCATTGCGCGAATCCTCTGGGCATGTCGTTTCTTGCGGCGGCTTTGGCAGGGCCTGGCGGGCGGGCCTTATGCTGCAGCGAGGGCTGCCCCGGGATGGGGGCCTGCGCTGGTGTCGCCGATTATGTGACCACTCTTAACCAGCTGATGTTACAGCCGCACATCACAGTGCTGTCAGGAAAATAATACCTGGCGGTAAATCTCCTGGAGGGTGGCTGATCGCGCAGGGAACAGGCGGCGGCGCTATTCCCACCAGCGATCGACGCCTGCGATTTCCTCATCCGTCCAGCCGAAGTGATGCGCCAGCTCGTGAATGACCACATGGCTGACCAGTTCCTCAATCGAGACATTGCCGCGCTCGGCCCATTCATCAAGGATCGGGCGGCGGAACAGCCAGACCAGATCGGGGTGCATCACCTGATCGGCGGTTGATTTTTCGGTGAGCGGGATGCCCTCATAAAGGCCGGTCAGCTCGAACGGGTCGTGAAGATCCATCGCCTCAAGCATTTCGTCGGGCGGGAAGTCCTCGACCCGCAGCACGACATGGGTCGCGGGGGTGCGCCAGGGTTCAGGCAGGGTGGCGATGGCCTCGCGGGCGAGGCTTTCGATCAGCTCAAGCGAGGGGGCGATACTGTCGGGCGTGGGATTTGTCATAGGGGCAGCATAGCCGCGCCGGGGGGCTCGGGGAAGGCCCCTGCCCCCGAGGTGCAAGCGCTGGCCGCAGCTGGGCCACGGCTGCTGGGCCCGACTGCTGCCCCCCGACTGCTGGATCCCCGACTGCTGGCCCCCGCGTCTGGACCCCGCGTCTGCCCCCCGTCTGGACCCCCGTCTGGACCAGGGCGTCGCACTCTGCCATTACTGGCCGCCAGCAAATGACCCCGGTCAGACAGGAGCATGATATGAGTTTCGGCAAAGGCCATCACCTGCATCTGATCGACGGTTCGGCCTATATCTTCCGCGCCTATCATGCTTTGCCGCCGCTGACGAAATCCGACGGCACCCCCGTCGGCGCGGTTCAGGGCTTTTCCAATATCCTCTGGGGCGAGATCACCAAAGAGCGCAGCTCTGGCGCGGCCACCCATATTGCGGTGATTTTTGACCATTCAGCCAAGACCTTCCGCAATGATATCTACCCGGAATACAAGGCAAACCGCCCGCCACCGCCCGAGGATCTGCGCCCGCAGTTCCCCCTGACGCGCGAGGCGACGCGGGCCTTCAGCGTCGCCTGTATCGAGGTGCCGGGCTATGAGGCCGATGACATTATCGCAACGCTGGCCCGTCAGGCGGTTGAGGCGGGCGGATCGGCGACGATCATCTCATCCGACAAGGATCTGATGCAGCTGGTGCGCCCTGGCGTCGATATTCTGGAACCGATGAAGAACCGTCAGATCGGCCCCGATGAGGTGTTTGAGAAATTCGGCGTCGGCCCGGACCGGGTGGTTGATGTTCAGGCGCTGGCCGGGGATTCGGTCGACAACGTGCCGGGCGCGCCGGGGATCGGGCTGAAAACGGCGGCTTTGCTGATCAACGAATATGGCTCGCTTGAGGAACTGCTGGACCGCGCGGGCGAGATCAAACAGCCCAAGCGCCGCGAGACGCTGATCGAGAACCGCGCCCAGATCCTGACCTCGCGGCAGCTGGTCTCGCTGGATGATCAGGTGCCGATGGAGGTCAGCCTGGACCAGCTGGAGGTCACAAAGCCCGACCCCGAAAAGCTGCTTTCCTTCCTGACGCAGATGGAGTTCCGCGGCCTTTCGCGCCGGGTGGCCGAAAAGCTGAAGGTCGAGGTGCCGGTGATCGAGGCCGCAAAGCCCGCCGCCGCCGCGCAGGTGGCTGAGGTTGAGCATCCCGCGATTGACGCCTCGCAATATGTCACCATCACCGATCATGCGGTGCTGGATGCCTGGATCGCGCGGATCGAAGAGATCGGCCATGTCGCGGTCGATACCGAGACCACCTCGCTGGATGAGATGCAGGCCGATCTGGTGGGCATCTCGCTTTCGGTCGATCTGGGCAAGGCCGCCTATATTCCGCTGGGCCATGTGACGG
Organism: Pseudogemmobacter hezensis; assembly: GCF_013155295.1. GTDB lineage: Bacteria > Pseudomonadota > Alphaproteobacteria > Rhodobacterales > Rhodobacteraceae > Pseudogemmobacter > Pseudogemmobacter hezensis. Next base: position 267,533 of record NZ_JABJXT010000003.1, on the reverse strand, counting down.
GGGGCGATGACCTCTTCGGCGCGGCCACGCGGGTCCAGGGCCAGCTGGACATGGCTCAGGTTCTGGCAAAGCTGAAACCCGTGCTGGAAAACCCTGCGATCCTGAAAATCGGCCAGAATATCAAATATGACTGGAAGATCTTCGCACGCGCCGGCATTCGCATCAGCCCTTTCGACGACACCATGCTGATGAGCTATGCGATGTTCGCGGGGCTGAACAATCACGGCATGGATGAGCTGTCTGAGAAATACCTCGGCCACCACACCAAGCCGATCAAGGATCTGATCGGGGCGGGCAAATCGCAGGTGACCTTTGACAAGGTCGATATCGCGGCGGCCTCGGCCTATGCGGCGGAAGATGCCGATGTGACGCTGCGCCTCTGGCATGCGTTCAAACCGCGCCTGCACCGCGAAAAAGTCACCACCGTCTATGAAACGCTTGAGCGGCCGCTGGTCAGCGTGCTGGCCGAAATGGAGATGGCAGGCGTTAAGGTCGACCGTGACACGCTTTCGCGGATGTCGAACGCTTTTGCGCAGAAGCTGGCGCAATATGAGGATGAGATCGTTGAAATCGCCGGGGAAAAATTCAACCCCGGCTCGCCCAAACAGCTGGGCGAGGTGCTCTTTGACCGCATGCAGGTGCCGGGCGGTGAAAAGGGCAAGACCGGGGCCTATGGCACCGGCGCCGATATCCTCGAAGACATCACCACGATGGAGGACAGCCATCCGCAAGGCGCGAAGCTGGCGGCAAAGATCCTTGACTGGCGTCAGATTGCAAAGCTGAAATCGACCTATACCGATGCGCTGCAGCAGGCGATCAACCCCGAAACGGGGCGCGTTCACACCTCATATTCCATCGCGGGGGCGAATACCGGCCGCCTGGCCTCGACCGATCCGAATCTGCAAAACATCCCCGTGCGCACCGAAGAGGGCCGCCGCATCCGCGAGGCCTTTGTCGCCCCTGAAGGCCGGGTGCTGGTCTCGCTGGACTATAGTCAGATCGAGCTGCGCATCCTTGCCCATATCGCCGATATCCCGGCGCTGAAGCAGGCCTTCCGCGACGGCCATGACATCCATGCGATGACCGCCTCGGAGATGTTCGGCGTGCCGCTGGAGGGGATGGATCCGATGATCCGCCGCCAGGCCAAGGCGATCAACTTCGGGGTGATCTACGGCATTTCCGGCTTTGGCCTGGCGCGCAATCTGCGCATCCCCCGCGCCGAGGCCCAGGGCTTTATCGACCGCTATTTCGAGCGTTTCCCCGGCATCCGCGCCTATATGGATCAGACGATCGAATTTGCGAAAAAGCATGAATTTGTGCAGACGCTGTTTGGCCGCAAGATCAACACGCCGCAGATCAATGCCAAAGGCCCCGGCGCAGGCTTTGCCAAACGCGCCGCGATCAACGCGCCGATCCAGGGCACAGCCGCCGATGTGATCCGCCGCGCGATGATCCGTATGCCCGCCGCCATCCAGGGCATCGACGCACGGATGCTGTTGCAGGTGCATGACGAACTGCTGTTCGAGGTGGCCGAGGATCAGGCCGACCGCCTGACCGCCATCGCCAAAGAGGTGATGGAGACCGCCTCTGATCCGGCGGTGCGCCTCGATGTACGTCTTGAGGTCGAGGCAGGCCGGGGCCGCAACTGGGCCGAGGCGCATTAAGCCCGGGCCCTGTTGCGCCTTCGTTCCGCGCCTTACATCGATTCGTCGAAGATCCCGACCAGCGTCCAGCAGGGCGTCTCTTTGAAATACCAGGTGGTGCGCTCGCCATTGTCGGTGCCGCGCAGAACCACGGCCTTGCCGCCCTCATGATCAGAGATCTGCATCTCCAGGCCCTGGCCTTCCAGCCGCGAGGTGTTAGGCATCACCGGCCAGAGCACCTCGGAAAGCGGCTCTGTGCTGCGGGTGTAATAGGGCTCGGCCTCGGCGGTCGGGTCGATCACATCGACGACCAGCGGATCGGCGGTTGCGCCCTCCTGGAAGATGATCTCATGGCTGAACCGGGCCAGAAAGGCGTCAAAATCGCCGGTCAGGCACAGCTTTTCATCGGCCAAAGCCGGGCTTGCGACGCTGGCAAGGATCAGGGGCAGGATTGCGTTCAGGCGGCTTTTGATAAGACGGGGCATCGGGGGTCCATTTCGCGCTTACGTCCGCCCGACCGGGCGACGGCGCAACAATGGCACAGCCCCTGACCGGGTGACCAGTCAGGAAATCATCAGCCCAGGGTCAGATGTGACTGCGATTGCGGCTGTCAGTGATCGTCATGCGCATGGGCGCGGTCGATCTCAAAGCGGCGGTCGCAATAGCCGCATTCGACGAAACCCGTGTCATGCGGGATCGCAAGCCAGACGCGCGGATGACCAAGCGCACCCTCGCCGCCGTCGCAGGCCACTTTCCAGGTGGTGACGATTTTGGTGTCCGGAGGAGGCAACGACATTGCGATATTCCTTTGGCAGGCGGGTGGCAGGCTGGCTTGGCCCCATATTACCCAGGCCTGCGCCGCTCACAAGTGGGGGCGATGATCAAGGCAGCCTCAGCCCGGGAAGAGATCGGCCTGCCCCTGGGGCGGGCGCGGTGCATCAAGGCCCAGGTGACGCCAGGCTTTGGCCGCCAGCATCCGGCCGCGCGGGGTGCGCTGGATCAGGCCCTGCTGCAAAAGATAGGGCTCGATCACCTCTTCCAGCGCGTCGCGCGGCTCTGACAAAGCGGCGGCGATGGTTTCGACGCCCACCGGGCCGCCGCCATAATTTTCCGCCAAAAGCGTCAGATAGCGCCGGTCCGCACCATCAAGGCCGATATTGTCGACCCCCAGCCGGGTCAGCGCCCGGTCGGCCAGCTCACGTGTGATGCGCCCGCCCGCCTCGACCAGGGCGAAATCGACCACCCGGCGCAACAGCCGCCCGGCGATACGCGGAGTGCCACGGGCGCGGCGGGCAATCTCGCGGCAGCCAGGCTCATCGGCCTCGACGCCCAAAAGCCGCGCCCCGCGCGAGACGATCAGGAAAAGCTCATCCTCAGTGTAGAATTGCAGCCGGGTCGGAATGCCGAAGCGGTCGCGCAGCGGCGTGGTCAAAAGGCCCAGCCGGGTGGTTGCGCCGACCAGCGTGAAGGGCTGCAGATCAATGCGCACCGTGCGGGCGGCGGGCCCCTCGCCGATCACCAGATCCAGCGCGAAATCCTCCATCGCGGGGTAAAGCACCTCTTCGACGACCGGGGAAAGGCGGTGGATCTCATCGATGAACAGCACGTCGCGGGGTTCAAGATTGGTCAGAATCGCCGCCAGATCACCAGGCCGCGCCAGCACCGGGCCCGAGGTCATGCGAAAACCCACCCCCAGCTCGCGTGCCATGATCTGCGCCAGGGTGGTCTTGCCCAGGCCCGGCGGGCCGTGGAACAGCGTGTGATCCATCGCCTCGCCGCGCATTTTCGCGCTTTCGATAAAGACACGCAGATTGGCGCGGGCCTCGGCCTGGCCGACAAATTCCTCAAGCACCTGCGGGCGCAGGGCACGGTCACTGTCTTCGGGCAGGCGGTCGGGGCGCAAATTCGGATCGGGCTGGGTCATGGCCGGAACAATCCCCGAACAGCGCGCCATTTGCAAGCCGCGTTACCCGCGCAGATCCACCATCTCAGGGCGATGCCGATTGGCATCGCCAGGAAAGATCACAAGGATCAGCCCCAGGGATCCTGGTTAACGCCGGGCCGGCCCGATGCGCCATTCCTGCGCCCGGTTTTCGGCAGGCTGCTGGGGCTGAGGCCGCCCTCTTGCCCGCGCGGGGCAGCATCCCGAGGGGCGCGTGATTCGGTGAAAGCCGCGCCGGGGCGCAGTTTCATCAGGGCGGCAATCCGGTTTTCGGTCGAGGGGTGGGTTGAAAACAGGTTATCCGCGCCGCGCCCGTTCAGCGGATTGATGATGAACATATGCGCCAGCGCCGGGTCTTTCTCGGCAGGTTCATTCATCCGCCCGCGTGCCAGCCCCTCGATCCGGCGCAGGGCCGAGGCCAGCCATTCCGGACGGCCGCAGATCTCTGCCCCCAGCTTATCGGCCTCATATTCACGACTGCGCGAAATCGCCATCTGCACGATCCCCGCCGCCATTGGTGCAAGGATCATCAGCGCAAGGGTGCCCAGCATGCCGCCCGGACGCTCGCGGTCCGAGCTGCCAAAGAACATCGCAAAATTCGCCAGCATCGCAATCGCGCCGGCAAAGGTCGCGGTGACCGTCATCGTCAGCGTGTCGCGGTTTTTGATATGGGCCAGTTCATGCGCCATCACCGCCGCGATCTCTTCGCGTGACAGCGCCGCCATCAGGCCCGTCGTCGCGGCCACGGCGGCGTTTTCGGGGTTGCGCCCGGTGGCAAAGGCATTGGGCTGATCGGTCTCCATTATATAGACCTTCGGGCGCGGCATCCCGGCGCGATCGGCCAGCTGATTGACCATATTGACCAGATCCGGGGCCGAGCGCTCATCCACCGCCCGCGCCCCCGTCATCCTCAGCACCGCCTTATCCGAGTTCCAGAAGGTCCAGAGGTTCATCCCCCCCGCCACCAGCAGCGCGATAATCGCCCCGCCGCTGCCGCCGATCAGAGCGCCAATCCCCATGAACAGCGCCGTCAGCACCGCCATCAGAACAAATGTGCGCATATTTCCCATCGTCAGCCCGTCTCCCTGATTGCGGCGCGAAACGCCCGTCTTTGACATATGGAGAGCCTGACGCCCGAGACAAGATCCCCGGCCAGGATCAGCCCCCGATCAACTGCCGATCCTCTGCCAGGACTCAGCTGCCCAAAATCAACCGCCCGGAATCAACCGTCCGAAATCAGCGCGGCGCGAGGCGTTTCAGCGCCAGCCGGATCAGCGTCGCGGTATCGGCATCGGGTGTCTCGCCCGAAACAGTCGCCACCGCCTCGGCGGCATCACCCGGACCATAGCCCAGATTGGCCAGCGCCGAGAGCGCATCGGCGGCAAAAGCCGCCCGCTTTGACGCCTCGGATGGGGGTTTCGGGGTGGCTTTCGGGGCGGCCTTTGGCACGGGGGCCGCCTCTGGCTCTTCCAGCACCGGCGCGTCGCCATGGGCCAGCCCCGCGCCCCGCGCCATCAAAGAGGGCGCTTTCGATTTCAGCTCAAGGATCACCCGCTGCGCCAGTTTCGGCCCGACGCCAGGCGCCGCCTGCACCGCCCGCGCATCGCCCAGCGTGATCGCCCGCGCCACGCCCTCGGCCCCAAGCGCGCCGAGGATCGCCATCGCCGCCTTGGCACCCACGCCCTGCACGGTCATCAACAGCTTGTGCCACTCTTTTTCCAGCATGGTCGGAAAGCCGAACAGCTGCAAAAGATCCTCACGCACCAGAAGATCGGTATAAAGCGCGACCATCTCGCCCTCGGGCGGCATGCCCGCCAGGGTGCGGTCCGAGACATGCAGGATATAGCCCACGCCCCGGCAGTCGATCAGCACCGTATCGAGCCCCTTCCAGTCCAGCCGCCCCGTAATCTTGCCAATCATCCGCCAATCCCTCTTAAACGGCCGCCTTGCGCAGCGCGGCCTGCAACCGGCCCGCGCTTTGCATGTGATGCGCGTGACAGATCGCAATCGCCAGCGCATCCGCCGCATCCGCCCCGGCGATTTTTGCGCCCGGCAGCTGCAGCCGTATCATATGGTCAATCTGTTGCTTAGCGGCATGGCCGACGCCGACCACCGTTTTTTTCACGGCATTTGGCGCATATTCCCCGACGTCCAGCCCGAATTGCGCCGGAACCAGCAGCGCAATCCCCCGCGCCTGGCCCAGTTTCAGCGTCGCCACCGCGTCTTTGTTGACGAAAGTATGCTCGACCGCCGCCGTTTCCGGGGTCCAGGCGCGAAACACCTCGGTCAGCTGAAAATGCAAAGAGGCCAGGCGGCGCGACAGATCGCCGGTTTCCGCATCGGAATGGCAGATGCCGTTTGCGACATGGGTGATGCGGGCCCCGGCCACGTCAATCACCCCCCAGCCCAGGTTCCGCAACCCCGGATCAATGCCGATAACACGCATGCCTGCCCTCTTTTTGCTTTTGAACAGCATTAGCACGAAAAGAGAACATCCGCCAATCGTGAAGTTTCCGCTTGCACAGGATTCGCCATGGGTGCAGATTCGGACCTGAAAGCGACACTCTCTCCGATGTCGCCGACGCAATGCTGCAGCTGCAGCATCGACCCTTTGCAAATCATGTCAAAATTGTGTCCTGAGGCATGCAATGGCTGCATTGCGGGCTTGCTGGCGCGTGGCTTGTTTTGCACATTCCGCCCAGTTATCTGACTGCACGAGGCGAAAGACGCCCGTATATTACGCAGTTTGAAAACAAAGGAAACAGTCCCATGGCCGCCATCGAAACGAGCCGCCCTGCGCCGTTCGGCGCCATCACGACATACCGCGCTGTGAACGGCGTGGGTGGCATTCTTGCTACCCTCAAAGCCTGGAACGACGCGCGCGTCACCCGCAAGGCCCTGTCGAAACTCACCGACCGTGAGCTTGACGATATCGGCCTGTGCCGCGGTGACATCGAGATGCTGGGTCGCTGAGGTAACACTCAGTTCCCCTGACCGAACGGGTCACAGGACAAGTAAGGGACCGCACCTTGGCAGAATGCCATAGGCGGTCCTTCTGCTTTTCTGGGCCCTCGTTTTCCTGCCCCCCCGTTTTCCTGGCTATCTGGCTCCTGGCCCCCGGCTTTCGCTCCCCGGTTTGGCCCCAGTTTTTCAACCCGCACCTTTTGGCAGCTGTATTCGGTCGCCATTCAGGATTTTGGCCTGCCCATTCCTCAGCCCAGCCCGTTCCTCAGCCCAGCCTGCTTTTCAGACCAGCCTGCTTTCGCACCAGGCGCTTTTTTTCAGCCCGTAAGAAACAGAAAACCCGCCAGCGGCACGGGCCATGGCGGGTTTCATTCAGATTTGTTCTGGTTCATCACCGCAGGAACGCGCCCGATTGCGGTGCCTTCGTCAGAGGCCGGATTGGCCATGCACCTGCGGGAAAACCTCACCCAGGAAAGCGGCGATCAGCCGGGTCACCGGGTCAGAGGTCATGATGCCTGCCGCGATCGGGTCGAAGTTATTGCCCATGGCCATGCCTGCAACCCGCTCTTCATAAACGCTCTCGCCGACATAGAAAAAGATCGCGCCTTTCATGACCCAGCCGAGCAGAACCATGAAAAGGAAAGAGCGCACCAGCTTGCCGAACGAACGCTGGCGACGCCAGGTTGCCGAGCGGCCAAGCGTTCCCCTGGCCTCAAAGCCGTAACCCTTACGGTGAGCCTTCTCGATCCGGCGAACCCGTCCGGCGAAATTTTTAAAACCAGGGTCAGCCAACGACATAACCAACTACTCCCATGGCCCCCGCCATAAGGAATTCCTAAGGTTTAATTGTGGCAAAAGTGGGGCATGGCCACTTCCGGCCGGGCGGATGCCGAAAATTTCACGTGTGTTTTCATCAATTTACACACGCTCCATGATCAATGCAGACCATTCGCCCAGATCGTTTCTGTCTTGCAAACGAAAGCCTGCCACATTGTAGCTTTCAATGATCGTCTCGGCCTGCACCACCAGCAAACCGGACAGAATCACCCGCGCGCCGGGGGCCGTCATCCGCGCCATGGCCGGGGCCAGCTCGACCAGCGGGCCTTTCAGGATATTGGCAAAGACCAGATCCCAGGGGGCCTCGGCCTTCAGGCGGCGATGATCAAAGCCTGCCGCCTCAAGGCATTCGATGCGGCCCTCAAGGTCATTGATCGCCACATTGGCCTTTGCGACATCCACCGCCACCGGGTCGATATCCGAGGCGATCACCAGCGCTTCAGGCAGCATTTTTGCCGCAGCCATCGCCAGAACAGCGGTGCCCGCGCCGATATCGGCGACTTTGGCAGGGCGGAAGCCCTCTTCATAAAGCTTGTCGAAAGCCAGCAGGCAGCCCAGCGTCGTGCCGTGATGGCCGGTGCCAAAGGCCATGGTCGCCTCGATCTGCAGGGCAACGCGGCCCTCGGGCACCTTATCGGCATCATGGCTGCCATAGACAAAGAAGCGCCCGGCATCGACGGGGTGCAGCTCGCGCTGCACTTTGGCGACCCAGTCGACCTCTGGCAGCTCGGAAATCAGGAAGCTTTTCGCGCCATGGGCGGCCGCCAGGATATCCAGCACGATATCATCGGGGGTCTCCAGGAAGTAAGCGCCCACTTCCCACAGGCCCGAACCATCCTCGACCTCGAAGACGCCAACGCCGTAGGGCTCTGGCTCCATATCCTCGATCGCCTCGCCAAGGGCGCGGGCCGCTTCCTCGCCGGTGAGTGTCGTCAGGGCGGACCAAGTGGGCATCTTTGCTCTCCGGCTGAAAATCTGGTTCCGAAATCTGGTTCCGGTCGTAGTCCTGACGCCGCCCCCGGTCAAGTTGACAGGCCGTCTTATGCTGGGCCAAAGGCGGCGGCGATCCGCATGCTTGCGGCGCATCCGGCTTCGCGTCAGACTTGGGCCAACAACAGCCGGAGCCCACCCCATGTCAGACGATCTGCGCGACGCCGCCACCCGCATCCGCGCCAATGCCTATGCGCCCTATTCCGGCTTTCAGGTCGGCGTGGCCCTGCGCAGCGAAAGCGGCCGGATCTTTACCGGGGTGAATGTCGAGAACGTCGCCTACCCCGAAGGCACCTGCGCCGAGGCCGGCGCCATCGCCGCCATGTGCGCCGCGGGCGAGCGCCGCATCGCCGAAGTTTTCGTGATCGCTGACAGCCCCGAGCCGGTGCCCTGCTGTGGCGGCTGCCGCCAGAAGATCGCCGAATTTGCAGGCCCCGATGTGGCGGTGACGCTGGCCACCACCGACGGCAAAACCCTGGTGATGAGCGTGGCACAGCTGCTGCCGGGGGCCTTCGGGCCTGACCATATGGCCCGTGCCACGGCTGCGGCGCAGGGCTGAAATGCAGGCCGCCCGCATCATCGCCACCATCCGCGACGGCGCAACGCCCCCGCCCGAGGCGCTGCGCTGGTTCGCCATGGGCCTTGCCTCGGGCGAGGTTTCAGACGCCCAGGCGGGGGCATTTGCGATGGCCGTGCTGCTGCGCGGCCTCTCGGATGAGGGGCGCGTCGCGCTGACGCTGGGCATGCGCGACAGCGGGCGACGGCTGACCTGGACGCTGCCCGGCCCGGTGGTTGACAAGCATTCAACGGGCGGGATCGGCGATTGCATCTCGCTTTTGCTGGCGCCCGCGCTGGCGGCCTGTGGGGCCTATGTGCCGATGATTTCGGGGCGCGGCCTTGGTTTCACCGGCGGCACGCTCGACAAGCTGGAAGCGATCCCCGGCTATCGCACCGCCCTGCCCGAGGCTGAATTTCGCCTGCAACTGCAGCAATGCGGCTGCGCGATTGTGGCCGCGACCGAGGCCCTGGCCCCGGCTGATCGCCGCCTTTACGCGATCCGCGATGTGACGGGCACGGTGGAAAGCCTCGATCTGATCACCGCCTCGATCCTGTCGAAAAAGCTGGCGGCCGGGCCTGAGGCGCTGGTTCTGGATGTGAAATGCGGCTCGGGCGCGTTTATGAAACAGCCCGAGCAGGCCGAGGCGCTGGCCCAGGCGCTGGTCTCGGTGGCCCAGGGCGCGGGTTGCGCGGCGCGGGCGCTGATCACCGATATGAGCCAGCCCCTGGCGACGGCGGCGGGCAATGCGCTTGAGGTGATCGAAGTGATGGAGACGCTGACCGGGTCTGCGGTCAATGCCGATCTGCGGCTTTTGACGGGCGAGCTGGGCGGCGAGGCGCTGGCGCTGGCCGGGCTGGCGGGCGACACCAGCGAGGGCATGCAGATGATCCTGGCCGCGCTGGACACTGGCCGCGCCGCCGAGGTCTTTGGCCGCATGGTCGCAGCCCAGGGCGGGCCTGCGGATTTCGTCGAGCGCTGGCCCGACCGTCTGCCGGCCGCCCCGGTGGTGATCGAGGTGACCGCGCCCGAAGGTGCGGCTGGCGGTATCATCACCGCGATTGACGGCGAGGCGCTTGGCCATGCGGTCGTCGCCCTTGGCGGCGGGCGTCGCCATGAGGGCGACCGGATCAACCCGGGCGTCGGTCTGTCCGATCTGGCGGGCCTCGGCGATGAGGTGGCCAATGGCGCGGCCCTGGCGCTGGTTCATGCCGCCGATACCGCCAGCGCCGAGCGGGCGGTTGCTGCTGTGCAACAGGCCTATCGCATCGGGACCGATATCACAGCAGAGACCACGCCTGGCGACGGGCCGCTTGTGCTGAAAAGGATCGGCTGAATGGCGCGTGCCTTTCTGATCGTGCTTGATTCCGTCGGCTGTGGCGGCGCGCCTGATGCCGCCGTCTTTGGCGACGCAGGCGCAAATACCCTGCTGCATATCGCCGAGGCCTGCGCAAATGGCACCGCCGATCAGGGCCGCAAAGGCGCGCTGCATCTGCCAAATCTCGACCGACTGGGCCTTGGCGCGGCCATCGCCCTTTCAGGCGGTCAGGCCGCACCCGGCCTAAGCGCCACCGGGCCTGCGGCGCAGGGCAGCTTCTGGGGGGCAGCCCAGGAGGTTTCCAACGGCAAGGACACGCCCTCGGGCCATTGGGAGCTGGCAGGCGTCCCCGTTCCCTGGGACTGGACGCTTTTTCCGGACCGCCAGCCCGCCTTCCCCGAGGATCTGGTGGCCGAGGTCTGCCGCCTGGCGGGCGTGGACGGGATCCTTGGCAACTGCCATGCCTCGGGCATTCCGGTCATCACCCGCTTTTGCGCCGAGCATCAACGGACCGGCTGGCCGATCTGCTATACCTCGGCCGACAGCGTCTTTCAGATCGCCGCCCATGAAGAGTGGTTCGGGCTGGAGCGGCTGCTGAAGCTCTGCGCCGATCTTGCGCCCTTTTTGCACCAGCGTCGTGTTGGGCGGGTGATCGCGCGGCCCTTTACCGGCGATTGCGACAATTTCCGCCGCACCGCCAATCGCCGCGACTTTGCCCATGCGCCCCCCGCGCCGACCCTGCCCGAACATATCGCCGCCGCTGGCGGGGCCACCCATGGGATTGGTAAAATTGGCGATATTTTCTCGATGCGTGGCATTGGCAAACTGTGGAAAGGCCAGTCCGACACCGATCTCTTTGAACATCTGGTCACGCTGGGGGATCAGGCCGAAGAGGGGGCGCTGGTCTTCGCCAATTTCGTCGAATTTGACACGCTTTATGGCCATCCCCGCGATGTGGCAGGCTATGCGCGGGCGCTGGAATGGTTCGACGCCGCCCTGCCCCGGTTCCTGACCCGGCTGCGCCCGGGCGATCTGGCGGTTTTCACCGCTGATCACGGCAATGACCCGACCTGGAAAGGCACCGAACACACCCGCGAGCGGGTTCCCGTGCTGGGTTTTGCCCCGGGTGCGGCCCCTGCGGGCAGCATCGGGGTGCGCGCCTTTGCCGATGTCGGCACCAGTGTCGCCGCGCATCTGGGGGTCGCATTGCCAGGGCCCGGCCGGTCGTTTTTGTGAAATGTCGCATGGGGGCTCTGCCCCCATACCCCCGGGATATTTAAGGACAGATGAATGGATGAGTTCAGGGCGCTGCCAAAGGTCGAATTGCACCTGCATCTGGAAGGGGCGGCGCCGCCCTCTTTCATTCGCGGGCTGGCGGCGGAAAAGCATGAGGACATCTCTGGCATCTTTGGCGCCGATGGCGGCTATGCCTGGACGGATTTCTTTCATTTTCTGAAGGTTTACGAGGCGGCCTCTTCGGTTCTGCGCAGCCCCCGCGATTATCAGCGGCTGCTGCTTGCGGTGGCGGAAGAAAGTGCGGCCTCGGGCGTGGTTTATAGCGAGATTTTCGTCTCGCCCGATCTGTGCGGCGGCGGGGACACCGAGGCCTTTGGCGATTATATGGCGGCGCTGAAAGAGGCCGCCGCCGAGGCCGAGCGCGGATTTGACGTGACATTTCGGGTGATTGCGACACCGATCCGCCATTTCGGGCCGGAAAAGGCGCGGGCGGCGGCGCTTTGCGCGGCCGAAAAGGCGGGCGATTTCCTGACCGGGTTTGGCATTGGTGGCGATGAGACCCGCCTTGAGCCCGCCGATTTCGCCTGGGCCTTTGACTGCGCCCGCGAGGCCGGGCTGCGGCTGACCGCCCATGCGGGCGAATGGCGCGGCCCCGATGGGATCCGCGACACGCTGCGCGCCCTGCGCCCCGAGCGGCTGGGGCATGGGGTGCGGGCCATCGAGGATCTGGCCCTGGTGGATGAGCTGGCCGAGCAGGGCATCGTGCTTGAGGTCTGCCCGGTCTCAAATATCGCGCTTGGGCTTTATCCGGATATGCGCCGCCATCCGATCAGTGAGCTGGACCGGCGCGGCGTGAAAGTCACCATCTCAAGTGATGACCCGCCGTTTTTCCACACCAGCATGGCCCGCGAATATGCGGAAATGCACCGCGCTTTCGACTGGGATGAGGGTCAGTTTCACAAGATCACCGCCCAGGCGCTTGACGCGGCTTTCTGTGACGCGGATACGAAAGCGCGTATAGCCAAAAAGCTGGAGGCCTGAACATGTCGGACAATCTGACCTCAAACTATCTTACCGTGGTCACCCATCCGCTGGTTCAGCACAAGCTGACGATCATGCGGGCCAAAGAAACCTCGACCGCGAGCTTTCGCAAATTGCTGCGCGAGATCAGCCTGTTGCTGGCCTATGAGGTGACCCGCGAACTGCCGATGACCACGCGCCGCATCGAGACCCCGATCGAGCCGATGGACGCCCCCGCCATTGAAGGCAAAAAGCTGGCGCTGATCTCGATCCTGCGGGCCGGAAACGGGCTGATGGACGGCATCCTTGAGTTGATTCCCGCCGCCCGTGTCGGTTTCATCGGCATGTACCGCGATCCCGAGACCCTGCTGCCGGTGCAATATTACTGCAAATTGCCCGAGCATCTGGAAGAGCGGCTTTCGATTGTTGTCGATCCGATGCTGGCCACCGGCAATTCATCGGCGGCAGCGATTACGCTTCTGAAACAATCGGGGGCGACGAATATCCGCTTCCTCTGCCTGCTGGCGACACCCGAGGGAATCGCCAAAATGAAGGCCGAGCATCCCGACGTGCCGATCGTCACCGCATCCGTCGACAGCCACCTGGACAGCCACGGCTATATCGTTCCGGGTCTGGGCGATGCCGGCGACCGGATGTTCGGAACAAAATGAATCACTCTTATCCCCCGAGTCACCCTCGGGGGAGGTCCAGCGCCCTTTACTCAACAGCGGAATGCCTTAAAATTCCATTAAGCTGCCCTGGGAGTAAATTTGATGTCTGGAAAGGTCTTTTCCGCCGCTTTTTTGGTGGTGGTCAGCCTCGCTGCAACGGCGAATGCCGACCTGAGAGGCCCGGCGGAACTGCCACCGTCGGGCTATAATGGTCAACAATATGTAGACAGCCGTGGCTGTGTTTTCCTGCGTGCCGGGCACGGCGGGCGGCAGACATGGGTGCCGCGCGTCTCACGTGATCGCAAGCAGCTTTGCGGCTTTGCGCCCTCGGGCCGGGCTGTTGAAACGGCGGAATCCGCACCCGCTGTGGTTGTGCCGCCCGTTGCCGCAACCACGCCCGCCCGGACCCAGGCGGGCCCGACCAGCTTCGGGCAGGCGCAGGGAAATTCTGCGGCAAAATCAAGGCCCGGCGCCCCTTTGCCGCTGCCAGGCCCGATGCAAAGTGCTTATGATCGCGCGGGCGGACGGCCTGCCGGAAGTGGCACGATCGTCACCCGTGGCCAGATGCCGGCCCCGGCTATCGCCGCCGCTGCGCCCCGCGTCGCAGCACCTGCACCCGGCCCGACCCGCGCTGCAGCCGCTGCCGCCGCCAGCAGCAATGGCTATCGCATCGCCTGCCCGGCCTCGGCCCCGGTGCCACAAAGATTTCGTGTCGAGGACGGCGGCACCCGCACGCTTTGCACCCGTGGCGATGGCACTTTGGCAGGGGCCACCTTCCCGCGCCTGGTAGAGGGCCGCCTTGCGGGCCGCGATATCGGCCCCGACAGCTGGAGCGGGGTCGCAACCTCGACCACGACGGGCCAGAGGATCACCGTTCAGCCGCGCTATGCCACGGCGCGCCAGGACATGATCCCGACACCACCGCCCGGCTATAAGCTGGCCTGGGATGATGACCGTCTGAACCCAAATCGCGGCAAGCAAACCACCAAGGGCATCGCCGACCAGGAGAAGATCTGGAGCCGCACCAGCCCCGCCGTGCCCCATATCGGCAATGGCAACCGCAGGGTCATGCTGAGGCTGCGCGACATTGACGGCAACCTGGTCGAGCGCCCCGGCATCGTGATCGCCACGGCGGCGGATGGCACCCGCACCGTGCGTCTGCTGGGCGATGGCCAGCTGTCGAAGTCGTCGAAATCCTCAGCCGAGCTGATCAATGTGCCCCCCGCCGGTCAAAGCCGCAGCGCCGCAGCCCCCGCCCAGCGGGTGATCAGCGCAGCCGGCCCCAGCTATGCCCGCCCGCCCGTCCAGGCCACGGCCCCTGCGGCCAGCGGCCAGATGTTCGTCCAGGTGGGCACTTTTGGCGTGGCCTCGAATGCTGAGGGCACCGCCGGGCGGTTGCGCGGCATGGGCCTGCCGGTCGCCCGCTCGACGCTGCGCGGCGGTGCTTTGCAGGTGGTCTATGCCGGGCCCTTCGCCTCGGCAGGTGAGGCGAGCGCCGCGCTTTCGCAGGTGCGTGGTGCGGGCTTTGGCGATGCGATCCTTATCCGGTAATCAGATAAGCCACTGAAAAGACAGTGGTATAAACCCATGACAGCAAAGCCCCCCGGTCAGTCCGGGGGCCTTTTGCGTCTTACATCAGTGAAAGTCTGGCATGCGTGAAAGTCTGGCAAGCGCGAAAGGACGTCTCAGCCTTCGCTGCAAACCGATTGCAGCGCCATCCAGCTGTCATCGGGCAGCAGCGGGCTGAGGGTGCCGTCAGGCACATCTGCGGCTGCCAGCGCCGCCGCCTCTTCGCCGCCACCATGCGCGGCCAGCCAGTCGGCATAGGGGCCGATCCGCAGCCCGGCCGTATTGAAGGCCCCGGCCAGCACCGGAACCGATGGCAGCGCGGCCTCATTGCGCAAAAACTCTTCGCCAAAGCCATCAAGGGCGCTGGCGGGCAGATCGCCCGAGGTCAGCAGCTCAAACGTCGCCCTGAGGCCCGCGTGATAAAGCAGCCCATGCATCGGATCGCTTTGCTTTGCCCGCAGCCCCTCGATCAGCGCTGCGCCTGCCAGGGCATCGGGCGCATCCTCTTCGATCAGACTGCGCGGCAGCAGGATCACACCGCCGGGCAGATGGGCAGGCCGTGTCAGCCCCTCGGGCAGCACGAAAAGGATTGGCGTATTCTCGGCGCCAAACACCCGTTCAGACAGTTCGGCCAGCGCCGGAAGCCCAAGCTCGCCCGTGCAGGGCGTTCCGGTCAGGCGGGTCACCTCATCCAGCGCCCGCATGCCCAGCTCTGCCCGTTTGGTCGGCGGCACCACCGAAACCGTATGCGAGACCAGCACCCTGGGCAGAACGAAAGTCACCAGCCCCGCCAGCGCCAGCAGCGAGGCCCCGATCAGCAGCCCGCGCAGCCGCCCCGGATGCGGCCTTGCCGCCCGCACCGCCGATTGCACCATTTTCAGCGCCGCCAGCATATGCTCGTCGTCGATTTCAACCGATTCCGGGCTGTCCTCGCCGGGCGCGAAAATCGCCGGTTTCTGGCCGGGATTGATCCGCTGCACCGCAGGCAGCGACCAGTGGCTAAGCGCCCGGCCAGAGCGAAAGTCGCTGATCACCAGCGTCGCCTCGCCCATCAGAACGACCACCTCACGGCGCTGACCCTCGGGCGTGTCACGCCAAAGGCCAATCGATTCCAGCCGCTGATATTTGCTCAGCGCGGTTTTGGAACCTGTCACTGAGGGACCACCCGTTCGTCTTTTCATAACACGACCTTAGCCGCCCCGCGCCCGGGCCACAACGGTCCTGTCAGGGCTTGCGCCGGCAGCCGCTGCCCGCAGCCCGTAGCCTGCCACCAGCTCAGGCGGATGCGGCCTGCGGCATGGCGCATGTCGCAATCAGACGCGCAGCGATGGGCAGGGCAGGCATGAAGGGGGGAATAAGGGAGTAAGCGCCGATGTCATACGTCCAGATCCTTGCGCCAGAGCGCATCATTCCGGCTGTGGGGCTGACGCTGATCTATGCGGCGATGATCGGTTTCAGCGACAATTACGTGCGCGAGATCGCCGATGACACCGGGCTGTGGCAGTTTCACCTGACCCGCAGCCTGATGGCGCTGATGCTGATGGCGCTGGTGGCGATCCCGCTGGGGCTGCGGTTGCGGCCTCGGAACCCACTGGCGGTTGCGGCCCGCGCAAGCCTTCAAGGCATTGCAATCATTATTTATTTCGGCGCAATTGCCTTCATGCCCGTGGCGGTGGCTGCAGCAGGGCTGTTCACCGCGCCGATCTTTGTTCTGCTGATCTCTCGCCTTGTCTACGGCGAGCATATCGGCCCCGCCCGCATCATCGCGGTACTCCTGGGCTTTGCCGGGGTGGTGCTGGTGCTGGGCCCGCAAGCCCTGAGCCACGCAGGCCCGGCGGCCTTGCTGCCGGTGATGGCCGGGGCGCTTTATGCGCTGGCCAATATCGCCACGCGGCGCTGGTGCGCTGATGAAAGCGCCGAATGCCTGCTGGCAGCGTTCTTCATCAGCCTTGGGCTGCTGGGGGCGATGGGCCTGGCGGCGCTGGCGCTCTGGCCGCTGCCCGTGGCCGAGGGAACTGACGGATTTGTGACCCGAGGCGCCGTCTGGCCAGGGGCTGATTATCTTTTGTGGATGCTGATGCATGCCAGTTTCTCGGCCATCGGCGTCGGGCTGTGCACCAGGGCCTATCTGATGGCCGATGCCAGCCGGATCAGCGTGGTTGAATATATGGTGCTGCCGACCTCAGCCTTTTGGGGCTGGATCATCTGGCAAGAGCAGCTGGGCCTTGCCACCTGGGCCGGGATCATCCTGATCATCCTGGCGGGGGCCGTCATCGCATTGCGGGCCGCACAAAGCCCGGACATGGCAGGCGACCAGGGTCTGCGCAGCCAATAGCCGCCCGAAACGGGCCTGACTTTTTCACCTTCGGCCGGGCCGAATGACGCCTGACGCAGATAGCCCCAATATGCAAAGCCGCCGGAAGAATGGGGGCATGGCCGCACACCATTTACCTGCAGGCAAGGCCCGCCACACCACCAACACCGACCAGACCTGCGGAGGCCACCGCAGCCGATCAGCACCTTTCAGCCTGACCGGACCCCACCCCAACCCGAGACACACCGGGATTCGCGGCGCATCAATCACTCACTATCACCCCGGTCGCCCGGCATGACCTTTATCGGTGACAAAGCCTTACAGTCAGCTTAATGGGAAAAGATTGAATGATATCGGGCGGCTGCGCCCCCTACTGCAGATCCGGGGCATAATTGCCATCCCCCGCCATGGATGAGGTGGCGCATGAGCGTCGAAAGCTATCTGAAAAAACACACCGAGACCCTGGTGAAGGATGTCGGAATCGAGGCCGCCTGCGCCCTGACCGGCAAGTCAAAGGCGACGCTGGGGCGTTACTACTCGGACAGCAATGAGCATGAGGACCGTTTCATGCCGATTGACGTGGTCGCCCAGCTGGAGGCCGCCGCCCGTTTTCCCCATGTCACATCGGCGCTGGCCGATCTGCGCGGCATCACGCTGGCCTATGACAATGACCGCAAAGAGCCCGAGACCTCTGGCATCAACCAGGATGTGGTGGCGCTGGCGCAGCGCTTTGCCATGCTGATGAGCGAATACAACCTGGCGATTGCCGACGGGAAAATCAGCGTCAATGAATCAAAGCGGCTGCTGCGCGAGACAATCGCCATCCAGCATGTTCTCTTGCAAATGAAGCTGAACCTGGAAGATGAGGCGACCTGACGGGCCGGCAGATCCGACACCGATCAGCACGAAAAAGGGGCGCCCGAAAGCGCCCCTTTTCTTTGGCCAGGGTTGTCCTGGCCTTGATTTCCTCAGCCGCGGGCCTTCGGGCGACGTGCCGGCCCCTGGCCACCACCGCCTTGCGGTCTGGCTGCAGCCTGACCGGGGCGCCCGCCCTGCGGCTTGCCGCCACCCGGGCGCGAGGCCTTGGGTGCAGGCGGTTTCGACCCGGCCTTCTGCCCGCCCCGGTTCTGCCCGCGCGCCTGGTGTTGCCCGCGATTTTGCCCCGGCTTTGGCGTGGCCGCGATCACATCAGCCGCCCAGGGCGCACCACCCAGCACCGGAAGCGGCTTTTTCAACAGCTTTTCAATCGCGGCCAATTCGTCCATCTCGGCAGGCGAGCAGAAGCTGATCGAAGAGCCAGAGGCCCCGGCCCGCGCCGTCCGCCCGATGCGGTGGACATAGTTATCAGGCACATTCGGCAGGTCGAAATTATAGACATGGCGCACGGTCGGAATGTCGATCCCGCGTGCGGCGACATCGGTGGCGACCAGAACATCAACCTCGCCGGATTTGAACTCGGCCAGGATGCGGTCGCGCTGGTTCTGGCTGCGGTTGCCGTGGATCGCGCCCACCTTAAAGCCCCAGCCGCCCAGCACCTTGGCCAGCTTATCCGCGCCATGTTTGGTGCGCGAGAAGACCAGCGCCTGCTCACCGGGGTGCTTTTTCAGATATTCCTCAACCAGCCGTGCCTTGTCGCCATTGGGGATGTAATGCACGCCCTGGGTGACTTTTTCGGCGGGCTTGCCGGGCGGCGCCACCTGCACCTTGACCGGATCGCGCAGATAGGTATCGGCGATTTCCGTGATATCCTTGGGCATCGTCGCCGAGAACATCATCGTCTGGCGGCGCACCGGGATATATTTCGCGATCTGCCGCAGCGAGTGAATGAAGCCCATATCCAGCATATGGTCGGCCTCATCCAGCACCAGATAGCCGCATTTCTCCAGGCTGACATCGCCGCGCCCGATCAGGTCGATCAGGCGACCAGGGGTTGCGACCAGCACATCAGCACCGCGCACCAGCGCCTGGGCCTGCTTGTTGATCGAGGCGCCGCCCACCACCATCACCACCTTCACCGCCGTTCCCTGCGTGAACATGGTCAGGTTGTCCTTGATCTGGGTCGCCAGCTCGCGCGTTGGCACCAGGATCAGGGCGCGGATGTTTTTCGGCCCCGGCGGATGGCCGAGGTCCAGGATACGATGCAAAAGCGGCAGGCCAAAGGCCGCCGTCTTGCCGGTGCCGGTCTGGGCCAGCCCCATCAGGTCTTTCCCGGCCATGATATGCGGGATGGATTGCGCCTGAATCGGCGTCGGGGCCTTCAGCGGGGTCTTTTCCAGCGCGGCCAGAATTTTCGGCGAAAGGCCGAGGTCTGCAAAACTTGTCATGGTCATTCCATACGTCAAGGATGACAGCACACCCTCGCCCCCGGAGAATACCGGAAGCCGTGCGCGCCGTCGGCGCCCCTGCGTGATGGTGGGAACCTGGGTGTCCGGGCCTGTCAGTGCTCACGCGGCACGGCCCCTTAGACAGCGCCCAAATGGGGGAGAATGTGCCAAAAGTCAAGTGATCGCCGCCAAAGGGCCGAAGGCCGCCCCGTCAGAACAGCAAAAAGCCGCCCCGAAAGGCGGCTTTTGCAGTGCAACAGGATGGCAACAGCGCCGGGCTTAGCCCTGCAGCGTGCGCACACCATAGCCTTCGCTGCGGGCCTTCATCGCGGCAACGGCAGCGACACTGGCGGCGGCGGTGGTGAAATAGGGGATCCGGTCCATCAGCGCGACGCGGCGAATGTCGCGGCTGTCGGCGATGGACTGGCTGCCCTCGGTCGTGTTCATCACCAGTGCGATATCTTCGTTTTTCAGGCGATCGACGATATTCGGGCGGCCCTCATAGACTTTGGCGACCGATTCCGCCTCGACGCCCTCGGCCTTCAGCCAGGCCGCCGTGCCGCGCGTTGCGGTGATGGCAAAGCCCATGGCGATCAGGTCGCGGGCGGCATCGGCCAGCGCTTTGGTCTTGTCGGCGTCTTTCACCGACAGGAACACGCGTCCGGTTTCCGGCAAAACCATGCCCGCCCCCATCTGCGCCTTAAGGAAGGCCAGCGCGAAGGTGCGATCCCAGCCCATAACCTCGCCGGTCGAGCGCATTTCCGGCCCCAGCAGCGGGTCAACACCGGGGAAGCGGGCGAAGGGCAGCACCGCCTCTTTCACCGAATACCAGGGGGTGATCGGATCGGCCAGCGTCATCGCATCGGCCAGCGGCAGCGGGCTGTCGGGGCCGACATCGGCGGCATAGGGGGCGCGTTCCGGGAAGGCCGAAAGCTTCTCGCCCGCCATCAGCCGCGCTGCAATCGAGGCAATCGCCGAATCGGTCGCTTTGGCCACGAAAGGCACGGTGCGCGAGGCCCGCGGGTTCACCTCAAGCACGTAGATCACTCCGTCCTTGATCGCAAACTGCACGTTCATCAGGCCAACGACCTGCAGCGCAATCGCCATCTGCACGGTCTGACGCTTCAGCTCTGCCACGGTTTCAGCTGACAGCTGGTGCGGCGGCAGGCAGCAGGCAGAATCGCCCGAATGGACGCCGGCCTCTTCGATATGTTCCATGATTCCAGCGACATGGACCGCTTCACCATCGGAAAGCGCATCCACATCCACCTCAACCGCGCCCGAGAGATAGCTGTCGAGCAGCACCGGGCTGGTGCCCGAGACCTGCACGGCGGTGGCGATATAGCGCTCCAGCTGGGCGTCATCGCGCACGATTTCCATCGCGCGGCCGCCCAGCACGTAAGACGGGCGGATCACCAGCGGATAGCCGACGCGGGCGGCGATCTCAAAGGCCTCGTCGCGGCTGTGCGCGATGCCATTCACCGGCTGTTTCAGGCCCAGATCGTTCAGCAGCGCCTGGAACCGCTCGCGGTCTTCGGCGAGGTCAATCGCGTCAGGCGTGGTGCCGAGGATCGGGATCCCCTCATCCTTCAGCGCCTGCGCCAGTTTCAAGGGCGTCTGGCCGCCGAACTGCACGATCACGCCATGCAGCGTGCCATTCTCCTGCTCGACGCGCAGGATTTCCAGCACATGTTCCAGCGTCAGCGGTTCAAAATAGAGACGGTCCGAGGTGTCGTAATCGGTCGAAACCGTTTCCGGATTGCAGTTGACCATGATGGTCTCATAGCCCGCCTCGGTCAGCGCGAAACAGGCGTGGCAGCAGCAGTAATCGAACTCGATCCCCTGGCCGATCCGGTTCGGGCCACCGCCCAGAATGACGACCTTTTTCGCAGCCGAGGGGCGCGATTCGCATTCCACATCGCCCATCGCGGGCATTTCATAGGTGGAATACATATAGGGCGTCTGCGCCTCGAACTCGGCGGCGCAGGTGTCGATGCGTTTGAACACCGCCGTCACGCCCAGGCCTTTACGGGCGCGGCGCACAGCCGATTCCGCCTGGCCCGTCAGCCGCGCCAGACGTGCATCGGTAAAGCCCATGATCTTCAGGTTGCGCAGACCTTCGGCGGTTGCGGGCAGGCCATGCGTGCGAATTTCGTGTTCCGCATCAATGATTTCGCGGATCCGCGCCAGGAACCAGGGATCGAAAGAGGTGATCGCCTGGATCTCGTCATTGGTCAGACCGTGACGCATGGCTTGCGCGATCACGCGCAGACGGTCCGGGGTGGCCACGCTCAGCGCCTTGGAAATCGCGGCGCGGTCGGGGGCGCCTGCAATCTCGATCTCGTCAAAGCCGCTCAGCCCGGTTTCCAGCGAGGCCAGCGCTTTTTGCAGCGATTCGTGGATGGTGCGGCCGATTGCCATCACCTCACCCACCGATTTCATCGCCGTGGTCAAAAGCGGCTCCGAGCCGGGGAATTTCTCAAAGGCAAAGCGCGGGATCTTGGTCACGACATAGTCGATCGACGGCTCGAAGGACGCAGGCGTGACCTTGGTGATGTCGTTGTCCAGCTCATCCAGCGTATAGCCGACCGCCAGTTTCGCGGCGATTTTCGCAATCGGGAAGCCCGTCGCCTTGGACGCCAGCGCGGACGAGCGCGACACGCGCGGGTTCATCTCGATCACGACCATACGGCCGTCTTTCGGGTTGATCGCCCATTGCACGTTCGAGCCGCCCGTCTCGACCCCGATCTCACGCAAAACGGCGATCGAGCCGTTGCGCATGATCTGATATTCCTTGTCGGTCAGCGTCAGCGCGGGCGCGACGGTGATCGAATCGCCCGTATGCACGCCCATCGGGTCGATGTTCTCAATCGAGCAAACGATGATGGCGTTGTCGGCGGTGTCGCGCACCACCTCCATCTCATATTCTTTCCAGCCGAGCAGCGATTCATCGACCAGAACCTGCGCCATCGGCGAGGCCTCAAGGCCGGATTTCACGATGGCCTCGTAATCGTCGCGGTTATAGGCGACGCCGCCGCCGGTGCCGCCCAGCGTGAAGGCAGGCCGGATAATCGCGGGCAGGCCGATATGTTCCAGATCGGCCATCGCCTTGGCGATACCGGCTGCAATGTCGTATTTGCCGTTCGCCAGCTTCGGCGCGGCAACGATGGTGGCCTTGGGGTTCTCAATCCCCAGACGGTCCATCGCTTCGCGGAACAGCTTGCGATCTTCTGCCATTTCAATGGCTTCGCGCTTGGCGCCGATCAGTTCCACGTTGAATTTGTCAAGAACACCCATATCCGCCAGCGCCAGCGCGGTGTTCAGGCCCGTCTGCCCGCCCATGGTCGGCAGGATCGCATCGGGGCGCTCTTTCTCGATGATCTTGGCCACCACTTCGGGGGTGATCGGCTCGATATAGGTGGCATCCGCCAGGCCCGGATCTGTCATGATCGTCGCCGGGTTCGAGTTCACCAGGATCACCCGGTAGCCCTCTTCGCGCAAAGCCTTACAGGCCTGGGCGCCCGAGTAGTCAAACTCGCAGGCCTGACCGATCACAATAGGCCCCGCACCGATAATCATGATCGAGTGGATATCTGTCCGCTTCGGCATGTCGGGAACCTCAGTTTTTTTGGGCTGGCTGTCGCTAAATCGACCGGGGTTATAGACCGGGCCAGCAGGGGCGCAAGGGGTAAACCGACACCTGCTGCACCAGGGCCAGCAAGCGCGGGCCAAAGCGGCGCACTGGGCCCGGGTCAGGTCAAGGTCAGGCCCGGGTCAGACAGCGCAAAACCCAGGCACTATTCTGGCTGGCGCGGGACGGTCTTTCTCCCTAATCATTGCCCATATCATGATCAGCAATCGCCGTAACATCCTGTTTGAACATGGCCCCGGGGGCCAGCCCGCGCTTTTTGACCAGGCCATGACCGTCAAAGTCGCGCATGAGCCGCATAAGGTGGCCGAGGTTTTGCTGGACGCAGACCGGGCGCGGCGGGCGGGGGCCTGGATCGCGGGCTATATCTCTTACGAGGCGGGCTATGCCTTTGAGGACCGCCTTTCGCCCCTGACACCAAAGAACCGCCGCCTGCCCCTGGTGCATCTGGCAACCTTCATGGGGCCGTCAGACCCGTCAGCGCTGCTGGCCAGGATGGAGGCCGAGGCCGCCTCCGCCCAGATCTCAGCGCCCCAGCCGCTGATCAGCCGCGCCGATTATGACACGGCGATCACCCGCGTCCTGGACCTGATCGCGGCGGGCGACATCTATCAGGCCAATCTGACCTTCCCGCTGGCGGCGCAGCTGCTTTCGGGCACACCCGAGGGGCTTTATGGGCGGCTCAGACGTTCTGGCCCGGTGGGGCATGGGGCTTTCGTCAATCTGGTTGGCGAGGCCGCGATGGTATCGCGCAGCCCTGAGCTGTTTTTCCGCGTTGATGCGGACGGGCGGATCACCACCCGCCCGATGAAGGGCACCCGCCCGCGCGACCCCGATCCCGCCCGTGATGCGGCCCTGGCGCAGGATCTGCACCAAAGCCCCAAGGATCGCGCCGAAAACCTGATGATCGTTGATCTGTTGCGCAATGATATCAGCCGGATCTCGCAGGTCGGCAGCGTCAAAGTCCCGTCGCTTTATGCGGTCGAACATTACGCCACCGTGCATCAGATGGTCTCTGAGGTGCAGGGCCAGCTTGCATCGCCGCCCAGCCTGCCGGATCTGATCCGGGCGCTGTTCCCCTGCGGCTCGGTCACCGGGGCGCCGAAGATCCGCGCGATGGAGGTCATCCGCGAGGTCGAGCCCTTCGCCCGCGATGTCTATTGCGGTGCCATCGGCTGGATGGCCCCCGACGGGCGGGCGGATTTCTCGGTGGCGATCCGCACACTGACCGTCGATGTCGGCGATGGTGAGAACGGGGCTGCAAGCGCGGGCGAGATCCGCATGAATGTCGGCGGCGGCGTGGTGCATGGCTCGACCCCCGATGGCGAATGGGAAGAGGCGCTATGGAAAGCTCGCTTTGTGAAGGCAGCCGTGACGCCGGATTGCGGCTGATCGAGACCCTGTTCTGGGACGGTCGGGCCGCGCCGCGCTGGCCGCTGCATCTGGCGCGGCTGACGCGCAGCGCCCGGGCGCTTGGCTGGAGCTTCACGCCCCCTGCCCCCCCATCCGGGCCTGGACATCCCGCCCGGCTGCGCCTGACACTGGATGCGGCGGGCACGATTTTGCAAGAAGTGCACCCCCTGCCCGCCGCGAAACCCGAATGGGTGCTGGGCCTGGCAGAGCAGCGGCTGTCCTCGGGCGATCCCTGGCTTTTGCACAAATCGACCAGGCGCGCCCTGCATGACGCCGCCCGCGCCGCCCTGCCCCCCGCCTGGGATGAGGCGATTTTTCTGAATCAGCGTGATGAGGTCTGCGAGGGCAGCATCACCAACCTGTTCTTTGATCGCGGCGCGGGGCTGCGCACGCCGCCGCTGACCTCAGGGCTGTTGCCAGGCGTGCTGCGCCAGGAGATCGGCTGCCCCGAAGAGGTGCTGCTGGCAGGGGATCTGCCAAAGGTCCGGCTTTGGGTTGGCAATGCGCTGCGCGGGCTGATCCCGGCCCGGCTGGCCGATCAGGCAACTGGCTGAGACGCGTCACTCCTGATGGCTACCGTCCTGACAGCTACCGTCCTGGTGGCGGTCAGTCATGGTCAGCGCCCGTTACGCGCCCGCGCCCGGCCTTGACCTCACCGCGCACCGATTTCGCGGCCAGGCGGCGCTGCTGGCTGCCCCAGCTGGGCTTGGTCGCAATCCGCCGCTTTGGCACCACCAGCGCCTGGCGGATCAGCTCGGCCAGGCGTTCGCGGGCGATTTCGCGGTTGCGGGCCTGGCTGCGGGTGTCTTCGACCTGGATGACAATCGCGCCCTCCAGCGTCCATTTCCGCCCTGCCAGCCGCCGCAGCCGCGTTTTGACCGGGGCGCTGAGATGGGGCGAGCGCTCTGCCTCAAAGCGCAGCTCTACCGCGGTCGAGACCTTGTTCACATTCTGCCCGCCCGGCCCTGAGGCACGCATGAAGCTTTCTGAAAGCTCCCAGTCGGCGATGGTGATGGTCTCTGTCACATAAAGCATGGCGGCAAGGATAAGGGGCGCGACATCAAAGAGAAAGGGCCGCCTGCGAGGCGACCCCTTCCGAGTTCCGAGGAGATGGGCCAGTTAGGATCTGAAGGCCCAATCAGATGATAGTCTTACCGAGGGGCTGCCCTCAGAAAGCATACCTCCCGACTGTCTTGACACCTCTCTCCAATATCACTCTAGACACTGGATCACCTCCTTTCGAAATGTTTCCGATAGGGTGATGCTGGCACAGATTTAGTAACGATCAAGTAAATTTACACAGATCTTGCGGTCACTTTGCTGATTATGATGCGGAAAGGCACCAGTGCCACCAAAGCCAGCGCAATTTTTACGCACCAGTCACCGATCGCCAGCGAGGCCCAGAACGGGGCAAGCGGTCCAAAGCCCAAAAGCGCGCGCGGCTCTGACGCCCAGGAGACATCGACGCCAGGCTCGAGGAAGGTGAAGGCGGCGGAAAAGGCCAGCGAAAAGAAAATCACGGTGTCAATCGTCGAGGAAACCAGCGTCGAGATCAGCGGCGCTTTCCACCAGGCCCGCTCACGCAGGGCGGTAAAGACCGAGACATCGGTCATCTGCGCCACCAGATAGGCAAGCCCCGAGCCGATGGCGACGCGCAAAGTGACCAGCGGGCCGAACTCGCCCATGATCTGCGTGCCGATCAGCGAGCAGACCAGCCCGGTCAGAAAACCCGCCATCACCACGATCCGCGCGGCCCTCGGCCCCTGGATGCGGTTGACAAGATCGCCGACAAGAAAAGCGAATGGATAGGTAAAGGCACCCCAGGT
This sequence comes from Pseudogemmobacter hezensis, assembly GCF_013155295.1. Classification (GTDB taxonomy): domain Bacteria; phylum Pseudomonadota; class Alphaproteobacteria; order Rhodobacterales; family Rhodobacteraceae; genus Pseudogemmobacter; species Pseudogemmobacter hezensis. The sequence continues at coordinate 241,261 of NZ_JABJXT010000003.1, read as the reverse complement.
CAGAAAATCCCCAAAAGGAAACTGCACAAGGATATTCGAGGCCAGCACAATCGCGGCCATGGCAAGAATGCCGGGCATCAGACGGGTCATAGATATATTCCGTTTTGACAAGGTAGCGGAGACTTGGCCCCCGCCTGCGCGGAGGGACGGCGCTGCTTACGCCCGTCGATCGCTGCCGTCAATCGCGCCGATGCCTGCTGCCCGGTCGTCGGGGGGCGCTGCCCCCTCGCGGCTACGCCGCTCACCCCCGGGATATTTAGAGACAGATGAAAAGAGGGCGGGATTATTCATATGTCCTTAACAGGATGCGGATTTGCTCCGGCGCTGCGAACGTTATTCCTTGGCCTTTCTGGGGGCAGGCTTTCTCATCCGGATTTGCTGGCGGGTTTTGGCTGCACGCAACACCATCTTCTTTGTGCTGCGAGCAGCTTCGGCAGTCTGGCCAGATTTCCCGCGACGAGGGTCATGATGAAGCGGGCACGTGCCCGTTCGATGCCCCGAAAGGCGGTTTGGGCTGCGCCTCCGATTGTTTGTGCCCGACCGAATGCTTCTTCGATCCCTTTGCCGTGCCTGAGGGACAGGGCGTAGCCCTTGTGCCGGGTGGTGCGCCCGTCGATGGCTGAATAACGCGACTTTTGTGCGACATATGGAGTGAGGCAGGCGGGGCGCAGGTCGGCAACGAACTCTGCGGCATCATATCCCTTGTCGGCGCCGCGCGTCAGCCGCCGTGTCGAGCCCGGCGAATGGCGGTGGTCGAGCCATAGGGCCGCCACTGGTTCAAGGCTCATGGCGAAGGGTCGATTGCGGCCTGCCGCTCGGCGCGCCCCGTTGCGCGGGTCAGATCCGCCTGGACGATCAGGCCGCTGCGGTTCTCCATGATCCGCGTGCCATTTGCCAGCGTGCCCTGGGCAAGGCCCGCAACGCGGCCAAGCTTCCAGGTCTCACTGTCATGGCGCCCGACCGTCACATCAACGATGCCGGTTGCGAACCATTCTGAATGCTCAATGGTCACCGAACGGTCCATCTTGCGCCCGTCAACCGAGATCGCCACCGCATGTGTGCCGGGCGGCAGGATGCGCCGGATGACAAAATTGCCGCCGCGATCAACCGGCACGGCCGCGCCCAGAACCCGCACCGGCTGCCTGGCAGGGGAATGGCCCGAGACGGTGATCGCGCCGCCGGTCGCCGGAATGGCGCGCCGTCATGTCATCGCCCTCGGCTGCCGGATGGACCGGGCCGGCCAGATCGGTCGGAAGCCGCGTCGCCGCGCGCGTGAGCACAAGGCTGCGCGCCTCGTCACGCCAGCCCGCGCTGTCGGTGGCGCGCAGGAAGTAGAGATATTCGCCCGTATCCATCGCCGCCCATATCGTTGGCTCCGGCGGGTATCGTTCAGCCCGCCTCGCCATTCGCCGCAATCGGCACCACCGCAACCCTGCGGCCATGGGCATCGGTGATCACCACCTCAGATTTGGCAATCCAGGACGGGTAATTCGCCGAGGACCGGAGCCGTCTTTGGTGAAAGTATTGACCGCAGATGCGGCGGCCGCATTGCTGATTTGGATCGTATAGGGAACCAGATCGCCAACCATCGCGGTTTCGACACCGGCAAGCGTCTCAAGCGTGAGATCGGCGACACCAGGCGACGGCATTGTCACCGGCACCTCAGCGCTTTGCACCAGCAGCACCGGCCTCGGGCCATCAGCCCGCGCCGTCGCGACATTGACCAGAGTGCCCCACGCCGCAATATCGCCGGCCGTCACCTGAGATGTCGCCTGATAGCTCCGGGTCTCATCGGGATCGAGGCTGCCCTTGCCATTGTCACCCGAGGGGCCAGTCGGCGCGAGCGTCATGGTCCCGGTCGAGGTCGTCAGACGATCCTCAACCACCAGATTCCCCGGACAGGTCGACATTTCCGGAATTCCTGACGGTGATCGTGTAGAGTACAGAGCCAGGTGCTGTGACACTGCTCCGGTTCACAAGCCCGCCCGCATAGACACCGGCCTGGGTCACGACTAGCCGGCCGTCCATCCGCGCATTTTGCAACGAGATCTGATGATCGCCGCTCCGCCCGGTGAAGGTGCCACCGAAGCAGCCATTGGAATTGCCAAGCTGATCGGTAAAAGACGGGCTTACATCCGAGAAGCGCGCAAGATCGGGGGATGAAGAGACATCGGTCAGCGGCAGACCATTCAACGGCAAAGCGACGCCATCCGGGTTGGAAATGGTGATCCGGACACGTGATTTGCCGCCACCGTTGATCGTCGGCGGGATGAATTCCTTGTTGATCGTAAGGGCTGTTTCCGGACGGGTCAGGGTCGCCGTTGCCGGAGTGACATTATAGACCTCGTTAAGCCCAGCCGGATGGCGGCTGTCGGTGGCGCTGAAATTGACCTGCGGCTGCTCCCAGGTATCAGCCGGGATGATATTCTGGGACGCTTCCTGCGACACGCAGGGCGGCAATGCCGGCGCGCGGACATCGACAGAAATCTACAGGTCGACAGTTCCCCATATTGGCCACGGTACACCTGCCCCCGGTCACCTGAATAACGGACCCGCCAGTCGGAGCAGAGGTGGTGCCGCCGCAGGTGGAAACGAGGTTGGGCACTGCTGCAATCGTCTGATCTGCGGACAGACTGTCCGTCAGGTTCATGTTGATATAACCGCCTGCCAGGTGCGTCATGCGCTCGACAGTGATTGTCAGGCGCGACACGCCATTTAAAGCGGCAATAGCCGGAGCAAAAGCTTTCGTGATCCTGACCGGACTGGTAACGCTGCCTGAAGCAGTGATGCTCTGGCTATAGGTCTGGTCCGGGCTGCCGGGCGTATCAAACAGGATGTTTCCTGCGGGAACGGTCTTGACGAAACTCCTGTAGGACGCATTGCGGGTTGCATCTGATGCCGTAAGCCGCTCGACGCTGAACGCGGGGCGAGCGTCAGTCCACTGATCCGGATGCTTGTCGTATCAGGCTGGCTCAGGGCTACTGAAGGGCCGCAGTTGTTTATGGGCTCGGCAAACAGGGCGCCAGATCCTTCAGGTGACAGGAAGATGCCACCGCCCATGGTGGCAGGATCATCGGTGATTCTGAAGTTGCTGAAGGTTTCCGTGGTCGAATTATTGGCAATGGATAAAGAGAGATATTGCGGATCACCGGCATCCTCCGCCGCCAGTAATAGATCCGCCCGCGCTGGAACAGATGAATGCACCTTCCCATCTCGCCTTAGGTCAGGAGCAGGTAAAATTCCTGCCCAGGTCACATGTGGCACATCTGTGGATCAGCTCGCGACAGATAAACGAGTTAACATATTGATCTAAAAATAAATCAACATGACACGCTTCGCCCCCTCAGCCGTTCCCGGGGCCGCCTGAGGCTCCGGGAATCTCTGTTTCAGTTCGCGCTCAGAACGCCCTGACATTGCCCCGGCAGATCAGCCATGGTGAACTGGCGCGGGTGCTTTTTCTTCGGCGGGTCTTCTTCGTTCGGATCTTTCTTGCCCGGCTGCTTCTTCGGCGGGTTCAGATAGTCGGTCACCCACCAGTTCAGCGTCTCATCGCAGCCATTGCCACCCTTCGACAGTTCGGCGACGGTCGGCGTCTGGGTTTCGCAGGCGCTGGCCCCGGCCGGACATTTCAGCCGCACATGGAAATGCGTGTCATGTCCCGCCACCGGGCGCAGTTTTTGCAGCCAGGGGGTGTCAGACTTGCGGGCCGTCTTGCAGATCTCCAGCTTGATCGCGGCGGCGACAAAGATCCGGTCAACACGTGGATCCGAGGCCGCCACTTTCAGCAGGTTCTGCGCCGCCGGGCCCCATGCCGCTGTCACCGATTTCTGGTTGGCCGAGCGCATCGGGATCGAGGACAGGCTTTCACGTTCCGCGACCGTCAGATCCAGGCGTTTCGGGGCCAGCCACCAGATATCCGCATCCAGCCCGATCTGGTGGCTTGCATGGCCGGTCACCATCGGGCCGCCGCGCGGCTGGCTGATATCGCCGATGTAAAGCCCCTTGCCCCAGCCGATCTGGCTGGCGCTATAGGACAGGTCCATCAGGAACTCGACCATCACGGGATGGCCCCAGTTGCGGTTCCTGGACAGCCGCATCGACTGCCAGTGCGGGCCGTTTTCCGGCATTTTCAAAAGCCCTGCCGCGCAGCCCTTGGAATAGGCCCCGATCGGCATCGCCTGTTGCTGAGAAGGCGCTTTATACGCACCGAACAGATCTTTGGCCAATTGCTGCGAGGCCGCCGGCATCGGCAGGGCCAACGCCGCGCAAAGCGCAAGCAGCAGCGCGCGAGAGGATGACTTAACGCTCATTCCTGCTCTCCTTTGGCATTCACGAAGGCCAGCAGCACGAGGCCCAGGATGAACAATACGATCAGCGGCAGGCCGATCCCGATCCGCTGCGAGCCGGAAATCGTGCTGACCAGTGCAATCGCCGCAGGCGCGATAAAGCTGGCCACCTTGCCCGAAAGCGCGAAGAGGCCGAAGGCTTCGGTCGCGCGGTCGGGCGTGGTGTGGCGCAGCATCATCGTGCGCGAGGCCGCCTGAACCACACCGCCCGCGCCGCCGATCATCGCGCCCAGCACCATGAAGATCACGTCGGGCTGGTTCGAGGCCGGGTCAAGCGTGATGCCCCAGACCTGCTCGCGTGTCATGCCCAAAAGCACCACACAGACCAGCGTCAGTACGATCACTGCGGTGGTGATCACCGGCTTTGGCCCGTAGGCGCGGTCAGCCCGGCCGCCGATCCAGGAGCAGAACACCGCTGCAACCGCGCCGATAATCCCGAAAATCCCGATCTGGCCGATGCTCCAGCCCAGCACCCCCGAGGCATAGATGCCGCCAAAGGTATAAAGCGCGTTCAACGCATCCCGGTAAAGCAGCGACGAGCCGAGATAGGCCGAAAGGCTGTGCCGGAATTTCAGCGAGGCGATCAGATCGCGCAGCTCGCCAAAGGCCTTGCCCAGCTGCAGCGGGCTGCTTTTGGTTTTCGGCTCTTTCACCCACAGGACAAAGGGGATCATAAAGACCGCAAACCAGATCGCGGTGAACGGGCCGACGATCCGCGAGCCGATCATCGTCTCACTGTCATCACCCAGCAGCGGGCGGATGCCCAGATAGGTGCGCGGGCCGGCGTCTTCCATGGCAACGGGGCTAAGCTCTGGCCCGGCAAGGCTGTCATCCTCGACCAGAGGTGCGCCCGTCTCGCCCATCATGCCCGCCATCTCATTGCCGTCACTTTGCGGGGCGGTGATGAAAAGGCCCAGCATCAGGATCAGCGCGATCAGCCCGCCCAGATAGCCAAAGGCGAAACCATAGCCGGAAATCGCGCCCAGATCCTCGCTGTCCGACAGCGAGGGCATCAGCGAGTTGGTGAAGATCGTGGCAAATTCCATGCCGATAAAGCCCAGGCCGAAAAAGACCACGCCCCACCACAGAACCCCGATCTCACCGCCAGGGGCCACCCACCACAGCGCCCATGCGCCGATGAAATAGATCGCCGAGAAGATCCAGACCCAGATCAGGCGACGCCCGGTTGAATCGGCGATGGCCCCCAGGATCGGCGCCAGCAGGGCGATGATCACCGAGGTCGCGGCAATGCCCCAGCCCCAAAAGCTTTGGGCGGCGGCTTTGGCGGCCTCTTCATCAAGGCCGGTGCCCATGTAATAGCCCCGCGCCACCTCGGCGAAATAGGGGGCGAAGATGAAGGTCAGCAGCAAAGTGCTATAGGGCTGGCTGGCCCAGTCGAAGAAATACCAGCCCCAGATACGTTTCTTTGCACTGACCATTTACGCGCCCTCTGTTTTACCGCCACTGAATCCTGAAACGATCTGCGGCGCAAGCGGGTAGTCCCGCTGATGTGGGTTGCCTGCCTGGGGTGCCGTCGCCCTGGGGGAACGTCGCCCTGGAGGAACGTCTCAGGCGCTTTTCGCACCATGCAGGATTTCAAGGAAGGCCGCGCCAAAACGTTCGGCCTTTTGTGCGCCCATGCCCTGGACCCGTTCCAGATCGGCAAGATTTGCCGGGCGGCGCTCGGCGATCTGGCGCAGGGTCGTGGCCGAGCATGACAGATGCTTGCCGATCCCGCCCTCGCCCCGGGCCAGCTGCAGCTGCGCCTCTGAAAGCAGGTCAAACACCTCGCCCGCCGCCTGCCCCGCCAGGGCCCGCCGCGCCGGATGCGGGCGATCAGCCATATTTCCGGCCTGGATCACCTGCAGGAAGGTCTGGCCATAGCTTTCCAGCTTTTTCGCGCCAACGCCGGAAATATGGGCCATCTGGTCCAGATTTTCCGGGCGGCGCTCGGCCATTTCGATCAGGGTGCGGTCGGCAAAAATCACATAGGCGGGCACGCCTGCGGCATCGGCCAGGGCCCGCCGCTTTGCCTTCAGCGCGGACAGCAGCGGCGCGTCTTCCTCGGCGACCAGCGCCTTGACCGGGGCACGGGTGGTGCGCAGATCGGGGCGGCGCAGCGTAACGCTGACCTCGCCGCGCAGCACGGGCCGCGCCTCTTCGGTCATCCGCAAAGCGCCGTGACGTTCAAAATCCGGGCGCAGCATGTCGCGGCCCATCATCTGCAGGAAAATCGAATTCCAGGCGGTCTTTGAAAACTCGCGCCCGACGCCGAAGGTCGGCAGGTCCTGGTGCTGGCGGGCGCGCACTTTTTCGGTGCTGGTGCCGGTCAGGATGTCGATCAGATGGCCCGCGCCAAAGCTTTCGCCGGTGCGCAAAACAGCGGACAGCGCCTTTCGCACCGGCTCGGTGCCGTCAAAGACGGCGGGCGGGCTGGCGCAGAGGTCGCAATTGCCGCAGGGGCCGCTTTCCTCGCCGAAATAGGCCAAAAGCACCTGGCGGCGGCAGGCCAGCGCCTCGGCCAGACCCAGCAGCGCATTCAGGCGGCCGTGATCGGCGGCCTTGCGTTCAGACGGGGCGGCGCCCTCGTCGATCTGGGTGCGGCGATAGCGGATGTCATCGGCACCATAAAGCGTCATCGCCTCGGCGGGGGCACCGTCGCGCCCGGCGCGGCCGATCTCCTGATAGTAGGATTCGATGGATTTCGGCAGGTCGGCATGGGCGACCCAGCGGATATCGGGCTTGTCGATCCCCATCCCGAAGGCCACGGTCGCCACCACGATCAGCCCGTCATCGCGCTGGAACCGGGTCTCGACCTCGCGGCGATCGCCCGCCTCCATGCCGCCATGATAGTAAAGCGCCTGATGCCCCGCCTCACGCAGAGCCTGCGAGAGGGTCTCTGTTTTCGCGCGGGTGCCACAATAGACGATGCCCGACTGGCCGCGCCGCGCCGCCGCGTAGCGCAGGATCTGTTCGCGCGGGCCGTCTTTGGCCGCAAAGCCCAGGTGGATATTGGGGCGATCAAAGCCGCGCAGAAAGGTCTCGGGGGGCTGGCCGTCGAAAAGGCGCTGCACGATCTCGGCGCGGGTTTCCTCATCTGCGGTGGCGGTGAAGGCGGCCAGCGGCACGCCAAGACTGCGCCTGAGTTCCCCGATGCGCAGATAATCGGGGCGGAAATCATGGCCCCACTGGCTGACGCAATGGGCCTCATCAACAGCGATCAGCGAGACGCTGATCCGCCGCAAAAGCGCCGCCGTCGCCCCTGCCGCCAGCCGCTCTGGCGCCATATACAATAGTTTCAGCCGCCCCTCATCGAGCGCCTGAAAGACCTCTTCTGTCTCTTCATCGGTATTGCCAGAGGTCAGGGCCCCCGCCTCTACCCCCGCCTCACGCAGGCCCCGCACCTGATCGCGCATCAGCGCGATCAGCGGCGAGATCACCACGGTAACGCCGTCGCGGCACAGGGCAGGCAGCTGAAAACAAAGCGATTTTCCGCCGCCTGTCGGCATGATGGCAAGGGTATTGCGCCCTTCGGTCACCGCCCTGACGATCTCGGCCTGACCAGGACGGAACTCCTGGAAGCCGAAAATCTCTGCCAGCAATGTGGCAGGGTCAGGCCGGGCGGTGTCGCGCATCACATAAAGGCGTATTGGTTGTTCACCAGGATCATCCGCAGGGCGATGATCGCCAGCAGCACCACCAGAGGTGCAAAGTCGATCCCCTGCATGGCGGGCAGAAAGCGGCGGACGCGATCATAGACCGGCTCCAGCACACGGTTCAGGCTGTACCAGATCTGCGCAACCAGCGGCTGGCGGATATTCAGCACCTGGAAATTCACCAGCCAGCTGAGAATAACATGGGCCAACACTATAAATTGCGCCACACCCAGCAAAAGCATCAGTATATCGAAGACAGACTTCATGTTTTCCTCATCCAGGCCGCTTTGGAACTGGTAACCTGCGCCGGGTCCAGGGGCAAGCCACTCAGCAGCGATGCGCGGCTGTCAAAGCGTCCCGCCCTGCCCTCCCCTGGGCGATCATGGCGGCGCGGGCGGCAGGCACGCAGCTTTTGCGCGTCAGTCCCGTGTCAGACTCGCGTCAGACCGGGGCCTCAGTCATCGCGCAGGCCCGGCTCGTCCAGAAGGGTGCGCCCGGCGCGGTCTTCGATCTCGATGATCCAAAGATCCGGGTCGCGCGACTTTGCGCGGCGCAGGGCCTCATCGACGGCGGCCTCGGGCCCTTCGGCATAGATGATCCAGCTGCGACCGCCGGTCATCAGATCTGTCCGCCGTTCCCATGAGCGGGCCTGGCCGTCCAGGGTTGCCAGCTTGACCATCACCGCCCCCGCTGTCTCATCGCCTTTGGCGGTGACATAGGCGGCAATATCGGCCAGCGACAGACGTCGCAGATAGGCCTGCACCCAGAAGGCAGCCGTCAGCCTGATCATCTGTTCCATACCCCTGCACTGACTGGAATTTTCACCCTGCAGCTCCTATATCTGAGACGCGCGATCAGGAGAAGGGAAGAGCCGATGGCAAAAGGAAATGCCCCCCGGAATGCGCCGCCAGCGGGCGCGATCATCGCCCTTCTGACTGCCGCCGTTACCAGCTTTGCCAGGTGGCGCGATCCGGCCGGGCTGGGCCAGGACCGCGTGTTGCGCGGCGCGGGGCGCAGCATCGGCCTTGGCGGCGCGATATGGCTGGCCTGGGCCGCGCTGCGGCGCGCTTTGTCACGACGGGGCTGATGCCCTGGCCACAGCCGCCCGCCCGAAAGCCGCCCGCCCAAACGCAAAACATCCGGGCCGCAACCCGGATGCCTGATTTAAACGTGCTGACTGGCCGCCGTTCAGCTGTCGCCGTCTTTGAATTCAAGCCCCATTTCTGAGTAGCGCTCGGCCTCTTCCAGCCAGTTCGGGCGCACTTTCACCTGCAAGAACAGATGCACCTCGCGGTCGAGAAACTCTTTGATCTCGGCGCGGGCCGCTTGGCCGATGGCCTTGATCGTCTCGCCGCGATTGCCCAGCACGATGCCTTTGTGGCCGTCACGGGCGACATAGACGATCTGGTCGATCCGGGTAGAGCCGTCCTTGCGGTCCTCCCATTTCTCGGTCTCGACGGTCAGCTGATAGGGGATCTCTTCATGCAGCCGCAGCGTCAGCTTTTCGCGGGTCATCTCGGCGGCGATCATCCGCAGCGGCAGATCGGCCAGCTGATCCTCGGGGTAGAACCAGGCCCCCTCGGGCAGTTCAGCCGCCAGCCATTCGCGCAGGTCCGCCACCCCATAGCCCTTTTCGGCCGAGATCATGAAGGTCTTGGCAAAGGAAAATGCCTTGTTCATCTCTTCGGTCAAGGCCAGCAGACGCTCGGCTTTGACCTTGTCGATCTTGTTGATCGCCAGGGCGACGGGGCGGTCTTTGGGCAGCTCGTCTGAGAGGCGGTCGATGATCGCCTGTGCGCCCTCAGTCAGGCCGCGATGGGCCTCGATCAGCAAGACCACGACATCGGCATCAGCCGCCCCACCCCAGGCCGCCTTGACCATCGCGCGATCCAGGCGACGGCGCGGGCGGAAAAGGCCGGGCGTGTCGACGAAAACGATCTGGGTCGCGCCTTCCATGCAGACGCCACGGATGCGGGTGCGGGTGGTCTGCACCTTATGCGTGACGATCGAGACCTTGGCCCCGACCATCCGGTTCAGAAGGGTTGATTTACCGGCATTCGGCTCGCCGATCAGCGCGACAAAGCCGGCCCGGGTCGGGCCGCCATTCGCGGCCTCCACGCCCTCGCCCGTCAGGTTGCTGTCATCGGTCATCGCCGGTCTCTCCGTTTTTGGGGGGCGTTTTGCGGCCAGGTCCGGCGGCGGGCAGCTCGCTTGCATCCCCCGTTTCCAGCCCGCGCAAAAGCGCGGCCGCAGCCAATTGTTCCGCGGCCCGCTTCGAGCCGCCCGTGGCCTCTTCGCTGGCCCCATTGCCCACCAGCACGCGCACCGTGAAAAGCGGCTGGTGATCGGGGCCAGTGCGGGCCGTTTCCGTATAGACAGGCGGTGTCATGCCCCGCGCCTGGGCCCATTCCTGCAGCGCCGATTTGGCGTCACGGGCATCGGGTTCGACCGCGCTGATCCGCTTGCCCCAAAGACGAAGCACCAGCTCTTTTGCCCGATCAAACCCCGCGTCCAGATAGACCGCCGCGATCAGCGCCTCGGTCGCATCGCCCAAAAGCGCCTCTTTGCGCCGCCCGCCAGAGAGCATCTCAGAGCGGCCCAGCCGCAGCACCTCGCCGAGGCCGATTTCACGGGCGACCTCGGCGCAGGCCTCTTTGCGCACCAGCGCGTTGAAGCGCGGCGCAAGCTGGCCCTCACGCGCCGATTTGTCAGCCGCCAGCAGCGCCTCGGCCATCACAAGGCCCAGGACACGGTCGCCCAGAAACTCCAGCCGCTGGTTGTCGGGCCGGGTGGGCGTGGCGATAGAGGGATGGGTTACCGCCCGCACCAAAAGCTCGGTGCGGGAAAATTCATACCCGATGCGGGTCTGGAACACCCTGAGATCGGCAGATAGCCGCATGGGATCAGTTGATCCTCAGGAAGAAGCGATCCGGGCGCCAGGTCCAGAAATACCACAGGCTCTTGCCCGCCGAAGAGAAGATCACCCGATCCGCACGGCCGATCAGATATTCCGCAGGCACCATGCCAACGCCGCCCTGGGCGCCCTGGCTGTAGCGCGAGTCCTGGCTGTTGTCGCGGTTGTCACCCATGAAGAAGTAATTCCCCGCAGGCACGGTAAAGACCGCCGTATTGTCGGGCAGGCCGGGTCCGTCAAACACGTTCAGAACCGGGTAAGTGCGGGTTGCATCGCCCTCGCCCGTGGGCAGGGTCTCAAGCGCGCGCGACTTTTCACAGGTGCCGCCAATGCCGACCGCGCCGTTTTCGCAACGCGGGTAATTGCTCATGGGGCCTTGCGGGCCATAGACCTCGGTGAAGATGCCGTCGGGCTGCTGCGGCACCTCTGTGCCATTCAGGATCACACGGCCGTCTTTCATCTGGATCGTATCACCGGGCAGGCCGATCAGCCGCTTGATAAAATCCTCATTGGTGACCGGATGGCGGAACACCACGACATCGCCGCGCTCTGGTTCAGAGGCGAGAATGCGGCCCTCGAAGGGGCACATCGAGAAGGGGCAGGAGTATTTCGAATAGCCATAGGCCATTTTGTTGACGAAAAGGAAATCGCCGACCAGCAGTGAGCTTTTCATCGATTCAGACGGAATCCAGAAGGGCTGGAAGAACAGCGTGCGGAACACGCCCGCAATCAGCAGCGCCCAGAAGATGGTCTTGATCGTCTCGACGAAGCCGCTGCTTTCGCCTTTTGCCTTCGCCATATCGCTCAGCCTTCCTGTAGTGATCGGTTGGCTTCTTGCGCCGGGGGGAGTGACCTGTCAAGTCGCGGGCGGGTTGTGGCCGGTCAATTACAGGTGTCAGCCGCCCTCTGCCGGGGCTGCAAGCGGCGGGCGGGCACGCGCCTCGATCACCACAAAGGCCTGGGCCCAGGGGTGATCATCGGTCAGCGTCACATGGATCACCGCCTCATGGCCGGGGGGGGTCATCGCGGCCAGGCGCTCAGCGGCCCAGCCGGTGACCGCCATGACGGGCTGGCCGGTGATCAGGTTCGAGACCGCCATATCCTTCCAGGAGATCCCCATCCGCAGCCCGGTGCCAAGCGCTTTTGAGCAGGCCTCTTTCGCGGCCCAGCGTTTGGCATAGGTGGCGGCAACCTCGCGGCGGGCTTCGGCTTTGGCCTGTTCTTGCGGGGTGAAGACGCGGTTGCGAAAACGGTCGCCGAATTTCTCCAGCGTGGCGGCGATGCGGTCGATATTGGCCAGATCAGAGCCGATGCCGAGGATCATCGCCCCGCCCCCTGCCCATATGCCGCCCTTACCATTCGCGGGCCACCCCGATGCGGCGGCGCATTTCCTCGATCGCGGGGCCAAGGCCGATATAGACCGCCTCGCCGATCAGGAAATGGCCGATATGCAGCTCGCGCAGTTCCGGGATGGCGGCGATCTCTTCGACATTTTCATAGGTCAGGCCATGGCCTGCGTGACCCTCAAGCCCCAGGGCGCTGGCCGTGGCCGCCGCATTGCGCAAAGCCAGAACCTCGGCAGCCAGCGCCTGATCGTCGCCCTTTTCATGCAGTTCAGCATAGCGCCCGGTGTGGAACATCACCGCCACCGCACCGCTGCGGGCGGCGGCCTCGATCTGGCGGGGCGCATGGTCGATCTGCAGCGCAACCCGGATCCCGGCCGCGCGCAGCGGCTGGATATAGGCCTTAAGTGCGGCCTCATCGCTGAAAAGATCCGCGGCCGGCGCGCGGCCGGGCTTGCCCGCATCCTCTGGCACCAGACAGCAGGCGGCGGGCTTCAGGCGCAGCAACAGCTGCTGCATCGCAGGCGTCGGTGCACATTCGAAATTCAGCGGGATGCCCAGCACGGCGATCAGCGCATCCATATCCTCATCGCGGATATGACGGCGATCCTCACGCAGATGGGCCGAAATGGCATCCGCCCCCGAGGCCTCGGCCAACAGGGCAGCCCGCAATGGATCAGGCCCGGCCAGGCCCCGCACATTGCGCAGCGTTGCCACGTGGTCGATATTCACCCCCAGCCTAAGCCTGCCGCGATCCGCCATTGCCGCCCCTTTGATTGCCGCCGCGCCCTGCCCCTGCATCAGACCCGCAACAGCCCTGTCAGATTAAGAGGAGGCCGCACCCGCGTCACCCCTTTGCCGACGCAATCGTTAAGGAGTTTCCGGCCCTGGGGCAACCATGCGCGATTGGGGCGGATTGTGCACCCCCGCTCAGGGCTTGCGCGTCAGATCGCGGTAGCGCGAGATCTGCGCCACATCGGTATCGGCCTCAAGCGCGGTCATCACCATATGCAGATGCTCGACATCGCGCAGATCGACATCGACCAGCAGGCGGAAGTAATCGGGCTTGCGGTCGGTGAATTTCAGATCCGAGATATTGGCGCGGCTTTCGCCGATCAGCGTGCAGATCCGCCCCAGCACGCCCGCATCATTCGAGATCGTCAGATCCAGCGAGACCGAGTGGATCGGCGCATGCCGACCCGTCATCCATTGCAGATCGACCCAGCGTTCGGTCTGGCTTTCAAATTCTTCCAGCGCCGGGCAGTCGATGGCATGGGCGACCACGCCCTTGCCGCGATAGGTGATGCCGACGATCCGCTCGCCGGGCAGCGGCTGGCAGCAGGGCGCACGGCGGAAGGCCTGATCGTCTTCCAGCCCGATCACCGGGCGATGGGTGTCAACATCCGCATCCACCTCGGCCACCAGCTCAGGATAGAGCACCTCAACCAGCCGCCGCGCCGTGATCTCGGCCGAGCCGACCCGCGCCAGCAGTTCGGTCTCATCGGGGATGCCCAGCAGCTTTGCCGCCGTGCGCATCGCCTTGTCACTGGCCTTTTTGCCGACGTGTTCAAAGGCCGCCCGCGCCAGTTCATGCCCAAGTTTCACGAAGCGGCCGCGATCTTCCTCGCGCAGGCTCCGTCGGATCGCTGCCTTGGCGCGGCCCGTGGTCACGATATCAACCCAGGTCGGCTGCGGGCGCTGGCCCTCGGCGGTGATGATCTCGACGGATTGTCCGTTTTTCAGCCGGGTCCAGAGCGGCACGCGGATGCCGTCGATCTTGGCGGAAACGGTGGAATTGCCGATCCGCGTGTGGATCGCATAGGCGAAATCCAAAGGCGTCGCACCGCGCGGCAGCTGGATCACCTCGCCCTTGGGGGTGAAGCAGAAGACCTGATCGGAATACATCTCAAGTTTGACGTTTTCCAGGAATTCGTCGTGGTCTTCCTCATCCAGACGCTCGGTCATCTGGCTGATCCAGCTGGCCGGATCGACGGCAAAGGGGTTCCGGCCCAGCACACCCTCACGGTAGGACCAATGCGCGGCAACACCGGATTCGGCGACTTCGTGCATCTCACGGGTGCGGATCTGCACCTCGACCTTGGACGCGGCACGGCCAGAAACGGTGGTATGGATCGAACGATAACCGTTTGATTTCGGCTGAGAGATATAGTCCTTGAACCGCCCCGGCACCGCCCGCCAGCGCTGATGGATCACGCCCAGGATGCGGTAGCAATCGGGCAAAGATCCGCAGATCACCCGAAAGCCATAAATGTCGGAAAGCTGCGAGAAAGAGAGATCCTTCTCCTGCATCTTGCGCCAGATCGAATAGGGCTTCTTGGCGCGCCCATAGACCATCGCCTCCAGCCCCTCACGGTCAAGTTCCGAGCGGATATCGGCAGTGATCTTATGCACCACATCGCCGGTTTTCTTCTGCAGCGTGATAAAGCGGCGGATGATCGAATTGCGGGCCTCGGGGTTCAGCACGCGGAAGGAGAGATCCTCCAGCTCTTCGCGCATCCATTGCATCCCCATGCGGCCCGCCAGCGGCGCATAGATCTCCATCGTTTCGCGGGCCTTTTGCGCCTGCTTTTCCGGCTTCATCGACTTGATCGTGCGCATATTGTGCAGACGGTCGGCCAGCTTCACCAGGATCACCCGCAGATCGCGGGACATCGCCATGAAAAGCTTGCGGAAATTCTCAGCCTGTTTGCTTTCGGCCGAGGACAGCTGCAGGTTCGTCAGCTTGGTCACACCATCGACCAGCTCGGCCACATCGGGGCCGAACTGCTCAGCGATCTCGGTCCAGGTCGAGCGGGTATCCTCGATCGTGTCATGCAAAAGCGCGGTGACGATCGTATCATCATCCAGCCGCATCTCGGTCAGAATGGCGGCGACGGCGACGGGATGGGTGAAATAGGGTTCGCCCGATTTGCGATACTGCCCCTCATGCATGCGGATGCCATAGGCATAGGCGCGGCGGATCAGATCGGCGTCAGAGCGCGGGTTGTAGTTGCGGACGAGGGCGATCAGGTCTTCTACGTCAATCATTGCTCACCGCCCGCTCTTTCACGGTCTTATCTTCCATGACAGGCGCAATGCGCGGCCCGTCTTTCACAGTCATCAGGCGCATAGTCTGCAACGGCCAAACCTTAACGTATAGACCTTAAAGCAAAGATCTTAACGCAGCCCTTCTGGCCTGAGGGCCCGGTGCCGGGCCCGTAACGCATCCGGACCCTTAACGCTTCCAGGCCCTTAACGCTTCCAGGCCCGTAACGCATAAAGCGGGGCTTTTCAGCCCCGCCCATGACAAAATAGAAATCCGCTCACTGTGACGGGCCTGCCTGCCATGCAAAGCCCTTTCGGGCAAAGCCTCAGCAAAAGCGCGGGCCCCGTCGGCTCAGTTCTCGCCCTGGGCTTCCATAAGAGCGCGCAGAAGTTTTTCTTCCGACATGTCGTCCTGTTGCGGGCGGTCGATATCGCCAGCCATCAAAAGCGCCATCTGATCTTCTTCCGGCTCGTCGACCTCGATCTGGGTCTGGAACGATTCGATCATCCGCTCGCGCAGGACTTCAGCCGACTGGGTCTCATCCGCGATTTCACGCAGCGAGACGACCGGGTTCTTGTCATTGTCGCGCTCAACCGTCAGCGGCGCGCCGGTGGCGATTTCACGCGCACGATGGGCAGCCAGCAGAACCAGTTCAAAGCGGTTCGGAACCTTGTCAACGCAATCTTCGACCGTCACACGGGCCATGGGTCAGTCTCTCCAGGGTTCGGGCCGGGCAATTGCCCTGGCGCAGCGCCGGGGCCTTTCGCGGGTGCTGACATCAGGGTGCGCCATTTACAGACCGCAAGCGTCAGCACCTGGTCAGACCAGGCTCTCGGAAAAGGCCTACTTAAGGGCATTTCGCGCTTGTGACAAGAGCAATCGGGCCAGGACCGCCTGAGCAAATCAATCGCAAAGCCAACAGGGCCTGCCGATCGGCGGCGCTATAACGGCCGGACGGCCTCGCGCTCGGCTGCGGGCAGTGCCGCCAGCATCTGCCGCACGGTAAGGCCAAGGCGCGGATGGTGCCAGTCAGGTGCGATTTCAGCCAGAGGCACCAGCACGAAGGCCCGGTCCTGCATCCGCGGATGCGGCAGGATCAGCTCTTCGGGGGCAAGCCTGGCCTGCTGTGCGGGCGGCAGGTGGCGCCAGTGGTCCTGCATCGCGGCACCGGGCAAAACCGAATCACCCCAGGCGAGAAAATCCAGGTCCAGCGTTCGCCCCGCCCACCGATTTTGCCGCTCGCGCCCGAATTTCGCCTCAACACGGTGCAGGATTTCCATCAACTCCGCGGGAGCGGTTAAAAAATCTGCACGCACTTCGATGGCAGCGTTAACATAGTCCGGCCCCGCCCCAGCCGGAAAGCAGGGTGTGCTATAGAAGCGACTTGCCCCTGAAATCGTTAACGCTTCCTCCCTGAGGGCCCGAATTGCCTGCCTGAGAATCTCTGCCGGAAAGATGTCTCCGAGTGGCAAGTTTGCGCCGAGCGCTATCAGAACAGGGGTTGCAGGTTTGCCGCTGATCAATTTCATACCGTATCGTTTACCAGTCGCCTTTGTCATCGAAACCTATTTTGAGGCCCAGTGAAAGGCATTGCTTTTCCGAAGGCCGCACATCGTGAAACTTCGATGCAGAGGTGATTGTTCGAGGGGAACTTGAATGTTTTACAAAGACGAACGGCTCGCGCTGTTCATAGATGGATCCAATCTCTATGCCGCTGCAAAGGCGCTTGGGTTCGACATCGACTACAAACTGCTGCGCATGGAATTCATGCGCCGCGGCAAGCTGTTGCGGGCCTTCTACTACACCGCTCTGCTTGAGAATGAGGAATATTCGCCGATCCGTCCATTGGTCGACTGGCTGAACTATAACGGGTTCACCATGCGCACCAAACCGGCGCGGGAATATACCGACAGCATGGGCCGCCGTAAGGTCAAAGGCAACATGGATATCGAACTGGCTGTCGATGCGATGGAACTCGCATCCCGGCTGGATCATATCGTGCTGTTCTCTGGCGATGGCGACTTCCGTCCGCTGGTGGAAAGCCTGCAGCGCCAGGGCGTGCGGGTCTCGGTGGTCTCGACCATCCGCAGCCAGCCACCGATGATCTCGGACGAGCTGCGCCGCCAGGCCGATAACTTCATCGAGCTGGACGAGCTGCGCGATGTCATCGGTCGCCCGCCGCGTGAGCCACGCGGGGTCGAGGGCGAAGAGGTCACCGTCGGCGCCCGCTGAGGGCCACAACATACGGTTGGCCGGAAGATACTGGCCAGGCGATCTGCTCTGACCCCGGTCAGGGGTGCACGGGACGCGAAAGCGGCCTGCGATAAAGTGCAACCCAGGAAGAGCAGCCTACACAGATTACGTCTTGCCATAGGGCGCGCTTCTGATCAGAAGCGCGCCCTATGGATTTTCTGCTGAGCCTCAGCCTCTCTCTTGGCCCCTATGGCCTTGCTCTTGCGGCCTTTATCGCCGCGACGCCGCTGCCAATGAACTCTGAGGTGGTTTTCATCGCGCTGCAGGCGGCGGGCCAGTCGCCTCTGATGCTGGTGCTGGTGGCGTCAGCTGCCAATATCCTGGGATCCTGCGTGACCTATTGGTGCGGGCTGCAAGGCGAGCGTCTGCGCGGCAGCCGCTGGTTTCCCTTTACCGATCAGGGCCTGGTGCGGGCCCGCGCCTGGTTTTCCCGCTGGGGGTTGTGGTCGCTTTTGCTGGCCTGGGCGCCGGGGGGCGATCTGATCGTGGCGCTGGCCGGGCTGATGCGGGTCAATCCGCTGGTGTTTCTGGCGCTGACCACCATTGCCAAAACCGCCCGCTATACGGTGCTGGCACTGATCGGGGCCGGGCTGCTGGGCGGCTGAGCCATCAGAGACCGGGCCGGACGAAACGCCAGTCGGCGCCCAGTCGGAAGCCGAGTCGGGAACCCAGTCGAAAATCCAGTCGGCGGGGCCATTCACCCGACCAGTCACCCGGCCAGCCACCGCCGATCTGACATATCCGGGATACAGCTTTTACGGCGCAGCACTGGACCGCAGCCCCATTTGACACTACCTCTGCAATCAGCCCACCCCCATGCGCCTGAACGCGACCCGGGGGATGCCAGAGAACCACCCGGGAAGATCCATGACCGCCCAGCCATCCAACCCCTCATCCGGCCTGCCGCCCCTGATGCTCTATCTCGCAGCGCCGCGCGGCTTTTGCGCGGGCGTCGACCGGGCGATCCAGATCGTCGAGATGGCTTTGGAGAAATGGGGTGCGCCCGTTTATGTCCGCCATGAGATCGTCCACAACCGCTATGTGGTTGACGGGCTGCGGGCCAAGGGCGCGGTCTTTGTCGAGGAACTCAGCGAATGCCCCGATGACCGCCCGGTGGTGTTCTCCGCCCATGGCGTGCCAAAATCGGTGCCCGCCGAGGCCAGCACCCGCCAGATGATCGCGGTCGATGCCACCTGCCCGCTGGTCACCAAGGTCCATAATGAGGCCGCGCGTCACCACAACAACGGCCTCCAGCTGATCTATATCGGCCATGAGGGCCACCCCGAAACCGTCGGCACCATGGGCCAGCTGCCGCCCGGCGAGGTGCTTCTGGTCGAGACCCCCGAGGATGTCGCGGGCCTTAGCGTGCGCGATGAGACAAAACTGGCCTTCGCCACCCAGACCACGCTTTCCGTCGATGACACAGCGGCGATTGTTCAGGCGCTGCGGGACCGTTTCCCCGCGATCACCGGCCCGGGGCACGAAGATATCTGCTATGCCACCACCAACCGCCAGGCGGCGGTGAAGGCAATCGCGCCCAAAATCGACGCGCTTTTGGTGGTCGGTGCGCCCAATTCCTCAAACTCGAAACGTCTGGTCGAGGTGGGCCGCGCGGCGGGCTGCTCTTATGCGCAGCTGGTGCAGCGGGCCGCCGATATCGACTGGCGGGCGCTGGAGGGGATCACCACGCTTGGCGTGACCGCCGGGGCCTCGGCGCCTGAGGTGCTGATCAATGAGGTGATCGACGCCTTCCGCAACCGCTTTGCGGTAACCGTTGAACTGGTCGAGACCGCCGTCGAGAATATCGAGTTCAAGGTGCCCCGCATCCTGCGCGTGCCCGCCGCGTGAGACGCGCCCTGCGCAGATCTTGCGCCCGGGCGCGCCGCGTGACATCACCCCGTCATGCCTGATCTTTTCGCCTATACCGACGGAGCCTGCTCTGGAAATCCCGGCCCCGGTGGCTGGGGTGCGCTGCTGATCGCCCGCGACGGCGAGACTACCCTGAAGGAACGCGAGCTTTCGGGCGGCGAGCCAGACACCACCAACAACCGGATGGAGCTTCTGGCCGCGATCAACGCGCTGGAAAGCCTGACGCGCCCCTCGACCCTGACCGTGATCACCGACAGCGCCTATGTGAAAAACGGCGTGACCGGCTGGATCCACGGCTGGAAGCGCAACGGCTGGAAGACCGCCGATAAAAAGCCGGTCAAGAATGCGGATCTGTGGCAGCGGCTGGAAGAGGCGCAGTCCCGCCATCAGGTCACCTGGCAATGGATCAAAGGCCATGCCGGGCACCCGGAAAACGAGCGGGCCGATGCCCTGGCCCGGGCCGGAATGGCGCCTTACAAAACTGCAGCAAAAGGGTCATAAAAGGGTCACGGGAAAAGGGTTGATCCCCCGCCCCGGCTCGCGCATCGTTCCAGGATGCCACGCCGCAAGATCCTTTCCGACGCCGAAGTCCTTCAGGCCACCCGCCAGCTGTTCGCAGCGGGGGGCGAGAAAGCGATCAGTTTCGGCAATCTGTCGCGGGCAACCGGGCTGGCGGCCTCGACGCTGGCGCAGCGGTTCGGGTCTGTCGAGGGACTGCAGGCCGCCGCCACAGCCGACGGCTGGCATGGGCTGACAGAGGCCCTGACGGCGGCCGATCACCTTAGCCAGGGCAAAGGCCCCCACGCCCTGCTGAAAGCGCTGGAGGCTGGCGATCTGCCGATCATGCTGCTGCTGACCCTGGGCTGGCGCAACCATGAGGCACTGGCCCAGGCCGCCCGCTGGCGAGCCCATGTCGAGATGGCGCTGGCCCTGCGCATAGGCCAGGGTGAAAAGGCCCGCCAGCAGGCGCAGATGCTTTTTGCGGCCTGGCAGGGCAAGCTGATCTGGCAGATGGAAGAGCCGCGGCTGAAAGACCTCTCAAAGCGGCTGGCATAGGCCCACAAAGCGCCGCACCGGCCCGAAAACCACCTATTTCATCCACAGCTTCCATAAGACAATCAACGCCAGCGCACCGAGAAAAGCGCCCACGAACCCTGCGGCCAGCCCCAAAGACCAGACCAGAAAACGCAGGGAAAACCCGCCAATCAAAGCGCCGAACACGCCAAGCGCGATGGTCGTCGGAACGTCAGTCTGCAGCCGCATCACCCGGGTCGCCAGAAATCCCGCCGCCGCGCCGATGATCAACAAGGAAATGAATGGCATCCGTCCCTCCTCTTCCGATCAGATATAGGAAGGAGGCGCATAAGGTATAAGACAGTGCCAGGGATTTTCGTCGTAAGCCTCCGGCGGGGATATTTAAGGACAGATGAAAAGCGGCATTCATCTGTCTCTAAATATCCCGGGGGAGTCCGCGCTGGAAGCGCGGGCGGGGGGCAGAGCCCCCTTTTCAGAGGCGCTCTGGCAAAGCGAGGCCGCGCATTACCTCATCCGCTGCCATCGGCTTTTTGCCTTCACGCTGTGCGAGCAGCACCTCGACGGCCCCTTCGCCACAGGCGATCGTAAAGCCCCCAAGAACCTGACCAGGCAGCCCCGCCCCCGCAGCCAGGCGCGAGCGCAAAAGTTTCACCCGTTCATCCCCGATCAGCGTCCAGGCCCCGGGAAATGGCGACAGCCCACGGATCTGGCGGTCAACCACGGTGGCGGGCTGGCTCCAGTCGATACGGGCCTCGGATTTGTCGATCTTGGCGGCATAGGTGACGCCGGCCTCGGGCTGCGACTGGGCAACCAACTGATCCAGCTGTGCCAATGCGCTGATGATCAGCTCTGCCCCCATAACCGAGAGGCGGTCATGCAGCTCTGCGGTGATCTCATCAGCCCCGATAGCAGTCGCCTGCCGCATCAGAACCGGGCCGGTATCCAGCCCTGCCTCCATCTGCATGATGCAGATCCCGGTCTCGGCATCGCCCGCCATGATCGCGCGATGGATCGGGGCGGCCCCGCGCCAGCGCGGCAAAAGCGAGGCGTGGATGTTCAGACAGCCATGCGCGGGCATATCCAGCACCGTCTGCGGCAGGATCAGCCCATAGGCGACCACCACGGCCACATCAGCCTGCAGCGCGGCGAAAGCGGCCTGATCTTCGGGGCTGCGCAGCTTTTCGGGGGTGTAGACGGTCAGGCCCAGCGCCTCGGCACGGGTATGAACAGGGGTCTTGCGCAGCGCCTTGCCGCGCCCTGCCGCACGGGGCGGCTGCGACCAGACGCCCACCACCTCATGCTGCGCATGAAGGGCCTCAAGCACCGGAACCGAGAATTCCGGCGTGCCCATGAAGATCACTCTCATCCGCGCTTCCGGTATTTATCGGCCTTGACCAGCAGCATCTTCCGCTTCAGCGGCGAGAGATGGTCGAAATACATCTTGCCCGCCAGATGGTCGATCTGATGCTGCACGCTGGTCGCCCAGAGGTTGACGAAATCACGCTCTTCGATCTCGCCCGCCGCATTCAGGAAGCGCACCGTCACCGCCCGCGGCCGCGAAATCTTAGCCGAAACGCCGGGCAGATTGGGCGAGGCCTCTTCATGCTCGCGCGGCTGAACCGAGGCATGCAGCACCTCGGGGTTGGCCATCAGAACCGCCTGGCCCCGCGCCTCAGAGCAGTCAACCACGGCCAGCCGCAGGCCGACCCCGATCTGCACCGCTGCAAGGCCATAGCCCGGCATCGCCTCCATCGTATCGACCATATCGCGCCAGATCTGGCGGATTTCATCGGTGATCGCGGTTACCTCAGCGGCAGGCGCCTTCAGCACCGGATGCGGATAGGGCAGACAGACACGCACCGCCATCAAACATCCACCGAGCGGGCGCGCTCGCGCTTCAGCTTTTCCATCTTGCGGGTGATCATCTGCCGCTTCAGCGGGCCAAGATAATCAATGAACAATTTGCCGTTCAGATGGTCGATCTCATGCTGAACGCAGGTGGCCCAGAGCCCCTCAAAGGTGCGCTCATCCGCTTTGCCATCAAGGCCCGTCCAGCGCACGCTTACCAGAGCGGGACGCTTCACCTCGGCATATTGATCCGGGATCGAGAGGCAGCCCTCTTCATAGACGTTCAGATCCTCAGACCCCCAGGTGATTTCCGGGTTGATCAGGACCATCGGCTCTGGCGTGCCGTCTTTGATGCAATCCATCACCAGCATCCGCTTTGTCACCCCCACCTGGGGCGCGGCCAGCCCGACGCCAGGGGCGTCATACATGGTTTCCAGCATATCATCGGCCAGCCTGCGGATCTCATCCGTGACCTCGGCCACGGGATCGCAAAGCTTTTTCAGGCGGGGATCGGGATGGATCAGAATGGGGCGCAACATAAGGGGGATTTAGGTCATGCCCCCCCCTGGACGCAAGGGTCATGGTGGCCCCTGCCCGCGCTGACATGGCCGATTATGCGCCTGCGCTGCCCCAATGCAGGCCCGGGCAAGCGGCTCACAGCCTTTTGCGACAGATGCGCATTGATCCTGCCCTGGGCAAAGGCTAGCCATTCACGGGTAAGTTCAGGATGGCTGATATGGCACGCGTTGACTTTGATACCCCCATCAACCGCTTTGGCACCCATTGCGTGAAATGGGACATGATGCAGACGCTTTACGGCATCCCCCATGATCGCGGCCTTGCCATGTGGGTCGCCGATATGGAGTTTCGCCCGCCGCAGGTCGTCCAGGATGCGCTGCAAAAGATGCTCGATCACGGGGTTTACGGCTATTTCGGCGATGAAAGCCGCTATCTTGAGGCGCTGACCTGGTGGATGGAAAATCGCCATGGCTGGAAGATCGATCCCGCGCATATCTTCACCACCCATGGGCTGGTGAACGCGGTGGGGCTGGCGCTGCAGGCCTTTACCCAACCCGGTGACGGCGTCGTTCTGATGACCCCGGTCTATCATGCCTTTGCGCGGGTCATCCGGGCCTCGGGGCGCGAAGTGGTGGAATGCGCGCTGAAAAACGATACCAGCGCAGGCGGCGCGGGCCGCTACGTTCTGGATATTGCCGCCTGGGACGCGCAGCTGACCGGCCGTGAGACCATGCTGATCCTGTGTTCGCCCCACAATCCCGGTGGCCGCGTCTGGACCGGGGACGAGTTACGCCAGATCGCCGATTTCGCCAAACGCCACGATCTGATCCTGGTCTCGGATGAGATCCACTTCGACCTGACCTTCCCCGGCCACAAACATCACGTGATGGCCAAAGCCTGCCCAGATATCCAGGACCGGCTGGTGATGCTGACGGCAACCACCAAGACCTTCAACATCGCAGGCGCCCATACCGGCAATGTGATCATCGCCGATCCGCAGCTGCGGGCCCGTTTCGCGGCGGTGATGGGGGCGCTTGGTATCTCGCCCAACAGCTTTGGCATGCATATGGTCACCGCCGCCTGCTCGCCCGAGGGGGCCGATTGGGTCGATCAGCTGATGACCTATATCGACGGCAACCGGCGGCTGTTCGATGCCGGGATCGCTGCGATCCCGGGGCTGAAATCCATGCCGCTTGAGGCGACTTACCTCTCCTGGGTCGATTATTCCGGCACCGGGCTGAGCAAGGCCGATATGCTGGCCCGGGTTGAGGGCCAGGCGGCCATCGCCACCAATCACGGCGACAGTTTCGGCAAGGGCGGCGAGAGCTTCCTGCGCTTCAACATCGCCGCCCCCCGCGCCCAGGTCGAAGAGGCCATCACGCGGCTGCAAGCGGTCTTTGCCGATCTGCAGTAGGCTGCCGGGATGAGGCAGGCGGCGCGGATCTTCTCAGCCCTCAGCCTCTGCGGGCTGGTGATCGCACTGATTCTGCTGTGGCGGGTGCCCGAACCTGACGGGGCGCCCGGTCAAAGCGGGATGGCGCCGCCGCTTACCGGACCCATCGAGCGGATCGTGATCGAGAAGGCCGCACGTCGCATGACGCTGATCCAGGGGGGCGTCGAGGTGCGCCGCTACGACATCGCGCTTGGCTTCGCGCCCGAGGGCGACAAAGAGCGCGAGGGCGACGGGCGTACCCCAGAAGGCGAGTTCCGTATCGACCGCCGCAATGACAGGTCTGCCTACCACCTGTCGCTGGGCCTGGATTACCCGCAGCCCGCAGATCGCGCCCGGGCGGCGGCGGGCGGCTATTCGCCCGGCGGTGATATCATGATCCATGGCCAGCCCAATGCGGTGCCCGATGCCATGAAGCTCAGGGGCGACTGGACGGCAGGCTGTATCGCACTGACCAATGCCCAGATGCGCGAGGTCTGGCAGGTCGCGGATATCGGCACCATCGTTGAGGTCAGGCCCTGAACGCAGGGCCTGTTGCCGCCGCCAGCACATTACCGGCCGCGACCAGAACATCCATGACCAGCGCCGCCGTGACTGGCGCAGACAGGACTGGTGTATCCGGGGCAGAGGCGTCCAGGGCTGACGCATTCAAAGGCTGGCACATTCAAAGACTGGCGCATTAAAACCAGCACAGCGCCCATGCAGCAGGGTCCGCCCAGCCGCGTGCCCATCCCGCCCGAAGCCAGTTCCTCAGGCCGAGGGCAGATAGCCCGCAGGCCCCTCATCGCCGCCACGCCAGTAATCCAGCGGCGCACGGTTTGAGACCGGGGTCGCGCGTTTGAACTCGCAGACCAGCTCGCCGTCCTGCACCTCGGATGCGACGATCAGGCATTGAAAGACATGGCGCGGACCATCGTAGAGATCCACAAACCCGCGCAGCCGCGCCGGCACCAGGCCCGCATCCAGCGAGAACCCGTCCCGCCAGAAACGCAGCACCGGATAGACCAGCGCATCCCCCAGCTCGACCCGCATCTTCGAGCGGCGGCGCTGCTGCCGCTTGCGGGCGATATCCAGATGCTCGCGCAGCTCTTTCGGAAGATATTCCAGCATAGTCGTCCCTCCCTCATCTCCAGCACAACCCGAAGGGGCCACGAAATCAAGCCCCATCCTGATAGCCTTATAGTGAAACGCAAAGATGAAGCTTTCGTTGCGCCAAAGCCGCAAATCGCGCGGCGCATCGGCGGCTGTATGCCTGCCCCCGACCTGACCCAGACCTGACCCCAGACTTACCCCAGACCTGACCCAAACCCGGGCCCACCCTTGCCCCGGCCCGCAATCCGGTTCACTTGCGACGCCAAAGCGATTCGCAACCCGCCGCAAGAGGCCGCCCATGTCCCTCGTCATCGCCATGATCCTCGACGCGCTGCTGGGAGAGCCGGGCTGGCTCTGGCGGCGGGTGCCGCATCCGGCGGTGCTGATGGGGCGGCTGATCGGCGCGGCCGACAGGCGTTTCAACACAGGTGAGGCGCGACGGCTGAAAGGCGCGATGGTCATGCTGGCGCTGGTCTGCGGCGCAGGGCTGACGGGCAGGCTGATCGGCCAGCTGCCAGGCGGCTGGATCCTGGAAACCCTGATCGCGGCCATCCTGATCGCGCAGCGCTCGCTGGTGGATCATGTGCGGGCGGTGGCGGATGGGCTGCGCCATTCGCTGGAGGCTGGCAAGCGGGCGGTGGCGATGATCGTCGGGCGTGACACCAGCGACATGCGGCCGCCCGATGTGGCGCGGGCCGCCATCGAATCGGGGGCCGAGAACCTGTCGGATGGGGTGATCGCGCCGATCTTCTGGTTCCTGATCGCGGGTCTGCCGGGGATGCTGATCTACAAGATCACCAATACCGCCGATTCCATGATCGGCCATATGACGCCACGACATCGTGAATTCGGCTGGGCCGCGGCGCGGTTCGACGATCTGCTGAACCTGATCCCGGCGCGGCTGACGGCGCTTTTGCTGGCGCTGTCGCATGGCTGGCTGGATCCGCGCCCGGTGCTGCGCGACGCGCCACAACATCGCAGCCCCAATGCAGGCTGGCCCGAGGCAACGCTGGCGCCAATCCTGAACATCGCCCTCTCGGGACCGCGCAGCTATAATGGCGAGGCGCGCTATTACTCCTGGGTCTGGCCCGAGGGGCGGCGCGATGCCGGGCCAGACGATATCGACGCGGCCTGCCGCGCCCTTTGGCGGGCCTGGGGGCTGATGCTGGCGATTGCCCTTGTGGTCGCGCTCGTCTAGCCTCGCGCCATGCTAAAAGCCCTGATCCTTGCCACCCTTATGACCCCCGCAATCCTGCGGGCCGAGACCGGATCTTCGGCCGGGGATATGCCTTTGCCGACGATCACGGATCAACCAGGGGCAGAACCCGCGCCGACGGCGACTGCGGCCGGCGCCCAGCCTGAGGCACATGCTGACGCTCATGCCGAAGCGCCACCTGAAGGGCCGCCAAAGCCCCCCTGCGGCGGTGATTTCCGTGGCTTTGTCCTTGGCCTGCAACAAGAGGCCCAGGCCGCGCAGATCCCCGCCACCGCCATCACCGGCTGGCTGGACGGCGTCAGCGCCGACCCGCTGGTGCTGAAGGCCGATCAGCGTCAGGGTGTATTTCGCAAACCCTTCCTGGAATTTGCCCAAAGCCTGATCGGCGACAAACGCCTGCCCGATGCGCTGGCCGCCTGGGACGACCACCAGGAGCTGTTCGCCCGCGTCGAGACCAGTTTCGGCGTGCCGCCTGGCATCATGCTGGCGATCTGGGGTTTTGAGACCGATTTCGGCCGCTTTCAGGGCGGCTATAACACCCGCGACGCGCTGGTGACGCTGGCCTGGGACTGCCGCAGGCCTGAAATGTTCCGCCCGCAGACCTTCGCCGCGATGCGGCTTTTCGCACGCGGCGATCTGACAGCCGACACCACCGGGGCCTGGGCCGGCGAGATCGGCATGGTCCAGATGCTGCCCCAGGACATTCTGGAGCGCGGCATCGACGGCGATGGCGATGGTCACATAACGCTGAAAACCTCGGTCGCGGATGCGCTGATGTCCGGCGCGGGGCTTTTGAAGGCGCAGGGCTGGCGCAAGGGCGAGCCCTGGCTGACCGAGGTCGTGCTGCCCGAGACCTTCGACTGGTCCCTCAGCGGGCTGGACAAGGATCTGCCGGTCGCTCAATGGGCGGCACTTGGCGTGGCGCCCCGGCGCGGCAATACGCTGCCCGCCGATCTCGAAGCGGCGCTTTTGCTGCCGCAGGGCCGTAAGGGTCCGGCTTTCCTGGCATTTCCCAACTTTGAGGTATTGCTGAAATGGAACAAAAGCCTGACCTATGTGACCACGACCGCCTATTTCGCCACCCTGATTGAGGGGGCAGAGCCCGCGCTGAACACCTCACCCGACCCGATGCTCAGCGATGAGGAGATGCGGGCGCTGCAGGCGAAGCTGCGCGATCTGGGCCATGATGTCGGCCAGATCGACGGTGTGCTGGGCGCAGGCACCAGACGCGCGGTTCAGACCGAGCAGCAGCGCCTTGGCCTGCCCGCCGATGCCTGGCCGACGCGGGAATTGCTGGATCTGTTGTGACCGGCGTGGCTGTGACGGGCGTGACCGGCTCTGCGACAGAGGGCACCAGCTGGGCCCTGGTCGCCACTGTCAAAGCACCGCTGGCCCATGTGCTGGGTTTTCTTGCCTGGCATCTGGATCTGGGCGCATCAAAGATCACCCTTTGTTTTGACGACCCCGAGGATCCGGCGCTGGCAGCCCTGGCAGATCACGCCTCCGCCCGGGTGCAGCTGATCGCCTGTGACGCCGCGCATTGGCAGGCCCTTGGCGGTCGGCCAGAGCGGCATCAGAACCGCCAGGCGAAAAATGCCCGCATGGTCTACCGCCAGGGTGGCTGCGACTGGCTGGGCCATATCGACATCGACGAATTCATCTGGCCCGCGGCCCCTGTCGCAAACCTCCTGGCCGATCTGCCCGCCGATCAGATCCTGTGCCGGATGGAACCGTTTGAGGCCCTGCACGACCCCACCTTGCCCGATGACATTTTCACCGCCCAGGCCTTTCGCGCACCGCTGAAGCCGCGTCATGCCGGGCTGCGCGGCCCCGCGCTTGGCCGCTATGCCACCATCCTGCCCGAGGGGATGCTGTCGCATTCCGCCGGAAAACTGTTCTTTCGCAGCGGGATAAAGGGCCTCTCGCCCCGGCTGCACGGAGCCTTTATCGGCGGCGAGCGCCTGCCGGGCCCGGATTTCCACCCCGGCCTGCAACTGTTGCATTTCCACGCCCAGGACCGCGCATCCTGGCTTGCCGCCCTGCCCTTCCGGCTGACGCGGGGGGCCTATCAGTATCGGCCAGAGATGCAGGCCTGGCTTGCGGGTGCCAGCGCAGATGAGATCGCCGATTTCTACCAGACAACCCAAAGCCTGCAGGCAGGCGCTGCGGCAGATCTGCGCAAGGCCGGGCGGCTGGTTGAGGCAAGGCTTGATCTGCGCCGCCGGATTGCCGCAGAATTTGCGCAGATCCCCCTGGAAACCCTTAGCAAAAAGGGCAGCATATGACCCCGATGACGGCCCTGATGGCGGCAATTCCCCATATCGCGGCAGCCCCAAAAGACGTGACCAAGGCCGCGGTCCTGACCTTTCGCCCCGGGCGCAATCTGCGTGAATATCCGCCTCAGCTGCAGCTGACCGTCGCCCATGGCATCCCCGGCGAAAGATGGGGGAAAGAGCCCTGGCTGCGGCTGCCCGATGGCAGCGCCGACCCGGCGATCCAGGTCTCGATCCTGCCGGCGCGGGTGCATGATCTGGTGCGCCCAGACCCGGAGGCGGCCATCCACCCCGGCGATCCGGTGATTGCCGATCTCGACACATCCGAGGAAAATCTGCCCGAGGGCTCGATCCTGCAGCTGGGAACGGCGCTGATCCGCGTGTCGTCGGTGTTCAATGACGGCTGCGTCAAATGGAAGGTGCGTTATGGGACGGATGCCATGACCTGGGTGAACCTGCCACAGCACCGGGCACTGCGGCTGCGCGGCATCCTGTGCTCGATCGAGAAAGACGGCGTCGTCAGGCGCGGCGATGAGATCCGTGTTCTATCACGCGGCTGACGGCGGCGAAACTACGGCTTACATCCCCTCGCCGCGCGCGCGTTGGCCCCGGCGATAGGCCAGGCAGGTCTGCACCATGCTTTCGGCCGCCCTGGCCCAGGTCTCAAGATCGGCGGCGCTTTCGGCGCCCATGCGCAGCCGCGTCTCGCCGCCCGCCAGATCCAGCAGCGCCGCCGGATTGTTGCTGTTCCACCGCGCCAGCGTTGCCGCATCCAGCCGCACCGGCCATGAAAGCGTCAGGATCCAGGCCTCGCCATGCGGATCGGCGCGAAATTCCGGCCCTGTCGCCGACAGCCGCGCCCAGAGGCTGTCGCCCTCGGCCTCGACCCCCGGAAAGCCCGCCTGTTCCAGAAGATTTTGCATCACGCGACCAGCGCCTCTGCCTTGCGCAGATCGACCGAGACCAGCTGGCTGACGCCCTGCTCCTGCATGGTCACCCCGAACAGCCGGTCCATCCGCGCCATGGTCACCGCATGGTGGGTGATGACCAGAAAGCGCGTCTCGGTGCGCCGCGTCATCTCATCCATCAGGTCGCAAAAACGGGTGACATTGGCATCATCAAGCGGCGCGTCCACCTCGTCCAGCACGCAGATCGGCGCCGGATTTGCCAGGAAGACGCCAAAGATCAGCGCCAGCGCCGTCAGCGTCTGCTCGCCCCCCGACAAAAGCGACAGCGTCGCCAGGCGCTTGCCCGGCGGCTGGCACATGATCTCAAGCCCGGCTTCCAGCGGGTCGTCGGATTCGACCAGCACCAGACGCGCCTCACCGCCGCCAAAGAGATGGGTGAAAAGCATCGAGAAGTTGCTGTTCACCTGCTCGAAGGCGGTCAGAAGCCGCTCACGCCCCTCTTTGTTCAGCCCCTGAATGCCCGCCCGCAGCTTGCGCACCGCCTCTTCGAGGTCGGTCTTTTCCGTCGCAAGCTGTTGATATTCCGTGTCGATCTGCTTTGCATCCTCTTCGGCGCGCAGATTGACGGCCCCAAGCGCCTCTCGCTGGCGTTTCAGGCGCTGCACATCAAGATCCAGCGCCTCGGCATCGGGCATTTTGTCGGGATCGGTATTCAGAGAGGCCAGCAATTCCTGCGGCGTGCGGTCTTCTTCCTCGGCGATCCGCTCGGCGGCAATCGCCACCGCCTCGCGTGAGGCGTCCAGCCGGGCCTCGGCGCGGGCGCGGGATTCGCGGGCCTCACCCGCCAGCCGCTCGGCGTCGCGCTCAGAAATCTGGGCCTCGCGCAGGGTGGTTTCTGCCGTGATCAGCGCGGTGGCGGCCTCATTGCGGCGCGCCTCGGCCTCCTGGATCGCATCGCCCAGCTCTTCGCGTTTGGCGGCCAATTCCTCAGGGGCCTCGCTGGCCTCGGCCAGTTCCTCTTCGGCCTCGGCCCGACGTTCTGTAAGTTCCAGGCTGCGCTTTCCGGCCGTCTCCAGGCGGTGGTTCCAGCCCGACAGCTCCTTCTGCGCCTCCTGGCGGCGGCGGACCCGGGCCTCGCCCTCGCGGCGCAGCTCATCATGGCCCGAGCGCCGGGTCATCATGGTGATCCGCGCCGCCTCGACCGTCATCCGCGCCGTTTCCAGCGCATCGCGTGCCTGATCCAGATCGGGCAGATCGGCGATCCCGGCCTCGGCCTCGCGCAGGCGGGCACGGGCGGCCATCGCATCATCCTCATAGCGCGACACGGAAATCCGCGCCGCTTCCAGGCGGCCAGTTGCCAGGGTCCGCTCGGCC
This sequence comes from Pseudogemmobacter hezensis, assembly GCF_013155295.1. GTDB lineage: Bacteria > Pseudomonadota > Alphaproteobacteria > Rhodobacterales > Rhodobacteraceae > Pseudogemmobacter > Pseudogemmobacter hezensis. The sequence goes on along the minus strand of NZ_JABJXT010000003.1, from coordinate 210,119 downwards.
TCGGATTTCGAGAGCGCCCGATCCGCCTCGGCCAGCCGCTGATCGGCGGCGCGACGCGCCTCACGGGCCAGCTGATCGGCGCGGGCCAGATCCTGCAGGCGGGTCTGCAGCGCCTCATGCGCCATGGCCGCGCCTTCGGCTTTGGCGCTGGCCTCTTCCAGATCCTGTTTCAGCCGCTGCAGGCGGTTCAGCTGTTGCAGCCGCAGCGCCGCCGCCGAGGGCGCATCCTCGGCCCCGGCGCGAAACCCGTCCCACCGCCAGAGATCGCCTTCCAGGCTGACAAGGCGCTGGCCGGGCTGCAGATCGCCTTGCAGACGGAAGCCATCGGCGCGGCTGACAAGGCCGATCTGGCCCAGGCGGCGCGTCAGCACCCCCGGGGCCTGCACGTAATCCGCCAGCGGCTCTGCCCCTGCGGGCAGGGGCTGCGGCTGCGCATAGGGGTCAAGAAGCCCCCAGCCGGTGCGCTCTCCGGCGGCGATTTCCGGGGCGCGAAGATCATCCGACAACGCCGCCCCAAGCGCCTTTTCATAGCCCGAGGTCACCACCAGGCGATCAAGCAGCTGATGCCCGGCCTCGGCCTCGCGCTCGACCAGTTTGGCCAGCGCGGCGCGTTCGGCCCTGAGCGCATTGGCCTCACCCTCGGCACCCGAGCGGGCGGCGCGGGCCTCTGCCTCACGCGACTGCGCCTCGGCGCGGGCCTCTTCGGCCAGTTCCAGCGCGGCCTCGGTCTGATCACAAAGCTCGGCGGCGGCCTCACGGGCCTCGGCGGCGGCTTCGAAATTCTCGGATGCCGTCGCCAGTGTCTCATCGGCCTGCGCCACGGCTTCGCGGGCACGCAGCGCCTCGCCCTCGGCGCGTTCCACGCCTGAACGGCTTTCCTGCGCCAATCGCGTGGCCGACTGATGCCGGGCTGCCAGCCGGGCCGCATCCTCAGTCGCCTCAGACAGCAATGTCTCGCGGTCGGTCAGGATGGTGCCCGCGTCACGCGCCGCCTCGACCGCCTCGGCGAGGCGGGCATCATGGCCCTCATGCGCCTTTGCGATCTGGTCGATTTCCCATTGCAGGCGCTGGATCACCTCGCCCGCGTCACGGTTCAGTCCGGCCTCGCGTTCGATGTCATTGCCAAGCTGGCTGATCCGGGCGCGAAGCGTCTCGATCCGGGCCAGGGCCTGCTTTTCCTGATCGCCAAGCGCGTCGCGCTGCAGCATCAGCCGCTGCAGGATCGCTGCCGCTATCGCCTCTTCCTCGCGGCGGGCGGGCAGGCCATCCTCGGCCGCCTCACGCGCCTTTGTGCCATCACGCGCCGCCATCTCGGCCTTGCCCTGGGCGATCAGCCGATCCCGCAGCACGCCCTCGGCCTCGCCCCGGGCCATATCGGCCTCGCGCCAGCGGCGAAACAGCAGCATGCCCTCGGCCTGACGCAGCTCATCCGAGATTTCACGATAGCGCGCCGCCTGGCGGGCCTGGCGGGTCAGCACCGACAGCTGCTGTGCCAGTTGCTCCAGCACGTCATCGACGCGGGTCAGATTGGTCTCTGTGCCCGCGAGTTTCAGCTCTGCCTCATGGCGCCGCGCATAAAGGCCCGAGATCCCTGCCGCCTCTTCCAGCACCCGACGCCGCGCTTTGGGTTTGGCGTTGATCAGCTCGGAAATCTGGCCCTGACGCACCAGCGCCGGGCTGTGCGAGCCGGTCGAGGCATCGGCAAACAGCATCTGCACATCGCGGGCGCGAACGTCCTTTGAATTCGCCTTATAGGCCGAGCCCGCATCGCGGGTGATCCGGCGCACGATCTCAATCGTGTCACTGTCATTGAACCCCGAGGGCGCAAGCCGGTCGCCATTGTCCAGCACCAGCGAGACCTCGGCAAAGTTCCGGGCACCGCGCGTGGCGGCCCCGTTGAAAATCACGTCATCCATGCCCGAGCCGCGCATCGCGGTGGGGCGGTTTTCGCCCATGACCCAACGCAGCGCCTCAAGCAGGTTCGACTTGCCGCAGCCATTGGGGCCGACCACGCCCGTCAGCCCCTCATGGATCACCAGATCCGTGGGGTCGACAAAGCTTTTGAAGCCATTCAGCCGGAGTTTGCTAAAGCGCAAGCCGCGCCCCCTTGTTTGCCTCGGTTGTTTGAGTCGCTGCTCAGATACGGTCTGGTATCGTCCGGTGCGAGGCCTGCAAGGTCAATCCGAAACCCCCGCAGCTGACTGTTTTTTGGGCTTTATCCCCAGGATATCTGCGCCTGATGCAGCCCTGGCCTGCCCATATCGGGGCCGGTCCGGGCGGATCGTCGATTTCTGCTCTGGCGGGGGCGGCGCGAAAGGCGCAGCATGGGGAAAAACCAGCCCGCGCGGAACCAGACAGCCATGATCCCCCCGACCATCCTTGCCCTTCTCGCCGTTCTCGGCTGCCAACTGGCCGGAGAGGCACTGTCCCATGCGATCCGCCTGCCGGTGCCCGGCCCGGTCTTTGGCATGGCCTTCATGCTGGTCGGGCTGATCTGGTCGCCGCGCCTGCGCGATACCGTGCGGCCGCTGGTCGATACGATCCTGGGCAATCTGCTTTTGCTGTTCGTGCCCGCAGGCGTCGGCGCGATGTTGCAGCTGGGCACGCTGGGCCGCGATGCGGGGCCGCTGGTGCTGGCGGTGGTGGTCTCGACCCTGGCGGCAATCAGCATCGGGGCACTGACCTTCGCCCTGGTCGCGCGGCTGACCGGAGAGCGCCCTGACACCGAGGCAGAGGTTCAGAGATGACCGAAGTCTGGTCCTACCTTGCCCGCGACCCGCTTTTGTGGCTGAGCATGACGGTTGCCGCCTATGCCTTTGGGCTGGTCATTTTCAACCGGCTGGGCCGTCAGCCGCTGTTCAACCCTTCGCTGATTGCCATGGGGGTGCTGGCGCTGATCCTCCTGGCGACCGGCACCACGTTCGAGACCTATTTCGAGGGCGCGCAATTCGTCCATTTCCTGCTGGGCCCGGCGACGGTCTGTCTGGCGCTGCCGCTGTATGACAATCTCAGCCGGGTGCGGCGGGCGGCGCTGCCGATCCTGGCGGCGCTGATCGCGGGCTCGCTGACGGCGATTGCCACCGCGCTTGGGATCGCCTCGGCCTTTGGGGTCAGCCCGACGATCCTGGCCGCCCTGGCCCCCAAATCCGCCACAGCAGCCGTAGCGCTTGGGATTGCCGAGCAGTCGGGCGGTTCGCCGACGCTGGCGGCGCTGATGGTGTTCATGACCGGGCTTTGCGGCGCGGCTTTTGCCACGCCTGTGCTGAACCTGCTGCGGATCCGCGACTGGCGAGCGCGGGGCTTTGCAACCGGGGTGGCCGCGCATGGCTTTGGCACCGCGCGGGCCTTCAACGTCAATCCGACCGCCGGCGCCTTTGCCGGTCTGGGCATGGGGCTGAACGCGATGATGACGGCGATCCTTGCGCCCCTTATCCTGCGGATGTTCCTGTAAACCACAACCAAGCCGGAGCCTGATATGTCCAGCCCAACCAAAACCGACCTCATATTGCTGGGCATTTCCGGTGCCCTGCGAAAGGGGTCAACCAACCGCATGCTGCTGCGCGAGGCGCGCGCCGCCTTTGGCCCCGCCACCCATACCGAGGCCGATCTGAACCTGCCGCTTTATGATGGCGATCTGGAGCTGGCCGAGGGCATCCCCCCCGGCGTTCAGACCCTTTATGACCAGATCGCAGCCGCCGATGCGGTGGTGATCTCTACCCCCGAATACAACAAAGCGCCGCCCGGAGTGCTGAAGAATGCGCTCGACTGGGTCAGCCGGATCAAGGTGAACCCCTGGGCCGACAAGCCCGTCGCCATCATCTCGGCAGCAGGTGGGCGCGGCGGCGGCGACCGCTCACAATTCGCGCTGCGACTGATGATGACGCCCTTCCAGCCGCATCTGCTGAGCGGGCCAGAGGTGCTGGTCGCCGACAGCTCAAACGCCTTTGACGAAGACGGGCATCTGAAAGATCCGCGCTATCAGAAGGTGCTGGATCAGCTGATGGCAAAGCTGCGCCAGGCGGCGGGTCGGGGCTGACACCCCCCCAGGGGGCCCGCAAGAACCAAAGGTCCAAAAGCAAAAGGCGCGAGGGTTCCCCCCGCGCCTTTCGTATAGAAGTGAAACGGATCAGCGCTTCGAGAACTGGAACGAACGGCGGGCTTTGGCCTTACCGTATTTCTTACGTTCCACGACGCGGCTGTCGCGGGTCAGGAAGCCAGCAGCTTTCAGAGCGCCACGCAGCGACGGCTCAAACAGTTGCAGTGCTTTCGAGATGCCGTGCTTGACTGCACCGGCCTGGCCCGAGAGACCACCGCCCGAAACAGTTGCCATCACGTCATACTGACCTTCCACGTTTGCCACCTGGAAGGGCTGACGCAGGATCATCTGCAGCACGGGACGCGCGAAATAGAGCGTGTAATCGACATACTCGCCCTTGTTGTTGCGGATCAGGAACTTGCCCGAACCCGGCTTGACCCAGACGCGTGCAACAGCGTCTTTACGCTTGCCGGTCGCATAGGAGCGGTTCAGCTTGTCACGAACCGGGGCGCGGGGTGCAGCCTCGGCAGCGGCAGCCGGAGCAGCAGTGCCCACAGCGGCCTTCAGATCGTCGAGAGACTTGATATCGGCCATTTAAATCACGCGCTCCGGGTGTTCTTCGGGTTCAGAACCTTCACGTCCAGGACGGTCGGTTGCTGAGCTTCATGGGCATGCTCTGCGCCTGCATAAACGCGCAGGTTCGACATTTGCTGACGGCCCAGGCTGTTGCGGGTGATCATACGCTCGACAGCTTTGATCACGACGCGCTCGGGGTGATTGCCTTCCAGCACTTCACGCACGGTGCGCGACTTGATGCCGCCCGGGTGGCCGGTGTGCCAGTAGTAGCGCTTGTCTTCACGCTTGTTGCCGGTCAGCTGCACCTTGTCCGCATTGATCACGATGACATTGTCACCCATGTCCATGTGGGGGGTGAAGGTCGGCTTGTTCTTGCCGCGCAGGATATTGGCGACGATCGTAGCGAGGCGACCCAGAACAACGCCCTCGGCGTCGATCAGGATCCACTTCTTCTCGATATCCGCTGGGGTAGCAGAGAAGGTTTTCATCGGTGGTTCCATCAAGGATAGAGGCGAGGGAATCCCCCCGCGAATTCGGATGTGGGCTTATCGCTGATGCGCAACGCCCGGTCAAGCACCGCAATCAACATAAAATCGTTGCAAAACAAGGCGTTGAAAAATGCGGTATCTTAATACCCCATCACCAGCGCAGCTTTGGCGGCTTTGCCGGATCCATGCCGGGCGCGGCTTTGGCCGCAGAGGCTGCGGCTTGCGGCGGGGCGGCTTCGGGCTGGGGCGCGGCTGGCAGATCGAAGCGCTGCGCATGGGGCACCATCGCCGCCAGCACCGCATCGCCCACGCCAAGGAAAGCCACATCCACCGCCGCCGCATCAAGGCCAGAGAAGACCAGCGCCTCCTGGACGGCGCGGGCCAGCGCGGGCTCGGCCCCTTCATGGGCGTCGATAAAGACCAGCATATGGCCGCGCTTTGCATCCTCATATTCCACGCCCGCCAGCAGGGCGGCACTGGCCAGCCCCTGAGCAGAGGCGAATTTCTCGGCCAGCGCCACCAGCAGCGTATCGGGGGCTGCGGGTGCGAAGAATCGCACCGGGCGGCCAAGCGCGGTTTCCGGCGCGGTCTCAAGCGCGTCGGTCAGCCAGTCCATCGCCTCGGGCGGCAGCAGCATGGCCGAGGGCGCGACATCCAGGTTCACGCCCAGCCCGATCCCCTGCCCGCGCAACAGCCCCGCAATCACCCGCCCCGGCAACGCCGCCCAGGGCGCAACGCCGCCCGTGAAAGAGGCAAGCCGCTCTTCCTGGTCAAAGACCAGCACGATGGGGCCGGATTCGAGGTTGAAAATCTTCGGCTCCAGCTGATCGCCCACCGCCTCACGTTCCAGCAGCAGGTAAAGCTCGCCATCGGCCAGGCGGTCGTAAAAGCGCAAAAGCGCCGCCTCATTGCCGGGGTCAGCCGCGACCGCCGCATGGGCGGCGTCAAGAGGCGTGGGGGTGTCGGCCATGGGGCACTCCTGCAAATCACACGGCAATTATGGGCTGGCGGCAGTTATCGGGCGCGGGCCGCCAAAGGCAAGGCCGCCTGCAGGGGAATTGCAGGCGGCCTTTGGGTGTTTCGCGGATCGCACAGGGCCAGCAGGCCCTGCCCCGCCTGTCATCAGCCCTTGCGGGTCACGAAGCGGGTTTCCAGATAGGCCTCGATCGCCTCAGACCCGCCCTCGGTGCCATAGCCGCTGTCTTTCATGCCACCGAAGGGCACTTCAGGCAGGGCAAGGCCCAGATGGTTGATCGTCAGCATACCGGCCTCGATCTCATTGCCCAGACGGGTCGCGGTCGCGGTGTCGCCGGTATAGGCGTAAGAGGCCAGACCGAAGGGCAGACGGTTCGCCTCGGCAATCGCCTCGTCGAGGGTGGTGAATTTATTGATCACCGCCACCGGGCCGAAGGGTTCCTCGTTCATGATCCGGGCCGAAAGCGGCACATCGGCCAGCACGGTCGGCTCGAAGAACCAGCCCTCATTGCCGCTGCGACGCCCGCCCGTGGTCAGGCGTGCGCCCTTTTCCACCGCGTCATTGACCAGGGCCTCAAGCGCCGGGATGCGGCGTTCATTCGAGAGCGGCCCCATCTCGGTTGCCGGATCAAGGCCGTCGCCGACCTTCAGCTTTGCCGCGTAATCGGTGAAGCGGGCGGTGAATTCCTCATGCAGATTTTCCTGCACCAGAAAGCGCGTCGGCGAGACGCAGACCTGGCCCGCATTGCGGAACTTGTGCATGGCGATCTGCGGCACCGCCACATCCAGATCGGCATCGCCCGCGACGATCACCGGGGCATGGCCGCCCAGCTCCATCGTGGCGCGTTTCATATGCAGACCGGCCAACGCCGCCAGCTGCTTGCCAACCGGGGTAGAGCCCGTGAAGCTGATCTTGCGGATCACCGGATGCGGGATCAGATATTCAGAGATCTCGGCCGGGATGCCATAAACCAGGTTCACCACGCCCTGGGGCAGGCCCGCATCTGCAAAGGCGCGGATCATTTCGGCCGGGCTGGCCGGGGTTTCCTCGGGCGCTTTGACGATAAAGGAACAGCCCGCCGCCAGCGCCGCCGACAGCTTGCGCACCACCTGGTTGATCGGGAAATTCCAGGGCGTAAAGGCCGCAACCGGGCCAACCGGCTGTTTGATGGTGATCTGCAGCACATCGGGTGCGCGCGACGGGATCACCTGGCCATAGGTGCGCTGGCCCTCGCCCGCGAACCAGTCGATCACATCGGCGGCGCCTGCGATTTCGATTTTCGACTGAGCCAGCGGCTTGCCGTTTTCCATGGTCATCAGCACCGCAATCGCATCGGCGCGTTCGCGCAGAAGGTTCGCGGCCTTGCGCATGATCTTGCCGCGTTCAAAGGCGGGGATGTTTTTCCAGATCTGGAAGCCGCGCTCTGCCGCCGCCAGCGCCGCATCGAGATCTTCGCGCGAGGCATGGGCCACTGTGCCGATCTGGCGCGCGGTTGCCGGGTTCATCACCGGGATCACCCGCCCGCCCGTGGCCGCACGCCACTGACCGTCGATAAAGAGTTGGGTATCGGGATAGCTTGACATGACGATGTCCTCAGATGCTGCCGGGCATTGCCGGGCCTGGTCCTGATGGCGCTGTCGCAAAGCAGGCCCGCCTGCGCGGCTGAAGCGCCATCCGTTAACGGCCCCCTTTAACGCGCAGCCCGGGCCGGGTCGACAGATTTCCTGTATTCAGCCTGCATACAGCGCCGGATCCGGCCGTCAGTGCCGCTTTTGTGACCACGGCCGGCTCTTTCGCCTCAGGGTGCCGGGGATGCCATCCAGTTGCCTGTTGGCTCCGGCTGTTCCTCAGGTTGTTCTTCAGGCTGCTCAGGGGCCAGATAGCGTGGCGTCAGCCGCCAGCCCCGATCTGCCAGCAGCTGCAACACCCCGTCTTGGCCGGACAAATGCAGCGCCCCAAAGGCCACGACCACCGGGCCCTCGGCTGCGGCTGCCTCAATCACCGGGATCCAGGCATGGTTGCGCCGCACCATCATCACATCTTCCATCACCGCCAGCTCGGCATCGACCTCTTCGCGGCTATAGCCGGGCTGGTCATAGGCGTAAAAGCGCGACAGCTCCCATATCATCCGCGAATCGCCCTGGAAATAAAGGTCGGCCATCGTCACCGCGAAATCCTCTGACTGACCCTCAAGCGCCAGCGATGATTCGATCATGCCGATTGACTGCTCTTCGGTCAGCGCCCCGAAAATCGAGAAAAGCGTGTCATAGGGTTCCAGCGCCCGCACCGGCACATCCGCCGCCTCAGCCGCCGCGATCAGCTGCGCATCAAGGCCGTTTTTGATGTCGGTCTGGGCCATCATACAGGGCGGGATCGCCAGCACCATCGTCGCATACCAGGGCTGGAACTTGGCGGCGAATACGCCGGGAATACCGCGCGCCTCCAGCGCCTCTGACAGGCGGCGCCAGGTGTCACGCGGCAGCCGCTCCAGCAGGCTGGGGCCGGTGGTGATGAACATCAGCGAGGGGTCGGCCCCCATCGCCTTCATCAGCGCCTCTTCTTCGGCCGGGCCCGCCTCGACCAGCAGGGCCCTGGCCTCGTGCACATCTTCGGCCAGCAGATCGGTAACCGCATTATGGCGCGCATCATCAAGGTGATAAGTGCCGACGACGGTCATTTTCAGCCCGTCTTTTTCAGCCGTCCAGAAGTTGCCGCGCGAATAGGGCTCTGCATCGGTCAGCGCCCGCAGAACCGCCAGATCGCCGGGCAGCATCTGATCGATCAGGTTCACCCCGGCGCAATAGGCCCCCGCCTGGGTCGCCAGCGCAAGGGGCGCGGCAAGGGTGGAAAATGCGACGGCGGCCGCTTTCATCAGGTTCATATCAACCTCCAAAACCCGGGCCTGCCGGTCCGGCAAAGCGGCGCATATACCAAAGCCCTGCCCTTCTGATCCTCTGGCCCCGGACCAGACCAGCAAACCAGGACAAGAGCATGCCCATTCCTGGATCAGATAATGGCAGGCGCGTCTTTAAAATTGCAATGACTTCCCCGACCCGCCCCCGAACCAGCCCCGAACCGGAACCCGGGGGATCCTTCGGGGGACCCGGGCGAAAAAAGCCAGGCTGCGCTGTTGACAGGCGCAGGGTCTTTTCCTACCTCTTCCTCCGTTAGCACTCCCATCAGGTGAGTGCTGATAAGATACAACCTGGCATACATGGGAGTGTTACCAGATGGCTTTCAAACCGCTTCATGACCGCGTTCTGGTCCGTCGCGTCCAGTCCGAGGAAAAAACCAAGGGCGGGCTGATCATCCCCGATACCGCAAAAGAGAAACCGGCTGAGGGCGAAATCGTCTCGGTTGGCGAAGGCGCACGCAAGGACTCGGGCGAGCTGATCGCACCCTCGGTCAAAGCCGGCGACCGCGTTCTCTTCGGCAAATGGTCGGGCACCGAAGTCACCGTAGACGGTGAAGAGCTTCTCATCATGAAAGAAAGCGACATCCTCGGCATCATCTCGTGATGACGGGCTGGCTCCGCACGCCCGTCCACCGGGTGGCGTGAGCCGCGCTTTCTATTTCCTGAAACCTACATCCGAAGGAGACAGCCATGGCTGCCAAGGACGTTAAATTCACCACCGAGGCCCGCGACCGTATGCTCAAGGGCGTGAACACCCTCGCAGACGCTGTGAAGGTGACGCTGGGCCCGAAAGGCCGTAACGTTGTGATCGAAAAGTCGTTCGGTGCCCCGCGCATCACCAAGGACGGCGTCTCGGTCGCAAAAGAAATCGAACTGGCTGACAAGTTCGAGAACATGGGCGCACAGCTCGTCAAAGAAGTTGCCTCGCGCACCAATGACGAAGCCGGCGACGGCACCACCACCGCAACCGTGCTGGCACAGGCCATCATCAAGGAAGGCCTGCGCTCGGTCGCAGCTGGCCTGAACCCGATGGACCTGAAGCGCGGCATCGACCTTGCCACCGGCAAAGTCGTGGAAGCGATCAAAGCTGCGTCGCGCCCGGTCAAGGACTCGGACGAAGTCGCACAGGTCGGCACCATCTCGGCGAACGGCGAAGCCACCATCGGCCGCTTCATCGCTGACGCGATGCAGAAAGTCGGCAACGAAGGCGTGATCACCGTCGAAGAGAACAAAGGCCTTGAGACCTCGGTTGAGGTTGTCGAAGGCATGCAGTTCGACCGCGGCTACCTCTCGCCCTACTTCGTCACCAATGCTGACAAGATGATTGCGGATCTCGAAGACGCATACATCCTGCTGCACGAGAAAAAACTCTCCTCGCTGCAGCCGATGGTCCCGCTGCTGGAGGCTGTGATCCAGTCGCAAAAGCCGCTGATCATCATCGCTGAAGACGTCGAAGGCGAAGCACTGGCGACCCTCGTGGTCAACAAGCTGCGCGGCGGTCTGAAAATTGCTGCTGTCAAAGCACCGGGCTTCGGCGATCGCCGCAAGGCCATGCTGCAGGACATCGCAATCCTGACCGGCGGTCAGGTGATCTCGGACGATCTGGGCATGAAGCTGGAAAATGTCGGCATCGACATGCTCGGCCGTGCGAAAAAAGTGCAGATCAACAAGGACAACACCACCATCGTTGATGGCGCTGGTGAAAAGGCCGAGATCGAAGCACGCGTTTCGCAGATCCGCACCCAGATCGAAGAAACCACCTCGGATTACGACAAAGAGAAACTGCAAGAGCGCGTGGCCAAACTGGCTGGCGGCGTTGCAGTGATCCGCGTTGGCGGTGCGACCGAAGTCGAAGTGAAAGAGCGCAAAGACCGCGTTGATGACGCACTGAACGCAACCCGCGCAGCTGTGCAGGAAGGCGTGATCGTCGGCGGTGGCGTGGCTCTGGTTCAGGCAACCAAAGTTCTGGAAGGCCTGAAAGGCGCGAACTCGGATCAGGATGTCGGCATCCAGATCATCCGCCGCGCACTGGAAGCTCCGCTGCGCCAGATCTCGGAAAACTCGGGCGTTGACGGTGCAGTTGTCGCCGGCAAGATCCGCGAATCCTCCTCGACCTCGTTCGGCTTCAACGCTCAGACCGAAGAATATGGCGACATGTTCTCCTTCGGCGTGATCGACCCGGCGAAAGTGACCCGTACCGCTCTGGAGAATGCTGCCTCGGTCGCATCGCTCCTGATCACCACGGAAGCCATGATCGCTGACAAGCCGGCTGACAAAGCTGCAGCTCCGGCAATGCCGGGCGGCGGCATGGGCGGTATGGATTTCTGATCCATACCGGTCAGAAAAGGAACAAAAGGGCGGCCCTCGGGTCGCCCTTTTTCATTGTGATTACAGCCGTGTTGCAGGGCGTAAACCGCAATCAGGGATGCCGGATTTCCAGCACCTCCAGCACCATATCGCCCAAAGGCCGCCGCCATGTGACCTCATCCCCCGGGCGCGCGCCCAGCAATGCCCGCGCCAGCGGCGAATGGGGCGCGATACGGCCAAGGGCGGCATCCGCCTCATCCTCGCCGGTGATCTCATACCAGCTTTCGCGCCCAGCCTCATCCGACACCCGCACCCGCAGGCCAAAGGCAACCTCGGCAAGACCCAGACCCGCCGGTTCCACCAGGATCGCCGAGGCCAGCCGCGCCTCAAGCCAGCGGATGTCACGCTCTGCCGCCGCCTCGGGCAGCTTGTCCAGCCGCTCTTCCCGCGCCCGCAGCGCTGCCAGATCCGCCAGACGGTCGCGCAGCCGCGCCTCAAGCGCCGCCAGCCCGCGCGGCGTCACATGGTTTGGATGCGGCGACAGCGGCAGCTCTGGCAGATCGGGGCGGTCGGCCCCGGCATCTTCATTGACGAAAGCGCGGCTCATATCAGACGCACCCCGCGTTCAGACAAAGACGTCCTGGGCCACCTGCTCGCCCACCGCAAAGACGCGCTTATAGCGCTCAATCTCAGAGGCCGGGCCCATCGCTTTGTTGGGATTGTCAGAGAGTTTGACCGTCGGACGCCCATCAGCCGAGATCGCCTTGCACACCAGGCTGAACGGCGCCAGCGCATCATTCGGCACAAAGCCGCGGAAGTCATTGGTCAGATTGGTGCCCCAGCCGAAGGAAACCTTCACCCGGCCCTGGAATTGCGCATGCAGCTTTTCGATCATCGCCACATCCAGCCCATCCGAGAAGATCACCAGCTTTTCGCGCGGATCCTCGCCGCGCTCTTTCCACCAGCGGATCGCATTCTCTGCCGCCGCCGCCGGATCGCCGGAATCGATACGCGTTCCCGTCCAGCCCGCCAGCCAGTCAGGGGCGCGTTTCAGAAAGCCCTCGGTGCCATAGGTATCGGGCAACATGATCCGCAGGTTGCCGTCATGTTCATCATGCCAGTCGGCCAGCACCTGATAGGGGGCCTGGGCCAATTCTGCATCGTCACGCGCCAGCGCGGCATAGACCATCGGCAATTCATGGGCATTGGTGCCGATCGCCTCGATGTCGCGCTTCATGGCGATCAGGCAGTTCGAGGTGCCGGTAAAAGCCTCGCCGAGCCCCTCTTGCAGCGCCTGGACGCACCAGTCCTGCCACAGATAGCTGTGCCGCCGGCGAGTGCCGAAATCGGCCATTTTCAGCCCCGGGATCGCCCGCAGCCGCTCGACCTTTTCCCAAAGCCGGGTCATGGCGCGGGCATAAAGCACCTGCAGCTCAAACTTGCGCATGTCTTTCAGCACCGCCCGCGAGCGCAGCTCCATGATCACCGCCAGCGCCGGGATCTCCCACAGCATGACCTCGGGCCATTTGCCCTCAAAGGTCAGCTCATACTGGCCGTCGCGCTTTTCCAGGTAATAGGGCGGCAGCTTCAGGTTCTCGAACCATTCCATGAAATCGGGGCGGAACATCTGGCGCTTGCCGTAGAATGTATTGCCGCGCAGCCAGGTGCTTTCGCCACGGCGCAGGGACAGCGAGCGCACATGATCCAGCTGCTCGCGCAACTCGCCCTCGTCGATCAGATCGGCAAGGCGCACCGATTTCGTGCGGTTGATCAGCGAGAAAACCACATTGGTGTCAGGCCGGTTTCTGAAAACCGACTGACACATCAGCAGCTTGTAGAAATCGGTATCCAGCAGCGACCGGACAATCGGGTCGATCTTCCAGTTGTGATTGTGGACGCGCGTTGCGATATCGACCATGTCTCAGCCTCCTCCGGGCGGTTGATCGGTTAAAGCAACCCCCCGCGCCACTGTCCAGCCTGCCGGGCAGTATTCCTGTCAGGAAATATCAGCGCGGATCAACCATCACGACGCCCGCATCCACCATCTGCGCCCGCGCCTCTTCCAGCGAGCCGTTCAGATCAATGGCGCGGCAGAGATCCTCGCGCAGCTCGACCCGAAAGCCCAGGCGCACCGCATCCAGCGCCGAATAGGCCACGCAGTAATCGGTGGCCAGGCCCGCCAGCACCACCGTCGTGATTCCGCGCGCCCGCAGCCAGACATCAAGCCCGGTCGAGGTTTCGCGGTCATTCTCGAAAAAGGTCGAATAGCTGTCGATGCCGGCACGAAAGCCCTTGCGCAGGATCAGCTGCGCGGGGTCGGTGTGCAGATCGGGGTGAAAGGCTGCGCCCGCCGATCCGATCACACAGTGACGCGGCCACAGCACCTGCGGGCCATAGGCCATCTCTGTCACCGAAAAGACCACGGCCCCGGGATGATTGTCTGCGAAAGAGCGGTGATCGGCCGGATGCCAGTCCTGGGTCAGCACCACGGTGCCAAAATCCGCCATCAGCGCATTGATGGCGGGAATGATCGTATCGCCGCCGGTGACGGCCAAAGCGCCCCCCGGGCAGAAATCATTTTGCACATCAACGACGATCAGGGCCGTATCGGCGTCACGCATCTCACTCTCCCCGTGGTTGCCCCACATTTGTCCGCGTCACCTTTGTCCAGGCCTGGGGCTGCGTCAACCAATCCGCTTGATTTTACCGCGGCGCAGGTCCATTTCGCGCCTATGCTGATCATCGCCGCGCTTTATCACTTTGCCCCCGTCCCCGATACCGCCGCCCTGCGCGGCCCGCTGCTTGCCCTTTGCGAGGCCGGGGGCGTCAAAGGCTCGCTTTTGCTGGCCCCCGAGGGGGTGAATGGCACCATCGCCGGGCCGCGTGAAGGGATCGACCGGGTGATCGCCCATCTGCGCGCCCTGCCCGGCTTTGCAGATCTGGAATGGAAAGAGGCCGGGGCCGAAGAAATGCCCTTTGGCCATATGAAGGTGAAACTGAAGCGCGAAATCGTCACCATGGGCGTCGAGGGCGTCGACCCCCGCGCATCGGTCGGCCATTACCTGACGCCTGACGAATGGAACGCGCTGATCACCGCCCCCGATGTCGCCGTGATCGACACCCGCAATGATTACGAGGTGGGGATCGGCACCTTCCAGGGCGCGATTGATCCCGGCACCAAAAGCTTCCGCGATTTCCCCGCCTGGTGGGAGGAAAACCGCGAGCGTTTTCACAACAAGCGCATCGCCATGTTCTGCACCGGCGGCATCCGCTGTGAAAAATCGACCAATTACCTGCTTAGCCAGGGCGTCGAGGATGTGTTCCACCTGAAAGGCGGCATCCTGAAATACCTTGAGGAAACCCCGCCAGAGGACTCGCTCTGGCAGGGCGAATGCTATGTCTTCGACGCCCGCGTCTCGGTCGGGCATGGGCTGGTTCCGGGCGATTACACCAGCTGCGGCGCCTGCCGCCGCCCGGTCTCGGCGGAAGATCGCAAGGCCCCCAGCTATGAAGAGGGCGTCTGCTGCCCGGCCTGCGTCGATGAATACAGCAGTGAGGACCGCGCCCGCTTTCGGGAACGCGAAAAGCAGATCCGCCTTGCCGCCGCACGGGGCGAAAGGCATCTCGGCGCAAACTCTGGCTGATTGCACGTTCGGGAAAATGCCCCCCAGGCGGCGCAGATGCCTAAGGGGCGCAAATACGAAAGAGCCGGGGACGTTCCCCGGCTCTTTTTCATTCAGACGCGGCTGATCAGTAAACGACGACGGCCCGGATCGATTTGCCTTCATGCATCAGATCGAAACCGTGGTTGATCTCTTCCAGCTTCAGCTGGTGGGTGATCATCGGGTCGATCTCGATTTTGCCGTCCATATACCAGTCGACGAATTTCGGCACATCGCGGCGGCCTTTCGCGCCGCCAAAGGCGGTACCTTTCCAGACCCGGCCCGTCACCAGCTGGAAGGGGCGCGTCGAGATCTCGGCCCCGGCAGGCGCCACGCCGATGATCACCGAAACACCCCAGCCACGATGCGAGCATTCCAGCGCATCGCGCATCACTTTGACATTGCCGGTCGCATCGAACGAGTAATCGACGCCACCGATCTGGTCTGCGCCGCGTTTCGTCAGATTGACGATCTCCTGCACGACCGAGCCCTCAATTTTCGAGGGGTTCACGAAATGGGTCATGCCGAATTTGCGCGCCATTTCCTCTTTGTCATCGTTCAGATCAACGCCGATGATCATATCCGCGCCCGCCATGCGCAGGCCCTGGATCACGTTCAGCCCGATCCCGCCCAGACCGAAGACCGCCGCAGTCGAGCCGATCTCGACGCCTGCGGTATTGATCACCGCGCCGATCCCGGTGGTCACGCCGCAGCCGATGTAACAGATCTTGTCGAAAGGCGCATCGTCACGCACCTTGGCCAGCGCGATTTCCGGCATCACGGTGTGATTGGCGAAGGTCGAGCAGCCCATGTAATGATAGACCGGCGTGCCATCGAGCAGCGAGAACCGCGTGGTGCCATCGGGCATCAGGCCCTGGCCCTGCGTGTTGCGGATCGCGGTGCAGAGGTTGGTCTTGCCAGACAGACACGACGGGCACTCGCGGCATTCCGGCGTGTAAAGCGGGATCACGTGATCGCCCGGCTTCAGCGTGGTCACGCCCTCGCCGACCTCAATCACCACACCCGCGCCCTCATGGCCGAGGATGCAGGGGAAAATCCCCTCGGGATCCGCGCCCGAGCGGGTGAACTCATCAGTATGACACAGGCCGGTGGCCTTGATTTCCACCAGAACCTCGCCCTTTTTCGGGCCCTCGAGATTCACTTCCATGATCTCAAGCGGCTTGCCTGCGGCGAGGGCTACGGCTGCACGGGTACGCATGGCTTTTCTCCCTTAACTTTCGGGGCCAACCTGGGCCAGACTGGCGCAGAAAGCAACGCAGGAAGAATGATGTTCCCTCTGGTTTTACGGCTCGCCCCGATCGGACTGCTGCTCGCAGCCTGTGTGGCGGCCCCTGTTCCGACGATTTCCCCGAAGCCGCCCGCCACTGCGGCAGGCCCAGCCGCGAATCCCGCCCCCCCGAAACCCGTTCTGACCGAGCGCACGCCCGACAGCTGTCGGCTGGCCAGCCTGCAGTCGCTGATCGGCCAGCCCTCGGGCAATCTGCGCACCGTGCGCCTTGCGGGGGCCTCGCGGATCATCCCGCCAGGCGGCATCATCAGCCAGGAAGATTACCAGCCTCAGCGGATCAACGCGCATATCGATCAGCGGGGTGTCATCACCCGCCTCGAATGTGGTTAACCTTTCAGCGGCAGGAGTCGGAGACCGAACATGACCAGCCCAAGCCTCACCACCATCCACCCCTGGGCCTCTGAGCCTGGTGCCACCCCAACGGCGACCAGCCCCTTTGCCGGCACATGGCGCGGGCTGGTTTTGCTGGCAGCACTTGGCCTTTCGGCCTGTTCCGGGGCGGGTGACACCGATCTGTCCACCCCGCCCCAGCTGGCCGATCCGGCCCTTTGCGGTGCCGATCTGCTTGCCAATCTGACCGGAGCCCCCGCCACCTCTTTGCCAGGTGACGAGGTTGACGGGCCGCTGCGCCTTATCCGGCCGGGCGATCCGGTCACACGTGACTACATTCCAAACCGCCTGAACGTCACACTTGATGCAACCGACCACATTCGCAGCCTGACCTGCGGCTGAACACGGAGCGAACATGAAAACCGGATCTGCAACCACCCGCCCAATTCCCGCCCGCCTGACCATCGTCGGCGCGGCCCTGGGCCTTGGGCTTTTGCTGGCCGCCTGCGTGCAGGAGGTGGGACTATCCTACCAGCCCGCCCTGCCCGACCAGGCCAACGACAGCTGCGGCGCCAACGCGCTGGCCCCTCTGCTGGGCCAGGATAAATCTGCCCTGAGAAGCCTGGCGACACGGCGCGACCCGACACGGGTCATCGGCCCCAATCAGGCGATCACCATGGATCTGCTGCCCAATCGGCTGAATGTCATGCTTGATGGCAACGATAAGGTCGTGCAGCTGACCTGCGGCTGATCAGGCCCAACAGACAAAGATCGAAAGATGCGCCCAAACGGGCGCATCTGCATTTGCGGGGCCGCGATACACGCGATACTACACGCGATACAGGCGCGGCCTCTGCCCTTATTGTTGCGGCAGCTGCACCAGGCCATTGTCGACCGCAAGCTGCAGCTCTTCAGGCGAGACCGCACCATTCGCGTCCGTATCAATGGCGACGAACCCTTCCTGGGTCAGCTCCGGCCAGAGCGTCTGCAGCTCTGCCAGCGACCAGTCGCCGCTGCCATCCGCATCCTCGATAAGCGGCAGGCTGGTCTGCGCCATCGCCGCCCCGGCGATAAGGCTGGCAGAGGTTGCAACCAGGGCCATTGCGCGAAGAGACATGCGTTTCATCGGTTCTTCCTTTCGGTTTTCCTCAGAGTTCAGACCCGGCTGCATATCTGCGCTTAAGATACCGCACAGATACCGCCCGGCCTGTAAGATCATCTGGCCACTGCCCCCCGCCAAAGGAAAGCCCCCTGCCCGAGCGGCGGATTTCCCCCGCCGGGCGCCGCTGATACGGCGGTAATTTCCCGCCTGGTGCGCCGATAATCGCATCCGGCGCTGTCTGAGCGGCGGCGTTTCGCAAAGATTCACCCCCGCCCCGGCATGGCTTTGCCTGGCGATTTGCGTTTCCGTGCCCTCAACGATCCTCGTTTATTCCCCGGATAGGTCGCGCCCTTGCCCCGATCCCGCCTGAATTGGCGTTCAAAGACAGGCATGGCCCAGGATCATGCCCCCTTGCAGGGCGGGATCTGACGGCCGCGCCAATTAAGCTGCCATCCGCCCCCTCTGCAGGGGTGTCCTGGCCCCCGAAACATACGACCAGAACTGCTGCCCGCATTTTCTGCGCCCCGTCATATTTGCTGCCGAGGAAGAATATGGACCGACTGACCGAGATGGAAGCTTTTGCCACCGTTGTGGATCAGGGCGGATTCACCGATGCGGCCAAGAAGATGGGGATCTCGAAATCCGCCGTCTCGAAGCATGTCTCATCGCTTGAGGCGCGGCTTGGCGCCCGCCTTCTGAACCGCACCACCCGCCGCGTTTCTCCGACCGAGATTGGCCTTGCCTATTACGACCGCGCCCGCCGCGTGCTGAATGACGCAGGCGAGGCCGATGCGCTGGTGACCTCGATGCAATCGGCGCCTTCGGGCCTCTTGCGGATCTCGGTTGCGACCGATTTCGGGGTGAACCTGCTGTCACCGATCCTGGGCGATTTCCTGCTGGAATACCCCGATATCACCGTCAACATGGTGCTGAACAACCGCTACGTCGAGCTGATCTCTGAGGGCTTTGACATGGCGATCCGGGTGGGTGAGCTGGAAGACAGCAGCCTGCGCGCCCGCAAGCTGACCGAGACCACGAAGCGCATGATCGCCTCGCCCAGCTATTTCCAGCGCTATGGCCGCCCGATGAAGATCGACGATCTGAACGAGCATAAGCTTTTGCATTATTCCAACCAGGCCAATGGCAATGTGTGGAAAATCACCGCCCCCTCGGGCGAGCGTCGCCAGGTGCGCTCGAACGGCTGGCTGACCGTCAATGACGGCCAAAGCCTGCTGAATGCGGCGCTGGCGGGCCTGGGCATCGCCTATCTGCCCTCGTTCCTTTACTCGGATGCGATGCGTCAGGGTCAGGTCGAAGAGGCCATTCCCGGCCTGCCGTCTGAGGTGCTGGGCATCTATGCCGTCTATCCGCCGGGCCGTTTCACCCAGCCGAAAGTGCGCGCCTTCATCGACTTCCTCGCCCGTCGCTTCATCGACAAAGGGCCCGATAAGTGGTGAGCGCCGCGCGGAACTGAAATTCCGCTTTCCTGTTACACGCCTTGCAGGAAAGCCAAACTCAGGTCGGGGCCGGAATGGCCTCGACCCTTCTGTTTTTCTGACGCCCCTCTTCGGTGGCATTGTCTGCCCTGGGGGCCAGAGGCCCCGCCCCTTCGGCGCTGATCCGCGCGGCAGGGACGCCAAAATCCGCAATCAGCGCGGCGCGAACCGCCTCGGCCCGGCGTTTCGACAGCGCGATATTGCCCTGCAGCGGGCCGGACAGGTCAGTATGGCCAACCAGGATCACCCTGCGCCCAGGATCGGCCCCGATCCAGGCAGCCAGCGCCGCCAGCGAGGGGTAATCCTGATGTGACAGGGTGGCCGCGCCGGTATCAAAGACCAGATCATCCAGCGCGAAGGGCAGGCCCGCATCCAGCCTGGCGACAGTTTCAGGCTGAAGGGCCGGATCAGAGGGGGGCCTTGGTGCCGGATTCGTTTGCGGCGGCGTCGTTTGTGGCGAGGTCACGGGCGGCGGCGCGGCCGCCATCCCCACATCCTGCACAGGCAGCCCAGGCAAAGCCGTGTCCCCCACGGTGATGATCTGCACAAAAGCCGCCGATGCAGAGCGGCTGACCAGCAACCCCACCGCCTGCGGGCCACGCCGCGCCGCGACAAAGCGGAACTCGTTCAGATCGACATGCATTTCCGGCTCGGGCAGCACCTGGGTGGAAAAGCGGAAGTCAAAGCCCCCGCATTGCGGCGCGTCGCAATCCAGCACGATCTGATAGCCCGCCGCGATCAACTGTTCACGCAGGGGGGCCATAACCTCCAGCAAAGAGGCCCGCCCGGCATCCAGCTGCCAGGCACGGCGATCGACCTGGCCCTCAAACATCTCGACCGGCAGCTGGCCGTTTTGCCAGACCCCGACCGGAAGCGCATAGCTGTCATATTCTGCGGGCAGCGCCAGGGCATTTTGCACCGGAAAGGGCATTTGCGGCGTAAAACCCGCCTCTTGTGCCGCCAGAATGCCAGGGGCGAGCAGAGAAAACGCGATCAGAAAGGGGCGAAGGGTCACGCGGATCCGTATCCTTGCAAACGAATGGTTGATCCGAAAACAGGCCTGCCAAAACAGGAATGCCAGCCTATCCCTGACGGCGCGGCACCTCGAGGCTGCGATAGTGGTATTTGCCCACCACGACCATGCCCGCCCGCTCATAAAGCGCCCGGGCGGCGGTATTTTGCGCGGTGACCGCCAGGCTGAGGCTGTCTGCGCCCTGCGAAACCGCCCAATCGGCCGCCGCTGCCAGCAGATTGCCCCCGATGCCCTGACGGCGGGCCGGGGCACTGACCTCAAGCGCATGCAACATGGCGCGGCCCTCACTGATCGCGACAAAAGCGGCGGCCAGGGGACGGTCGGCGTGACGGCCCAGCAGGCAGGTTTTCGGTCCTAAGACCCGCTCCATCACCGCGACGCGGGCCGGGCCGATGCCGCCACTTTGCCAGATCTCGCGGGCCACTTCGAGGGGCGGCCAATGCGCGAAAGCGGAAAGCGGCGGCAGCTCGCGCTGCAGTTTTTCCGGGGCAGCGGCATAGATCACCACCGGATCGACCACCTGATAGCCGCGCGCCGCCAGCGCCTGATCCAGCGCCTCATCGCCCTGATAAAGGGTGAAAAGCGGCGCGGGCATGGCTGCCTCGGCTGCGATCAGCGCGGCCTGGTCCTGGTGCCAGTCACCCTGCAACGAGGCTGCCGAGACGCGTTTGCCGCCGCCCGCGCCGTCGCGCAGCCGGAAAGGCCCCAGATCCTGGCTGGATGCGGGGGGCCAGGTGGCCTCGATCAGCTGGGCGATCCGGGCGGCGGGCCAGTTCATCCGAAAAGGCCCACCAGCCGCATCATCGCCTGATCCAGCCGGGCGGGATCGGTGCCGCGGATCACCAGATTGGTGCCGAAAGCGCCGTTTTGCTGGAATGGATAAGAGCCCATGCTGAGATCAGGAAAATCGGCGGCCAGCGCCCCAAAATCGCCCGCAATCTCGCCCTCGCCGCGCATCACCCGCAGGTTTTGCGACAAAAGTGGCGCCCCTCCGGTCAGGCGCGGGATCACCGAGGCCAGCATCGACTCGAATATATTGGGCACGCCGGCCATGACATGGACATTCCCGAGGATGAAGCCGGGGGCGACGGAAATCGGGTTGTCGATCAGCGTCGCGCCGTCGGGGATACGGGCCATGCGCTGGCGGGCCTCATTGAACGGAAGGCCCTGGCGGTCATAATGCGCCTGCAAAAGTGCCATGGCGTCGGGGCGGTGCGAGATGCCCGCGTCAAGCGCCTCGGCCACCGCATCGGCGGTGATGTCATCATGGGTCGGGCCGATGCCGCCCGAGGTGAAGAGGTAGTCATGCGCCTGCGAGAGTGCACGAACCGCCGCCACGATTGCCGCGTGATCGTCGCCGATGACGCGGGCCTCGGTCAGCTCGATCCCGGCGCGGGTGAGTTCACCCGCGAGGTGCCAGAGGTTGGAATCGCGGGTGCGGCCCGAGAGGATCTCGTCTCCGATCACCAGCATGGCGGCGGTGGGATTTGCGGCGGTGGGATTGGCCATTGAGGGGCATCCTGATCTGCGTTGCGCTATAGGTATAGCGTTGCCGTGGGGGTTTTCCACCCCCACACCCCCGGAGGATATTTAGGGACAGATGAAAGACGGGACCGGCACTGCCTCTGGTGTTTTTCTGCGTGGGTGCCTATTTAGGGCCCTGAAAGCGAGGGGCGATGGACACGCGCGGACGGATCACGAAAGACGGTATTCGCATCTATGAGGATGCGGATTTTGCAGGCATGCGAGAAGCAGGGCGGCAGGTTGCCGAGATCCTGGATCTGCTGGGGCCGATGGTGCAGCCTGGTGTGACGACGGCAGCGCTGGATGATTTCATCCGCGAAGAGATCGGGCGGCGCGGCGTGATCTCGGCGACGATTGGCTATAAGGGCTATCAGCACGCGTCCTGCATCTCGATCAACCATGTGGTCTGTCACGGCATTCCGGGGAATAAGGTGCTGGCCGAGGGAGATATTGCCAATATCGACGTGACCGTGATCGTTGACGGCTGGTATGGCGATTCCAGCCGGATGTATGTCGCGGGCAAAGCGCCCCGCAAGGCCGAGCGGCTGATCGAGGTCACCCATGAAAGCCTGATGCGCGGCATCGCCGAGGTGAAGCCCGGCAATACCTTTGGCGATATCGGTTTCGCCATTCAGTCCTATGTTGAGGCGCAGCGCATGTCGGTGGTGCGCGATTTCTGCGGCCACGGGCTGGGGCTGGTTTTCCACGCGCCGCCGAATGTGCTGCATTACGGCCGTCCGGGCAAAGGCCCGGTGCTGGAAGAGGGCATGTTCTTCACCATCGAGCCGATGGTCAATCTGGGCCGCCCCGAGACCAAGATCCTGGCCGATGACTGGACCGCAGTGACGCGCGACAAGTCGCTTTCGGCGCAATATGAGCATTCGATCGGCGTGACCGCGACCGGCTGCGAGATCTTCACCCTCTCGCCCGCGGGCAAGTTCTTTAAGACCTGGGAGCAGGGCGCGGAATAATGGCCGCGACGCGGGGCACCGATCAGCTGACGCGTGCGGGGATCCCTTTTACCCTGCACCCTTATGATTATGATCCGGGTGCGGAAAAGATCGGCATAGCGGCAGCGGCAGCGCTGTCGCTTGACCCGCATCTGGCGCTGAAATCCCTGATGGTCGAGGTGGATGGCAAGCCCGCCTGCTGTGTGATCCCCTCGGATGCCAGTCTTTCGATGAAGAAGGTGGCGGCGGCTTTTGGCGGCAAACAGGCGGCGATGATGCTGCCCGCAAAGGCCGAAAAGCTGACCGGCTATCACACCGGGGGGATCTCTCCTTTCGGGCAGCGCAGGGCCGTGCCGACCGGGTTCGAGGCCAGCGTCTGCGGCGCCGAAAAGGTCTGGATCAATGCCGGGCAGCGCGGGCTTTTGTTGGGCATCGCGCCTGGTGACGCCCTGGCGGTGACGGGTGGCAAAGCGGTTGCGCTGATCGCCTGAGCCATGCAAATTTCGGCTGACATATGCAATAAATGCATATCAGCCCTGCGCATACTTTCGCATACAAAAGTTGCTTGTGGGGCTGACAGCCCCTAGCAGGGATCCGCCAGCCATATGCCAGAGGGGGACTGCCATGTATGAGGACCGTATCCGTCACGAGGGATTGCGCGAGAAGGTGGTCTCTGCCGCAAATGCCGCCGCTCTGATCCGGGATGGCATGGTGGTTGGCATGTCGGGCTTTACCCGCGCGGGCGAGGCTATGGCGGTGCCGCTGGCGCTGGCGGAACGCGCGAAAACCGATCCGCTGAAGATCACGCTGATGACCGGGGCGAGCCTTGGCCATGACCTGGATAAAATCCTGGCCGAGGCGAAGGTGACTGCGCGGCGGATGCCGTTCCAGTCGGATGCGGGGCTGCGCCGGGCGATCAACGCCGGTGAGGTGATGTTCATCGACCAGCACCTCTCGGAAACGGTCGAGCAGCTGCGGCGCGGCCAGATCCCGGGCGTCGATGTGGCGGTGATCGAGGCGGTGGCGATTACCGCGGATGGTGGCATCATTCCCACCACGTCCATCGGCAACTCGGCGTCATTTGCGATCCTGGCGGATAAGGTGATTGTCGAGATCAACCTTTCGCAGCCGCTGGCGTTTGAGGGGCTGCATGACGTGTTCATCCCGACCTATGCGCCCAACCGGATGCCGATCCCGGTGGTGACGGTCGACAGCCGGATCGGCACACCCTGGATCGCCATTCCGCCCGAAAAGATCGCAGCGATTGTGATCACCGAAAAGCAGGATTCAGCGGCGGCGATCTCTGCCCCCGATGATGAAACCCGCGCCATTGCCGGGCATCTGGTGCGCTTCTTCGAGCGCGAGATGGCGGCGGGGCGGCTGACGAAGCGGCTGGCGCCTTTGCAGGCCGGGATCGGCACGATTGCCAATGCCGTGCTGCACGGGCTGATCGACAGCCCGTTTGAAGACATGCGGATGTATTCCGAGGTGCTGCAGGACAGCACCTTCGATCTGATGGATGCGGGCAAGCTGAGCTTCGCCTCTGGCTCGTCGATCACGCTTTCGGCGGAATGCAACGCGCGCGTCATGGCGAACTTCGAGCGCTATAAATCAAAGCTGATCCTGCGCCCGCAAGAGATCTCGAACCACCCCGAGGTTGTGCGCCGCCTGGGGCTGATTGCGATCAATACCGCGCTGGAGTTCGACATCTACGGCAATGTCAATTCGACCCATGTGATGGGGACGAATATGATGAACGGGATCGGCGGCTCGGGTGACTTCGCCCGCAACTCTATGCTGTCGGTCTTTGTGACCAAGTCGATTGCGAAGGATGGGGCGATTTCCTCGGTGGTGCCGATGGTCAGCCATGTCGATCATACCGAGCATGACGTCGATATTCTGGTGACAGAACAGGGGCTTGCCGATCTTCGCGGCCTTGCGCCGCGTGAGCGGGCGGTCCGGATCATCGCCGAATGCGCCCATCCCGACTGGCGGGCCTCGCTGGCGGATTACTACGAGCGCGCGCTTAGCTTTGGCGGCCATACGCCGCATATCCTGGAAGAGGCGCTGTCCTGGCATGTGCGGCTGCGCAAGACCGGGCGGATGTAAGCAGGCGGATGCAAGCAGGCGGATATAACGGGCGGATGCAAGACAGGCCTGCCCCCTGCCCGACGCCTGAAGATCAAAGGGGCGTTCGGGATCGGGCGCCCCGGTTAAGCTTTTCGGGTCACGCCTTTTCGGATCAGGCCTTCCCGGATCAGGCCCTCCCGGTTCAGGCCTGTTCTGCGGTTTCCAGACAGTGGCGGCGGAAGGCGCGTTTCAGCATATCCAGCTCGGCGCGAAGCAGGTCGAACTCGGCCCGCAGATCATCCTCCATCGCCACGCCGGTGATGATGGTGAAATGGGCCAGAACCGGCTCGGACGGGCCGCCTTTGCGGCGGATCAGGAAGGTCTGAACGCCCTCTGACAGCGCCTCGGCAGGAACCGGGACTTTCACCAGATATTCGCCCGCCCGCCCTGGAATTTTGGTCAGCGCGTGGCCGGGCACGACCTGGCCATCCAGCGTAACCTCAAGCTGCGGCGGCGTCTCGCCGCTGCCTGCGAGGATACCCTCCCAGATGCCGGCGCGAATGCGGGTGCGGGTCAGCGTGATGGGGGTGGACATGATTTGCTCCTCGGGCGCTTACAGCTCGGCGCGGGGACGACGGCTGACTGTCAGATCGCGCAGGGTGACCTGGTTCATCTCTGGCCCCTCAAAAATCAGGTCGATCCAGAGCTTTTCAATGCGTTTTTCATTGACCCGCGTATAGGCGAGGTCAAAATCGACAAAGGTCTCATTGCCGGTCAAAGGCAGCTCGCGCACCACCTGCTCGACATTCGGGCCATGGCGGATGTTCAGGCGGGCGAAAATCTCCAGCGGCTTTTCCAGCTCGACAATGGCATCCAGGCGGATCAGGTGCCGCAGCTTCAGCCCCTGGGCCGCCTCATCCGGCAGATCAAGCACCACCGACAGAAAGCTGCCGTCAAAGCGGAACACATCCATGCGAAAGCCAAAGGGGGCCACATCCTTTTCGCGGGTATTGCGCAGCTGGCGCACCGTCAGCTCTGAGCGGCGGCAGTCGTGAAAAAGTGTCGTGCCGTGACAGATCTCTGTTTTGCCCTCAACCGCGGTCATGCCCGGAACGGGGATCGGCCCTTTCCACAGATCGGGGCGCCAGGACCAGTCGGTTCCCGGCAGCCTGCGCACCGCACCCGAGCCGATCACCGGCAGGCCAAGGCGGTATTCGGCCTGAAAGATCACCCTGTCCAGCTCGCTGCGGGTCTGGCGGGCAAGGCCGCGCAGGGCGCGCAGCCGGGCCGGGGCCATATCAGCGGCCTCTCCGGCATTGGCAGACCAGCGCGACAGAGCGCGGCGAAAGATCAGCCGATCAAGTTTCTCTCTCAGTCGCCCAGCCATTGACCGCCTGCTCCATTCCGTGTTTCGGGCCCTGTTTCAGACCCTGTTTCGGGCCGTGATCCATGCCCGCTGTCATCCCTGCCCGCCTCTTTTGCGGTTTGTCTGGTTGCGGTTTGGTTAGCAGGCCCGGGACGGCTGTCCAGCGCAAATCGGCCCCGCGCCGCTGATCTTTGCAAAGGGGTGGCCTGGGCGATACCTCAGTTCGCCGCCCCTGACGCCGCGCGGATGACAGAGCCATTTGCCTTTCGCAGCCCGGCCAGAACCTGATCCAGCAGCGCCCGGCTTTGATCAGCTGACAGGCTGCTGGTTTCTGGCGCGGTTACCGCGACAGTGACCAGCCGCCCCTTCAGGCTAAGCACCGCCCGCCAGTATTCGCCCACCGCGCGATCCACCATCTTCATCACCAGCACCCCCCCCGCAAGCGAGGTCTGGCGCACCACCACAGAGGCCGCCGACCCATCCCGTGCCAGCGCGGCCCGGCCCACCGGCGAGGTGAAATAGTCAGACAGCGCCTTTGCCCCCGATTTCAGCACCTCGGCAGAGCCGCGCTCGCCCAGGGTGATGGTGATCACGGCCGGAACATCATGCGTGTTTTTTGCGCAGCGGTTGACGACGATCACCGCATTGTCGGACGAATCGCGGCTGGCGGCCGGATCAACGCAATAGCCCCTGGGCGGATCAACCAGGATCTCGCCGCCCAAAAAGGCCGCCGCGCTGCGGCTGACCGTTTTGCCCCGGCTGTCAGACGCCACACCGTCCACGCATCCCGCCACAGATCCGGCCAGCGCCACCACTGCAACCGCCCGTGCCAGACTTTTCCCCAGCCGGCACCCGCCCCCGCCGAAAGCCGCCCGCACAGTCAGCCGCAAAGCCAGCCGCAAAGCCGGAACACCAAAAGCCCCTAAAGGCCGGCGCGAAAGGGAAACATCAGTCACAGACAAGAGAGACTTCCTTTGGATAATGCGCCGATTTTTACAGGCCTGGCAGATATATAGCCAAGGTTAGAACCACCACCCCGCCGGGGCAAGCGCCGCCTGCAGACTGTTGCCTTCCCCTTTTCGCCTCTTTGCGCTAATCGGTGGGGCAATCCTTATGGCCAGACCTGCTGGCCGCCTGCCTCGCATTAGCGGAATCTGCCGATGAAATTCACTCTCTCCTGGCTTAAAGACCACCTGGAAACCAATGCCTCTGTCTCAGAGCTTGCCGATGCGCTGACCGATCTGGGCCTTGAGGTCGAGGGGATCGAGGATCCGGCCGCCCGCCTTGGCGCCTTCCGCATCTGCCGCGTGATCGAGGCGGTGCAGCACCCCAATGCCGACCGTCTGCGCGTCTGCCGCGTGGCGACCTATCCGGGCGGTCCGGGGTCTGACCCGGTCGAGGTGCAGGTGGTCTGCGGTGCGCCCAATGCGAAAACCGGGCTGGTGGGCGTGTTTGCCCCCCCCGGCACCCATGTGCCCGGCACCGGGGTTGATCTGAAACCCGGCAATATCCGCGGCGTCGATTCCAATGGCATGCTGTGTTCCGAGCGCGAGCTGGAACTGTCCGAGGATCACGACGGCATTATCGAGCTGCCCGCAGATGCGCCGCTGGGTGCGCTTTATATCGACTACAAAAACCTCAATGACCCGGTCATCGAGATCAAGATCACCCCGAACCGCCCCGATGCGCTTGGCATCCGTGGCGTGGCGCGGGATCTGGCGGCGCGGGGCCTGGGCCAGTTGAAACCGCTGGAGATTGCGGCGGTCGCGGGCAGCTTTGACAGCCCGGTCACGGTGCAGATCGCGCCCGCGCTGAAGGCAAAGGCCGCACCGCATTTCACGGGCCGGGTGATCCGGGGTGTGAAAAACGGTCCCTCGCCCGCCTGGCTGGCCAATCGGCTGAAGGCAATCGGCCTGCGCCCGATCTCGACGCTGGTCGATATCACCAACTATTTCACCTTCGCGCTGAACCGCCCGCTGCATGTCTTTGATGTGGACCGGATGGCGGGTTCCACCCTGCATATCCGCGCCGCAAATGCGGGCGAGACGCTGCTGGCGCTGGACGGCAAGACCTATAGCCTTCGCGCAGGCGATATGGTGATCGCTGACGATCGCGGCCCCGAAAGCCTGGCCGGCATCATGGGCGGCGAAGACTCCGGTTGCACCGATGACACGGTGAATGTGTTCCTCGAATCCGCCTTCTGGGATCCGATCACCATCGCCGCCACGGGGCGGGCGCTGAAAATCAACTCGGATGCGCGTTACCGGTTTGAACGCGGCGTCGACCCCGCCTTCACCCTGCCGGGTCTTGAGCTGGCGACGCAAATGGTGCTGGATCTTTGCGGCGGCGAGGCCAGCCATGTGGTCAGCGACGGCGCGGCGATTGACACCACCCGCGCCTATCGCCTGGACCCGGCCCGTCTGGTCAGCCTTGTGGGTATGGAAATCCCCGAGGCCGAACAGCTTCGCAGCCTGACCGCGCTTGGCTTCACCATGGACGGGCTGATGGCGACGCCCCCCTCCTGGCGTCCCGATGTTCAGGGCGAGGCCGATCTGGTGGAAGAGGTGGCCCGCATCGCCAGCCTGACGAAACTGGTCGGCGCACCGATGACCCGCGCCCAGCCCGGCGTGCCGCGCCCGATCCTGACGCCGATGCAGGTGCGCGAAAAGGCCGCCCGCCGCCAGATCGCCGCGCTCGGTTATAATGAATGCGTGACCTATAGCTTTATCGACGGCGCTTCGGCGGCCCTGTTCGGCGGCGGCTCGGATGCGGTGCGGGTCGAGAACCCGATTTCCTCGGAAATGAGCCATCTGCGCCCCGATCTGCTGCCCGGCCTGCTGGCCGCTGCCGCCCGCAATCAGGCGCGTGGCTTCCATGATCTGGCGCTTTTCGAGGTTGGCCCAGTTTTCAGCGGTGGCGAGCCGGGCGAGCAATCGCTGCAGGCTTCGGGGCTGCTGGTTGGCGCGGTCGCGCCGCGTGATCCCTGGGGCTCGCGCCGCCCCGTTGACGTGTTCGAGGCCAAGGCCGATGTCGAGGCCGTGCTGGCAACGCTGGGCGCGCCCGCAAAGGTGCAGATCTCGCGCAAACTGGCGGGCTGGTGGCATCCGGGCCGCTCGGGCGTGATTGGGCTGGGGCCGAACACGCTGGCCACATTTGGCGAGGTGCATCCGCGCGTTCTGGCGGCGATGGGCGTCAAAGGCCCGGCGGTCGCCTTCACGGTGATGCTGGCGAATATCCCCGCGCCCAAGGTGAAAACCCCCACCCGCCCGGCGCTGGCGATCAGCGATCTGCAGGCGGTCGAGCGTGACTTCGCCTTTGTCGTCGATGCGAAAACCGAGGTGCTGACGGCGGTGAACGCCGCCCAGGGGGCCGATAAGGCGCTGATCGAATCGGTGCGGGTCTTTGACCAGTTCACCGGCGAAAAGGCCGAGGCGCAGATGGGCGCGGGCAAGAAATCAATCGCCATTTCCGTGCGCCTGCAGCCGACCACCGCCACCCTGACCGAGGCCGAGATCGAGGCGGTTTCCGCCAAAATCATCGAGAAGGTCACCAAA
This sequence comes from Pseudogemmobacter hezensis, assembly GCF_013155295.1. Taxonomy (GTDB): domain Bacteria; phylum Pseudomonadota; class Alphaproteobacteria; order Rhodobacterales; family Rhodobacteraceae; genus Pseudogemmobacter; species Pseudogemmobacter hezensis. The sequence continues at coordinate 180,426 of NZ_JABJXT010000003.1, read as the reverse complement.
GCGACCGGCGGCGCCCTGCGCAGGTAAGCCCATTTTCCGGCGCGGATCCCTTCGCGCCGGATCACCACTTTGCGGGAAAAATGCCATGAAGATCGCCACCTTCAACATCAACGGCATCAAGGCCCGGATCGAGGCATTGCCGCGCTGGCTGCGCGAGGCGGAACCGGATGTGGTTTGCCTGCAAGAGATCAAATCCGTCGATGAGGGCTTCCCCCGCGAGATCTTCGAAGAGATGGGCTATCAGGTCGAAACCCATGGCCAGAAAAGCTTCAACGGGGTGGCGATCCTGTCGAAATACCCGCTGTCGGATGTGACGCGCGGTCTTCCCGGCGATGAGACTGACGAACAGGCCCGCTGGATCGAGGCCACGGTCGAAGGCCCGCGCGTGATCCGCGTCTGCGGGCTTTACCTGCCGAACGGCAACCCCGCGCCGGGGCCGAAATATGACTATAAGCTGGCCTGGATGGAACGGCTTGAGGCCCGCGCCCGGGCGCTGCTGGCGCTGGAAGAACCGACGCTTTTCCTAGGCGATTACAATGTGATCCCCCAGGCCGAGGATGCCGCAAAGCCCGAAGCCTGGACGGAAGATGCGCTTTTCCTGCCCGCCAGCCGAAACGCCTTCCGCCGCCTTCTGAACCTTGGCCTGACCGAGGCGATCCGCACCCGCGACCCCCGCCCCGGCGTCTATACCTTCTGGGATTACCAGGCCAATTCATGGGAGCGCGGCAACGGCATCCGCATCGACCATGTGCTGATGAGCCCCCAGGCCGCCGACCTGCTGGAAGAGACCGGCATCGACAAGGATGTGCGGGCGGGGGACAAACCCTCAGACCATGTGCCGGTCTGGGTGCGGCTGGCGGCGTAAGGCCCCAGCCTTCAGCGCCTCAGCCCAGCTTCGTCACATCGTAATCATAAAGCCAGTTGAAGCGCGACAGCGCGGCACCCGGGGCAATACGCCCGCCCAGCCGCAGCCCCATATGAGCGATGCTGCGCAGCGGGCCGGAAAGGTGATAGGCCCGCGCATTGCGATTGGCCGCCGTCACGATCCGGTCTGATCGCCGCGCCCGCGCCACCTGATAGGCCACAAGGCCGGCCGTGCCGTGACGGTCGAGCATCGCGGCCAGCGTCCAGACATCTTCCAGCGCCATATTCGCGCCCTGCGCGAGGAAAGGCAGCGTCGGATGCGCGGCATCGCCCAGGATCGCCACCGCGCCCTGCGGCAAGCCCCTATACCACTCTTTCGCCACCGGATGACGGAACAGGCCCCAAAGCCAGACATCTTCGGCCTGCTCCAGCCAGCCCTGCACGCGAGGGCCGAAGCCCTCAAAGGCAAGGCGCAGCTCCATCGCGTCATCGCGGATCGACCAGCCCTCTTCGGTCCAGCGGCGGCGTTCCTCGACGGCGACGATATTGCGCATGGTGCCGCCGCGCAAAGGATAGCTGACAAGGTGGCGGCCCGGCCCCATATGGACCTCGGCGATATGCGGCTCTGACGGGTCGCATGGGATCAGCGTGCGCCAGGCGACCTGATTGGTAAACCTGGGCTTCGCCTCGCCATTCAGCGCGATACGGGTGGCAGAATGCAGCCCGTCAGCCCCGATCAGGATCTGCGCAGGCTCTTGTGCGCCGGTGCAGGTCTCAACCACCGGCATCTCGCCCGACAGATCGACACGGCGCACCTTTTGCAAAAGCCGCAGCTCGGCCCCGGCGGCTTTGGCCCCATCAAGCAGGATCTGGATCAGATCGGCGCGATGCAGGAAGTGCCAGCCCTGATCGGGACGCAATCGCGCCACATCCAGCCGCGTGACCAGATCGCCATCGCGCCCGTCGCGCAGCTCGACCGCCTCAGCCCGGCAAGAGACCGCCTCAAGCGCCGCGCCAAGGCCCAATGCGCGCAGAACCTGCGCCCCATTCGGGCTGATCTGCAGCCCGGCGCCGATCTCGCGGATGGCATCGGCCTGCTCCATCACGGTCACCCGCGCCCCGCGCAGGGCCAGCGCCCGCGCCAGCGCAAGCCCGGCAACGCCCGCCCCAAGAATGGTTACCGACTGGTCTTTCAACGCCATGACACCGATCCGCCTCAGCCCCGGCTTTCACCGCCAGGTTGTTTTATTGTGACGCCGGACAGAAAAAAGCCGGGACGGCGCCCGGCTTTCCTTTTCTGTGCTTATTGACCGTCTTGCAAGGCAGCAATCGCCCGCAAAGCCATTGCTCAGTCGTCGCGGTGCACCTTTTCGCGGCGCTCATGCTTTTCCTGGGCTTCCAGCGTCATGGTGGCGATCGGGCGGGCATCCAGCCGTTTCAGGCTGATCGGCTCGCCGGTCATCTCACAATAGCCGAATTCATTGGCATCAATCCGGCGCAGCGCGGCGTCGATTTTCGAGATCAGCTTGCGCTGGCGGTCACGGGTGCGCAGCTCAAGGGCGCGGTCGGTCTCTTCCGAGGCGCGGTCGGCCAGATCGGGAACATTGCGGCCGCTTTCGGTCAGATTGCCCAGGGTCTCGGCCGACTGGCCCAGCAATTCCTGTTTCCAGATGATCAGCTTGCGGCGGAAATATTCCAGCTGACGATCATTCATGAAAGGCTCGTCCTCGGCGGGACGATAGTCGTCGGGCAGGAAAACTTCGGCCTTCATCGCAGATCTCTCCTTGTCGCCGTAGGGCGCCAACAGGTGGGCTTCTGTAATATGCGCACTTCCGTTGCGCCGCATGTAGCCGAGCCTTGGGGCGTTGTCACTAGCAGTTGCGATAAAAACCCTGCCTGGCTAGGGTTTGGAAAGCCATTCTGCCCGCTTTTCTGCCCCTGCGTCCCAAGGCCCGCGAGAGAGATATGAAATTCCAGTCAACCTCTGGCTATATCGCCGCCCCAGACCTCGCCGTGGCGGTGAATGCGGCCGTCACGCTGGGGCGTCCGCTGCTGGTCAAGGGCGAGCCCGGCACCGGCAAGACCGAGCTTGCGCATCAGGTTTCAGCCAGCCTCGGGATGAGGCTGATCGAATGGCATGTGAAGTCGACCACGCGCGCGCAGCAGGGTCTTTATGAATATGATGCGGTCAGCCGCTTGCGCGACAGCCAGCTGGGCGATGCCCGCGTCCATGATGTGCAGAATTATATAAAACAAGGTAAACTCTGGCAGGCTTTTGACGCCCGCGAGCGGGTGGTTTTGCTGATTGATGAGATCGACAAGGCCGATATCGAGTTCCCCAATGATCTTTTGCAAGAGATCGACCGGATGGAATTCCACGTCTATGAGACCGGCCAGACCATCCGCGCCCGTCAGCGCCCGGTGGTGATCATCACCTCGAACAATGAAAAAGAGCTGCCCGACGCCTTTCTGCGCCGCTGCTTTTTCCACTATATCCGCTTCCCCGATGCAGAGACTCTGGCTGCGATTGTGCGCAGCCATTTTCCCAATATTAAGGAAGATCTGCTCAGCGCCGCGCTGAGCGAGTTCTTTGCCATCCGCGAGACCCCGGGCCTGAAGAAAAAGCCCTCCACCTCCGAGGTGCTGGACTGGCTGAAACTGATCATGGCCAGCGATCTGAGCCCCGAAGATCTGCGCCGCGATCCCCGGCATATTTTGCCTAAGCTGCACGGAGCATTGCTGAAAAACGAGCAGGACGTGCAGCTGTTCGAGCGGCTGGCGTTTATCGACCGCAGCCCCTCACGCGGGTTCTGAGCGGCGGCGACTCGCGTTCCTGGGGTTCAACCCTGGCGGGGATCTGCCCGAATCCTGCCCCGTTTGGCGTTGACGAAAAAATTACGAATCGGAGGGCCTTGCCCTGGTTTGGACACAGTCTCGCCACAATGCGCTCACGGAATGACTGATTTTGTAACAAACTGAAACAATGCGTGATACCCGCCAGCCATATCTGGTCATGGCTGACTGCTTGACCGCGATTGCTGGTGAGTCGCCAAAAGTCCAAATTTCCCGCAATTGACACATCCGGGCCGCGATCACGACAAAGGGATTGTGTTGTATGTCAGCACAGAAACTTTTCGTGACGGAGTCTTCCCGCAATGTCGGCAACAATGGACATCGCTTTGACCGCGACCGGATCATCCGGCTGCCCGGTCACAGCCGCTGCCCGCCCGCCGGCATCACCCCGCCAGCCCTTGCACGGCCGGCGGCAGAGGGCTCTCGTTCACATCCCGTCATTCTCTGACCTGCCGCATCCCCCTGCCCGGGGATCGCGGCCGTCAGAGATTTCGCGCGTCATCCCCCGGAAGGTCCCCGGGACGGATTTGACCGACGCGGTTTCGGGGGGCACCTGGACGTCTGCTCGCCCCCCCGTTACTGCGCCGTCAGGCGCGCTCGTCACGGACCACCGCAGGCCCTGGCCTGTATGGGATGCGGGGGCATTCCATACAGGCCGGGCCAGCGGCATGCGCAACCGCCGGGGGCAAACCCCCGCATGCATAGATCGAGCTGCCACTCCATGCGCCATTTTCCGCTGCTTGCCGCCACCCTGGCGGCCCTCTCCGCCTGCACGCCGGTTCCGAACGCCGAGGTAACCAAAAGCCGCCCCTTGCCGGGCCCTGCCACCGATACGCTGACCGCGCCTGCCTTTGTCGATCCCTCGGCACAGCTGGCCCCGGTTGCATCGGTCGGGCACAGCAATGCCGATATGTCGGCGGCCTTTATGGAGCTGGGCTTCCAGCTGGAAAGCGGGCGTCAGCTGCCCTATTTCAGCCGTTTCGAGGGGCCGATCACCGTCGCCCTGGCCGGAAATGTGCCCGCCAGCGCCGGGGCCGATCTTGACCGTCTGCTGAACCGTTTCCGCAATGAGGCCGGGCTGAATGTCCGCCGCGTCAGCGCAGGCCAGCCCGCATCCGTCACCATCGAGTTCAGCCCCCGCCGCGAGCTGCGCCGTGCCGCCCCCAATGCCGCCTGCTTCGTGGTTCCCAATGTCTCCAGCCTGGCGGAATACCAGGCCAATCGCGGCACCTATCGCGTTGACTGGACCCAGGTACGCGAGCGCAAGACCGTGGGCATTTTCGCCCCCTCGGACGCCAGCCCGCAAGAGGTGCGCGACTGCCTGCATGAGGAACTGGCCCAGGCGATGGGGCCGCTGAACGACCTGTATCGTCTGACCGATTCCGTCTTTAACGACGACAATTTCCAGACCGTGCTGACCGGCTTCGACATGAAGATCCTGCGGGCCTGGTATTCGCCGCAGCTGAAATCCGGCATGAGCCGCGCCGATGTGGCCGCAAAGATCGGCGGCATTTTCGGCGCGATCCATGGCGGCGGCTCTGCGCTGACCACGGACACCTCGGCGACCTCTCCGGCCTGGAATGACACCATTGCGGTTGCGCTGAACCCGGGCTTTGGCGCCGGAAAGCGCAAGGCCGCGGCCGAGCGGGCGATCACCATGGCCCATGCCCAGGGCTGGCGCGACGGCCGTCTGGCCTTCGCCTATTTCGCCCATGCCCGCCTGCTGGTCGGCCCGGATCGGGCGGCTGCGGTGGCCGAGTTCAACAAGGCATCCGCCATCTATCGCGGCCTGCCGGGTGGTGCGCTTTATGTCGCCCATATCGACATGCAGCTGGCGGCAATCGCCGTGGCCTCGGGCCAGCCGGACCAGGCGCTGCGCTATACCGACCGGGCGATCCCGGTGATCCGGCGAGCCGAAAACCACGGCCTGCTGGCCACGACGCAGCTGATCCGGGCCCAGGCGCTGGACCAGGTGGGCCGCAGCGCGGAAGCGAACCGTCTGCGAGTGGACAGCCAGGCGCTGGCGCGCTATGGCTTCGGCTCTGAGGCGCAGATCCGGGCCCGCACGAATGAAATCAGTGCGCTCGGCACTCGCGGCCTCTTCCGCGGCTGAGACGGATTGCAGAACCCTGCCCCCGGTCAGCCTTGCACATGGCAGCTCGGGGGCATCATTTCATGCTGGCAATCGGTGGTTTCTTCCTGGGCGCGGTCATCGGCGCATTGCGGGCCCGCAGCCTGGGCGGCAAGCCCGCTGACCTGGCGCAATACGCCCTGGCGACCGGGCTGTTCCTTGGGGTGATCGGCCTCTTTGCGCAGATCCTGCTGTTGCGCTCTGGCATCTGAAAACGGGGGGCGGTGCGATGTTCCTGCCCTTTTTCGATGCACTCCGGGCCGAAGGCGTGCCCGTCAGCCCGCGTGAATTCCTCGCCTTCCTTGAGGCGCTGCAGGCGGGCCTTGCCACCAATGACACCGAGGCCTTCTACCACCTGGGCCGCCTGACCCTGATCAAGGACGAGCGTCACCTCGACCGCTATGACCGCGCCTTCGCCCAGGCCTTTGCGGGGCTTGATCAGATCAGCGATCAGATGGTCATCGAGGCGATGGACCTGCCCGGCGACTGGCTGCAAAAACTGGCCGAGAAATTCCTGACCCCCGAAGAGCAGGCACAGATCCAGGCCCTTGGCGGCTTTGACAAGCTGATGGAGACCCTGCGCCAGCGGCTGGAAGAGCAGAAAGGCCGCCATCAGGGTGGCAATAAATGGATCGGCACCGCAGGCACCTCGCCCTTTGGGGCCTATGGCTACAATCCCGAAGGCATCCGTATCGGCCAGCAGGAAAGCCGCCATCAGCGCGCCGTCAAGGTCTGGGACAGGCGCGAGTTCCGCAACCTGGATGACAAGGCCGAAATCGGCTCCAGGAACATCAAACTGGCGCTGAGGGCGCTGCGCCGCTGGGCCCGCGATGGCGCAACCGAAGAGCTGGATCTGGCGGGCACCATCCGCGCCACCGCCAAACAGGGCTGGCTGGATGTGCAGACCCGGCCAGAGCGCCGCAATGCCGTTAAGGTCTTGCTGTTTCTCGACATTGGCGGCTCGATGGATGCCCATGTCAAAATCCTGCAGGAACTGTTCTCGGCCGCGAAATCGGAATTCCGCCATCTGGAAACCTGGTATTTCCACAACTGCCTTTATGAGGGGATCTGGCGCGACAATCAGCGCCGCTGGTCAGATCAGACCCCCACCTGGGACGTTCTGCGCAGCCACGGCCCCGACTGGCGGGCGATCTTTGTGGGTGACGCCGCGATGTCGCCCTATGAGATCACCCATCCCGGCGGCGCGAATGAACACTGGAACCGCGAATCCGGTGCCACCTGGCTGACCCGCGCCACCGCGCAATGGCCGCATCACCTGTGGATCAACCCGACGCCCGAGGCGCGATGGTCCTATAGCCAGTCCACCGCATTGATCAGCGCGATCTTTGCCGATCGCATGGTGCCGATGACGCTGGAGGGCATTGCCCGCGGCGTCAAAGCGCTGCGCTGATACGATACCGCTGCCCGTTCCGGATGTGCCCCCGGCCAGCTGCCAGCCTGCGAGACGCAGGGGTAACCGCCAGGTGACACCCGTCTCCTGATCTTCCTGGCATTTGTGCCGGGCAAGCTGGCGCTTTCGCGGATGCGCCCGCCCATCCCTGAAAATCCCGCTTGTCGTCAAAGCCGGGCCGCCCCAGATTGTCCCCGTGACCTGTGCCCCTTTGTGAAAGCCCTTCAGCGATGAAATACACCACCCTTGCCCGGCAATGTGCGCGGATGTGCGGCCGGCCTGCGACGCTTCTGATGGCCGCCGGATTTGTGGTGATCTGGGGCATTACCGGCCCGGTTTTCGGCTGGTCTGACACCTGGCAGCTGGTGGCCAATACCGCGACCAGCATCATCACCTTTCTGATGGTCTTTCTGATCCAGAACAGCCAGGACCATGACACCGCCGCCATCCAGCTGAAACTGGATGAGCTGATCCGGGCCACCAATGGCGCCCATAACGCGCTGCTGGATCTGGAAGAACTGGACGAAAAGGAAATCGCCGAGTTCCGCCGCCGCTTCATCCAGCTGGCCCGCGCGGCCCGTGAGAACCGTATGCGCGGCGAATCCGACACCGACTCGCCCGAGGCCTGACGATGTCAGATCGCGTGGAAACAGGTCTGCTTTCTCTTCTCCCCGAGGCCGGGCGGCCGCTGAACGGCCAGGCCGTGCTGCTGATCCATGGTCTGGCGCGCAGCCAGCGCTCGCTTTTGCCGCTGGCGCTGGCGCTGCGGGGCGCGGGCTATCAGGTGATCAGCGCCGCCTATCCCTCAACCCGCGAAGAGGTCAGCATCCTGCCCCGGCTGCTGGATCAGACGATCTGCGCCGCGCAGGATGACGGAGCGCTGGCACCGGGCCAGACGCTGCATGCCGTCACCCATTCGATGGGCGGCATCGTGCTGCGCGAGTGGCTGTGCCACAACCGTCTGCCCGGCGCGGGGCGCACGGTGATGCTTGGCCCGCCCAATCACGGATCCGAGGTGGTTGACCGCCTGGGCAGCCTGGCACCCTTTCGCTGGATCAACGGCCCGGCGGGGCTGTCGCTGGGCACCGCGCCTGACAGCTGGCCCAACCGCCTGCCCGCCGCCGATTACCCGCTGGGGATCATCGCCGGAAACCGCTCGGTCAGCCCCTGGTATTCGGCGCTGATCCCGGGCGAGAATGACGGCAAGGTCAGCGTCGCCAGCACCCGCCTGCAGGGCATGAGCGACCACATCACCCTGCCCGTCAGCCATACCTGGATGATGTTCGCGCCAAAGGTGATCCGCCAGACGCTGTTTTTCCTGGAAAAGGGACAGTTTCAGCGCGGGCCAGAAGGCCTCTGAAGGCCGCTTTCGGCCAGCAGAGGTGCCAGGTCAAAGATTTGCGGCCAAAGATCTGCGACCTCAGCCCTTCACGATCCGGTTCACATGGCCCATCTTGCGGCCAGGACGCGCGGCGCCCTTGCCGTAAAGATGCACCGCAACCCCGCTTTCGCCCAAGAGATCGGGCAAGCGGTCAAGATCATCGCCGATCAGGTTCTCCATCACCACATCGGCATAGCGGGTGCCATCGCCCAGCGGCAGGCCGACAACCGCGCGGATATGCTGCTCGAACTGATCGACCACACAGCCCTGCTGCGTCCAGTGGCCGGAGTTATGCACCCGTGGCGCGATCTCATTGACCAAAAGCCCCTGGCGGGTGACGAACAGTTCGACCCCCATCACGCCGACATAATCCAGCGCATTCAGGATCCGCGCCGCCAGCAATACCGCATCCGAGCGCATCGCAGGCGTGATCCGCGCCGGAACAGTGGTGGTGCGCAGGATGCCGTCTTTGTGCACATTCTCGCCCGGATCAAAGACCGAGACCTGACCATCCGCGCCCCGGGCGGCAATCACCGAGATCTCGCGCTCAAATTCAACAAAGCCCTCCAGCACCGCAGGCGCGCCCGCCAAAGAGGCCAGCGCCGCCGCCAGATCGGTATCAGCGCTTAGCCGCACCTGGCCCTTGCCGTCATAGCCCAGCCGGGTGGTTTTCAGGATCGCGGGCAGGCCCAGGTTTCCCACCGCCGCCTGCAGATCATCCAGACTGTCCACCTGCGCCCAGGGCGCGGTTTTCAGGCCCAGCCCGTTCAGGAACTGCTTCTCGGTGATCCGGTCCTGGCTGATCGCCAGGGTGCGGCGGTTGGGGCGGATCTGACGCTGGCTTTCGATCACATCCAGCGCCTCGGTCGGAACATTCTCAAACTCATAGGTCACGACATCGACGCTGGCGGCAAAGGCGCGCAGCGCGTCGAGATCCTCATAGGGGGCCGTGGTCACCTTTTCCGCAACATGGCCCGCCGGGGCCGCGCCCGGCTCATAGATATGGGTGAGATAGCCCAGACGGCTGGCCGCAACCGAAAGCATGCGCCCCAGCTGGCCGCCGCCCAGAATGCCTATCACCGCGCCCGGCGCGAAGGGTTTGGCCTGATCATTCATCTTTCGGCTCCTCGGGGATAGAGGCGGAAAGCGCCTCGCGCCAGGCATCCAGACGGGCCGCAATGGCCGGGTCAGAGACCGCAAGAATCCCCGCCGCCATCAGCCCGGCATTCGCCGCCCCCGCCGCGCCAATCGCCATGGTCGCCACCGGAAAGCCTTTGGGCATCTGCAGGATCGAATAAAGACTGTCGACGCCCGACAACGCCTTTGTCTGCACCGGAACCCCGATCACCGGCACCCGCGTCTTTGACGCCATCATGCCCGGCAGATGCGCCGCACCGCCCGCGCCTGCGATGATCACCTTCAGCCCGCGCGATACCGCCGATTTGCCGTAATCCCACAGCCGGTCTGGCGTGCGATGGGCCGAGACGATCTTCGCCTCATAGGCGATGCCCAGCTCATCCAGCAGGATCGCGGCTTCTTTCATCGTGGTCCAGTCGGATTGCGACCCCATGATGATGCCAACGGATACGGTCTTTTCCGGCATAAAACGGCCCCCGTTTCCGGCCCTTTGCCGGTTTTCCCGCACCTATACCGCATGGCCGCCCCGGGGCAAGCAGAACAGCCCGCCAAAGCGCGGTTTTCAGCACGGGTCTTTGCCATTCGCCCCGACCTGGCGTAAGCCATTGGTGACGACAGACCGCAAAGGACGCGCCATGGCCACGACCCTGATCTCCTCGCTCGCAGATATCTCGGGCAATTATGATGCGCTGTTTTGCGATCTCTGGGGCTGCCTGCACAATGGCGAAGTGGCCTTCCCCGATGCTGTCGCAGCCCTGCAGGCGGCGCGGGCGCGGGGCGTGACGGTCCTGCTGCTGACCAATTCGCCGCGTCCGAAGCAATCGGTGATCGCCCAGCTTGACCGGATCGGCGTGCCGCGTGACGCCTGGGATGAGATTGCAACCTCGGGCGATGCGGCGCAGTTCGGCCTGCTGACGGGTGCGGTCGGGCGGAAGGTTTTCCATATCGGCGCCGAAAAAGACATGGCCTTCTTCGACACTTTCGCGCCTGATCTGGCCGATCTGGCGGCCTCATCGCCGCCGATCACGCTGGTGCCACTGGCTGAGGCAGAGGGCATCGTCTGCACCGGGCTGCGCGATGACATGACCGAAACCCCCGCCGATTACCGCGCCGAGCTGCTGTATGGCAAAACCCAGGGCCTGAAGATGCTTTGCGCCAATCCCGATATCATCGTCGACTGGGGCGATCGGCGCATCTATTGCGCCGGGGCGCTGGCCCAGGCCTATGAGGAAATGGGCGGCACCGCACTTTACTTCGGCAAGCCGCATCCGCCGATCTATGATCTGGCCCGCCGCCGTCTGAACGCGCTGACCGGGCGCAGCGATATGCGGATCCTGTGCATCGGCGACGGCCTGCCCACCGATATTCGCGGCGCAGGCGGCGAGGCGCTGGATGCGCTGTTCATCACCGGCGGCATCCATGCAGAGGAATTCGGGGCCGATCCGCTGAACCCCGATCCGGCCAAGCTGAACGCCTGGCTTGACCGCGAAATGCAGGCCCCGCTTTACGCCATTGCCAAACTCGCCTGACATTTCATCGCGAAATATTATTGCTGATAATTGCCAAAATCAGCAAACAACTTGCGCATACGATTGCGCTGCGCCGCAGCATCTGCTAGCTTCTGTCGTGACGAAAGGGATTCGTCACGACAGGACAGGCCATGATGCTCGACAACAGTCACAATCAGCCCCGCGGCACGATCTGCATCGAAGACCTTGAAATCGGCATGCGCCGCAGCCTGACCAAAGAGGTCAGCGACCGCGATATCGAGCTGTTTGCCGAGGTCTCGACCGACCGCAACCCGGTTCATCTGGACGAATCCTACGCCCAGGACACGATTTTTCAGGGCCGTATCGCGCATGGCATGCTGACCGCCGGGCTGATCTCAGCCGTGATCGGCGAGCAGCTGCCCGGCCACGGCACCGTCTACCTGGGTCAGTCGCTGAAATTCCTGGCCCCGGTGCGCCCTGGCGATATTGTCACCGCCGAGGTCAGCGTGCTGGCGATTGATCATGCGAAACGGCGCGTTACCCTTGAAACCACCGCATCAGTCGGTAAAACAACAGTGCTGAAAGGTGAGGCCGTCGTTCTGGCGCCAAGCCGCAAATTCGACTGACCGGGCACCAGATCCGTCTGCCTGCCCCCCGATAAGGCCTGCGGGACGCATGCAGATTTATCAGGACTGGCACTGGCTGGGTGCTGAAGCGCGGGGAACCTCCTGTGCGCTTGGCAATTTCGACGGGGTGCATCTGGGCCATCAGGCCGTGATCGACCTCGCCCGTGGCCCGGCCCCCCTGGGCATCGTGACATTCGAGCCCCATCCCCGGCAGTTCTTTCAGCGCGACGCCTCGCCCTTTCGGCTGATGAATGCCGAGGCGCGGGCCAACCGCCTGGCCAAGCTGGGCGTCGAGCATCTCTTTCAGCTGCCCTTCAACGCGGGCCTTGCCGCGCTGACCCCGGCGGAATTCGTGCGCAATGTGCTGGCCGAGGGCCTTGGCCTCAGCCATGTGGTGATCGGCGAGGATTTCTGCTTCGGCAAAGGCCGGGCGGGCACGGCCGCAGATATGCAGCGCCTTGGCGAAGAGAACGGCATCAAAACCACCATCGCGCCTTTGCTGCAACGCAATGGAATCAGCATTTCCTCAACCGCGATCCGCGAGGCCCTCAGCCAGGGGCGCCCACGCGATGCGGCCGCGATGCTGGGCCATTTGCACCGGATCGAAGGTGCAGTGATCCACGGCGAGAAACGCGGCCGCGAACTGGGCTTTCCCACCGCCAATATGGATCTGACCGGGCTGCATCTGCCGCGCTATGGCGTCTATGCGGTGCGCGTTGATGTGCTGACCGGGCCGCAGGCGGGCAGCTATATGGGGGCCGCCAGCCTGGGCGTGCGGCCGATGTTCAACGGCCAGGCCGCCAATCTGGAAACCTATCTGCTGGATTTCAAAGGGGATCTCTATGGGCATCACCTCTCGGTCGCCCTGGTGGACTTCCTGCGGCCAGAGCTGAAATTCGACGGTCTCCCGGCGCTTATCGATCAGATGAACAGTGACTGCGAACAGGCGCGGGCGGTACTTGCAGCCGAGTGACGCCCCGGTTTCTTCGAAGAAACCGGGCAAAAATCTTTGAAGATTTTTGCGCCCCCTTTCCTTTCCTGGTGCCTCGCATCAAATAGAGCGCATGTCGCAAAGCCCAAAGCCAGAATTGCGCCCCCGTTTTTGGGAAACGGTGCCGCTGAAAAAGATGACCCCCCCGGAATGGGAGGCGCTTTGTGACGGATGCGGCAAATGCTGCCTGAACAAGCTGGAGTTTGAGGACACGGGCGAGCTGGTCTTTACCCGCGTCGCCTGCCGCCTGTTCGACAATGCCACCTGCCTGTGCTCGGACTATGTCAATCGCAAGCGCCACGTGCCGGAATGCGTATTCCTGACCCCCAAAACGCTTGCGAAATCCGCCTATTGGATGCCCGAAACCTGCGCCTATAAACGGCTCTATTACAATGAGCCGCTGCCAGACTGGCACCCTTTGCTGACCGGCGATCCCGACAGCACCCACAGCATGGGCCCGACGATCCGCGGCCAGACCGTCTCAGAACTGACGGTTCCCGAAGAGGACTGGGAAGACTATCTGCTTGACGCAGACGAGTGACAGGGGAAGGCTATGAATTTCGCATCCGACAATTGCTCTGGCGTTGCACCGCAGATCATGGCGGCGCTGATTGCGGCCAATGAGGGCACCAGCCCCGGCTATGGCAATGACGCCCTGACCAAAAGGCTGACCGCACAGATCCGCGCGGTTTTCGACGCGCCCGAGGCTGAAATCGCCCTGGTTGCCACCGGAACCGCCGCCAATGCGCTGTCATTGGCCACGCTTTGCCCGCCCTGGGTTGCGATTTACTGCCACCAGAACGCCCATATCGCCCATGACGAATGCGGCGCGCCCGAGTTCTTCACCCATGGCGCCAAGCTGATCACCGTCGCGGGCGAGAACGGCCGCATGTCGCCAGCAGCCATGAACGCCGCCATCGCCGGCAGCGGTAATGGCGGCGTTCATGGCGTCCAGCGCGGGGCCTTGTCACTGACCAATGTGACCGAGGCGGGCACGGTCCTTGACGCCAGCGCGACCGCGGCCCTTGCCCGGGTGGCGCGGGATTACGGCCTGCCGGTGCATCTTGACGGCGCACGTTTTGCCAATGCCGTGGCCGCAACCGGCGAAAGCCCCGCAGATCTGACCTGGCGTGCCGGCGTTGATATCCTGTCGCTCGGCGGCACCAAGAACGGCTGTATGGGCGTCGAGGCCGTGGTGCTGTTTGATCCCGCCCGCGCATGGGAGTTTCAGCTGCGGCGCAAACGCGGCGGTCATCTGCTGTCAAAGCACCGCTTTCTGGCCGCGCAAATGTCGGCCTGGCTGCAGGATGGGCTTTGGCTGGATCTGGCCCACCACGCAAACCGGATGGCCGCCAGGCTGGCGGATGGGCTTTCGCAAAAGCCGGGCGTCGCGCAGCGTTACCCGGTCGAGGCGAATATCATGTTCCCGACCTGGGGCCCGGGCACCCATGCCCGCCTGCAGGCCAAAGGGGCCAGCTATTACGCCGAAGACTGCGCTGACCGCGAGGGCGCAAGGCTGGTGACCAGCTGGGCGACCACCGAAGAAGAGATCGACCTTTTCCTCGAGGCGCTTTAACCGCCCCTTCAGCTGCGCGACAGCAGGGACGCCATCGCCTCAGCCAGCGGCTGCGGATGGGTGATCGGCAGCATATGCGCAGCCCCGGGCACGGTGATCGCCTGCACATCCGGGATCCGCGCGGCAAGCGCCTGATGGATCGCCTGGATCACCGCCGGGCTGGCACCGCCCGCCGCCAGCAAGACCGGAACCCCGATCCCCTCAAGCCGCCCGGGCCGCAGCAGCCCCGCCGCATCATCCAGCAAAATCGCCGACAAAGTGGTGACCAGATACATATGCGAGCTGAGATTGTCCTGCTGGCGCTGCGACAGGGCCGCAAAGGGCACGCCGCCGCCCCAGATCGCATGAAACTGCGCCGCCGCGCTGGCAGGATCCTGCGCCAGAACCTGCGCCACATGCTCTTGTGAGGCACGGGTCTGTTCATAAAGCGCCTCGCCACCTGCGGTTTCGCGGGCAGCGGCAAAGATAACAGGCTCGACCAGGGTCAGGCTGCGCACAAGATCAGGGCGTTCCAGCGTCAGACGCAGCGCCAGCGTGCCGCCAAAGCTATGGCCGATCAGATCGACCGGGCCACCCGCCTCTTCGGCCAGCGCCACCGCAATCCGGGTGCTGAGCGCATGAAGATCCTGATCCCCAGGCGGGTCGCTGGCCCCATGCCCCGGCAGATCGGGGGCAATCAGGCGCGACTCCGCCCAGCCAGCAGCCTGCAAGGCCTGCGCAAGCGGCCCCCAGGCCCCGCCATGCGCCAGGCTGCAATGCAGCGCAAGCGCCGGGCGCGCCCCATCGGCCAGCTGTCGCAGCCCGGTCAGATGGCCAGCGATTCTCTTTTGTGACACCGCAGGCCCCATGGACCCGCGCCCGATGGGCGTTTTTTCTTTGATCAAGGCCTCAATCCTGTGTCTGTTTCGCCATGCTGCGGCTGCGAAGCGCCTCAATCTGACACTTTCCGCGCCTCATGGCCAGTCAGGGCCCGGATTGCGCCTTTCGCCCCTTTGCGCCGCCCGGGCCAGGGTGCTATCCCGCGCGCATTCAATTCCGCTGCCCACACGGAGCCCCAGACCATGGCCGCCATCAACGAGCCGAAGCTTATCTCCGGCAATGCCAACTTCCCCCTTGCCAAATCCATCGCCCGTCGCATGTCCATGCATCGCGGCATGTCGATCAGCCTGGTCGACGCCCGGGTTGAGCGCTTCAACGATCAGGAAATCTTTGTCGAGGTCTTCGACAATGTGCGCGGCGAGGACATGTATGTCATCCAGCCGACCTCGAATCCCGCGAATGACAACCTGATGGAACTGCTGATCATGGTTGACGCGCTGCGCCGCTCTTCGGCGGCCCGCATCACCGCAGTGATCCCCTATTTCGGCTATGCCCGCCAGGACCGCCGCACCAAGGCCCGCACGCCGATCTCGGCCAAGCTGGTCGCCAACCTGATCCAGACCGCAGGCGTTGACCGCGTGCTGACGCTTGATCTGCATGCCGCGCAGATCCAGGGCTTTTTCGACATTCCCGTCGACAACCTCTATGCCAGCCCGGTCTTTGCCCTGGATATCGAGCACCATTTCAAAGGCCAGCTGGATGATGTGATGATCATCTCGCCCGACGTGGGCGGTGTTGCCCGCGCCCGTGAGATCGCAAAACGCATCAATGCGCCGCTGGCTATCGTCGACAAACGCCGCGAGAAGGCTGGCGAGGTCGCTGAAATGACCGTGATCGGCAATGTCACCGGCAAGAAATGCATCATCGTTGACGACATCTGCGACACCGCAGGCACCCTGTGCAAAGCCGCCGAGACCCTGATCGAGGCGGGCGCGACCGAGGTTCACGCCTATATCACCCACGGTGTTCTCTCTGGCCCGGCGGTCGAGCGCGTGACGAAATCGGTGATGAAATCGCTGGTGATCACCGATTCCATCGCGCCGACTGCGGCTGTGCAAAACTGCAGCAATATCCGCATCGTGCCGACCGCGCCGATGTTTGCGCAGGCGGTTCTTAACATCTGGGGCGGCATGTCGGTTTCATCGCTGTTTGAAACCGAAACCCTGATCCCGATCTACGAAGGCCTCTATCCGCGCGGCTGATGCTGCCCCCCCCCTGCACCGCGGCTAAATCCCGGCGGTGCAGGGGATCCTTTTATGGCAAGGCGCCCCTGGTGCTGCCGGGTTGACTATGGCCGAGGCAGATCGGACAACTGCCATTGCTGCCGGGCCGCAATGCTGGCGGTATGCCTTGCACAGCAATCGGGACCCCGGCCATGCAGTTTCTTGACCCCTTTCATCCGATGTTTGATCGCCCCATCGCGCGGCTGCTGACCTCAGTCCTGCCGATCCTGTGGTCCGGGCTGGAGTTCTTTGTCTTTGGCAGCCCGCTGTTCGGGGCGGCCTTTTTGGCTGCGGGCCTATATGCCGCTTACATGTTCTACATCGTGCGCCCCAAAGGCCCCCCCGACGGAAGCGGCTCCGACCGGATCACCAAAGACCGGGACTGATCGCGGGCAGCTGACAAGCCCGCGCATCTCGCCGGAATCCCCTTGCAATGAGCTTTCACGCAAGCGGCAGCCCGTAAGTTCAGGGATCAGGTCAATCATGGTGGCCCGGATCTTCTGATGCTCGCCCGGGCCGGCAAAGCCCAGGCGGATCACCTCGACCCGCGTGCCTTTCAGGAACACGACATAATTGCGCCCGTCCCGCTGCGCCTCAAATCGTTCGGCCCCAAACATATGAGGGGCCGGCTGGGCACCACAGCCGGAGATCAACAGGGTAAGAATGGGAAGCGTTATCCAGAGTGTCATGAAAGCAGCCTTGCAAAGCAAGGTTAACAATCCCTGAACAATTTTTAAGAACGCCCAGCGCCCCGAACAAAGCCTGCCGCGATCGCCAGACCGGGCACCGGCTGCCTGCGGTGCGCCCCAGGTCGGCAGCAGGCGAAAAGAACCAGTCTAGCTGGTGCCATCAGGGGCACGGCAATCCTCTGGTTTCATCTCACGCACCACCTCACAGATTTCGGATTTCCGCAGCGGCTTGGTCATGAAACGGTCCATACCGGCCGCCAGGATCCCCGTTTCATCCCCCTGCATCGCATGGGCTGTCAGTGCGACAATCGGCACCGCAGGCAGGTTTTCGGCCTTTTCCTGCGCCCGTATCGCAGCCGTCGCCTCTTTTCCGTCCATGCCCGGCATCGAGATATCCATGAAGATCAGATCCGGCCGGATCTGCTGCCAAAGGGCCACCGCCTCATGGCCATTCGCCGCGAAATGCAGATCGATATCCAGATCCCGCACCATTTTCTGCAAAACCAGCTGATTCGTCCGATTATCCTCGGCGGCCAGAATGCGCATCGCCCGCAGACCCGGCGCCTTTTCAGCCGGAGGCAGGGGAGTGGCCTCTTGCTCGGGCGTGGGATTGGTCAGGTTCGTCAGCTGCCGATAAAGCTCTGCCCGCAGAACAGGCTTTTGCAAAATTGCGTCGAAGTGATCGGCCCCGGCCCCGCGCAGCCTCACGATATTCGAGGATAGCAGCACCATCGGGCGAACATAGCCGATGTCGCGCAGCCGCTGCCCCAGATCCAGCCCATCCATACCCGGCATATCGTGGTCAATCAGCACCACATCCGGATCTGCGCCCTTTTGCACCTCGGCCAGCGCATCAGCACCAGAACGGCTGAGCAAAATCTCAATCCCGCAGGGGGCCAGCTGACGCTCCAATATCGTGCGATTGATAAACTGATCATCAACAACCATCGCCGAGGTGATGCCAACAGGCATGCGTGCAGGCACACTGTCTTCGGCCAGCGGCAACGAAAGACGAAACCCGAAGACAGAGCCTTTGCCGTGTTCACTGTCGACCCAGACCGCACCGCCCATCCGCTCGACCAGGCGGCGCGTGATCGCAAGCCCCAGGCCTGTCCCTTCGAATTTTCGGTTCTGCTCGTCATCCACCTGATAAAATTCACCAAAAACATGGTCGAGCAGGCTGTTCGGAATGCCTATTCCGGTGTCTTCAACCGTGACATGCAGCTGATGGCAGCCGTTTTCGACCTCCATCCCCACCACACGGGTCAGGACATGCCCCTTTTCGGTAAACTTGACGGCATTTCCGATCAGATTGGTCAGCACCTGCCGCAGCCGCCCCGGATCCCCGGTAAAACGCGTAGGCAGGAACACGTCATAATCAATCATCAGATCAATGCCCTTTTCGCCCGCGCGGGGCTGCAAGAGCATGACGACCTCATGGATCGTGCGTTCGAGATCGAAGTCTACCGGATGCAGCGTCAGCCGCTCGGCCTCAATCTTGGAATAGTCCAGGATGTCGTTAATGATGACCAGCAGCGCCTCGCCGGAAGAGCGGATCGTCTCGGCGAAAAGCCGTTGCTCATCCGACAGTATCGTATCGCAAAGCAGTTCGGCCATGCCCACGACGCCATTCATTGGCGTGCGAATCTCATGCGACATATTGGCGAGAAAGGCAGATTTCGCCCGATTGGCCGATTCCGCCGCCAGTCGCGCCGCCTCAAGCGCGACGGCCTGTTCGCGCAGATGGGTGATGTCAACGCGCAGACCCACCCGGCCGCCATCGGGCGTTTCTTTGTCGATCGAGCGCAGCCAGCGCCCGTCTTTCAGCTGATGTTCCCCCTCGGCCGCCTGGCCGCGATGCTCTTGCAGGCGGGCGCTGATCCAGGCCTCTTCGCGGCCCTGCGCCTCGGGGTATTCGCCATGTGAAAGGCCGTAGCGCAGGATTTCCTCAAAAGAGATGCCAGGGTTCATCACGGGGGCCGACGTCTGATAAATGTCGCGGTAGCTTTGATTGCAGATCACCATTCTGTCCTCGCTGTCGAACAGCACGAAGCCGTCGGGAATTGCCTCAACTGCGGCCCATATCCGCATTTGTTGTGTAATATCAGAGATCTGGCAGATCATCTCACCAGAGCGGATGCCGCGTGAGGTCAGGCGGATCCAGCCGCCCTCCCCCTCTTGCAGGAAGATATCCGAGCGCAGGGCCGTCGAAGAGCCGCCTGTCTCGCGCAGCCATCCCGCGAAATCGGGATCGCCGCTGCGGATCAGGCCATTGCGATCCGCAGCGTCCAGGATGGCAGAGATCGGCTGGCCAATAGCATGATCGTCTGTGCCCAGGGCCCGGCGAAAGGCCCGATTGGCCGCAATCAGCCCCCCCTGGCGATCAAAAAGCGCCAGCCCATCGTGCAGGGCATCGGCTGCGGCCCAGAAATCACCGCTTGTGTCACTGTCGGGGCCAGCCTCGGCATCGGTCTGCGCCTGAGATTGCCCTTCGTCGGGCCTATCGGACATGGACATCCGGGGCCGCGCCGCTTCTGGAAGCGGGTCAGTTGGTGGCAACAGAGGTTGGGGCGCCGGTTCCTGCCGCGCCAGGGCCTCTGGCGGCGGCACATCGGGGACAACAGCTTCCGCAGGCTCTGCCCGTAAAGGTGCTGCCCGCAAAGGTGCTGCCCGCAAAGGTTCAGACTGCGCAGATGCTGACTGTGCAGCTTCTGGCTGCGCAGCAAAGGTCGCGGGGGGCTGGCCGCTGAGGACGTCATCCGCAAGGGCCGCCGCGCCACCCGTATCGCCACCATCGAAATCGCCCGCCTGCCCCCCCCGGTCGCGCCCTGCCGCCCGTGCCGCCGTGCCTGCATGCCCGACATCGGCGCCGCTTTGGCTGATTTCGGCCCGTCTTTGCCCTGCCACGCGGCGCATCATATCCCGATTCTGTCTGGCGAGCCGCTCTTCCGCACTGGCCAACTCACGGGTGCGAAATTCCAGCAGCCTTTCCGCCGCCAGTCGCGCCCGCAGTTCCAGAGCCAGTCTTTCCGCCAGTTCCATTGCCGCTGGATTCTCCTGCTGCGGATCGGATATCTGCGCCAGCTTCGCCGTTCAAAGTGAAGCCCAGGTTAATTTCGCCCGGAAAAACACCCTTTCCCCGCCCCCGAGGTCAGGATTCCCATCCCTCGGCGCTGGTCCCGGCTCTTGCCCGAACACGGGCCGCATGCGAGACTGCGCTGCACAAATCACAGGCAATTCCGGGGTGAGAAAAATGCGCAGATTGATGACGGCCATGGTGACGGCCCTGGCCCTGGCGATGCCTGCCAGCGCCTGGTCACAAGAGCTGATCCCCGCGCGGCGCTCGGTTGTTATGTCCGGCTCGGATCTGCCCGGCGGCGATATCGGCTCGGTCTATGACACCAATATCTCTGCCTGTGAGCGGGCCTGCTTTACCAATACACAATGTGAGGCCTGGACCTTCAATCAGCGCAATGGCAGCTGTTTTCTGAAGGCCAATCCGGATGCGCCGCAGGATTTCGCCAATGCCGTTTCCGCCTGGGTTGTCGCCTCTGCCCCGGGGGCCGAAGCCCTGGCAAAGACCCGCCGCGCCGAGTTGGGTTTCGTGGATGATTCGTCCTTCGGAACCGCGCAGGACACTGCGACCAATATCGGCCGCACCTACCCAACCGGAAATCTGGGCGCAGATGAATGGCTGAGCCTCGCGGGCGAATCCGAAAACAACGGCAATATCGAACAGTCAGTCGCGCAGACCGGCGCGGCACTGGCGATCCTGGATGATGGCGCGACCTGGGCCGAATATGCGCGCCGCGCCGCCGAAACGGCGGATTTGCCCAACCAGGACAATCGCTCCTGGTATCAGCAGCAGGCCTATTACGCCTCGCTGAACGCCTATCTTCGCACCGAAAGCGCCGCGCAGCGCCACTCGATTCTGGTGCAGCTTGCCCAGGTGCAGGAGCAGATGGGCCTCGGCCGCGACATGATCCCGGTGCTGCGCCTCGCGCAATCGCTGCAAGAGCGCAGCGATACCGAGGCCATGCTGGATGACGCGATCAGCAAATATGGCTTCCGCATCGCCGAGCATCAGGTCGAATCCGATCTGGCCCGCCCCCGTATCTGCGCGGTCTTCAGCGATGATCTGAAGCCGACCGGCGTCGATTACGGCGATTACGTGCGCCTGCCCGCAGGCGGCACCGCCGTCGAGCTGTCAGATTCGCGCCGTCTGTGCGTCACCGGCCTGACCCATGGCGAGCGTTACAGCCTGACCTTCCGCGAGGGTCTGCCCGCCAATGACGGCCAGACCCTGGCGAAGGATATCGAGATCACCGCCTATGTCGGTGACCGCACCGCCGCCGTACGCTTCCCCGGGCGTGGCTATGTGCTGCCCAAAGCAGGCGATGCCGCGCTGCCGGTGGAAACCGTCAATATCGACAGCCTCGATCTTGAGTTGTTCCGCATCACCGACCGCAACATGCTGCGGGCCATTCAGAACAATTACTTCGGCACCCCCATCGATTATTACGATGAATATTCCTTTGACGGCGATATCGGCGAGAAGGTCTGGAACGGCACCGCCTCGATGAAGATCGAGGTGAACAAGGATGTCACCACCCGCCTGCCGATGGCAGAGGCGCTGGCAGGCCGCGAAGCCGGGATCTACGCGCTTCGTGCGGCTGTGCCGGGCAAAGAGGGCTACGATTCCGCGCCCGCATGGCAGTGGTTCGTGGTCTCTGACCTGGGCCTGACCACCATGTCCGGCATCGACGGGCTGCATGTCTTTGTGCGCAGCCTGGGCACGGCCGGGCCCAAAGAGGGGGTGACGGTTGAACTGCTGAACCGCGCCAATTCGCCGCTTGGCCGCGCCACCACCGATGCCGAGGGCTATGCCCGCTTTGACGCCGGTCTGATGCGCGGCACGGGCGGGGCTTCGCCCTCGCTGATCGTGGTGCGCGATGGCGAGACCGATATCTCATTCCTGTCGCTGACCGACCCGGAATTTGACCTGTCCGACCGTGGCGTCGAGGGGCGCGAGCCCGCTCCCCCGGTCGATGTATTCCTGACCACCGAGCGTGGGGCCTACCGCGCTGGCGAGACCGTCTATGCCACCGCGATTGCGCGTGATCCGAAGGCCGAGGCCGTCACCGGCCTGCCGCTGACCGCCATCCTGTCGCGCCCTGACGGGGTCGAGCATTCGCGCCAGCTGCTGAGTGATGCAGGCGCGGGCGGCTATGTGTTCGAGCTGCCCATCGCAGGCTCGGCGCCGCGGGGCACCTGGTCGCTGGCGATCTTTGCCGATACCGAAGGCCAGGCGCTGCGCCGCACCACCTTCCTTGTGGAAGATTTCCTGCCCGAGCGGATCGACTTCACCCTTGATGCGGGCGAAGAGGATCTGACGCTGGCCTATCCGATCATGAATGTCTCGCTGCAGGCCAAGTACCTCTTTGGGGCGCCCGCAGCCGATATGGCGGTTGAAAGCGAGATCTATCTGCGCGCCGCAAACGGGCTGAAAGCCTGGCCTGGCTATATCTTTGGCCGCTATGACCAGCCCTTCAGCACCGTGATGCAGGGGAACGCCCCCACTCAGACCGACAGTGAAGGCAATGCCGAACTGGACCCCGGTCTGCCAGAAATCAGCGAAGAGGCAGGCGACCGCCCGCTGACTGCCACCCTGGTTGTGCGCGTGGCCGAAGGCTCTGGCCGCCCGGTCGAGCGGCGCGTGGAAAAGCTGGTCACCCCTGCCCGCGCGATGATCGGCGTAAAGCCGGAATTTGACGGCGTGGTTGGCCGTGGCCAGGAGGCCCGCTTCCTGCTGCAAGGCGTTGGTGCAGACCAGAAGCCCGCCGCAATGCAGGTGAAATGGACCCTGACCCGCGTCGAGAATGACTGGCAGTGGTATCAAAGCTATGGCAGCTGGTATTGGGAGCCGGTCACCAACCGCACCCCCATCGCCGAGGGCGAGGCCACGCTGGGCGGTGCCGATCCGGTGGCCATCTCGGCCGCAGTCGACTGGGGCAATTATGAGCTGAAGGTCGAGCGTATCGACGGCGTCACCACCGAAACCTCGACCGAGTTCTGGGCCGGCTGGTATGCGCCTGCAGACGCCACCGCGACCCCCGACACGCTTGAACTGTCGCTGGACCAGCCCGCCTATAAATCGGGTGATACCGCCGAGCTGCGCATCGTGCCGCGTGCCGCTGGCACCGCGCTGATCACCGTGCTTTCCAACCGGCTGATCCATATGGAGGCGGTCGAGGTCAAAGAGGGCGAGAATGTCATCCCGCTGAATGTGACCGATGAATGGGGTGCGGGCGTCTATGTCACCGCCTCGGTGCTGCGTCCGATGGATGTGGCCGCCGGGCGGGTGCCGTCGCGGGCGCTTGGCCTGTCCTATGCCTCGGTCGATCCGGGCAAACGCGCCCTGACCACCACGATCGAAGTCGCAGATGAGGTTGATCCGCGCGGCCCTATGGATGTCGCCGTCAAGGTCGAGGGCGTCGAGCCCGGCGAGACCGCCTATGTCACCATCGCCGCAGTCGATGAGGGCATTCTGAACCTGACGGGCTTCAAAGCCCCTGATCCGAAAGGGCATTTCTTTGGTCAGCGCAAGCTGGGCATCGGCATCCACGACGTCTATGGCCGTCTGATCGACGGGCTGAACGGGGCCGAGGGCGAGGTGCGCTCGGGCGGGGATGCGGCCGCCCAGGCGCGTCTGCAAACGCCGCCCCCCACCGAAGAGCTGGTCGCTTACTTCACCGGCCCGGTCACGGTTGATGCCGATGGCTATGCGCGGACGACCTTCCAGCTGCCTTCGTTCAACGGCTCGGTCAAGGTGATGGCGCTGGCCTGGTCAAAGACCGGGGTCGGCCAGGCCGACAAAAACGTGCTGGTGCGCGATCCGGTGGTGGTCACCGCCTCGCTGCCGCGCTTCCTGGCGCCTGGCGACCAAAGCCGCCTGCTCCTGGAAATCGTTCATGCCAGCGGCCCCTCGGGCGAAATGAAGCTGGCGGTTGCCTCGGATGATCTGACGCTGGGCGAGCTGCCCGCGACAGTGACCCTGGCCGACAAAGGCAAGGCCGAGTTCAGCGTCGAGGTGATCGCAGGCGGGGTTGGTGTCTCTGACATCAGCGTCACCCTGACCACCCCCGACGGCAAAGAGCTGGTGAAGGGTCTGAAAATCCCGGTCCAGGTCAATGACCCCGAGATCGCCAAAATCTCGCGCTTTGATCTGAAAGCGGGCGAAAGCTTCACCTTCGACGAGGCTGTCTTTGCCGATATGGTGCGCGGCACCGGCAAGTCGGTGATGGCCATTGGCCCGCTGGCACGGCTGAATGCGCCGGGTCTGCTGGCGTCGCTTGACCGCTATCCCTATGGCTGCACCGAGCAGATGACCTCGCGCGCGATGCCGCTGATCTACTTCGATCAGGTGGCGCGGGCGATGGATCTGGAACACGCCGACAATATCCAGAAACGCATCGACGAGGCGGTGTCTGAAATCCTGATGAACCAGGGTTCGGGCGGCGGATTTGGCCTCTGGGGGCCGTCCTCGGGCGATCTGTGGCTGGATGCCTATGTGACCGACTTCCTCAGCCGGGCACGGGCGCAGGGCTACGCGGTGCCGGATCTGGCCTTCCGCAACGCGCTGTCCAACCTGCGCAATCGGGTGAATTATGCGGCGAATTTCGACGCTGAAACCCGCGATGGCGGCACCGATCTGGCCTATGCGCTGATGGTTCTGGCCCGTGAAGGGGCGGCAGCCATCGGGGATCTGCGCTATTACGCCGATGTGAAGGGCGATGATTTCGCAACGCCGCTGGCCCAGGCCCAGATCGGCGCGGCGCTGGCCTCTTACGGCGATCAGGCACGGGCGGATGCGATGTTCCGCAAAGCAGGCGCACGTGTTCTGGCGCTGCCGGGCGACGATCCGGCCCAGGTTCTGCGGGCCGATTACGGCACCACCTACCGCGACAGCGCCGCGATCCTGACCCTTGCCGTTGAGGCAGGCAGCACCGCGATCAACCGCGAAGAGCTGGTGAACCGCATCGCACTGCGTCAGGGTCACCTCTCGACCCAGGAAGCGACCTGGGCGCTGATGGCCACCAATGCGCTGATCGACGCGCCGGATGTCTCGGGCGTCACCATCGACGGCCAGGCGGCCAGCGGCCCACTGGTCAGGGTGCTCGAGGATGGCTCTGCCCCGGTCGTGGTGAAAAATGACGGCCAGGACACCTATCTGACCGTCACCACCTTTGGCGTCCCCGCCGAGGCGGAACCGGCCGGCGGCAATGGCTATGCGATCACCCGCAACTACTACACCCTCGATGGCGAGGCCGTCGGCCTGGATGGGGTGGTCACCGGCAACCGCTATGTCGTAGAGCTTGAGGTCACGCCATGGGACTATTCTGAGGGCCGTCTGATCATCGCAGACCCGCTGCCCGCAGGATTTGAGATCGACAACCCGAACCTGATCTCGGGCGGCGATACGGCGCAGCTGGCCTGGCTGAACGCACTTGGCCAGACCGCCCATTCCGAGTTCCGTCAGGACCGCTTCATCACCCAGGTGGACTGGTCTTCGCGCGAAAGCTTCCGTGTGGCCTATATCGTGCGGGCGATCAGCCCGGGCAATTACCACCACCCGGCGGCCTCGGTCGAGGATATGTATCGGCCTGACTACCGCGCCCGCACCGGCACCGGCAGGCTGACTGTCAGCGCCGAGTGACCCAGGTGCGGTCACGCTGGATCTTTTCCATGGCGGCGGGCCTCTGGCTTGCCGCCATGGGCCGCGACGGGTTCGACGCCTGGATAGACGCGACCACCCTGCCCCCCCTGAGCATCGCCACCTCGGTTGAGGTCAATGACCGCGATGGCGATCTGTTGCGGGCCTATACCG
This sequence comes from Pseudogemmobacter hezensis, assembly GCF_013155295.1. GTDB lineage: Bacteria > Pseudomonadota > Alphaproteobacteria > Rhodobacterales > Rhodobacteraceae > Pseudogemmobacter > Pseudogemmobacter hezensis. The sequence continues at coordinate 154,288 of NZ_JABJXT010000003.1, read as the reverse complement.
TGGCCGACGGGCGCTGGCGCCTGCAGGCCGATCTCGACAGGGTCGACCCGCGCTATATCGAAATGCTGCTGAATTATGAGGATCGCCGCTTCCGCGAGCATGGCGGCGTCGACCTGCGGGCAATGGCGCGAGCCATAGTGCAGGCCGCACGCTCTGGGCGCGTGGTCTCTGGCGGCTCGACGCTGACCATGCAGGTGGCGCGCCTTTTGGAAGAGGGCACCACCGGCCAGATGGGCGGCAAACTGCGCCAGATGCGCGTCGCGCTGAAGCTGGAGCGAGAGCTGTCCAAGGATCAGATCCTGCAGCTTTATCTGTTGCTTGCGCCTTTTGGCGGCAATCTTGAGGGGGTTCGCGCCGCCTCGCTGTCTTATTTCGGCAAAGAGCCGGGCCGCCTGACCCCCGCAGAGGCCGCGCTGCTGGTGGCGATCCCGCAAAGCCCTGAAAGCCGCCGCCCCGACCGTGCCGCCGACCGCGCCGAGGCCGCGCGTGACCGCGTTCTCAGCCGCGCCGTGCGCTTCGGCCTGATCGAGCCCGAAGAGGCCCAGGCCGCCCTGACCGAGAAAGTGCCCGGCCTGCGCAAGCCCTTCCCCGCCTTCGCGCCGCATCTGGCCGACCGGGCGCGGGCCGCAAATCCCGCCATTGGCAGCCATCGGCTGACGCTGGATCTGGATCTGCAAAAGCGGCTGGAAACCCTGGCCGCCCAGGTGGTCGAGGCCCGCGGTGCCCAGATCCAGATTGCGATCCTGGTGGCCGATCACCGCTCTGGCGAGATCCTGGCCTCGGTCGGCTCGGCGGGGTTCCAGGATGACGGGCGGCAGGGTTTCGTCGATATGACCCAGGCGCTGCGCTCACCCGGCTCGACGCTGAAGCCGCTGGTCTATGCGCTGGCCTTTGACGAGGGCCTGGCCCATCCCGAGACCATGGTCGAGGACCGCCCCACCTCTTTTGGCAATTACGCGCCGCAGAATTTCGACCGCCAGTATCGCGGCGAGATCCGCCTGCGTGAGGCCTTGCAGCTGTCGCTGAACATCCCCGTCGTGGCGCTGACCGATGCGATTGGCCCGGCAAAGCTGATCTCGGCCATGGGCAAGGCGGGGATGAAATACCGCATTCCGGGCGGTCAGCCGGGTCTGGCGGTCAGCCTTGGCGGGGTTGGAGTCAGCCTGCAGGATCTGGTGCAGCTTTATGCGGCGCTGGCGCGCGGCGGTGTGATGCTGCCTCTGCGCTGGCAGCTGACGGATGAGGCGGCAGATGCGCAGATCGGCGGCAGTCGCGTCGTCTCAGCGGTGGCGGCCTGGCAGGTGGGCGATATTCTGGCGGGGCTGGCGCCGCCGCCCGGGGCACCCGCGAATCGGCTGGCCTATAAGACCGGCACCTCTTACGGCCACCGCGATGCCTGGGCGATCGGGTATGACGGCCGCCATGTGATCGGCGTCTGGATGGGCCGCGCCGATGGCACGCCGGTGCCCGGGGCCTTTGGGGCCGATACCGCAGCCCCCGTGCTGTTCCAGGCCTTCTCGCGGCTGAAACCCAGCCTTGACCCGCAGCCCGCGCCCCCTGCGGCCACGCTGATGGTGGCCAATCGCCAGCTGCCGCCGCCCCTGCAGAAATTCCGCCCCCGCAATGCCGCCTTTATGGTCGTAAACGCGCCGAAGGTCGATTTCCCGCCTGACGGGGCCGAGGTTGAGCTGCTGGCCTCTGGCCTGAAGGTCAAGGTCTCGGGCGGCACCGGGCCTTTCACCTGGCTGATCGACGGCACGCCTCTGGCCGTCGCGCTGCGCGACCGTGAGGCGCTGCTGGCCCTGTCAGAGCGCGGCTTCGTCACCCTGAGCGTGATCGACGCCGAGGGCCGTGCGGCCCGCTCGCGCGTGCGCCTGTGGTAATGGCGCGGACAGTCGCGCAGCTGGCCCTGCCCCATTCGCGCCAATGCCCTCCGGGTCTGTCGCCTTAGCCGCCGGCCCAAACCCGACACGCGCATCAGGTAATATGCGCCATCAATCTGCCCCGGTCGGGCCTCAGCCCGCCTCAGGCAAAAGCGGCACCCTGCCCTGATCGGTCAGCAAGAACACCTCGCGCCCCTCAATGGCTACCGCCGTCAGCGGCCCGCCATAGGCCGCCGAGCTGTCAATATCGACGCGGTTTCCGAAATGGGTCGGCTGGTCCAGCGCGGTATGACCATGCACAATCAGCGGCCCATGATCGCGGCTGTCATCGAGAAAGCCCTTGCGGATCCAGACCAGATCATCCTCGGCCTGGTCCTGCAGCGCGATGCCGGGACGGATGCCCGCATGCACAAAGAACACATCGCCACGCAAAAGGCTGGTGGGTCGCGCCTCAAGAAACGCCAGATGTGCCGGGTCCACGGCGGCCAGCGCGTCACGATGCACCACCTCGACCGGGCGGTCAGCGGCGTTTCGCACCCCGTAAGAGCGCAGCGTCGCAGCCCCGCCCACCGCCGGATGCAGCCAGGTATAGGGGCGCGACAGGCCGGGATCAGACCACCAGGGATCGCCGATGAAGCGGTTGAAAAGACGGTCATGATTGCCCTTCAGCACCACCCAGTCCTCACCACGCTCAATGCCGTTTTTCAGCCATTCGATCACGCCGCGACTGTCGGGCCCGCGATCCGGCAGGTCGCCCAGATGGATCACCGGGGCCGCGCCATGCTGCGCCATATCACGGGCGATACGCTCATGCGCCCGCTGCAGCAGGTCGAGATGGCCATGGATATCGCCGATTGCATAGCTGCGCATAATGCTCTCCTTCGTCGCTGCCGCGGGACGCGCCAGCTATTGTGCTGCAGCCGCGGTTGCGGCAAGGCTATGCCTGTAGCCCCCTGGCCGCAACTGAATGGCCCCGCGACCCCCCGCATAATCGCAAGGAGTGTTTGCGCTAACACAGCTCTGGGCGTAAGGGGAATGCAGCATATTTTCAGGAGGCTCAGATGGCACTGGCAGAAATCGGTCTGGTCGGGCTCGGCGTGATGGGCGCAGCGCTCGCGCTGAACATCGCGGAAAAAGGACATCGCATCGCGGTCTGGAACCGCAGCTTTGACGTGACAGAGAAATTCGCGGCAGGCGCAGGCGAACTGGCCGCGCGGATCACCGCCACCCAGGGGCTGAAAGATCTGGTCGCCGCCATCGCAGAGCCGCGTGCCATCATCCTGATGGTGCCCGCAGGCGAGCCAGTCGATGAGATGATCGCAGCATTGCGCCCGCTTTTGGGCCAGAATGATCTGATCATCGACGCAGGCAACGCGAATTTCCACGATACCGAGCGTCGCTCGGCCGAGGCCGAAGCCAAAGGCGTCCCCTTCATCGGCATGGGCGTCTCGGGCGGCGAGGAAGGGGCGCGTCACGGCCCGGCAATCATGGGCGGCGGCCCGCGTGAGGCATGGAACCGCGTCGCCCCGATCATGGAGGCGATTGCCGCCAAACACGAAGGCACACCCTGCGCCACCTGGATGGGCCCGGCGGGCGCAGGCCATTTCGTGAAAACCGTCCACAACGGCATCGAATATGCCGATATGCAAATGATCGCAGAGGCTTACGGGCTGATGCGTGACGGCATGGGCCTTAGCGCCGCCGAAATCGCCCCGGTGTTCGAGGCCTGGAACAAAGGCGCGCTGCGCTCTTACCTGATCGAGATCTCGGGCAAGGTTGCCCGCGCCACCGACCCGGCAACCGGGGCCGCGATGCTTGACGTGATCCTGGATGCGGCAGGCCAGAAGGGCACCGGCCGCTGGACCGCAATCGAGGCCCAGCACCTCGCCGCCCCCGTTCCGGTGATCGAGGCGGCCGTGATGGCCCGCAATGTCTCTTCAAGACTTGAAGAGCGCCGCGCGGGTGAGGCTGTTTTCGGCGCCGGGCCGCAGCCGCTGAACGATGCGCTCAGCCTCGCCGATATCGAAGGGGCGCTGATCGCGGGCAAAATCCTGTGCTATGCCCAGGGCTTCACCATGCTGGACGCGGCCTCGAAAACCTATGGCTGGGGCGTGCCGCTGCCCGAATGCGCAAAGGTCTGGCGCGAGGGCTGCATCATCCGCTCTGACATGCTCGACCATATGGCCCAGGCGCTGACCGAAGACCCGGCCCGCAACCTGATTCTGGCCCCCACCTTCACAGCCCTTCTGAAACAACATCATGAGGCCCTGCGCCGCGTGGTCGCCAATGCCGCACTGAAAGGCCACAGCCTGCCCGCCCTCTCGTCGGGTCTCGCCTGGTTCGACCTGATGCGCACCGCACGCGGCACCGCCAATATGCTGCAGGCCCAACGCGATTTCTTCGGCGCCCATGGGTTCGACCGCCTCGACGGCAAACCCATCCACCACGGCCCCTGGGGCAACCACGCATAAAACAAAAAAGGGAGCCAAAACGGCTCCCTTTTTAATTTCATCTGTCCTTAAATATCCCACGGGGGTGCGGGGGTGTGAAACCCCCGCCACCGCCGGCCAGATCACGCCACGTCAAAAACCAGCGGCTTGACCTGCTGGAACATGCCCGTGGCTTCCAGCGTCTCGACAACTTTCGTGTCAATCGGCGCATCCAGGTACAAAAGCGCAATCGCATCCTCGCCCACATTCGAGCGGCCCAGGGTAAAGTTTGCGATATTGACGTTGTTCTTGCCCATGGTCATGCCCAAAAGGCCAATGATTCCGGGCACATCCTCATTGGTGGTGTAAAGCATATGCGCCCCGATCTCGGCATCGATATTGATGCCCTTGATCTGGATAAAGCGCGGCTTCCCATCCGAGAACACCGTCCCCGCGACCGAGCGCTCGCGCTTGTCGGTCACCATCGTCACCTTGATATAGGCATCGAACGAGCCCGACTTGTCCTGACGCGTGGTCGAGATCTGGATGCCCTTGTCTTTGGCCACGCTGGGCGCCGACACCAGATTCACATCCGGGTTATGCGCCTTCAGCACACCCGCAATCACCGCCTGGTTCAGCGCGGGCAGGTTCATCTCGGCAACGCGACCGTCATAAAGGATGTTCACGGCCTTCACCGGCTCATCCGTCATCTGCCCGATGAATGACCCGATATGCGAGGCAAGCTGGATCCACGGCCCCATCACGGCGGCCTCTTCGGCGGTCACATTCGGCATGTTCAGCGCGTTCTGGACCGCACCCGTCAGCAGATAATCCGACATCTGCTCGGCCACCTGCAGCGCAACATTCTCCTGCGCCTCGGTGGTCGAGGCGCCCAGATGCGGGGTCACAACCACATTCGGCAGGTTGAAAAGCGGGCTTTCCGTCGCGGGCTCAACCTCAAAGACGTCAAAGGCCGCGCCTGCGACATGGCCGGATTTCAGCGCCTCGGCCAAAGCCGCCTCATCCACCAGGCCACCACGGGCGCAGTTGATGATCCGCACGCCTTTTTTGGTCTTGGCGATGTTTTCAGCGTTCAGAATGCCGCGGGTCTTGTCGGTCAGCGGCACATGCAGCGTGATGAAATCAGCCCGCGCCAGCAGCTCGTCCAGCTCGACCTTGGTCACGCCCAGCTGTTTCGCGCGCTCTTCCGAGAGGAAGGGGTCAAAAGCCACAACCTTCATCCGCAGCCCAACCGCGCGGTCGCAAACGATGCCGCCGATATTCCCGGCCCCGATCACGCCCAGGGTCTTGTTGAACAGCTCAACCCCCATGAACTTCGACTTTTCCCATTTTCCGGCATGGGTAGAGGCGCTGGCCTCAGGCAGCTGACGCGCCACCGCAAACATCATCGCAATCGCATGCTCAGCCGTGGTGACCGAGTTGCCGAAGGGCGTGTTCATCACGATCACGCCTTTTTTGGACGCCGCCGGAATATCGACATTGTCGACACCGATCCCGGCGCGGCCGACGACCTTCAGGTTGGTCGCCTCAGCCAGCAGCTTTTCGGTCACTTTGGTGGCCGAGCGGATCGCCAGACCGTCATATTGACCGATAATTTCGGCCAGCTTTTCTTTGTCCTTGCCGAGCTTCGGCATGTAATCAACCTCGACGCCACGGTCGCGGAAGATCTGGACGGCGGTTTCACTCAGTTCGTCGGATACGAGAACGCGGGGGGCCATTGCAGGGCTCCTTGAAATGAAATTCTGGGAAGAGGAAGGGGGCATCGCGCCCCCTTTGGAAAAGGATCAGGCCGGAACAGCCAGCGCCGCGATCTCGGCGTTGAAGGCATATTCGATCCAGGGCATCAGCGCTTTCACATCCGCCTGCTCAACCGTCGCGCCACACCAGATCCGCAGACCCGGAGGGGCGTCACGGTAAGCGCCTGCATCCAAAGCAACGCCTTCTTTTTCCAGCCGTTTCGCAACAGCCTTGGCGAAAGCCGCCCCATCGGTAATGCGCGGATCGGTGAATTTCACGCAAACGCTGGTGCAGGATGCCGTCGCCGGATCCACCGCCAGATTGGCGATCCAGGTCTTGTCTGCGATGAAGGTTTTCACCTCATCCGCATTGGCTTCCGAACGCCCGATCAGGCCCTTCAGCCCGCCGATGGTCTTCGCCCATTTCAGCGCCACCAGATAATCCTCAACGCAAAGCATCGAGGGCGTGTTGATGGTCTCGCCGACAAAGATCCCTTCCGAGATCTTGCCCTTCGAGGTCAGGCGGAAAATCTTCGGCAGCGGCCAGGCGGGGGTATAGGTCTCCAGCCGCTCGACAGCGCGGGGCGACAGGATCAGCACACCATGGCCACCCTCACCGCCCAGCACTTTTTGCCAGGAGAAGGTGGTCACATCCAGCTTGGCCCAGTCCATCTCCATCGCAAAAGCCGCCGAGGTGGCGTCGCAGATGGTCAGACCTTCACGATCCGCCGGGATCACATCGGCATTCGGCAGACGCACGCCCGAGGTGGTGCCATTCCAGGTGAAAACCACGTCTTTGTTGAAATCAACCTGCGTGAAATCAACGATCTCGCCGTAGAGCGCCTTGCGTACCGTCGCATCCAGTTTCAGCTGTTTGACGACATCGGTCACCCAGCCTTCGCCAAACGATTCCCAGGCCAGCATTTCAACCGGACGTGCGCCCAGCAGCGACCAAAGCGCCATCTCAACCGCGCCGGTGTCCGAGGCGGGGACGATCCCGATGCGGTAATCCGCGGGAACGCCAAGAATTTCACGGGTAAGGTCAATCGCCTCTTTCAGCTTTGCCTTGCCAACAGTGGCACGGTGCGAGCGGCCCAGCGGCGCATCAGCAAGCATATCGAGGGAGAAACCAGGGATCTTCGCGCAAGGGCCCGAAGAAAAACGCGGATTGACCGGGCGCGTTGCCGGGGCGGTGAGTGCCATATCTGGTATCCTTACAGATAAATGCCTCTCGTTGGGGAGAGGTGTCCCACCGCCGAGATTACTCGCACCCTGAAAATACTGCAAGAAAAAAAGAAACTTACTTTGCTCCGTTTGCGGGAACAGGAGAGAAAAGACAGAACAAACCAAATACTACACAGAAAAATCCGCACAAAATCCGCACAAAATGTTCCAGCCGTGTTCCTGATACGGCCCGGAATGTTCTCTCGGGTCTGCGGCGCATTTCCTCACATAGTCCGCTGCTGGAGCGCTTGATTCGTGGTGTGATCGCATGAGCCACGCCGCGACCAACTGGGCGATCAGGCAGCGCGGGCTTAAGCCTGCGGCGAAGATTGTCCTCTGGCATCTTGCCGACCGCCACAATGGCGATACAGGCCAGTGCAACCCAAAGCAGGAGCGCCTTGCGCAGGACTGCGAGATGTCGCGCTCCACGCTGAACCTGCACCTGAACGAACTGGAGCGGCTGGGGCTGATCAGGCGAATTGTGACCATTGACGGTGCTACCAAGCGGCAGCGCCCAACGGCCTATGTCCTGATCGGGTTTGAACGGGAAGCCGAGTCCGACAATCGGACACGGACCGCGTCCGGAAATAGGACACGGAAGCCGTGTCCGAAAAAGCCCGAAAGCCGTGTCCGAAACTCGGACACAAAGAACCCTGTAAAAGAACCTGGAAAACACGCGCGCGAAACCGGGGCGCCCAAACGTTCAATGCATCCGATCCCGGTCAGCGGTTCAGGTGCTGAGAATTGGAGCGCCTGGCTGAAGCGTTCCGATCACCCCCCAATCGATGAGCTGGCTGAGCGGGCAGAGCATGCCGGTGAGCCGGTCTGGCTCTTGCCGATCCGCAGCCCGCCGAGGGCGGGTGACAGGATCGAGGAAGGGATTGTGCTGCGATGGATCGAGGAACGGAGGAAGGCGCGATGACAGCCAAGGCAATGCGAATGCCGCGATTGGTCAGTGAGGAGGACGCGGCGGCAAGCGAGGTCATGTCGCTGCTGGCCGAGATGGTGGGGAAGCACGGCATGTCGCTTGGCGCGGTGCTGGCCGGGGCGCGGCGGGCCATCGGTCGGGTGCAGCGCGGCGATCCGGTCGCGGGTGTCGACCTCGCCGCCGCGCGGGTCGCCGGTCGGGCCTGACCCCGGGGGGTGGTCTTCGACTTTGGGCCTGAGGCGGGGACCGGCGCGGGGAGGCAAGCGCTAGAGAGCGGTTAAATAGGCTTTTTCAATAAGTTACGCTATGGATAAGGGGCAGATTGCTATGTCGAGTGTCAGGAAATTGGCGAAAAACAATGCGACGATGGAGGATCTTCCTCCGCTTGATCGCTATCGGGCGGACGAAATTCTTGAGCCGAACGGGCCGATCTGGGGCCTTGCGCAGATCGCCGGCCGATTGGGCCTTTCGGTTGACACCGTCCGGGAGCTCGCCTCGCGAGAGGACACGCCCATCTATCGGCCGTCCGGAAAATATTTTGCCTGGTCTGCCGAACTGGATGCCTGGTTGCGCTCGAAATAATTTTTCAAAACCCACGAAAACCCACGGTTTCCTAGATTTCTCCATCTTCTCGGCAGCCGTCATCGTCGCTCATAAACTTGAGAATGTGGAACCCCTTCGCCAAAAAAGCCCCTGAGGCCGAAACGAAATCGCTCACCAGCGCTGCCAGCTGGTGGGAGTTGATCACGGGCGCCGCTCCGACTGCGGCTGGGATCACGGTCACCGCCTCGGAGGCGATGCGGGTTCCGGTGGTCGCGAACGCGGTGCAGCTGATCTCGGAAGCCGTGGCCTCGCTCGACGTGTTCGTGAAGCGGATTGAGGGCGGCACGGAAACCGACGACGAAGCCCACCAGTTGCTGCCGCTCCTGCGCGATGAGGTCAACGGCTGGACCAGCTCCTTCGAGTTCTTCCGCCAGATCGTGATCGACGCGCTCACCCTCGATCAAGGCGGCATGGCGCTGGTGGTTCGCGCCGATGACGGGCGGCCGCTCGAAATCATCCGATACACGCCGGGAATTCTGGTGGTTGATATCGATCAGACCACGGGCGAGCGGACCTACAAACTTAACGCCCAGACCATCCCCGCCCAGAACGTGATCCACCTCCTGTCGCCGCTCGGGCGCGCGCCGCTGACGCTGGCGCGGGAGGCCATCGCGGTTGCGGTTGCATTGGAGCGCCACGCCGCCCGCCTGTTCACGAATGGCGCGCGCCCGTCTGGTGCGTTGATGATGCCGGCTAAGCTCGGCGAGGATGCCGTGAAGCGCATCATCAGCGCGTGGCGCGCCACCCACGAGGGCAGCGGGAAGGATGGCAGGACGGCGGTTCTCTACGATGGGGCCACCTTCACGCCGTTCGCATTCAGCTCGACCGATGCCCAGTTCCTCGAGAATCGCCGCTTCCAGATCGAGGAGCTGGCCCGGATCTTCAACATCCCGGCCCCGATGGTCGGGGATCTGTCCCGCGCTACCTGGTCAAACAGCGAGCAGAAGGGCCGCGAGTTCCTGTCCTACACGCTGGAGCCGTGGCTCCGGGGGCTGGAAGGCGCGCTGCGCCGCGCGCTGTTCCTGCCCGAAGAGCGCGGCTCGCATGTGATCCGTTTCGACCGGGACGATCTGACCCGCGCGGATCTGGCCACCCGCGCCACGGTGATCAACTCGTTGATCGCCTCTCGCACCATCAACAACAACGAAGGCCGCCAGTGGCTGGGCCTGCCGCCGCGCGAAGGCGGTGACGAGTTCCTGAACCCCAACATCTCACAGGGCAATCAGGAGACCGGAAAAGAAAACCCCAACCCGAAACAAGAACACCCTGAACCCGGAAAAGAGAAAGCCCATGAACCTGAGTGAGGTTGCCAATATCTCTGAAGACCAGGACCGGGGCCGCTGGCTCGATCTGCTTGACCTGCGCGACGGCAAGCCGGTCGGCATCCGGCTGCTGATCGCTGGCCCGGATAGCTCGGCGCAGGCCCGCGCCCGTCTGAAGCTCGCCGATGAACTGGCGGACATGGCCGATGATGAGGGCCGGGTCTCGGGCGAGAACCGCGAGATCTGCCGGCTGCGCAACCTCGCCCGCTGCATCCTGAACTGGGAAGCCAGCGAAGACGGCCAGCCCGTTCCCTTCAGCTTCGACGCGGCGCTGCGCCTTCTGAAGGCGGGCCGCTGGGTGCAGGAACAGGTCGACGATTTCGCCGGCTCGCGCCGCGCCTTTGCGCAGGGCGGTGCCTGATGGACCGGATCGAGATCGAGACCAAGTTCCAGTCGGACGATACCGGCACGATTTCCGCGCTCGCCTGGCCCTTTGCTACACCTGACCGGGTCGGCGACATGATCGAGAAGGGCGCCTTCGCGGGCGTCACCCTGCCGATCCCCATGCTGTTCGGCCATGACCAGAATGACCCCATCGGCGTCTGGGAGGAAGCCGAGGAGAAGGCGGACGGGCTGCACCTCAAGGGCCGATTGCTGGTCGAGGATCTTCCCCGCGCCCGTGAGGTCCGCGCCCTGGTGCAGGCCGGGGCCGTGCGCGGGATTTCAATCGGCTTCCAGACGATCAAAGCCCTGCCCCGCAAGCCGCGCGGTCGCAACATCTCTGCCCTGAATCTCATGGAGGCGTCTCTCGTGACGCTGCCCATGCACCCCGGCGCGCGGGTCACCAGCGCGAAAGATGCGGTCTGCGCGCTGCGCTACACCGCTGCCCTTCAACGCGCCACGGCGCAGCTTGCCCAGAGGTAATATGAAACACGTTTTCCGCCACCAGCTGCTCGCCAGCACCGCCCTTTGCCTGAAAGGCGAAGAGGATGATCCCGCCGATATGGTCACCAAAGCCATCGGCGATCTGACCAAGACCGTCGAAACGAAGATGACCGAGATGGGCGCCCGGATCGACAAGATCGAGGCGAAGGCGAACCGCCCCGATCCCGGCGACAAGAAGAAGGCCGAGGATGAACCTTCGGTCGAGCGCAAGGCCTTTGCCGCCTATCTCAGCCGGGGTGATGCGATCTCGGAAGAGGACAAGAAGGCGCTGACCGTCGCCAGCAACCCCGATGGCGGCTATCTCGCCCCGCCGGAGCTGTCTTCGGAGATCATCCGCGATCTGGTCGAATATTCGCCGATCCGCTCGGTCGCCTCTGTGCGCGGCACCACTGCGCCCTCGACGATCTACCCGACGCGCGGCGACCTGACCAATGCCAAATGGGTCGGCGAAACGCAGGAGCGCAAGGAATCGGGGATCACCTTCGGCCAGAAGGAACTGGCGGTGAAGGAGCTCGCCACCTTCGTCGATATCTCGAACCGCCTGTTGTCGGATGCGCCTCAGGCCGAGGCCGAGGTCCGCGCCGCCCTGGCCGAAGATTTCGGGAAGACGGAAGCCACTGCCTTCGTCTGGGGACAGGGCGGGCTGGAGCCGGAGGGCTTCATGCGCCATGACAAGATCGAGGAAACGGTTAGCGGTGCGGCGGGGACGGTCACCGCCGATGCGCTGATCACGCTGCTCTACGCCATGCCCGCGACCTATCGCAATGCTGGCACCTGGGCGATGAACGGCACCACGCTCGGCATCCTGCGCAAGCTGAAGGATGGTCAGGGCAATTTCCTCTGGCAGCCCAGCTATCAGGTTGGCCAGCCGGAAACCCTGCTCGGGCGCCCGGTGGTCGAGATGATCGACATGCCGGATATCGCCGCCGGGGCCTTCCCGATCATTTATGGCGATTTCTCGGGCTACCGGATCCTCGATCACACGGGCCTCGACATCCTCGTCGATCCCTTCACCCGCCGCACCAACGGCATGACCCGGATCCATGCCAATCGCCGGGTCGGCGGCGGCGTTCTACAACCCGCAAAGTTCCGCAAGCTCAAGATCGCTGCGGCCTGAGGAGACCCTGACGATGATGCGTGATCTCTTTTCCGATATCGGCACGGTGCTGGCGCTTGCGCCCGCCGTCCAGACCGCCGCCGTTACCGGCCCGGCCATCGACCTCAAGGGCGTGGGGCGCGTGGCCTTCGCCCTGACCACCGGGGCCGTCGCCGGTTCCGGTGACTTCGGCGTCACCCTGCAGGAGAGCGATGACGGCGCGACCGGCTGGGCCGATGTCGCGGCGGATCAGGTGCAGAGCAATGCGCCGGAAACGCTTGCGGCCTCGGCTACGGTGAAGCTCGGCTATCTCGGCTGGAAGCGCTTTGTCCGGCTGTCGCTCACCAAAGAGGGTGGCACCTCGATTGCGGCGGGCGCGGTGGCGATCCTCGGCAGCACCGCTGACCGCCCGGTGCCCTGATGCCTTCGAAGCCGCCCCGGATCTGTCGCTGCGGCCACAGGGTCGCACCGAAGATCCTTTGCCCCTGCGAGGCGAAGCGGGCGGCAGAGCGGAAGGCCCGTTTTGACAAGGGCAGGCCTTCCGCCACGCAGCGCGGGCTTGGTGCCGACTGGCGCAAGGTCCGCGATGCACACCTCGAACGGCACCCGCGCTGCCGCATCTGCGGCGAGGATGAGGGGTCTCTCGAGGTGGATCACATCAAACCCCGGCGGGTCGCACCAGAGCGGCGCCTCGATCCGACAAACCTGCAAACGCTCTGCAAACCCTGCCATTCCCGCCTGAAGCAACGCGAGGAACGGCGCAACACCCAGAGGTAATTCATATGGGTATCTACGCGACCAATGGCGCAAAGCTCTACATCGGCGGGGTTATCTCTCTCCCGTCTGGCGATCTGCAACAATCTGACTTCACCGGGGAAACCTGGGTGCAGATCAAGGAAACCGAAAATCTAGGCACTGTGGGCGATACCTCGGCGGAAATCCCGTTCGACAGCATTGATCAGAACCGGACGCGGCGCCTGAAAGGCACCCGGAACGCGGGCACCATGGAGGTGATCTGCGGCCTCGATTATTCTGATCCGGGTCAGCTCGCTTTGCTTGCCGCAGAAAAAGAGCGCTTCGATTACGCCTTCCGCCTTGTCCTGAATGACGCGCCGCCCGGGGGCACCCCTTCGGAGCGCATGTTCGCGGCGGCGGTCGGATCGGTCGCGGAAGCATTCGATGCTGCGAACAATGTCATGAAGCTTAACGCCTCGCTTTGGGTCAACAGCAACTCGGTCAAGATCAATGCAGCGCCTGGCGGCGGCGGCTGATCCATGGCTATCGTCACCACCGACCAGCTGAAAGAGCAGCTCGCCTTCACCGATGACATGGGCGCGGTGGATGGTGATCTGCTGGGCCGGAAGGCTGCGGCGGCGCAGGATCTGATCGAGCGCCGCCTTGGCTTCAAGATCGCGGAGCGCTTCGGCGGCACGGATCAGGAGGCGATTCCGCCCGCGCTGATCGAGGCGGTCCTGATGCTGGCGGCCTGGTGGTATGAGACCCGCGAGACCGCCGGCGACAATTCGCGTGAGGTGCCTTTTGGCGTCTCGATGATCATCGACGATTTCCGGGACTGGAGCTTCTGATGGCGGATGATGGTGGCCTTTCCAGCTTCCAGCGCCGGATGCGCGCGATCCCGGAAGCGGCGCGCGCGGCGACACAGGTGGTTCTGGTGAAACAGGCCGATGCCATGGCCGATACCATGCGCAGCCTTGCTTCGGTCGATGAGGGCGACCTGCGCACCAGTATCGCTGTCACCGAACCGGGGCAGGCCACGCCGCCCTATTCGCAGCCTGGCGGCGCGACGGTCATTCCCGAGAACATGGCGGCGGTGACGGTCGGCAATACCAATGTGCGTTACCCGCATCTGGTCGAATACGGCACCACGAAAGCTGCGGCGCAGCCCTTTTTCTGGCCCGCCTTCCGCCTGCACCGGGCAAAAGCGCTGCGGGCCATCAAACGCGGCATCGGCGCTGCGATCAGAAAGGCAAGATGATGGAACGCGCGGTGCAAGTGGCGATCCGCGACCGGCTGGTTGCAACGCCTGCCGTTGTCGCCTTGGTGCCGGCGGCGAAGATCCGCGATGTCGGTATTCGCCCGAAGGATTTCCCGACGATTGCCCTGGGCGAAAGTCAGGCGGTGGATGAGGGCACGAGCCTCGCCCGCCTGCATGTGCGCGTCTTCCATACCCTGCATGTTTGGGTGAAAGAGCCGACGCTGGAACAGGTCAAGGTGATCTGCGCCGCGATCCGCAAAGCGATCCATGCCGGCCGTCTCGATCTCGGGCCGGGGCTGCATTGCGCCGATGCGCTGGTGTCCTCGATGCGCCAGATTCGCGATCCTGACGGCGAAACTTCGCATGGCGTGGTGACGGTCGAGGTTCTGGTTTCGGAGGATCAGGCATGAAGGCCGGAAAGCTTTCGCGCGTGGTGAAGATCCAGCGTATGACCGAGACCCTGAATGATGCGGGAACGCCGGTAGAAACTTGGGCGGATCTCGCCACGCTGCGGGCCGAGAAGGTCGAGCAAAGCACCACGGAATTCATCCGGAACTATGGCCCCGGTGATGAAGCGCTGGCCGTGTTCCGCACCCGTTTCATTCCGGGCGTGACCAATGCCGACCGGCTCGTGTTCGCGGGCCAGAATTTCAACATCAAGGAAATCGTCACCCTCGGCCGGGATCGGGGATACGAGTTCCGTTGCGTGAGGTTTTCGTGATGCGCGGAAGAAAGCCCCAGCATATCCGGATCGACCGGGACGCCCTGAAAGACATGCCTGCACCCGAGGAGATGGGCGACGATGCTGCCGCCGAATGGGAACGGACCCTGCCGATCCTCGCAGAACGCCGGGTCATGACAGAAGCCGATCTCGCGATGTTCGAAAGCTATTGCGTCATGGTGGGCCTTTCCCGCGAGGCCGAGCGCGATATCCGCGAAAACGGCATGAGCTTCAAAATCTACAAGGTCGATAAGGACGGCGATTCCGTCATGACCGGCATCCGGAAAAACCCGGCAATCTCGATCCTCTCCGACACGATCAACAAGGCGCGGCTTCTGGCGGCCGAACTGGGATGCACCCCGGCCTCGCGCTCGCGTCCGTCGATCGAGGAGAATGACGGGGCGCAGCGCGACCTCTGGAGCGAGGGTCTGGTTTCGACGGTGAACGGGGGGCGCGCCTGATGCTGCGCCCTGCATGGATCGACGACGACAGCGATATCCCTGACCCGCTCGGGCATGGTGAGGCCGCGGTGCAATGGCTCCGCAAGCTCTTGCACCCGAAGAGCCGCCTTCCCGGCCGCGCCGTGCAGCTGGACCGCTGGCAGGAACGGATGATCCGCAAGATTTACGGCCCGCGCCATCCGGACGGGTCGCGCATGGTGCGCCGGGTTGTGCTGATCGTGCCGCGCGGCAACCGCAAGACCGCGCTTTGCGCCCTGCTGACCCTGCTGCACCTGATGGGGCCGGAGCGCGCTTTTGGCCAGCGGGTCTATTCCGCCGCCTCGGCGCAGGAACAGGCGCGGGAACTGTTCCGCGAAGCTTCGATGATCATCCAGAACGATCCCGAACTGCGCCGGCACCTGACCGTCACCGATCACACATCCGAGGTGAAGTGCCCGAAGATCAGCTCGGTTTACAAAGCGCTTTCCGGCGAGGGCAAATCGCACCACGGCCTGACGCCGAATGTCGTCATTGCCGATGAGATCCATGTCTGGCAGGGGCGCCCCGGGCTTCTCCTCTGGGAAGCGCTGGAATCGGCCATGGTCAAGGTCGCTGAAACGCTGCTGATCATCGCCTCGACCTCGGGGCGCGGCCAGGACAATCTTGCGTGGAAGCATGTCGAATATGCGATCAGGGTTCAGAAGGGCGAGATCGAGGATCCGGCCACGCTGCCGGTTATCTTCATGGCAGAGGCCGATGACGACTGGCAGGACGAAGAGTTGTGGCATGCCGTCAATCCCGGCCTCGAGCATGGTTATCCCGATCTCGACGCATACCGGGACAAGGCGCAGAAGGCGCTGAATTCCCCGTTCGAGCGGGACAGCTTCCTTCAGTTCAACCTCAACCGCTGGCTCGACCAGTCCACTTCACCCTTTGTCGAGATGACAATCTGGGACGAGGGCGCGCATGAGGTCGATCTGGAGGATCTGGAAGCGCGGCAGGTGGAATGCTGGCTGGCGGTCGATCTGTCCAAGAATGAGGATCTGACTTGCTGTGTCGCGGTGTTCCGGGATGGCGATACCTATGATGTGCATCCCGTGTTCTTTTGCCCAGAGGATAACCTCCGCACCCGGGGCGAATATCACGGCGTGGATTATGTCGGCTGGGCCGAACAGGGTCTGATCATCCCGACGCCCGGGAATGTGGTGGATCAGCGGGCCGTCGAGGAACATATCCGCGAGCTTTGCGCCCGGTTCAATGTGCAGGAGATCGCCTTCGATCCGCATATTGGCCGGCTGATGATGGCGAGCCTCGGCGATGACGGTTTTCCGGTCGCTGAGTTCCGGCAGGGCTGGGTCAGCATGGCGCCCGCCGTGATGGAACTGGAACGCGCGATCCTCGCCCGCGCGCTGCGCCACAGCGGCAACCCGATCCTGCGCTGGAACTTCGCCAATATTCAGGTCGAGACCGACAAGGCCGGAAACAGGATGTTCCACAAGGGTAAGTCCGGAAACAAGATTGATGGCGCGGTTGCGACCGCGATGGCGGTGGCGCGCGCCGCTGCCGGTGAAACCCAGTTCATCACCTCGCAGGACTGGTTCAACGAAGACATGTTGATTGCATAGGGGGCAGGCATGAGCCAGTCAGCGGATGAACGCCTTGTGGTGATGCTCGAGGCCCGGGTCTCGGAATTCGAAAAGCGGATGCGCAAGGCCGAGGGCACCGGCACCCGGTCTTATACCCGCCTGCGGCAAGGATCGCGCGGCGCCACTGCCCAGATGGAAACGGATATGCTCCGCTCGACAACGCGCATCAACCAGGCGCTGGCCTCGACCGGCACGAAGATCGGCAGCTTTGCCAAAACCTTCGCCCTGGGGTTTGCAGGTGGTGCCGTCACCGCCGCGTTGGCGGGTCTGACCTCGGGCCTGCACCAGACAGTGCGCGGTATTGCTCAGGTCGGGGATGAGGCTAAGCGCTCGGGTCTCAGCCTTCAGGCGTTCCAGGAATGGAAGTTCGTCGCAGAACAGAACCGGATCGGCATCGACGCGCTGGTCGATGGGTTCAAAGAACTGAACCTGCGAGCCGATGAGTTCATCGTAACGGGCGGCGGGTCGGCGGCCGAGGCGTTCAACCGACTCGGTTTCACGGCACAAGACCTGAAGAAGAAGCTGAAAGACCCTTCTGCCCTGATGCTGGAAATCATCGGCCGGCTGGAAGGCCTCGACAAGGCGGCGCAGATCCGGATCGCGGATGAGCTTTTCGGTGGCACCGGGGGCGAACAGTTCGTCCAGTTGCTCGATCAGGGCGAGGCTGGGATCAGGAAGGCCATCGAAACCGCGCATGAGTTCGGTGGGGTTTTGTCGCGGGAGATGTTCGACAAGGCCGATGAACTGGACCGGAAATGGCAAGCCGTCACCAGCGCCATCGGCGCGGGTTTTCAGAAAGCGGCGGTTCACACGGCTGATTTCATCACATGGATTGTAGGGCTGCAAAACAGCCTTGATGACCTTTTGGGCGATGAGGGCCGTGCGCGCACCATTCTCGGGAACGAAGTCTATGATGATCTGAAGAAGAACCAGCAGGCCGTCGATGATAACGTTGAGGCCATTGAAGGGCTGGATCAGGCCGTCTTCGATATGGTCTGGTCTTTGCGCGAGATGGTGGGCGGGTTGACTGATGCCGCTCAGGAGGCCGCTGCGCTTGGAAATACGGATCTTGAAGCGAAGCTGATAGCGCTCGCTGCCGAGATGCGGACGCTCCACGATCAGTTTGAACAGGGTGATATCACAGCAGAGCAACTCGCCCTCGGGCTTGTCGATGTGCGAGACCGCGCTG
This sequence comes from Pseudogemmobacter hezensis, assembly GCF_013155295.1. Lineage (GTDB taxonomy): Bacteria > Pseudomonadota > Alphaproteobacteria > Rhodobacterales > Rhodobacteraceae > Pseudogemmobacter > Pseudogemmobacter hezensis. Next base: position 136,169 of record NZ_JABJXT010000003.1, on the reverse strand, counting down.
CCGAGGCATTCAGCACCCTATCAGAAGCGGACAAGATTTCCATGGCCGGGGCAATCGAGGATGTGCTCTCGCTGGCCGATGGGCTGATGTATGCTGTCGGCATGGCACGGAGTCTTGCGGGCTGGCTGGCCCATGTCGCAGGCATTGACACCTCGAACGTCACCACGGGCACCCCTCTCCAGGGCGGCGCGGCTGCAAACATGCCGCCCACCTTTGACAGCGACATGCCGTCCAGCCCGCGCCCCAACTGGCGAGACAATACCGTCGATCTGGGGGACACCGGAAACACGGGCGGCGGCGGTCGTGGTGGTCGGGGCGGCGGTGGCCGTTCTCGCGACGAGTTTGCCGAGGCGATGGAACAGACCCGCGAGCAGATCGCCATGCTGGAGGCCGAGACAATGGCCTTCCTGTCGGCCGCCGATGCGCGCGGTGATTATGCCGGCGCGGCGGATTACGCGAAGAAGAAGGCCGAACTTCTGATGGCGGCGCAAAAGCAGGGGATTGCGATCACGCCCGAGCTCACGGCGCAGATCGAGGCGCAGGCCCGTGCCTATGCCACGGCTGGCCTGGAGGCGGAAGCGGCGGCCGAGAAGATGCAAAAGATCGAGGAGGCAACCGAGCGCGGCAAGGATGCCCTTGGCAGCATGTTCGATTCCATCCTCGACGGCAGCAAGAGCGCGAAGGAAGCGATTGCCGATCTTCTGATGGAAATCGCGAAAGCCCAGTTCAAGGCCGCGATGTTCAAGATGATCGAAGGCATGGGCGGCGGCGGGCTGTTCAGCTTCGTCGGCAACCTTCTGGGCGGCAGCTTCGACGGCGGCGGCTATACCGGTGACGCGCCGCGCTCTGGCGGGCTGGACGGTAAAGGCGGGTTCCTCGCAATGATGCACCCGCGCGAGACGGTGGTAGATCACACGCGCGGCCAGAGCGCCGGCGGCGGTTCCTCGCAGGTCGATGTGCGGGTTTCGGTGGATCAGGATGGTAACTGGCAGGCGGCAGTCGAGCGGATCTCGACCCGCACCGCTGGCAATGTGGTGGGGAAGGCTGCGCCGGGTATTGTCGGAAAATCGGTCTCATCCTCTATGCAGGCTTCACGCCGGTCTAAAACCGCTTTCGGTATCCGCTGATGCGCCGCCTGTCCCGCCAGCTCAGTGCTGCCGTCACCGCCGCCTTGAAGGGGGAGAACGTCCGCCCGCCAGAGGCAGGCCGGCTCCTTTGGAACACGTTTCAGCGCCTGAGCCTGACCCGCACCTATCACCCCGCTGGCCCGAACGCGCTTCAGCCCTCGGAGGTGGAAGCATATTGCCGGATGATGCGCCTTGCCCTGGAGCCGCGTCACATCTCGATCCTGATGGAGATGGATCGCGCCTGGCTGGATCAGGCCTATGCCAAAAACCAGCGCGCGCCCGAGGGCATGAAGACCTTGCCGCAAAGGTCCAGCCAGCCTCTGACCGCTGCTCTTGCCGATCTGGTTCTGGGGTGATCGGAGCCGCTCACCCCATATTATCGAGCCTGGCCGAGGCGCGGGTTTTATTATCGAGCCATGAGCGCTGAGGCTCGATAATATGGATTTGGAGGCTGGTTTTGCCGTTAACCCTATATTGTCGGATCTTTCGCGGTCGCAGCATTGGACGTCGGAAAGATGGCTTCTTATCCAGATCCCGTCAAAACAACCGCTCAGGACAAGAAGCCCTGCTCAGCCTTCATGGCATTATCCAGCGCATGATCCATCGCCTTGATGCCACCTAATTGCTGATGGATCATCTGCTCCGCGGCCCCCTTCTTCGCATGAAGAGACTGGATGATGAAGTCCCACTGGCGAAGGTTTCCGCGCGGGACCTCTGCAAACTCCTTCATGAGCTTCTCAGGGGCCCACGCTGCCACCGCGATCTCGTAGCCAGCTATCATTTCGTCCAGCTTGCTGCCTGCTATATCTGGGAATGGTGTGCCTGGTGGTGTGCTGGCGGTCCAACGTTGTCTCACCCGAAGGGCCTCCCATTTCAGAGTTTGGGATGCGATCCCCAGCTGCGTTGAGACATCGTTTGCAATTTTCATAGCTTCAGTGCGGCGGTCGCTGATCTTTGCTTCAATAGACTGACCAAGGCCAAGGGCAGAGAGTATCAGAGAAACAATATCCATTTACTTCACCTTCCTGAAAATTACTCGAGGGAAGCCTTGTCGATATGACCGTGGGACACTTGGACTCGTTCTCCAATACCGACCACTCCGCGTGACATTAGCCTGGCCCAGACTGGATGCCCGTTTTCGTCTTTTTTGTTCGAGGACCAGATATACCGCACCTCTGCGGTGATGCAGTCGTATTCGACATGCAGGATTTTCGCGAGATAGCGATGGTGAAATCCAAAACCGAGATACTCAACCTCAATCAGTTGCCCGACGTCTACGGAGCCGGGTTCGAACGTGTTGAAGATCTGATAGGCCATTGCTCAGGTCCAGTCCTTCGGTTTGCGAGTAGCCTCGCGCGGGTTAATTACTGGTTCTATTACAGGTTAGTGTCCGGGCAGCCGGACACGGAAAGTGCTGAAAATCGGACACGGGCCGGGTCCGACAGGCCGGACACAGGGGGGGCTCCTTTAGCCCGGGATCGGTGCCAGATTTGCTGGGTTGGGCAGCTTGCTCTCACGAACGTGCAAGTAGACCATATCCAGTTCGTGAGCGTGTCCACTACGTAGCAATTCTATCCCGAAGTGCCGTTTCACGACTTCAAAGTTAGCCTCTCGGCCATGTAATCTGATGTGCAGAATGTCTCCCGCTACTGGCACCGGATCAAGGAGCAGATACTCATACTCGCCAGACTTGGGTTTCCCCTCAATACCAACGATACAAACGCGGGTCATTTGGTTTCCTTCCTCTCTTCCAACACCTGGCGGATGAATTCCGGGCGGGTGGGTTCGGGGGTCTGTTTGGCGCGCTCGGTGTCGACCCAGTCGAGCAGGTCAGGGTGCAAGCGCACACCGATGAGGGTGCCCTTGCCGGTTGGGGCAGGGCCGCGTTTCCCTTTTCGGGTTATCACAGTTTTTTCTTGCTCGACCATACTAACCGGGTTATCACAATAATCGGGCCGAAGGAAGTTTGCACCTTCACTCCGGCCCTAACCGAAACACTGATCATTGGAGGATCAGAGAATGGCTATCACCAGCCATAACGGCCCGGCCATGCCTGTGGCAAGCCTGCACGAAATCGCCGACATGCTCACCCTCGCACTGGACGCGACCGAGAGCGCCTCGGGCTATCCCCAGCACATCCGCGAGGCTCGCAGCTACTGCCGGCGCGCCCTGCGCCAGACCGAGCGTCTGATGGGGGTGGCCCAATGAAGCGCCGCCAGTTCATCACCGCCGCCCCGGTTGCTGCGCTCGCCCCGCTGGCCGTTTGTGAGGCGCCGTCGGTCGCTGCGCCGGCCCCTGCGGAAAATCCGGCTCTGCTTGCGCTTGGGCAGGAACTCCCCGGCGTGGAGGCGGCTTATCACAATGCCTGCACGGCCTGGGATGCGATGTGGCGTGAGTGGCATCCGCAATGGCCGCTGGCCCCGGATCCGTGTGTTGTGCAAGGCGGCGGGTGGATCGGAGAGATCGAGCGGGATCTTAATGGCTCTGGCCTCGTCCGCCCCGGGCAGGACAAGCCAATGCGCCGTCTTGAACTTCACAACATGGAAAGTCGCCGGGACAGCATGCTCGCTGCGCTTGCCCGGGATGCAAAGCGCAAGAAGCCTTCGTCGAGGCGGACGCTGAACTACTGGCAAAGTGAGATAGACCGGGCGGAACTGGGGATTGCGCTTCTGCCGGGGTATTTGTCGGAATGCGAGCGCATCAGGAAAGCCTCGGATTTTGAGGCGCTGGAGGCTGCCCGTGTCGCGGCTCGGGATCGGATGTTCGATTTTGCCAGGCAGGTTCTCGGGGAGCCGGCCGCCACTATCGAAGGGGTGCGGATCAAGGCGCGGGCGGTTGCCGCACTTGGGAACTTGCGGCCCTATGACGCGACCTGGGGCAACCTCAGGGACATGACTGGCCCGAAGGGTCACATGGGTGCGATGCTCGGGAGGGCGCTTCTGGAGGTCCTGATGTGATTGACCGTAGCTGTTGGCGATGGTATATCCATTGCTGACAGCTATGGAGTTGAGCAATGAAAACCTACACCCACACGCCTGCTGATGTTCGTGCCGTGTCATTCTGGTCGCCGGAGCTGCTCCGCGACTATCGCTTGAAGGGCTATCTCGAGCCCTATGGAGAGAAAGGCGCAAACGGTCACTGGCTCTATTCGGGCCGCGACCTTGTTGCATTCTGGGTTGCCGAAATTCTTCACGGGCGGGGCAAGCAGCTCGATCTGCCCGTGAAGGGCGAGCGGCCCATGGATCTGAAGCGCCTCTTCGAGCATTCGTGGATCATCGCTGAGTTCGTGGCGAAGCATATTGCAGGGCGTGATGCCCCGGTGTTCTGGGGGCATGGTGATGTCCGCAATGAGAAAGGGATGTCTCCGCACGGTGAGACGCTGTCTTTGAACCGCCCGATCCGGTTCAAGGCCAATACCTATGAGCAGATCGAGTCGCTCGACCTCTACGCAATGGATGTGGTGAACACCAAAGCCCTTGCTAGCTTCGCGTCGAGTGCCGTGTGCAAGATCGTTTCCGGCATGAACTTCGAGCCGGAGGCCTAATCCATGGACGCCAAAACTTTCACGGCATGGAATATCCCGGAACCCTTCCATGCTCTCCATATGCTTATCTTGCGTGAGCCGGATGGCGAGGATGACGACAACCGATATTACCGCAAGCACCTCTATATGATTGATGCGGATGCCGAGGGCGGAAAAGTTCTGTTGAAACGCGGTCCCCGAATTACCTTTCCGAAGTTTTACAAGGTCGAATCCGAGACGGCAGCCTGATTCATGTGGAAAACGTGAATCAGGTGCTTTGGATTTTCACTGAGATAGCCGATTATATCCCTGTGATCTTCTGGTTCTGAAAGTGCGAAAATCCGTATTTTTAGAAAAAGACAAGCTGAAACAAGATGATGAATGCCTGACTGATGCTGCCAAACCCGCTCCTTCCTCCGCATGTGTTGCCTGCCGAATTGGCGGCGCATTTGCGTATGTCGGAGCGGGCAGTTGAAGACAAGATCAAGGAACTCGGGACTTACTGCAAGCTCGGAAAAACTAAAGTGATGCTGCTCCACCATGTCGCAGCCTTTATGGAGGCGATTGAATGTCGCTCACAATCTTCAAGCGCGGTCGGATCTGGCATTACCGGGGCACAGTCGCCGGCCGGGAATTACGAGGCACTACGCGAGCGACTGACAAAGGGATCGCCCAAAGGATCGCCGCAGAACTCGAAGCGGCGGAATGGAAACGCCACCTCGACGGGCCGCACGCCCACGTAACCTTTGCCCAGGCGGCGCTGGCTTATCTGGAAGCCGAAAAGTCAGACCGCTTTATCGTGCCGATTGCGGATCACTGGAAAGATACCCTGCTGCGCGAGATCACCGCCGAGGGCATCCGCCAGTCGGCATTTAAGCTCTACCCGACCGCAAAGGGCGCGACGCGCAATCGGCAGGTGATCGTGCCGACGCAGGCGATCATCAACCACGCGGCGGGCCTGAACTGGTGCCAGCCGGTCAAGGTGAAACGCTTCCCGGTTGAGGTGAAGGTCAAGGAAATCGTGGATCCCGAATGGGCCGAGTCCTTCAGCGCTCACGCCTCGTTGCATCTGGGTGCGCTCTGCACCTTCATGCTGGGCACCGGGGCGCGGGCGGGGCAGGCGGTGGCGCTGACCTGGGGCAGGGTGGATCTGAACGCCGGCCGGGCGAATGTCCCGCTGTCCCGGAAGAACAATGAAGAGCATATGGTCCATCTGGCCGCTGAGGTGGTGGCCGCGCTGGAGGCGATCCCGAGCAACCGGAAGCCCGATGAGCTGGTCTTCGGCTATGAGCGCCGGGACAGTGTCTGGCAGCCGTGGAAGAAGGCGGTGGAGCGGGCCAAGCTGCCCTACCGCAGCCCGCATTGCTGCCGTCATGGCTTTGCCACGCTGCTCCTGCGGGCTGGTGTCGATGTGAAGACGGTGGCGGCGCGCGGTGGCTGGAAGGATGCCACGGTGGTCTTGCGGACCTATGCCCATGCGATTTCTGACCTGACCGTGACGGATGCGATATTCCGCACAAAATCCGCACAAAATGCGAAGCCTAAAAAATCAAGTGTTGGAAAAGAAAGAAAAAAATCCTCATGAACACTGTCCCTCGTTGGGGAGAGGTGTCCCACCTCGGCACCTACTCCTGCTTTTCGAACTGTGCAACAGAAATTTATGCGGCATTTTCCTTACCCCGCCATCGCCCCGTCAGTGGGCGTCTTGCAGTCTGCGCTGTCAGAATGACGCAAACACTTCGGCGTCAGGTTGCAACGCCGCCGTTGCAGGGCGAACGGAAAGCGCTTAGATGCTGGGTCATGGCCGCAAAACGCACTCCCTCCGGTCAGGGGCCGTCCCAGCGTCAGCTGCGGGTTGGCGAACTGATCCGACGCACCCTCTCTGATGTTCTGAACCGGGCCGAGATTCACGACCCGGAACTGAACGCCATGCCAATCACCGTCGGCGAGGTTTCCTGCTCGCCCGATCTCAAGGTGGCGACCGTCTACGTGATGCCGCTGCTGGGAACGGCGCCGGTGGAACAGGCGGTCAAGCTTTTGGCAAAGCACAAAGGCGAGCTGCGCCACCGGGTCGCGGCAGAGCTGACGCTGAAATATGCGCCGGATCTGCGCTTTCGCCCCGATGAGACATTCGATCGCCTGGATGAAACGCGGCGGCTGTTTTCCGACCCGAAGGTCCAGCGCGACATCGGAGGGCAGGCGGAGGACGAAGAGTGATCCGCCGCGCCCTTCTTGCGGCTGCAGCCCTGGCGACTTTTGGCGCAGGCGCGATCGGCGGGCTGTCTGCGGCCGGGGCCTCCAGCTGTCGCCAGCAGGTCTATGAAGAAACCTCTTACAGCCTTTGTGAGGTCACCGCCGCCGATGATCTGCGGCTTTTCCTGACCGGCCCGAACGGAAATTACGGCAATTTCAGAGCGATAGACCAGGCGTTGGCCGCTGAGGGCAAGGCGCTTGGCTTTGCGATGAATGCGGGCATGTATCACCGCGACCGCTCGCCCGTTGGGCTTTATATTGAGGATGGTGTCGAAAAACATGCCATCGTGACGGCCGCCGGACCGGGCAATTTCGGGCTTTTGCCCAATGGGGTTTTCTGCTGGGCGGATGGCAGTTTTTACATCACCGACAGCCGGAAATTCGAGCCGATTCGCGGCAATTGCCGCTATGCAACCCAGTCTGGCCCGATGCTGGTGATCGACGGAAAGCTGCATCCGCGTTTTCTGAAGGACAGCGATTCGACCTATTTGCGCAATGGCGTCGGCGTTGATGAGGCGGGCACCCGCGCGGTCTTTGTCATGAGTGATCGTGCCGTGAACTTCCATCAGTTTGCGCGGTTTTTCCGTGACGGGCTGGGGCTGAAAAACGCGCTTTATTTCGACGGCAATATTTCCCGCCTTTACGCGCCCGAGCTGGGGCGGCATGACGGCGGCTTCTCGATGGGGCCGATTGTGGGCACCGTCATCGATTCGGCTGCCGTTAAGGAATAGACATGGCGAGAACGCGCAAGGGACGCCCGGTGCATGGCTGGGTGATCGTCGATAAGCCCGCCGGAATCGGCTCTACCGATGTCGTCAACAAGGTGAAATGGGCGTTTCAGGCGCAAAAAGCGGGCCATGCCGGCACGCTTGACCCTGATGCGACCGGCGTTCTGGCCGTCGCCCTGGGCGAGGCCACCAAATGTGTGCCCGTCGTCGCCGATGCGCTGAAATGCTATCGCTTTCGGGTCCGTTTTGGGGCTGCGACCAGCAGCGATGATGCCAGCGGCACTGTCTTGCAAACCAGTGACCTGCGCCCCTCGGATGCGCAGATAGAGGCGGCCCTGCCCGCCTTTCGCGGTGACATCATGCAGGTTCCGCCCCAGGTCTCGGCCGTGAAGGTCGACGGCGAACGCGCCTATGATCTGGCCCGCGAAGGTGTCGAGATGGAGCTGGCCGCCCGCCCGCTTTGGGTCGACAGCCTGACCGTTCTGGGGCGGCCCGATGCCGATCATGTGGATCTGGAAATGGTCTGCGGCAAAGGCGGCTATGTGCGCGCGATCGCCCGCGATCTGGGGCAGGTTCTGGGATGCCTGGGCCATGTGGCCTGGCTGCGGCGCGAATGGTCGGGCCCGTTTGAGGCGCAGCGGGCGGTGACAATGGAGCAGATCGAGGCCCTGGCGCGCCAGGACGCAATCGACACGCTTTTGGCACCGCTGGAGCTGGCGCTGGCCGACCTGCCAGAGCTGAAAGCCACCCCGGAAGGGGCTGTTCGGCTGAAAAATGGCAATCCAGGCCAGGTACTGACCCATATCCCCTATGGCGATGAGGCCTGGGCCAGCTTTGACGGGCGGGCGCTGGCGCTTGGCCGTTATATGGGCGGCGAGCTGCATCCGGCCCGCGTGTTCAATCTGTAAGATCAGCCTTTTGTGGCTGCCCTTTGCCTGTGCTGCCCTTGCCCGGCGGCACAGGCTTTTCCCGGTCAGGGGCTGCGGCTGGCTTAACCGCGCAGGCACTCGCCATAAGACAGCCAGCGAAACTGGCATTCAGCAAACAGACCGGACCACTGCCCGACCTGTCTATGGATTTCTGCCCTGATCTGCCCGACATCCCGAAATCGGGCAGGTATCAGGCGGCGATCAGCCTGACTTCTTCGGCGTCGATATGGCCGTTCACCTCGGCCACAACAAAACCGTCAATACTGATCAGAGACGTGCTTCCCCCCTCTGGCTGGCTGATGGTGATTGCAGGGGATGTGTGAACGGCGGGATCATAGACAAGCACGATTTGATCGTCGTCTGCGTTGTAATCGGTGATCGTCGCCATCCCGCCCTCATCCAGCCACCTGGTCAGGACGAATGTATCATTCCCTGCGCCACCATTCCCGTAATCACCAGAGCCAAGATAGAGCACATCATCGCCGTCACCGCCGTTCAGGAAATCAACCGCAGAATCGTCACCACCTTCAGGGAAGGCCCCCCAGAGCGTGTCATTTCCAGCGCCGCCATCCAGGGTGTCCGAGCCGCTGCCACCGATCAGCAGGTCATCACCTTCCCCCCCCCAAAGCCAGTCATCCCCCTGGTCGCCAAGCAGCGTATCGTCCCCCTCACCGCCCAACAGCGTGTCATTGCCGGCACCGCCTAAGAGCAGATCATCGCCCTCATGGCCCATCAGCCGATCGTCGCCATCCTCACCGTAGAGTGTGTCATTGCCGGCATCGCCATGCAGCTCATCATTGCCCGCACCGCCATAGGCCAGGTCGTCGCCTGCCCCGGCATTGACGATATCGTCACCTGCCCCGCCATAGATCGAATCTGCCCCATCGAGGCCGTTGATCTGATCGCCACCCGCACCGCCATAGATCAGATCGGCATCGTCACTGCCGTCCAGCAGATCATCTGCCGCCGTGCCATTGAGGGTGGCCTGCGTCGCGTCATCACCGGCCGCATCCGTCGCACCGTCCGCAGTGACTGGTCCCCCGACTGCCCCCCCGACTGGCCCCGGCACGGGTACGGGTACGGGAACGGGCACCGAGCCCGGCACATCGCCATCTGTCAGATCGTCACCCGTCAGATCGGGCGCACCCTCGCCCGGTTCCGCGCCATCGCTGCCGCCGCCACCGGGTGACCAAAGACCGGGATTTCCGCCACCAAAGCGGAACGGGTTCACGCCGCGAAACGGATCCTCGGCCGTATCGTCGTCATCCAAAAGGTTTCCGCCACCCTGAGAATCGTCATCATGGCCATTCTCATCGTCTTCGTCGTCATCGGACTGGCGTGTCATCCAGCCATCAACTGCGGCGCCGGCAAAAACCACCCCCAGCAATCCAAGCAAACCAAGCATGACCGCACCTCATAAGGGGCCACCTCGCAGGCGCCCGTTAACCAATATTTCTGTTAACTATTTGACGTATATGGAAACTTATCTCCGAAAAAATACCACGTATGGTGGAAATCTCAAAGCGCGCACTATGGTTAAGTTGTGATAATTCGGCAGCGCTCTGTTTCCCAAAGCGTCGTTTTGGCGAAAAATCAGGCCGCGCCCCCGTCAAAGGGCCGACCAGGGACACCAGGGATCGTTACAAAGCGCCCGGCATTGGGGCTTTCATTTTCAGGCGATTCCCTCTATGGACGCATATCCTGTCTCGCGGCTTAACGCTTCCTGGCAGGATATTAAGGGCCCTGCTGGACGACATCCCGGCTTGTGCCGTCTCTCGCAACCCCGAAAGGAGCATCCGATGTCGATCACTGTCGAAGAAAAAGCCCGCCTGATCAAGGAATACGCGACCAAAGCCGGTGACACCGGTTCGCCCGAAGTACAGGTTGCAATCCTGTCCTCGCGCATCGCCACCCTGACCGAGCACTTCAAATCGCACAAAAAAGACAACCACTCGCGTCGTGGTCTGCTGATGCTGGTCGCGCAGCGCCGTAAGCTGCTGGACTATCTGAAAGCAAAAGACGAAGGCCGTTACAGCTCGCTGATTTCGCGCCTCGGCCTGCGCCGCTAAGTCAAAGACCGGAACTTCCGGTCTGGTTTTCCGACACCCGTGCCGCAAGGCGCGGGTGTTTTGCATTCCGCACCCCTGCCCGCCCCCCCTGCCCGGGCACATGGGCCACCCAGATCGGCCACCCAAATGGAGCGCCCAGATGGAGCGCACCGGCAAAGCAAAAGGCCCCGGATCTCTCCGGGGCCTTTCGAATTACCGAAGCTGGGCTCAGCCCTCGGCTTCTTCTTTCTTCTCGGTGATTTCCTCACCGGTTTCCTGGTCGACCATCTTCATGCCCAGACGGACCTTGCCGCGATCATCGAAGCCAAGCAGCTTCACTTTGACTTCCTGGCCCTCTTTCAGGATCTCATTCGGGTGTTGCAGGCGCTTATTGGCGATCTGCGACACGTGAACCAGACCGTCACGCTTACCGAAGAAGTTCACAAAGGCACCGAAATCGACCAGTTTGACGACTTTGCCGGTGTAGATCTTGCCATCTTCCGGCTCTGCCACGATCGACCAGATCATGTCATAGGCCTTCTTGATCGCATTCGCGTCATTCGACGCGATCTTGATCATGCCGTCATCATTGATGTCGACTTTCGCACCCGAGGTCTCGACGATCTCGCGGATCACCTTGCCGCCCGAGCCGATCACTTCACGGATCTTGTCGGTCGGGATCGACATGGTCTCGATCTTCGGTGCATAGGCCGAGAAGCCCTGCGGGGCCGAAAGCGCGGCATTCATCTCGTTCAGGATGTGCAGACGGCCGTCTTTGGCCTGGGCCAGAGCCTGCGCCATGATCTCAGGCGTGATGCCTGCGACCTTGATGTCCATCTGCATGGTGGTGATGCCAGCCGCGGTGCCCGCAACCTTGAAGTCCATGTCGCCGAGGTGATCCTCATCGCCGAGGATGTCGGTCAGAACCGCCCAGCGGCCATCGTCTTCCAGGATCAGGCCCATAGCCACACCAGCCACCGGCGATTTCAGCGGCACACCCGCATCCATCATCGAAAGCGAACCGCCGCAGACCGAAGCCATGGACGAAGAGCCGTTCGATTCGGTGATTTCCGACACGACGCGGACGGTATAGGGGAAGTCGGTCGCAGCCGGCAGAACCGCCTGCAGCGCGCGCCATGCCAGCTTGCCATGGCCGATTTCACGGCGACCGGGCGAGCCCACGCGGCCAACTTCACCAACCGAATAGGGCGGGAAGTTGTAATGCAGCAGGAAGTTCGAACGGTAGTTGCCGTTCAGCGCGTCGATGATCTGCTCATCCTCGCCGGTGCCCAGCGTGGTGACCACGAGGCCCTGGGTTTCCCCGCGGGTGAACAGAGCCGAGCCATGCGCACGCGGCAGGATGCCGTTTTCGCAGAAGATCGGACGCACGGTTTTGTTGTCACGACCGTCGATCCGGGCGCCACCATTGATGATGTCACCGCGCAGAATGCCCGATTCCAGCTTTTTGATCGCCGAGCCAAGGTTCTTGTCGGCAAGATCCTCTTCCGAAAGCGCCTCTTTGATCGCCTTGACGGCGGCCGAGATCGCATTGGTGCGCTCTTGCTTGTCGCGGATGGCGAAAGCGGCGCGCATCTGGGCCTCACCGGCGGCAGCAACGCGACCATAAAGCGCCGAGTAATCCGGGGCCTGGAAGTCGAAGGGCTCTTTCGCGGCATCTTCGGCGAGGTCGATGATCAGATCGATCACCGGCTGCATCGCGTCATGGCCGAATTTCACCGCGCCGAGCATTTCCTCTTCGGTCAGCTCATAGGCCTCGGATTCCACCATCATCACGGCGTCTTTGGTGCCGGCGATGACCAGATCCAGGCGCTGCTCCGGGTTGTTGCGCAGCTGGGTCATGTCGTCCATGGCCGGGTTCAGCACATATTGGCCGTTCGAGAAGCCAACGCGCGCCGCACCGATCGGGCCCATGAAAGGCACGCCCGAGATGGTCAGCGCAGCCGAAGCCGCGATCATCGCCACGATGTCGGGATCATTCACCAGGTCGCAGGACAGAACGGTCGCCATGACCAGAACTTCGTTGCGGAAGCCCTCAACGAAAAGCGGGCGGCAGGGACGGTCGATCAGACGCGAGACCAGCGTTTCCTTTTCCGAAGGACGCGCCTCACGTTTGAAGAAGCCGCCAGGGATCTTACCGGCGGCGTAGTATTTTTCCTGATAATGCACGGTCAGCGGGAAGAAGTCCTGGCCTTCCTTTGCGGTTTTGGCAAAGGTCACATTGGCCATGACCTGGGTCTCACCCAGGGTCGCAATCACCGAACCATCGGCCTGACGCGCAACTTTCCCAGTCTCCAGGGTCAGCGTTTCATTGCCCCACTGGATCGACTTTTTAGAGATTTTGAACATTCATTTTCCTCTGGGAGCACCCCGGCCCCTGCCGGTCTCCCGATATGTGGCGACCCCATTGTCGCCGCCCCAATCCTCACGCATGTGCCCGGGGCCGGGGGCGATCACGTCTCAGATGGCAGCGGACATACTATAAATCAGACGCTTTGGGAAGCCTGATCGCGCCCAAGCGCCTGCCGCAACCGATCAAGATCCACGTCCAGCGCGGCGGGATGCAGATCCAGACGGGTGGCAAGATCCAGCACGCGCCAGCGCCAGTCCAGCCGTTCCAGCGCCATCTGATGATTGCGCTGCGCGACCTCTGGCGTCCAGGCGCTGACAGCTTCGGCGATCTGGTCCAGGTTCTTCTCAGGATCAATCACGCCGGTTTCCAGCGTCGCGCCGGGCCAATCGATCAGCGCCATATCGCCCTCAGGCTGGCGCCCCGCGACCGAGGCACCACAGGCCAGCGCATCGGTCCAGCGGGCCGTGATATAGGCGCGGCCCCGGTGGGTATAGGGCGCAGGCGCGGCCAGGTTGGAATGGGCAATGATGAATTTCGCCCGCGCATACCAGTCGCGCATCAGCTCGCGTTGCTGGGTCTGGACTGAGACCGGAAAGGGCGGGCGGCCGTGAAACCGCAAGCCTCGCGCGGCGCAGGCGGCGGCGATACGCGCATCATCATCCCACTCCGGCGGCTGACGACCGACCCGCAATATATCAAGCGGACGCTCTGCTGCCGCGCTGCCCATATCCAGCACATCCGCACCCCAGCCGAGGCAGATCGCGCGCCCCGGTGCCAGCGCCTCATAATCCGGCAGATCGCCCGCGCGGGTGCAGGCGACCAGATCGAAGCGAGACAGCAGATGCTTTGCCGGGCGCGGGAAGGTTTCCGTCCAGAAGCTGTCAATGATCCAGACCGCCCGGAAGCGCCTTCTGTCACGCCAGAGCGGGTGGGCCAGGGCCCGGATCAGCTCTTGCGGTGAGCGCAACAGAAAGATGTCGCCGCCGCTGCCGCCACGCGGCGGTGCCAGAAGTGTTGCGCCCACACGCTGCAACACGCCTGGCTGGATCTGCGAAAGATCGCAGATCTCTGCCTCCAGCAACCGGGCGGTCATGTCGATCAGATGATTGACCGGCATCCAGCCCGCATCGGCATTCCTGAAGCAAAACAGCCTTGTGGTGTCCGGGCTGGGCTGACGGGTCTGTTCCGCAGTCAAATCAGTAAACTCCGCCCTGGCGCAACGCGATTAAGACGAGACCTGTTCGCGCAGGATTGCGACCGTCATCGAGATCATCAGATAAATCCCCACAAGGATCAGCAGCGTCACCAGCGTATTTTCGAAGACGCGCGGATAGGTCGGCACATCAGGCGGGACCGGCGCGACCGAGGTCGAAAGATAGCGGGTCTGCCTGTTCGCCTCGATGCGCGAGTTTTCTTTGGCCTGCAGGGATTGCGCCAGCATCAGCTGCCGGGTCTCGACATCGGCCTGGGCCACCATCAGCTTGCCCTGGATCTGCGCCAGCGAAGTGCCGCTGGCATCCCCCTCTGTCAGGCGGCTGCGCAAAGCGGCGATCTCGGCCTCAAGGGTTGTGATCCGGCGCTTGACCGGCTCCAGCCGGGCTGCGTTCGGATTGGGATTGGCCTCCATCTGGGCCAGTGCCAGCTTTTCCTGCATCAGCTGGGTGTCAAGCGTGCCAATCTGCGAGGTCAGCAGTGAGACCTCGGTTTCAGAGGACAGAACCTTGAACTGCTCCTGCAAAGAGATCACCCGCTCCTGGGCAGTCACAACTGCGGCCTCGGCCTCGAGATAGCTTTCCTCGGCACCGCGCATCGCGTCCTCACGCAGGCGCTGTGTCAGCTGATCCATCTGCCCCTCGGCGTAAGAGATCAGCTGCTTTGACCATTCGACGGAAATCTCGGGATTGGGGGCGATCACCTCCATGCGGATAAGGCCCTCAGACGGATCATAAGAGATCAGAACATGGGACTTATAAAGCTTATAGGCATCCTCGGATGAGGCATCCGGCGCCAGTCGCAGCAGGGGATCGATCTGATCGCCCTTGAAAAACTCACGGAAGCCGACATCGTTTTCCAGGCGCAGCATGGCCTCACGCGATTGCAGATAGCCCTGGACGGCAATCGAATCCTGCGAGGTCGCCATAGAGGTGCCCTGCAAAAGCCCCCCCATACCGCCAGTGGCCTGCGGGTTTTCGGCCATATGCACCGCAAATTCCGACTTGGTGCCATATTGCCGCGTGGCGACCGAAGAGAAGTACCAGCCGGCAATCACAGTCGGAAGCAGCACGAATATGAACATTCGCGTAAACAGCAACGCCAGCTTACGGCGGCGGCGCTTTGCAATATCCTGCTGCATTCGCAGGATCTCAGCGGCGTGATTTACCTCTGCCCTGGCTTCGGTCGAGGGCACCTGGATGGGTTTCACGGTCTGGGGCAGTTTCACCCCATCGCCCGGCAGCGGGGTAAGGGCACGGCCCGGCTCTGCCGGAGGAGAGCCCGCTCCACCACCCTGCCCCGCCTGCGCGGCAGCGGGTTCTGCGGTGACCATATCCAGCATCGAGGCCCGCTCAAACGGGTTTATCCCGGCCGCCCGCAACAGACGCACCGCATCATAATCTGAGGTTGCCGGAAGATTATGGCTCTGCGCCAGGCGACGGGCCGTGCGCAGCTGACGCCCCGTCAGCCCCTCTTTGCGGATCGCCGCCAGTTCAAGCTGAAGCGGATCCGCGGGATCTGCCGCCGCGGAAGCGCCCTGCTCAGCCTTGTTTTCATCCGGTTTCCCGACGGGCGCAGGATCCGGTTGCGACAGCGGCCCGCCCGCGGTTTCAAATTTCTGATCCCCGAAGCCATCCTCGGGATTGTCGAAGAGCATCTCGTCCTTCGCAGGCACAGGTGCCGCACGCCGGGCCTGACGCCTGGGCGGCGCGGCCGGTGGTGCTTCCGTTTGGCGGATGTTGAACCGTGCGGCCTTAAGCATAGTCATAGAGGCGTTTCGCTTCTTCGAGTGTGTCGAACATATAAAGCTGCCCATTGCGCAGCACCGCCGCCTGGCGGCAGAATTTTTCCAGCGTTTGCGCCGAATGCGAGACGATGACAACCGTCGCATTGCGCAGCCGCTCTCGCAGGATACCGCCTGCTTTGCGGTTGAACTCGACATCCCCGGTCGAGGGCATGCCCTCATCAATCAGATAGATGTCGAACTCCAGCGCCAGCATCAGCGCGAAATTGAAACGAGAGCGCATGCCAGAGGAATAGGTCGCCACCGGCATCCGGAAATAATCGCCCAGATCGCAGACCCAGCGACAGAAGCTTTCAACATAGTCAGGATCAAGGCCATAAAGCCTTGCAATATAACGGCTGTTCTCAAGCGCCGACATCTTGCCGGCGACCCCGCCCATAAAGCCCAGCGGAAATGAGACCCGGCTGGTCTTGGTGATCCGCCCCTCATCGGGCTTTTCAAGTCCTGCCATCATCTGAATCAGCGTGGTCTTGCCGGTGCCATTTGGCGCAAGGATGCCCAAAGAGCGCCCCAGCTCGACCCGAAAAGAAGCACGGTCAAGAATCACCTTGCGACGGGTGCCGGTCCAGAATGACTTTGAAACATTGTCGAATTCGATCATTTCGTCACCTGTGGCAAGCTCGGGGGGCCGCCTTCACCTTCAATCCGTCTGACCCAACACTGCCTGACCCAACATCGGCCTGCGCCAATCCAGCCATGGCAATCCGGCCGTGCCTGCTCAGGACCTGCATCCGGGGCCGCCATCCAGAGCCGCCGTCCAGAATCCAGGTCCAGGATCCTGGTGCAGGGCCCCATTGGCTCTATACTGCGTCTGATATGTTAACGCAGGCTTACGCGTTATATTCCGCGACAATCTGGCCGCATTATGTCGGATTATGGCGCCCACATACAATCAATTGTGAACTTTGCAACTTCAGGTCGCACCTCACCCCTGCGGCGATGGCCGCATCAGAGCGCGAGACAGCAAAATCGCCAGTGGTCCGGCCAACAGGCTGATCGCCATCCCCATCCGGGCCGCTTCGCGCATCGCGCCGCCTGGCAGGCTGGCCTCAATGGCAACTGCGGGCACCGTAAAGCCCAGCGACAGCAGGATAACCGACAGCACCAGATCACGCACCCGCAGCCCGCGTGGCATCCTGGTGCCAAAGACCGCCGCCAGCGCCAGCACCACCACCGCCATACCCAGCGGCCGCCCGATCCACAGCGCCCCCAGCATAACCAGCGTCGTCGGCGCAAAAGCGGCCAGATCCACACCGCCCCGGATCAGCCCGAACAGGAAAAGGATCACCACAACCGGCCAGACCAGCATGCGGATCATACGGTTCAGCGCATCCGGCAGAAAATTCTCGGCCTCGGCAAACAGCCCGAAGCTGCGATCGGAATGGGCAATCGCAGGCAGCAAAGGCAAAAGCCCCAGCGTCGCAGGCAGCCCCGCCGCCGCCACGCCGAACCAGCACAGCGCCCCGCCAATAACATAGGGCCAGAGGGCACCGGCTGCACGCCGCTCGCGCTCGCTGGTATGCTGGGCGGGGCGGCCGAACTGGCGGTGCACGACAACCGCCGCCACAACCGTCAGCCCCAGCCACAGAAGGCGCGGCGACAGCGTCATATTGCTTAGCCCCAGGATCAGCAGCGCCAGGATATCGGTGCCAATCGCCAGCAGCATCACCAGATGCAGGGCCCGCCGCCGCCCGAAAACCATCCGCCCGAACAGACAAACCAACAGCGTATCGCTGCCCAGCGGGGCCTGCCAGCCGCCACCGGGCACAGCCTCTTGCGCTGTCTCAAGCAGGGCCGACAGGATCAGCCAGCCCGCACCGACCCCCACCAGACCGCCCAGCGTCATCCCCAGCGGCAAAATCGCGCGACGCCCGGAAAGCGAGCCACGCTCAAGCGTCAGCGCCTCCCACAGCTCTTTGCCGATGACAAAGAAAAACAGCGCCATCAGGATATCGGTAACAATCATGAACGGCGTCAGACTGACCGAACCCGCCCAGACCCAGCCGGGCAGAATAAGATCGGCAATCCGCCATTCGATGAAATCATAATAGCTTGCCGGATCCAGATTGACCCAAAGCGTGGCAAGCCCGGCCCCGGCCAAAAGCGCCAGCGCGAAAGTGCGGATATGGGGAGAGATTCGATACATTTTCACAGATCTGACAGCAGCAGCATTACCGTCCGATTAATCGCCACTGTCGCCATCGGCAACGCCCTGCCTGGCATGACTTGGCCTCTGTTGCCACTCTGCCAGAGGCAGCCGCCGCGAAACGGGCCTGGCCGTCACAGTGACTTCGGCCATCCGCAGGTTTTTAATTGGCAGCGCAGCACAACCTGCTAGAGTCCTGCCAAAGCAGTCAAAGGGCAGGCAGTCGTCCATGCAAAGACCCGAGGCCGCGACGGGCGCAGCAAATGGTGCCGCCAATGGCACCACATTCAGCCAGCCGATCCGCGCGATTGTAACCATGTTGATCGTCTGCGTGCTTGTGGCAGTGGGCCTTTGGTTCATGCACAAACGCCTCGAAGACATCATGCTGATCAACCCCTGGCTGAACGGGATGATCGCCTTCGTGTTCGGGCTGGGCGTGGTCACCTGTTTCTGGCAACTGTGGATCCTTGCGCAATCGGTCAGCTGGATCGAGCGCTATGTCCGCCAAAGCCGCGATCAAAATCCGGAAATTGACCGGCAATCGCCCCCCGATGAGGCCGAGGCCCCGCTGCTGCTGGCCCCTCTTGCGACGCTTTTGAAATCGCGCAGCGGGCGGGGGCTGGCAATCTCATCGGCCTCGGGGCGCTCGATCCTGGACTCCGTCGCGCAAAGGGTTGATGAGGCCCGCGACATCACCCGCTACCTGATCAACCTGCTGGTTTTCTTAGGTCTTTTGGGCACATTCTGGGGGCTGGCCACCACCGTTCCCGCCGTGGTTGAGACCATCCGCAGCCTGGAACCCGCCGAGGGCGAAAGCGGCCTGGCCGTCTTTGGCAAGCTGATGCAGGGGCTTGAGGGGCAGTTGGGCGGGATGGGCACGGCCTTCTCATCCTCGCTGCTGGGCCTTGGCGGCTCGCTGGTGCTGGGCCTGCTGGAGCTGTTCGCCGGACACGGCCAGAACCGCTTTTACCGCGAGCTTGAGGAATGGCTGTCCTCGATCACCCGCATCGGCCTTGCCGATGGCGAAACTGGCCAGGACCAGTCGCTTCTGCTGCAGGCACTGGATCAGATGACCGGGCAGATGGCCGATCTCAGCGCCCGGCAAAACCGGGAATTTCAGACAGCGCTTGCACAAATGCAGGCGCAAAACACCGAAGCACAGGGCGCACTGGCTGCGCATCTGATCGGCCTGACAACGGCGGTGGACCGTATCGCCACCGGCCTCGATGCGCGGCTCGCCGCAGGTGAACAGGCCAGCCAGCACAGCGCCGCCACCCTCAGCCGCCTGGCCGACAGCCAGGAGCAGCTGCTGGCCTTTCTGGCCAAAGCCCAGAAGCCCGGCCAGCCCGCCGCAGAAGATCCCGAAAGCCGGATGCGGCTGCGCTCGATTGATGTGCAGATGCTGCGGATCCTTGAAGAGATCAGCGCCGGGCGGCAGGAAACCCTGGCCGATCTGCGCCACGACCTTGCGCAGCTGACCCTTGCCGTGCGCCAGCTGACACGCCAGCCATCGGCTGGCACGCCGCCGGGGCGCTGACCCATGGCCCTGTCGCGCAACCGCCGCGATTCAAACCTGATCTGGCCGGGTTTCGTCGATGCTGTCACGACGCTGCTGATGGTTCTGATGTTCGTGCTGACCATTTTCACCGTTATGCAATCGGTGCTGCAGGAACAGATCACCGTGCGCGACGATGAACTTTCTTCGCTAAATCAACAGGTTTCCGCCCTGTCCGAGGCCCTCGGAATGGAACGGCGGCGGGCGGGCGACCTGCAGACCGAGGTTGGCAGCCTGCAGGCCTCGCTTTCGGCGGCAATGGCACGTGGCCAGGAACAGGATGGCGTGATCGCGCAGCTGCGAACCGACATCGCCACACGCAATACCGAACTGACGGCCGCGAATGAGCGGATCACCAGCTTTGAGGCTCAGGTCGCCGCGCTGATCACTGCACGCGACCAGATCGGCACGCAGCTGCGTGATCTGCAAGACAACCAGCGCCAGCTGATCAGCGATGCCGAGGCGCTGCGCCTTGCGCTGGCCTCGGCGCGAACTGAGGTTGATCAGGTGACCGAGGCCGCCCGGCTGGATGCGGCCCGGCGCGAGGCACTTGAGGCGCTGGTCGCAGAGTTACGCGGCAAATCCGAAAGCGCAGAGGCCGAGCTGGCCAGCACCCGCACCGCACTTGACGCAAAAGAGGTGGCGGCACTGGCCGATGCGGCCGCCCTCGCGGCCTTGCGCAAACAGTTGGAAGGGTCGGACAGCGAATTGACCGCGATGGCGCTGGCGCTGGAGGCTGAACGCAAACGCGCCGAAGAGACGCTGACCCTGCTGGCGGCGGCCCGAACTGCTGCGGCGCAAACGGCGGGAACCGCCAGTGCAAAAAACGCAGCCCTGGCTGTCGCCCAAACTGCCCTGCTGGCCGAGCAGGAAAAGGTATTGGCCTCAGCCCGCGAAATGGAGCTTTTGAACCAACAGCTTACCCAGCTGCGCAGCCAGCTGGGCACATTGCAATCGGTGCTTGATGAGGCTGAGACGGCGCGGGCGGCAACGAATGTACAGCTCGACTCGCTCGGGCGTGATCTGAACGCGGCGCTGGCGCAGGTGGCGGCCGAACAACGCGCACGGGCCGCGCTGGAAGAGGCTGAGCGGCTGCGCCTTGAGGCCGAAAACCAGGATCTGGAGCGCTTTCGCTCGGAATTTTTCGGCCAGCTGTCATCGCTTTTGGCCGGGCGCGACGGCGTCCGGGTGGTCGGCGATCGCTTTGTTTTCTCGTCAGAGGTGCTGTTCCGCCCGGGCTCGGCCGATCTCTCCCCCGAAGGCCAGGCCCAGATCGGCGCGGTGACCGTGCTTTTGAACGAAATCCGCCAGCAGATCCCGCCGGGCATCGATTGGATCATTCGGGTCGACGGCCACACCGACAATACGCCGCTGTCAGGGGCCGGGGCCTTCCGCGACAACTGGGAGCTGAGCCAGGCAAGGGCGCTGTCGGTGGTGCGCTATATGCAAAACGATCTGGGCTTTCCGCCGGATCGCCTTGCCGCCACGGGTTTTGGCGAATACCGCCCGGTTGCCCCGGGTGACAGTGAGGCCGCCCGGGCCCAGAACCGCCGGATCGAGCTGAAACTTACCGAACGCTGAGGCCGTTTGGGCAGCAGGCCGCAGACAGGGGTCGTGCCCATTCCAGGATGTGAGCGTAAAAAAGCCCCGCCGAAGCGGGGCTTTGAGGTGTATTTCTGGTTACGCCAGCCTTCATTCGGCCGTCAGAAGCGGCGGCTTCTGGTTTGCGATCTGCGGCTTGCCAGGTTCCTGCACCTGCAGGTCGATGGCACCATCCTTGACCGCGACCTTGACGACGCCGCCCTTGGTCAGACGACCGAAAAGCAACTCTTCGGCGAGAGGCTTCTTGATGTGTTCCTGGATAACGCGGCCCAGCGGACGCGCCCCCATCTTCTCATCATAGCCCCGATCCGCCAGCCAGGCTGCCGCCTCAGAGGTCAGTTCGATATGCACGCCGCGGTCGATCAGCTGTGCCTCCAGCTGGAGGACGAACTTCTCAACCACCTGCAGGATCACCTCTTTCGGCAGCGCCCCGAAGGCCACGACCGCATCAAGACGGTTGCGGAATTCGGGCGTGAAGGTGCGCTCGACCGCCGCCGTATCCTCGCCGGTGCGTTTCTCACGGCCAAAGCCGATTGCGGCCTTTGCCATGTCGGAGGCGCCCGCGTTCGAGGTCATGATCAGGATCACATTGCGGAAATCGACCGCCCGGCCGTTATGGTCGGTAAGCTTCCCGTGGTCCATCACCTGCAAGAGGATGTTGAACACATCCGGATGCGCTTTTTCGATCTCATCAAGCAGCAGCACGCAATGCGGATGCTGGTCGACGCCATCGGTCAGCATGCCGCCCTGGTCGAAACCGACATAACCCGGAGGCGCACCGATCAGACGCGAGACCGCGTGTTTCTCCATATATTCCGACATGTCGAACCGCAGCAGTTCAACACCCAGCGTATTCGCCAGCTGCTTTGCCACCTCGGTTTTGCCCACCCCGGTCGGGCCGGTGAAAAGGTAATTGCCGATCGGCTTTTCAGGTTCGCGCAGGCCAGCCCGGGCCAGTTTGATCGAGGCTGAAAGCGCCTCAATCGCCTTGTCCTGACCAAAGACCAGCCGTTTCAGCGTTTTCTCCAGATCGCGCAGCACTTCGGCATCGTCTTTCGAGACGTTTTTCGCCGGGATGCGGGCGATTTTGGCGACGACCGCCTCAATCTCGCGGGTGCCGATCTGCTTGCGCCGTTTCGATTCCGAGACCAGATGCTGCGCAGCCCCAGCCTCGTCGATCACGTCAATCGCCGAATCGGGCAGCTTGCGGTCGTTGATGTAACGATGCGCCAGCTCGACCGCCGTTTTGATCGCGTCATTGGTATAGCGCAGATCGTGGTGCTCTTCGAAATGCGGCTTCAGACCCATCAGGATCTTGATCGCATCCGGGACCGAAGGCTCATTCACGTCGATCTTCTGGAAGCGCCGGCTCAGCGCCCGGTCTTTCTCAAAATGCTGACGGAACTCTTTGTAGGTCGTCGAGCCCATGGTGCGCAGCTTGCCGCCCTGCAGCGCAGGTTTCAGCAGGTTGGACGCATCCATCGCCCCGCCCGAGGTGGCACCGGCGCCGATCACGGTATGAATCTCATCGATGAAGAGGATCCCGTCGGGATGGTCCTCCATCTCTTTGACGACGGCTTTCAGACGTTCCTCGAAATCACCGCGATAGCGGGTGCCGGCCAGCAGCGCCCCCATATCCAGCGAGAAGATCGTGGCGCCTGACAGCACCTCTGGCACCTCGCCGCGCACGATTTTCCAGGCCAGGCCCTCGGCAATCGCGGTTTTACCCACGCCCGGATCACCCACCAGCAGCGGGTTGTTCTTGCGACGGCGGCAGAGCACCTGAATGGCGCGTTCCACCTCGGCCTCGCGGCCGATCAGCGGGTCGACATCGCCTTTCTTCGCCTTGATGTTCAGATCGACGCAATATTTCGACAGCGCCGATTCCTTGGCCTCACCGGCCTCGGCCTTGGGGGTCTCCTGCGGTTCATCCGCGCCCTGGATCGGGCGGGCCTCGCCGAAGGCGGGGTTCTTGGCCACGCCATGCGCGATGAAGTTCACCGCATCATAACGGGTCATATCCTGTTCCTGCAGGAAATAGGCCGCGTTCGATTCGCGTTCAGCGAAAATCGCCACCAGCACATTGGCCCCGGTGACCTCAGTCCGGCCCGAGGATTGCACATGGATCGCCGCGCGCTGGATCACGCGCTGGAAGGCGGCGGTCGGAACCGCCTCAGAGCCTTCGACCGATGTCACCAGCGTCGAGAGATCCTCATCGACGAAATCGGTCAGCGTCTTGCGCAGCTCATCCAGGTCGACCGAGCAGGCTTTCATCACCCGCGCAGCGTCGGGTTCATCGATCAGGGCCAGCAGAAGATGTTCAAGGGTTGCCAGCTCATGACGGCGGGCATTGGCCAGGGCCAGCGCACCATGAATGGCTTGTTCGAGCGTGGACGAGAATGACGGCACTGCCTGCTCCTGTTCCTCGGGGCCGGGGGGAATTTGCGCTCCCCCGTCGACCATGGCCTCATAAGGTTAAAGTTCGGTTTTATTCGGCGCGTTTCAAGCGCAATCTGTTGCCCACCCGGATTTCTCTGTTTTGATTGCACGAATGTGATGTTTCGCGCGTCTCTCAGATCAGAACCTGTCCTTACGCGCCCGGATCTCGGCAAAAACCGCAACATCAGAGGCGTCTGGCAGGCCGACAGCCCGCTTCATCTGCGGCAGATGGGCCCGCAGGAATGGGTTGGTGGCCAGTTCTTCGGAAAGGGTGGACGGCATGGGCAGGCGGCCTTCGCGGCGCAACCTGGCAAGGGTTTCGACACGAGAGATAAGCGCGGGATTGTCCGGTTCAAGGGTCAGCGCGAAACGAAGATTGCTGTCAAGGTAATCATGGCCCGATCCGATCAGCGTCTCTGGCGGCAGGGCGGCCAGTTTTGACAGGCTGTCCCACATCATCGGGGGCGTGCCCTCAAAGATGCGCCCGCAGCCCGCCGCCATCAGCGTATCGGCGGTGAAAGCATAGCCAGAGGCGGGCAGGTGAAAGGCGATATGTCCCAGCGTATGGCCCGGCACCGCGATCACGATGGCCTCTTCAGGACCAACGGGGATGCGGTCGCCATCTTCCAGCGCCCGGTCAAGCGGCGGCAGGCGGTGGGTATCTTTCGCAGCCCCCAGCACCCGTGCGCCGGTTGCGGCAACGATGCCCGGCACGCCGTCGATATGGTCCCAGTCGTGATGGGTCAGCAGGATCTGCGTCAGGCTCCAGCCCCTGTCGCGCAGCGCCGCCAGCACGGGCCCGGGCTCTGGCGCGTCGATCAGCGTGGTTTCACCGCTGGCCGCATCATGCAGAAGAAAGGCGAAATTGTCCTTCAGGCAGGGGATCGTTACCAGTTCAAGGGCCATGGCTTTTCCTTCACGTGCGGTTAGGATGGAAATCCCGGCGGCGACCGGGCAGACCGACAGAGCATCTGACAGACCATCCCGGCCAGTTCACCAGAGGGAGCCCGCGACCACAATGCACCTCGATGTCCAGGATCTGCGCGATTTCTATTACCGCACCCAGCTGGGGCGGGTGGCGCAGCGTGCGATCCGCGATCAGCTGGTCAGGATGTGGCCTGCAGCAAGCGGGCTGACGGTGGCGGGCTTTGGCTTTGCGGTGCCGCTTTTGCGGCCCTGGCTGGCAGACGCGCGTCGGGTGATCGGGCTGATGCCGGGCCAGCAGGGCGTGATGCCCTGGCCTGCGGGCATGCCCAATGTCTCGGTCCTGTGCGAGGAACATGCCTGGCCGATCTCGACCGGATTTGTCGACCGTCTGGTGCTGATGCATGGGCTGGAGACATCCGACCAGCCGCCTGCGGTGCTGGAAGAGGCGCATCGCGTGCTGGGGCCTGGCGGGCGGGCGGTATTTGTGGTGCCCAATCGCTCTGGCCTCTGGGCGCGCAGGGATGGCACGCCTTTCGGCTATGGCCGCCCCTATTCCGGCACCCAGCTTGAGGCGCAGCTGCGGCTGCATGGTTTCACGCCCGAGCGCAGCGTGACGGTACTGCATGCGCCGCCAAGCCAGGCCCCTTTCTGGCTGCGCACCGCCGACCTGTGGGAGAGGATGGGCCGTCGCCTGCCCTGGCTTTCGGGCGGCGTGCTGATGGTCGAGGCGACGAAACAGGTCTATGCGCCGACGCGCGGCGGGCTGAAGGCGGTGGTGACCCGGCCGCTGAAAGTGCTGGAAGGGGTGCGCGGCACCCCTGCCCCGGAACCCGCCCTGAACCCAAGGCAAAGCCGGGAAAGAGCCGCGCCCCCGGAAGGCAATTTCCCACGCTGAACTGTGGCCTGAGGCAGACCCGGGCGGCCGGATTGCAGCCCGCCTGCCCTGTCGCATGTGATTCTGCCCAAATCCCTGCGAAATGGCTCTGATCTGCGTCATTCCGCCGCACCAAAGCGCTGCAAAAAGTCGCAGCCCGGCCACGGACACCCCTTCGACCCCCGCCGGATGTCACCCAGACGCATTATCCTGCCTGAAACCCTCACGAAACCGCGACTGATAAGGTTGCGGCATTATGCACGCTCTGTTAATGACGCCCGCGACAGCAGGATACAAAGGGCCTCGTTTGTCCATGGCGCACGCACGATGGCGACGCCAGTGGTCAGGTGAAGTGAGGCCATTAGATGGGAAGGACGACCGTGGCGGAATCAGCTTCGATCTCTCAGGGCATTGCGGCGCGATATGCCACCGCGCTTTTCGATCTGGCGAAAGAAGGGGACGCGCTGAAATCGGTTGAGGCCGATGTCACCGCTCTTTCTGACGCCCTGGCTGCCTCGCCGGACCTCGGCGCTGCCATCAATTCACCCGTGGTTTCGCGCGAAGAGCAGGCAGGCGTGATCGCCGCCCTTGCCAAAGCGCTGAAACTGGACAGCCTGACCGCGAATACGCTGGGTCTGCTGGCCGCCAAGCGCCGCCTTTTCGTGCTGCCGCAATTCCTGAACCTGCTGCGCGCACGCATTGCCGAAGAAAAAGGCGAAGTGACCGCCGAGGTGGCTTCCGCCGTTGCGCTGACCCCGATCCAGATCAGCAAGCTGACCGCGACGCTGAAGGCGAAGGTCGGGAAAACCGTGAAACTGAAAACAACCGTCGATGAAAGCCTCATCGGCGGTCTTGTCGTCAAGCTGGGCTCGACCATGATCGACACGTCGGTCAAGGCGAAGCTCGCTTCCTTGCAGAATGCCATGAAAGAGGTTGGGTGATGGGAATTCAGGCTGCTGAGATCTCTGCGATCCTGAAAGAGCAGATCAAGAACTTCGGTAAAGACGCCGAAGTGAGCGAAATCGGCCGCGTGCTGTCCATCGGCGACGGCATTGCCCGCGTCCATGGCCTGGACAATATCCAGGCCGGTGAGATGGTGGAATTCCCCGGCGGCATCCGCGGCATGGCGATGAACCTCGAAGTCGATAACGTCGGTATCGTTATCTTCGGTTCCGACCAGGACGTGAAAGAAGGCGACACCGTCAAGCGCACCAAGTCCATCGTGGACGTGCCTGCTGGCAACGCCCTGCTGGGCCGCGTTGTTGACGGCCTTGGCAACCCGATCGACGGCAAAGGCCCGATCGCGGCAACCGAGCGTCGCGTGGCTGACGTCAAAGCCCCGGGCATCATTCCGCGCAAATCGGTGCATGAGCCGATGGCGACCGGCCTGAAAGCCATCGACGCTATGATCCCGGTTGGCCGTGGCCAGCGCGAGCTGATCATCGGCGACCGTCAGACCGGCAAGACCGCTGTGGCGCTCGACACCATTCTGAACCAGAAGTCGTATAACGACGCTGCTGGCGACGACGAGTCGAAGAAGCTTTACTGCATCTATGTGGCTATCGGTCAAAAGCGTTCGACCGTGGCTCAGCTGGTGAAGAAACTGGAAGAAACCGGCGCGCTGGCCTACACCATCGTTGTGGCTGCAACCGCATCCGACCCGGCCCCGCTGCAATACCTGGCGCCTTACTCGGCGACCGCTATGGCAGAATTCTTCCGCGACAATGGCCGCCATGCCCTGATCATCTATGATGATCTCTCGAAGCAAGCCGTGGCTTACCGTCAGATGTCGCTCCTGCTGCGCCGCCCGCCGGGCCGCGAAGCATACCCGGGCGACGTTTTCTACCTGCACTCCCGCCTGCTGGAGCGTTCGTCGAAACTGAACGAGGACTTCGGTTCGGGCTCGCTGACCGCGCTTCCGGTCATTGAAACCCAGGGCGGCGACGTTTCGGCCTTTATCCCCACGAACGTGATCTCGATCACCGACGGCCAGATCTTCCTGGAAACCGAACTCTTCTACCAGGGCATCCGTCCGGCTGTGAACACCGGTCTGTCGGTTTCGCGTGTGGGTTCGTCCGCTCAGACCAACTCGATGAAAACCGTGGCTGGCCCGGTGAAACTGTCGCTCGCACAATACCGCGAGATGGCGGCTTTCGCACAGTTCGGTTCCGACCTCGACGCTTCGACCCAGGCCCTGCTGAACCGCGGTGCACGCCTGACCGAGCTGATGAAACAGCCGCAATACTCGCCGCTGACCAATGCTGAAATCGTCGCCGTGATCTATGCGGGCACCGCCGGTTTCCTCGACAAGGTCGCTGTGAAAGATGTCGGTCGTTTCGAGGCTGGTCTGCTGGCCTTCCTGCGCGGCCCGAAGAAAGAGATCCTCGACTGGCTGACCACGGCTGACCCGAAGATCAAAGGCGCCGACGAGGCCAAGCTGAAAGAAGCAATCGCCGAATTCGCCAAAGATTTCGCATAAGCGCCCTGAAGGAGAAGGCAAATGCCCAGCCTTAAGGACCTAAAAAACCGGATCAACAGCGTTAAGAACACGCGGAAGATCACCAAGGCGATGCAAATGGTCGCCGCTGCCAAATTGCGCCGTGCGCAAGAGGCAGCGGAGGCTGCCCGCCCCTATGCAGAACGGATGAGCGCGGTCATGACCTCGCTCGCCGGTGGCGTCGCGGGTTCGCCCGATGCGCCGCGCCTGCTTTCGGGCTCCGGCAATGATCAGACCCACCTGCTGGTGGTGATGACAGCCGAGCGCGGGCTTTGCGGTGGCTTCAACTCGTCGATCGCCAAACTGGCGCGGACCAAAGCCCAGGAGCTGACCGCTCAGGGCAAGACGGTGAAGATCCTCACCGTCGGCAAAAAGGGCCGCGAACAGCTGAAGCGCGACTGGGGCCATGCCTTTGTCGGCCATATCGATCTGTCGGACGTCAAACGCATTGGTTACGCCAATGCCGCTGACATCGCCCGCCAGGCGACGGCTTATTTCGACAATGGCGACGCCGATGTGGTGACGATCTTCTTCTCGCGGTTCCAGTCGGTGATCAGCCAGACCCCGACCGCGCAGCAGATCATCCCGGCCCAGTTCGATGAAACGGAAGGCGCAGCCTCTTCGCTTTACGAATATGAGCCCTCGGAAGAGGCGATCCTCGCCGACCTGCTGCCGCGCAACGTCGCGACCCAGATCTTTACCGCACTCCTTGAAAATGGCGCCTCCGAGCAGGGCGCGCGGATGTCCGCTATGGACAACGCGACCCGCAACGCCGGCGACATGATCAACAAGCTGACCATCCAGTTCAACCGGAGCCGTCAGGCAGCGATCACCAAGGAACTCATCGAAATCATCTCGGGCGCCGAGGCGCTCTGACGAACCCGGAGATTTAGACAATGGCAAAAGCACCGAAAGCTGCCGCCACGGGTAAGGTTACCCAGGTTATCGGCGCAGTTGTGGACGTTCAGTTCGAGGGCGAGCTGCCCGCGATTCTGAACGCGATCGAAACCGAAAACAACGGCAAGCCGCTGATCCTCGAAGTGGCCCAGCACCTTGGCGAGAACACCGTTCGCGC
The DNA here is from genome assembly GCF_013155295.1 of Pseudogemmobacter hezensis. Taxonomy (GTDB): domain Bacteria; phylum Pseudomonadota; class Alphaproteobacteria; order Rhodobacterales; family Rhodobacteraceae; genus Pseudogemmobacter; species Pseudogemmobacter hezensis. Next base: position 107,059 of record NZ_JABJXT010000003.1, on the reverse strand, counting down.
CGTGGCTATGGACGCAACCGAAGGTCTGGTTCGCGGCGCGCCCGTGAAAGACCTCGGCGCTCCGATCTCGGTTCCGGTTGGTTCGGCCACCCTCGGCCGCATCCTGAACGTCGTCGGCGAGCCCGTTGACGAAAAAGGCCCGGTCGCAACCGAGACCCGCCGCGCGATCCACGCCCCGGCCCCGGATTTCGCCCAGCAATCGACCGCGACCGAGATCCTCGTGACCGGCATCAAGGTTATCGACCTGCTGGCACCTTACACCAAAGGCGGCAAAATCGGCCTCTTCGGTGGTGCGGGCGTGGGCAAGACCGTTCTCATCATGGAACTGATCAACAACATCGCCAAAGTGCACTCGGGCGTGTCCGTGTTCGCAGGCGTGGGTGAGCGGACCCGTGAAGGCAACGACCTTTACCACGAGATGATCGAATCGGGCGTTATCGTTCCCGACGATCTGGAAAAGTCGAAGATCGCCCTTGTTTACGGCCAGATGAACGAGCCTCCGGGCGCGCGTATGCGGATCGCTCTGTCGGGTCTGACCATCGCAGAACAGTTCCGCGATGAGACCGGCGCAGACGTTCTGTTCTTCGTCGACAACATCTTCCGCTTTACCCAGGCTGGTTCGGAAGTGTCGGCTCTGCTCGGCCGTATCCCGTCCGCTGTGGGCTACCAGCCGACGCTGGCGACCGATATGGGCGCGATGCAGGAACGCATCACCTCGACCAAGAACGGCTCGATCACCTCGGTTCAGGCCGTTTACGTTCCCGCGGACGACCTTACCGACCCGGCACCTGCAACCTCGTTTGCCCACCTTGACGCGACCACGGTTCTTGACCGTTCGATCTCGGAAAAAGGCATCTACCCGGCTGTGGACCCGCTTGGCTCGACCTCGCGTCTGCTGGATCCGCTGGTCATCGGCGAAGAGCACTACAACGTCGCAACCAGCGTTCAGCGCATCCTGCAGAAATACAAGTCGCTGCAGGACATCATCGCCATCCTCGGCATGGACGAACTGTCGGAAGACGACAAACTGACGGTGGCACGCGCCCGTAAGATCGAGCGCTTCCTGTCGCAGCCCTTCGACGTTGCAAAGGTCTTCACCGGCGCAGACGGCAAGCAGGTTCCGCTGGAAGACACCATTGCCTCGTTCAAGGCAGTTGTGGCTGGCGAATACGACCACCTGCCGGAAGCGGCCTTCTACATGGTGGGCGGCATCGAAGAAGTGAAAGCCAAGGCTGCCAAACTCGCTGCGGCAGCGGCGTAAGGGGGCGACATGGCAGGCAATCTGCAATTCGACCTCGTCAGCCCCGAGCGGAAACTGGCATCGGTCTCTGCGACCGAAGTGCAGATCCCCGCAGCCGAGGGTGAGATGACGGCGATGGCGGGGCACAGCCCCACCATCACCACCCTGCGCCCAGGGATCCTGCGCGCCGTGACGGCAGAGGGCGTTAAGTCCTATATCGTCACCGGCGGTTTCGCAGATATCTCTGCTGCGGGTGTGACCGTTCTGGCGGAACGCGCGATCCCGACCGAAGAGGCATCGAACTCGGTCCTCGACGAGCTGGTCGCTGAGGCCCGTTCGCTGGCCGATGCGGCGCTGCCCGAGGACAAGGCGCATGCCGAGAAGATCGTCTCGGATGTGACCGCGCTGCGCGACACGGTGCAAAAACGCTGAGATCAGCTGGCCCGGGCATCGTTCCGAGCCACGGCTGATACCGGATCAAAGGCCTCATCCCCGGATGGGGCCTTTTCTTTTGTCAAATTCCTCGTCCTATAGTGCTGTCCAAAAATTGCGATTTTCTGAAATGAGACGATTGACCTCTCCTATTGGTATGCAGCAGGGCTCAGAGCTTCTGTTTTCGGATTTTGAGAATGACGGCCCGATGTGGGCCGGCGATGGCCCCCGTGAGACCCGCCACCGGATCGAATTCGCCACCCCCTTTCTGGCGCCGCCTGCGGTGATGCTAAGCCTGTCGATGTGGGATATGGACAAGGGCACCAATTCGCGGGTGGATATCTCATCGGATACCGTTACCGGGGCAGGCTTCTGGATCGTGTTCCGCACCTGGGGCGACAGCCGTATTGCAAGGGTCAGAGCAGACTGGACAGCAATCGGCAGCCTGCCAGACGAAGAAACCTGGGATGTTCCATAACGAAGGCTGCGGCACTCTCTTCGCCTGCCCCCCATGTTGCCCCCTGTTGCCCCCTGTTGCGGTATAAAGCCGACAAAACGGGCGAGACCAAGTTTTGCTTAACAAAGCCGGCACATCGCGCTACGCATGGGGGACTATACCAGCGAAGATGTCTGAAACGTTCACAGAGCGCTTTGCATTGGCTGTCTCTGTAGCGTTTCCTCAAAAGAGGTGACGTAAATGATTGAAAGCCTGTTGATTCTGATTCTTGTCGGCGCGATTGCCGGATGGCTCGCAGGGCAGCTGGTGAAAGGTTACGGATTTGGCCTTGGCGGCAATATCGTCGTCGGTATCGTCGGCTCTTTGGTGGCCGGGTTGCTTTTGCCCTATGTGGGTTTCACCGTAGGTGGCAACGCGATCCTTGCGTCGATCATTCACGCAACCATCGGTGCGGTTATCCTGTTGCTTCTGATCCGGGTGATCAAGCGCGCCTGAACGGCGACGCGGGGCCAGAGGCGCTTTGCCAGACCGGAACCACCCGCCAGAATGACAAAACGGGCCCGCAGCACATGCGGGCCCGTTTCCGTTTTCGGCCGCTCAGCGATCCGCTGGTTTCAAAGCAGGCCCATCAGCGCTGCCTGCGGCTTTTCTTATTGCCGCCGCGCTGTCCGGCCCGCCCCGCGGTCGAGCGCCCGGAGGCCTTGGTCGCCTCATCAACCGCCTCTTCGACCGCAGACTGCCGCGCCAGCGGATCATCCGAGACCGTCAGTTCGACCACCTCAAGCCGCTTGACCTCATCGCGCAGCCGGGCCGCCTCTTCGAACTCCAGGTTCTCTGCCGCCTTGCGCATCGCCACCCGCAGGGCATCCAGATGCGCCGCAAGGTTCTGGCCGACCGCCGGGCGATCCACCTTCGCCGTGACCCGCGACTGATCGGTATCACCCTGCCACAGGCCCGCGAGCACATCCTCGACGTTTTTCTTCACCGTCTGCGGGGTGATGCCATGTTCCTGGTTATAGGCGATCTGCTTTTCGCGGCGCCGTTCGGTCTCGGCCATGGCGCGGCTCATCGAGCCGGTGATCTTATCGGCATACATGATCACCCGGCCTTCGGCATTGCGCGCCGCCCGCCCGATGGTCTGGATCAGTGATGTTTCCGAGCGCAGGAAGCCCTCTTTATCGGCGTCCAGAATCGCCACCAGCCCGCATTCGGGGATATCCAGCCCCTCGCGCAGCAGGTTGATGCCGACCAGCACGTCAAAGGCCCCCAGCCGCAGATCGCGCAGGATCTCAATCCGCTCGATCGTGTCGATGTCAGAGTGCATATAGCGGATGCGGATCCCCTGCTCATGCAGATATTCGGTCAGATCCTCGGCCATGCGCTTGGTCAGCGTGGTGACCAGCACCCGCAAGCCCTGCGCCGCGACCCGGCGCACCTCATCCAGCAGGTCATCGACCTGCATCTCGACCGGACGGATCTCGATCACCGGGTCCAGCAGGCCGGTCGGGCGAATCACCTGTTCAGCAAAGACGCCGCCCGCCTGCTCCATCTCCCAGGGGGCGGGCGTGGCCGAGACAAAGACCGTCTGCGGCCGCATCGCATCCCATTCCTCGAATTTCAGCGGGCGGTTGTCCATGCACGACGGCAGCCGGAACCCATGTTCGGCCAGCACCGATTTCCGACGGAAGTCGCCCCGATACATGCCACCGATCTGCGGCACGGAAACATGGGATTCATCTGCGAAAACAATGGCATTGTCGGGGATGAATTCAAACAGCGTCGGCGGTGGCTCGCCGGGCGCGCGCCCGGTCAGATAGCGAGAGTAATTCTCGATCCCGTTGCAGACCCCGGTGGCCTCAAGCATTTCGAGGTCAAAGCGGGTGCGCTGTTCCAGGCGCTGCGCTTCCAGCAGTTTGCCCTCATCATTGAAGCGCTTCAGCTGGTGATGCAGCTCGGTCCTGATGCCCTGGATCGCCTGGGCCATCGTCGGGCGCGGCGTCACATAGTGGCTGTTCGCATAGATGCGGATCTGGGAATAGCTGCCGGTCTTCGCCCCGGTCAGCGGGTCAAATTCAGTAATCGATTCCAGCTCTTCGCCGAAAAAGGAAAAGCGCCAGGCCCGATCCTCAAGGTGGGCGGGCCATAGTTCGACCACATCACCACGCACCCGAAAGCCGCCGCGCTGAAAGCCAACATCCGAGCGCCGGTATTGCTGCGCCACCAGTTCAGCAATGAACTTGCGCTGATCGTAAAGCTGGCCCTGGATCAGATCCTGGGTCATGGCGGAATAGGTCTCGACCGAGCCGATGCCGTAGATACACGACACCGAGGCGACAATGATCACATCGTCACGCTCAAGCAGGGCCCGGGTGGCAGAGTGGCGCATCCGGTCGATGGCCTCGTTGATCTGGCTTTCCTTCTCGATGAATGTGTCTGTGCGCGCGACATAGGCCTCGGGCTGATAGTAATCGTAATAGCTTACGAAATACTCAACGGCGTTATCGGGGAAGAAGCCTTTGAATTCGCCGTATAATTGCGCGGCAAGCGTCTTGTTGGGCGCCAGAATGATCGCCGGGCGCTGCGTCTCTTCGATCACCTTGGCCATGGTGAATGTCTTGCCTGTGCCGGTTGCGCCCAGCAGCACCTGATCATGATCGCCGGCCTCGATGCCGCCTCTCAGCTCTGCAATCGCCGTGGGCTGATCGCCTGCGGGCTGAAAAGGCGTGTTCAGCACAAACCGCCTGCCCCCCTCAAGCTTTTCGCGCTTTGCCGGGGTGATGTAAGAGATGTCAGGCAGCTGATCGGGCGCGTTGTAATGCATTTCTGGCCTCAGAAAGAGCCCCGGGCGGCGTGACACCGGGATGCAGCTAATTTGATCCGTTTTTGTTCCGTTTCAACCCCAGTTACAGCGCCTTTGCCATGACTGCCATCTGCCGAACGAGGATCTCTTGCACTATGCTGCGGTTTCGGCCAGAACAGGCCCCATAAATCCGGAGGTCAGCCCGATGCGAGCCCGTATCTATCAACCCAGCAGAAACGCAATGCAATCCGGCATGGGCAAGACCCATCAATGGGTGCTGGAGTTTGCCCAGGCCTCGGCGCGTGAGGTTGATCCGCTGATGGGCTGGACCTCGTCCTCTGACACGCAGACCCAGGTTCGCCTGCGGTTTGAGACCCGCGAAGAGGCGATCGCCTACGCCCGGCAAAACAACATTGCCTATACTGTGATCGAGCCCAGCCCGCGCAAGGCAAATATCCGCCCGCGCGGCTATGGCGAGAATTTCGCAACCGAACGCCGCAGCCCCTGGACGCATTAAGCGTCAGATCCACCGCCAAAGCGCCGCTCTGGCCATCGATGTCGATCAGGGAAGGCCTTCGCGCTGCCTCATTCAGTCAAAAAGGCCCCTGCCGCAATCCGGCAGGGGCCTTTTGTTACGCTCTTTTCGGCCGCAGCCGAGAGTCAGGTCTCAGGGATCAGGATCTCACGCTTGCCGACATGGTTCGCGGGCGTCACCACGCCCTCTTCTTCCATCTGCTCAACCAGACGCGCGGCCTTGTTATAGCCGATCCCCAGTTTGCGCTGGATGTAAGAGGTCGAGCATTTGCGATCGCGTGCGACAATCGCCACCGCCTGGTCGTAAAGCGCATCCTCGCCGTCGGTATTGCCGCCCAGACCCAGCACCTGGTCGATATCGGCGGTATTATCCTCATCCGGGCCTTCAACCACGCCCGACATATAGGACGGCGGGCCAAAGCTCTTCAGATGGTTGACGATTTCCTCAACCTCTTCATCCGAGACAAACGGCCCGTGGATCCGCGCGATACGCTGGCCATTGCCCATATAAAGCATGTCGCCCTGGCCCAGCAGCTGTTCGGCCCCCATCTCACCCAGAATCGTGCGGCTGTCGATTTTTGAGGTCACCTGGAAAGAGATCCGGGTCGGGAAGTTCGCCTTGATCGTGCCGGTGATCACATCGACCGAGGGCCGCTGCGTTGCCATGATCAGGTGGATACCAGAGGCCCGCGCCATCTGCGCCAGGCGCTGGATGCAGGCCTCGATCTCTTTCCCGGCCACCATCATCAGATCGGCCATCTCGTCGACGATCACCACGATGAAGGGGAAGGGCTGCGGCGCAAATTCTTCGGTTTCAAAAACCGGATCGCCGGTTTCATCATCAAAGCCAGTCTGGATCGTGCGCTTGAACATCTCGCCCTTGGACAGCGCCTCGCGGACGCGGCCGTTATAGCCCTCGATATTGCGCACGCCCATTTTGGACATCTTGCGATAGCGTTCTTCCATCTCGCCGACGACCCATTTCAGGGCGACAACCGCCTTTTTCGGGTCGGTCACCACGGGCGACAGCAGATGTGGAATGCCGTCATAGACCGACAGTTCCAGCATCTTCGGGTCAATCATGATCAGCCGGCATTCCTCGGGCGTCAGCTTGTAAAGCAGCGACAGGATCATGGTATTGATCGCCACCGACTTACCCGAACCCGTGGTCCCCGCGATCAAAAGGTGAGGCATCTTGGCCAGGTTCGCCACCACGGGCGTGCCACCAATATCCTTGCCCAAGGCCAGCGGCAGGCGCTGTTGCCCGTCGCCAAATTCGCGGCTGGCGATGATCTCGCGCAGCACGACTTTCTCACGATGCGCGTTCGGCAGTTCGATCCCGATGACCGAGCGGCCCGGCACGGTGGAAACCCGCGCAGACAGGGCCGACATCGAGCGGGCGATATCATCGGCAAGCCCGATCACCCGGCTGGCCTTCAGGCCCGGCGCGGGCTCCAGCTCATACATGGTGACGACGGGGCCGGGGCGGACCGAGACGATCTCACCCTTCACACCGTAATCATCCAGCACCGATTCCAGCATCCGGGCGTTTTCTTCCAGCGCCTCGTCAGACAGCTGCTGGCCTGCAGATCCCGAAGGGGCCGACAACAAACTCAGCGGCGGCAGTTCAAAATCGCTATGCGCCTCTTCAAAGCGCAGCGAGGGCTGCGCCTCGGCCTGGGCGCGAACCGATTGCTGCATGGGCTTTTTCACCGCAGGCTGCACAATCGGGCGGCGATCCAGCACCGGCGCGATGCGCGGCGCCGCCACGGGAACCACCGGGGCCGGGTCATAGTCAGGCTCGTAATCATCGCCTGGCTGCCAGTCCTGCGACCAGTCTTCTTCGATGGCGGGCTCGCTGCCATAGAGGGCGCGGGCCTGCGGCTGCTGCAGCGCGGCAGGCCTGTCGGCCTGCTGATCCAGCGCCCGATCATCCGCTTCGGCGTCGAAGCGGTCATCATAGCCGTCATGGCTCCAGGCCTGGTCGTCGGTATAGCTGTCGTGCTCTGCCATGGCCTGATCCGACATCAGCAGATGGTCGGCATTGCTGTCCCAGTCCAGCGCCTCGGCGTCCTGCATCTGATCGGCCTGGGCCAGCGCCTGGGCGGCGGTCAGCGGCGGCTCTGCATGCAGGCTTTGACGCATCTGCGCGGTGGTCAGCGGACGGGTGTCGGCAATCAGCGGTGTCGGGCGGCGCGGGCGCAGAACGGGCGGCTCGGCCCGGCGCGCCGCAATCGCGGCCTGCAGGGGCGTCATCGCCACGGCCGGGGCGGCAGCTGCAACGCCAGCCCCCCGCGCGCGGGCGCGGATCGCATCAGAGATACGGGCGCGGATCCGGTCATCGCCGGGGGCCTCGGTCTCATCAATGCCAGCGGCCAGCGGCGGCTCGATCAGCTCTGGCTCGGGGTCGACCATCCGGCGCATCCGCGCAAGGAAGCCGGGCTTTTCGCGCACCATTTCTGGCGCAGGCTCGGGCTGGCGGGGCGGCGCACGCAGGGTTGAGGGCGCATTCCAGGCGGCACCCGCATTCAGGGGCTGCGGCTCATATTCAGCGATCAGCTGCGGCTCTGCCCGGGCCATGCCAGGCGCAGCGGCAGGGGCAGCCGCGCGGCGCACCAGGGCGGTGCGATTGGCCATCGGCTGCGGCGCGTCATAGTCGGGATGCTGTGCGGCGGGCTGGCGGGCATTTACCTCACGGCCCAGGCGACGGCGCTCGACCATATCTCCGGCCATGTGGCGGGCGCGCTCCATCGCGTTGCTGGCCCCTTTGCCCATCACCTGCAAGAGCATCGAATACAACAGCACCGAGCCCTGCAACAGCGCGACACGGATCGCCTGCAGCTCTGCCCGGCTGAAGCCGGTCACGAAAAGGATCGCCGCGATCACCCCGAAGAAGGCCAGCGCCGAGACAACCCGCAACGAGAAGCCGTCAGAGCCGGGCACGATCCCCATCAGCGCCCCAACCACCGTATCGCCAAAGAGACCGCCATAGCCAAAGCTGTGCGGCCAGCCCTGCGGCACGCTCAGCGTAGAGGCCCAGGCCGAAGCCGCCGCCACCGCAAGCACGGCAAAGAAGATGCGGCCCAGCACACGCTCGGCCCCGCGATGCAGGATGAAACGACCACCCCAGACGCCCAGGATCAGCGGCACCGACCAGGCCCCCTGCCCGATCAGGATGATCAGCGTCGAGGAAACCGCCGCGCCGAACCGGCCCAGGATATTCTGCGCAGGCTCCTGGGTAGAGACCATCCAGCCCGGATCATTCGGGGAATAGCTGCCCAGCATCAGCGCCAGCAGCAGGGCGGCAATCACCAGCGCGATACCGATCAGTTCACGGCCACGGCGCTCCAGCATTGCCTGGGTGCCCTGATCCAGCAGCGGATCACGTTGTCTCATCTGAAAGCTCGCCATGCCTTCGCCATCCCTTAACCGAACAGGCAGTCGCGCAGCCTGATCAGCCCGCGCCGCGTTTCTTCTTCGGGCGCCACAAGCGCCACCCTTATATAGTCTTTGCCGGGGTTATCCCCGCCCACATCGCGCGACAGATAGGCCCCGGGCAGCACCCGCACCCCGGTTTCGCGCCACAGTTTCAGCGTCGCCGCCTCGCCATTTTGCACAGGAAGCCAGAGGAACATGCCGCCATCGGGCAGCCGGAACCCCTGATGCCCCGCAAAGATCTCTGCCGCCATGCGGTATTTTTGCTGATAAAGCGCCAGGCTTGCCGCGACATGGGCCTCATCACGCCAGCAGGCTTCGGCCACCATCTGCAAAGGCAGGGGCAAAGGCGCCCCCGCGAACGAACGCAGACGACGGATGCGCTGCATAGACTCTGGCCCCGTCGCCACAAAGCCAGAGCGCAGCCCCGGCATGTTCGAGCGCTTTGAAAGCGAATGGAAAACCGCGTATTTCTCGGGGTCGGCACCTTTGGCCGCGCCAATTTCCAGCAGACCGGGGGGCGGTGCCTCGCGCCAGATCTCGGAATAGCATTCATCGGCCAGCAGGCGGAAATCGTATTTCTCAGAGAGATCCAGCAGGTCGGAAAGATAGTCGCGCGACGCGACCGCCCCTTGCGGATTTGCGGGCGAGCAGATCCAGGCCAGCACGGTGCGCGACAGGATATCCGCCGGAAGCGATGCGTAATCAGGCAGATAGCCGGTGGCAGCCGTGGCCGGCACATAGACAGGCTCTGCCCCGACCGCGAGCGCCGCCACCGCATAGACCTGGTAAAACGGATTGGGCATCAGGATGACCGGGCGCTTGCCGGATTTTTCCTCAGGTGCCAGCGCCAGGGCCGCGTTGAAAAGCCCCTCGCGGGTGCCGTTCAGCGCCATGATCCGGTCCTGGTCCAGCGCCACGCCATAGCGGCGCGAAACCCAGCCAGAGATCGCATCCAACAGGCCGGGCGTGCCGTCATTTGGCGGGTAGACCGCAAAGCCGCCGATATTTTCCGCCAGGATCCCGGCCACGAAATCGGGCATCGGATGCTTTGGCTCACCAATCGACATGGCAATGGGCGCCGCCCCGGGGGCATGCGCGTCCAACAGCTTCCGCAGGCGCGGAAATGCGTAATCTGGCAGGTTCGAGAACCGCTCAGGAAATGCCATATCTGCCTCAGTCCCGGGGTCGTTGATCGCCCCGTTAAGAAACCAGCATAACGCCCTATCCTGCGGTGGTCCAGAATTTATCACCCATCCCCAGGGGGTTAGGCCCATGGATTGTGGCTTTTATGCCCCGCGCTGTTACAGGCGGGCAATAACGCGCCTATCCAAGCGCCCGTTCAGCCGCAGCCCCCACCCGCAAAAGCCGCTCTTCGCCCATTGCCGCACCCAGAAACTGAATGCCGCAAGAGGGTTGCGAGCTGCGCAGGCTAAGCGCGGGCAGCCCCATCAGATTGCCGATCCTGGTGTTGCGCAGCGCCAGCAGGTTTTCCTGCACGTAATAGGCGTTGTCCGTCATCAGCCGTTCGGCATCAGGCGGCAGGATCGGCGCGGTGGGGGTCAGCACCGCGTCATAGCCCGCCATCCGATCACGCCAGATCGCGCGGATCTCCTCCAGCCGCCGCCAGGCCGCGACGTAATCCGCCGCCGATATCGCCGCGCCAGAGCGGAACCGCTCAAGGATCGGCGCGAACATCCGATCGGGCGCGGCCTCGATGGTGTCGCGCCAGATGCCCCAGGCCTCGGCGGTGAAAAGCACGCCAGACAGCGTCATCGCCTCTTTCAGCTCTGGCAAAGCGACGCGCTCGACCCGGGCGCGGGCGCGGGTCAGCGATTTCAGCCCGTCCTCAAAGCCCTTCAGCGGGGCCTCGCGCACATCATCCAGCGCCACCGTTTCCAGCACCGCAAAGCGCATGCCCGCAACCGTTGACCCGGTCAGATCGGGGGCACGGCGCCCCTCAAGCGCGGCCAGCAGCAGCGCACAATCCTCAACCGAACGTGCCAGCGGGCCGACGGTGTCAAACCGCTCGCACAGCGGCAGCACACCCCGCGCAGACACCCGCCCCAGCGTGGTTTTCAGCCCGACCAGATCATTCCAGGCCGCCGGGATCCGAACCGATCCCCCGGTATCCGATCCAATCGCCGCCGGGGCCAGACCAAAGGCCACCGAGGCCGCCGCCCCCGAGGATGACCCCCCTGGAACCGCCCGCTCGTCATTCAGACAGGGCGGCGTCGCGGTCACCGGGTTCAGCCCAAGGCCCGAGAAGGCCAGCTCTGACATATGGGTTTTACCCAGGCAAACCAGGCCAGAAAGCGTCGCCATTTCAAGCGCTTCGGCGTCACGATCCGGGGTGCGCCCGCGCAGCAGCGCCGAGCCGGCCTCGGTGGCGATGCCCGCGCTGTCGAAATTGTCTTTCCAGCTGATCGGCACCCCATCGAGCGGCCCTTTGCGAAAGCCGGTGCGGGCGCGTTCCGCGGCGGCGGCGGCCTCGGCCCGGGCGCGGGCCTCGCTGGCGCGGGCATAGATGCGGCCCGATTGCGGGTGCTTTGCGATCTGATCCAGAAAGGCCTCAGCCAGGCTGACGGGGTTGATCCGGCCCTCGCCGATCCCGCGCCCCAGCTCTGCCGCTGTCATATTGAACCAGATACCGCTCATGCCCGCCGCGCCTCCTGTTCGCATTTGCGCAGACGCTAGCGGCATGTTGATGCGCCGACAATGGCAGACAGATCACAGCGGCAACAAAGCAACATGGACAAAGCCGCCCCGCAGGACTAGCCATGGCATATGTCAAAACGGAACCATCAAAGCGATGTGGTGATTGCGGGCGGCGGGCTGAACGGCCCCGCGCTTGCACTGGCGCTGGCCCAGGGCGGGCTGTCGGTCACCGTGGTCGATCAGCGCCCTGCGCCTGCGCGGGCCGAGGCCGGGTTTGACGGCCGCGCCTATGCGCTTTCCATCGCGTCAAAGCGGCTTTTGTCGGCCATCGGCATCTGGGATCAGGTCGGCGCGAAATCGCAGCCGATCCACCAGATCAAGGCCAGTGACGGGCGCCCGGGCCAGGGCCCTGCCCCTTTCTTCCTGACCTTTGACGCCGATGAGATCGAAGAGGGTCCGATGGGCTTTATGCTCGAGGACCGCTATCTTTACGCCGCCTTCCTGCAGGCCATGAATGAGACCCCCGGCATCACGCTGATTTCCGGCCAGGCGGTCACCGATCAGCAGATCGGGCCAGCCGGGGCCTCGGTTACGCTTGCCTCCGGCGAAGCGCTGACGGCCAGCCTGCTGGTTGGCTGTGACGGGCGCGGCTCGGGCGTGGCTTTGCGGGCGGGCATCCGGCGGCAGGCGGCGGGCTATGGGCAGACCGCGCTGGTCACCGCCGTCCATCACCAAATCCACCACGAGGGCTGCGCCCAGCAGTTTTTCATGCCAGGCGGGCCGCTTGCGATCCTGCCGCTGGCGGGCGGATACCATTCCTCAATCGTCTGGAGCGAGGAAAGCAGCCTTGCCGCGAAGATTGCCGCGCTGAGCGACGATGATTTCCTGACCGCTTTGCGCCCGCGCTTTGGCGATTTCCTGGGCGAGATTCAGCTGGCGGGGGCGCGTTTCACCTATCCGCTGTCGCTGTCGCTGGCCGAGCATTTCGTCTCTGACCGGGTGGCCCTGGTGGGCGATGCCGCGCATGGCGTGCATCCGGTGGCGGGCCAGGGGCTGAACCTTGGGCTGCGCGATGTGGCGGCACTGGCCGAGGTGCTGATCCTTGCCCGCAGGCGTGGCGAGGATATCGGCAGCGGCGTGCCGCTTGAGGAATATCAGCGCTGGCGGCGGTTTGATTCAACGCTGCTTGCGCTTGGGATGGACGGGGTTACCCGCCTGTTCTCAAACGACAATCCGCTGCTGCGTCTGGGGCGCGATCTGGGCATGGGGCTGGTCAATGCCACCCCCGGCCTGCGCCGCCGCTTTATCCGCCAGGCCGCAGGCCTGACCGGAGAGCTGCCGAAATTGCTGAGCGGGCGGCCCGTCTGACAGCCTGCCGTCTGACAGGCCGCCGTCTGACGACATACTGCCCGACGACATACTGCCTGGCAGCAGGCAGCATGACAGCCGCCTGCCCACAGATCAGACCGGAATGAACGCCCCGCGATCGGGGTCATACTGCTCCAGCTCGCCCTCGCCGGTATTGTTCCACATCCCGTGCAGCGTCAGCAGGTCATTTTCGACCGCATCGCGCACGAAGGGAAAGGTCATCAGGTTTTCAAGGCTGGTCAGAACCGCCTCTTTTTCCAGCGCAGGCAGGATCACATCCTTCGGCAGATGCGAGACCTTTTCAAAGCCCGGGCGCAGAATATCCATCCAGCGGCCAACAAAGCTCGTTTTCTCTTCCAGCTCGGGCGCATGGCCGGTGCACATGTCATGGCAGCCCTTGACGCCACCGCAGTTCGAATGGCCGACCACCAGGATATGGGCCACTTTCAGCGCGGTCACCGCATATTCCAGCGCCGCCGAGGTGCCATGCGTACCGCCATCACTGGTATAGGGCGGCACAAGACCCGCGATATTGCGGTGAATGAAGAACTCGCCCTCGTCAGCCCCGAAGATCGAGGTCACATGCACGCGCGAATCGCAGCAGGAAATCACCATGGCACGCGGATGCTGACCGCTTTCTGCCAGACGGCGATACCATGCACGGTTGTTCTGATAGCTCGTCGCACGCCAGCCGTGAAAGCGCTGGACAAGGTATTGCGGCAATATGCGGGCCTTGATCATGGGCTTGCTCCTTGTTGGCTCTGGTTACTTAGCATTTGCAGAAATTGCGAGTGGCAAAATCGACCTGCCCCGATCCGGCTTAGTAAAATCGAAAGGATGCGGCCCCATGATCACCCCCGGGTAATGGGAATACGTCGTGGGATTTGCAGGGCTTTTGCCATCCGGAAGGGGGAACCCCCGGGGGCACCTGCAGCTCTTGCGGCGGATTGTGGGGCTTGGCCTGGTGGGGCCAGGGGTATGAAGATGGGAATAGTTGTTACGCTGCAACCGCAAGAGCGGCTTTTGCACGATGGAGAGGTGATCGCCTCGATCTATCGCAATCTGGGAACGGCGGCGGCGGATCAGATGGTCAGCCGCGCCCTGGGCGAGCTGTCCCTGGCGCTGGCCAGTCTGGCGGGGCGGATCCGGCTGCATGATCTGGCCTCGGCCGAGCGTCAGCTGCACAAGCTGCGCTCGATGGCCAGCAATCTGGGCCTGACCAGCCTGGCCGATGCGGCGGCAGATGCGCGGTGCTGCCTGCAGCGCGGTGACGGCACCGCTTTTGCGGCGATCTGGGCCAGGATTTTGCGGATCGCGGGGCGGGCGCTGAACGCGCAAAGCGATTTCGCCGATCAAAGTATCTGAGCCGCCGCTGGCGGCCCGGTCACATCTGGCAACGGGCGGCAAAGCCCGCTTGCGGCGGCGGGCTGGCTGCGCCAGTCTTGGCGAAAATCACCGCCGCGCCAATGCTGTCAAAGCGGGCGGCAAGACCGGATGCCAAAATGCCAGTTGCCCAGACCTCTGCCATCCCGCCGCGCTTTGCGGGGGCTGATGCCGCCTCGCTTCCGCTTTACATCATCGCCGAGGATGAGCTGGCCGCTTTCCTGCAAGGGGCCGGAGCCAGCCACAGCGCCTGGCTGCAGGCCAGCGGTTTCGACGCCAGCCTTGGCGCTTTGCGGCTGCTGCCCGGGCCGGGCGGCATTTCTGGCGCGGTGGCCGGGCTTGGCAGCGCAAAATCGCGCCAGCGCCAGCGCTTTGGCCTCGCCCGCGCGGCCAGCGCCCTGCCCGAGGGCACGGTCTGGCATTTCGCAACCGAACTGCCCGATGATCTGGCGGCAGAGGCCGCCCTGGCCTGGCTGCTGGCCGCCTATCGGTTTGACCGCTATCGCCCGGGCAAAAAGCCCGCCGATCCGGCCCGGCTGAAGGCCCCGGCGAATATCGACGCCCCCCGGATCGAGGCGATGGTTGCTGGCGAATGTCTGACCCGCGACCTGATCAACACGCCCGCCCGCGACATGGGGCCCGATCAGCTGGAAGCCGCCTTCCGCGAGCTGGCCGCAGCCCATGGCGCCCATGTGAAGGTCATCACCGGCGAGGATCTGATCAGCCAGAATTTTCCGCTGATTCATGCGGTTGGCCAGGCCAGCCCCCGCGCTCCGCGCCTGCTGGATCTGCACTGGGGCAATCAGGGCCCGCGTCTGACACTGGTGGGAAAGGGCGTCTGTTTCGACACCGGCGGGCTGGACATCAAACCCGCCAACGGCATGCTTTTGATGAAGAAAGACATGGGCGGGGCCGCCACGACCATGGGCCTTGCCAAGATGATCATGGCGCTGAACCTGCCGATCCGGCTGCGCCTGCTGGTTCCGGCGGTTGAGAATGTGATCGCAGGCAATGCCCAGAAGCCAAAGGATATCGTCACCAGCCGCAAGGGGCTGACGGTCGAAATCAATGATACCGACGCTGAGGGCCGCCTTGTGCTGGCCGATGCGCTGGCCCTGGCAACCGAGGAAGAGACCGACCTGCTGATCTCTATGGCCACGCTGACGGGCGCGGCCCGAATCGCGGTCGGCCCCGACCTTGCGCCCTATTGGGCCCAGGACGACGCCACCGCCCTTGCGCTGGAGCGGGGCGCGAAATCCGGCTTCGATCCGGTCTGGCGTATGCCCTTCCACACCCCCTATGAGCCAGTGATCGAGCCGGGCATCGCCGATCTCGACAATGCGCCCGGCTTTGGCTTTGCGGGCGCGATTACCGCAGCCCTTTTCCTGCGCCGCTTCGCCGATCACCCGCGCTATATGCATTTCGACATTTACGGTCACACGCCCACCGACGCCCCGGCCCGCCCCAAAGGCGGCGCAGGCCAGGGGGCGCGGGCGATCCTGAACGCGCTGCCAGATATGCTGGGGCTGTGAATTGGACCGCCGCCTGACCCCGTTTTCCGGCCGCATCGGCCATATTTCGCTGCGCAGCATTCTGGCAGATACCCCCCTGACCGAGGGCGAGCCCGCGCGGGTCACCGCATCCCTGACCGCGCTGCTGTCAGCGCCCCAGGGCGCGATCGACCGCCAGCTAATCTATGGTGATGCGGTCACCATCATCGACCGGCGCGACGGCTATACCTTTGTCATGGCTGAAAAAGATGGCTATTGCGGCTGGGTCAGCGCAACCGATCTGGGCGCATCAGAACAGCCAGACCATCGCGTGATCAGCCCGGCCACCCATCTTTACCCAGAGCCGCGCGTCCAGGCCCCGCCCAAAATGGCCCTTTTCCTGAATGCCCGGGTTCGGGTGATTGGCGAAAGTGGCTCATGGGCGGAAACGCCTGAGGGTTTCATCCCCAAATCGCATCTGGCGGCCTGCGGGGACCATGCGCCCGACCCGGTCGCCGTCGCCGAAAGCCTGTTGCACGCGCCCTATCTCTGGGGCGGGAACTCGGCCGCAGGGGTCGATTGCTCTGGCCTCGTCCAGCTGGCTTTTCATGCAGCGGGGCTGGCCTGCCCGGGCGACAGTGACCTGCAACAAAGCTTAGGCACCGAGCTTGCGCCGGGCACCGCCCCCCAACGCGGCGATCTTTTGTTCTGGCGCGGCCATGTCGCCCTGATGACCAGCCCAGAGCGGCTGATCCATGCGAATGGCTATACGATGTCCGTCGCCTATGAGCCGCTCGCTGCCGCAACGCAGCGCATCAGCACCCATTATGGCGGCGAGATCATCGCAAGACGACGCCCTGACGCGGTTTCGCTGGCTTTATAACGCCACAGGGTAAGCGGATCAGACGGGGTGGATCAGACGGGGTGGATCAGACGGGGCGGATCAGACGGGGCGGATCAGACGGGGCGGATCAGCTTGCGCTCCAGCACCCGCAGCACCGGCGCCAGCTCATGGCCACGGCGCAGCACCTGGCCATTTTCGCCAAGCACGGCATAGATCCCCTGCTTCATCCGCAGCTTCGGGCGCTTTTCAATCCGGTAAAGCGGGTTCTCAGCGCTGCGCCGGAAGATCGAGAAAACCGCAACCTCTCGCCCATGTGAGATGCCATAATCGCGCCACTCACCTGCAGCGACCATCATCCCGTAAAGGCGCAGGATCACTGACAATTCCTGCCGCTGAAAGGCGACCATCCCGCCATCACCCTGATGCGGCGGAAAGGGAAGGGGGGCTTCCATGTTCATGGATTCAGTCTGCCCCCGCAGCGCCCCCAAATCAAGCGTTACGCGTCACACCTGCGTTACATCTGCCGTCACATCAGGCCGGGGGCCGCCCGCACCTCGCCGGTGACCAGGCCGCGCCAGTTCTTCTGCACCGGATTAAGCCAGCGCATCACCTGCGGATCTCCGGCCTCAACTATACCCAGACGCACCAGGATCGCAGCAATCGCCGCCTCAGAGGCGCGGTGGTTGCCATCAACCGCCTTCAGCGCCACGCCAATGCCACGCTCGGGCAGGATGCCGATAAAGACGCCCTCGGCCCCGGTTTTCACCGCAGCCCGCCCGCCCGCAGCCCGCATCAGCCCGGTGCAGGCACGGCCCTCGCCCGCAACCAGATCGGGATGCGCCATCATCGCCTGGCGCAGGGCGACCATCGCCTCGGCCCGCAGGCCCTGCCCCTCATGCGCGGTGGCGAAAGCCGCCATCGCACGGCCCAGCCCCTCAAGGCTGATGGCGAAATTCGGGGCCGAGCAGCCGTCGATCCCCCAGCCGGAAATCTCTTCACCCGCCAGCTCTTCGGTGGCCTGGCGGATGGCCTGCTGCAGGGGATGGTCGATCTCGTGATACTCTGGCCCCCAGCCCTGATGCCGGACCACGGTCAGAAAACCGCAATGCTTGCCAGAGCAGTTGTTATGCAGCTGGCATGGGGATTCGTCGTTTTTGATCAGCCTGTTACGCTCAATCTTATCGGCAGGCTCATGGGCGCCGCAGCGCAGATCGGCCTCATTCAGCCCCAGATCGGCCAGCCAGCGCCCGGTCTTTTCGACATGCAGATGCGCCCCTTCATGGCTGGCACAGGCCAGCGCCAGATGCTGGCTTCCAAGCCCATGGGACGCCGCCGCGCCGCTTTCGATCAGCGGCAGCGCCTGGATCATCTTGCACGATGATCGCGGGAAGATCACCGCCGAGGGATTGCCCCAGGCCTCGATAATTCCCTTGCTGTCACAGATGACCACATGGCCCAGATGGGTGCTTTCCAGCACGCCCCCGCGCCACAATTCGGCCAGTGGGGCCGCGCCAATATCGACCTTGCGACCGTCTTTTCCGCTTGCTCGCGCCATGCCGTCCCTCACAGATGTGCGATTTTCTGCCCAAAGGGCTTTCGCCCCCTGCCCTTTTTAAGTATTTCTGCAATATCGGGTTAAGAAAGCGCCTGCCAGATCAGAATGATCAGATCCAATGATCGCAAGGCTGAAGTGGCGCGTTGACAGAGGCAAGATACAGCTTGGAGGCTGCGTCAGACATATGACTATCGTCCTTCGCCGCGCCATGGGCGCCGCCGCACTGGCAATCATCGCTCCGTTCTGCGCGAGCGCTCAGGAATCCAGCAATCGCGTCGGAACCATGACCGACTGGAACGTCTTCGTGGACGGCAACCCCAAGGAATGCTGGGGCGTCTCGAAACCGCGTGAAACCGTGAACACCAAGGATGGTGCCCCGGTCTCGGTGCGTCGTGGCGACATCTTGCTGTTTGTTACCCACCGCCCGGGCACGGCCCCGCAGGTCTCTTTCACCGGCGGCTACCCCTTCGCGGCGGGCTCGACCGTGGGCGTCGCCATCGGCGGCACCAAGTTTGAGCTGTTCAGCGATGGCGAATGGGCCTGGTCAGGCTCGGCCGAGGATGATGCCGCGCTGATCCGCGCCCTTCGCGGCGGTGCCGATGCCGTGGTCACCGCGCGTTCGGGCCGTGGCACCCAGACCAAAGACACCTTCAGCCTGCGCGGCTTCACCGCCGCCATGGATGATGCCGCAGCCCGCTGCAAATAAGCGCATCACCTTACGGAAATCACGCGCTCCGCTTTGGCGGGGCGCTTTCTTTTTCGCCGGGAATCGTCTATAGGCCCGGGACCCAGCAGCCAGATCGCCTGTAACAAGGCTGAACCCGAAGGATCTGCCAGATGAACGACCTTACCCCCGCCCGCGCGGTTGCAGCCCCGATCACCCAGGACGTTATGACGATTCCGCGCAAATTGCCGGAAACGGATAAGGTGAACCTGGTCGGCCTGACCCGGGCCCAGTTGCGCGAAGCCCTGATCACCGCTGGCACGCCTGAGAAGCAGGCGAAGATGCGGGTCGGCCAGATCTGGCAATGGGTCTACTATTGGGGCGTGCGCGATTTCGCCCTGATGACCAATCTGGCGAAAGACTACCGCGCGCTCCTGGCCGCGAAATTCGAGATCGCGCTGCCAGAGATCGTGACCCGCCAGGTTTCTGCCGATGGCACCCGCAAGTATCTGCTGCGCATCGCCGGCGGCCATGAGGTCGAGGCGGTCTATATTCCCGAAGAAGGCCGCGGCACGCTTTGTGTGTCCAGCCAGGTTGGCTGCACGCTGACCTGCTCCTTCTGCCATACCGGCACGCAAAAACTGGTGCGCAACCTGACAGCGGGTGAAATCGTCGGCCAGGTCATGCTGGCCCGCGACGATCTGGGCGAATGGCCGGAACCCGGCCAGGGCTCCACCGGAGAGCGCCTTTTGTCCAACATCGTGCTGATGGGCATGGGCGAGCCGCTTTACAATTTTGACGCCGTCCGCGACGCGATGCTGATCGTGCGCGACGATGAGGGCATCGCGCTTGGCCGCCGCCGGATCACGCTGTCGACCTCGGGCGTGGTGCCGGAAATTGCCCGCTGCGCCGAGGAAATCGGCTGCCAGCTGGCGATCAGCTTCCACGCCACCACCGATGAGGTGCGTGACAAGCTGGTGCCGATCAACAAGAAATGGAACCTGGCAACGCTGCTGGCGGCGCTGCGCGACTATCCGCGCCTGTCGAATTCGGAACGCATCACCTTTGAATATGTGATGCTGAAAGATGTGAATGACAGCGACGCCGACGCCCGCCGCCTGGTCAAACTGATCCAGGGGATTCCGGCGAAGATCAACCTGATCCCCTTCAACGAATGGCCCGGCTCGCCCTATGAGCGCTCCGACTGGGAGCGGATCGAGGCCTTCGCCGATATCATCTACAAAGCGGGCTATGCCTCGCCGATCCGCACCCCGCGCGGTGAGGATATCATGGCGGCCTGTGGCCAGCTGAAATCCGCAACCGAACGGGCAAGGCGGCAAAAAACCGGCGTTTCGGCGCAGGCTGCGGCCGACAGCACCGTCTGAGGCGCCCTCTGAAACGGGCTGCCAACCGAAAACAGCGCCCCCTCAGATTTTCACATTTCTGAGGGCGGCAGCATGGCGGCGATCAGGCTCGCAGGCAGACGCGCTGGCCTGAGAGCTTTCGTGATATAGGCCAGCTCAACGCTGATCTGGGTGGTCATCACCTCACCCGCGAAAAAGCGGTGCTCCATATTGACCTTTGCGCCCCTGGCCGAGATCACAAGGGTCTGACAGATCAGCAGATCATCCAGCCGCGCCGGGGCGTGCCATTCAATCTGCGCACGCCTGACCACGAAATTGTTCCCCTCATCCGAGACAAGCGGGCAGCCAATATGCCTGAGAAACTCTGACCGGCACCTTTCGGCGAACTCCAGATAGCGGGCGTGGTAAACAATCCCCCCCGCATCGGTATCGGCATAATAGACCCGAATTTCCTGCGTGAACTGACCAGGTATTTGGCGCACGTGATCCCCTCATTTCAACGCGTCATCGGCAGCCTCCCTGCAAGGGCAGAGAGAACGAGCCGCGCCCTACCCTATCGCAAAACCTGCTGTCCTGACAAAGAGCATCAACCGGATCCAAGCATAACCCGCAAAACGCATAAGGCAGCCCGAGGGCTGCCTTGCTGCATCGCTTTGACTTTGCCCTGCCTTTTCGGCGGGCCAGTCAGTGTCAGTCAGAGATCACTCTGCCGCGAATACGGTTGCGAACTTGCCGCACCAGTCATTCTTTTGCACCACCGGCCAGAAACCGCGGGTTTCGGCGTCTTTCTGGGTGACGGGCGGATTGGCGCGGCACAGGCCCGCATCAGCCAGTTGGCTCGCGGAATTTGCGACGTGATCTTCGTAAAAGGCACAGGTGTTGCAGGCGGCTTGGGCCATGGCTGGCTCCTCTCGGATGATAAATTCGATGGCTGGCTGGCAAGGATGCTGGCTGGCTTTCTTAGAATCGTTATAAACAACAAAGAGGCGGTCACGCAAGAAGAATTTTAAAATTTATTGTATGTTTTCAAATGGTTGACACTATTAGTCAGGAGTTTATGCCCTGGCGTTTCTGTCGGATTGCGTCTGAACACCCCCGCTATCAGCCAGATACGCTGGCAAAAATCCGCTGGGCTGGGGCCGGTAAAAGCGCAGCAGGCGCTTGAATCCTGGGGAAATTTTAACCATCACTGTGGTGTAACCCACCGGTAGCATGATCACGATCTCACCAGGATCTTACAGGGCGGGCGGCGATGCGGTTTCTCCTCGTTTTTCACTCCGACAAGGCGGCGCAATGGCGCTTTCTCGACAGTGCGGCTTTGCCGATGGCGGTGCCGGACAGGGCCGCATTGCCCGGTATTCTGAACGCCTGCCCCGCACAGACCCTGGCCTGGCTTTTGGGGCGCTATGCCTTTGCGGCCGCACAAGACCCAGAGGCGGCACAGATCCTTGTCTACGCCTTAGAGGCGGATGCGCCGTATATCGCCGCGGGCGATGACTATCTTGGCCCCTGGCTTGAGATGTTCATGGCCGAGCATCAGCCCTGCGGATATATCGCGCTGCGCCAGGCCCGCGACGCGGTTGCAGCCCCCGCCCTGGCTGAAATCTGGGCGCTTGCGGCAGAGCCGCTGCGCTCGGATCAGCCCGGCTGCCAGCAGACCCTGGGGCTGATCCGGGGTCAGGCGGCGGCAGCGGAAACAGCGGTTGATACCGCAACGCGCAGCCCAGAACCTGCGAAGGCAGATCCCGCATCAGAAAGACCCGCAGCTATGCCGATTGAGACATAGCGGCAGGCCCGGAGATCGATCTCAGCGCAGATGATGCGGGGCCTCAAGCCCCCAGACCGGGGTGTCGATGCCCACATGCCGCGCCTTCAGCTGCAAGGACAGATAGCGCGAGTAATGGCGCGACTGATGCAGGTTGCCGCCATGGAACCACAGGCCGGGCTGCATGGTGGGCTTCCACATATTGCGTTGCTCACCCTCCCATGGGCCTGGATCTTTGGTGGTCTCAGAACCCAGACCCCAGCATTTGCCCACCTTATCCGCCACTTCCTGGCTGATCAGATCCGCCGCCCAGCCGTTCATTGACCCGTACCCCGTGGCATAGACCACCAGATCGGCGGGCAATTCGGTGCCATCATCCAGCACCACCGCGCCTTCCGACAGATGGCTGATCCCCTTGCCGGATTGCAGCTTGATCGAGCCGTCGATGATCAGATCGCAGGCGCCCACATCGATGTAATAGCCCGAGCCACGGCGCAGGTATTTCATGAAGAGACCCGATTCATCATCCCCGAAATCGAGCATGAACCCCGCCTTTTCCAGCGCCGCGTAGAAAGCCGCATCCCGCACCTTGATCTCGTCATATTGCGGCACGTGGAAATCGGCCATGATCTTATAGGGCACCGAGGCGAAGATCATATCCGCCTTGTCATGGGTGATCCCCTTGGCCACCGCCGCCTCGGAATAAAGCCCGCCGAGACACACCTCCATCAGGCTGTCTGACTTCACGATATGGGTGGATGAGCGCTGCACCATGGTCACATCGGCCCCGCCCTCCCACAGCGCCGCGCAGATGTCATGGGCCGAGTTATTGGCACCGATCACGACGACCTTTCTGCCCTTATAGGCATCGGGGCCGGGGTGCTGGCTGGAATGCTGTTGCTCGCCTTTGAACACATCCTGGCCCGGGATCACCGGAACATTCGCCTTGCCCGACATCCCGGTCGCCAGCACCAGCTGTTTCGGGCGCAGCGTGATGTCACGCCCGTCCCGATGGACCACCACCTCCCATTCGCCCTTCGCCTCATCATATTTCGCCGATTTCGCGGTGGTCGAGGACCAGTAGTTCAGCTCCATCACCTTCGTATACATCTCCAGCCAGTCGCCGACCTTGTCCTTCGGCGCGAAGACCGGCCAGTTGTCGGGGAAGGGGATATAGGGCAGGTGATCATACCAGACCGGGTCATGCAGGCAGAGCGATTTATAGCGGTTGCGCCACTGATCGCCCGGGCGCGGGTGTTTGTCGATGACGATGGTCGGCACGGAAAGCTGCCGCAGCCGCGCGCCAAGCGCGATGCCGCCCTGGCCGCCGCCGATCACCAGCACATAGGGCTGTTCCTCGAACCCCAGCCGCGCGGCCTCATCCAGCTGCTTTTCCTTCCAGGTCTTGCGGTTCGGGTCATGGCCATGCTCTGCCCCCATCGGGCGGCGCAGCTTTCGCGGCTCTTCATGGCCTTTCAGCTCATGCAGCGTGGTCAGAAGCGTCCAGATCTTACCGTCTTTCATGCGGATATAGCCCTGGCCGCGGCCAGTAGCGGTTTCCAGCGTCACCCAACCCTCGGTGACGCCGCCCGCCTCGGAAACCGTCTCTGCCGGATCCAGCGCCAGCGCTTTGGGCGCAACTTTCGGCAGCTGCGCCCGGGCCATTTCCGCGATCTGCGCCCGGCCCTCACAGGTTTTCAGGTTCCAGGTAAAGGCCGCCAGATCGCGCCAGAAGCCGGTTTCCAGGAACAGCCCGGCCACCGCATCTGCATCCTGCGCCACCAGGGCGCGTTCCAGATCGGCGACCAATGCAGCAAGCGCGGTTTCTTTCGTGGAATCAAGCATGGTTTCTCCTCCCTATGCTGTGAAGGATCCGGGCAGCGGGGCCTCCCAACCCCGAAACGCCGCCCGGATCGGATGGTCTCAGGTCAGATCAATCAGGATCTTCAGCTGGGTTCCGGCCGGGTCGAGCAGGGCATCGAACCCCTCGGCCACCGCCTCATCGAGGCGGATTTTCTTCGTCACCACCTTGCTGGCCGGGATCGCGCCAGAGGCGATCAGGTCGATCACACGCGGCCACAGATGCGTCGGATAGGCCCATGACCCCCGCACATCGACATCCTTGAAGGTGACATTGTGCCAGTTCAGCCCCGAGTTGCCCGGATGCAGCCCGACCTGGACGATGGTGCCCTGTTTGCGAACCGCATCAAGGCAGCTTTGCAGCGCCTTCTCATTGCCCACACATTCCAGCGCCACATCGACGCCCACGCCGCCCTCGGTCTGGGCCCGGATCGCCGCGCCGATATCGTCGCGCTTCGGGTTCAGCGTTATGACACCCGGCAGGATCTGACGCGCCAACTGCAGCCGCGTGTCGTTCAGATCCGAGAGGAACAGCTTCGTCGCCCCAAAGGCCAGCGCCGTCATCACGGTCAGAATGCCGATCGGCCCCGCCCCGGTGACCAGCACCGAATGGCCCGCCGTCACCTGCCCCCGGTCGCAGGCATAGACGGCGACGGCAGTTGGCTCGACCAGGGCGGCCTCTTCGTCGCTCATGCTGTCGGGGATCTTAACGACGTTGTAATCATTCAGCAGCGCCGCCTCGGCCATGCCGCCGGAGACCCAGCTTAAGCCCGCCAGCGCCAGGTTCTCACTCAGGTGAAAAAGCCCGCGATCTGCGAAATAATCGCCAGAGCGCGGCATGATCAGCGGCTGAACCGAGACCCGGTCGCCCACCGCAACATGGCTGACGCCCTGGCCGACAGCCGTCACCACGCCGCCGAACTCATGGCCCAGCACCTGCGGACCCGAGGCCCCGGTGAAAGGATGCGGGGCAGTCGGGATAAAGATCGGACCATAGGCATATTCGTGCAGATCGGTGCCGCAGATCCCGACAAAGCGGTTCGAAATCGCCACCTGGCCGGGGCCTGGCGCGGGAATCGCATCAATGTTTTCGATCCGCAGATCCTTGGCAGCGTGAAAACGCAGGGCTTTCATATCATCTCCTGTCAGGTGTTGAACAATGCTGGCCGCAGTCCCGGCAAAAGGCGAAGCGGGAAAATCGCCCTCAATCTTTTCAGACAGTTACGCAACAGGACTGTGGCATCCCCTGCCCCACCTGTTGCATTTCCCTGCAACAGGTTCGCGGCAGTGCAGCGTGATGCTGCACCACGCAGACGCCCTGGTTCTGCAACCGCAGATTATGTGCCACTATCGCCCTGTTCCGGCCCGGGAGGGGGCCTCGGACAGGGAAGCCAAAGGGCAGCACACAGGGAAGCACAGAAGACGCGCCATGCTGTGATGCCCATGGAATACGATCTGTGACGGGGGAGAGATGCAGGCAGATATCGACCATATCCGCGAGATCGAGGGCGTCTCGCATCAGGGCAGCGAGACCCGCGACCCGGTTGTGGTGGAAAGCTGGCTGCGCTGCTTGCAAAAACACGGGCTGGATCCGGCGAACCGGGCCGAGGCCTATATCCTGCCCGAGGCGGCGCTTCGCCAGCATCGGCAGCGTTCAGAGGATCTGATCCGCATCGCGCGTTCCGGGATCGACGATCTCTACAAGCTGGTCGCCGGGCAGAACTACGTGCTGCTTTTGTCCGATGATGCGGGGGTGACGGTCGAATATCTGGGCGAAGACAGCCAAAAGGCAGAGCTGCGCCGCTCGGGCCTCTATATGGGTGCGGAATGGTCCGAGGCGCGGGCGGGCACCTGCGCGCTTGGCGCCTGTATCGAGACGGGCGAGCCGCTGATCATCCACCAAAGCGATCATTTCGATGTCACGCATGGCGGGCTGTCCTGCACCGCCGCGCCGATCTATGACACGGGCGGGCGGCTGGCGGCGGTGCTGGATATCTCGTTGCTTTCATCGCCCCGGGCCAGGGCCAGCCAGTTTCTGGCGCTGAACCTGGTGCGCCAGACCGCAAGGCGCATCGAAATGGCCAATATCATGGCCGAGGCACGGGCCGATTGGGTGCTGCGGCTGGCGGGCAGCCCGGACTTCCTGGATGTCGATCCGCAGGCGGCGATCCGGCTGGATCAGGCGGGCCGGGTGATCGGCATGACCAATGGGGCCGCGCGGCTGATGGCGCGCAGCCTGGGTCAGGACTGGCGGCAGGGGGCGGGCCTGATTGGCCGCCATATCTCGGATATGTTCAACCTGGATCTGGCCGGGCTGGAGGGGCTGACGCGCCAGCACGCCGCCCGTGACCGTCTGCTGGAAACCCGCGACGGCTATCGCCTTTTCGCCCATGCGATCGAGCCGCGCCCGAGGCCCGCGCCCCTGCCCCCGCGCCCACAGGTCATTCCCGCCGCACTGCGCGAGGTGGCGGGCGATGACCCCCAGATGCGCGAGATTGCGGCCCGCGCGGCGATAATGGCCCCGGGCAGGCTGCCCCTGCTGATCGAGGGCGCTGTGGGCTGCGGAAAATCGACGCTGGCGCGGGCGATCCATGATGCGGCGCGGCGCGGCCCTTTTGTAACGCTCGCCTGCGACACCCTGGCCGAGGACGAGGCGGCGCTGTTGTTCGGGCGCGGCGATGCGCGGGCCTATGTGCCAGGGCTGATCGACCAGGCCGAGGGCGGAACCCTGGTGCTGGAAAACCCCGGTGCTCTGCCGCCGCGCCTGCAGGCCAGGCTTTTGCCGCTGGTAAGCGAGCACAGCTTTCGCCCCGTCGGCGGGTTGCGCGAAAGGCCTTCGGCGGCGCGGCTGATCCTGACCTGCGACACGGCAGCCCCAAACGGGCTGCGCGAGGATCTCTTGCACCGGATCGCGGCGGGGCGGCTTCGCCTGCCCGGCCTCGCGCAGCGGCGCGACCTGATCGCGCTGGCCAGCCGCATCTTCTCGCATGCCTTCGCCACCCCCGTCACCTTTGAGCGCGAGGCGGCGCGGGCGCTGACCCGCCATCCCTGGCCCGGCAATCTGCAGGAACTGACCGCCCTGGCGGGGGCACTGGCTTTGGCCTGGGACAGGGGCACCGCCCGTATGGTGACCCTGGGCCTGACGCATCTGCCTGCGCAGTTTCACCAGCCAGAAGGCATTAGCGACGGCCCCGCCATGCTGGCGCATCTGCTGGACCGCCACGGCTGGAATGTCTCAGCCGTAGCACGAGAGCTGGGGGTGGATCGCAGCACCATTCACCGCCAGATCCGCCGCCATGGGCTGATGCGCGGCGATTGATGCGGGAATAGTCGCCGGCCCCCTTCAGGCACCAACCAGGGGGAACAGATGCGCGGGCGCCCCGGCGGCCCGCATCCGTGCCAGCGCCTCTTCGCTTTCAGTCCCGGCCTGGTGGTTCAGGGTTTTCAGGCACATCAGGAACTCAAAATCCATCCACCAGGCATAGACATCATGCCAGAGGAACAACCGCATGCCACCGGGTTTTGGGATGCGAAGCCCCTCACGCGCAAGCAGCAGAGCCATCTCGACCTGTCCGGCCAGACGCAGCGCCTGCACCAGATGGAACAGGCATTCATTGCGATCCGGGCAGACCTCATGACCCTGCATAAAGGCCCGGATCGCGCCCTCGGTATCGCCTGTCTTGCGCAGCTCTATCCCAAGGCCCAGCCAGGACAGGAACACCTCATCCTTCCAGCCGCCAAGCCCAATGCGCTTGCGATACCAATGCGCGGCCTCATGCGGGGCGCCTGCATCGCGCCATGAGTTTGCGCAGTAAAAGCAATATCTTGGCAAGAGATCAGCATCTTCGGCGGGCAGCGAGGCCACAGCACGCGCCAGCGTATTCGCATCGCGCAAAAAGGTGGTATTGTCGCGCGAACGCGCGCCCGCACAGCGGCTGATCACCCTGTAATCCCCCGCCACATGCGCGACCTTTTCATGCGGGTGATCGGGGCCAGGATTGAAATAAAGCCCCTCATGCACCACGCCGCGCCAGCGATAGCGGCCATCGTTGCGCA
This sequence comes from Pseudogemmobacter hezensis, assembly GCF_013155295.1. Taxonomy (GTDB): domain Bacteria; phylum Pseudomonadota; class Alphaproteobacteria; order Rhodobacterales; family Rhodobacteraceae; genus Pseudogemmobacter; species Pseudogemmobacter hezensis. The sequence goes on along the minus strand of NZ_JABJXT010000003.1, from coordinate 79,154 downwards.
CGATCAGTTTGGTCGGATAGGTCACCGCGCCGCGCGTCATATTCAGCGTCAGCGAGTCGCAATCCACGGGTAGCGCGGGCAGCTGGCCCTCAAACCCGTCATCGGCATCGAAAAACAGCGCGAACGCGGCGCGGCCCTTTGCATCTTCCAGCGCATATTGGCGATTTGCGCCGAAGTTTTCCCATTCGCGGTGGATCAACTCGCCCGGAATCTGCCGCGCCGCAAAAAACGCGCGGATCACCTCCGGCGTGCCGTCACGCGATCCGGTGTCATGGATCACCCAGGTCGAGATCTGCACATGATCCAGCAGGTTCGACAGCGTTTGCGCGATGATTCCGGCCTCATCACGCACAATCATGTTCAGGCAAAGATCCATCATCCGCTCCTGTACCGATACGGCCCGCAAGCCGGGTATAGCAAAGAAATGCCGCTGGTGCAGGGGATCTGTGGCGCATCGCCCCCGCACACGCAGGCCGGGGGCGATGCTGTCTGTCACCGCTTATTCAGCGGGGATTTTTCCGGCGGCCTCGACCAGCGGATGGGCCAGATGCGGCAGCATTTCCTTCGGGCAGACCTGCAGGAAATTGCCGCGCTCGACCTCCCAGTCGGCAAGGATGCGGGCCGCTTTGCGCGAGCCGGTCTCGGCCAGATGGCGCTCGACCAGGGTTTTCAGCTGCGCTTCCCAATGCGGATGGCCGATGCCATTGGTCAGCAGGCCCTCGGGATTGACCATCTCAGCGGCCTTGCCTTCCGGGTCGTAGAGATAGGCCATGCCGCCCGTCATCCCCGCCCCGAAATTCGCGCCGATCTCGCCCAGGATTACCGCGACGCCCCCGGTCATATATTCACAACCGTTCGAACCGCAGCCCTCGATCACCACGCTTGCGCCCGAATTCCGGACCGCGAAGCGCTCGCCCGCCTTGCCAGAGGCAAAGAGGAACCCGTCGGTCGCGCCATAAAGCACGGTATTGCCGATGATGGTGTTCTCCTCGGCCTTCAGCGGCGAGGCCATCTGCGGGCGCACCACGATCACACCGCCTGACAGGCCCTTGCCGACATAGTCATTGGCGTCGCCCTGGACCTCAATCTTGATGCCGTTGACCGCGAAGGCGCCAAGGCTTTGCCCGGCGTTCCCGGTCAGCTTCACCGTCAGATGGTCGTGCTGCAGGTTATTGCGCATGCCAAACTTGCGCACGATATGCGACGAGGCGCGGGTGCCGATGGTGCGCGAGGTGTTCCTGACCGCGTAGGACAGCTGCATCTTTTCGCCGTCTTCGAAGAAGCGGTGGCCATCCTTGATGATCTCGGCATCCAGCGTGTCGGGCACCGCATTGCGGGGCTTCGAGCGGTCATAGGTGATCTTCTGCGTGCCATCGACGGTGATCAGCAGCGGGTTGAGATCCAGATCATCCAGGCTTGCCGCACCGCGCGAGACCTGGACCAGCAGATCCGGGCGACCGATGATCTCATCCAGGCTGCGCGCCCCAATCGACGCCAGGATCTCACGCACTTCCTGGGCGTAGAAGGTGATCAGGTTCACCACTTTATCGGCATTGCCGGTGAACTTGTCACGCAGCGCCTTGTCCTGGGTGCAGACGCCCACCGGGCAGGTGTTCGACTGGCACTGACGCACCATGATGCAGCCCATGGCGATCAGCGCGGCGGTGCCGATGCCGAATTCCTCGGCCCCCATCATCGCCGCCATCACCACATCGCGGCCCGTGCGAAGGCCCCCATCGGTGCGCAGCGTCACCCGCTCACGCAGGTTGTTCATCGACAGCACCTGATGCGCCTCGGTCAGGCCCATCTCCCACGGAAGCCCCGCGAATTTGATCGAGGTGCCGGGGCTGGCGCCCGTGCCGCCGTTATGGCCCGAGACCAGGATCACATCGGCCTTGGCCTTGGCCACGCCCGCCGCAATCGTGCCGACCCCGCTGGCTGACACCAGCTTGACCGTCACCTTGCAGCGCGGGTTGATCTGCTTCAGGTCATAGATCAGCTGCGCCAGATCCTCGATGGAATAGATATCGTGATGCGGCGGTGGGCTGATCAGCGTCACACCCTTGGTCGAGTGGCGCAGCCGCGCGATCAGATCGGTGACCTTCATCCCCGGCAGCTGGCCGCCCTCGCCGGGCTTTGCGCCCTGGGCGACCTTGATCTCCAGCTCTTCGCAGGCGTTCAGGTATTCTGCGGTGACACCAAAGCGCCCCGAGGCCACCTGCTTGATCTTGGCGCAGGGGTTGTCGCCATTCGGGAAGGGGTGCTGGTGTGCCGGATCCTCGCCGCCCTCGCCGCTGTCGGATTTCGCGCCGATGCGGTTCATGGCGATGTTCAGCGTCATATGCGCCTCGGGCGACAGCGCCCCCAGCGACATGCCCGGCGTCACAAACCGCTTGCGGATCGAGGTAATCGATTCGACTTCCTCAATCGGCACCGGCTTGCCCAGCGTTTTGATGTCCAGCAGATCGCGCAGATGGATCGGCGGGTTTGAGCGCATCGCCGCCGAATAGGTCTTCCACAGATCATAGCTGGCGCGGTCGCAGGCCGCCTGCAGCATATGCATGGTCTGCGCTTCCCAGCCGTGCTTTTCGCCCGAGCGCCGCGCCTTGTAGAAGCCGCCAATCGGCAGCACTTCGGCGCCGCCCAGCCAGCCGCGGGCGTGAACCTCTTCCAGCTTTTGCTCGATCCCGTGCAGACCGATGCCCGAGATGCGGCTGTTCATGCCGGGGAAATACTCGGCCACCATGGCACGCGACAGGCCCACCGCCTCAAAGTTCAGACCACCGCGATAGGACGAGATCACCGAGATCCCCATCTTCGCCATGATCTTCAACAGCCCCGCATCAATCGCATCGCGGTAGCGGCGCATCGCGTCCAGCAGGCTGCCATCCAGCAGGTTGCGCTCGATCCGGTCAGCGATGCTGTCCTGCGCAAGGTAGGGGTTCACCGTGGTCGCACCGCAGCCGATCAGCACCGCGAAATAATGCGGGTCGATACATTCGGCGGAACGGACGTTGATCGAGCAGAAGGTCCGCAGCCCCTTGCGGGTCAGCCAGCTGTGCACGGCCGAAGTCGCCAGGATCATCGGCATGCCGACCTTTTCGGTGCCCTGATGTTCATCGGTCAGCACCAGCTGCCCCGCGCCCGAGCGCACGGCGTCCTCGGCCTCGGCCCGGATCCGCTCCAGCGCACCTTGCAGATCGTTCAGCGTCGGGCCGACCGGGAAGGTGCAGTCGATATAGGCGACATGATCGCCGAACTGCTTCACCATCGCCTCAAATTCGGCATTGGCAACGAAGGGGCTTTCCAGCACCAGGATCTCGGTCTGGCTGGAGTTTTCATCCAGCACATTGCGCAGATTGCCGAAGCGGGTTTTCAGCGACATCACCCGGCCTTCACGAAGGCTATCGATCGGCGGGTTCGTGACCTGGCTGAAGTTCTGGCGGAAGTAATGCGACAGCGGCCGGTAGATCTTCGACAAGACCGCAGGCGGCGTGTCATCGCCCATCGAGGCGATCATTTCCTTGCCGTCCTCGGCCATGGGCGCGAGAACCTGTTCCAGATCCTCGACCGAATAGCCCGCCGCGATCTGGCGCTTGCGCAGCTCGCCGCCTTTGAAAACGGGGTGCTCGGGCAGCGCGTCGAGATCGGGCGAGAGATGGGTGATCTTGCCGACCCATTCGCTGTAAGGCTGGGCGCTGGCCAGTTTGTTCTTCATCTCGGTATCGTGGTAAAGTTTGCCTTCAACCATATCGACGGCGATCATCTGCCCCGGCCCAAGCGCGCCTTTTTCGCGGATGGTCAGCTCATCCACCGGCACCATCCCAGCCTCAGAGCCCGCGATCAGCAGCCCGTCGCCGGTGACCACATAGCGCATCGGGCGCAGACCATTGCGATCCAGCCCGCCGCAGACCCAGCGGCCATCGGTCATCGCCAGCGCAGCCGGGCCATCCCATGGCTCGATCACCGAGTTGCAATAGGAATACATATCCGCCCAGGCCTGGGGCATGGTGTCGGTCTGTTTCGACCAGGCCTCCGGCACCAGCATGGTTTTCGCCATGGGCGCCGAACGGCCCGAGCGCACCATCACCTCAAACACCGCATCCAGCGCACCCGAATCCGAGGTGCCGCCGGGGATGATCGGCTTGATGTCCTCTGCCATCTCGCCAAACGCAGAGGATGCCATGCGGATCTCGTGCGATTTCATCCAGTTGACGTTGCCCTTCAGCGTGTTGATCTCGCCGTTATGGGCCAGCATGCGGAAGGGCTGCGCCAGCCACCATTGCGGGAAGGTATTGGTGGAATAGCGCTGGTGATAGATCGCAAAGGCCGAGACGAAACGCTCATCCTGCAGGTCGGGGTAAAAGACCGAGACCTGTTCGGCCAGCATCATGCCCTTGTAGATCACCGAGCGGCAGGACAGCGAGCACAGATAGCAGCCATGGATCCCGGCGGCGGTAACGGCTTTCTCGATCCGGCGGCGGATGATGTAAAGCTCGCGCTCGAACTGCTCGCGGTCGATTTCCTTTTCGCAGCGGATCAGGATCTGCTCGATCTCAGGGCGGGTGGCATTGGCCTTCTCACCCAGGACCGAGATGTCCACGGGAACGTGACGCCAGCCATAGATGTAATGGCCCATGCGCAGCACTTCGGTTTCCACGATCGTGCGGCAACGCTCTTGCGCGGCGAAATCCGTGCGCGGCAGGAAGACCTGGCCGACCGCGATCCATTTTTTCTGATCCGGCTCATGCCCGGTGCGGCGCACCACGTCATAGAAGAACTCGACCGGGATTTGCACATGGATGCCTGCGCCGTCGCCGGTTTTGCCATCGGCATCAACCGCGCCGCGGTGCCAGATCGCCTTCAGCGCGTCGATCCCGGCCTGGACGACTTTGCGCGAGGGCTTGCCAGAGGTTGCAACCACCAGGCCGACGCCGCAGGAGGAATGCTCATCCTCATCACGGTAGAGGCTGTGCTCGGCCATGAAGGCACGCTTGGCTTCTTCGGCTTTCACCCAGGCTTCATCATAGGTGGTCATGGCTCACTCCTCCTGGGCTGGCGCTGGAAGCATGGCAAGAAACGCGGCTTCCGTGATCTGTTTGGCGGGTCCGGCAAAGGCGAAAGCCGGGGGCCGGTGGTCGATGTAAATCTCATTGGCAAGGGTCAGGTCTGAGGGATCATCCATCAGACCCGCCGCCAGGTAGTAATCGTCGGGCGCACCCGGCGCCGTCAGCCGATACCAAAGCGAGCTGCCGCAGGTGCCGCAAAAGGCCCGCTCGGCCCAGTCAGACGAGGTATAGCGGCGCACGGTATCAAGGCCCTCGATGCGGATATTCGCCTCGGGCACATCGAGCGTGACCAGCGCCACCCCGGTCCAGCGCCGACACATGCCGCAATGGCAGGCATTCACCTCATGCGGCGGATGCGAGACCGTGATCTGCACCGCGCCGCACAGGCATTGGCCGTGACTGTCATTCGCCATAACGCGCCCTCCAGAGCCGTTCGAGACCCTGCTGCGCCGGGCCCTGAGGTGCGGGCGCATTGGTCAGCAGCGGATCGCAGTCATAAAGCGGGCGGGTCGCGGCAAAGCCAGGCTCGCCCGGGAAGATGAAGTCGATGGGGCTGCCGTCAATCGGCACCCATTGCCCGTCGCCCAGATCGGTCTGGCCGGGGCCTGCAAAGAACATCCGCTTGTCACGTGAGATATACTCATGCCCGCGCGAGGCCCGCAGCGGATTGCCGTCAAGATCGGCCTCGGTGGCCTCAAACTCGGTTTCCTCAAGCACGACACCGTCGATGGTGATGCTGCGCCCGGTCAGACGGTCAAAGCCGATCACCCGGCTGTCCGGCCCGAAATTGCGTGTCAGGGTGAAATCGAAAGTGTCCAGCCCGGTATCCAGCAGCTCTGAGAAAGAGGCGGGATCCTCGGCCACATCACCCAGATACTGCACCTCGCCATCGCCCAGCGAAATGCTTTCCACCCATTGGGTTTCGAAATTGATCCGGGACTGGAAGAACAGGCCTTCCTGGTCGAAATCGGCCCGCCACTGATCGCCTTTGGCGTCATTGCTGCAGATGTAATGGTTCGAGACCCGGCAGCCCTTGGCCTGAACGGTCATATTGATCTCGCAGCCCTCGGGCGCGCTCCAGGTGCGCGCCGCAGACGGGCCTGCGAAAGCAGCCAGGACGGGAAGAAGGGCAAGGGTCAGAGGGCGTTTCATGGAACGGTCAACCTTTGTTTCGTTTCGACATCACGCCCGAGTCTAACCCGGATCGGACGATGATGCTGTTCACTTCGGCGTCGGGCAGAGTGCTGGTATCAGGGCCAAAAGCTGGCGGGCTTTGATGCCGCCACCCCGCCGCAACGACAGCCTGCGGAAAACTCACTCGGCCGCGACGGCCCCGGCCGATGTGAATTGCGCAACGATAGCGTCGGCAGCCTCGCGGCCGTCGCGGATCGCCCAGACCACAAGGCTGGCACCGCGCACGATATCGCCCACCGCATAGACGCCGGGCAGGCTGGTTGCATGGGTGCGGAAATCGGCCTTGATCGTGCCCCAGCGGGTGACCGCCAGCGCGTCGACGCCCCAGAGCGTCGGGATCGCCTCTGGCTCAAACCCAAGCGCCTGGACGACCAGATCGGCGGGCTCGACGTAATCCGCGCCCTCGATCACCTCGGGCGACTGGCGGCCAGAGGCATCGGGCGCGCCAAGGCGCATCTTTTGCACCATTACGCCCTCAACCTGCGTGCCGCCCGAAAAGCCCTTCGGCGCGGCCAGCCAGACGAATTCGACGCCCTCTTCCTCGGCATTCTGCACCTCGCGCTGCGAGCCCGGCATATTGGCGCGGTCGCGGCGGTAGAGACATTTGACCGAGGTTGCGCCCTGGCGGATCGCCGTGCGCACGCAGTCCATCGCGGTATCACCGCCGCCGATCACCACCACCCGTTTGCCTTTGGCATTCAGGCTGCCATCCTCATAGGCGGCGACAGTGTCGCCAAAGGACAGGCGGTTCGAGACGGTCAGGTAGTCCAGCGCCCGGACGATCCCGGTGGCACCCGCGCCGGGGGCCTCGATCTCGCGGATTTTATAGACGCCGGTGGCGATCAGCACGGCATTGTGGCGCGCGCGGATTTCCTCAAACGACTGATCAACGCCGACCGTGCAGTTCAGCACGAATTTGACGCCAGAGGCCTCAAGCTGTTCGACCCGGCGCATGACGACCGGCTTTTCCAGCTTGAACCCGGGGATGCCATAGGTCAGCAACCCGCCCGCACGGTCATATCGGTCATAGATGGTGACCTGAATTCCGGCGCGGCGCAGACGCTCGGCTGCAGCCAGGCCACCAGGGCCTGCGCCGATGATGCCGACCGATTCCAGGCGCTCGGCATGGGGGCGGACAGGCTGGACCCAGCCTTCCTCCCATGCGGTATCGGTGATGTATTTCTCGACCGAGCCGATGGTGACCGTGCCATGGCCGGATTGCTCGATAACGCAGTTCCCCTCGCAAAGGCGGTCTTGCGGGCAGATGCGGCCGCAGATCTCAGGGAAGGAATTGGTGGCCTGGCTGATTTCCCAGGCCTCTTTCAGGCGGCCTTCGGCGGTCAGGCGCAGCCAGTCGGGGATATTGTTGTGCAGCGGGCAATGCGCCTGGCAATAGGGCACGCCGCATTGGCTGCAGCGGCTGGCCTGCTCTGCCGCCTTTTCGGTGGCGAATTCGCGGTAGATTTCATCGAAATCCCGGTTGCGCTCGGTTGCTTCGCGTTTCTGGGGCGTCTCTTTGCCCAGTGAAACGAATTTCAGCATTTTCTGCGTGGCCATGGCTGCGCGTCCCTCAAGGCAGGTTCCGGGTGCGCCTTACTAGCCTTGCGGCATTTCAAATAAAAGTCAGCACAGTTTACCTATATGTGGATTTTTCCGGATTGGCGCGAAAAACACGCACGACAATCCGAAATATAGGTCAGCATAAGTTCCAAATCCACTCAGTAACCCGCCAAAAGCGCCACCATGGCCGCCGAGCCGACAATGATTCGCCACCAGCCAAAGACCGCATAGCCGTGACGGCTGATGTAAGAGAGCACCCATTTCACCACCAGCAGCGCTGCCACAAAGGCCACCGCGAAGCCGACCGCGATATCCCAGACCGCGCTGAAATCCAGCTCATGGCGGGTCTTGAACAGGTCATACCCAACCGCCGCCACCATGGTCGGCAGGCTGAGCAGGAAGGAAAACTCGGCCGCCGCCCGCTTTTCGACCCCCATCATCAGCGCGCCAACAATCGTCGCCCCCGAGCGCGAGACGCCCGGCACCATCGCCAGGCACTGGCAAAAGCCAATCGCCAGCGACTTGCCAAAGGGCAGCGCCAGGGCGTCGAAATGCTGCGGTTTTGGCGAGATTCGGTCAACGACCAGCAAGATCACCCCGCCAAGGATCAGCATCACCGCAATCAGCATCGGCGTTTCAAACAGCACATTCTTGATGAAACCATGTGCCAGCAGGCCGATGAACACGGCGGGCAAAAACGCCAGCGCCACCGAAACGATCGAGCGCCGCGCCGCATCGCTGTGACGGGCCGCGATGAAAAGCTGGGTCACTTTGGCGGCAAAAACCGAGGTCAGCGCCAGAATCGCCCCCAGCTGGATCACCACCTCAAAGGTGCGGCTGTCCGATTCGAAGCCCAGGAAATGCCCGGCCAGCAACAAATGGCCGGTAGATGAGACAGGAATAAACTCGGTCAGCCCTTCCAGGAGACCCAGAAAGGCGGCGATCAGTGTATTGTCCAAAATCTCAGACCTTCTTCAGGTTCTTTGCCGAATCCTTAATGGCAGCAAACTGGCCCGAGGGGCGGAAGCGCCACAGATAATCTGCAATCACCGCCTCAAAGGCCAGCGGCGTCACGCCCAGATCGGCAAAGCCACGCGCCCCTTCGGCGACCACATTGTCAGCCGCCAGCATCTTCAGATGATCGCGGGTGACGATTTTGTTCACGATCAGCCCGCCGGTCAGCGTCTCGACCAGGTCAAAGCCGAAAGCCGGCAGCGCCATCAGCCCAACGGGCAGGTTCAGCACGATACGGCGGCGCTGAATGACCGGCAGCATGCGGTTCAGCAGCTCGGACAGGGGGGCAGCCTCGGGGCCGCCCAGCTCGTAAACGCCGGGCGCGGCCGGGTTGGTGATCGCCTGAACGGCGGCCTGGGCCACATCATCCACGAAAACCGGCTGGAATCGGGTCGCGCCGCCTGCAATCGGCAAGAGCGGGGCGAATTGCGCCATGGCCGCGAATTTGTTGAAGAACTGATCCTCGGTGCCAAAGATCACCGAAGGGCGCAGGATGATCGCATCTTCGAATGCCGCCAGAACGGCCGCCTCGCCTGCCGCTTTCGACTTGCCGTAAAGCGAGGCGCTGGCCGCATCTGCGCCAATCGCCGAGAGATGGATCAGCTTTGCGACGCCCGCCTCTTTTGCGGCCTGGGCGATATTGGCCGCACCCGCCACATGAACGGCGTCGAAATTGTTCTTGCCGCCACGGCGGAAGGTGCCAACGCAGTTGATAACTGCATCCGCGCCCATCGCGGCCCGCTTCACGCTGGCCAGATTGCGGATATTGCACAGAATCGGCTCGACCTGGCCCGGGGCGCCATAGGGTTTGACGAAAAGCGCTTCATTCGGGCGACGCACCGCCACCCGCACCCGCCAGCCCAGACGGGCAAATCGGCGTGCGATGTAGCGGCCGACAAAGCCCGAACCGCCATAGATGGTGACCAGCTTGCTCATGCGGAAAACTCCCCTGCGGGCTCACGTGCTTTTCTTTTCCTTAGCCCCGCCAGTCGGTGCCAGCAAGGTAAAAGCCATATTTCTATGGGCTGATTGCAGGGCTTTCGCGGGGTCAGAAAAAAATCTCGCATTTTCTGTCAGATGGCTTGTTGACAACCCCTGATGCCAGGGGTACATCGCCGCTACGACATCGCCCAGATGGCGGAATTGGTAGACGCGCTGGTTTCAGGTACCAGTGCCGCAAGGCGTGGAGGTTCGAGTCCTCTTCTGGGCACCATATCCTCAGACACTTCGGTGTCAGAAGATATTTCTACCAAGACATCAACGCCCGTTGGACCCCGGTCCAGCGGGCGATGTTCTTTTGGGCCATATGACGCCGCAAGATTGCCGCGCAGAACTGCCGTATTTCAAACAGAAAAGCCCCCGAAAGGCCTGACGCAAAGCGCGGCTTTCCGGGGGCTATAAAACGGGGGACCATAAAACGGGGCCCCCTCAAATCAGGGCCCTCTCAAAAAATCTGTCAGCCCATCCGTTCGGAGGCGTAAGAGCCGGGCGAGGCCGGGAATACCACCGTCTTGTCGCCATTCAGGAACACGCGGCGGTGGATATGGGCATGCACCGCCCGCGCCAGCACCTGGCTTTCCACATCACGCCCCAGCGAGACATAATCATCCGCCGATTGCGCGTGGGTGACGCGGATGATGTCCTGCTCGATGATCGGGCCCTCGTCGAGGTCGGCCGTCACGTAATGCGAGGTCGCGCCGATCAGCTTTACCCCGCGCTCGAACGCCTGCTTATAGGGGTTTGCGCCCTTGAAGGACGGCAGGAAGGAATGGTGGATGTTGATGATCCGCCCCGACATCGCCTGGCACATCTCATCCGAGAGAACCTGCATGTAGCGCGCCAGCACGATCAGCTCGGCACCCGAGTCGCGCACGACCCGCATCTGCTCGGCCTCGGCCTGGGGTTTGTTCTCTTTGGTAACCTTGATGTAGTGGAACGGGATGTCGTGGTTCACGACAACCTTCTGATATTCCATATGGTTTGAGATCACCGCCACGATATCGATCGGCAGCGCGCCAATACGCCAGCGATAAAGCAGGTCGTTCAGGCAATGGCCAAAGCGCGAGACCATGATCACGACCTTCAGCTTGGTCGCCTCATCATGGAATTGCGCCTGCATGCCCAGGGCCTTCGCGGTATCGGCAAAACCCGCCTGCAGTTTTTCCAGCCCCGTCCCAGCCTCGGAACGGAAGCTGACGCGCATGAAAAAGCGCCCGGTCTGGCTGTCATCGAATTGCGAAGAGTCGGTGATATTGCAACCGTTTTCAGCCAGATAGCCGGCGATGGCGGCGACGATGCCGCGCTTGCTCTCACAGGTGACAGTCAGGCAATATTTGGTCATATTGATCTCCGGGCGATGGTCCTGGCGGCAGATTGGCGGGCCAGTGATGGGAAGAAACCTGAGTTCTGGGCAGGATCCGGTTCAGACGGCTGCGCAAGTCTGGCGTGATTGTGCAACTGCGGCGTGACTTGGAATGCGCATCGCTGTCAAGCCCTGCACCGGCAAGGCGATGTCCGGGGCATACCCGGTAGACCTTAGGGGGACGCCCCGAATGGCGCGGTCAGTCACGGCGGGGCTGTCCATCTCGGCGGCCATTCGGTCTGTCTCCTTCGGTTGGCGACTGTCGGCAGGATTGCAGGTTGCACATATGCCTGACAGTGGAATTACATTCCTGATATGCAAATGCGTGACACCACCCCCATCGGCAAGCATCTGATTGCCCTGATCCGCCCTGTTTTTGCACAACGCCTTATCTGCGGGCAGATACAGGGGCCTGCGGCGCAGGAACTGGCAGTCTGATAACAGCGCCGCCCCGATCTGCGCCGTCAAATCAGCAAAAATTGCGCAGATCCGGCACAGCTGGGGCTGGCGTCACGGCGCCCGATGGGTCTAATTTCGCGCAACGCTGTTTTCAGGCGCCACGACAGTTTCAGGCACCCCAAAAGGGCGCTTCCGCAAAGGCCAGGCAGATGACCACACCGCTTTCCTTCACCACGACCCAAAACCCCGCCCCCATGCCCGAGGCTGACCGCCAGGCCGCCTTTGGCAATCTGGGCTTTGGCACCCTGTTTTCCGATCACATGGCGGTCATTCACTGGACGGTCGAAAAGGGCTGGCACGACGCCACCGTCTCGGCGCGCAAGCCCTTTGAGCTGGATCCGGCCTCAAGCGTGCTGCATTACGCGCAGGAAATCTTTGAGGGCATGAAGGCCTATCGCGGCAAAGACGGCACCATCACCCTGTTCCGCCCCGAAGAAAACGCCCGCCGTTTCAACGAATCCGCCCGCCGCATGGCGATGCCGGAGATCCCCGAGGCCGATTTCATCAACGCGGTCGAGGCGCTGCTGGCCGCAGACGCGAAATGGGTGCCCGAGGCCGATGGCGCCAGCCTGTACCTGCGCCCCTTCATGTTCGCCAATGAGGCGTTTCTGGGCGTGCGCCCCTCGAAAGAGTTCATCTTCTGCGTCATCGCCTCGCCCGTTGGCCCCTATTTCAAGGGCGGCGCAAAGCCGGTCAGCATCTGGGCCACCCAAAGCTTTACCCGCGCGGCAATCGGCGGCACCGGGGCTGCGAAATGCGGTGGCAACTATGCCGCCAGCCTGCAGGCCCAGGCCGAGGCCGCGCAGAATGGCTGCGATCAGGTGGTGTTCCTGGACGCCAAAGAGCACAACTGGATCGAAGAGCTGGGCGGCATGAACGTGTTCTTCGTGTTTGAGGATGGCTCGATCTCGACGCCGCCTCTGGGCACGATCCTTCCGGGCATCACCCGCAAGTCACTGATCCAGCTGGCGAAAGATGCGGGCATCACCGTGACCGAGCGCCCCTATTCCTTTGAGACCTGGAAGGCAGACGCCGCCAGCGGCAAGCTGAAAGAGGCCTTCGCCTGCGGCACCGCCGCCGTGGTGGCCGGGATCGGCCAGGTCAAATATGAGGGCGGCAGCTTTACCATGGGCGACGGCCAGACCGGCCCCGTCACCACCAAACTGCGCGAAACCCTGGTGGGCATCCAGCGCGGCAGCATCGCTGATCCGCATGGCTGGATCCGCAGCGTTTCGGTCTGAACTTAACCACGGCTGGGCCGGGTCTGGTGATCAGATCTGGCCCAGCAGCCGCCACCACAGAAACTCCAGCGGCAGCAGCATCACCACCGTCAGCCCCGCCAGCGGCAGGATGATGCGCAAAAGATGCGACGGGCGCTCTCCGCTTAGCTGCATGGCAACGATCAGCGGCGCCACCTGATAGGGGAAAAGCGGCGTCGAAAAGCCCAGGACCTGCGTCATCAGCACCGTCTCAAGGCCAAAACCGCTGGATTGCGCCAGATCGGGCGCGAGCGGCGTCAGCACCGCAGGCACGCCGGGCACCGTGGTGAAAAGCCCGGTCACCGTGGCCATCAGCGACAGCGACATGAAGTTCAGAAAGGCCGCGCCCTCGCGGATCGGCAGCAGATCAGCAAGGGCCGTGCCCAGCATCGCGCCAAGGCCAGAGCTATTGACCAGCGCCCCAAGCGCCAATGCCCCCGCGACAAACAAAAGCAGCCCGAAATCCATCGCCTGCCGAAAGGCCTGCGGCGGCACCACGCCAAAACGCGGCAGCAAAAGCGCACAGGCGGCGACCAGGCCGATCCAGGCGGCGTTAATCCCATGCAGGCTGTCGGTCATCCAAAAGCCCAGCGTCACCAGCAAAACCAGGCCCACCCGCAGCTGCGCCCCGGTGTCGCCAGCGGCAGGCGCAACAACGGGCGGCGCGCTCGCCTCAGTGGTCGAGGCCGGGAAAAGACGCAGGATCAGCACCACGGCCAGGGCCGATTTCAAAAGCCCCATGATGGGATAATGCAGGATCAGATACTGCATATAGCCCAGATGTATCCCAAGGATGGTATCCGCCGCGCCCGAAAGCACCATATTCGGGATATTCGCGGGCAGGATCGCAAAGCCCGGGATATTGCAGCCAATCGCCACCGCAACCGCCACACCGATCCGCCCCTGCGAGCCAGGCACCAGCCCCAGCCGATCCGCCAGCGCGATCCCCAAAGGCGCCAGCACCGCCGCCCGCCCCACCGATGAGGGCATCACAAAGGCCATCAGCGCAGCCGTCACCATCAGCCCGCCAATCAGCCGCGGATAGCTGCCGCCCAGCAAAGGCGCCAGCACCGCTGCCAGCCGCGCCCCAAGGCCGGTCAGCCCGATCGCCGCCCCGATCACAAAGCCCGACACGATCAGCCAGACCGCCGCCGAGGAAAAACCGCTGAACACCAGATCCGGCGTCGTCAGCCCCAGCACCAGCACGAAGGCAAAGAACCCAAGGCTGGCCAGATAGCCCGGCACCAGTGCCGTCGCCCAGAGAACCAGCGTCACCAGGATCACCGCCAGCATCTGCGCCTGCAGGCTCGACAGCCCCCAGGGCTGAACCAGCGCCACAAATCCCGCCAGCATGAAAACCAGCCCGGCCACCGCCTGCGGCAGGCCAAGGCCCGTCCCGGATTTTTCAGTCTTTTGCATGCCGCGCGCGCCCCCGCGTTCAGGAATTTCGCGCGACGCTAGTGCCTGATGCGAAGGGGGGCCAGTGGGCTCCAGCAACCGGAAGGTAAGAAATCAGCCGCGCAAACGGTCCATCGAGCGCACCAGCGCCTCGGAAATCGCGGGTTCGGACAGGGCATGCCCGGCCATCGGCACCATATTGATGCGGGCACGGTCCCAGCCCTCGGCCAGGCTCCAGGCCGATTGCGGCGGGCAGACCATGTCATAGCGGCCCTGAACGATCTCGGCCGGGATATGGGCAATGCGCGAGCGATTGGCCAGGATCCAGCCGTCATGATCCAGGAAACCGCCATTGATGAAATAGTGGTTTTCCAGCCGGGCAAAGGCATGGGCATAATCGGCGGGACTTTCACCGAACCAGCCGTCATTGTGGATAGAGGCAAGCGCATTCTCCCACCCCGACCACAGCCGGGCAAAGCGCACCTCTTCAGCGCGATCCCCCGAAAACAGCCGCCGATGATAGGCCTGGATCAGATCGCCTCGCTCACCCTCGGGGATCGGGCCGATGAAATTGCGCCACAGATCGGGGAAGAACCTCCCCGCGCCGCCGCCATAGAACCAGTCCAGCTCGGCCCGGGTCATCAGAAAGACGCCGCGCAGCACCATATGCGAGACGCGGGTCGGATGGGTGATCGCGGTGATCAGCGCCAGCGTCGCCCCCCAGCTGCCGCCAAAGGCCACATATTGCGAGATGCCAAGCGCCTCACGGATCCGCTCGGCGTCGGAGACCAGATCCCAGGTCGTGTTGCGGATCACCGTCGCCCGCGGCACTGATCGCCCGCAGCCGCGCTGATCAAACAGCACAACGCGAAAGAACGCCGGATCGAAATAGCGCCGCATCAGCGGGCTGCAGCCGCCGCCCGGCCCGCCGTGAAAGACAAAAACCGGCATGCCTGCGGGGTTGCCGCATTGCTCGACATAGACCTGATGGCCGTCGCCCATATCCATCATGCGCTGATCGAAAGGCTCGATCGGCGGGTAAAGGAAGTCGCTTGCGCGTTTTTGTCCTGATCTCTGATCCATTGCGGTCTATATAACGTGGAAGAAACGCAAAGTCGAACGAGGACATCAGATGTCAGCCGCTGCCGCCACCACCGGAACCGTCGATCCCGCCGAGGTGGCAAAATTCCAGGCCATGGCCGAGGAATGGTGGGATCCAAAGGGCAAATTCCGCCCCCTGCACCTGATGAACCCCTGCCGCCTGGACTATATCACCACCCAGATCGCGGGCGAGTTCGGCCGGGATCTGACCGCACCGCAGGCCTTTGAGGGGCTGCGCATCCTGGATATCGGCTGCGGTGGCGGGCTTTTGTCAGAGCCGATGGCGCGGCTGGGGGCCGATGTGACCGGGGCCGATGCCGCCGAGCGCAATATCCCGGTGGCGCGGGTGCATGCCGAGGCCTCGGGGCTGAAGATCGACTATCGCCACACCACCGCCGAGGCGCTGGCCGAGGCCGGCGAGCGCTATGACGTGGTGCTGAATATGGAAGTGGTCGAGCATGTCGCCGATCCGCTGGCCTATCTGACCGCCTGCCAGCAGCTTCTGAAACCGGGCGGGCTGATGATCTGCTCGACCATGAACCGCAACGCCAAAAGCTTTGCCATGGCGATTATCGGTGCCGAGTGGATCATGCGCTGGCTGCCCAAAGGCACCCATGACTGGGCGAAATTCATCACGCCCGATGAGCTTTATGACCTGATCCGCCGCGCAGGCCTTGACCCGGTGGACCGCAAGGGGATGGTATTCAACCCCATCTCCTGGCGCTGGAGCCTGTCTTCGCGCGACCTTTCGGTGAATTACGTAACGACGAGCGTTAAGCGGTGAAAGCAGTGCTGTTCTGGCTGATCCTGGCCCTGATCTCTGCCTGGGGCGCAGCTGCGCTTTGGGTGCAGTTCGCGCAGGCGCGGCCCTATGCGCTGGCCGGGCTGGCGGTTGCGGTCGCGCTGGTTGCCTGGGCGCGGCTGGGCACGAATTGGGGGTCGGGCTTTGGCTGGATCGCGCTTTTCACCCTGACGGCTGTGCTTTTGCTGTGGTTTTTCAGCATGCAGCCGCGCCAGGACCGCGACTGGGCCCGCGATGTTTCCCGCATCGTAAAGGGCCAGGTCGAGGGCGATATTGTCCGGCTCGACAATATCCGCAGCTTTCGCTGGCAAAGCGCGACCGAGGCTGAAGAGGCCTGGACCAGCCGCGTGGTCGATCTGACGAAACTCACCGGCGCAGATATGATCACCTCATCCTGGGGCAACCCGATGATCGCGCATCTGCTGGTCAGCTTTCGCTTTGCCGATGCCGATCCGCTGACCTTCTCGGTCGAGATCCGCCGCGAAAAGGGCGAGAAGTTCTCGGCGCTTGGTGGCTTTTTCCGCCAGTTCGAGCTGTCGCTGATTGCAGCGGATGAGGCTGATATCGTGCAATGGCGGGCGGTGGCGCGGGGCGAAGAGGTGCATCTTTACCCGCTGGATCTGACGCCCGCGCAGCTGCGGGCGGTGTTCCTCAGCTATGTAGAGCTGGGGAATGAGCTGAACGCCGCGCCCGCCTGGTATAACACCGCTCTGTCGAATTGCGTTACCGTGGTCTGGCGGCTGGCCCGCGAGCTGACCCCCGGCCTGCCTTTGGACAAAAGCCTGATCCTGCCCGGCTATCTGCCCGACTACCTGAACCGGCTGGGGGTTCTGACAGGCCCCGGAACGCTGCCACAAAAGCGCGAGCGGTCGCTGATCTCGCCCCGCGCGCGCGCCATGCCACCGGATGCGGATTTCTCGGCATGGATCCGGGAATAGCCCAGGCCGACCAGACCCCGATCACACCCCAATCACACCCCGGACAGGCCCCCGACCACCATCCCGACAACAATTCAGGCGACCCCCCATATGACACTGCTGCGCAAAATCTGGCACTTCATAACTGCCGTGACCGAGCGGATGGGCGACGGGCATTTCGGCCTCGTCGCGGCGGGCGTGGCCTTTTACGCGATGTTTGCGGTGTTTCCGGGGCTGGCGGCGGTGGTGGCGATCTGGGGGATGATGGCCGATCCGGTGGTGATTGCGGGCTATCTGCAGGTGGCTGAGCGGTTTTTGCCGCCCGATGCCAGCAGTCTGATCCACGATCAGGTGATGGGGCTGGTGAATGCGCCGCGCACCACGCTGGGCTGGGCCACGCTTTTGTCGCTGCTGGTTGCGCTTTACTCGGCCCGCAATGGGGTGTCCGCGCTGGTCCAGGGGCTGGATGTGGTGCATCGCGCGGTGCCGCGCTCGTGGCTGGGTGGTATGGCCCGTGATTTCCTGCTGACGCTCTCGCTGATTGCGGCGCTGATCGGGGCGCTGGCCACCATCGTCATCGTGCCCGTGATGCTGTCCTGGGTGCCGCTGGACCAGATCGCGCCGCGGCTGACCCGGCTTTTGCCCTGGGCTGCGATGGTGCTGCTGGTGCTGGTCTGCCTGTCGATCCTGTTCCGCTACGGCCCAAATGTGCCCCGCAATGAGCGCTCTCGCTGGTTTTCCGGCGGGGTGATCTTTGCGGCGCTGGCCTGGGCGGGTGTGTCGATGGGCTTCTCGCTCTATCTGGAGAATTTCAACAGTTATAACCGCATCTATGGCTCGATCGGGGCGGCGGTGATCCTGATGATGTGGCTTTACCTTTCGGTCTGGGCGATCCTGGCCGGGGGCGCCATCAACGCCGAGCTGGACCAGGCCCGCCGCATCCGCCGCCAGATGGGGCGTATGGCATAGGCCACCAACTCCACGGGGACCAGTTCCGCCATTGGAGCGGGCCCCACTGGAACGCCCCCCCGATTGCGGCTATTGCAGCCACAATCCCCAGCTGAAAGGCCTGCATCATGAGCTTCTCGCGTGCGATCAAAATCGCCCCTTCGATCCTCTCTGCCGATTTCGCAAATTTCGGTGCCGAATGTGAAGCCATCGAGGCCGCCGGCGCCGACTGGGTGCATGTCGATGTGATGGACGGGCATTTCGTGCCCAATATCACCTTTGGCCCGGCCACCTGCGCCGCGATCCGCCCGCATATCAAGGGCGTGATGGATGTCCATCTGATGATCTCCCCGGTCGATGCCTATCTTGAGGCTTTCGCCAAAGCCGGGGCCGATTTCATCTCTGTCCACCTTGAGGCCGGGGTGCATATGCATCGCAGCCTGCAGACGATCCGCGCACTTGGGGTCAAACCCGGGATCGCAATCAACCCCGCCACCGGGATCGAGGGGGTCGAATATCTGCTGGACCAGATCGAGCTGATCAATGTGATGACAGTCAACCCGGGCTTTGGCGGGCAGAAGCTGATCACCTCGCAGCTGGAAAAGATCCGCCGTCTGCGCGCGATGATCGGCGACCGCCCGATCCATATCGAGATCGACGGCGGCGTCACCACGGAAACAGCGCCGCTGGTTGTCGCAGCCGGGGCGGATGTTCTGGTCGCAGGCTCGGCCGTGTTCAGCGGTGGCTCGGTGAAAAACCCCGCGCCCTATGCCGCAAACATCAGCGCTCTGCGGGCCGTGGCCGAGGCCGCACGCGAATGACCCCGGTCATTTTCGACCTCGACGGCACCCTGGTCGATTCAGTGCCCGATCTGCAGGCGGCGCTGAACCGCGCCTTCGCGGCTGAGGGCGTCGCGCCCTTTGATCTGCCGACGGTGACCTCTTTCATCGGCAAGGGCATGGCCAATCTGGTGCAGCGCGGCATTGAGGCGCGTGGCCTTGATGCGGCCGCGCATCCGCGCCTTTTCCAGGCCACCGCCGCCGCCTATGAGGCAGAGCCCACCCTGCGCACAAGGCTTTACCCCGGCGTGACAGAGGCCCTGGCGGCGCTGGCCCAGGCTGGGCATCCGCTGGGCATCTGCACCAACAAACCCGAGGGCGCGGCGCGGCTGGTGCTGGACCAGATGGGCCTGACGCCCTGGTTTCAGTCGATCGTCGGCGGCGGGCGGGTGGCGCTAAAGCCCGACCCGGCCCCTTTGCGCCTTTGCATGGCAGAGCTGGGCGCGGATCACGCGATCTTTGTCGGCGACAGTGAGGTTGACGCCGATACGGCGCTGGCCGCAGACCTGCCCTTCCTGCTTTACACCGAGGGCTATCGCAAATCGCCCGCGCAGGATCTGCCGCAAACCGCCCGGTTTTCCGATTTCGCCGAACTGCCCTGGCTGGTCGCGGAACAGGGATAAGCCCCAAAACTGATCCCCAGAACCAAGCCTCAGAACTGGGCCTCAGAACGCGGGCGCGGCCACCGCATCCAGCAGGCCGCGCCCGCCATCAACCACCAGCACCTGCCCCGTCACAAAGCGTGAGGCATCTGCCGCCAGATACTGGATCGTCTCGACCAGCTCATCCGGGGCCGCGATCCGCCCCAAAGGCGTGCCGCTTTCGATCCGCTCGCGCAGATCAGGCGATTCCTTCAGCGCCAGTTGCAGGCTGGCGCTCATCACGGAGCCGATGGAAACCGCATTCACCCGGATGCCTTTGGGCGCCAGCGCCACGGCCAGTGTGCGGGTCATCTGTTCAACCGCGGCCGAGGCCATCGAATAGGCCAGCAGTTCCGGCTGCACCCGCACCGCCGCCACCGATGAGAAATTGATGATCGAGCCGATGGCACCGGGCTCAGGGTGATCGGCCGCCTCGGCGACCTGGATCATCCGCTTCGCCACCAGCTGGCTGAGCCGCAGCGTCGAGAGGACATTTTGCTGCCAGAGCGCCTCGACATGATCGGCCTCGGGGTTCAGCACCTCGGATATCTGGCAGCGGCGGGCGGCGTTGACCAGAATGTCGATCCGGTCAAAGGCCTCAACCGTGGCCGAAACCAGGTTCACCAGCGTCAGCTTGCGCGTCAGATCACCGGGGAACAGCCGCACCGGGCCGTCGCCCTGCGCCGCCTCGCCCATCTCGGCCGTCAGCCGCGCCTCATCGGAATCGGCCAGCATGACGCGCACGCCCTTGTCGATCAGATGCCGCGCGATGGCGAGACCCAGGCCGCTGGCGGCCCCGGTTACGATGGCGGTCTTGCCGGAGAGGGAAAAGGACATATTGGCCTCGGATCTGGCTGGGCCGCCGCCCTTAACGGGCCTGGCGGCGCGGCTTGATGGCGCGGATCACGCGGAAGGAATTGGTCTGCACGACGGTCTCGACCTCAAGGAAATGGGTCGTCAGCGCCTCATCATAGGGCAGATGGCGGTTGGCCACCATCCAGAGCGCCCCATCCGGGGCCAGCATCCGCCGCGCCGCCGTGATGAAGGCAATGCCCAGCGTCGGATCAGAGCTGCGCCCGATATGGAAGGGCGGGTTCATCACCACCGTCTCGGCCAGATTGGCGGGGCGGAAGGCGGTCGCATCCTCCCAATGGAAATTCGCGCGGGGATCGTCGATGTTCTGGCGGGCACATTCCAGCGAAAGCGCCTCTGCCTCGACCAGATCCAGCCGTTTGACGCTGGCACGCGCCAGGATCGCCCGCGAAAGATAGCCCCAGCCCGCCCCCAGATCGACCACCTTCGGCCCCAGCTTTTCGGGCAGATGTTCGGCCAGCAGAACCGAGGCCGGATCCGGCCCATCCGCTGAGAACACCCCGGCGCGGGTGATGAAGCCGCCCTCAACCTGGCGCGGCTGATCGGCCCAATCGGCAAGCTCTGGCCCCGCCGCAAAAGCCGCGATACGGCCATGCGCCTTTGAGATCGCGCCAGACAGGGCGACGCGGGGCTTCAGATCTTTCAGAATTGATTCAATTCCGTCGGTCTTTTGCCCGTCAACCAGCACAGTGGCGCCAGGCGCAACCCGGACCGCAGCTTCGGCCAGCATCGCTTTCGCATGATCGCGTGCGCGCGGCAGGCAAACCAGCGCCGCCGCATAGGGGGCCGCCCCCGCTGGCGCAGCGCTTTCGACCTGATAGCCCCGGGCTTTGAAATAATCGCTGTCGGGACGGAACCCTGTCAGCACCACGACCCGATCTTTCGGCAGGGCCGAGAGATCATCGCCCTGATGCGGGCGGAAAACCGCGATCTGCCCCGTCTCGGGAAGCGCAAAAAGGCCCTCTTCCAGGGCCAGTTCAATCCGTGATGCTCGCATGATCCGCCTCTGTCGCGCCCGTTTGCGCGTCTATTCTTTTTCCATCGTGCATTGCAGCGGATGCTGATGACGGCGCGCAAAATCCATCACCTGGGCGACCTTGGTCTCTGCGACCTCAAAGGAAAAGACGCCAACCACCGCGAGGCCCTTCTTATGGACCACCAGCATGATGTCAAAGGCCTGGGCGTGATTCATGCCGAAAAAACGTTCCAGGATGTGAACCACGAACTCCATCGGGGTGTAGTCGTCATTCAGCAGCAGCACCTTGTAAAGCGGCGGCCGCTGGGTCTTTGGTTTCGGCTTGGCCAGCAGCGAGGTGTCCTCACCCGGACCGCCGGCACCCGGACCATCTTGCTGGTCTGACAGGGTCAGGGGGGTATGGGTCAAATCATGCCTCCGCTTTCTGCAGGGATTCGCACAGGATCAAAAGTGACAGGAATATAGTCGCTTTTCTGAATACGAAAAGAGCCACATAACCGTTAAGATTGCTTTGATGCAAACAGGCCAGTTACAGGGCACGATCCGGGAACCGCAGCAATGATCACCACAATCGGTTTCGACGCCGATGATACGCTTTGGCAAAACGAGGCCTTCTTTCGCCTGACCCAGGAGCATTTCACCGATCTTCTGCGCGATTACAGCGATCCCCACCAACTGCACGAGCGCCTTCTGGCCGCTGAGCGGCGCAATATCGGCGTCTATGGCTATGGGGTGAAAGGCTTCACCCTGTCGATGATCGAGACCGCAATCGAGGTGACCGAGGGCCGCGTTCCCGCATCGGTGATATCCGAGCTTTTGGGCGCAGGCCGGGCGATGCTGGACCATCCGGTCGAGCTGATTCCCCATGCGCGTGAGACGGTCGAGGCGCTTTCCGGCCAGTTCCGCCTGATCCTGATCACCAAGGGTGATCTGCTTCACCAGGAGCGGAAGTTGGCGCAATCCGGCCTTGGCGACAGCTTTGACGCGGTCGAGATCGTCTCAGAAAAGACCCCTGAGGTCTATCGCCGCATCTTCGATCAGCATGGCCAGGGCGCAGGCGCGGCGCTGATGACCGGCAACTCGATGCGCTCGGATGTGGTGGCGGCGCTGGATGCCGGGGCCTGGGGCGTGCATGTGCCAAATGGCCCCGCATGGGAGCTGGATTCCGCCGATGAGCCGGTGGAAAATCCGCGTTATCGCCACCTGCCAGACCTTTCGCACCTGCCCGCCCTGGTGATGCAGCTGACCGGCACCCCCAGGCAATAGCGGTGGCAAGGGCAGAATCACCCTGGATATGGCCTGGTGAAACCCGGGCGCAACAAGATAAACTTTTGGTGTAAAACCCTTGAAATTTACGGGTTTTCCGGCACAGCCCTCTGTGTTAGCCTGATTGCTGAGGCAGAATTGAGATCCCAAAAAAATCGGGGTCCGAAACAGGCAAAGGATCGGCGACGTGGCATCGCTAATCGGGCGGTTTTTCCGCAACGTAACGCTATTTCTGGCGCTTTTTGCGCTGATCGCTCCAGTGGTGACGCCATCTCCGGCGCATGCAGCACCTTTTGCGGCGATCATCATGGATGCGCGCACCGGCGAAGAGCTGTGGTCGCAAAACGCAGATACAAAGCTGCACCCGGCGTCCCTGACCAAGATGATGACGCTTTACATCACCTTCCAGGAAATCCAGGCGGGCCGCATGTCGCTGGATACGGTGGTAACGGTGTCGAAACATGCTGCCGCGCAGCCGCCCTCACGTCTGGGGCTGAAGCCGGGGCAGAAAATCAAGGTCCGCTATCTGATCCGTGCCGCCGCGATCAAATCCGCCAATGACGCCGCTGCCGCGCTTGGCGACCACATTGCAGGATCCGAGGCCGCCTTTGCCAGCCGCATGACCCGCACCGCGCGGGCACTTGGCATGCGCAACACCACCTTCAAGAACGCCCATGGTCTGACTGCGCCGGGCCATCTGTCGACCGCGCGTGACATGACGCTGCTGGGGCGGCATCTGTTTTATGATTTCCCGCAGTTTTACAACATCTTCTCGCGCCGCACCGCTGATGCCGGCATCGCCAAGGTCGTGAACACCAACAGCCGTTTTCTGGATGGATATGAGGGCGCTGACGGGATCAAGACCGGCTACACGGTGCCTGCGGGCTTTAACCTGACCGCCTCGGCCAAGCGCGGCGACAAGCGCATCATTGCGACCGTGTTCGGTGGCACATCGACGGCGCAGCGCAACGCCAAAATGGTCGAGCTGATGAACAAGGGCTTTGGCCTCGCCAAGAGTGGCACCCGCGAAAGCCGCCCGAATGCCGCTGCGATTCAGGGCGCCGATCTGCTGGCCGAGGCCCCGCCCGCCGCTGTCGACACGCCGAATGCGCCCGGCAGCGCGGCCAAAACTGTGCGCGTCTCTGGCGCTGTGCTGACCTCGCCACGGCCGAAACCGCGCCCCGATCGCAATGCAGCACCTGAGGTATTGCTGGCAGAGGCCGCGCCCCAGGTTCCCGATGCGCTGGCTGCGGCAATCGCAGAAGGTGTCGAATCGGCTTTGGCCGAGGCATCCGCCCCGCCGCCTCCGCCCGGCACGTTCGAGGCCCAGGCGCTGGAGCTGGCATCAGCTGATGCGCCAGCCGATGCGGGTGCCCATCCGGGTGCCGGAAAATCGCTGGTTGATCCGGCAGCCGTCGATGAGGTGATCGCCGCTCTGGCCACGGATGCGCCCGCCCCTGTCGCAGATCAGACGGCAACTGCAGTTGCAGCCGCCTCTGGCAGCTTTGAGGCCCAGGCCATGGCGCTGGCCGCCGGTGCCCCGCCTGCCGAAACGCCTGCGCCGACCGTTGCCGAAACCGCCCCGGAGGCAGCACCTGCCGTCGATATGGCGCTGGCCTCGCTGCGCCCGATGCCGCGCCCCGAACATCTGACGCGCCCGGCCGTCGCACCCGATGCCGCGCCCGTAACCGAAACCGTGCCGATGGTTGCCGAGGCCGCCCCGGTCTACGAAACCGTCGCCCCTGCCGAAGAGATCCTGCTTGCCGAGGCCGACAATATCGCGCCCGAAGTGATGTCGGAGCTGCCGGTTCCCAGCGGGTTCGGGGGCGGGCTGACCGCAGTCGAGACTGTCGCAGCCGATGCCCGCGCCGTGGTGGCCGAGCCAGCCGCTCCGGTGCGCCGCGCGCCGATTTTTGAGCCCGTCGCAAAGGTTGCGGCCGTCGAACCCGTCGCAGAAACTGTCCCCGAGGAACTGGTCGTCGTCTCGAAATCAACCTCAGGCGGGCGCAGCTTTGGTGTGGCCGTTGGGGCCTATACCTCGCAGGATGAGGCGCAGCGCGCACTTTTGCGCACCGCTCTGGCCGAAAGCGCCACGCTGGACCAGGGTATGCGCAAGGTCACCCAAAGAGGCGGCAAATACCGCGCCTCTTTCCTGGGGCTGACCGAGGATCAGGCCGATCTGGCCTGCCGCCGCCTGCGCGCGCGTGGCATGGCCTGCGAAACCATGGGCCCGGTGTAACCCAGCCCGACAGACTGATTTCAGGAAGAATACGAAAAGCCCCGACAGATCACTCTGTCGGGGCTTTTCAGTTCAGACCGTTCAGGCCGCGCATCAGTCGGGGCGCGGGCGATCATCCCAGTCTTTGGTCAGGATACGGTTCGCATCGCCCTCTGGGTCGTCGAACTGTCGCGCCCGCATCGCCCAGATGAAAGCGACCAGACCAACGCCGCCCATCAGCAACGAAACCGGAATCAAAATCCCCAGGATCTCCATCGCGTTTCCCCTATTTCAGCCGCAGCGCGTTCAGCGAGACCGTCACCGATGACAAAGACATCGCCAGCGCCGCCGCCAGTGGCGTCGCCATACCAAACAGCGCCAGCGGCACTGCGATCACATTATAGCCTGCAGAAATCTTAAAATTCTCGACAATTCGCCTGGAGGCCTGACGCGAAATCCGCAGCGCATCGGCAATCGGCGCGATATCCTGGCCCAAAAGCACGATATCCGAGGCCGCCCGCGCCGCATCCAGCGCCGATGCGGGCGAGATCGAGACATAGGCCTCGGCCAGTGCCGCCGTGTCATTCAACCCGTCGCCCACCATCAGCACATGGCCGCCCGCCGCCTTCAGATCACGCACCCGCGCGGCCTTTTCAGCAGGCAGAACGCCAGCCGCCCAGTCGTCAATGCCTAGCTCTGCGGCCAGCGCGGAAACGGCGGGCGGGGTGTCGCCCGACAGCAAAACGACTCGCTTGCCATCCGCCTTCAGCGCATCAACCAGCCCGGCGGCACCGGGGCGCAGACGGTCGTGGAAAGTGAAGGCGCGGGCCGGGCTGTCGCCAGTGGAAAGCCATGTTGCCGTCCCGGCACCGGGTTCTGCCCCGCACCATTCTGCGCGGCCAAGGCGCACCACCCTGCCCTTCCAAAGCCCCTCGACGCCGTAGCCGGGCATCTCACGAATGTCCTCGACCCGGGCGGGGCGCAGACCTGCGACCCGTGCCGCCTCGGCCAGCGCCATGGCAAGCGGGTGCGACGAGGCCCCGGCCAGCGCCAGCGCCACCTCGGCCACGGCCGGGGGATGGGTGTCGAAATTGGTCGCAACCGGGCGGCCCAGGGTCAGCGTGCCCGTCTTGTCAAAGACCACCGTATCGACCTGCGAAAGCCGTTCCAGCGCCGTGCCATCCTTGATCAGCAGCCCCTTGCGAAACAGTCGCCCCGAGGCCGAGGTCAGCACCGCAGGCACCGCAAGGCCCAGGGCACAGGGGCAGGTGATGATCAGCACCGCCGCCATGATATTGACAGACATACGAAAATCGCCGCCGGTATAGATCAGCCAGCCCGTGAAAGCGACGCCCGCCAGAACATGCACGATCGACGAGTAGGCATGCGCCGCCCGCTCGGCCAGCGAGGTGTAGCGGGTCTTTGCCGCCTCGGCCACGGCGACCAGATCGGCCATCTGATGCAGCGAGCTGTCCTTGCCCGCCGCCGTCACCCGCACCGTCAGCGGCCCGGTCAGATTGACCTCACCCGCCGAGACGAGCGCCCCGGGATGGGCGGCCACGGGCAGGGTTTCCCCGGTCAGAAGGCTGCGATCGATCTCGGATGCGCCCGCGACGATCTCGCCATCCACCGGCATCCGCCCGCCCGGTCGCACCAGCACCAGATCGCCGGGAATGACCTCGGAAATCGGGCGGATAACCTCGGTGCCGTCTTGCAAAACGGTGGCACGGGGCACCTCAAGCGCGGCCAGTTCCTGCGCGGCGGATCGCGCAATCGCGCGGGTGCGGTGGTCAAGGTAGCGACCGATCAGCAGGAAGAAGGTCAGCATCACGGCGGCATCGAAATAGGAATGCGGGCCAGAATTGATCGTCTCGAAAATAGAGATGAAGCAGGCCAGCACAATCGCCAGGCTGATCGGGAAATCCATCCCCAGCCGCCCCGCCTTCAGCGAGCGCCAGGCGCCTTTGAAAAACGGCTGCGAGGAAAACACCACCGTCGGCAGCGCAATCGCGCCGGAAATCCAGTGGAACATATCGCGCGTCGCACCATCCGCCCCGGACCAGACCGCGACCGACAGAAGCATGACATTCATCATCGAGAAGAAGGCCACCCCCATCCGCATCAGCAGATCACGCCCCTGGCGGTCGGTTTCCGTCACCGACAGAAGGCCGGGATCCAGCTCATGCGCCTCATATCCGGCGCGGTCCAGCACCGCGACCAGATCGGCGGGCGCGATCTCGGGGCCCGCGTCAACCGAGACCCGTTTCAGCGTCAGATTCAGCCGGGCCGAGCGCACACCGGGCACCGCCTGCAGCGCCTTTTCAACCGTCGAGATACATTCCGCGCAATGGGCGGCAGGCAAAGACAGCACGATCCGCGCATCCCGGACCACCCGCGCCAGATCGGCGGCGGCAGGGGCAACCACGCAGGCCGGGCAGGCCGAAATGCCGCCGGGGCTTTCCGGGATAAGACTTTCGGAGCGGGTGTTAAGATTGCCTGCTGCAATGCTCATCTTGTGTTACCCCCTTGGCGCGACCACAAAATCCAGCCTGCGCTCGAACGGGGTGCCGTCCTGCGCGATGGCCTGAACCTTCATCATCCATTCGCCCGAGCCCAGCTCGACTGCGGCCTCATAGCGATCACCCTGCCAGATGAATTCGGGCGTCTGATCGTCGCGGGCGATGGTGACGCGGCCGATCAAAGCCTCAATCGCCTTTGCCTCGACCGGGGTGCCGCTGGCATCGGTGATCCGCAGCGCCATTGTGCCGGGGCTGTAGGTTTGTTCCAGCTGCCAGCCAAGCGCCTCTTGCGCGTCGCGGCGGCCATCAAAGCCGCGCCCCGCGACGTAAGAGCTTTGCACTTCAAGGCCGGGGAAGGTCGAGACCGCCTTATAGGCCATGAATACATTCACCGCCGTCACGATGCCGAAAAAGCTGAGCACCGCGAAAAGCACCCGCCCCCCGGTCAGCCTGCGGCGGCCAAGCCACAGGCCCAGGCCGACAACCAGAAAAACCAGCGGCACAAACAAGAGGAATTCCCGCCCGGCAAGCGCCGCAGTGAAACCATTCATCGCCTTGTCTCCGTTCCTTTATGGCGGCCGATCCGCAAAGATCAGCTACCTTTGCCGTTAAAGACCGTATCCTTGGCGACGCGGTCGGTGGTGTCTTTGATACCGGGCACCGGAGCACCCTCGATCCAGAGGCGGATCTCGCTGCGCGGCGTGGTGGCGGCTGCGGTGCCGGGCGCGGCGGTGACGTAAAGGCGCACATGCGCGGTTTCATTGGCCGCCACCTCGATCCGGGCGTTTTGCCCGCCCTCAACCGACAGGGCGAGTGGCGAGACGCCATCGACGGCAAAGCTGAACCAGCGGGCCTGGCCCTCCATATTGCGCAGGCGGATCTCATAGGTGTTGCGGATCGTGCCGTCCGACAGCATCACAAAGGTCGGATTGCGAACCGGAGTCACGTTCACATCCAGCGGGCTGCGCAGGAACAGGGCCACGACCAGCGCAATCCCCACGCCCGCCCAAAGCGTGGTGTAAAGCACGGTGCGCGGGCGCAGCACATGGCGCCAGGTGGGGATCGGAGGCTCGCCCTTACGTTCACGCGTTTCGTCCGTAAGGGCCAGATAGCCGATCAGCCCCTGCGGCTTGCCGATCCTGGTCATCACCTCATCGCAGGCATCGATGCAAAGGCCACAGGTGATGCAGGCCAGCTGCTGACCGTCGCGGATGTCGATCCCCATCGGGCAGACGTTGACGCAGGCCATGCAGTCGATGCAGTCGCCGTTGCCCGCGACCGATTGCTTGCCGCGCGGCTCTCCGCGCCAGTCGCGGTAGGCGATGGTGATGGTTTCCTCATCCATCATCGCGGCCTGGATGCGCGGCCAGGGGCACATATAGATGCAGACCTGCTCGCGCATGAAGCCACCGAAAAGGAAGGTGGTCATGGTCAGGATCAGCATGGTGATCCAGGCAACCGGATGCGCCTGAAAAGTCAGAAGATCGCGCAAAAGCGTCGGAGCATCGGTGAAATAGAAGATCCAGGCCCCGCCGGTGGCGAGGCCGATCAGGAACCAGACCGTCCACTTCACGGCCCGTTTGCGGATTTTTTCGCCGGTCCATTTGCTGCGGTGCAGACGGATGCGGGCGTTGCGGTCGCCTTCGATCCATCGCTCGACCAGGATGAAAAGGTCGGTCCAGACGGTCTGCGGGCAGGCATAGCCGCACCAGACCCGGCCTGCGGCGCTGGTAAACAGGAAAAGGCCCAACCCCGCCATGATCAGAAGGCCCGCCACGAAGTAAAATTCATGCGGCCAGATTTCGATCATGAAGAAGAAAAAGCGACGATTGCCCAGATCCAGCAAGACCGCCTGATCGGGCAGATTGGGGCCGCGATCCCAGCGGATCCACGGCAGAATATAGTAAATGCCCAGGGTCACCGCCATGATCCACCATTTCGCGGTGCGGAAATGGCCTTTGATCCGGCGGGGGAAGATTGGCTCACGCGCCGCGTAAAGGCTCGGCGGGTTGGCGTCGGATGTGGACACGGCGATGGCTCCGAAAATCGGGTTGCTGTCATGGTATCGCAGACAGGCCCTTGCCCGGCTTTGACCTGGGTCAATTATCCCATCCCGGATACAGGTTTGACTTCGCCCATCGTCACAGTGCGCAAATGCCGCATCCGGGCGGCGACGGCTTGCGACCTGTCAGCCAGATGCGCGGGCGGAGCTGCGATCGCTGCAGACAAACACCCCATCGCGGGTGCGCGCGCGCTTTGCTGCATACATCAGCTGATCGGCGCGATGCAGCAGGGTTTCGGCCGTGTCGCCAGGCTGCAGACTGGTCAGCCCGACCGAGGCCCCCAGCGTGATCTCTGCCTCGCCCAGCATGAAGGGCTGGAAAATCCGCTCAAACCGGGTGATCAGAGTGGCGTCGGACATGGCATTTTCAGGGCGCAGGATAAGGGCAAATTCATCGCCGCCGATCCGCGCCACAAAATCCGACTGCCGCCGATAGGATTTCATCCGCCCGCTGATGATCCGGATCGCCTCATCCCCGGCGGCATGGCCGCGCGTGTCATTGAGCTGTTTGAAGCCGTTGAAATCGACATAGGCCAGGATCAGGCTGCCGCCCGGCTGCGCCATATATTGCGCCAGCTGCCCCTCAAAAGCGCGGCGATTGGGCAGGCCGGACATCGGATCGGTCGAGGCCAGATCCAGAAGTTGCGAGATCTGGCGATATTGCTCTTTCACACGGCTGGAAATATCAACAATGATTTCAAGATCATAGTTGATCCCATCCACGATTGTTCGCTGACAGGTGATCAGCGTCGGCAGGATTGTTCCGTCAACATGGCGGATATTGACCTCTTCGCCGACATAGGCCCCCACCTCTTCCAGCGTCTGATGGCGGCGGATGAAATCCGGGGTCTGAATGGCGGCCGCATCGGTCAGCTGCACGCCGGAAATATCCTCCCATTTGTTGCCGGTCAGATCCAGATAGGCCTTATTGACCAGCAAATAGCGCGACGCATTGCCGTCACTGGTGCTGATCGACATGGCAATCGGCGCAAACTCGAACATTTTCAAAAGCATAGAGGACAGGATTTCCTTGGGGATCTCTGGCTCCCTGGGGATTTCCGCATCTGCGCCTGCATTCTGAACCATCGGGCCACATCCGTTTGAAAAGCCGCCATCGGCTGAAAAGCCGGATAACGCTAAATCACTGTCCTGTGCCGCAAATCCGCCCATCCCCCAGGGGGCGACAAAGCCCAGCCTCACCTTACTGCCTGGGCTGATAAGACCACAGAGTTCTTAATGCTTTGTCTAGATTGCAAAGCCCCGGCAGCTATCCGGCGCCATATTTGTCAGGCAGCGGGCGGATATGAAAATGCCCGGTCCGCGCATCCGAACCGGGCACAGGCATGGGTCTGCCAGAGGCTTATTCTCAGCCGCGCGGCCCGCTGAACATGCCTTCCAGCTCGGTCGAGTTGATCACGCGGCGCTCGCCGGCAAAGGCGTAGAAATCCGGCTTTTCATCATGGCTGATATCGGCGGCAAGGCGCAGCCCCTCGGTGCTGTCCAACACGCCGACCTGCAGCGAAATCATCCCCGTCATCGCCTCGGGGGCCAGATAGCGGGTCAGCACCGGGGTGCCGCAGATCCGGCAAAAGCACGAGACCTCGCGGTCAGAGACCTGGTAATTCACCAGGCTGCCCCAGCCTGAAAAGGCGGTGCTGGTCGCGCGCAGCATGATGGTCAGCGAAACCCCGCCAGAGCGGCGGCGCGAGGTGGCGTCATGATTGGCGAAGACCATCGAGACGGGCTGTTTGATCTTAAACGTCACCTTGCCGCAGAGGCAGCGCCCGGTGGCCAGGCCCTCGGCCCCTTCCTCAATCGGTTCGCGCAGCAGTTCCGGCAGTTTGTCGCGGTTCATGCCAGGGGTCATTCCCATATGGCGATAGGCCTCACCGGGTGCTGCAGCGGGCTGGCCAGAGGTCTCTGTCGCAGCGGAACCGCCACCGAAACCGAACGGACATTTGCTTTCAACCTGGTCTTTCATTTCCTGCTCCTGACAAACGTGCTGGGATGGGTCTGGCCTATGCTTCGGGCTCAGACCTTGCGAATGAACAAATTCCGCCGGGGGATGGGCACGACGGGTGTGACGGCGCCCGGGGGCAGCGCCGGAATGGCAGAGGACTTTGCCGCGCTTTGGCGGGCAGCGGCCAGCGCGCCATGCGATGCAGGCGGATCCGGCGGCGCGGGCATCTGATCCTGCGCCAGATCCTGCGCCAGTTCGAAATCCCAAAGCTCTTGCTCGGTTTCGACATCCAGCGCAGGCAGCCCCAAAAGCCGTGCCGCCATGTCAGAGGCCTTATCGGCCGAAACCTGCATTGAAATCAGCAAAAGCGCGACCAGGCGCGCGACCTCATGATGGTTGCCGCAGCGCAGGATCGCCGGGCTGCCGCCCGCCGCCATCCGCGCCCGCAGCAAAGCGATCCGGGCCCTGTCAGCCGCGAAATCACCTGTCGGGCCCGCATCAGGCAACCGCACCGCGGGCAGGCTGGTCGAGGTCAGGCCGGTCGAGGTCAGCGCCCCTGTGGCAGGCACTCCTGTGGCAGGCACTCCTGGCAGGCAGATCAACGCGCTGATCTCTGCCGCCCCGGGGACAACGCCCGGGGGCAGCGCGCCGTCAGCCTCCAGATCCAGCAAGAACAGCTTGCCGCCGCAAAGCGAGAGCAGCCGGTCATTGCCGCCGACAGGCTCGATCGTCAGATCAAAGGGCAGCTCGCGCATTTCCGCGCTGAGATGGTGGTCTGGCGTGCCGGGCTCGCGGGTGACCACCCAGCCCGAGCCGACAAATTGCCGCCCGGCATCGGTCTGCGGCGTCTCAAAAAACTGGCGGGCAGGCGTGAATTCCTGCATCCGCCCCCCGGCAACCAGCATGACGTGATCGGCATAATCACGCACCTCCTGCTGATTATGGCTGACCACCAGCAAGGCCCGCGAGCGGGCCATGATCGAAAGCCGCTCCATCACCCTTTCGCTGTCGGCGGGGGCAAGGTCGGCGGTGATTTCGTCAATGCAGATCAGCGCGGGGTTCGATTTCAGATGCAGGCTTAGCAAAGTGAACATCTGTTCAACGGTCTTTGCCTGGCGCTGCGCATAAAGAAGCGGGCGGTTGCGCCGCGTCAGTGGGGCAAAAAAGTAATCCGCCCGGCGATATTCGATCTTATAGATTGCAGGCTCTGCCCGCGCACAAAGCCATTTTATTAAAGAGGATTTTCCGGTTCCAACCGGCCCCATCAGGGCGGTCATCCCGGTTGCAGGCAAGGCAAAATCCAGCCCGTCAAAGATGATCCGGCCCTTTGCGCGGACACAGAGGCCCTCGACCACAAGGATCGGATCCGCCATCTCAGCCCCCGATCAACGGGCGAAACAGGCCTGCGCAAAGCAGTATCGGCCACTCGGTCGCGGGCAGGCCGCACCGCTGAGGCACATATTCGGCTACACAATTACCCATTACACAGATCCCGCCTGTGTCGGCCAGCGGTCATCCGCCGCCGACGGTCAGGCCCGCCCCGATCTGCGGGGCAGGCCTGGCCAGTTGCATCAGACAGCGCTGGTGACTGCGTCCAGCGACATGCGGGCCTTGGTAAGCACCATGCCGGGGTTTGCGCTTTTGCGGCAGACGAAGCAGGTCACGTGGCCGGGATAGCGCTTGGTGCGCATGAAAACGTGGATAAGGTTTTCCGAGAAGATCAGAAACTCATTGAAGTAATGGTTATCCGATTTGGTGCCGCGTGCTTTTTTGAAGATATTCTCAATTTGCACAACCGACGAGCCCTGGAAAAGATCAGCGGTCGCAGCGGCGAGGGTATCAAGCACCTCTTGCGGATGGGAGTCGACGGTGAAGATGCCCAGAAGCATCCCGGTTTCCATATCGACATAGCCGGAGGCGAGGCACTCGGGGATCGTTGACATGGCGTTTTGCAGAGCTTTGTCGAGTGACATTTTACTTCCTTTACCCTCTTAAAGACATAAGGGGTGTATAAAACCCACCCCAGGTAGTTTCCGGCCCGAAGTGGCGGTTAATGGCCTTTATCATGCCCAGGAGCCGCCTTCGGATTTCGATACAACTGAACCATTCAGAAGCATCTGTGAGAACTGCTCGAGAAATGACATCTGAGCGTCAGACTCGATCCAGTTTTTGTTTGCTGCCTTTATCAATCGGATCGCTGTGTCAAATTCCAGGCGATACCAAATCAGCATTGCGGCAAGCATTGTGCCGGTACGTCCCCGTCCGGCACGACAATGGAACGCAACACTGCCCCCATTTTCAATAATCCCGGCGACCTCGTCGCAAACTGCAACAGCCTGATCCATTTCAGGCGGCGCCATATCGGGAATTGGAACATAGACATTTCGCAGGCCGTGGCAGAGAAAATGCTCTTCGGGCATGCGCCACTCATCGGTCAGGGTGACAACTGTCGTCACCCCCATCCGGGAGATCGCGTCTGCATCATCATCAAATGCGCGCAAATAGCCTGGCTGTGGCATTCCGCCCAGCAAGCCACGCAACAGCCAGGTGAAATTGGCCGGCCCGAAATAGTCCGAAGGCGCCTCTGGCCTTTCCTGGGGCAGCTGCGGCACCCGTCCTATACCGAACAAATCAATCACTTAACACTGGCTCTGTTGGCTACTGGCTAACTTTGGGCTAAGCCCGCATCACCCCTGCGGGTGTGCGGGCAAAAAATTCGTTGCGATGATCTGCGCAATTGCGCAAACCCCTCAGCAAGCCTGAGTGAATCTTTTCACGAGGTTCAATTCAATGCCTGCCGTTATTATTATCTGATTGATACCCGTCTTTGCGCCTCTTTGCGGTCATTCAGACCATTCTCACCAAGAAGCTGCCCGAAGGCGGCAACAAGGCTGGGCGTTTGCCAGATATCGTACTGCTGTTTCAGTTGTTCCCAGATTTCTCGTATTCTGTCTACTTCGTTTTGGCGATTATTTTGGGAAATACCCACAGTGACACCAATATCACCCGCATCATCAACAACTTTTGGTTGATCTGAATCCGACTTAATATCACCATTGATTGCAATGACTGCATTATCAGCCGCTAATGAAGGGCGCAGCGCCGGATCAATCAGGCGATAGCTATTCAGATCAACGCGGCGCATTGCTTCTGAATCAGGCTTTTCAGTCACCGGCGTTTTGAGACGATAGCTGTTCAGATCAACCTTCGGCTTTGGCGCCCATCCAAGCGACAGATCATCGCCAGTGGTTTCCGGCGCAGGCCTTGCCACGGCTGCCTCATCCGGCTGTGGCGCGGCCTCTTTCTGGCTGAGAACCCCGGCCAGATCGGCCCCCGAAAGATCGCTTTCAGACGGAACCGTCGGGATCAGGCCGACCGGCAGTTCAACCACCGTCGGGCGGATCTCATGAATGGTCCCGCTTGCGGCGGCAGGCACGGCTTCAGCAATGATCGGCGCCCTATCCGCGACAGGTGCTGCCGCATCGGCCAGAGCAGTACCCAGCGTATAGCGTGCCATCAGGAAGCTGCGCTGCACCGAAACGCCCTCGACAATCTTCGACAGCATTTCCGAGAAATCCTGCGCGCCGCTGTCGGCCCAGCCCCCCGTGTCACCCGACTGGCGGGCCTTGATGGCATTGGTCAGCGAGATGAACATCCGGGCGTTGAACAGGCTTTGGGTCTCGCGCTCAAGCCGCCGCTCGATCTTGCGGCGATCCAGTTCCGAGGTGATCTTATCTTTGCGCGTTACCAGCAGAATAGAGGTCTGGCGCAGCCGTTTTGGCAGCGCCTCCCAGGCGCCGCGCTCGCTTTCGCGCCAGGCCTGGCCCGCATGGGTGCACCACATCACCGCATTCGCATAGCGGATGGTGCGGATCCAGTTTTCGACCTTGATATTCGGGTCTGAGATGCCGGGCGTGTCGATCAGATCGCAATGCTGCAGGATCTCGGCCTTGCAAAACAGCCGGATATAGCTGGTGTTCGCCAACGGGATCGAGGCCTGATCGCTCAGGTCCACCGGATGGTGATTGCCCGCATGGTCAACCAGATAGGGCTCGCCCTCGCCATAGCGCAGCCAGACCGGCGGCATGCGGGTGGCGGTGACCTGGGTCGGCAGAATATTCTGGCCGATCAGCAGATTCATCAGCGTCGATTTACCGGCACTGAATTCGCCCATCAGCGCGATAACCGGCTTGCGCATGCTCCAGTCGGCCAGTCGGTTCAGCTGTGCGGCCGAGACGAAACGTTCTCTGTCCTGCCCGTTTTCCATCAATACCCTCCCACCACTTTACGCAGTTCAAATGTGTCGCTGCCCTCGTCTTCGGACTGCGGCTCTTCCGGGGCTTCGGTCAGGCGGAAATTGCCCAGCACCCCGTTGATAATCGTTGTAAAATCGCGCGTATCGGTCGGATCGCCTGCGCCTGCGGCCTGATCGGCGTCATCCCCCGCGCCAGCGGCCGCATCATGCTCGACCGCCTGGCGCAGCAGATCCAGCACCGTCTCGCTTTGCTCGGCGAGGAATTCGTCGAACACGCGCCGCATCTCGCCGAACACTTCGGAAAGCTGGTTTTCTTTCAGATCCTGGATGACCGAGCCGATTTCGGCGTCGATCAGGTCACGATATTCGCCCGCCAGATTGGCCGGATCCTTGCGGCGCTGCCACCAGCGTTTCCACCAGTTGCCCCCCAGATCGACAGCGATGGTCTTGCCCAGCACGATTGGCGGCGGGGCCTTTGGCACCTGCGGCGGCTCGATATGGAAACCGTCGATCTCCAGGCCAAGCGTGCCGATATAGACCCCGCCCAGATCCGAGGATGCGCCAAAGAAGACCGATTCCACCTGTGCGCGGGCGCGGGCCGAAAAGCGGTCATAGGTGGTGCGCAACACCAGGCGCAGACCCGAGGAATTGAAGGTCCAGCTGTCGCCGCCATTGCCCTGACGCAGATGCTCGCCCAGAGCCTCTGTGGCGCGGTTCACATAGTCATCCTGCACCTGGGCCAGCGCCGGGGCCAGCTCATTCTCAAGCCGTGCCAGCGTCTCATCCAGCTTTTGCTTTGCGCGGGTGCCAAGATCCGCCAGCTCCTGGCGCAGCACCGCCGGATCCAGCTTTGCCAGCCGCCCGGCCGTATCACGCCCCGCCGCCAGCGCCTGACGCGCCGCCATGGCGCTGGTGATATTCGACAGCGCAGCGCGCACCGCCTCAAGGTGGCGGGCACCAGAGCGTTCGATGATCCGCTCATTGATCGTATGCATCAGCGCGGGCACGCCCGACAGGTGCCACAGATGGGCCATCTGATCGGCATCGGCGGCGATACCGCTATTGGCCGTCCAGTCATCCAGCGCGGCGCGGGCATCCTCATCCAGGCCCTCCAGGTCCCCCGATAGCGCCATTTCCGCCCAACGCGCCGAGCCGAAAACCACGCTGGCCCCCTTCAGGCGGCTGTAGGATTTCAGGGTCTGGGTAATGCTGTCACGGATCTCTGCCACCTGCGCCGATGGCTGGGCCAGCTCGTCGATGCGGTTCACAAACAGGATCACCTGGCGCGATTCATAATTCGAGATCAGCCGCACAAGCGCCAGATCGGTGGTGTTCAGCGCCTCATGAGCCGAAAGCACCACCACGCAGACCTTGGATCCGCGCAGCGCCTGAATGGTGATCTGTTCGCGCACAAGGAAAGTGTCGTTCACCCCGGGCGTGTCGCGGAACAGATAGGTGCCGGGAAGCTCAGGGCGATCCAGCCAGATATCGGCCGATTTGGTGATATCGGAGAAGCGGCCCTGCTGGCTTTTGGGGTTCAGCTCCAGCTCGTCGGGGTCACCAAGGCAGACATAGCGCTCGATCAGTTCACGGTCGACATAGCCGTATTTATGGGTCTTGCCTAAAAGCGCCTCAAAGCTCGAGGACAGGCGGCGACGCGCGGTGTCGCGCATCGTCTCGATCTGGGCGCGCAGCTTGTCGAGGTCCTCATCGGCCCCGGCCCGCCCGGCCAGCTCGCCGATACGGCCACCGCCGCGCACGATTTTATTCCATTCACCGTCGTCGAAAAACCGAAACTGCGCGCGGGTTTTAACGGTATTGCTGCGCGAATTGATATGCAGCGAGGTGACCACCGAGGTCCAGGGGTTCACATCCGATGGCAGCAGGCCGACATTGCCCGACAGCACATTGACCAGCGAGGTCTTACCCGCCTTCACCTGGCCCACCAGCGTGACCGAGGCCTCGAAGTTGTCGATCTTCTTTGCCAGCGCCGACAGCTTCTTGCCCATTGCCGGATCGGCCGTTTCGGCCTGTTCCGCAACCGTGTCGCGCAAAGTGTCCAGCGTGTGGAAAAACGGCCCGATCAGCTCTGACCCGTGGCGCAGCAAATAGCGGTTCTGCGCCCGATCCGTTTCCGGTGCCTCTTCAACAGCCCCTTCGGTCGCGCCGCCCCTGCTCGTCATCCCACCCGTCATAAACCATTTCTCCCTTTTGCAGGAGCACACAAAACGCGGCTCACATGCGAGCACGCCCTCGTCGGGCGCGTCCGCCGGTTCGTCACGAAAAGAGGATTGGTGACAGGGCTGTGCGATACTCGCGGTTGCCGAATTGTCTGGCGCTTAACTGCGCCGAAAAATCGTAACTGACACGAGACCCGACAGGGTCGTCACGGAATCATTCCTTCCGATGCGACTCAAATTGTTCTCAGTTTGTGGAAAATTTGTGGATCGAAGGTGGATTTTCGGTGACCGGCCTCAGATTTTCCGCTTTCGGCATTTGTGCCATTTGCAGCCTGCCGGGTGGGCAGCCGCGACAGGCCCGCAGGCAAAGTGAACTCAACCGGGCCGGTTGCCCCGCCGCCACCCGCCGAAACCTCGGCCAAAACCTCTGTCAGCGCCCCCGTCACGCCAACCCCCGTCACGCCAACCCCCGACAAAGCGCCCTTTGCCACCGCCACCCGGGACGGCGCGGCCAGGGATGAGGCCGGAAGCCCCGCTTCCTGCGGCGGCCCCAGGCCAGAGGCCCGCTCTGCCGGCTGCGTCAGCCCAGAGGCCGGGTTCGAAACGACATCCGGCACGACATCCATTGGCGAAACCTCTTCGCGCCAGGCCATCAGGCGCAAAGCCAGATCCGACCCGCCAATGCCCGCCCATGCCAAATCCGAACTGGCGGCCGCCTCCAGCGCCTGCCGCGACGCGCCCAGAAACATCACGTCGGGATAATAGCTGGCGGCTTCACAGCGAACCCGCTCGATGATCTTGTCGCGATCGACCTCATTGCGCAGCTTGTCGGCGCGGGAAATCACAATCAGGCCACGGGCCGGGCGGACTGCATGCAGCTCGTCCAGGATCCTGCGCTCGGTCAGCCGCCAGGCCTGCGAGCCGATGGTGACCCAGATCAGCGCGTCAGCGTTGCGAACCGTTTCAAGATCCTGCGCGGTTATTGCCTCGGCGGTGGTCAGCGGCATCTCGATCAGCTCGATCCCGTCGAGATGCGGCAGATCGGTTGCAACATGGATCAGGGCGGCATCACGCAATGCCTCAGGATCGGTGATCGGGGTCAGGGTCTCTTCATCCTGACGCCAGCAGCCGATCTCACCGCCGCCGCCCGTCACCACCACGCCGGGGCGGGTTGCCGCGCCCAGATTGTCGGGCAGCATCCGACCAAGCAAAAGCGTGTTCAGCAACGTCGACTTGCCAGAGCTGACCTCGCCGCAGACGACGACCTGCAGATCAATGCCCGGCTTGCGCGGGGCGCGTTCCGCCAAAGGCTGCCCAAGGCCCGGCGGCGCCGCCGGGACGGGATCGGCGTCTGCGGGATGATCCGCATCAAAATCAGCATCGGCCATCTGTTTGAACAGGGGAGGATCACACTCCATGGGTCCCCCTGCCTCAGGCTGCAACGGCACTGGCAACTTCGGATTGCGCCAGGGCACTTTCGACCGCCGACAGATTGATCAGGCGGCGCTCCAGCACCTCCATCTGGCTTTGCAGGCGATGCACGATCCGGCGACGGAAGTCGGCGTCATTCACCACCATCTCGAATTCGACCATGTCTTTCTTCAGGCGATGAACCCGCTCGTTCAGCGAGACCTCGAACATGCGCAGCATCACGCGGATCCGGTCGATCCCGGCGCTGGCGCGTTCGACCTGGGCCTCGTTGAAGGCCGCGAGGATCTTCTCCATCGGCGGGCGCAGCTCTTCGGCAGCGATCAGCCGCAGCGCGGCCAGGCTTTTCTCGAGGTTGATCGAGGATTTGCGCCAGAAGGCCCAGTTGCGATTGGCGATCAGATTGACCCGCATAGAGCGCTTGGCCAGCGTCAGCGTCGAGGCGAACTCATCATAGGGCAGATCGGAAAGGCTGATGCCCTCTGTCCGGTCCTGAAAGCGGTCTTTGATGGTCTGCTGGCAAGAAGACAGCCCATTGGACAGCACCACATCAGTCCCCGCCCGCGAGTTTTTCCAGGCAGCCGACAGCTCTTTTTCCATGATACGCTGCAGCGGCGACAGCTCGATATCCACCGCTTTCGCAGGCTCGCCCCGCAGCTTTCCGGACATGATCCGGGCCTCGAATTCGGGCTTTTGATCCTCGATAAAGCTTTCAATCGCGCCGATCATCCGGGTTTCCAGCCGCGACCAGGATTTGGTCAGCACTTTCTCGATCTGCGCCTCGGCGTTCTCGACATGGCCCTCCAGCTCGGTCTGCACTTTGCGGATGGCGTCGATTTCGGCCTGCAGATCCTCGATCGCCATATTAGCGACATCGCTGTTCACCGAACCGGCCTGGGTCTGCAGCGAGGCCCGCTCGCGGCGTGCCACGAACAGGGCGCCATTCAGCTCGGCCCGGATATCGGCCTTGATCTGAGCCATCTGGTGGCGACCCACCCCCTGGTCGATCACCTGCGACAGCGCCATTTTCACATCGCGCATGCCAGAGGCCAGCATCAGCCGCTCGCAGCGGTCATCGGGCAGATAGCCATAGCGCGAGTGGATATAACGGGCGAGACGGGTGTCATCCAGCGCGGCCCGATCTGCCTCGGCCTCGGGCCCGTCCTGCAGCGTCAGATCCGCCATCCAGGCCGATCCCGCGACGATGGTGAAATCAATGTCCGGGATCGCGCCGCACAGACGGCGGGTGACATCGTCGATCACCCGGGGCACATCACTGTCGTAGTCATCCAGCTCGTCGATGCGGTTCACAAAGACCAGAACGTCCTTGTTGTCCTGTTTCGCCAGGATGCGGATCAGCGCGATATCGACCTCGGTCAGCGGTTGATGCGCCGAGAGAACGATCACGAATACATCCGATTTATCAAGGCTGCGGCAGGTGAATTCGTCGCGCACCAGGAAGGGATCATTGACCCCGGGCGTGTCAGTGATGATGGTCGGCACTTGGAATTCGGGCAGGCGCATATAGACATTGGCCACCCGGGTCAGCATCGCGTAACGCCCGGCCGCATCGGTATCGGCCTCATCATCGGGCCCGGCGCAGACATAGCTTTTCAAGAGATCCGACGAGACATAATCATAGTCATGCACCGTGCCCAGGAGATCGGCATAGCGCTTGCCCAGACGGTTTTCAGCCCGCTGGCGCATCTCATCGCTTTGCTTGCGCAAAAGCTGGGTGTCAAAGCCCGGCAGCAGCTGTTCGGTCAGTTTGCGGATACGGCTGTCGCCATTGATAACCTCATCCCAGTCTTTCTGGCCGAAAAACTCAAACTTCGCGCCCATGATCGGGTCGCCGGGCATATTGACCCGGATATTGGTCACCACCGAGGTCCAGGGGTTCACATCCGAGGGCAGAAAGTCATGGCTGTAAAGGAAGGCGTTCAGAAATGTCGATTTCCCGGCCTTTACCTGGCCGATGACCGCAACCTTCGCCGCCCATGCATCCAGACGGTTGCGCAGATCACGAAAGGGCTGGCGCATCTCACGCCCAACGACCTTGTCGATGCCGTCGAGCGAGTCACGAAGGAAATTCAGTTCCTGGCGCTGGTTCGGTGCAATTTGCATAACAGGTCCTTACTCGTAAATCTCAGCTGAGAGGCCGTTGGGGGCGGCACCTCTGGCAAACGTATTACCAATACCACCGGCATTGCCGGGCCGTGTATCCGGATGGGCATCCAACCGGGCGATCAGCCGGTCAACCGCCGACAAAAGCGCGACCGGATCAGACCGATCCACTGTTTTACTCAACTCATTCCAAAGCTGACGGGCCACACCCTGGTCTGCCGTTCCCTGACCCGCCGCTCCCTGACCCGCTGCAGCCGCGCCAGCTGCCGCAGGTTGCGCTTCGATGCGGCTGCCTGCGGCGATCCCGGTTGCGGTCGGCGTCGCCTGACGATGGGGCCGGATGATGTGAAGCACCTTCGCGCCCGTCGCCTGCGGCTCATCCTCTGCGTCGCGGATCCGCGAAGAGGGCGTGTCGGCGCTCTCTTCGGGCCAGACAGCTGCATGCGAAGCCGCAGGCTGAACGGCCGCCCGAAGGGCAACCTCGGCGCGGGTCTGAACGGGTGTCTGAACGGGTGTCGGGGCCGGATTCTGGGCCAGTGTCTGGGTCGAATTTTGGGCCGGCATCCGGGTGGGGGGCTGCGCGGGCATTTGGGCGGGCGTTTGTGCAGGGGCCCGCATGCGAACCGGATTCGCCGCGGCGAACTGGCCGGTCAGCGGATTGGCCGCCCCTTCCAACCGCAGGCTGCCGCACAGATTGCGCAGATGCGCGCTGATGCGGTCAATATCGGTGCGATCCAGCAGGGACGCCATGATGAAGCTGTCGAAAAACGCCCCTGCCTCACGCTGAACCCGCTGCATAACGCGATCCGCCGTGCCCGCACCATTCAGCAGATCGGCATGGGTGACAACGATCGTCGCATTCTGACGCAGCCTTGCGGGCATCGCCTGCCAGACGGCCTTTTCGCTTTGCCGCCAGGCCTGGGTTGCATTGGTGCACCAGACCACCGCATCGGCATAGGTCAGCATGCGCTGCCAGGCCTCGGCGGACATATTCGGGTCGGAATTCCCGGGCGTGTCGATGATATCCATCCCCAGCAGCGAGGCCGCCGGGTTCGCCAGCACGCAATATTGCGTCTTTTCCAGATCGACCGAGATGAGATCGGCAATCGGCTCTGCCCGGCCCGAAAAGCCGACGCGGATCAGCGCGGGCTCGCCCTGCACCAGCCAGACCGGCGGCAGGGCCGTGGCGGTGACATTGGACGGCAGCACCTTTGCACCGATCAGCCCGGTGATCAGCTGGGTTTTACCGGCGCTGAACTCGCCCGCGATCAGGATGCGCGGTTTGCGCTGCACCGGATTGGGGCTGCGATCAGGCGCGGCGCCCGGGGCAGATGACGGGGTGGATGAGGAAGAGCGGCTCCAGGGCAGTCTCATGCCGACATTCTCCGGACGGTGGTACCGGTCAGGCGGGCCAGGCGATCATCGTCATCCTCTTCCATCGCCGGATCGGGGCCCTGCTCGCGCAGGCGTTCCAGAAGCGCCTCGCAAAAGCGGGTCTGATCCAGGGTAAAGGCGGTGACGATGTCACGCGTTGCGGCGATGGCCGGATCGAAGAAATCCGCCAGCAGATGGTCGATCAGCGGCTGAGTCTCATCAATGATCAGCGCCCGGTATTTCTTTTCGATCTTTTTGGCATTGCCAAAGCGCAGGAAACGCCCGGTCAGCCCGGTATCCCAGATGCGCTGCCACCAGATGCCGTTCAGATCCAGCGACAGGGTGCGGGCCAGAATGGTCGGGGCCGCGTGCTGCTTTTGCTCGGGGAAGTCGATGCTGGCGGCGTTCCGGAACACCCCCAGCTCGTTTTGCAAGACGTCCTGGACGCCGTCCAGCACCCCCTCAAAGGCCACTTCGCCCTCGCGGCGCAGTTTGGAACAGGCCGAAAGATAGGCGGTGCGCATCATCATCCGCAGCCCGGTCGGGTCGTGTTCCCAGGATCCGGTCTCGCCAAAGGCGGCGACATGCGATTGCAGCGCCTCGACGGCAGAGCCGACAAAGGTCTCCTGGGCGCGGGTCAGCCGCTCGCCCAGATGGCCGCGCAGCTCGGCCGCGGCGGTGTCAAAGGCGGCCATCACCCTTTCCAGCGAATCCGCCACCTTCATCAGCAGCTCTTCATTGCTGACGGTCAGCACAGCCATGCCCGCGTCGCGCAGACGGGCAGCGGAATCCACCGCCTCGCTCATCTCGACGATCAGCCGGATCTCGGATTCGATGTCTTTCAGGAAGGCGGCGCCCGGCCCCTCAACCACGCGCTGCACCAGCAGGCGGTGCAGCGCAGGCACGCCAGAGGCCTCAAACGCGGCATCGCGCAGCGCCACGGGGTCGGCGGTATTCA
Organism: Pseudogemmobacter hezensis; assembly: GCF_013155295.1. Taxonomy (GTDB): domain Bacteria; phylum Pseudomonadota; class Alphaproteobacteria; order Rhodobacterales; family Rhodobacteraceae; genus Pseudogemmobacter; species Pseudogemmobacter hezensis. The sequence continues at coordinate 35,398 of NZ_JABJXT010000003.1, read as the reverse complement.
GGCCCGGCACCATATTGCACAGCGATTCCAGGCTGCGCCCGCCCAGCGTTCCCGTCTCTGACAGGGCGAAATTCGCCCAATAGCCAGAGCCGAACAGAATCGAGATATCCTGGTCCAGCCCCAGCCGCGCCAGGGTGTTGCGGATCGAGAGGCGGATCTTTTCCTTCTCTGCCTCTGGGTTGACCAGCTCGTCGATGCGGTTGACGAAGATCACCACCTCACGCGCCTCGACGGCACAGATGATGCGCAGGATCGCCACATCCATCGTCGACAGCGCCTGATGCGCCGACAGAACCACCACGCAGACCCGGCTGTCCTGGATCGCGTTCAGGGTGATCTGCTCGCGCATCATGAAAGTGTCATTGACGCCGGGCGTGTCGCGGATGCACAGCCCCGAGGGCAGACCCTCGGCATCGATGTAAAGATCGGCGGTCTTGGTGATATCGGCATAGACGCCGTCGCCGGACCCATCGGTCAGCTCGGACGGGTCGCCATAGCAGATATAGCGGTTGATGATGCTCTTATCGATCTCGGCATAGGTGTGGTTCGCCCCGATGATCTCAGAGAATTCCTTGCCAAGCCGCGCCTCGGTGGTGCGGCGCATCGCCACGACCTGATTGCGCACCTCATCGGCCTCGGCCTCAAAGCCGGCGCGGGTGGCCATCTCGCCAAGACGGCCGCCGGTGGCGACCAGACGGTCCCATTCATGCTGGTCGAAAAAGCGGAAAAGCGCCCGCGTCTTATAGGGGCGGTGACGGCTGTTCAGATGCAGCGCGGTAATCACCGAGGTCCAGGGGTTCACATCCGAGGGCAGCAGATCGGTCTCACCGATCAGCGCGTTGACCAGGGTGCTTTTCCCGGCCTTGATCTGCCCGATCACGCTGATCGAGGGTTCAAACGAACGGATCGCGTCAAGCACGCGCTCGATCGGCTCTTCCAGGAAGGCCAGCGAGGACTCGCGGAAGTTCTCGACAGCATTCTCCAGATCCGCCAGGCGCGTCCAATAGCGGTTCAGTTCTTCAAACCCCGCCCGGTGCTTCAGCCTGATGTTTCCCCTGGACATGAGGGCCCTCTCAACTTTGTGCGGCATTAAAGACTGCCTGCGTCATTCGTCACATTCTGTCGCCGGGCCGACCAAAGCCGACCCATGCAAATTTCCGGATCCGGCGTCTATTCCGGGTCCGGCAAGGGTTTTGTCATGCTGCCATTCTGGCAGCCGGGCACTCTGGCAATGGTGTCGCGCCCCGCCCGGTTACCTGATGCCTGCCCAGCCAAATCCCGCCCGACCAAATCCCGCCCGACCAAATCCTGCCCAGCCAAATCCCGCCCCGCGAAATCCTGACTGGCCAAATCCTGACTGGCCAAATCCTGACTGGCCAAATCCTGGCTGATTGCAGCAACCCGGCGCGAACGAAATGGCACAGCGAGGGCAATCCCCGCTGCCTCTGACTGCGCATCAACGCCGAAATCACGGCCTGCATCATCTCCGAAATATGGAAAACGGCCTGACACCCAAATGCCCTACTCATCACTCTACACCAGACAAGGATGTCTATTGTTTTTGTCTCAAATCGGGCAGGTTCGCGGTCGTTTTGGGACCTGCCCGCTTTTCAAAACCGGGAAGAATGCGGGGATTTTCCAGAAAATATAATGCGTTAGGAAAAGAAGCACGGCCATCAGGGCAGCACCTCTCTGCCTTCCATATGCCATGATTGACGGGAAAATATACTAGGGGTTGCAGGGGTGGAATTCACTCAACCCGCACTGTGCGAAATTCGGAAACAGCCTCGGCGCTGATCGGCGGTGATTCCCCGCTCTGCTCCGCCCTGCCCTGACCTGTCCTGTCCTGTCCTGCCCCGGCAGGTGCCCGAAAGACGGGCCCGCACCACAGCCATGCCCTGGGCACAAATGAAAACGGGCCCCGAAGGGCCCGTTTCGATCTTACTCGCCACCGCCGAGGCTGTGGACATACCAGCTGACCGCGCGGATATCGGCCTCAGACAGCCTGCCCGCCCAGTCGGGCATCACCCCGAAACGCGCATTGTTGACGCTATAGGTAATTGCCTGGCGCGAACCGCCATAAAGCCAGACCGCATCGGTCAGATCGGGCGCGCCCTGCTCGCGGTCGCCCTTGCCGTTTTCCATATGGCAAGAGGCGCAGTTATCCGCGAAGACGCCCGCCCCTGCCGCAGCCAGGGTCGCGTCATGCTCCTGGCCGGAAATGGCCAGCACATATTCCACCACCTCGCCGATCTGCGGCCGCTCAAGCAGCTGATCTTTGCCGAAGGCAGGCATCTGGCTATAGCGGGCATCCGGGTCGGTCGTGTTGCGAATACCATGGCTGACGGTCTGATGGATCGCCTCCATCGTGCCGCCCCAGAGCCAGTCGTCATCCAGCAGGTTCGGATAGCCAAGGCTTTGCACCCCTGCCGCACCCGCGCCGTGGCATTGCACGCAATTGGTGCGGAATACAGCCGCCCCGGCATTTTCCGCGAAAGCCGCAAGCTGCGGATCATTGCCGATTTCGTTCAGATCGGTATCGACCAGCTGCTGGCGGATGCCGGCATTGCTGGCCTCCCATGCGGCGATCTCGGCGGCGACATTGGTGCGCTCGTTATTGCCGATCACCCCCTGGGTTACCCCGGTGATCAGCGGCCAGGCCGGATAGGCGATCGTATAGCCAATGCCCCAGACGATGGTCGCATAGAACACCCAGACCCACCAGCGCGGCATCGGGTTGTCATATTCCTGGATGCCGTCCCAATCATGGCCGGTGGTCGGAACCTCATGTTCGACCTTTGTAATCTTCTTGGCGCACATGATTCACGCCTCCGTCCGCTGGCTGTTTCGGGGATCCGCCGGATCGCCCGCGGGGCGGTCCTCATTGCGGAAGATCGAGCTGGCAATCTCGTCATGGGTCTTGCGAGAGCCCGGGCGAAACGCCCAGAGCGCCACGCCGACAAACATCAGGAACATGAACAGAAGTCCCCAGCTGTCAGCCGCACTGCGCAGGAAAGTATAAAGTTCCATCGTCTTTCCTCCTCAGCGCAGCGGATCAGGGGTGAAGGTCGAGAAATCGACCATCGTGCCCAGAACCTGCATATAGGCGATCAGCGCATCCATCTCGGTGATCTTCGGCGAGCCGTCGAAGTTCCTGACATTCACCGCGCGACCAAAAGCGGCCTCGCCGTAACGCTCTTCGAGGCCCGAGCTATCGGCATCCGGGTTCGCCTGGGCCAGGAAATCGGCCTGAGCGTTCTCGATCATCTCGTCGGTATAGGGGATGCCGACGATACGGCTGGCCTTCAGCGAATCTGCGATGAACTTCCCGTCGATCACCTTGTTTTTCAGGAAGCCATAGGGCGGCATCAGGCTTTCGGGCACCACCTGTTTGGCGTCGGTGAAGTGATCCACATGCCATTCGTCCGAATAGCGCCCGCCGACCCGCGCCAGATCCGGCCCGGTGCGTTTCGAGCCCCATTGGAACGGCTTGTCATAGACCGACTCTGCCGCCAGCGAATAGTGCCCGTAGCGGGTGACCTCATCGCGCATCGGGCGGATCATCTGGCTGTGACAGCCATAGCAGCCCTCGTTCTTATAGACCTGCGCACCTGCCAGTTCCAAAGGCGTGTAGGGGCGCACCCCTTCCACCTTTTCAATCGTGTTCTCCAGATAGAAGAGCGGCACGATCTGCACGAGGCCCCCGATGGTAACGACCAGAAAGGCCAGCACCATCAACAGCGTAGCATGGGTTTCGATTTTCTTATGTTTGTCGAGAATGGACATTTGACCCTCGCTCACTCGGCCGGAATGGCGTTGTTGGCATTGACAGGTGCTTTCGCTTCCTGGCCGCGCACGGTCATCCAGAGGTTATAGCACATGATGATCGCGCCGCTCATGTAGAGAAGGCCGCCAATCGTGCGCACAACGTTCATCGGATATTTCGCGCCCACGGTGTCGGCGAATGCGTTGACGAGGAAGCCATTGGCGTCGACTTCGCGCCACATCAGGCCCTCCATGATCCCCGAGACCCAAAGCGCCGAGGCGTAAAGGACGATCCCGATCGTCGCCAGCCAGAAGTGCCAGGAGACAAGGCTCAGGCTGTAAAGGCCCGCACGGTTCCACAGCTTCGGCGTCAGATAGTAAAGCGCGCCGAAAGTGATCATGCCGTTCCAGCCAAGCGCGCCGGAATGAACGTGACCGATGGTCCAGTCGGTGTAATGCGACAGCGAGTTGACGGCCTTGATCGACATCATCGGGCCTTCAAAGGTGGCCATGCCGTAAAAGCCGATGGCGACAACCATCATCCGCAGCACCGGGTCGGTGCGCAGCTTGTCCCAGGCACCCGACAGCGTCATCAACCCGTTGATCATGCCGCCCCAGCTGGGCATCCACAGGATGATCGAGAAGACCATGCCAAGGGTCGAGGCCCATTCCGGCAGCGCGGTGTAATGCAGGTGGTGCGGACCGGCCCAGATATAAAGGAAGATCAGCGCCCAGAAGTGGATGATCGAGAGCTTGTAGCTATAGACCGGACGCTCGGCCTGTTTCGGCACGAAGTAATACATCATACCCAGGAAGCCTGCGGTCAGGAAGAAGCCCACCGCGTTATGGCCATACCACCACTGGATCATCGCATCCTGCACGCCGCCGGTGACCTGCACCGAATGCGAGCCGAAGATCGAGATCGGCACCGCCATATTGTTGATCAGATGCAGCATGGCGATGGTGATGATGAACGACAGGTAAAACCAGTTCGCCACATAGATATGCGGTTCTTTGCGGTTCATCACCGTGCCTGCGTAAACCGCCAGGAAGGCGACCCAGACGATGGTGATCCAGATGTCGATATGCCAGGCGGGTTCCGCGTATTCTTTGCCCTGGCTGCCACCGAGAACATAAGAGGTTGCCGCCAGGATGATCATCAGGTTCCAGCCCCAGAAGACGAACCAGGCCAGATTGCCGCCCCACAGCCGCGTGGCGCAGGTGCGCTGCACGACGTAGAACGCGGTGCAGATCAGCGCATTGCCGCCAAAGGCAAAGATCACGGCAGAGGTATGCAGCGGGCGCAGACGCCCGAAATTGCCGATCCCCTGAAGAAATTCAAAATTCAGCCAGGGCCAGGCCAGCTGGCTGGCGATAACCACGCCGACCAGAAAGCCCACCACGCCCCAAAAGGCGGTGGCGATCACGCCGGCGCGGACCACGCCATCCAGATACTCGTTTTTATTGATGATTTTCGGCTCACCCGCACCGCGCAGCACCACGATAAAGGTGATGGCAGCGGCCAGCATGACAGTGATCGCATTGACCTGATAGGCCAGATCACGCGCAAAATTGGCGGCGATTGCGGCCAGGACCGCAATCGCGCCAAGCGCGATCAGTTTGACGTAATCCCACATAAGGCGTTCCCTCGTCTTATAGTCCGGGACCGCGCCAGAGGCGATTCGTGCCTCTGGACGGACTCCCGGTTTCAACGCCTTGTCCTATAGTCACGATCACAGCGCCTTGATCTGCGTCAACAAGTCCCCCGGCTGATCTGTCGCAGCCACGCCCCGCTGATTTGACCTTTGTCAAAGCCAGCCGCGACAGGCACCGTTACCCTGGGTTGCAGCAAGACCCATAAGACGCCCATCCCGGACATCATGCAGGAGACGGAAAATGGCCTATAAATCATTGCTTACCATTGCCAGTTCCGAGGCCGGGCTTGCCCGCGCCGTCGATGCCAGCGCCGCCATCGCCCAGGAAATGGACGCCCATCTTGAGACGCTGGCGCTTGGGATTGACCGCTCGCAGCTGGGCTATGCCTATGTCGGCACCGGCGCGGTGATCATGCAAATCGCCATGGAGCGCGCCGGCGAAGAGGCCGCAGGCCATGAAAAGGCGCTGCGGGCCGCCCTGGCAAAACAGGGCCAGGATCTGCGCTGGTCGCTTGATTCGGCAGTCTGCCAGCTGGGTGCGCTAAGCGAGCTGGTCGGTGGCCGCGCCCGCTACAGCGACCTGGTGGTCCTGCCCCAGCCCTATGGTGAGGGGCGCGGCACCGAGGCCGAGGCCGTGCTTGAGGCCGCCCTCTTTGAGGGCATGGCCCCGGTGCTGGTGCTGCCGGAAAAAGGCGCGGTCAACCCGGCCCCGAAACGGATCGTGCTGGCCTGGAACCAAAGCCGCGAGGCGATGGTCGCCGCCCGCCGCGCCCTGCCCTTCCTGAAACGCGCCGAGCAGGTGGTGATCACCGTGGTCGATCCTTCGGCCTATGGCACCGAACGCTCTGACCCCGGTGGCAATCTGTGCCAGCTGCTGGTGCGCCACGGCGTGCGGGCCGAGGTCTCGGTGCTGGCGAAAACCCTGCCCCGCGTCTCTGAGGTGCTGGCGCGGCAATGCCAGGACATCGGTGCCGATATGATGGTGATGGGGGCCTACGGCCATTCGCGCTTTCGTGAGGCGCTTCTGGGCGGCGCGACCCGCAATATGCTGGAAGGGGCCGAAGTGCCTGTTTTCATGGCGCATTAAGCGCGGGCAAGAACAAATCAGGCGGGCGGCGCAGGGCCGCCCGCGTTGTATTTAGCGCATTTACCGCCGCTCGCCTGCGGCCGGATAGACGCCCAGGATATTCAGCTCGGTGGTGAAATAGCCCAGCTCTTCCAGGGCGCGGGCCAGGGCCGGGTCTTCGGGATGGCCCTCGACATCGGCGTAGAAGGCGGTCGCGGTGAAATGGCCGCCGACCATATAGCTTTCCAGCTTGGTCATGTTCACGCCATTGGTGGCAAAACCGCCAAGCGCTTTGTAAAGCGCCGCCGGGATGTTCCTGACCTGGAAGGTGAAGGTCGTGACCATTTTCTCAGAACGGCGCGAATGGTCAGGCTCGCGGCTCATCACCAGAAAGCGGGTGGTGTTGTTCGCGTGATCCTCAATGTGGCGGGCCAGCACGTCCAGCCCGTAGATCCCCGCCGCCAGCTCACTGGCAAGGGCGGCGTGGGCGGGGTCATTGGCCTCGGCGGCCTCACGGGCGGCTTTGGCGTTGTCCGAGCTGATCACGCCCCGGATATTGTGCTTTTTCAGAAATCCCGCGCATTGCGGCAGGATTACCACATGGCCATGCGCCTCGCGCACGTCTTCCACCTTCGCGCCCCTGGCCCCCAGAAGGTTCACATGCACCCGCACGAAAGTCTCGTCGATGATATGCAGGCCGGAATTGGGCAGCAGGCTGTGCACATCGGCCACACGCCCATAGGTAGAGTTCTCAACCGCCAGCATTCCCAGCTCTGCCCGCCCGTCACGGACAGATTCGACCACCTCTTCGAAAGTGCCGCAGGGCAGCACATCCATGCCGGGGCGCGATTGGGCGCAGGCCTGATGCGAATAGGCGCCAGGCTCTCCCTGGAAGGCGATCAGACCGGAAACCGGGCCTTTGGGCGTGGCGGACATGGCATGAACTCCTGAAAAATCGCGGGTTTCGCGCCTCAGAGGCGATTGGTCGCGCTCCTACACCTTGCAAGACAGGCAGGGAAGCGGGTAATAGCCGATGAGACGACCAAGGGATGCGTTCGACATGTTCGACACAATGACGATGACCAAGGCGACCGGGGCTGTATGCGGGGCACTTCTGGTGCTGATGCTGGGCGGCTGGGCTGCGTCTGCGCTTTATGACACCACTCCGCATGGCGGCGGCCATGGCGAAGAGGTGGCGCAGGCCTATACAATCGACACCGGCGCGGCAGCTGCCAGCGACGAGCCTGAAGAGGCCGTCGATTACGTTGCCCTGATGGCTGCGGCAGATCCGGCCAAGGGTGAGAAAGTATTCAACAAGTGCAAAGCCTGCCACAAGCTGGACGGCGTTGACGGCACGGGCCCCCACCTGAACGGCGTGGTTGAGCGCCCGATCGCCAGCGTTGGCGGATTTGGCTATTCCACCACCATGGCTGAACATGCGGGGACGCCCTGGACGGTGGAAAACCTGGACCACTTCCTGCGGGCTCCGAAAAGCTTTGCCGCGAATACCAAAATGTCCTTCGCTGGCCTGCCCAAGCAAGATGAGCGTATCAACCTGATCGCCTATCTCGCAACGATCCAGTAATCGCGGATCCGGCGATCGCGCCGCCAGCGGATGCAGGCAGCACGGGAAGAGGGCACTCCCTCACATCCCTGGATTGCTGATCGCGCGCGATGGCGGCGCAAGGGGCTGAGACCCCAGGCAAAAGCGAAAATATTGATCAGGCCGCGCCCGTTTTGCGCGGCCTTTTTGCGTTCATCGCGCAAAGGTCACGCATTCGCGCCTTTCCCCCCGGCGCGCATGGCTTTAGCATCAAAACCCACTAGGGACAAAAACCGGGGGATCGAATGGTGGCTGCGGCAAAGCGCGATGGTGCAATGAACCGGATCAGGGTTGCAGAGATGCCCCGGTCAGAGGTGCGGCAGATCGCCCTGCAGCCAGAGTGCGCCACCCGGCCCATGCGCAATGCGCTGACGGCGGGCGCGCTTTTGACGGGCGGCTTTGCACTGTGCCTGCTGGCCGCCGCCCCGCTGCGGGCTGAAACCACCGGGGCCGCGGAAGGTGGCGCAGAAGCCGTCTCAGAAGCCGTCATCGTCTCGCATGGGATCGCCACATTCAACGCCGACCCGCTGAAACATGCCGCAGACATGACCCATCTGCCCTATGTGAACCCCGATGCGCCCAAGGGGGGCCAGATCAGCCTGCAGGCGGTGCTGGATGGCTACGATTCGATGAACCCCTTCTCGGTCAAGGGACGCGCGGCCCAGGGGGCCTCGATCATGCTGGAAACCATCCTGACCGGCACTGCCGATGAGATCGGTACCTCTTACTGCTTTATGTGCACCACGCTGGAATATCCCGAAGACCGCGCCTGGGTGATTTTCAATCTTCGTGATGATGTGCGCTTTTCCGACGGCTCGCCGATGACGGCCGAGGATGTGGCTTTCTCCTACAATATCTTCCTGACCAAGGGTCTGGCCGAATTCCGCCCCCAGCTTGAGGCTCAGGTCGAGAAGGTCGAGGTGCTGGATCCGCTGCGGGTGAAGTTCACCTTCCGCGAGGGCGTGCCGACCCGCGATCTGCCCGCGATGGTGGGCGGCCTGCCCGTGCTGTCAAAAGCCGATTACGAGGCGAAGGGCATGGATCTTGAGGAAAGCTCGCTGACGCCTTTCCTGGGCACCGGGGCCTATGTGCCGCAGCCGCTGACCAGCCCGACCTGGGTCGCCTATCGGCGCAACCCCGATTACTGGGCCCAGGATCTGCCTTTCGGCAAGGGCATGAACAATTACGATGTGATCCGCTACGAATATTTCGGCGAATCCAACGCCGCATTTGAGGGGTTCAAGGGCGGCGCCTATACCTTCCGCCAGGAGAATATCGCCCGCCAATGGGCCGAAGGCTACAATTTCGCCGCCGTGACCAGCGGCGCGGTCAAACTGGAAGAATTGCCGAAAGAGGGCGTCTCGAACGGCCAGTCATGGGTCTTCAACCTGCGGCGTGAGAAATGGCAGGATCCCCGCGTGCGCGAGGCGGTCTCGATCCTGTTCAATTACGAATGGAGCAACAGCACGCTGTTTTATGACAGCTACAGCCGGATCAACTCCTTCTGGGAAAACTCCTGGCTGGCGGCCGAGGGTGCGCCCTCGGCGGAAGAGCTGGCGATCCTGCAGCCCCTGGTCGATGAGGGCCTGCTGGACGCCGCGATCCTGACCGACGCCCCCTATAGCCAGCCCGTCTCGCGTGCCGAACGGCAGATGGACCGCGCCGCGCTGCGCCGGGCCTCAGACCTGCTGGACGCCGCCGGATGGGAGCCTGGCGCAGATGGCATTCGCCGCAATGCCAAAGGCGAGGTGCTGAAGCTGGAAATCCTCGATGATGGCCCCGGCCTCGACAAGGTGATCGCGCCTTTGGTCGAGAACCTGCGGGCAGCCGGGATTGATGCCAGCCTCAATATCATCGATTCCGCGCAATATGAGGTGCGCACCCGCAACCCGGAATATGATTTCGACGTGACCAGCACCTTCTTCATGTTCGGCTACTTCCCGGGATCCGAACTGAAACAATGGCTTGGCTCGACCGAGGCGGATGTCTCGGTGCGCAATCTGGCCGGGCTGAAGGATCCGGCGGTGGATCGGCTGATCGAGGTGATCATGGCGGCAGATTCCCATGACGAGATCACCACCTCGGTTCACGCGATGGACCGGGTGCTGCGGGCAAAGAAATTCCGCATCCCGATGTGGCACAAGCCCGGAACCTGGGCCGCCTATTACGACATGTATGAGCACCCCGCCGAGCTGCCGCCCTATGCCACCGGCGAGCTGAGCTGGTGGTGGGTCAACCCGGAAAAAGAGGCGGCGCTGAAAGCCAGCGGCGCGCTGCGCCAGTAACCCCGCCCTTCACGACCGCACAAACCTGACGACCGAAACACTCTTCACGACAGAGGCAGACCACTTTGGGCGCCTATATTCTTCGACGGCTTTTTCTGGTGATCCCGACGCTGTTCGGCATCATGCTGATCAACTTCGCGCTGACCAATGTGGTGCCAGGCGGCCCGCTGGAGCAGATCGAGGCGCGGCTGCAGGGATCGGGCGATTCCGTCGCCGCGATCACCGGCGGCGGCGCTGATGCCGGAACGGGCGGCCCCGCAGGCGGCCAGGGCGACGGCAATTATACCGGCGCACGTGGCCTTTCGCCCGAATACCGCGCCCAGCTGGAGGCGCAATTCGGCTTTGCCCGCATCATCTGCGCCGACGGGTTCACCGGCAAGCCCGACATCCGCAACGCCGAATGCCACAAGGAAATGATCCCCTTCTGGGAGCGTTTCGGCACCATGATGTGGAACTATGCCCGCCTCGATTTCGGCGAAAGCTATTTCCGCAAGATCTCGGTCGTGGATCTGATCATCGAGAAGATGCCGGTCTCGATCACCCTGGGCCTGTGGTCAACGCTGATCGCCTATCTGATCTCGATCCCGCTGGGCATCCGCAAGGCGATGAAGGATGGCACGGCGTTTGACACCTGGACCTCTGGCATCATCATCGCGGCTTATTCGATTCCAGGCTTTCTCTTTGCGATCCTATTGATGGTGCTGTTTGCGGGCGGCAGCTATTGGCAGTGGTTCCCGCTGCGCGGCCTGACCTCTGACAATTTCGACAGCCTGTCCTGGTTCGGCAAGGTGAAAGACTACCTCTGGCACATCACCCTGCCCGTCACCGCGCAGCTGATCGCCAGCTTTGCCACGCTGACGCTTTTGACGAAAAACAGCTTCCTGGATGAGATCCGCAAGCAATATGTGATGACGGCCCGCGCCAAGGGTCTGTCGGAAAGCCGGGTGCTTTACGGCCATGTGTTCCGCAATGCGATGCTGATCGTGATCGCGGGCTTTCCGGCGCTGTTTCTGGGGGTATTCTTCGGCTCTTCGCTGATCATCGAGATGATCTTCACCCTCGATGGACTGGGGCTTCTGGGCTATCGCGCCGCGCTTGAGCGCGATTATGCGGTGATGTTCGGCACGCTGTTTGCGTTCGGGCTGATCGGCCTCGTGGTCGGGATCCTGTCGGATATCATGTATGTGCTGGTCGATCCGCGCATTGATTTTGAAAAGAGGGCGGGCTGATGGCACTTTCCGCGCTGAACCAGCGCCGCTGGCGCAATTTCAAGGCGAATAAGCGGGCCTGGTGGTCGCTGATCCTCTTTTCGGTGCTGTATATCCTGTCGCTGGGGGCAGAGCTGATCGCCAATGACCGCCCGATCCTGGTGCGCTATCAGGGCAGCTATTACACGCCCTTCCTGAAATTCTACCCCGAGCGGGCCTTCGGCGGCGATCTGCGGACCGAGGCCAATTACACCCTGCCCGATGTGGAATGTCTGATCCTGTCGGGCGGCAATGAGGAATGCTTCTATGAGGCCGAGACCCTGATCGCCGAGATCAAGGCCGATGGCACCGCCCTTGGCGAAGAGATCGAGCCGGGCTGGATCCTCTGGCCGCCGATCCCCTACAGCTATAACACCATCGTCAATACCGGCGGGCGCGCGCCCGGTGCCCCCTCAGCCCAGAACTGGCTGGGCACGGATGAGGCCTCACGCGATGTGCTGGCGCGGGTGATCTACGGCTTTCGCCTTTCGGTCACTTTCGCGCTGATCGTCACCGCGCTGAACGCGGTTTTCGGCATCGCGGCAGGCGCGATCCAGGGCTATTTCGGCGGCAAGACGGATCTGGTGTTCCAAAGGGTGATCGAGCTGTGGGGCTCGATCCCCTCGATCTATGTGATCATCATCCTGACCGCGATCTGGGCCAAGAGTTTCTGGCTGATGGTGGCGCTTTTGGTACTGTTTGGCTGGACGGCGCTGGTCGGCGTGGTCCGGGCCGAGTTTCTGCGGGCGCGGAATTTCGAATATATCCGCGCGGCCAAAGCCCTCGGCGTGCCCGATATCCAGATCATGTTCCGCCATATGCTCCCGAATGCGATGGTCGCCACGCTGACCATGCTGCCCTTCATGGTGACGGGCGCGATCGGCTCGCTGGCGATGCTGGACTATCTGGGCTTTGGCCTGCCGCTGTCCGCGCCCTCGCTGGGGCAACTGTCGCGCCAGGCCCAGGGCAATCTGCATGCCCCCCACCTGGCCTTTGTCGCCTTTTTCACCTTTGCCATCATGCTTACGCTTTTGATCTTCATCTTTGAGGGCATCCGCGACGCATTCGACCCCAGAAAGACCTTCAGATGAACCAGCTTGAGGTAAAGGATCTGCGCGTCAGCTTTGCCCAGGACGGGCGGCTGATCGAGGCGGTGAAGGGTGTCTCTTTCTCTGTCGCCCGCGGCGAGACGGTGGCGCTGGTCGGCGAAAGCGGATCGGGGAAATCGGTCACGGCGCTGTCGACGGTGCGGCTTTTGGCCGATAACGCCACCGTCTCTGGCACCATCTCCTGGCAGGGCCGCGACATCGCCAAACTGCCCGAGGCCGATCTGCGCCGGATGCGCGGCGATGATATCAGCTTCATCTTCCAGGAGCCGATGACCTCTCTGAACCCGCTGCACACCATCGGGCGGCAGATCACCGAAAGCCTTGAGTTGCATCAGGGCCTGCGCGGCGCCAAAGCGCGGGCGCGGGTGGTTGAACTGCTGACAAAGGTCGGCATCCGCGACCCCGAAAGCCGGCTGGACGCCTGGCCGCATCAGCTGTCGGGCGGGCAGCGCCAACGGGTGATGATCGCCATGGCGCTGGCCAATGGGCCGGAACTGCTGATCGCGGATGAGCCGACAACCGCGCTGGATGTGACGATCCAGGCCCAGATCCTTGAGCTGCTGGCCGATCTGAAACGATCCGAGGGCCTCAGCCTGCTGTTCATCACCCATGATCTGAACATCGTGCGCCGTATCGCCGACCGGGTCTGCGTCATGCAAAACGGGGTGATCGTTGAACAGGGCCCCGCACGAGAGGTTTTCGCCAACCCCCAGCACCCCTATACGAAAAAGCTGCTGGCCGCCGAGGCGGTGGGCAGCCCCGATCCGGTGCCACAGGCCGCGCCCCAGGTAGTAGCGGCCGACCAGCTGAAGGTCTGGTTTCCGATCACCAAAGGGTTTTTCAAACGCGTGGTCGGCCATGTGAAGGCGGTCAACAGCGCAACGATCAGCGTGCGCGCCGGCGAGACCCTGGGCATTGTCGGCGAAAGCGGCTCTGGCAAGACGACGCTGGCGCTGGCGCTGATGCGGCTGATCGGCTCTGAAGGGGCGGTCAGCTTCATGGGGCGCGATATCTCGGGGCTGAAAGGCGCGGCCCTGCGCGATCTGCGCCGCGATATGCAGATCGTCTTCCAGGACCCGTTCGGCAGCCTGTCGCCCCGGATGACCGCCGCGCAGATCATCGCCGAGGGCCTGGGCGTCCACGGGCTGGAGCCTGGTCGCAACCGCGATGAGATGGTGGCCGATATCATGCAAGAGGTCGGGCTGGATCCGGCGATGATGACCCGCTACCCGCATGAGTTTTCCGGCGGCCAGCGGCAGCGCATCGCCATTGCCCGCGCGATGATCCTGCGCCCGAAACTGGTGGTGCTGGACGAGCCGACCTCGGCGCTGGACATGACGGTCCAGGTGCAGATCGTTGAACTTTTGCGCAATCTGCAGCGCAAATGGGGGCTGGCCTATATCTTCATCAGCCATGACCTGCGCGTCATCCGCGCCATGTCGCATAAGGTGCTGGTGATGCGGGCGGGCGATGTAATCGAGGCGGGTGAGACCCGTCAGATCTTTGAAGCGCCCGAAACCGACTACACCCGCGCCCTGATGCAGGCGGCCTTTGGCGTGAAAGGGGCATGACGGTTTGAAAATCCTGTTTGTTCATCAGAATTTCCCCGGCCAGTTCCCCCATCTCGCACCCGAGCTGATGCGGCGCGGCCATGACTGCCGGGTGCTGACCGATCAGGTGAACCAACGCCAGACCGCGCTGAAAACCTGGCGCTATAAGTTCCAGCCCGCCATCGTCGACCCGGCGGTGACCCGGCTGGGCCGCAATTACACCGTCAATTCAGATCGCGGCGTGGTTGCCGCCCGCGCGGCCCTGACCATCCGCGACCGCGAGGGCTTCAGCCCCGATCTGATCATCGGCCATTCCGGCTGGGGCGAGACACTCTTTCTGAAAGAGGTCTGGCCCGAGGCAAAGCTGCTGGTCTATTCCGAATTCTACTATCGCGGCCTCGGCCAGGATGTGGGGTTCGACCCCGAATTCTCGCCCCCCAGCATCGACCAGGTGATGATCGCGCAGGGCCGCGCCGCCCATCTGGGGCAGGCGCTGCTGCACGCAGATCGCGGGCTTGCGCCGACGCAGTGGCAGGCCTCGACGCTGCCGCCCGTGCTGCGCGGCATGGTCGATGTGATCTTTGACGGCGTTGATACCGATGCCGTCCGCCCCGACCCGACGGCGCAGTTCACGCTGCCCTCGGGCCAGGTGCTAAAGGCGGGGGATGAGGTTCTGACATTCGTGAACCGCAACCTGGAGCCCTATCGCGGCTATCATGTTTTCATGCGGATGCTGCCGCAGCTGATGCGCGAGCGGCCAGAGGCCCAGGTGGTGCTGGTTGGCGGCAATGAGGTCAGCTATGGCGCGGCCCCAAAGGGCGAAAAGGGCTGGAAAGACCGCATCCTCAACGAGGTGCGCGACCAGCTTGACCTCAGCCGGGTGCATTTCACCGGCAAGCTGCCCTATCACGACTATCTCAGCCTGATGCAGGTCAGCCGGGCGCATGCCTATCTGACCTATCCTTTCGTGCTGTCCTGGTCGATGGTCGAGGCGATGGCGGCGGGGGCGCTGGTGATCGGCTCGCGCACAGCGCCCGTCGAAGAGATGATCCGCCATGGCGAGACCGGGCTGCTGGTTGATTTCTTTGACCAAAACGCCTGGGCGCGACAGCTGGCCGAATGCCTGGCCGAGCCAGAGCGCTTTGACGCGATCCGCGCCCGCGCCCGTGCCCAGGTGTTGGAAAAATACGACCTGAAGCGGGTCTGTCTGCCCGCCCAGGTCGCGCTGGTGGAAGGTATGGTGCCTTAGACCGCCGCCGAATGCTGCGCTTTGGCGCTGTCATATTCATCAAAGAACCGCGCAATCATCCGGGTCAGCGGGCGGCCCATCGGCGGGATGACCAGGTCGCCATTGCGCAGCTCTGCCATTTCGCCAAAGCGGGCGCGGGCCGCCTGGAACAGGCTGGCGATTTGCGCGGGCGTGTTGCCAAAACTTTGCTGCAACTCTGCGGCAGAGACGCGGAAATCGCACATCAGCGCCTCGATGATCCGGGCGCGCAACAGGTCTTCGCCCGCGAAAGCATGGCCTTTGGCGACTGAGAACCGCCCCTCACGAATCGCCTTTGTATAGGCGGCGGTGGCGGGCGCGTTTTGCGCATAGCCCTGGGGAAAGCGCGAGATCGACGAAGCCCCCAGCCCAACCAGCGCCACCGCGCGGTCATCGGTATAGCCCTGGAAATTGCGCCGCAGCTGCCCCGCCCTCCAGGCTTTTGACAGCCCATCTGAGGGCAGGGCGAAATGGTCGATGCCGATCTGATCATAGCCATCGGCGGCGAAAAGCGCCCGCGCCGTCTCATAAAGCGCCAGCCGCTCTTGCGGCGTCGGCAGGCTGTCGGATGGGATCAGCTGCTGGCGACGGCTCATCCAGGGCACATGCGCGTAGCCGTAAAGCGCCACCCGATCCGGCGAGAGCGAAAGCAGCTTTTGCACCGAATCAGCGATTCGGCTTTGGTCCTGAAAGGGCAGCCCATAAAGGATATCGGCGTTCAGACTGGTGATACCGCGCTCGCGCAGACCCTCGGATATGCGGCGCGTCAGCTCATAACTCTGGTCGCGGCCGATGGCTTTCTGGATCTCAGGATCGAAGTCCTGGACCCCGATCGAGGCCCGGTTCATCCCCGCCCGCGCCAGGGCATCAAGGCGGGCGTCATCGGCCTCATTGGGGTCGATCTCGACCGAGAACTCGGCCCCCTCGGCCATGGGTGTTACCTGGAAGATCGCATCCGTCAGGCGCAGGATCTCATCCGGGGGCAAAAGCGTGGGCGTGCCGCCGCCCCAATGCAGCCTGGAAAGTGTAATGTTTTTCGGCAGATACCGCTTAAGCAGAGCGATCTCATCGCGCAGGGTCTGTGCGTAGGCGATCACCGGATCTTCCGATTGGGTGCCCTGCGTGCGGCAGGCACAGAACCAGCACAACCTGCGGCAGAAAGGCACGTGCAGGTAAAGGGATATCTGCGCCCCCTCGGGGATCTGCCCCAGCCAGGAGGTGAACTGGCCCGCCCCGACGCCCTCATTGAAATGGGGGGCCGTCGGGTAAGAGGTATAGCGGGGCACTTTGGCGTCAAATAGCCCCAGCCGTTCGAGTTGCGCATTTGTATTCATACAACTACCCTTAGCCAGACAGCACCGGGCCTGCCTTGACGCAGATCAATGGGCTGCACGCCAGATCCAACGGCCCGTCCCTGGGGCAGAAGCCAGCAAAGAGGAGACCGCTGTGGACGCGATGCTGCAGGACAGACTGGTGCCGCATATGGAATGCGGCGGTTGTCCGATCCGCCACCGGGCGGTTTGTGCGCGTTGCGACAGCGAAGAGCTGGAGACGCTGGAAAAGCTGAAATATTATCGCCGCTTTGAGGCCGGCCAGACGGTGATCTGGTCGGGCGACCGGATGGATTTCGTGGCTTCGGTGATCTCGGGGATCGCCACCCTGACCCAGACGCTGGAAGACGGGCGCCGCCAGATGGTCGGGCTATTGCTGCCCTCGGATTTCGTGGGCCGACCGGGGCGGGCGATTGCCACCTATGACGTGACCGCGACCACCGATCTGGTGATGTGCTGTTTCCGCCGCAAACCCTTTGAAGAGATGCTGATCAAAACGCCGCATGTCGCGCAGCGTCTGCTGGAAATGACCCTGGACGAGCTGGACGCAGCCCGTGAATGGATGCTGCTTTTGGGGCGTAAAACGGCGCGGGAAAAGATCGCCTCGCTGCTGGCGATTGTCGCGCGGCGCGATGCCTCGCTCAACCTGCGCGAGACGGCCGGAAAAGCCTCGGTCGAGCTGCCGCTGACCCGCGAAGAGATGGCCGATTACCTGGGGCTGACGCTGGAAACCGTCAGCCGCCAGATCTCAGCGCTGAAGCGTGACGGGGTGATCCGCCTGCACGGCAAGCGCCTGATCGAAATCCCGGATTACCGCCGCCTACTGGAAGAGGCGGGCGACGATTCAGACGGCGGCATTCCGGCCTGAACGCCCGCGCCCCTCGCAGACCCATAGCCGGGCGGCCCCAGCCGGGCAGGCCGATAGCCGGGCGGCCATGAAAAACCGCCATGAAAAGGCGTGACAGCCCCGCGCCCCTCGCAGGCCCATAGCAGGCTCAGCCCGCGCCGTTGCGCAGGCGCTGTTCGATCAGCTGGGCCAGTTTGTTCATCTGCCCATCCAGCCGCCGCTGCGTGCGCCCTTTAACCAGCCGCAGCGACTGGATCAGCAGCCTGGCCGCCAGGGTCTTTGGCCGTATCTCAGCAGCAAGCGAAATCCGTGTCAGCCGGGGCGACAGTTCCAGCAGTTCCACCCGGATCCCGCCTGCAACCGAGGGGCTGTCGAGATCGAAATCCAGCGCCTGATTGACACTCATTTCAACGACACGCAGCAAAACCTTGCGGGGCTTGTTCTTATAGGCAAAGCGGATGCGCCAGCCCATGCCTGCACCAGGCGTGCGCAGGTGATCGACGCGCTCAACCTCGGCACCGCGCCGCACGGCCATCCGCTCATATTGCGGGAAATCGGTCAGCTGCTGCCAGACGAAATCAAGCGGTGCCTCGATATCCTTCTTCGCGCGAAAATTCATATATACACCCTGCCCGTCAATACTCTGTCCATCGGTCGTCTCAGCGGCGGCCCCCCTGCTGCGGCCCAGTTGCAGCCTGCTGGCAAATGCCTGCGCCCGAAACTGCCCCGAAAGACAGATCCCTTTGACAGGTAATGCCAAAAAGCACGGACAGACAATGCCCCGACCAAGCCCCGGCCAACAATACCCGCCCTGCGCCCGCCTGGCGCTACTGGCCCCTTGCCCCGGTTATACTGCCAGGGCTTTGGTGCGGTTTTGGGGCAGAGAGGCGGCAGCCGCAGGGCAATTCCCCCTGCATTCTAATCAATACCCGCGATCCGCAAGCCAGTTCTCGATCAGGTAGCGCGCGATCGAGCCTGCCCGGGGCGGGCGCACCTTCTCATGCGTACCATTGACCACCCGGACCATGTCTTCACGGCTTACCCAGAGCGCATCTTCCAGCTCGACCGGATCCAGGGTGATCGTCTCGCTTTCGGCCTCGGTATGGCAGCCCAGCATCAGCGAGGCCGGGAAGGGCCAGGGCTGGCTGGCCAGATAGCGCACCGGGCCGCAGATGACCCCGGTTTCTTCATGCACCTCGCGGCGGACGGCGGCCTCGACGGTCTCGCCCGGCTCGATAAAACCCGCAAGGGTGGAATACATGCCCTCGGGCCAGCCGGGGCTGCGGCCCAGCAAAAGATCATTGCCACGGGTGACCAGCATGATCACCACCGGATCGGTGCGCGGGAAATGCATGCGCTGGCATGAGGTGCATTTGCGATGCCAGCCGCCGCCACCTGGCTCTGACAGCTGGCCGCAGCTGGCGCAAAAGCGGTGGCCGCGATGCCATTCCAGCAAGGCGCGGGCGGTGGCCGCCATCTCGGCCTCATCGGGGTCAAGCGCTGCCATGATCTGGCGTAGCTCGATGAACTGGCGTCCGGCCGGGGCATGCGGATGCGGCTGCCGCCCGGCGTCGAATACCGTCTCGCCGGGGACGCCCTCTTCGGGTTGCCAGGCCGAAATGTCGGTCGCAAAGACCCCCCTGCCCTGCCAGAGGCCCAGAAACACGCGACCCGCCCCGCCCGCATCTGCCCCCGCCAGAATACGCGCGTCTGCGCTGACAAAGCCCAGCGACTGATCATCGGCCAGCACAAGCCCACGCCAGAGCGGCAGGATCAGCCCCTCGGCCCAAAGCGCGGCCAGCGCCGCAGGGTCTGCGCGAAGGGCATGGCCCCGGTCGCGCCCGGTGCCGCCAAATGTCACCATATCGGCCTGTTGCATGATCTGCTCCGCTGCTGCCGGTCCCTGGACCTGACCTGTTTCGCCCTGTGCTGCCGCAACCGCCTTGGCGGGGCCCGCCGGACGGCTTTGTTCAGACAGGTTTCGCATGTCGCCCTGGCTGCGAAAAGCCCCGGTCACCCGATAAAGCACGGTTCCTGCACGTAAATGCTTGCAGGAACCCTGCACCCATGACAACCTTAGGTTGATAATGATATTTTATTACTCTGCAGAAGAAGAATGACAGCACCGCCTCTTTTGATCCGGTTGGCGCCAGGGTGACGGCAGGAACCGACATCCGGCGTCAGAGCGATACGCTCTTTCAGGACGACGGACGGCCAGAGGGGTCTGGCCTTTTGCGGCTTATAGCAACCAGCGATCTGCATGGGCAGCTTTTGTCCTATGATTATTACGCGAACCGCAAACTGCCCGGCAGCGGTCTTGCCCGGATCGCCTGCCTGATCCGGCTGGCGCAAGAGGGGGCGCCCGCCTCGCTTTTGCTCGACAATGGGGATTTTCTGCAGGGCGGTGCGCTGACAGAGCCCGCGGCCTCGCGGCGCGGCAGGCGGATCCATCCGGCGATCCAGGCCTTCAACACCCTGGGCTATGATGCGGTGGCGCTTGGCAATCATGAGTTTGACTATGGCCTTTCCCGGCTGGCCGAGGCGACGGGGGCCGCGAACTTCCCGGTGCTGGCCACCAATGTGGTGACGGTGCAGGGGCTGTCTCCTTTGCATGACCAGCACCTGGTCAGCCCTGTGGCGCTGATCCCGCGCATGATCGCCTTGCCCGATGGCAGCCAGCGTCAGGTGACAATCGGCCTTTTGGGCCTGACCCCGCCCGAGACGATGCAATGGAATGCCCGCCATATCGACGACCGGCTCAACATCCGCGGGATGGAGGAAACCGCCCGCATCTGGGTGCCAGAGCTGCGGCGGCGCGGCGCCGATCTGGTGGTCTGTCTGGCCCATACCGGGATCGCGCAGCAAAGACCCCACTGGCTGGATGACGCTGACATAAATGACGCGCGGGCCGCCGCGATTGCCGCCTTGCCGGGCGTCGATGCGGTGATCGCCGGGCATAGCCACCTTGCCTTTCCCGACCAACAAATCCACGCAGATCCGCGCGTGGATGAAAAATCGGGCCATATCGCCGGGATCCCGGTTGTGCAGCCGGGGAATGAGGGCTCGCATCTGGGGGTGATCGACCTGTGGCTGCGCCCCGCCGATCAGGGCTGGCAGGTCGCCAGAAGCAAGGTGCATCTGATCAACGGCCCCGAGGCTGTCGCCGGAATGCCCGCCCGTGCAATCCGCGAGGCAGCCGCGCCTTTGACCACCGCCCTGGCCCAGGATCATGCCGCCGCCCTGTTTCGGATGCGCCAGCACCTTGGCACCGCGACAGAGCCGCTTTCGACCTGGTTTGCCAATATCGCCGACAGCCAGGCGCTGCGCCTGATCGGGCGCGCCACCACCTGGCACACCAGAAACCGCATCAGCAAGGGGCCGCTTTTTGGCGTGCCCATCGTGTCGCTGGTCTCTGCCTATCGCTCTGGCGGGCGGGGCGGGCCGCTGAATTACAGCGATATAGCAGCAGGCCCGATTTCCCTGCGTCATGTCTTTGGCCTCTATCCGTTCCCCAATACGCTGACCGCGCTTTTGACAACCGGGGCGGGGCTGGCGGCGCGTCTCGACATGGCCAGCGCGCTTTTCAACCGCATCACGCCCGGCCTGCAGGACCAGATGCTGATCAACCCCAGCATCCCGGCCTTCAGCTTTGAAACCGCCGTCGGGGCCTCTTACCGCATCGACCTGTCCTGCGAGCCCACAGTGCGCGGCATGCGCGGCGCCTCGGTTATGGGCGGGCGGATCCGCGATCTGCGCATCGATGGGCGTCGCATCGCATCAGACGATCCGGTGGTGCTGGTCACCAACAACCATGTCACCGATGACCCCAGACGCCCGGCGGGCCGAGTGGTGCTGGATGAGGGCAGGCTTTGCACCGATATCATCGCCGATTACATCCGCAAAACCAGAGAGATCACCCCCGACCTCAGCCCTGGCTGGCGCTTTGAGCCGATGCCCGGAACCTCTGTCCTTTTCGACAGCGGCAGCGGCGCAGAACTGCGCACCGCTTCGGCCAGCGCCCTGCGGCCCGAGGCCCTGGGGCTGATCCAGTCGGGCTTTTCGCGCTTTCGCCTGCATCTTTGATGGTGCAGGGTCGGGGCGGACCAATGGCCCGGCAAATGCCCCCATAAGGGCGATCGAAACGGCCATCAGAAAGGGCAGTCAATGTTTGACGCGGTATTTTTCGACCTGGATGGCACGCTGGTGGATACAGAGGCGCTGGCGCTGCGCTCTAACCTGCGGGTGTTTGCAGACCACGGCCATCCGGTGGATGCCGATTTCCTGCACAGCATGATCGGCAAGGATGAGCCATCCGTCACCCGCTGGCTGCAAGAGACCCTGCCGCATCTGGATGCTGCCAGGCTGCAAAGCGATCTGCACCGGGTCTTTTACGAGGATCTGGAGGCCGGGCTGGATCTGAAACCCGGGGCCCGGCAGCTGCTGGACAGCCTGCAGGTGCCTGCGGTGCTGGTGACCTCGTCCGGGCGCAAAGGGGCGCTGCGCAAGCTGGAACTGACCGGGATCCTGCCGGCCTTTGCCAGCCTGATCACCGTCGATGAAGTCACAAAGCCAAAGCCCGATCCGCAGCCCTATCTGATGGCGGCCGAAAGCCTGGGCCTGCCCCCGCAACGCTGCCTTGTGTTCGAGGACAGCGAGCCCGGGGCCGAGGCGGGCTATCGCGCCGGATGCACCGTGGTTCAGGTCAGGGATGTGCTGCCCCCCAGCGGCCGCTGGGCGCATCATACCGCCGATGACCTGCTGAGCGGCGCCCGCATGGCCGGCTTGCCTGTGTGATCTGATCCCCCCGCCCTGACGGCCCCGCCCCCGTCCCCGTCCCTTGGGCAGAGCCCCTCTTGCACCAAAGCGCAAGCGCGGCTATATCGACAGCCGAGAGGTTGGCGCGGGCGAGCGCCTCGCCAACCCGGTCAGGTCCGGAAGGAAGCAGCCGTAACGAGATCCGTTTGGGTCGTTGTCCAGCCTCTCACCTTTTCCCTGTATAGCATGTTGAAAAGCACGGAACCCTTGGTTTCCAATATCCTCTGCTGCAGATCCTGCCGCAAACGGGCCCTGAAGCGGGCTTGAAATACCTTCGGCATGATCAGGGTTGCGGGCAATCCCTGCATCGGGCTCAATCAGGCAGCCCTCCGAACAACATCCTGGCGGCGGATGATTTCGGTCCTGATCGTATTCACCTGCATCATAGGCGAAATATCGGCGGTGCTTTTCTTGCGGCAGCCTGATGGCTGCCCTTGTCACGCAGCGGGCCTTGTTCAGCCAGATGACGGACAGACAGCCAGATGACGGGCAGGCAGACGGCGGGCAGGCAGAAGCTGGTTGTTCTAAATCGGCCCGCACGCGGGGGTATCGCAGCACTCTGCGCGAACCCCGCGTTTTTCGCGCATCTGCAGGGCTGAGGAACCAGCCCAGGCTCCTGGGCCCAGCGCGGTTTTCGCAGCGAATGCCTGCCACAAAACCATTGCAGGCGGGACTTCCCTGGCGCGAAAGCTCCGGCGGGGTTTGCATTGGCGGCTCTGATCGGCGCAGGCTATGCTTTGCGCAAAGCATCACGCCAGGAGACCCCCGCCCTGGCGCGACCCCTCTGATCACAGCCCGGGAGGCGCGAATGGAACCGCAGGCGCAGGACGCCGCCTCGTCAGGCCTGATACCCGGGCGGGTGCCAGAGCTGGTTATTCTCGACTGTGACGGCGTTCTGATCGACAGCGAGATCATCAGCGCCCGGATGCTGGTCCAGGAGCTGGCAGAGCATGGGGTTCAGATTGACCTTGCCTACGTGGCGCGGCATTTCCTGGGGCGCAGCTATCCGACCGTAATCGCCGAGATCCGCCGCGATTTCGGGGTTACCCTGCCCGATGGTTTCGAAGAGGACTACCGCAACCGCCTGCTGGACGCCTTTAAACGCGGGCTGCAGATCATGCCTGGCGTCCGGGATATGCTGGACGCGCTGGATGTGCCGGTCTGCGTCGCAACCTCGTCCAGCCCGCGCCGGGTCGAGATGTCGCTGCGTCTGGTGGACCTGTGGAAGCGACTTGGCCCCGTCACCTTTACCGCCCATGAGGTGGCCCATGGCAAACCCGCGCCCGATCTGTTCCTGCATGCGGCGGCCCGAATGGGGGCCAACCCTGCCGCCTGTCTTGTGATCGAGGACAGCCTGCCTGGCATTCGCGCCGGGCTGGCGGCAGGCATGACGGTCTGGCGCTTTACCGGCGGCAGTCATATGGGAACAGACACCCCGCCCGAGCCGGATGACGCCAGGCCCCACCTTCGTTTTGCCGATTTCAACAGCTTTTATACGCTGGCCCCCGCCCTGAGGACGCCCAGATGAGCCGAGCCGAGCCTGAAACCACCCCACAGGATGATGCCGCCCGCGCGGGCTGGCTGTATTATGTCGGCGGCATGACCCAGGACCAGATCGCAACCGAGCTGGGCATTTCGCGTCAGCGGGCGCAGCGCCTGGTGACCCGCGCCATGGCCGAGGGGCTGATCCATGTGCGCCTTAACCACCGGCTGCAAAGCTGCCTGGACCTTGAAAGCGAATTGCGCAACCGCTTTGGCCTGATCCGCTGCCGGGTGATGCCCTCGCTGGGCCAGGGCGGCGATCCGGTTGCAACCGTCGCCAGCGCCGCCGCCGCCGAGCTGGAGCGTTTCCTGCGCCAGAGCGAGCCGCTGGTCATCGCTCTGGGCACCGGGCGGGCGATGCGCGGCATGGTTGATGCCCTGACCCCGATGGCCGCGATGCAGCATCGCATCGTCTCGCTGATCGGCAATATCTCCCCTGACGGATCGGCCAGCTTTTTCGACGTGGTCATGCGCATCGCCGATAAGGTGCGCGCGCCGCATTACCCGATGCCGGTGCCGGTGATCAGCCCGACGCCCGAAGAGAACGCCGCCTTCCACGCTCTGCCCCCGGTGCGCCGGGTGGTTGATCTGGCGCGCAATGCCGATGTGGTCTTTGTCGGCGTCGGGCAGATGTCCGAGGATGCGCCCCTGCTGACCGATGGCTTTTTCACCCGCAGTGAGCTGGAAGAGATGTGGGCGGCAGGCGCGGCGGGCGAGGTGGCCGGCTGGGTCTATGATTCGAGCGGATCCTACCTCGATGTCGGCACCAACCGGCGCACCGGCGGCGTGCCTGTGGCCCCGGGGCTGGCGCGGCCCGCGGTGGGAGTTGCCGCAGGTGCAACCAAGGTGAACGCGATCCGCGCTGCGCTTAAATCCCGCATTATCAACATCCTGATCACCGACGAGACCACCGCCACCGCCGTCCTTTCGCAAAGCTGAGGCCCCCAGGGTCTTTGCACCTGCGGCAAAGGATAGGGCTTGACGGATCATATGATTGCGTGAGTATTTGACCATAGTGCGATTAAATGCTCACTCATTTCTCTGATGTTTCTCTGGGAGGAGATCCATGAAAATCACGCTTCGTGCGCTGTTTGGCGCAACGGCTGCGCTTGCGCTGACTGGCGCGGCCATGGCCGACACCACCATCACGGTCGCCACCGTCAACAATGGCGACATGATCCGCATGCAGGGTCTGATGGATGATTTTTATGCCAAACACCCCGATATCAAAGTCGAGTGGGTGACGCTGGAAGAGAACGTCCTGCGCCAGAATGTCACCACCGACATCGCCACCAATGGCGGCCAGTTCGACGTGATGACCATCGGCACCTATGAGGTTCCGATCTGGGGCAAGCAGGGCTGGCTGGTCAGCCTGAACGATCTGCCGGCCGAATATGACGCCGATGACCTCTTGCCCGCCATTCGCGGCGGCCTGACGGTTGATGGCAATCTGATGGCCTCGCCCTTCTACGGCGAAAGCTCGATGGTGATGTATCGCAAGGATCTGATGGAGAAGGCCGGGCTGACCATGCCCGACGCCCCCACCTGGGCCGAGATCGAGACCGCCGCTGCCGCCATGACCGACAAAAGCGCCGGGATCTATGGCATCTGTCTGCGCGGCAAGGCGGGCTGGGGCGAGAATATCGCCTTCCTCAGCGCGATGGCCAATTCCTACGGCGCACGCTGGTTTGATGAGGCCTGGGTGCCGCAATTCGATCAGCCGGAATGGAAGGCGACGCTGGATTCCTACCTGCATCTGATGAACAACTACGGCCCGCCCGGGGCCTCGAACAATGGGTTCAACGAAAACCTGACCCTGTTCCAGCAAGGCAAATGCGGCATGTGGATTGATGCCACCGTCGCCGCCAGCTTTGTAACCGGGGCGGATTCCACGGTGGCGGCGGATGTGGGCTTTGCGCTGGCACCCGACAATGGCCTTGGCAAGCGTGGCAACTGGCTTTGGGCCTGGACGCTGGCAATCCCGTCGTCCAGCCAGAAGCAGGACGCGGCCAAGACCTTCATCAACTGGGCGACGAACAAGGACTATCTGGCGCTGGTGGCCTCGCGTGAGGGGTGGGCCAATGTGCCGCCCGGCACCCGCACCTCGCTTTATGAGAATGCCGAATACGCAAAGCTGCCCTTTGCGAAGATGACGCTCGATTCGATCAATGCCGCGGACCCCACCAATCCCAGCGTAAAGCCCGTGCCCTATGTCGGCGTGCAATTCGTGGCGATCCCCGAGTTCCAGGGCCTTGGCACCTCGGTCGGAGAGCTGTTCTCGGCCGCGCTGGCAGGCACCAGGACCGCTGATCAGGCCCTCAGCGCGGCCCAGTCGCTGGTTACCGATGAAATGGAAGCCTCGGGCTACATTCAGTAACAAAGCCGGCAGCCCGGGCCCTTGCTTTCGGGCCAGACCCGGGCCGCCTTTTCTGACCCTGCACCGGGGATGGCTGGCCTCCTCTCTCTGGCCATCTCTCTCTCGCCCCGCACAGCCGGGACGCGCAAAGATCGTGCAGGCCAGAAAGCACCGGGCGGGCGCCTTATCCGCCCGCCCGACGCCCCCCAACCGCACGCCCATCCGGGCCTGATGCTGCCAGATCCGCACCCGCCGTCACCGCCTTAACGATAGCCGTCTTTTATGTTCCCCGGCCTGACGCGCCCCGATCCCGGAGATTTGCCCATGTCCACGCAATCGACCCGATTGGCCTCCCGGCTGATGGTTGCGCCCTCGGTCCTCTTGCTGCTGGTCTGGATGATCGTGCCGCTGGCGATGACGCTTTACTTCTCGTTCCGCTTTTACCGATTGCTGTCACCGGATCGCACTGGCTGGGTTGGGATCAACAATTACACCTGGTTCTTCCGCGCCCCCGATTTCTGGCTGGCGATGTTCAACACCCTGGCGCTGGTGGGCGGGGTTCTGATCATCACCGTCGTGCTGGGCACCCTGATCGCGCTCTTGATCGACCAGCCGGTCAAGGGCCAGGGCGTGCTGCGCATCCTGGTGATCGCGCCCTTCTTCGTGATGCCCCCGGTTGCGGCCTCGATCTGGGAAAACCTGTTCATGCATCCGCAAAACGGGCTTTTCGCCGCCGCCTCAAAGGCGCTTGGCTATGATCCGATCCTGTTTTTGGAACATTACCCGCTGCTTTCCGTGATTGGCATCGTCTCATGGGAGTGGCTGCCCTTTGCCACCCTGATCCTGCTGACCGCCATGCAATCGCTGTCCTCCGAACAGCTTGAGGCCGCCGAGATGGACGGAGCCCCCGCCTTCGCCCGCTTTCGCTATATCGTGCTGCCGCATCTGACGCGGGCGATTACCGTCGTGATCCTGATCCAGACCATCTTCCTGCTGGGCATCTTTGGCGAGATCTACACCACCACCCAGGGCGGGCCGGGATCAGCCTCGACCACGCTGCCCTATATGATCTTCAAACAGGCCATCGTTGCCAAAGACATCGGTCGCGCAGCGGCTGGCGGCATCATCGCCGTGGTTCTGGCCAATATCATCGCCTTTTTCCTGATGCGCGGCATGGGCCGCCATCTCGACAACTGAGCCGGAGGAACAGTCATGGCCCGTGCCGTCTCACCCAGCCGCAAATTCTGGACCACGCTTGCCGCCTGGTCGGTCGCGCTGGTGATCTTCTTTCCCGTATTCTGGATGGTCCTGACCAGCTTCAAGACCGAGGCCTCTGCCGTCGCCACGCCGCCGCAGCTTTTCTCGGCCGAATGGACGCTGGCCAATTACCAGGATGTCTGGGCGCGCTCTGACTATCCGCGGTTTTTCTGGAACTCGGTGGTGATCGCGCTTGGCTCGACGCTGCTGGGGCTGGCGATTGCGATCCCGGCGGCCTGGTCGATGGCCTTTGTGCCCGGAAAGCGCACCAAAGACCTGCTGATGTGGATGCTGTCGACCAAGATGATGCCCGCCGTGGCGGTGATGGTGCCGCTTTATCTGGTGTTCCAGAAACTGGGGCTGTTTGACACCCGCATCGGCCTTGTGCTGGCGCTGATGCTGATGAATCTGCCGATCATCATCTGGATGCTTTACACCTATTTCCGCGAAATCCCCGGCGAGATCCTTGAGGCCGCGCGGATGGACGGCGCCAGCCTGTGGAATGAGATCATCTATGTGCTGACGCCGATGGCCGTGCCCGGCATCGCCTCGACGCTGCTGCTGAACGTGATCCTGGCCTGGAATGAGGCCTTCTGGACCATCACCCTGACCACCACCAAAGCCGCGCCGCTTTCGGCCTTTATCGCCAGTTTCTCGGCGCCCCAGGGGCTTTTCTACGCAAAACTCTCGGCCGCCTCGACCATGGCGATTGCGCCGATCCTGATCCTTGGCTGGTTCAGCCAGAAGCAACTCGTCCGCGGCCTGACCTTTGGCGCGGTGAAGTGAGGTAAATGATGGGACAGATTACACTTTCGTCCGTGACCAAAAGCTTTGGCGAGGTCAATGTCATCCCGCCGCTTGATCTGCAGATCAATGATGGTGAGTTCGTGGTCTTTGTCGGCCCCTCGGGCTGCGGGAAATCCACCCTGCTGCGGCTGATCGCCGGGCTGGAAGACATCTCTTCGGGCCAGATCATCATCGACGGCACCGATGCAACCCATGCGCCACCCGCGCAGCGCGGGCTGGCGATGGTCTTTCAGAGCTACGCGCTTTACCCGCATATGACGGTGCGCAAAAACATCGCTTTCCCGCTGAAAATGGCGAAAGTCCCGCAGGCAGAGCAGGATCGCAAGGTCGAGAATGCCGCCCGCATCCTGAACCTTGGCAGCTATCTTGACCGCCGCCCCGGCCAGTTGTCGGGCGGCCAGCGCCAGCGGGTGGCCATCGGCCGCGCCATCGTGCGCGAGCCTGCGGCGTTCCTGTTCGACGAGCCGCTGTCAAACCTGGATGCGGCGCTGCGCGTCACCATGCGCCAGGAGATCAGCGAGCTGCACCAGTCGCTGAAAACCACGATGATCTATGTCACCCATGACCAGGTCGAGGCGATGACCATGGCCGATAAGATCGTGGTCCTGAATGCCGGGCGGATCGAGCAGGTCGGCGCACCGCTGGAGCTCTATACAAAGCCGCGCAACCTTTTCGTGGCGGGCTTTATCGGCAGCCCGAAGATGAATTTCATCACCGGCCCCGAGGCGCAAAAGCACGGCTGCCATACGCTCGGCATCCGCCCCGAACATATCGAGGTCTCAGCCGAGGGCCCCTGGAGCGGCACGATCGGCCTGGCCGAGCATCTGGGGTCGGACACCTTCCTCAAGGTCAGCTCAGACCTGGGCGAGCTGACCGTCCGCGTGCCCGGCGAGCGTGGCCTGCATCACGGGCAGACGATCCGCATGGGGGCGCCCGCTGACAAGCTTTATCGCTTTGACCAGAACGGGCTGGCCCTGTGATCCGCCCGCCTGCATCCGCAACGGATGCAGGCGATCCCGCCAGTATCAGACCGGGCTTTGCCGCAACAGCGGCGGCCTGACCTCAAACGCAGCAGATGACATCACCGCCCGGCGCTTTCGCGCGGACGGCGGCAACCGGATGGCCTGACATGACCTTTTCGCTTCCCCTTTACGACCGCAACCGGCTGACGCCGGGCATCGTCCATATCGGCCTTGGCAATTTCCACCGCGCCCATATGGCGGTCTATCTGGACGACCTGTTCAACATGGGCCTTGGGCATGACTGGGCGATCCTTGGGGCCGGAGTGCGCGCCCCCGATGCGCTGATGCGCGACGCGCTGCTGGCGCAGGACTGCCTTTCAACCGTGATAGAGCTGGACCCGGCAGGCAAAACCGCCCGTCGCATCGGCGCAATGATCGACTTCCTTCCGGTCGAGCCCGGCAATGCGGCGCTGATCGCCGCGATGGCCCGCCCTGAGATCCGCATCGTCTCTTTGACGGTGACCGAGGGCGGCTATTTCATCGACGCCGCCACCGGGCGCTTTGACGCGAATGCCGCCGCGATCAGGGCCGATGCCGCCAATCCGGCCCGGCCCGAAACCGCCTTCGGTGCCATTATCGCCGCGCTGAAGCTGCGCCGCGCCGCAGGCACGCCCCCTTTCACCGTCATGAGCTGTGACAACCTGCCCGGCAATGGGGCCGTCACCCGCGCAACGGTGACCGGGCTGGCCCGGCTTTCAGACCCGGATCTTGCCGCCTGGATCGATGCGAATGTGGCCTTCCCCAACGCGATGGTCGACCGCATCACCCCGGCCACCGGCCCGCGCGAGCGCAGCATGGCCGCAGCCTTCGGGCTGGCCGATGACCCGGTTCCCGTCACCTGCGAGCCCTTCCGCCAATGGGTGATCGAGGACAATTTCCCAGCCGCTCGCCCGCCGCTTGAGAAGGTCGGCGTCACCTTCAGCGACCAGGTCCATGCCTATGAGATGATGAAGATCCGCATCCTGAACGGGGGGCACGCGGTTATCGCCTATCCGGGCGGGCTGATGGATATCGAATATGCGCATGAGGCGATGGCAAACCCGCTGATCTCGGCCTTCCTGGACCGGGTCGAGGCCGAAGAGATCATCCCCTATGTGCCCCCGGTGCCAGATACCGATATCGGCGCCTATTATCAGCTGATCCGGCAGCGCTTTTCCAATCCTGAAGTGGCCGATACCGAAAGACGGCTGTGCTTTGACGGCTCGAACCGGCAGCCGAAGTTCATCGTGCCATCGGTCCGGGATGCACTGGCGGCGGGTGGCCCGACCGAAGGCCTGGCGCTGGTTTCCGCGCTGTGGTGCCGTTACTGCGCCGGAACCACCGACAGCGGTGCCCTGATTGCGCCGAACGATCCCAATTGGGACCGTCTGACCGTTTTGGCCAAAGAGGCCCGCACAGCGCCGGAGAAGTGGCTCGCGCAGCCGGAAATCTATGGCGATCTCGCCCGCGCGGCCCCCTTTGCAAATGCCTTTGATCGCTGGCTGCGCCTTTTGTGGGCCGAAGGGACCGAAGCCAGCCTGCGCAAATATCTGGGCTGAGCCGGGGGGATAGATGCAAATCTGAGGCCCTGCCCGACAGATGCCCTATACCAAAACAGCTGGGCATATTTCCCGCTTCAGACTGCATTGGCAGGGGTTCAGCACTGACAGGAGAACATCCTTAATTATCATCAACTTATCCGCGCAATTCAGGGTCACATTGCTGTGGGATCGGCCCTGACAGCTTGCCTGCCTGCGGCAGATATGTCAGCCTGGCGCGGTGTTGATATGGTGCTGAAAAGGTAGATGATTATGAAAATCCGTCCCGGCCTCGCAATGGCGGTTTCCGCGCTGGCTGTAATGCTAAGCGCCCCCGTGCAGGCGGCAGATATTATTGTCACCAATGCTACTCTTTTCGATGGCACGGGCAGTGATCCCGTTAAGAACGCCAATATCATCATCGAGGATGGCCGCATTAAGGGCGTTGAGATCGGCGACACCTCTGAAACGGCGACGCTTGTTATTGACGCGGGCGGCAAAACGGTGATGCCCGGTCTGATCAATGCCCATTTCCATCTTTTCTTTGATTTCTATTCTTCTCCACCCGTAAATCCGGCCACCAGCGACGAAACCGCAGAGGCCTATATCCGGGACGTAATGCCCGGCCGGCTGCAAAGCCATCTGGAACAGGGTATTACCTCACTCTTTTCGCCCATCGATTACGCACCGCATATTTTTAATTTGCGCGACCAGGTCGCATCCGGAGAGATTTCCGGGCCACGTCTTTTCATCTCAGGCCCAATTCTGATGCATTCGGGAAATCATTACGCCTGCAGCGGGGATACCGATGCTGCCAAAGCGTGGTGCAATGAGCGGATCTCTCTTCCCATCGACACCCCGGATCAGGCACGTGCGTCGGTACAAAAGCTGGTCAGTGACGGTGCGGATGTTCTGGTGTTTGACGCAGTAAGCAATCAGGAAACGCTGCAAAAAGACGCGTTTTCAGCGATGATCGACGAGGCGCACCGGCTGGGCAAGCGCATTGTCTCACACAACCTGGATGCGCGGGACGTGCCATTCATGCTTGAGGCAGGGATCGACGGCTTTATTCACGCCCCCAGCCTGTTCCGTGACACCGACGGAACGCTTTTGACAGAAGCGGGAAAACGCGGCCTGCCACTGCCCGCGACCCTTGGTTTTTATCAGCGTTACATCGCAGAAGGACATGCGAACAGCGCTGACATTGAAGAATATGAGACCCAAAAGCACAATATCGAACTGATGTATGCTGCCGGGGCCACCCCTCTTTTCGCCTCGGACATGCCAGGCCTGCCTGCACCTGAGGTTGTTCCCACGGTCACCGGGGTGATGAGCGGCCTGGGCCTGGACAATAAGACCATCCTTTTGTCTGCAACCCGTAATGTTGCGCGTAATTTGCTTGGGCGCGACGACCTTGGCACGATCGAGCCTGGTCAAATTGCCGATTTGATTCTGGTAGATGGCGATCCGCTGACGGATCTTGCCGCGCTTACCCGCGTTGAAGTCGTGATCAAAGATGGAAGCCTGGCGGTCGACAAACGGTGATCCGTCACTGAGGCTGGATCAGCCGGCAGAGCGCCCGGAACGAGATTACAGATGCTGTTTGCAAGGCCAGGCTACGCGGATTAACGCGCGGCCTGACGAATTGCACGGCAAGCTCTGAAACCCTGCGCCCGCCTTTCAAAGCCTTCAGCGTCACGCGGGGGGGGCTTGAAACCTGCCATGGGCCCGGCGTGTCCTCATGTTCTGATCTCTTCGTCCCTGAATACCTGCGAACGTCAGATCGTGGCTTCCGTCACGGCCTGCGGATCGGGGAAAAGCTCACTTCTGGCAGGTCCACCCAGGGCGCACCGACCCGTGCACCCCGGAAAATACCATCCGGAACCAGTCGATGGTCCGCAGGCTTACGCCCGTTCAGATGCCGGACAGCCAGAATGAACCCCTCACAGGATGCCCATTCGTCGTTGGTCATCAGGCCGTGCGCCAGGATCGCCTTTCATAAAGGGCCAATCCCGAACCACAGCCGAACGCGCAGAGGGTCTTCTTCGCCAACCCGACCTAGTAATTACGCAGGTCATATCCTGCCCGGCGCAGACAGTCGGCCGGGAAAAGCTGATCGCGCTGGCCAAAGATGCTGGCCTGAAGGGCGCAATTATGGGGCAGATTGCCGCGAATGCCGTAATTGCGCATGCAGCTGGCGGAATACCAGCGAAACCCACCATCGCGCCCTTCGATTTGCACGGCGCAGACCGAGGGAACCCGGACCTTGTCACGGCTCCAGTTTGGCTGATCCCATCCTTTGTTTCCCCAGGCTCCGCCGCCCCGATCATCTCTTTTGATAAATCCGCCGGATTTCGGCTCGGGCGGCAGCTCAATCACCTCGCCATGACCGTTGCGGCGCGGCGACTCGGCCTTTGAGGGCAGCGGCATGAACATTGAAATCGCAAAGGCAAAAGCGACCAGCGCCGCGATGATACCAGGTTTGCCTGTGCGGCGAGCCGGACGCTGGCTGCCAAAGTCGAAATCCGCGCCAGCCGCATCGCGGTGGGGCGCGCCTGTGGTCTTTGAGCCTGTGGTCCGGTCTGACTGCATGAATGCCTCCTGGGCGGGTCTTTTTGTTTGCAAAGCGCGCGCGGCAGGTGCCGATTGGATAATGCCTGGATCAGCCGCCTGGCGTCGGGCCTGCTGCCGCGCAGTCCGGATCAGAACGATGGTCACAGAGTCACA
This sequence comes from Pseudogemmobacter hezensis, assembly GCF_013155295.1. GTDB lineage: Bacteria > Pseudomonadota > Alphaproteobacteria > Rhodobacterales > Rhodobacteraceae > Pseudogemmobacter > Pseudogemmobacter hezensis. The sequence continues at coordinate 1,630 of NZ_JABJXT010000003.1, read as the reverse complement.
CAATAGCAGGGCCAGGCCATGGCATAACATTGGCCTGGATTTGCGTTGATAGCAGATAACAAAGTGCTGAAACCTTTCCGGTTATTGTATATCCAGGCGGTTTTCCGCAGATTGCTGGTATAAACAGAACCCCGAAAACGGGACGGGAAAATAGGACGGGCAGTTATCCGTCGATGGAGTCGGAGATGATCAAGACCACGCTTGCCGCCTTAGTGGCGCTGGCCCTGGCAGGGCCCGCCGCCGCCGAGTGCTATGCCGATTACAAGGCAAAAAAGGATGATCCTTTGCAGCTGCATTACGGTGTGGCACGGGTCTCAGAGGCAAATTGCTCCCCCGGCGCGGCCGGGGCCGAGCTGAGGCCGCGCCTGGCCGCCGATGGCTGGACGCTTCTTAATGTTCTGACAACTTTCGGACCGGAAGGCCTGAATGAAAGGAAAGCAAATGCCGGGGCCTGGTTCCTTCGTTACTGACAGTCTGAGGCAGGGCAACCGGGTTGTGGCCTATGGCATCGCGGCGATCGTGCTGATCCTGTTCGCGGCGGCGCTGCTTTTGTTCCTGAACCTGCCCGATGCCAATGCCTTTAACGCGCGGGTCGAGCGGATCTTCGTCGAGAATGACGATCTGCGCTCGGGTGCTGAGATCAAACTGCTGGAGATCCTGGCAGGCTCTGGCACGACATTTTCCGAGGTGCTGAGCAGCTATCGGATGGTGATATTCGTCTTACTGGTGTTTTCCTCGGCCCTGCTGGTGGCGGCTTTGGTGTTTCTGGTGATGATCATCGTGCTGAACCGCCGGATCGGGGCGATCCAGCGCTCGGGGATCCAGGTGTCGTCGCTGATGATCTCGCGCGAGGCGCGGGCCGTTTACATCAATGACCTCGAATTTACCCTGACCGATGCGGCGCTTGAAACGCTTTCCGTGCTGGCCGAGGCCCGGATGGATGATGAAATGCTGACCGGGGCGCAGATCGAGGCGGTGATATCCGGGCGTCCCGAGGCCGATTGCGAAGAGGCCGCCGGCGCAACCCGGATAAAGCGGCTGCGCGACACGCTTGGCAATCAGCTGGTCAGTGAGCTGCTGGTGAAAACAGTGGCAAGGCGCGGCTATATGCTGGCGGTCGGCAAAGAGACGATACGCATGATTTAGGGGGATTGTTCATACTTTGGGCATATAGCGCGGAAACGATCATTCTCTTGCCTTTTGAAAGGCTTAATCGCGCGGCATCTGCTGTGTCGATCCCCAACGTGGCCCCGATGAAAAAACTGATCCTGACCCTCGTCTCTTTCGCCCTGTTTACCCTTATTGGCGGCACTTTAATGTTGCTGGGCCCCAGGCTGACAGGCTTTGCGCCACCAGCGACGGCACTGGCGACCGGGGGGGGCCATACGCCACTGCCGCCGGCAGAGCTGAATGAGATGCTGGCGCCGCAGCTGAATGCTCCGCGCCTGACCGCCCAGCCCGCGGCGCCTGGCCCGGGGGTTGAGCAGCATGTGCTGGAACTAACAGGTCGCTGAAATAGTCAGTGCTCGACCTGCGGCGCGGAACATGATTCACCCCGAGCAGTTAGGCGGGGTGGTGAAGATGCGTGGAACGGACGAGGCGAGCGGATCGCTGTTCAGCTATGTCGACC
>NZ_JABJXT010000029.1:1898-35932 GCF_013155295.1 Pseudogemmobacter hezensis | reverse complement strand
TCTCCAATACGATACAAACTCCCCTCATACTAACCCCGAGGGGATACGGCCGCGGGGTGGAGCAGCCAGGTAGCTCGTCAGGCTCATAACCTGAAGGTCACAGGTTCAAATCCTGTCCCCGCAACCATCTCAACTTGCGCACCGCCCGCCCCATCGGCGGGCTTTTTGCGTTCCAGCGCAATCGTCAGAATGCCCGCCAGATCACCCCGTACCTCGATCTGCAGCTCGCCGCTTACGGTGTCCGGTGTCAGGACGATCTCCTGCACCAGTGAGCGCAGAACGTCCGCCGCACCCATGCGCCGTGCCTCGGAATCCTCCTGCAAGGCAGCGTAGAGCTCTTCGACCTGCTCGCGGTAGTGATGGGCCATGTTCGGGTGAAGCAGGGGAGGGGGCTCATCCGCTTCGGCCATGAACGACTTCAGTTCCTTTTGCCGACGTTCCAGCTTGACCATCTTCTCGTTGAGACGATCAGCTGCGCCACCTTTGAGGATCAGGTCAACGAGCGTGTCGAGCTCCCTGTCGATCTTTTTGATCTCGGCCTCTGCCGCGTCGATTGATGCCCGCCCTTCCATCCGCAGCTTGTTCATCTCGCGGGTGAACTCGTCGCAGAACTCCTGAAACAGCTCCGGCTTCATCAGGTTGTGGCGCAGGGCGTTCAGGACCCGTTCCTCCAGCGCATCCCGCCGGATGTTCACGTCATTGCCGCAGGTGCCCTTGTTGCGTCTGGTCGAGCAGCCCACCAGATGCGCCGAGATCATCGAGTAGCCGCCGCCGCAACAGCCGCATTTGGTCAGGCCGGACAGCAGGTACTTCGGCCGTCGCCGGTCGCGGAAGTGGTTCTCTACGGGATCACCCTCATCTGGCGTGGCATGCTTGACCGTCTTCTGGCGGTTCTTCACAGCGCTCCACAGCTCGTCCTCGACGATCCGGAGTTCGGGCGTATCCTGGATCACCCATTCGGATTCCGGATTGGGGCGCGCCTGCCGTTTGCCGGTGTCGGGATCCTTGATGAAGCGCTGCCGGTTCCAGACCAGCTTGCCGATATACATCTCGTTGTTCAGGATGCCGTTGCCGCGCTTCTGGTTGCCGTTGATGGTGCTGAAACCCCAGTCCCCGCCCGAGGGGGCCTCGATCCCGTCCTGGTTCAGCTCGACGGCGATGCGCTTGGCAGACTTGCCCGCGGCATAGTCACGGAAGATGCGGCGGATGACTTCAGCCTGTATCTGATTGACGGTGCGGTCGCCCCGGACCGCTTCACCGTTGCTGTCGAACTTCTTCACCACGTCGTAGCCATAGGAATTGCCGCCTCCCGACTTACCGGCTTCCACACGGCCGCGCTGCCCGCGCCGGGTCTTGTCCGCCAGATCCTTCAGAAAGAGGGCGTTCATCGTCCCCTTCAATCCGACATGCAACTCGCTGATCTCGCCCTCCGAGAGCGTGAACATCTTCACATCGGCATAGCGCATGCGCTTGTAGATCCCGGCAATGTCCTCCTGATCGCGGCTGATGCGGTCCAGTGCTTCCGCCAGGATCAGGTCGAAGCGGCCGCGCGAGGAATCCAGGATCAGGGCCTGAAGACCGGACCGCTGGATCATGCTGGAGCCGGAGATCGCATGATCGGAATATTCCTCGACGACGGTCCAGCCTTCCTTCTCGGCCCGCAGGCGGCACATGCGCAACTGGTCGGCGATGGAGGCTTCACGCTGATTGTCCGAGGAATAGCGGGCGTAGATAGCAACGCGCATGGTCAGGCCTCCACAGTGATCAAGGGTGCGGCGGCCGGTGATCCTTCAGCTGCTGCTCGTAAAGTCCGCGCGCGGCCCGGCGAGCAAGAAGGCGGACCAGAGCGACCAGTCGAGGATCGCGGCCATCCGGTGCGGTCAGCAGCGTCAGTTCGGGCTTGCCGATCTGCGCTTCCGCCTTGTGAATGGTGTTCGGTTGCAGTGCCATCGTCGTGCCGTGACCTTTGGGGATGCACGAACTCTACGAAGCAATTCCAATGCGTTACAGAGAAGCGCATGGCGGCGTTCGGGTGTCGACAGCGTACAGAATAGGGCATTGGCGTAGTCCTGAGCAGCATGGCGTAGCGCAAATACTGGCGCAGCGCTGTGCGAATGTGCGGCTCACAGGGGATATGAACATCTGCTCGCACAGCGAGACGTTCCAGCCAAGTCCTGTGGGCAGCCTACGACGATGCGCATCCAATTTCAATATTCTTCCGGGCCAGAACGTGCTCTTTGCCAGGCCTCCATCAAGTTTGGGTTCGTCCCATTTATGGGTAGACCCGAGCCAGCGATCAACAAATGCTCGGAACTCTGGCTCGCCGAAGCGAAGCTGAAACGTGTAGAGGGGTTGACCACCTGCCGCATCAGATCCCGCATCTCTTCATCGTCGATGCGGGAAAGTTCCTTCCATGGAATCAGGTTGCCGTCACCATCAATTACGAAGACATCTGAAAAATCCCCCGTATTCGTCACTGGCATGCGCCCGGCATGGATGCTCTCCAACATGGTGTTGCGGACGCAGACCATCGCCATTGCCTTGGCGAGCAGGGCTGCGATCCGCTCCTCGTCCTGACGCTTCATGCTGCACTCCTGTGCGCTCTCTACAGGCCCGGAAAGCCGAGGCTGAGTTGCTGTTCGATAGACTCGCCGATGTCTAGTTCCAGCGAGGATAGCGTCACCCCGAGAAGCCGCACACCCTTCGCAAATGGCGAAAGTGGCTCCAGAAGGGCCGAAGCGATTGCCGAGAGTTCCTCTGCGCCCCGCATTCCGTGCTCGATAGTGCGGCTGCGCGTGATCTGCTGGAAATCGGCGTACTTGACTTTGAGCGTCACGGTGCGCCCCGTAAGGTCCTTGGCCTTGCAACTGCGCCAGACCTTGTCGGCCAGCATCCGGATTTCCCGCAGCGTCGGTTCAAGGTTCGTGATGTCTTCGCTGAAGGTATCCTCCGCCCCTATCGATTTGCGTTCCCGATGCGGTTCTACCGGACGATTGTCGATCCCTCGCGAAATCCGGTAATACCAGCCGCCCGACTTCCCGAAATGCTCCCGCAGGAACTCGGCCGATTTCTCTCGCAGATCGGTGCCGGTCAGGATGCCGAGGCGTTCCATCCTGGCCGCCGTCGCGGGGCCGACACCATGGAACTTCTTCACGGGCAGATCGGCCACGAACTGCGGCCCGCGTGCCGGCGTGATCACCGCTTGGCCGTTGGGCTTGTTCAGATCGCTCGCCATTTTGGCGAGGAACTTGCAGTAGCTGATCCCGGCCGAGGCATTGAGCCCGGTGACCGCTTTTATCCGGTCCCGGATGACCTTCGCCACCTCAGTCGCGATGGGAATGCCCTGCTTGTTCTCGGTGACATCGAGGTAGGCTTCATCCAGTGACAGCGGCTCGATCAGATCGGTATGTTCCGCGAAGATCTCGCGGATCTGCGCCGACACTGAGCGGTAGACCTCGAAGCGCGGCTTCACGAAGATCAGATCGGGACAGCGACGCTTCGCGGTGACCGAAGGCAGGGCCGAGCGCACTCCAAAAGTGCGCGCCTCGTAGCTGGCGGCCGCCACTACACCGCGCGCGGCTGAGCCGCCAACCGCGACCGGCTTGCCTCGGAGTTCGGGGTTGTCGCGCTGTTCGACCGAGGCATAGAACGCATCCATGTCGACATGGATGATCTTGCGGGCCGTTCCAGCCGGTTCATCTCGCTCCCTGATCTGTTCCGCCTGCCCTGACATTGATGATACTCAGCCAGCCAGAGGTACCGGTCTCTCGACGAGTTCAAGCAGGTCGTCATCGAGGGAGCGTTGCAGGGCCTTTGCCTGTCGCCAGTCGGCTGTCAGCCACACCTCCACTTCCTCCCGGGTGGTGAGAACCACCGGCATGGCTTTCGGATGGACCGGTTTCACCAGAGCGTTGGGGGCCGTGGTGAGGAACGCGAACAACTCATGCTGGCCCGGCCTCGGTGTGCGGTTCGATCCGCGGGTGCCCTCCCATTGTGTCCAGATCCCGGTGAAGAAGAACAGCGGGTGCGTCTGGTCACGCGCGAACCAGTAGAGGGGTTTGCGCTTCATCGCCGGATCATGCGCCTGCCCATATTCGGAGAAGGCCGTCGCTGGGAGGACGCAACGGTGCTCGACACCCAGCCACTGCTGCCAATGGCGTATCCATGTGTTGCGCACCACCGGCGCAGGTCGGTCGGGATAGGCGTCGAGCGAAGGTTCGAGGTTGCCGATGCTTTCGTGGGTAAGCGTCAAGATGTCCCGGATCGCCTGCTGGTTGGTCGTCAGGTGGTAGAGATTACACAAAGCCGCTTCTCCGGTTGTACGTTCACCATTTGCCAGAACCTTCGGCGAGGCTTCCGACCACATCTTTCGGAGCTCAGATTCGCTCGCGGATCGCATGAGAACAAATAGGGAATATAACAAGGGGATTGGCCCTTGGAAAGACCCGGAGCCTTCCCTCAAGATGCACGAGCGCGCCATCAGTCAGGCCAAAGCTACCCTCCGCGCGTGCGTCTCGCAACTCGAGGGAGAAGGCGCGCGTACGCGGGATATGCTCCTTTCGACCTTCCATCGCTTGGCCGGGCGGCGGGTTGGCGCTTGGTTACCAGCATGAGGTCGCGGGCGGCGGCAATGGCGCGGCAGACTGGGCAACAGCGGCCTGTTTCGCCGCCGGGGGGATCGTCCCGATCGCCGCGCGGACGCAGGGCAAGGTGCTATGGTGAGGTGGTGCATCTGGTTGTGCATCAAATCACCGACCTGTCGCGCGAACTCGCCAGCTTGGGTGGGTGGGAGGTCGCACTCCCGTTGCCACATGGTAGGGGCGATGAACTCCATCATCGATCACCGACACCCGAACTGCGCACCGGGGGGGCAGGGTGAACTCGCGGGGCTTTCGGTAGGTCGCGAACACTTTTTACCGTTCAAGCATGATGCCGTTGCGGCGCTGTACTACGAAGGCTCGCTGAGCAAAGGCCTGCTCCGTAGGTGCGGCCTCAAGGAGTGTGCTCGGCAGGATCAGGCCACTCGGGATAGAGGTTCAGTGGGCATAGTCGCAGAAGTCATGCTATCCATGACACGCTAGGGTGTGTCGGTGAACGGTACTTTGCCGTTCCTTATGCAATCCAGAATGCCGAGTATCGACCTTTTGCGGTAATCCGGGTAAAAGTCGTCAAATTGCACCGGGTTCCAAAGAGGTTTCCCGCATGAAGCGGTACAACAAATTCAACCCTAAGCGACGCCTTGCCGCTGCCGGGCGCCTCTCATGCGGTGAGCTGGAAACGCTTGCCGCAGCCGTTATTTACACCGGAAATCCTGAGCACAAGCGCAACCCTGGCGACTTTAACCTGACGCCACCCGCCCAGCCGCGTAGAGGTAAAACCTTGTGTGATGTTGCGTCGATCTTCAAGAAGGCTGACGCATTGCGATATCTCAGAGATGGGCTGGAACGGGGAGCCATCAGTGAAGCATTCGTCGATGGCTGGCCAAAAAATATATGGGCTGTCACTGAAGATGGTACTCCCTTGGAAGCCCAGAGAGATGGGGAAGGGCGTTACCATGGATACCCGATGCCTTCGGAGGATCCGATGGCTGCAGAGATCAAAAGATTCTGGAATGCAGAATGACTGAACTTCACATCACGCATGACTGGAACTCTTACGATGACTCTCTGACCGAATGCGGGGAAACCACTGCTCGGCTTGGAATCTTCCTTGATGGCTATTGTCTGACAAAGAACCATGACCTTTTCTCCAAAACGATTAGGGACCAGATTCATGTTTCTCTGTACCCATTGGCGATGTGGCTTGCCTCGTCCTGGTGGAGATTGCACTATGAAGTGCTTCCCGATACAGTCAGGAAATCTCCGCCGCATGACTGGCGCATGAGCCATGAGATGGCCGCAGCCAACATGGGCTTCCTGTGGCCGCAGATTGTCTTTTCTCCCGATGCCGACAGTATTCAAGTTTGGGCGCAGGCGTCGCAAGGTCAAAGAGAAGATGCCGTCAGATTCCTTAATGGTCTGGATTATGCGTCCATAATTCCCAAGGATCAGTTCACTCGTGAGATGACGTCATTGATCAGCAGCGTAGTCGCGCGGCTGCACGAGGTTGGTTGTAAAGACTCCGACCTTGCGATCATATGGGGTTTTATTTCGGAAGATTTGAATAACCCCGTAGAGCACAAAAAGCGGCGTCTCGAGGCGGTTCTTGGCTTCGACCCTGAGAGCTGCCCGGAGTATCTGATCGCGCAAGCAATTGATCTGGAAGCGAGGATTGGTGCCGATTCGTTCTCGGAGCTTTCTGGTGCATATGCTCAGGATACGGATGATCGCATCGGTGCCATACAATGTCTTATTCAAGCAGAAGGTTTGAAGGGGGCGCCGAGTGAAGTTCTCGATTTTAACTTTGAGAGCGCGACAAAACAGCCGTGGGAAAGTGCGGTCTCGGCCGCCAGGAAGCTCAGGCAAACGATTGGTGATGTCTCTGGGCCCGTGAAGGACTCTGTTCTCAGCGACCTTCTGGGTCTGTCTCTCACAAAGTTCAAGGAATGGATTCCAGTGAACGCAGCCAAAGCTGCCGTTGCCGGCCCCGAGGGCAAGGGGGCAATGAAGTTCGTCCCTCGGCGGCGACACCCCATTGCTCAGAGATTTGATCTCGCGAGATTTATCGGAGATTACATCCGTACGCCGAAAAATGGCCAAGCGCCTTGGCTTGTGTCCGCCGATCTTTCGAGTGCAAGGCAGAAGTTCCAAAGAGCGTTTGCCGCAGAGTTTCTGTGCCCGATCAATTCTCTGGTGGAGTTTCTTAGCGGCGATTTCTCGGAGGCTGCGCTTTCGGATGCGTCCGACCATTTTTCAGTGAGCGAAAGAACGGTAGATTCACTCCTGATGAACAATGGGTATCTGCCCAGGTATGCGGCCAACTACGGAATGCCCTATAGAGTAGCACTTTAGGTCGCGTTCTGATTCTGTAAAATCCTGGCGTGAAAGTCGCATGAGGGATGCACGCGAGGTCAGGGCTTGGTCTGCGGCCTTCAGCTATAGGTTTCGGGGTATTGGTTTTGGCTGGTGCAGGCGTCTGTTGACGTTGGTGCGGAAGGTATTGCGCAGATCTCTGTTGATGAGATCGAGGTCAAACCACTCGGGGTCGAAATGCCCGCCTACCCAACGAAGATGGGCTTTGTGGTCTTCATGCTCCGTGTCCAGGAGCGTCCCGAGAAAGTCTCCGTATGACCACGGGCCTCCAACATCCTCGGGCGGTCGGGCGCGGGCACCTTCGATGCATTCAGCGTGGCGGGGCAGGGGATCGAGGGCCAGCCATTCCTCGATCCGGATCACATGGGTCCAGTCATCGCCGAAGTCATAGAGATAGCTGAAGGTGAGATCCTGCCCCGTGAAATCCGCCAGCCCGACCTCTGTGTAGTCGTAGAGCCGCGTCCCACCGAAGCCATCCTCAAGCTGATCGAGATCGCCATAGCGTAGCCCGCCGATCCGGAACTCGTGCAGATGGCTGTCGGTCCAGCTGAAAGCTGCCTGAAGAACCAGGTGAAGCCTGTCGAGCGTCCAGTCCGTTGGCACGACAAGGCGCCGCCAGATCGGCGGGTCAATGTCGGCTAGGCTCAGGACTCGTTCTGGATCATAGCCAGAACAAGACCGTTGCGGCGAGCATGATGGCTGAGAAGAAGGTTTCCGGGCATCGGTCGTATCGGGTGGCGACACGCCTCCAATCCTTCAACCTCCCAAACATGATCTCGATGCGGTTGCGCCGTTTGTAGCGGCGCTTGTCATATTTGACGGCCTTCTTGCGGGACTTTCTGCCGGGGATACAGACCTTTATCCCCTTGTCTTTCAAGGCATCTCTAAACCAATCGGCGTCATAGCCTCTGTCGGCCAGCAGCCACCCCGCCTTCGGCAGGCTGCCCAGCAGCGCCGCCGCGCCGGTGTAATCGCTGACCTGGCCAGCCGACATAAAGAACCCAATTGGTCGTCCTTTGGCATCGGAAACCGCGTGCAGTTTGGTGTTCATGCCGCCTTTGGTTCGTCCGATCTGGCGCGCACGCCCCCTTTTTTGACCCGTAGGCTCGACGCCGTGCGGTGCGCCTTGAGGTAGGTCGCGTCGATCATGATGGTCTTGTGTTCGGCGCGCTCGGTGGCCAGGCCCACCATGATCCGGGCGAAGACCCCATTGTCGCTCCAGCGCTTCCAGCGGTTATAGAGGGTCTTCGCCGGGCCGTATTCCTTCGGTGCGTCACGCCAGCGCAAACCATTGCGATTGATGAATATTATGCCGCTCAGGACGCGACGGTCATCGACGCGGGGCTTGCCATGGCTCTTCGGAAGGAAAGGTTTGAGGCGCTCCATCTGGGCGTCAGAAAGCCAGTAAAGGTTGCTCATTGGTCAGGTCTCCTTGCAGAGCCTGAATCACGACAATGTCCTGAAATCAATGGGTCCTGAGCCTAGTCCCGAACCAAAAGACCTTCCGGCGGGAAGGGCAGGGGGTGGCCGGGAGGCGGGTTGATTGACCTGTGCTCTCGGGTGCCCGTTTCAGGGGGACGATGCTGATACCCGCATGGGATGCCTGTTCTGCTCCGCGTCTCCGAAGAGCACTCGAACGCACCATTCCCTCCGCCTGACTGATCCCCTAAGTCCGCTCGGTTTCCACCAGCAACCCCCGCGGCTCCGGACCGTGTTGGCGCGCGAGGCGCGCCTGCCCGCACCACTCCGGGCCTTGGGGGCAAGCTGCCGCGAGTGCGGCAGTTGCGGGTCTCTTCCGACGGCCTTGGCCGGGTCTCGTCGGAGGGATGGTCCCTCCGAGAAGCAACGGAGACTTACAATGCAGAACATCGTCATCCTCGCCGGCAACATTGGCCAAGCCCCCGAAACCATCACCACCCAAGGCGGCACCGGCATCACCCGCTTCACCCTGGCCACCTCGCGTCCCCGCTACGCAGAAGGCCGTGTGGTTCGCGACGAGAACGGCTATCGGGTACAGGACACCGAATGGCACCGCATCACCTGCTTCAACGGCCTCGGCAAGACGGTCCAGGAGCATTGCGAAAAGGGCATGAAGCTTCTGGTGCGCGGCCGCATCCACTACACGAAATGGACCGATGCGGCCGGCGTTGACCGCTACGGCTGCGAGATCATCGCCGAGACGGTCGATTTCCTGAGCCGGGCGAAACAGACCGAGACCGACGACGGCAAATTCATCGATGACGATGATATTCCGTTCTGAGCGGGAAGCCCGGAGCCCGGCGGCGCAAGCCGCCGGCTTCTTTCCGTTTGGATCGATGCGAATCGATGCGCCGCAAACTTGCGCTGCGAAACCGCACTAAACGATTCTAGTTGGATTTTACAGTAAACTACGTCTATTATAGTCGTAGTTCTGGCGCGCGGATCAACGCCAATGGGATGTGATCAGGCATGATCACCGCCCAACAGATAAGGGCCGCGCGCGCAATGCTCACCTGGACACAGGAGGCGCTCGCAGACAAGGCCATGGTTTCTCTCACCGCGCTGAAGCGGCTTGAGCGGGGCCTGCGTGTTTACGACAGCACCGCAGACCAGGTGCGCCGGGCGCTCGAGGAGGCGGGTATCATCTTTATCAGTTCGGGCCATGTTGGAGTTATGATCGATGCCGGACGGATCTCGAGGCCTGACAAAAAGCGCTGACTGCGCAACGAGGATGCAAGGCTGTTCGTCGAAGGTGTGGGTTCGGTTGTAATTCTCTTACAGGCTACCATTGCTGTTCAATTTTCCAGCGTTTCGGAGCGCAAGTGTGAAAGGATCTGTTTTTTGGGACACGGCACCGTTTGAGGATGGCCTGACCGACTATGATCGGCAGAACCTGCAACTCTATCTCTGCCTGCTCGATTCAGAAGAAGCGGGGGTGGCATGGCAGGAGGTGGCAAGACACTTTCTCCACGTCGAGGTAGAGCGCGAGCCCGAGCGTGCACGCATGATGCATGAGACGCATCTGTCACGGGCGCACTGGATGAGTACGACTGGCTATCGCCTATTGTTGAACGAGGCAGCATCGGTCCGGTCGTGACTGTGGTGCAGCCCTGGAACATCCCTGTGCCTGAGGGAGGACTTCCAGCAATGATTCCTCACTGAAAGATTCACCATTGCGGCAATGAACTGCCGCAGTGATGAGAGGAGGAAGGTATGGAATCGCATCAAAATGCTGCACCGGCGGCAGGACCCTATGCTTATCTTGATGCTCTGACGATCCCGGAATTCTGTTGGGAGTTTCTGCGCCGGAACGCAGATTATCGCCGCGACTACAACGAGGCCATGGCATCGGGAAATCCCGATGATGCCGACGAGGTTGCCGAACGCTGGAGGTTGTCCTTTCCTGGTCGATCCCGCCTTATCCCCACAGCAGGCCACGCTGTTCTGGCAGCCTGCGGACGATGCGGGCACAGTGGTTCTTGCGCCTGCGCCGAGCATTCTCGCCGCCGAGGCCGGCGCGTTGCGTCGGCTCGGCCTGCCGAGAAGTCGCCGTCGTGGCAGGGCAGGGGAATACCGTCGGCATATGATTGTCGAAGGGCGTAGCACCGGGCTTGATGCCCTCCTGCTCGAGGGGGCATCTCCAGACCAGCCTCTGGTCATAGTGACGCCCTATGCACGACATGGGATCCAGCGCCTGCGCGCAGCCAGAAACCTGCTCGAAGCGACCTTCAGCCGCCGCCGCCCAATGACGCGTCAGCCAACGCGGCAACAAAGCCGTCGCTACCGTCACATGTTGCAGGCCATTGACGCCCGGCAAGCAGGCGCGAGCTACCGTCAGATTGCCGAAGCTCTTTTTGGCAAGGGGCGGGTCGCCAGCGATCCCTGGAAGAGTTCGGCACTCCGTGACGCGACCCTTGCTCTCGTGCGCGACGGCATGAAGCTGGTCAATGGCGGCTATCGTGATCTCCTGCAAAGGTTTCCCGAACGTTAGCGACGATTGAGGCGTCCTGGGGAGTGCGAATTCACGCCGTGAAGATTCGCACTCCCTCCTCTTCGCCGATCTTCGACATGGTCCTCCGTGATCGCCCATGGCTGCCAACCGCCTGAGGCACTGCACGGAGATACGCTGATGAAGCCTGACCTTTCCGACCTGCCGCCGCGCTTTCTGCGCACACCCGAGGCTGCGCGTTTTCTGGGGCTTTCCGGCAGGACGCTGGAAAAGCATCGGTGCTTCGGCACTGGACCGGCCTATTGCAAGCTGGGCGGGCGGGTCGTCTACGCCTTCGATGATCTGCAGGCCTGGGCGCAGCGGGGGAATGTCACCTCGACCTCAGACCCGCGCGGCCGGGTTCTGCCTGCGAAGCGCCATCCGCAGTTGAACAGGGTGTCGGCACCTGACCTGCAGGACGGACGTCGCGCATGACGCGCCATGTTCTCAGGGCAGATCCGGGCGAGCGTCAACATCTCACGCCCTTTGTCGTCACCGGCAGCGATATCCGGCCCCGCGATCAGCGCGACCTGATGGAGCGCCCCTTCTTTTCTCTGGCGAAGACCCGGCGCGTCGCGCCGATCCGCTATGCATCGGGTAATGTCCGCGTCGAGGTGCACGCGGTACCGGAACATGGAATGGCAACGATCTGGGATGCCGACGTCCTGATCTGGGCCGCCAGCCAGATCGTCGATGCAATTGATGCCGGACTGGCAACCTCGCGTTTTCTGCGCTTTACGCCCTACCAGCTCCTGACCGCCACGGGGCGCGAGACTGGCGCGAGTGACTACCGCCTGCTTCGCGGTGCATTGACCAGACTGCAGTCCACGGCCGTGCGGACCACGATCCGTCAGGGCGAACAATGGCGACGGCACCAGTTTTCCTGGATCAATGAATGGGAAGAGCTTACCCTGCGTGATGGCCGCAGCGCAGGGATGGAACTGGTTTTGCCGGACTGGTTCTATCGCGGCGTCATCGACCAGTCGCTCGTGCTTGGGATCGATCCGGCATATTTCCGTCTGACCGGCGGGATCGAGCGCTGGCTCTACCGTGTGGCGCGCAAACATGCCGGTCGTCAGGCCCATGGCTGGATTTTCGATCTTCCGCATCTTCACGAAAAATCCGGCAGTATGGCGCGGGTCTCCGACTTTGCGCTGCAGGTCCGGCGTATCGTGCTGCGCCAACCGATCCCGGGCTATCGGCTGTCGCTCGAGCGGATCGGGCGCCGCGAACTGCTGCGGATTGTCGTGCAGGATTTGTCCACAAATCGGGCGGACCAACCTGTGCATGGACACGGGAGATCACACGCAACGAGTATCGGGAGATTACACGCAGGGGTATCGGGAGATCACACGCAAAACCCCCAGCTAAGCCTCTGGCCGGAAAGCGGGAATCCGGCTGCTAACTTAGAGTCTAACAAGACTCTAACCTTTGAAGAGGGCATCCCTGCTGTGGAAAACCTGCCCGTCAGCAGGACCGCGACAGGTGTTGACGCGCAAAAGCCGCCCCTGAACTCTCTCGGGGAGAGCTTGCCATGAATGCGGGTCACTCTTCGCCTGGCCCAGCGTCATCTGCGGCGGATGCCGGCATGACATTGGTCGATTTGCTCTGGGAACAGGGCAAGGTCGAGCGCTGGATCCGGTTCGGAAACAAGTGCCATGAGCAGCACCTCGATCAGCAACGCAGCATCGTCGGCTTCGCACCGGACTCGATCTTTGCCTTCATTCGCTGGGCCGCAGGTGACTTTGGCACTGTGGTCTCCAGTATTGATATCCTGCGCGCTGTCGCATCCGGCCAGGCGTGCCAGAGTGTGCCGTTCGTGCGGCCCGGAGCAGAGATCCTGCTGCGTCAGAATGGCTGGCCGAAGGTCGAGCGGGTACTGCGTGCGATCGATGCCGTTGAACGTATCGGCATTGAACCCGCGGAAGCCTGCCCGGACCACTGGCGGCATATCCATAACCGCCTCTGCATCGCCGACCCGCCACTTGACTACACACGAGCGCAGCATCTGGCCTGGATCCGCCGCCGCAGGATCCTGCAATGAGACGCCGTTCGCTCTTCATCCTGATGGCGCTCGCGGTGTTTGGCGCCGGCTTTGTGTCTCTCATTCCGGTGACACCGCGGCTGATCTGGAACGCGACAGCGAGTCTGCCGCTCGGCCTCTACGTGCTGCAGCCTTTCGACGCTCTGGAACATGGTGATCTTGTCGCGGTTGCTGCCCCCGAGCGAAACGCCGGGCTTATCCTGGAGCGCGGCTATCTCGGCACCGATGTGCCGCTTCTGAAGCGCGTGGCTGCAGTTCCGGGGCAACGTGTCTGCCGCCTTGGAGGCGCGGTTTCTGTCGATGACCAGCTGCTCGGCTACGCCATGGAAACCGACAGTTTGGGGCGTCCGATGCCGGTCTGGCAGGGATGCCGACTGCTGCGACAGGGCGAGATCTTTCTGATGAACAGTGACATCCGCAACAGCCTCGACGGTCGGTATTTCGGTGTTACGCCGACGCGGGCCGTGCTCGGTCGATTGCGCCCGATCTGGACATGGTCGCGCGCCGTGGATGCCAGCGACCCGGAGATTGTCGCGCCTGAACTTCCACCACCCACGCCAGAACAGGAGAGATGACATGGCGCAAATCGGACACTTCACCAAGACGACAGACGGCTATGCCGGACGTGTTCGCACGCTCGCGCTTGATGCGGAACTGCTGCTTGTCCCGGTCAGGAATGGCGATTCAGAAAACGCGCCGGATTACCGAATCCATCTTGATGATGCGGAGGGACCGGAGGTGGGCGCGGCCTGGCAACGGACCGGCGAAAAGGCGGGCGAGTATCTCTCGATGCAGATCGACGATCCGTCGTTCGCGCAGCCCATCCGCGCCAATCTCTTCCGTGAGGATGACGCAGGCGACGGCTGGATTCTGACATGGAACCGGCCTTCGCGTCGCGATGGGAAAGACTGAGCCATGACGATCTTCCGCGCAGATTTTGGCGGAAGACGGGCAGTCGGGCGGCGGAGTGCTGCCCGGCGTCTCGCGCTTCTCTCTCTTTCCGGCCTGTTCTGTGCTTTGCCACTGGCGCTTCCGGTTGGTGCAGAGGAAGCGCCGTCTGCCGAGGTCATGGCGCGCGATCCGTACGCGGAGCATATCAGCATCGCCGCGCAGCGTTTCGGCATTCCGGAACACTGGATTCGTGCTGTCATGCGGGTCGAAAGTGGTGGCCGTGCGGATGCCATCTCGCAGGCTGGTGCGATGGGGCTGATGCAGGTCATGCCCGGCACCTGGGCAGAGCTTCGCATCCGTCACGGCCTTGGCGATGACCCATTCGCGCCGCGCGACAACATACTCGCAGGCACCGCCTATCTGCGCGAGATGTTCGACCGTTTCGGAAATTCCGGCGCGATGCTTGCAGCCTATAACGCCGGGCCAGGGCGCTATGAGGAGCACCTCGCCGGCAGTGATCTGCCTGCCGAAACCCGCGCCTATGTCGCTGTGCTGGCCCCGGTTCTGGCCGATCAAACCCTGCTCGACCGCTTGACGGGTACTGCCTCCCGACCGCGTGACTGGCGCGAAGCATCGCTCTTTGTCGCCTCCTTCGAGGCACAGCCAGAGGCGGAAATTGCGCCGGTCGAAAGCTCTTCGACCGCATCATCTGCCGCTGCGGAAATGATCCTCTTTCCACAAGTGCAAACAGCTGTGCGCGGGCTTTTCGTCGGGGGCGATCTCATGGAGCCCGCGCCATGAGCCGGATCGCATTCAGGCGTAGTCTTGCGTGCTCCCGGCAAGGAAGGGCGGTCTCGCGGGCTGTGGCCAGCCGCTCGACCGTAAGAGGGCAGGATAAAGGGGCGCACATTGTGCTGCGGTCGGTCGGTTGTTTTTGCAGGGAAATTTGGTGCTTCCCGCACATTGCTTTGCCGATCCGCAATGTGCGGATTTGCGGTATTTCGCTGAAATATAACCACAAAACGCACCTTGCGGAGCATTGTGATGGCCGATGACCGTGAATTCCGCATCCGGCCTGGGCGAATTCGCTCCACGAGGGCGCAAAGTGCGCGGCCATTCATCGCACAGGCGCTGGCGGCAGCGCAGAAGGCCGGGGGAGGCGTATCGAGATCCGGTCGGATCGTGCCGGGCAGTCGCTCGACCTTCGGGCGCGGCCAGCGTGCCAGCATTCAGGCCAATCGGCTGATCACCTCCAGATCTCGCGGGGCTGTCATCAAGGCAAGGGTCGTCCGGCAGAGCGGCCGTGGCGCACCGCTCTCGGCCCATCTCGACTATCTGTCGCGTGATGGTGTCACCCGGCACGGGGAGAAGGGTCAGCTCTTCGGGGCCGAAGTCGAGGGTCAGGACATCGAGTCCTTTGCGGATCGCTGTGAAGGGGATCGGCATCATTTCCGCTTCATCATCTCACCCGATGATGCAGTGGAGATGTCTGACCTGAAGGGGTTCACCGAAGAACTGGTCGGGCAGATGGAGAAGGACCTCGGCACGCGCCTTGACTGGGTTGCCGCTGATCACTGGAATACCGAGCATCCGCACGTCCATCTCCTGGTGCGCGGTGTCCGTGATGATGGCGAGAACCTTGTCATTTCGCGCGATTATATCAAGGAGGGGATGCGGGATCGGATACGGGATCTGATCACGCAGGAACTCGGTCCGCGGACCGACCATGACATCAGGGCCTCTCTTGACCGGCAGGTCGCGGCAGAACGCTGGACACAGCTGGACCGTCAACTGGTCCGCGATGCCGGGGTCGCCGGCGTCATCGACACTGCGCCGGTGCCCGGGCAGCAGCCGGATGCCTTCGCACTGCAGAAGCTGGGCCGGTTGCGAAAGCTCGAGACCCTGGGCCTCGCCGAGCAGGTTGGTCCCGGCCAATGGACGATTGCCGATCGTGCCGAGACCGTGATGCGCGATCTCGGCGAGCGGGGAGACATCATCAAGCGGATGCATCGCGCGCTGACCGGACTTGGTATCGAGCGCGCCGCTGGCAGCTACGTCCTGGCTGCCGAACAACTGGAGACTGCGGTGGTCGGGCGGCTGGTCGCCCGGGGGCTCGATGACGAGCTGAAGGGATCCGCCTATGCCGTGATCGATGGCACCGATGGCCGCAGCCACCATATTCGCTTGCCGGATCTCGCGGCTTCCGGTGACAGCGCGCCCGGATCCATCGTTGAGCTTCGCCGCTTCGAGGATGCGCGCGGGCAGCCACGTGTGGCGCTTGCGGTCCGGTCCGACTTTGATCTCGCGCGCCAGGTTTCTGCCGATGGCGCAACCTGGCTCGACCGGCAGGCGATCGCGCGGGAGCCGGGCGCGCTGGCGGATACGGGGTTTGGTGCAGAGGTTCGCGAAGCACTTGAACAGCGCGCGGAGCATCTGGTCAGTGAAGGGCTTGCAGAGCGGCAAGGTGGCCGGGTGATCTTTGCCCGAAGGTTGATCGAGACCCTGCGCCGGCGCGACCTGGAGGGGCTGGCCGACAAGATCATGGGGGAGACCGGCAAGAGCTTTGGTGGCGTGACCGGCGGCGACTATGTCGCCGGCAGCTATCGCCAGCGTTTCGCACTCGCCTCGGGCCGTTACGCCATGATCGACAATGGTCTCGGATTCCAGCTCGTGCCCTGGTCCCCTTCGCTCGAGAGCCAGCTGGGCCGCCATGTTTCGGGGCTCGCGCGCTCCGATGGCAGCGTCGACTGGAGTTTTGGCCGCAAACGCGGCCTCGGTCTCTGATCCCACCTGAAAGGAGCAGCCATGTCCGCGACCAAGATCCTTTGGGGGCAGATCATCACCGTGTTTCTAATCGTCCTCGTCACCACATGGGCGGGGACGCAATATGTCGCCTGGAAACTCGGTTTCCAGCCCCAGCTCGGCCCGCCCTGGCTCATGCTCATGGGTTGGCCGGTTTACTATCCTCCGGCGCTCTTCTGGTGGTGGTATTTCTACGATGCCTATGCGCCAGCGATCTTCATGCAAGGCGGGATCATCTCGGTTTCTGGCGGGTTCATGGCGATCATTGTCGCCATCGGCATGTCCGTCTGGCGGGCCCGGGAGGCGAAAAATGTCGCGACCTATGGCTCTGCCCGTTGGGCAGAGGCCGCAGAAGTGCGCGGCGCCGGTCTCCTGGAACCTGACGGTGTGGTGCTTGGCAAATACGACCGCGACTATCTGCGCCACGATGGGCCCGAGCATGTACTGTGCTTTGCGCCGACCCGCTCCGGCAAGGGGGTGGGGCTGGTGGTGCCAACGCTGCTGACCTGGCCTGGCTCGGCCATCGTCCATGACATCAAGGGTGAGAACTGGGGTCTGACTGCTGGCTTTCGGCAAAAGCACGGCCGCGTGCTGATCTTCGATCCGACCAATGCGGCATCATCGGCCTATAATCCGCTTCTGGAAGTGCGACGGGGAGAGTGGGAGGTTCGCGATGTGCAGAACATCGCCGATATCCTCGTTGATCCCGAAGGCAGTCTCGAGAAGCGCAACCACTGGGAAAAGACCAGCCACGCGCTACTGGTAGGGGCGATCCTGCATGTGCTCTATGCTGAAAAGGACAAGACCCTCGCTGGCGTTGCGGCGTTCCTGTCCGATCCCGCGCGACCGATCGAGGCCACACTTGCGGCCATGATGGCAACCAGCCATCTCGGCGAGGCAGGTCCGCATCCGGTGATCGCCAGCGCCGCGCGCGAGCTCTTCAACAAATCCGACAACGAGCGTTCCGGGGTGTTGTCGACGGCGATGTCGTTCCTGGGGCTCTACCGGGATCCTGTCGTGGCCGAGGTCACCCGGCGCTGCGACTGGCGCATTGCCGACCTGGTTGGCGGGCGCGATCCGGTAACGCTCTATCTGGTCGTGCCGCCTTCTGACATCAACCGCACCAAGCCGCTGATCCGCCTGCTCCTGAACCAGATCGGCCGCAGGCTGACCGAGGATCTCACGGAGAAGGGTGCGCGGCACAGGCTTCTGCTGATGCTCGATGAGTTTCCGGCCCTTGGGCGTCTGGATTTCTTCGAGTCTGCGCTTGCCTTCATGGCTGGCTACGGGATGAAGAGCTTCCTGATCGCCCAGTCTCTCAACCAGATCGAAAAGGCTTATGGGCCGAACAACTCGATCCTCGACAATTGCCATGTCCGGGTGAGCTTCGCCACGAATGACGAGCGCACAGCCAAACGGGTCTCCGATGCCCTTGGAACCGCGACCGAGATGAAGGCGATGAAGAACTATGCCGGTCACCGGCTGTCACCCTGGCTCGGACATCTGATGGTTTCGAGGTCGGAAACCGCACGTCAGCTCCTGACCCCGGGTGAGATCATGCAGCTTCCGCCCTCGGAGGAAATTGTCATGGTCGCCGGTATTCCGCCCATCCGGGCAAAGAAGGCCCGCTACTATGAAGACCCCAGGCTGACCGAACGCCTGCTCCCGGCCCCTGCGCCGAAGCCACCAGATGCTGCGCGACCTGATGACTGGACGGCCTTGCCATTGCCTGCGCGGCCTGTGATCGACGCCGGTCGGGCGCAGGACCGATCTGACAGGGAGGACCCTACCGACTCTGAGCGTCGCTATCAGCCGGAGCTGAACCGGGCGCAACCCGACCGGAAGCCCAAGCCCGCGATCAACGAGTTCGAGCCTGAACTGGCGGATGAGACCGATGATGAAGCCGCGCAGAACCGCCGCCTGGTCAGGGTGATGCGTGGGGTTGCACGTCAGGTCGCCATGGATCCCAATGACAACATGGATCTTTGACCATGGCCCTTCGCACAAAGAAGACGCAGATTTCTGTCTATCTCGCACCTGATGTGATGGCGATGTTGTCAGACTATGCCGCCCGGCGTGGCTTGTCGCAGTCCATGATCACCGAAGCTGCGGTTGCATCGTTCCTGTCACCGGATGCGGCTGACAGGCGTGAGGCGGCTATCGCCAAGCGCCTTGATCAACTGGACCGCCGACTCGGCCGATTGGAGCGCGACCTCGGGATCTCTGTGGAATCTCTCGCGATCTTCATCCGTTTCTGGTTGGGCGCGACGCCCACCTTGCCCGAGCCGGATGCCGCTGCAGCGAGAGCAAAAGCCGGCGAGCGCTATGATACCTTCGTCACGGCACTCGGCCGGCGGCTGGCACGAGGGCCCTTGCTGCGCCAGGAGATCGCAGACGACATCGCTGCGGCAGATGGGGCCGGGGATGAAGCTCAGGATGGGGAAGATATGGCAGGTGGGTGATCGATCTGGTTCGCTGTGGTGCCGGAAGCGCGCAGGCCGGAAACGGGGAACCATGTGCGGTGCAGCCTCTTTGGAGGCGGTCGCAGTGCCTGAGGCGCACAGCCCTGTGCCGTCGCGGCAGGGCTGATCTACCGATTTTGCCTTTATCTCAGCTCGCGCGCCCGATAGCAGACCATGTTCATGCACGAGTTTGGAGGGCGGGAATGAGTGATTGCGATCAATCGCTTGCGGAAAAGCAGGCCGGGGTTAGCAAACGCGCCCTCGAGGGTTTGCGCAACATGCTGAAGGGCCTCAGCGGCGTTTCAATCGTTTTTGCGTCAGCCGCAGCAGTCCTTCTGAAGCTCCTCGCGGACAGTTATCAGCAGCCGGAGCTGCAACGGCTGGAGTTGAGCATCTTTATCCTGGGCATGTTTGTATTTTTTGGAATTTCCTTCGGCTGGCTCATGTTCTGGCTCAGAGAGATGATCGACGATGCCACAAAGCACAGCGAAGGCCGCTGGCGGCGTATCGGCTGGAACGTGGGGAAAACTGCGACCGCGATTGGCTTCATTGTGCCAATCTCGATCGTTTCATGGGGCGCATTTGGCTACTTCAAGGAGTTCTCCGACTCGCTCAAGGCGTTCCGGGTACACACGCTCGACCGCATAGAGGAAAACGCCGCTGCCCTGGACAGGTAAGCTGTCACCAGTCAGCGGATGAAGATCACGACAGGACGAAATACATGAACAGCCTGAAGCGCATTTTTGCGGGTGTCGACACCAGGTACATCCTGCGTGCCTATCTAATCGGCGCGATCCTTCTAGCCATTGTGGTCGGGGGCTTCCTCTCGAGAACAGACAATGTTGGACGAGCTGCGGCGGTCCTGGGATACTTCACCCTCTGCACTTTGCTTTTCCCGTTCGCCAAACTGGTCTGGGACCAACTGAAATCGCTTGTTCTCGGGGAAACAGTTCTGTTTCTGCCGATCGTCTTCCTCTACCCGGCAAAGATGATCGTGAACGTCCTTCTTTGGGGGGCCGCCGTCTTCGTTGCCCCCTTCGGTATAGCCTACATCTGGTTCAATACCCGGGAACAGTAAGAACACCTGACAGCGGCAGCCACTGTCGAGGGCTGGCCATGATGAACGACCCGGACCGCGATAGTCGGGTCTAAAGTTCTGTGATGATGGGCAGGCCGCGGAGGTGCTCGTCGATGCTCCTGCGGACCTTCGATCCCATCGGCAGATGAAGCTTTTCGGCTGACCAGCGCTCCATGAACAGGGCAACCGTTTCCCGAGCCGTGTTCAGCACGGATCTGGATGGCAAGGCGGCTTTTGCCGACAGATGCTCGAGCTCGTCGGTTGTGAGCGCGGCAAAGTCCCTGCTGCGGCTGAAGTTCAGTGCGGCCTGATCGCCGGGGATGTAGGGGATGGTCGAGACCAGATCATAGGCGGGCGAGAGCCGGGCATTGCGGTCATCCGGGTAGATCAGCGACCAGTTCTTCAGGTGCATGTCACCGTTGCCGATCAGCGTGTTGAACGTCAGTCGTCGGATGAACTCCATAGAGTCGGCCAGACCTGCCTCAGCTGCGAGAACGGTCGCGATGTTGCGATAGCTGGCGGTCCTGTACTTGTCGTCGGGATAGACGTCGAAAACCTGGGCGAAATCCTCGATCTGCACTGAAGACCCGTCGCGCCTGCGGTCAAAGCGCTCGATGATGAAGGCCTTCGGTCCGATCTTTTCCATGCCCGGGGGGAGGTTCGAGATCGCCCCGACATCCACAAGATCGATAGCCGGGGTATCAATGCCGACCATCCTCGCGAGCGTCATCATCGAGAACTCGTTCTCCGGCACCCCGGGGAACTCACGAGATGGCAGTTTGACGATCCAGTCACCGCCGACGCCACGGGCAGGCACCGTCAGGCGGCCCGTGCCATCTGCCACCGCCGAGAATTTCAACTGGACGCCCGCCAGAGAAAAGCGCAGCGCATTCTGTGCTGCATCGCGGGCGGCTCTACCGTCCTCGATACTGTCCGGATCATATTGCGGCGGCCAGAGTGCGCCATCCACGGCCTCGACGGTCAGCGCTCCGGGGAGGTCCTTGCCGAGGGCCTGCAGGAGCAGGAACTCGCGATCGCTGTGAATGCGAGCTTTTTCCGCCAGATAGCGCCGCAGATGCCCCTCCGGCAGCAGGTTGGAGAAGAAGGGCATGAGTTTCATCTTGTAGGGACGAAACTCGGTGATCAGATCTCCAAACCTGTCCTTGAAGCGCAGCCCGAGGGTCGGGCGCGCCGGGTCCGCGATATAGGCGCCGGAAAAGGCGAACAGGGACCGTTCGCCACCGATATAGGTCATCGTGCCGATGCTGCGTCCGTGCAGGCGGACGTCAAGTATGGACAGATCAGTCATCGGTCTCGTCCAGTGACCATGCTGGCCGGGGTTCCCGGGATGCATCTTCGCCCGGTCGTCCATGGGTTTCTCGGTTTCTGATCTCGCGCATCAGATCCAGGCTGTGGGGGAGGGCGCGTCTCGCACGGGCCGGATCGCCAATTTGCTCGATCAGCGCGCGCAGTTTGCGGAGTTCAGAGACTTCCATCGAACTGTCCGGAAGTCGTTGCAGGTCACTCAGCCCGCGGCGCAACTCTTCCAGCCCCATCAATTCGGGTTCCCGGATTTGCAGCCCGCGCAGGGTCTCTGAAAGCTGCTCGAATGCACGCCGGATATCAACAAGATCGCCACCGCTCTGCCGCAAGGCTGAGGCGCTCAGAGAGCGGATGGCTGGCATGGCTTTGCGCGGCGCCAATACCAGTTCAAGATCAAGAGCAGAGGCCAGAGCTGTCAGACTGGACAGGCGCAGGTCCAGGTCACCGGCTTCGATACGCGAAATCCGCCCTTGGGAAATTCCCGAGAGGGCGCTCAGATCTCGTTGGCTGAGGCCTTTGCCCTGCCGCGCGGCCTGGATCTGGCGGGCGATTTGTTCGACTGCATAGTCCATTCGATACTCATTCAGGTATCTAACTGTTGGTTTGATGTCTTTAAGGGTATACCGCTATGCGGTTCGCTGCAAGGCTTGATGCTTCAAGGGGTATCATGATTGTGGGAGAATATCCTAATCGATATCGTTTCTGGTCCGCGGCGGTTGCTCAAGTGTCACTGGACCAGGCAAAGCCGATGCCGCATCGGCATTCTTGCGGCTCTTCATTGTTGCTTACGCCACGGCCTGTCTTTCTACCCCAGAGCCCTACTACGCCGTAAACACTGTTGCGCAGCCACCTTTCGCCCTTCTCTTAGTCATCCCCATCCGGGGTGTGTTGTCACGAGTTGTCCCGGTTGAACGGGGACGGGATGGCAGGCTCAGGCAGCATTGAGGCAAGCAGGCAGAGGGGCGCGCGGATGCTCCGGAGCGCGCTCGGGCCTGCCATTTCCGCGTATTTGCAGGATCCTGGCGTCATCGAGGTGATGCTGAACCCGGATGGGCGGATCTGGGTGGACCGGCTCTCGGAGGGCCTCTCGGATACCGGCGAGCACCTGTCGCCTGAGGACGGCGAGCGTATCGTCCGGCTGGTCGCGCATCATGTCGGTGCCGAAGTCCATGCCAGGAACCCGCGCGTTTCGGCCGAACTGCCCGAGAGCGGAGAGCGGTTCGAGGGCCTGCTGCCGCCGGTGGTGACGGCCGCCTCATTCGCGATCCGCAAGCCTGCCGTCGCGGTCTTCACGCTCGACGATTACGTCACTGCCGGGATCATGACCCGGGTGCAGGCCGAGGCGCTGCGTCTGGGCGTCGCCACCCGCGCCAATATCCTCGTCGCAGGCGGTACCTCAACCGGCAAGACCACCCTGACCAATGCGCTGCTGGCCGAGGTCGCGAAGACCTCTGACCGGGTCATCATCATCGAAGACACCCGCGAGCTGCAATGTGCGGCCCCGAACCTCGTGGCCATGCGCACGAAGGACGGCGTCGCTACGCTCTCGGACCTGGTTCGCTCGTCGCTGCGCCTGCGCCCCGACCGCATTCCCATCGGCGAGGTGCGCGGCGCTGAAGCGCTGGACCTCCTCAAAGCGTGGGGCACCGGCCATCCCGGCGGTATCGGCACCATCCATGCCGGATCGGGTATCGGCGCCCTGCGACGCCTCGAACAGCTGATCCAGGAGGCCGTGGTCACCGTGCCGCGCGCTCTGATCGCCGAGACCATCGATCTGGTCGCCGTCCTTGCCGGACGCGGCAGCAACCGCCGCCTTGTCGAACTCGCCCGCGTCGAGGGCCTGGGTCCGGACGGCGATTACCGGGTCGTCCCGATCGACTTTCCACCCGCAACCTCCAGCCCAGAACAGGGAGATCCCGCATGATCCGTCATGCCGTCACTATCCGCCGCCACATCGCCAGCGCCGCGACCTTCGGCTATGTCAGCCTTCTGCTGGCCCCCGCCGCCCATGCGGCCGGCTCTTCCATGCCCTGGGAAGCGCCGCTGCAGTCGATCCTGCAATCGGTCGAAGGCCCGGTCGCCAAGATCGTCGCGGTGATCATCATCATCGTCACCGGGTTGACGCTGGCCTTCGGAGATACCGGCGGCGGTTTCCGGCGGCTGATCCAGATCGTCTTCGGCATCTCCATCGCCTTCGCGGCGTCGAGCTTCTTCCTGAGCTTCTTCAGCTTCGGTGGCGGGGCGCTGATCTGATGTCAGGCCAGTTGGAGCAACCCGACGCCGTGCCGGGATATTCCGTTCCGGTCCACCGGGCGCTGACCGAGCAGATCCTGCTCGGCGGCGCACCGCGCTCCATCGCCATTCTGAACGGTACGCTGGCCGGGGCCGTCGGCCTCGGTCTGCAGCTCTGGCTGGGCGGCCTGCTGATCTGGGCCGTCGGCCATATGGCCGCGGTCCAGGCTGCCAAACGCGATCCGCTCTTTGCCGAGGTCGGGCGCAGGCATCTGCGCCTGCCCGGACATCTCATGGTCTGACCGGAGGCTTTCCCCGATGATGAACCTCGCCGAGTATCGCCGCCATGCCGCGCAGTTGTCCGACTATCTGCCCTGGGCCGCGCTGATCGCGCCGGGTGTGGTGCTGAACAAGGATGGCAGCTTCCAGCGCACGGCAAAGTTCCGAGGACCGGATCTGGACTCCGCCGTGGCCGCCGAACTGGTCGCCGTGGCCGGGCGGCTGAACAACGCCTTTCGCCGCCTCGGGTCAGGCTGGGCGATCTTCGTCGAAGCCCAACGGTCCGAGGCCTCCACCTATCCCACAAGCCGGTTCCCGGATGCGGCATCGGCGCTGGTCGAGGCCGAGCGGCGGGCAGACTTCGAGGAAGAGGGGAGCCATTTCGTATCGGGATATTTCCTGACCTTCCTCTGGCTACCCCCGCTAGAGGAGGCCGCGCGCGCCGAGAGCTGGCTCTATGAGGGCCGCGAGACCTCGGGCGTGAACCCGCATGAGATGCTGCGCGCCTTCAACGACCGCACCGACCGGGTGCTGGCGCTGATGGACGGCTTCATGCCGGAATGCCGCTGGCTCGATGACGCAGGGACGCTCACCTATCTGCATTCCACCATCTCGACCAACCGGCATCGGGTGCGGGTGCCGGAAGTGCCGGTGTATCTCGACGCCCTGCTGGCTGATCAGCCGCTGGCGGGCGGGCTGGAGCCGCGCCTCGGCCCAGCCCATCTGAGGGTGCTGACGGTGACCGGCTTTCCGACCGTCACCACGCCGGGGATCCTCGACGATCTGAACCGCCTCGCCTTTCCTTATCGCTGGTCGACCCGCGCCATCCTGATGGACAAGGTCGATGCGACGAAGATGGTGACGAAGATCCGCCGCCAGTGGTTCGCCAAGCGGAAGTCCATCGCCGCCATCCTGAAGGAGGTGATGACCAACGAACAATCCGCCCTGGTCGACACCGATGCCGCCAACAAGGCGCTGGACGCCGATATGGCGCTACAGGAACTCGGGGCCGACGTTGCGGGCATGGCCTGGGTCACCGCGACGATCACCGTATGGGACCATGACCCACGTCTTGCCGACGAGAAGCTCCGCCTGATCGAGAAGGTGATCCAGGGCCGCGACTTCACCGCGATGATCGAGGGCGTGAATGCTGTCGATGCCTGGCTTGGGTCTCTGCCTGGGCACGCCTACGCCAATGTCCGCCAACCCCCGGTCTCGACGCTCAACCTCGCGCATATGGTTCCCTCCAGTGCCGTATGGGCGGGTGCGGAACGGGACGAACACTTCAAAGGGCCTCCGCTTCTTTATGGCCGCACGGAAGGTTCCACCCCGTTCCGCTTCTCTCTTCATGTCGGAGATGTCGGCCATACGCTGGTGGTCGGCCCGACCGGCGCGGGCAAATCCGTGCTGCTCGCGCTGATGGCGCTGCAGTTCCGCCGCTATGCGCGGAGCCAGATCTTCGCCTTCGATTTCGGTGGCTCGATCCGGACCTCGGCCCTTGCCATGGGCGGTGACTGGCATGATCTCGGTGGTGGCCTGACCGAAGGCGACGAGACCACGGTCGCGCTGCAACCGCTGGCCCGGATTCATCAGGCCTCCGAGCGGGCCTGGGCTGCCGACTGGATTGCGGCGATCCTCGCCCGCGAGAGCATCGCGATCACCCCCGAGGTCCGGGAATATCTCTGGACGGCCCTGACCTCTCTAGCCTCGGCGCCGGTAGGGGAACGGACCATCACCGGTCTCTCGGTGCTGCTGCAGTCCAACGATCTGAAGCAGGCGCTGCGGCCTTACTGCATAGGCGGAGCTTACGGCCGGCTTCTGGATGCCGAGGCCGAACATTTGGGAAGTGCCTCGGTGCAGGCTTTCGAGATCGAGGGGATGGTCGGCACCGGCGCTGCACCCGCCGTGCTGTCCTATCTGTTCCACCATATCGGCGACCGGCTCGATGGCCGCCCGACGCTGCTGATCATCGACGAGGGTTGGCTGGCGCTGGACGACGAGGGATTTGCGGGCCAGCTCCGCGAATGGCTGAAGACGCTGAGAAAGAAGAACGCTTCGGTGATCTTCGCCACGCAATCGCTCTCGGATATCGACAATTCCGCCATTGCACCGGCGATCATCGAATCCTGCCCGACCCGGCTTCTTCTGCCCAACGAGCGGGCGATCGAGCCACAGATCACCGCGATCTATCGCCGCTTCGGGCTGAACGACCGCCAGATCGGGATCCTCGCCCGCGCCACGCCGAAGCGCGACTACTACTGCCAGTCCCGCCGCGGCAACCGCCTCTTCGAACTCGGTCTCAGCGAGGTCGGCCTCGCGCTCTGCGCCGCCTCTTCCAAAACCGATCAGAGCCTGATCGCGGATATCCTCGCCGAGCACGGACGTGACGGCTTTCTTGCGGCATGGCTGCGGGCACGTGGCGTCGAATGGGCCGCTGATCTGATCCCGAACCTGACCAACCTTGTGCCTGAGGCCGAGGGGGAAGGGCAGAGTGCTGCCGTTGAGCCCAAGGCCTTCGACACAAGGTTTGCAGACGATGTTCCCCCTGAAAACCTGACCAGCCAAGAGGAGATGATCCCATGAAACCCTTTGCAATGCCCCGCTATCTCGTAGGCACCGCGCTGGCACTCGCGCTGGCGGTCCCTCTGACCGTCGCGCCGCCGGTTGTGTCTCCGGCCCATGCCTTCTTGGGGGGACTTGGCAGGATCGTCTATGATCCGACCAACCATGCCGAAAACCTGCTGACGGCGGCCCGTACGCTGGAGCAGATCAACAATCAGATCACTCAGCTTCAGAACGAGGCCCAGATGCTGATCAATCAGGCTCGCAATCTGGCAAGCCTGCCCTATTCCTCGCTTCAGCAATTGCAGGCCAATGTGCAACGGACCCAGGCTCTGCTGGGGCAGGCGCAGAGCATCGCCTTTGATGTCCAGCAGATCGATGCGATGTTCCAGCAAGACTATGGTGCCTTGCAGGCGACAGCACCCGATGCCGCCCTGATCGCCGATGCCCGCAGTCGCTGGGAGAATACCGTCGGCGGTCTGCATGACGCCATGCGGGTGCAGGCAGGTGTCGTCGGCAATATCGACAGCAACCGTGCGGAGATGTCGGCACTGGTCGGTGAGAGCCAGGGGGCGACGGGGGCGCTGCAGGCGACACAGGCAGGTAACCAGCTTCTCGCCCTCCAGTCGCAGCAACTCTCTGATCTGATTGCGGTCGTCTCGGCCAACGGTCGCGCAGAGATGCTCGGTGAGGCCGAACGCGCAACGGCGGCTGAACAGGGGCGGATCCAGAGGGAACGCTTTCTGGCTCCCGGCGCGGGCTATCAGCCCGGCACCGCCCGCATGTTCAACTGAGCCAGCGGAGCGCCGGGATGGAAGAAAAGCTGCTCGCACGGATCGCAGCCATCATATTCGTCGCATTGGCAATCACCGCCACGGTGGTGGGGATGTTGCGCGATGACGAGTCTGCGCCGGCATCTCTCTCCCCATCCCGGCAATCCCTCGCGGATCCGCTGCGTGAAGAACAAAGGCGCTGCCAGCGGCTTGGTGATGTAGCTGCCACCGATCCCGGCTGTCTCGCTGTCTGGGCTGAGACGCGTGATCGTTTTCTCGGGCGCGGCAGCGCATCGGCGAACCCGGCCAGTCTTGAAGGGCAATGAGCCATGGGCGGCACCGGCGTTATCGACAACTTCCTTGGCATCTTCACCTCCTATATCGACTCCGGCTTCGGACTGCTCGGTGGCGAAGTCGCCTTCATCGCGACCACGCTGATCGTCATCGATGTCACCCTGGCAGCTCTGTTCTGGGCGTGGGGCGCCGATGATGATGTCCTCGCGCGTCTGGTGAAGAAGACGCTCTTCGTCGGTGTCTTTGCTTATCTGATCTCGAACTGGAACAATCTGGCGCAGATCGTCTTCGACAGTTTCGCCGGTCTCGGGCTGATGGCCTCCGGCACGAGTTTTTCGCCCGCCGACCTTCTGCGGCCCGGGCGTGTTGCGCAGACGGGCCTTGATGCCGGCCGCCCACTCCTCGAGGCGATCTCCGACCTGATGGGCTTTGTCGCTTTCTTCGAGAACTTCATTCAGATCGCCTGCCTGATGTTTGCCTGGGTATTGGTCCTTCTGGCCTTCTTCATCCTTGCGGTGCAGCTCTTTGTCACCCTGATTGAGTTCAAGCTCACCACGCTGGCGGGTTTCGTGCTGATCCCCTTCGGATTATTCGGCAAGACTGCCTTCATGGCTGAGCGGGTGCTCGGCAATGTCATCTCCTCCGGCATCAAGGTGCTGGTTCTGGCCGTGATCATCGGCATCGGGTCGTCGCTCTTCGGCCAGTTCACCGCGGGTTTTGGGGGCGCAACCCCGACCATTGATGACGCCATGGCGATCGTGCTTGCGGCACTTTCGCTCCTCGGTCTCGGCATCTTTGGCCCCGGCATCGCCTCGGGTCTCGTTTCCGGCGGGCCGCAGCTTGGCGCAGGCGCCGCCGTCGGGACTGGGCTTGCTGTTGGTGGCGCCGCACTGGCCGCAGGTGGTGGCGCGATGATGGCATCACGCGGTGCGGGCGCGGCGGTGCGCGGAGCTGCGTCGGTTACGGGGGCTGCCTCCGGGGCCTACTCTCTTAACTCCGCCGGACAATCGGGCATGTCGGCTGTCGCATCCGGTGCCGCCGGGATTGGCAAGGCCGCAGGGCAGGCGCTGGCATCGCCGCTGCGCCGGGCAGGTGCGAGCGTTGCGCAAAGCCATACCGCAGGCGTCAAGGCCGCATTCACCGGAACGGGAGGCACGACCACCCAGGGCAGCCTGGGGGCCGGCCCCGGCGGCGGCACATCCGACGCGGCCCCGGCCTGGGTGCAAAGCATACGCCGGAGCCAGTCACTGGGCCGGGGAACGCAGATCGCGGCCCAAGCCCTGCGTGCGGGTGACAACCATGGTGGTGGCGCTTCCGTGAAACTGGAGGACAGATAGACATGAGCATATTCAGGCGGCCGGCATCGCATTACGGCAAGACCCCACAGCCGGAGACCCCCTATCAGAAAGCGGCGCAGGTCTGGGATGAGCGTATCGGCTCCGCCCGGGTCCAGGCGCGGAACTGGCGCTTTATGGCCTTTGGCGGCCTGCTGTTATCCGCAGGCTTTGCTGCCGCCCTGGTCTGGCAATCGGCGCGTGGTACGATCACGCCATGGGTCGTGGAAATCGACAGGCATGGCGAGGCGCGTGCGGTTGAACCTGCCGTTGCAGGCTACCAGCCGACGGATCCGCAAATTGCTTTCCACTTGGCCCGCTTCGTCGAGCAGGTGCGCGGTTTACCGAGTGATCCGATCATCCTGCGCCAGAACTGGCTCAGGGCCTATGACTTCACGACTGATCGCGGTGCGATTTCGCTGAACGACTATGCCCGCGACAACGATCCGTTCACGAGGGTCGGCCAGCAGCAGATCTCGATCGAGGTCTCATCGGTTATCCGTGCTTCACCCGACAGCTTCCGCATCGCCTGGACCGAGCGCCACTATGAAGGAGGCCATCTGGCGAGGTCTGAGCGTTGGACCGCCATCCTTGGCATTGCCGTCCAGCAGCCGAGGGATGCCGAGCGGCTGCGGGCCAACCCCCTTGGCATTTACATCAATTCCATAAACTGGTCGCGGGAGATGAGCCAATGACCCTTCGTCTTTTCCCGGACGTTCTGAGACAGCGCCACCGGGGCAGTGCCCTTCTCCTTCCGGCAATCCTGCTCGCAGCCTGTGCCCGTAACGACATCCCCGAGATCACCTATGATGACGCTGTTCCGCCTTTGCCGGTGGTGCGGGTTGCCACAGGCGAGACGGCTCCACGGCCTGTGCACATACCGCCGGGCTGGACCCCAAGCCGGGGAGGGGTCGCCTCGGGAACCGCCGAGGGCAGGGTGACCAACGCCAATGTCGCGGCCCGGGTCGAGCCACGCCGTGAAGGATATTTCAACGCGATCCAGGTCTACCCCTGGTCCGAGGGGGCGCTCTATCAAGTCTATGCCGCGCCCGGTCAGATCACCACGATTGCGCTGGAACCCGGGGAGAGCCTTACCGGTGCGGGGCCTATCGCTGCCGGCGACACGGCACGTTGGGTCATTGGCGACACCGAGAGTGGCACGGGCCCAACCCGGCGTGTCAATGTGTTGGTGAAACCCACGCGCCCGGATATCACCACCAATCTGGTCATCACCACGGATCGGCGGACCTATCTCATCGAGTTGCGCGCCAGCGAGACGACCTGGATGCCGGCCATTGCCTGGTCCTATCCCGCTCCGCCGCCTGGCAACCGCGTAACCGCCCCCGCTGCACCGATTATCCCCGCAGAGACAGCACGCAATTATCGCTATGGACTGCAAGGAGACACACCGCCATGGCGTCCGGTCTCGGTCTTTGACGATGGCCGCAGGGTCTATGTTGTCTTCCCGCGCGGGATCATCCAGGGCGAGATGCCGCCACTCTTCGTGCTGAACGCCGAAGGAGAGCCCGAGATCGTCAACAGCCGCGTCCATCGCAACGTCCTGATTGTTGATCGGCTGTTCGGCGCCGCGGAGCTCCGGCTGGGAAGTGGCGAGCGCCAGCAGACCGTTCGGATCCTTCGGACCGAGGGGCTGCGCGAGGCTGTGGCGGGGACCACAGGGGAGAGCAGGACATGAGTGCTGACGAGCCGCAAGACACCGGCCCGGTTGCGGCTCCTGCTGCTATGCGGCTGCGCGCAGAGGCGCCGCGTGTCACCCGGATATCGCGCAAGGCCCTGATGACCCTTGGCATGATCGCGGGCGTCGGGATCGGGGGCGCGCTTATCTATGCGCTGCAAGGTCGGGAGAAAGGTGGCGCAGGGGAGGAACTGGTCTCGACTGATCGTCGCACGACGGCAGAAGGTCTTCAGGGTCTCCCTGGCAGCTATGGTGATGTGCCGCTCCTTGGCCCGCCATTGCCGGGCGATCTTGGTGGTCCGATCCTGCAGGCGCAGCAAGAGGGCAGGTCTGTTCCGCTTACGCCGGTGCCCATGGCCGTGACGCCTGACCCGGAGGAGATGCGCCGACTTGCCGAATTGGAGGCCGCCCGCACCAGTCAGATCTTCTTCCAGACGCGTCCTGTTTCTGGCGGATCAGCAATCAGCTTTGCGCACGGAGGTCTGCCAGGTCCGGTTGACGGGGCAGGGGGCGCGGGACCGGAAAATCCGGGGCAGGCTTTTCTGAATGCCGGGCCGGATCGGATGACGGTCGCGCCTGATCGGATCACTGCCCCGGCCTCACCCTATCTGCTTCAGGCTGGCTCGGTCATACCAGCAGCGTTGATTACCGGCATTCGCTCTGACTTGCCGGGGCAGATCACCGCCCAGGTGACCCAGAACGTCTATGACAGTCCGACAGGGGCTCTGCTGCTGATCCCGCAGGGCACACGCGTGATCGGAGAGTATGATGACCGGATCGAGTTCGGACAACGCCGAGTGCTCCTTGTCTGGACCAGGATGATCTTCCCCAATGGCCGTTCCATTGTACTGGAGCGGCTACCCGGTGCAGACGCTGCGGGGTACGCAGGTCTTGAGGATGGTGTCGATCATCACTGGGGCGAGGTGATGAAAGCGGCCGGCCTGGCTACCCTCCTGGCCGTCGGGGCGGAACTCGCGGCCGATGAGGAAGACCTGCTCGCCCGCGCGCTTCGTGACGGAGCGCAGGAAACAATTAACCAGGTCGGTCAGAGGATCGTCGAGCGGCAGCTGCAGGTCGAGCCCACGCTGACGATCCGGTCAGGGTTCCCGGTGCGGATCATGGTCACACGGGATCTCGTTCTGGAACCATATGGAGGCTGATATGACAAAGTTGAGGCTCGGGGCCATTTTTGAAGACAAGCCTTTGAAGGTCACGGTGGAAATCCCAGCAGGATTACACCGTGATCTAACTGCGTATGCGGCGGCCCTCGCTCGGGAAACAGGGACAGGGATTTCCGATCCGACAAGGCTTATCGTTCCGATGCTTGAACGTTTTATTGCAACGGATCGCGGATTTTCAAAGGCAAGAAAAAGATCACAAGTCGCGCAGGGTCATAGTGATGGCGAGAGTGGCAGATAGGTTCGCCATATCATGTGATCGGCGTGATGTTCGATTTTGAGAATGATCGCAGATGACTGACAAATCTTCGTAGCACTGGATTGTCACGTTTCGATGACCAAACGGCGAAGAGGGGAAGGATCTCCGACGGCTGATTTAACGGTCGAAACTCGAGGTTTGGCGCTTGAATATGTGTCCAGCCTTCCGTGATGATGGAAATCCCTTCGTTCATTGCAACAAGGTGCATTACTTCATCCAGCGGAAGGTCCTGAAACGTCACGTTGGGACGCGTAGAGAATTCTGAAACGCGCCTCATGATATACCCGTGAACCTCAGGTCCGGCACCGCTGCGCGGGAGAAGAAAAGTTTCCCCACGAATTATATCCCACGTGAGTTCCGGGTGCCTGGATAGCGGATGGTCTTTGGCGAGTGCAACGTGTATGCGCTCATGGCCAACCAATTGCGCATCAAAACCTTCCCCCGCATCCTGTCCGGGCAGAAACAAAATATCGATTGCATTGTTTCGCAATGCTTCAATCTGCTCTTCGCGGCTCCCGCTTTGAATGCGAAGTGCAAGTGTCGGATGTTTCTGCTTGAATGACTCGAAAAGGCTTCGAAGAATGCCACCCGCAAGTGTGGTCACTACTCCAACCGCAGCTCCCCCGGATTCTCCTCTGCCTTCCTGGATAGCCGTCCGAATGCCTATGTCCAGAAAGCTGATGCCCTGACTGGCACTGACGTTGAACCTTCGCCCTGCGGGGGTCAGTCGTACTCCACCAGAATGACGCTCAAACAGCGAAACGCCTATACTGTCCTCAAGTCGGCGAATCTTCCTGCTGATGGCAGACGCAGTTTCACCGAGGTATCGGCCCGCAGCAGCGAAGCTACTGTGGCCTGATACTACGAGGAAACACTGGATCGATTTCAGATCGATTTCTGAACTGCGAGATTGTGTTTTGGGAGGATTCGGGGGGTATTCAAATGTTAATATAACATGCGCTCCTGCAACTATACGCTGCGCGGTGCAGTCACATCAAAGCCAAGAATAGAATGTAACATAAGGAAGACCGTGGCAATATCAAACGTGCGAATCTGCTGTACAGGGTCGCTCTGGCGGGGGTGCTCACGGCCTTTCCGGGCAGGTTGTTGCGAACGACAGCTACTCTCATGCGGCGGTGCGGCGCATCGACTGCCTTAGTGTCCGAACGGTGACCTTGTAACGCGACGCAACCTCTGAGACATCTTCTCCGTCAATGAAGATGGCCTGTCGAGCAGCCTCGATCTCTGATCCGGAGAGCGCTGGAGGTCGGCCGATCCGCTGGCCTTTGGCTCTTGCAGCTTCCATCCCCGCTCGCGTGCGTTCGCTGATCAGAGTCCGCTCGAACTCCGAAAGTGCCGCCATCATGTGGAACACAAGCCGCCCGCCCGAGCTCGACGTGTCGATTGCTTCCGTAAGAGATGCAAAATCAATATCATTTTTTCCTAACGAATCAATAAGTTGAACTAGGCCTATAAGCGAGCGACCGAGACGGTCGAGCCTCCAGACAACGAGAGTGTCGCCTGGTTCAAGGCTTTCTAGGGCGCGGGATAGACCTGGGCGTTTGAACGTGCTGCCTGACACCCCGTGATCACAGAAGATCTTCCCACATCCAGCACGCTTGAGCGCGAGCTTCTGGAGATCTACCCGCTGTTCCTCTGTCGAGACCCTTACATATCCGATTTTCATGTTCTTTCCGTTCAGTGCGTGCTGCACCTTAGGGTTGTGGCTGCGACGTGAAAGGTCCTTACGCCATTGTACTCCATAGAACGCCGCCTTGACCTAAAGGGCTCCTTTTTCGCCACAGCTGTGGCGCTGCACATCACGCATCATCTCCCCCATGTTTCGTTGGCTTTGACGAGAGATCACCGGCCATCAAATGTTCGGTAGC
>NZ_JABJXT010000029.1:0-1888 GCF_013155295.1 Pseudogemmobacter hezensis | reverse complement strand
TTCTTTCCGTTCAGTGCGTGCTGCACCTTAGGGTTGTGGCTGCGACGTGAAAGGTCCTTACGCCATTGTACTCCATAGAACGCCGCCTTGACCTAAAGGGCTCCTTTTGCTACCGAACATTTGATGGCCGGTGATCTCTCGTCAAAGCCAACGAAACATGGGGGAGATGATGCGTGATGTGCAGCGCCACAGCTGTGGCGAAAAAGGAGCCCTTTCTGCAGGTGACGGCTCGGCGGAAGGTGGGGTGGGCGCCATTTTGGTTTCGACCGCCATAGCCTTCGTGGTCGCCGCATTTGCGGTGAGTAATGGGGCCAGTTGGACCTCTGCTGTGGCCCTCTATATCAGCGTGGGCGTCGTCACTCTGTTGATGCTCGGTTTTCGTCGCGCTTGGGTTGTGCGCAGTGAGATAGCCGAAATATCCGCCCATCCAGATATCTGCCAATTGACGCCGCAACTGGAGGATCGCCTCTTTTCTGATGCGGAACGGATGATGTCTGCTCCCCCTTCGGATCGTGGAATTTCATTGGTTGTGGGGGCTGATGTCGAGCGCGTTTTGAGTCTCCAGAGGCACTTGCAGGACGTCGGGCTGTCGGCAATGAGTTGCTACCATTTTCCTGTCGCGTCCGATTGGCTTGATGATTTTCAAATCGATGATGTTACCGACGCTGTCGATTTGGTTGTCGTCGACGCTGTGAATTCTGACGTCGATCTCATATCGGAATTCGTTCGGCATCTTGTGAGTATCAACATACGACTGCCTGTTGTCGTCGTGGTTGGTTTTCCGTCTGGCGTCATGGATCTTCTTTCTGGGGGGGGGGATGCCGGCCGTATTTCATTTGTTCCTGATAGTGGTGTCGCGCTGAAACTAGCTGCGCTTGGAATTATCGGTGATGGAGTTTTTGAACCAGAAAAAGATATCCAGTCCAGATGTATTTAAGAAATGCCAGGTACTGAATTGAAGTCTTATCTTCATGAGATTGATTTGACGGTGGGTCGAAATTTGAGGGCGATTCGACGGTCGCGCGGCTTGAGTCAGAAGCAGGTTGCGGAGGCTATCGGCGTCACAATGCAGCAGTTTCAGAAATATGAAACTGCTGCCAATCGACTATCTGTATCTCGGATGTTGCTGGTTGCCGATGTCCTGAATGTGCATCCATCGGAAATTATCGGTGGGGCATTTGAGGGTGGGTTGGCCCAGCCACAACAGGATCAGTTGCAGATAATTTCTGATTCGATCGGGGCGGATCCTAAGAGGACGGTTCGCGCCTTGATTGAGTTATTTCGAGGGCTTGCAAAGAAAGGGGGAGGCTGAGGTGTCAAGGGGGATGTCCACCGTTTGGTCGAACATCTCCTTCAGCGGATAGTATTGGGCGTAGGCCCGGTTTTGCAACCGGCCTTTGGCGAACTGGCGATATTTCGGAAGTGCTGAAGGCCTAAAGGAGGAAAATTATGGCAGTGACCATAATCGACAAGGATGATGGCGCTCAGCGCGTTGTCGAATTGTCAAATATCGTCCTGGATGGGCCGAGTACGGTACGTTTGCCGTTCAGGCAGTCCAGCGTCGATCATTATACTCGAGAAGGTGATGATCTACTCATTCACCTTGATACGGGAGAGATTGTCCGGGTCGAGAACTACTACATTGATCCGGCTGGAACCCGCAGTGAACTTGCCTTCGTCGAAGACGAGGGTGTTGCCTGGCTCGATGGTGAGGGCTTGGCCGCGGCGCTGGCTGCGTTGGTTATCGGTGGAGTGCTGATCGGCGGCGGCGGTTCGTCCGACGACGCGGATGCGGACGCGGATGCGGACGCTGACGCCGATGCAGATGCTGACGCGGATGCCGATGCCGACGCGGATGCAGACGCTGACGCTGATGCCGACGCTGACG
>NZ_JABJXT010000028.1 GCF_013155295.1 Pseudogemmobacter hezensis | reverse complement strand
CTTCATTGTCGAGAACCAAGCGCACAGCGCGCTCGCGAACCTCAGCGGAAAACTTGTTCGTCGTCTTGCTCATGATGCTCCATCCTACTCAGGAGTTGGAGCCTCCGGCAAACCCGGTGCGGTTCAGCCCGCCCTGGGCGGTGACACCGTTGAAGGTCACCAGATCCTGCGCCTGCGCCTGGGCCGCGCCCAGGGCAAGCGCGCCCATCACCGCAAGGCCGCGCATGCCGCCCGAAATCCCTGAAAACAGGATGGCCATATCAGTCTCCACTGTTGTTTTGTTTGTTGTTTTGGTCGTTTCGTTTCCGCCCGGGATGCCCGGCCGGACCGGGGATCATCAAAGCGCCTTCCAGAAGACGACCCGGTTCTCCAGCCATTCGATCAGCTGGTAGATCACCAGCGTGAAAAGCGAGAGCAGGATGATCAGGCAAAACACCCCTGCGATATCGAGCTGGAAATTCATCGCGTAGATCAGATAGCCGATCCCCGCCGAAGCGCCGACGAATTCGCCAACGATCACGCCCAGCACCGCGAGCGTCCAGCACAGCTTTACCCCCGCCATCATGATCGGCAGCGCATTGGGCAACAGCAGATAGCGGAAGGTCTGCCAGCGGCTGGCGGTCAGCGAGCGCATCAGCTTGACCGCATTCGGGTCAACCGAGGAGAGGCCCGTCAACGTATTGAGAAACATCGGGAAAAAGCACATCACCACCGAAATGGCGATTTTTGATTCCATGTCAAAGCCGAACCAGGTCACGAAAATCGGCGCCAGGACGATCTTTGGCGGGGCCTGCAGCGCGACCAGATAGGGGTATAGGGTGGCCCTGACCGCCGGAAACATCGCCACCAGGATCCCGAAGATCGCGCCGGTCGCCATGCCGATCATAAAGCCCCAGAAGATCTCTTGCGCCGTCACCCAGACGTTGGGCCAGAAGTAAGACGCGGACATGACGCGCCCCGTCGCCTCAAGAGTGGCAAGCGGTGTGGGGATGATCAGCGCATGGACAAAGCCGCCATGGGTTGCAATCGCCCAAACCGCGATGACAAACAGGCCAAAGCCAAGCGCCAGCAGCCGGTTGGTGATCATTTCGCGCCTTGCCCGTCGGCGTTCGCCCTCAACAAAGCGCGAGATCGCGTCGCCTTGCCGGCCGGAGGAGAGCGGAATCGAATGGGCGGTATCGGTCATGGTCATCTTACGCGGCCCTCAATGATCGACGCCGAGCATGCGGCGGATTTCGAATACAAGTTCGGAATAGCGGGGATCGCGCATCACCTCGGTCGTGCGCGGGCGGGGCAGATCGATCTCGACGATGCCCTCAAGGCGCCCGGGGCGCGGGGTCATCACGAAGACACGGTCGGACAGGAACACCGCCTCGCCGATGTTGTGAGTGACGAAGATCACCGTCTTCCTGGTCTTCTCCCAGATGTTCAGAAGCTCGAGGTTCATGGTCTCGCGGGTGAATTCGTCCAGCGCGCCGAAGGGCTCGTCCATCATCAGGATGCGCGGGTCATGGGCCAGGAGGCGGGCAAGGCCGACCCTTTGGCGCATGCCTCCCGACAGCTCGCCCGGGAAGCGGTCGCCAAATCCATTAAGCCCGACCATATCAAGCAGTTCTTCGGTTCGCGCCGCCTGCTGGCGCTTGTCGAGGCCCAGAACCTGCCCCGGCAGCCTGACGTTTTCACGAATGGTGCGCCAGGGAAACAGGACCGAGGTTTGAAACATCATGCCGACATCGGAGCGGGGCTTTCCGGCCTTTTCTCCTGCGATGGTGAGCCCGCCGAGGCTGCGCGCCTCCAACCCGCCCAGGATCGACAAAAGGGTGGATTTGCCGCAGCCCGATGGGCCGACCAGCGAGATGAACTCGCCCTCCTCTATCCCGAAACTCACATCATCGAGGGCCACAAGCGGCCCTGTCGCCGTTGCATAGACCTTTGAAATATTCGCACCGCTGATGATTTCAGCCGCCATCCAGACCATCCTTCTACAACTTGCATGCAATTACGCATGCAAATCTGGAAACCTCGCAAGCCTTCCCTCCGGGAATGGCACGAAGAGATGAGGTGCACGGCTGAAAGCACATGTTTTAAGCAAAATTGGAGTATGGCTGATGAGAGAAGGTGCAAGAGGCAAAGCGACCGGCAATCGGTGCGCGCATAGGGCGCAAGCGTCATGGAGGGTAACCACAGGTGGGAAAAGAGTGATCCTCTCCCGGTTGAGTGGTCACTGGTATGTTCAGGAAACGGGGGATCGAGGCTGGCAAACAAGCGACCGAGAGCGAAAACTATCGTCGCAAAGTTGCGGCAGGTTGAGGTTTTGATGGGCCAAGGTTTGTCCCGTCTGGCGCCCATTTCCCGGGAAAGCCCCATCCGGAACAAGTCGGTGGTTCAGTGACCAACACCCATTCGGCGCTCGGACGGCCAGCATGAAGCGCCCATTCCTCTTCCGGTATCAGGTCTCGTGCCAGGCTGGTCTCTGTCGCAGATACCAGACTGAATTACGATCAAACCGCCCTGCGAATCCCTTTTGTCAACACGGCCTGATTTGGGCGTCATATCTCCAGGGGTTCATCTGCTACGCTGCCAGCCAGAGCAAATGCGCCCCGGAACTGGCAAAAATCCTCGCTTCCCGCGCAAGCGCCCGGCATCACCCGCCGGGTTCCGCGGCGGGTGATGCGGCAGGCTTCGCGGCGGGCTTCGTTTCGGCACCAAATATCAGTCCCTTGCGACGCGGTCGCGGATGTTGTCCCCCAGAACGACAAAGGCAAGGGTGGTCAGCAGGATCAAAAGGCTTGGCACTGCGGCCATCCAGGGGGCGTTTACGATGTAGTTTCGGCTTTCGCTGATCATCAGCCCAAGCGATGTCATCGGCGGCTGCACGCCCAGGCCCAGAAAGCTGAGGCTGGTCTCCAGCAGGATGCTTTCCGGGAAATTCAGCGTCATTTGCACCATCAGCACGCCAAGGATGTTCGGCAGAACATGGTGCAGATAGATGCGTCCGGTCCCTGCGCCGACCACCCTGAGCGCACCGGCGTAGCCATGCGTCTCGGCATCCAGCACGAGGCCGCGGACCAGCCGGGCATACCTTTCCCATCCGGCGATCCCGATGATCAGAACGATCAGCCAGAAGGACTTGCCAAAGACCCCGACGACGACGATGGCAAAGATCAGGAACGGCAGCGAGGCCTGGATATCGACCGCCGCCATGATCGCCTCGCCCAAGACGCCGCGGCGCCGGGCCGCGACCATCCCGGCCAGGATGCCGATGGCGGCGCCGGTGAGCGTTCCGATTATGGCCACGATCAGGGAAAAGCGCATCGCATA
The DNA here is from genome assembly GCF_013155295.1 of Pseudogemmobacter hezensis. GTDB lineage: Bacteria > Pseudomonadota > Alphaproteobacteria > Rhodobacterales > Rhodobacteraceae > Pseudogemmobacter > Pseudogemmobacter hezensis. The sequence continues at coordinate 33,761 of NZ_JABJXT010000028.1, read as the reverse complement.
GAGGGACCGGCTAAGGGTATCTCGCCCCAAATGGTCGCTGCCCAGCCAAAACGGGCTGTCACCGCCAAACAGCGCCGGGGGTGACAGCCGCAGCAAGGGTTGCTGATAGGTGTAATCCCAGGGCGCAAGCCAGGGCGCGCCGATGGCGATGACAAGCACGGAAATCAGCCACAGCTTTGCAAGCGTGGCCGTGACCGGCCCCAGCAACATTGCCCGAAGCCACAGACCTGCCTGCCCTTTGGCGCTGGCGCGGCTGGGATCAACAGGCCGTTGCCTGAATGCGCGGGTTGAGAATGCCATAAGCAATATCCACGGTAAGGTTGCAGAGAGTGACAATCGCGGTGAAGAGGATGACCAGCATCTGCACGACGGCGAAATCGCGCATCCCCACTGTCTCCAGCAGCAGCCTGCCAATTCCCGGCCAGCCGAACACCTGCTCGATGATGATCGAACCACCAAACAGCCCGGCCACCATGAAGCCAAGGATCGTCACCAGAGAAATGGCCGCATTGGGAAGCACATGCTGCCACAGGATCGCCGCCCGGCCTTTGCCCGAGGCGCGCGCGGCCAGAATGAAAGGCCGCTCCATCACGTCCAGCACCGCGACACGGATATACCGCGCGAGGCCCGCCGCTCCGGCAAGGCCCAGGGTCAGCACCGGCAGGACCATGTGCCGAAGGCTCGCGCTTCCTGAACTGGGCAGCCAGCGCAGCCAGACGGCAAAGAGATAGACAAGGCCGATCGAGACCACGAACCCTGGCAGGCTGAAGCCCAGCGTGGCCAGCAGCATCACACTCCGGTCCCAGATGCTGCCGCGCTTCAGCGCCGCCAGGATACCCGCCGGCACCCCGATCAGCAGCATCAGGACCAGCGCCGTGGTGGTAAGCTTCAGTGTCGCCGGAAGCCTTTCTGTTGCCACCAGCAGTGCCGGCCGGCCGTTTGCGATTGAAAGGCCGGCATCCCCCTTCAGCAGGTTGCCTGTATAGTGAAGATACTGCATCAGGATCGGCTGATCGAGGCCCCAATGCGCGCGAAAGCTGGCGACCATCTCGTCGCTGGCGGTATCGGGCAAAAGCATCCGGGTAGGATCGCCGGTCATTCGCAGCATGACGAAGGTCAGGCTGAGAACGACCAGCAGCGTCAGGACAGCCCGCAGCACGCGGCCAAGCACAAACCCGGTCATCGGCGGCCTGCGCCAAGCGTCAGGATCAGCGGCTGGTGGTCCGAAGCCTGCGAGGCGCGGTCAACCTGCAAATCCCCGACCCGCGCAGCAAGACCGGACGAGACCAGCGCATAATCGATGCGGATGCCGCTGCGGGTCTCCCAGTCGCTGTAGAGCGTGGCGCTGTCGGCCTCGTCCTGGCCAAGGATCCGGCAGGGATCGGCAAACCGGGAGGGATCGAGCAGGGTGCCGTAGCCGGGATGGGCCGGCCCGGTCAGCAGCCGGTAAGCCTCGTCGTCCGGGCACAGATTCAGATCGCCAAGAAGCACGGCGTCGCCCGGAACCGTCAGTTCGGCGCCCTCGGTCCAGCCGGCATCGACATGATCGCCGCTGCAGGCAGGGCCATTCACCGCCGCCGTCCGGTAAAGATCGAGGATGAACCTGGCCTGGTCGCAGCGCTCGTCGTCGGCAAGATGCGACAGATGGGTGGTATAGACCCGCAGCTGGCCGCCGGGCGCGTCGATGATGGCCTCGCTGACGCCGCGCTGGATCGAATGGGCGTTCAGGGGCGTCAGCTTTTGCGGGAAAAGCCAGGTCCGCAGGCTGAGGATCGGCCAGCGCGACAGGAAGGCATTGCCGAACTGGCGCCGGACCACGGTTTCGGTGCCATCCGGGGCGATGAGGACCTTGTGCAGATCGAAGGTTGCGCCCATGCCGGTGAACATCGGCTGCCCTGCTGCGGCAAGAGTGGCCCGGATATCGTCCAGCTGGTCGCGGTCGCCCGAACGGGTCCAGAAACGGTCGACTTCCTGCAAGGCGACAATGTCGGCGCCGATCAGGGCCTTTGCGGTGCGGCCCGTGTCGATGCGCCCGTCCCGGCCCTGGCCATATTGAATATTGTAGCTCACGAGTTTCATCAGGCTGATTCCTCCTGGCTGGCCACAGAATGGACCAGGCCGGCTGTAGCCGCTTCAGCGCCCTGGGCACGCGGGGCGGGCCGGGGCAGCGGGTGATGGCAGGTCAGACGGCGGCCCGGTGCCAGCCGGACCAGCGGTGGTGTCAGCTGCGCGCAAAGGGCGCTTGCCACCGGACAGCGGGAAACAAGCGCGCAGCCCAGGCCGACCTCGCGCCGGATCTCACCCGCGTGCAGCCGGGCGGCGCGGGGAAGCGGGCTGCCGGGAATGGCCGCCAGCAAAGCCCGCGTGTAGGGATGCCCCGGCGCGGCAAAGATCTGCCGGGCGGGCCCCTCTTCGACCAGACGGCCAAGATACAGGACCGCAACCCGGTCGGCGACATGGCGCACCACCCGCAGATCATGGGTAATGAACAGACTGGCGAAGCCACCGGACCGGCGCAGGCTGCGGATCAGCTCAAGGATCTGCGCCTGCACAGAAACGTCCAGTGCCGAGACCGCCTCGTCAAAGACGACAAAGCGCGGGCCTGTCATCAGGGCACGGGCGATTACCACCCGCTGCCGCTGCCCGCCGGACAGCAACTTTGGTGTCCGGTTGGCCAGGGGCGGGGGCAGCCCCACCCGCTCCATCATTTCGGCCGCCCTGCTGCGGGCCTCGGCCAGGCCTGCCAGCTTGTGGATAAGCAGGGGCTCAGCGATCTGAGAGATGACGGCAAGCCTGGGGTCCAGCGCCGCCGAAGGGTTCTGAAACACCATTTGCAGGTCTTGGGTCAGTCTAAGCGCCTCGGCCGGGCCAAAGGACGACAGATCGCGGCCTTCATAAGACACCCTGCCCCCGGTCGGACGCTCGATGCCCAGCAGCATTCGGCCCAGCGTCGACTTCCCCGAGCCGCTTTCGCCCACCACCGCCAGCGTCTCCCCCGCCGCCAGTGAGAGATCAATGCCGTCCAGCGCCATATGGGACAGGTTCGGCCGCAGAAAGCGGCGGGTCTTGTAGCTGTGGCTCAGCGCCTCGGCGCGGATCAGCGGGGTCATGCGGCATCCCCTTCGGGGTGGTGGCAGGCAAAGTCCCCGGCGCCGTCGCCGCGCGGGCGAAGCTGCGGCCGCGCGGCCGTGCAAAGCGGACCTGCCTGCGCGCAGCGCGGCGCAAAGGCACAGCCGATCCGGCCCGACGGGCGGCCAGGTTGCCCCGCGATGGGCGCAGGCGGCGCCGCGCTGGCCAGATCCGGCATCGCCCGCAACAGCGCCCGCGTATAAGGATGAACCGGCCGGGGCAGCACGGCATTGGCGGGCCCGCGCTCCATCACCTGACCGCCATAAAGGACCGTCATTCGCGCGGCGGTTTCGGCAACCACGCCAAGATCATGAGTGATCAGCAGCATGCCAAGCCCCTGATCACGACAAAGCCCCTGCAGCAGTGACAGGATCTGCGCCTGTGTCGTCACATCAAGGGCGGTCGTGGGTTCATCCGCCAGAAGAAAGGCAGGCGAGCCGGCCAGAGCCGCACCGATCATCACCCGCTGCGCCATGCCGCCCGACAGCTGATGCGGATAGGCCGCCATCACCCTGTCGATATCGGTCAGGCCCAACCGCCCCAGCATGGCCCGCGCAGCGGTTCTGGCTGCGGATAGGGGCAAGTCGCCCAGCCGTGCAAACTGCCCGGTCAGGAAACGACCGACACGCCAGCGCGGATCCAGCGCCGCGACCGGGTCCTGCATCACCAGAGCCACGTCACGGCCCGGCCGCAAGGCCGGTGTGATCTGGCCGGTCATCTCCAGCGCGGGCGGCAGCAATCCAAGAATGGCCAGTGCCGACAGGCTTTTGCCCGATCCGCTTTCGCCGACAAGCGCGTGGATCTCGCCAGAGCGCAGGTCGATCTCAAGGTTCTCGACCAGAACAGTGGCATGGTTCCGGGTGGTGACTGTCACACCCCTGACCCTGATGCCTTCGGATATTCCGGTTGGCCGCAGCATCGCTGCGGCCGGTTCGGTTCTGGTCATTCTCAGGCTTGATCGAAGGTCAGGTTGTAGGGGCGCAGGTCCATGAACTCGAAGGTCACCGGGCGCCAGTTGATCGAGCGGCGAACGCCATAGACCTCGACCGGGCGGTAAAGCACGGCGCCGGGGGCCTCATCTTCCCAGATATCCATCAGACGCGCATAGGCTGCGGCCCGTTCTTCGCCGTCGGGCAGGCTGGCAACCCTGGCGGCAAGCTCGTTATATTCAACCGGAGCCTGCCATTTGTGCAGGGTCTGGGCCGAGCCGGTCGGACCCCAGTCCGAGGTCAGCGGCGTTGAGGCATCCGGCATCTGGAAGCCGTTCGACCAGTTGCGCATCTGCAGACCCGGTTCCAGCACCTGGTTCCAGTTCTCGAGGATCTGCATGTCGACGTTCAACCCGACCGACTTCCACATCTCCATCATCATCTGGATCGCGGCGACCGAATTGACATAGTAATCGTTCAGCGTCCGGAAGGTGATCTGCTCGCCGGCGTAACCGGCCTCGGCCAGCAGGCTGCGCGCCAGTTCGGGATCATGGGCAAAGCCTGGGCGGCTGGCATCATAGACCGCGCCATAGGCCGGGATCTGGAAGCCGTTCGGAATACCTGCCAAACCACCCCAAAGCGCTTTGTTGAGAAGGTCGCGGTCAAGGGCAAGGTTCAGGGCGCGACGCACCCGCTTGTCCGACACGACCGGCGCATCACATTGGAAAATGTAAAGATGCACGTTCTCGATCTGGGTGGCACGCGCTTCGACCTCAGGCTCGGCCGATAGCATCGGGATATTGTCGGGGCCCAGGGCACAGGCCATCTCATATTCGCCGCTGATCAGGCCTGCGACGCGGGTGGCAATTTCCGGCACGACCGAGAAGGTCACGCGAGAGGCCGTCGGCCGGCCAAGGTAATAGTCGTCGAAGGCTTCCAGAACCACGCGGTCACCGGGAACGAATTCCACGAATTTGTAGGGTCCGGTGCCGATCGGGGCGAGACCGAAGGCCTCGGGGCCCATCTCGCGGTATTCCTTCTCGGGAACCACCCAGGCAATCCAGGAGGCCAGCCGCTTTTCCAGGGACCAGTCGGCGGCGGTGGTGCGCATCCGCACGGTGCGATCGTCAATGGCCTCGACCGATTCGAACTGCGCCGAGAACAGCGGACCGCGGGGCACCATCGGGCTGTCGCCCCAAATACGCTCGGCCGAAAAGCTGAAGGCCACATCCCGGGCGGTGACGTCACGGCCGTTGTGGAACCTGACCCCCTCGGCGATGGTCACCAGCAGCGTGCGGTCGTCTTCGCGTGCCCAGGATGCGGCGATGGCCGGCACCAGATCGGTGGCCGAGCCCTGGTCGTTCGCCAGGAAGTCGCGGCGGATCAGCGTGTCAAAAATGGCGTTGGTGATGCGGTTGCCGACATTGCCGATGGCGTTGACCGGCTCGAGGCTGACCGGCAGCCCCTGAACGGCGATGCGCAGTTCAGGGCGCTCGGCTGACTGGGCAAAGGCGGCGGGGGCAAAGGCGGCGGGCGCAAAGACGGGCAAAGCGCCGGCGGCCAGTGAAATTGACAGAAAGTTGCGACGGTTGAGCGGAAGCATGGGATCCTCGGAACGTGCATGGGCCATCGGCCCGGTTCGGCGCCTAAGTGGCCGAACTGTCTAACGTCTCAATGACAGACCCATTTTCGCAAAGGTCCGCTGCCGGGGCTTGCTGTCACGGCAGCGACGCAAAACTGTGTCAGGCTCGCTCAGGGAACGTAATCGGGGCCGACAATGGTCAGGTGTAATGACAACCCGCTTTGGCGGGGTGTTTCAAAGTTGATCGCAGCATCCATCGAGGCGGGAGAATACCAGCCAGGAGACCAATTGCCGCCCGAGAGCCAGCTGGCGCGCAACCATGGCGTCAGCCGCTTTACCGTCCGCCAGGCGCTGGCCAGCCTTGAGGCTGCCGGTGTGGTCCTGATCGAGCAGGGGCGCGGAACCTTTGTGCGCAACCGGGTGATCGCCTTTTCGCTGGACTCGCGCACCAGGCTGTCCGCCAATCTGACCATGCTGGGATTGCCGGGCGCGCGGCGGCTTATCTCGGCCGAGACCGTGCCTGCGGATGGCGAGACAGCGCGGACCCTTGGTCTGGCCCCGGGCGGCGATTGCGTTCAGGTCCGGCTCCTGATCGAGATCGAGGGCCGGCCGGTCGGTCTGGTTTCGGATCATTTCCCCACACCACGATTTGCCGGCATTGACCGGGTTTTTCATCAGACCACCTCGCCAACCGAGGCATTGCAGGCCTTCGGGGTGCGCGACTATCGCCGGGTCACGACCAGGCTTCAGTCCCGGCTGCCGTCGGTGGCAGAGGCTCGCCTTCTCGGCATGCCGCGAACGCATCCGCTGATCGTCGCCGTCAAGCAGGACGTCGATCCGGAGGGGCACCTGGTCAGTTTCGGTTGCTCTGCCTTTTGCGCGGACCGGGTAGGCTTTGTCGTGGGATAGCCTGCCGGGCTGATCTGAGCCGCGCCGGACTTGCCGGAGGCTGCTACTCCTGCGTAAGGTGAAGCATCATGAGCAAGGCAACGAAGAGGTTTTCCCCTGAATTTCGCGTGCGCGCGGTTCTGATGGTTCCGGACAACGAAGGCCAGCATGGCGCGTGTTCGCAATCGGTGATCTCGATCGCGGCGAAGATTGGCGGTGCGGCCCAGACCCTGAACGATTGGGCCAGGAGGGCCGAAGTCGCCAGCAGCAAGTGGCCCGGCCTCTTCGATGAGATGTCGGATCGGATGACGGCCCTGGAACGTGAGAACCGGGAGCTGCGGCACGCCAACGGGATCTTTCGCAAAGCCTCAGCGTATTTTGCGATGACGGAGCCCGACCGCCGATCGAAGCACGCATAGCTGAGCCATGGGAACGCCACTGGTCCGGGAGACCATGGCGAAAGCCGATCTGCAGTCTGCTGCAGATTGCCCTGTCCCTCTATTTTGACCATCCGGCGAAGCGATCCGATCCTTGTCGCTTGTCGGCTCGGGCACGCCGGGACGCCGCTGTCTGCCTCATTGCTCATCTGCTGCCCCGACGGGTTTTGGCGCAGTGGTATTGCCGCAGGCTGATCCTGGTTGCTATGGGCCAATGCCAGAGGGCGGCGCGACAATTTCCGACGTCCTGATGTGGCAGATGGCCCATTTCTGCAATAAATTCGAAGACGACCGATAATGCAATTATTGGATATTGTGGCTAAGTGGCAGCTACGGCGAATAATGTCTTAACAATCTGGCATAAAGCGCCGATCCTTGTGGGCGTTCGGCCATTTCATTTGCCGCAGATACCCGAAGCCTTCTCGGAATCCTTCGGCTCTTCCGCGAAGGCTTCGGCTGGGATCGGGCAGCTATGATTTTGGAAAAGCTAATTTTCGTCAGATCAGCCCTTGCCGTGCTGACCCGCCTGAAATGGTCATACCCGCACAGGGAGCGGGCAGATTCGATCACAGGCCAGGGAGGCAAGGATTGCCAGACCGGACACAGGTCAGAAGCATCTTGCGACGCTTCCTGCCCTTGTTCGCGGGGCCTCCCTTCATCGTCACGCTGCTGATTTACCCGGGTTCATAAGGCCCAGCGGGTCCAGCGCGGTGCGGATGGCCCGCATCGCGGCGACTTCAGCGGAGCTTCGGGAATGGTGCAGCCAGTCGCGCTTGAGCGATCCGATACCGTGCTCGGCTGAAATCGAGCCGCCGGATTTCTCCACCATGGGATAGACAAGATCCTGGACCTGCTTTTTCCCTTCCGGTCCCAGCCCCGGCAAATCGACGATCACATGCAGATTTCCATCGCCGAGGTGCCCGAAGAACCAGCTTTGCGCCAGTGGATCAAGCTGCAAAAGCCCTTCGCGGCAGGCGCTTACAAAGGCCTCGGTCTTCGCCAGCGGCAGGCTGATATCGAGATTGTGCAACCCCTTGAGACTGCGCTCGGGGCGCACGTTCTCGCGGATGTCCCAGAACTTTTGCGCGGCCGCCCCCGAAGTGGCAACCACGGCATCGGAAATCAGGCCCTCGGCGAAGGCCCATTCCAGCCAGGCCGTCAGATCGCCGTTTTCGGCCTCAATCAGCAGGGCATAGTCCGGCAGCGGGCTGAAAACCCCGCGACCGCCACCGACCAGGAAGTGATCCTGCCACATCGTCTCAAATGCCGAGAGGGTCAGATCGCGTTTTGCCTTTTGCAGCAGGGCCGGAATGGCGTCGAACCGTTCGATGGCGCAAAGTGCGGTCTGCACAGGCGGCGGCGCGGGGGCAAGACGGAACACCGCCCTGGTGATGACGCCGAGTGTTCCCTCTGCGCCGCAAAAAAGATGCCGCAGATCATAGCCGGTATTGTCCTTGGTGACCTGTGACAGATGCGAGAGCAGCGTCCCATCGGACAGAACCATTTCAAGGCCCAGCAGATTGTCGCGTGTCATGCCGTAGCGGATCACCCGCGGGCCGCCGGCATTGGTCGAGATGATGCCGCCAATCTGGCATGATCCGCGTGCGCCAAGATCAATGGGGAACAAAAAGCCCGCTTCACCTGCCGCATCCTGGGCGGTTTGCAGCACGGTGCCCGCGCGCATAGTCATCGTGCCCTGCAGCGGATCCACCTCTTCGACGCCACTGAAACGCGCCAGCGAAAGGGCCACTGCATCTGCGCGGGGCAGGGCGCCGCCGCTTAATCCGGTCAGCCCGCCCTGGGGGACAACAGGGATCGCGTGGTGAAAGCAGATCCGCATTACGGCCTGGATTTCCGCCACAGAGGCCGGGCGCAAAAGCGCGAGGGGCAGCGTTCCGGTGCCGGCGCCGCTTGCGTCATCAAGGGAGGATCCGCCTGCAAGATCGCTGGCAGCTGTAAAGCCTGCCGGACCCAGAACCTCGGAAAGCTCTGTCAGGGCGCTTGTCATTCTGCCGCTCTGGCCGTGAGTCTGCGATCATGGATCAGCACGCTGTCCAGCAGCACCTGCGCCCCTGTGCTGCAATCTTCGACGGTGGCGCTTTCGGCAGGATTGTGGCTCAGCCCGCCCGCACAGGGCACAAAGATCATCGCGGTCGGAACTTTGCGCGCCACATAGGCGGCATCGTGGCCGGCGCCCGAAATCATGTCTTTGTGACCGTGGCTGGCCGAGGCCTCGCGGATCGAGGCCAGACAATCGGCGTCGAAATGGACGGGCGGGCTGGACCAGATCTGTTGCAATTGCGCGCTCAGATCGGGCGCAAGGCCCGAGATGAGTGTCTGAAGCCCCTGTTCCATGGCTTCAAGGCCCGCATCATCGCCATGGCGCAGATCGAAGGTCAGCCGCACCGCACCCGGCACGACATTGCGCGAGGGCTCGGCGATGGTCAGCTCGCCCACCGTGGCATAGCCGCCCAGTTCCTTCGCAAGGCGCGAGGCGCCCGTGATCAGCCCGGCCGCTGCCAAAAGCGCATCGGCGCGCGCGTCCATCGGGGTTGAACCGGCATGGGCTGCGCGCCCGGTGATTTCGAGGTCATACCAGCGCATGCCCTGCACGCCGGTCACGACACCGATGGTCAGCTCTTCGCGTTCCAGCACCGGCCCCTGTTCGATGTGCAACTCGAACATGGCGGCGAAATCCTGCGCGCCAACGGGCTGATCGCCCGCCGCATCAATTCCCGCAAGCGCGCTGCCAAAGCTCGTGCCGGCGCTATCCTGGCGCGCGCGCACATAGTCCTCGGAAAAGACCCCGGCCCATGCGCCCGAACAGAGCATCGCAGGCGCAAAGCGCGCGCCCTCTTCATTGGTCCAGTTTACCAGCATAAGCGGATGTTCGGTCTTGATCCCGGCGTCATTCAGGGTTTCGATCACCTCCAGCCCCGCCAGAACGCCAAGGATACCGTCGAACTTCCCGCCGGTCGGCTGGGTGTCGAGATGGCTGCCCATGGCAATCGGCGTCAGATCGGTGCGGCGGCCCTCGCGACGCAGGAACATATTGCCCAGCCGGTCGCGCGCGATGGTGCAGCCGGCGGCAAGCGCACGGGCTTCAAGCCAGGCGCGCACCTTGCGGTCTTCTTCCGACAGGGTCAGTCGGCGCACGCCGCCTGCCTCGGTGCCACCGAAGCGGGCGGTGTCCATCAGATTGGACCAAAGACGCCCGCCGTTAACGCGCAGATTGTTCATCTTACTTCTCTCCAGCGGCGAGGAACCCCGCCTCGTCGATATCGAGAAGCGTTGGCCGCGTCCGCCCCGCTGCAGCGATGAGTGCCTCGGACAGCTGTTCCGGCGCCACCAATGCTTCGGTTGCGCAGTCGAACCCCGTGGCCAGAAGGCCGAAATCAGGGGTGAAGAGATCCACCCCGAGCGTTGGAATGTCGCGCCGCGCCATGTAGTTTTTGATTTCGAAATAGCCTTTGTTGTTCCACAGGGCGATGATCAGCGGGCAACCGATCTCTCGTGCGGTTGCGATCTCTCCCAGGTTGAACTGCAGGCCGCCGTCGCCGACCAGTGCGACGACCGGGCGTCCGGTGGCAAGCCAGGCCCCGGTTGCTGCCGAAACCGCATAGCCAAGCGTGCCGAAACCCGTGGCCGAGCAGAACCAGGTGCGGGGCCGGTTGGTGCCGAAATGCATCATCGCGGCATAGACGGGCTGCGCGGAATCGCCTGCGACGATCACTTCAGGCAGCGTGTCGCGGATGGTTGCCAGCAGCTTCTGGCCTGCGAGGTACATTGGCGAGGTGACGGCGCTGACAGCCTCGCGCGCGGCTGCTGCCCGCGACTTGCCGCCCGTTTCCGCATTGTCTGCTGGCAGCATGTCCAGCAGCGCCCGAACCGCGAGCCCGGTATCGCTGACCAACCCGAGGTCGGCTTTCGCGCCGCGCATGATACGGCCGGCGTCGATGTCGACGCGCACCAGGCGTCCTTTTGGCTGCATTGCACCACTGTTATAGAAGTCATATTCCGCCGGGCCGATTTCGGTGCCGAGGGCCAGGATCAGATCGGCCTCTTCGATCAGCCTGCGAACCGGCGGCAGCGCCGGAGAGCAGGGCACCGCCAGGTCATGCCCGTCAGGCAGGATGCCGCGCCCGTTGCAGGTCATCACCATGGGCGCATCCAGCCTTTCCGCCAGGCTTTGCAGCAGGGCGGCGGCATCGGCAGCCCCGCCTCCGGCCAGGATCACCGGCTGTTTTGCTGTGCGGCACAGATCGGTCAGGTCTGCGAGACGCGCTGAATCGGGGCTGGGCCGCCCAGGCAGCGGGATCCGCGCCGGAGCCGGGCAGCCTTCCGGCATATCGGTTGTAAAATGATTGACCGGGATCTCGATATGAACCGGGCCGGGCCGGGTCGAATGGAAGGTGGCAAAGGCGCGGGCCAGCACCTGGGGCAGCTCTGCCGGGTCAAGAAGCGTATGGCTGAAGACCGAGACCTGGGCGGCAAAGGCACGCTGGTCGGGCAGCTCATGCAGCCAGCCCTGGCCCGATCCCATCCGCCCGGTTGGGTTGACCGAGGAAATCACCAGCATCGGCACGCAATCGGCCAGGGCCTGGCCCATGGCGGTGGCGATATTCGTCAGCCCCGGCCCGGTGATGGTGAAACAGGCCGCAACCTTGCCTGAGGCGCGCGCATAGCCATCGGCCATGAAGCCTGCGCCCTGTTCGTTGCGCGGCGTGACATGGCGCAGCGCGCTGTCGGCGAGCGCGCGGTAAAGCTCGACCGTATGCACGCCGGGGATGCCGAAAACGGTGTCGATCCCGTTGGCGCTGAGGCTTTGGCAAATATAATCCGCAACGGTCAGCGGCGACAGGGAAGACATGGTTGGGCTCCGGCAAGTGACAGGGAGAGAGAGTAGGGAGATATGTGAGAGGCCCCGGCGGGGGATTGCTGCCGCCGGGAGCACAATGATCAGAGGCTGTCGCGCACCAGTGGCGCAGTCGAGCAATGCAGCCCGCCACCGCCAAGCGCCACCTTGTCGTAATCGACAAATCGGACCGAGATCCCGGCCTTGTCGAATTGCTCGGCGGTATGGTCGGAAAGGCCGGTCGACATCAGCACCCGGCCTGGCCGCACGGCAAGGCAGTTGACCACCCAGTTGTTGTCTTCGTGATGCACCTCGATCACGTGGATGCCCAGTGATTTCAGTTTCTCAAGGAACCAGAAGGGCACGATGGTCGGGTTCACGAAAGCGGTGTTTTCATCGACCATTACGAAGGTGCCGTCGATGTGAAGGCGGTAGCCCGTCAGCTCGACCATCAGAAGTTCGACGCCCTGGGTCGCCAGCACCTCGGCCAGCTGGCGCGCGCCCTCGCGGTCGACGCGGCTTGAGAGGCCGACCACCGCCAGATTGGGGCGGATCCAGGCAAAGCTGCCACCCTCCATCAGGCCGATGCCAGAGATGGTGCGCAGGATCGGCATGCCCATCGCGGCAAGGGTGCGGGTGACGGGAAGCTCTTCGCCGCGCCGGATCGGCGGGCCGAGGCGGGTGATAATGGCGCCACCCTTGACCGCGATCACGCTGTCACGGGTATAGACCTGCTTCATCTTGCCCGGCGCGGCCTTGTCGACATAGACGACCTCGGCACCTTCCTCGCGCAGGGCGGCGGCATAGGCGTCATGCTGGGCCTGCATCCCGGCCAGCGTCGGGATCACATCGCCGCGCCAGTACCAGCCCTTGTCTACCTCGCCAAAGGCGTTGATGCCGGGGATCCGCTTGGTCGGATCAACGACGTTCAGCTCATCGCCGGGGCGGTGCATCAGGACTTTGCGGATCTGGCCCACATCATTGTCGCAGCCCCAGACCTGGCCCCAGACCAGCTCTTGTTGTTCTGCGCTTTCAAAAGCCGGTTCCGCCTGTGAGGGGAACTGCTTGATCAGCTGGTTATAGCGATATTCGCCTTCAGTGATGATGGACATGGATCTGCTCCGGGACTTTCGGGATCGGTATAAAAAGGGGTGTGAAACCGGCTGGATCAGCCGGGGTGCGACCAGCCATCGCCGCGCGGCGTGGTGATATATTCGGGCCAGCCATAGTCGGTGGGGGCCTCGAAGGTTCCGGGCAGCAGCGGCGCGGTCCAGCCGGGCGCACCGCGCCCGCCGCCCGAGCGCTCAAGGTATTCCGCCTGTGCAGCCGCAAGGCTTTTACCATCGGTCAGAAGATCGAGGATCGTTGCAGCGACCACGCGGCCCGCGGTCGACCACATCGGGTCGATACAGGCCGGAACGCCGCCCATCGCATTGCGGGTCCATTCGCCGTAGCGATAGCCATCGGGCGAGGCCAGCGTCGGACGGGCCACATAAAGCCGCACTGTCGGCGCGTGCCATGTGTATTCGACATAGTCATCCGCCGCGAGGTTCTTCTGCCAGGAGGGCAGCGTTGCGCGGAAGGACTTTTCGGCCTCCCAGGGCGGCGTCAGGCGGTCATGACCGTCGACGAAAGGCTGGTCCAGCGCGTCCCTGCCAAGGCCGGTCATAATCTGGCGGGCGAAGTCCTTACCTGCCTCGCCCCAGACCGGAGCGCCGATTTCCTCGAAATTGCGGAAGGTCACTTCGGCCATGGCATGGTTGGGAAGGCCGGGGCGGCAGCGGGTGATCCAGGCCTTTGTCACGCGGCAATGGGTCATCGCGGCGATATGATCGGCGTTGCGGTCAAGCACCTCGAAGACGCGCTCGCACATGTCAAGCGTCGGGCCACGGAAGGAATACTGGATTTGCCCCAGCCCCGGTGCGATATTGTCCGCCGCCGCATGGCCCGCCTTCAGGATATATTCGTTCAGCGTCCAGCTGCCGTGATGGGGCAGCATGCTTTCCTTCATATATTTGCCCGAGGTATACATCATGCAGACCGCGTCAATCGCGCCGGGCGCGCGGGCGCTGGAATGGGTATGGGCGACGCCCGAGATGGCCTTCGACTGCTGCCAGGTCTCGGGCTCGTCGCATTCAAAGGTATAGATCCGGCTCCAGTAGGGGGCGGAATGGGTGTCCCAGAAACAGCCATTGGTCAGCGCCGGGAAAGAGTGCGGGTGAAAGCTGATCGCCGCATCCAGATCGTCGTAATAGCCTTTCGCGGCATGGACGGGTTTTGATCCGCACATCTTCTCGGCCGGCTCGCCCAGGTATTTCAGCCGCCCCCTGATCCCGTGTTTCTCCATCACCGCCTTGGCGGCAAGGAACCCGGTCAGCGAGCCTATCCCAAGCGCCGAATGCGGGTCGGTATGGCCCGCGGCATATTTCGAGACGCCCTCGCGCGGCGCGCGGTAGGGCACTGGCGCCTGCGACTGGCCTGGCACCGCGTCATATTCGGCATAGCCGCCGATGGTCGGGCCGTCGCCATTCGACCAGGTGGCGCAAAAGGCGGTGTCCATTCCGCCCGAACGCTCTTCGACGGTGAAACCCTCGGCGCGCAGCCGTTCGACATACCAGGCAGCCGAGCGGTATTCGCGCCAGGACGGCTCGTGGAAGTTCCATATCGTCATATGGTCTTGCGAAAGCTGCCCCAGATTGTCGTCAATCCAGGACATGGCGTCGCGCTTGAGGGGGGCGTCTTTGAAGACGGTCATGGCAGTTGGTGCTCCGGAAGGGCGGGATGGGGTCAGCGTTTCTTGCCGCGCAGGAAGAATTCGGCGGCCAGCAGGATCACGGTCAGAAAGATCAGCACGGTGGCGACGGCGGCCATGGTCGGATCAAGATGTTCGTTGATCCCGTCCCACATCCGGCGCGGCAGAGTGAAGACATTGCGCCCCGCGATGAAGAGGGCGATCACCAGCTCATCCCAGGAATGGATGAAGGCGAAGACCAGCCCCGAAATCACGCCGGGCCTGATATTGGGGATGATCACATGACGCAGGCTCTGGCCCATGGTGGCACCCAGATTGCGCGCGGCCTGCTCCAGCTTTGGGTCAAGCCCGGCAAGCGAGGTCGAGACGGTGATCACCACATAGGGCATGCCGGTCATGGCATGGGCTATGATGATGCCGGTATAGGTATTGACCCAGCCAAACCCCGCCCAGACCTGATAGGCGCCAAGCGCATAGATCATCGAGGGCAGCATCAGCGGGATCAGCATCGCCATCCGCACCACATTCGCCAGCCCCGAGCCGATCCGCCAGCAGCCAATAGCGGCAAGCGTGCCCAGCACGCCGCAGATCGCGGTCGAGACGGTGGCGATGACAAAGCTCTGCCAGATCGAGGACAGCCATTCCGACGAGGTGAAGAGCTTTTCGTAATATTGCAGCGACACGCCTTCCGAGGGCAGCGAGAGATAGGGCCGGTCGGTCAGCGAGACCGAGACCACCACCGTGATCGGCAGCACGAGATAGCAGATCACCGCCCAGGCAAGGGATTTGGTGACGATTGTGGGTTCCTGGCGCAATGTATCCGACATCTCAGCCCGCTCCGAATACTTTGCGCAGATCGACGACGCGGCTGACAATCGCCAGCGTCACCAGGACGAAGATCAGCAAGAGCGTGGCAAGCGCCGAGCCGAGGCCCCAGTTCACCACCTCAAGGATCTGGACCTTGATATATTCGGCGACCATCATCTTCTTGCCGCCACCCAACAGCGCGGGCGTGACGTAGAAGCCCAGCGAATAGATGAAAACAAGGATCGAGGCCGCGAAAACGCCGGGCAGGGTCAGCGGGAACCAGATCTTCCAGAAGGCGGTCATCCGGCTGGCCCCCAGCCCGCGTGCGGCGGCGACAAGGCGCGGATCGATCGACTGCATCCCCGAGTAAAGCGGCAGGATCGCCAGCGGCAGCATGTAATGCACCATGCCCACCAGCACCGCGAATTCGTTCCACATCAGCGGCAGCGGCCTGTCGATCAGCCCCATGCCGATCAGCGCCTGGTTGATCAGCCCGTCATTTCGCAGCAGGGCGAACCAGGCAAAGGCCCGCACCAGCACCGAAATCCAGAGCGAGATCACCACCCCCATGAACAACAGACGACGGCGGCGCTCATCGACGGTCGAGATCACATAGGCCACGAAATAGGCCAGGATCAGCGAGATCATCGTCGAGAGAACCGCGATGCGCAGGGTCGTCCAGAGCATCCTTTGCACCGAACGCGAGGCCGCGAGGCTTTCGAAATTCGAGACCCCGGGTTCGGGCAGCGTGACGCTCATCCACAGGACATGGCTGATCGGGTAGAAATAGAAGACCGCCATCGCCAGAAGCGCGGGCGCGATCAGCAGCCAGTAGCGAAGCATCGGATTGGCAAGAATGCGCACGGAATTATGGTCCAGCTTGCTCGGTTGGAAAGAGGGGCGCGTGCGCCACACCGGCCCTTTGCGGGGCAGGTGTGACGCGTAAGGCCAGGGGCGGCGCGGCCGCCCTCAGCCAGAGATGGTGGTCCGGCTCAGGAGGCGATCCGGTCCAGGAATTCCTGATAGACTGCGGTGTGGTTCTCGAAATACCACTCGGCGCTGACCTTGGCCTGGACGGCGGTATTGGCCGGGTCAGAGGGGTTGACCGCTTTCAGTGCCTCGGGCACCAGATCCGAGCCTGCCGGGTTCGCCGGGCCATTGCCCATCTGCTCAAGCAAGATGATCTGCTCAGCCGCGCTTTGCATCGAGGCGATGGCGTGGAACGCCTCTTTGCCAGCCGGGTTGCCCTTGGGCACCACCCAGATGCCAGGCTGCAGCAGGCCTTTCTCGAAGGTATAGTCGATGCGGCCTTCGGTCTCTTCTTTCAGCATATTGGCGCGGGTCGACCACAGGAAGCCCATGACGCATTCGCCGTCGCGCAGCAGGCTTTGGCTTTCCGCCCCCGACGACCAGAACAGCAGATGCTCGCGGATGCTTTCGAATTTCGCCAGCGCCCGCTCGACATCCAGCGGATAGAGATCGGCAGGTGCCACGCCATCGGCAAGCAGCGCCAGCTCCAGCATCGCCTGGCTGTCCTTGCGGATCATGCGACGGCCGGGGATCTTTTCGATATCGAAGAAATCGGCCGGGCTGGGCTGGCCCTCGATCTTCGAGGTATCCCAGGCCATGACCGATGAGAAGAAATAGTTCACCACGCCAAGGTCATAGGCGAAGCCGTCGACGACTTTCGACTTGTCGACGATCTCATAGTCAATCTGTTCAAGCGCGCCTTTCGGCCCCAGATCGGCGATGGTGGTGACGCCGGCATCGCAAATGTCCCAGGTCACGGCATTCGACTGCACCATGGTCAGGATCTTGCCGTTCAGCGGGCCCGAGCCGTCGATCACCAGATTGCCGCCCGCCGCGTTGAAGGGATCGGCAAAGGCCTTCTGGAAGACTTCGACCGAAAGGCCGCCCCAGTTGACCAGCACCACCTCCGGGCGGGTTTCAGCGAAAACACGGCCCGCACCCAGTGCAAGGGGCGCGACCCCCATCGCCAGCGCCGAGCGCAGAATGGCGCGACGGCTTATGCCGCGTGCGCTTTGCTCGCGCATGATTTCAGCATAATCTTGGGCAAAGCTTTGTTGCTCCATTTTCAATTCCCTGTTGTGGTTTGGATTTATTGTTGATCGGTTGACGCCCGGACTGTCAGGCTGCGGGGAAGGGCAGGGCGTCTTTCTCCTGCCAGTCCAGCGTGACGTTTTCATTTTCCTGCGGCACGTGGGCTGCGTCGCGCAGGCTGAGGTTGAACCGCAGCGACAGGCCGCATTCGGTCTGGGCGGTGTAGCGGATCTCGGCGCCGTGATAGTCCAGATCGCTGACCCTGGCGCTGATACGCCCGGCCTTGCCCGCCAGCGACAGCGCAGAGGCACGCACCGCCAGCAGACCCTGCCTGCCGGTCAGGCGTTCGGGCAGAAAATTCTCGACCCCCAGAAATTCGGCCACGAAACGGTTGGCGGGGCGGTTGTAAAGCGCGGAGGGGGCGCCGAGCTGCACGATCCTGCCGTCTTTCATCACCGCGATGCGATCTGACATCGACAGGGCCTCGCCCTGGTCATGGGTGACATAGATGAAGGTCAGGCCCACGGCGCGATGCAGCCGTTTCAGCTCGGTCTGCAGCTGGCCGCGCAGCTGGGTATCAAGTGCACTGAGAGGCTCGTCCAGCAGCAGAAGATGCGGCTGGAAAACAATGGCCCGCGCCAGTGCCACGCGCTGCTGCTGGCCGCCCGACAGCTCGCGCGGGTAGCGCTCGCCCTTGTCGGCAAGGCCCACCAGCTCCAGCGCCTCAGCCACGCTTTTCGTCGCAGCCGCACCGCGGATGCCGCGCATCTTCAGCGGGAAGGCCACATTCTCACGCACCTTCAGATGCGGAAACAGCGCATAGCCCTGGAACACCATGCCGAAATTTCGCTTTTCGGGCGCGGCGAAGGTGATGTCCTGCGCGCCAAGCATGATCCTCCCCGAATCGGGCTGGATGAAACCGGCAACCGACATCAGAAGCGTGGTCTTCCCCGAGCCCGAAGGCCCGAGCAGCGTCAGAAACTCGCCGCGTTTTACATCAATCCCGACGTCGTTAAGCGCCTGGAATGTGCCATAGCGCTTATTGATGCCCTGCACGCTCAGCGTCTGGTCGTTGGGGTTTGCGTGCATCGGTTGTCCTCATGTCTCATTTGCTCAGCCCTGGCGGGAAAGAACAAATTTACTGTTATCTTCAAATTTAGAGATGTCTACAAAATTGGGGGTGAATCTTAAATTTTTTGTAATCGGCGCCGTAAAGCGCTAAGAATTCGGGCAGCAAGGTATGGGATGGCGATGGGACTGCGCGCAAAGAACAGGCGAATGAAGAATGAGGCGCTGATCGCGGCGGCCACGAGGCTCTTTGAAGAGAAGGGGTTCGACGATACCCAGATGGAGGAAATCGCCGCCGAAGCGGGAACCGCCACCGCCACGGCATACAATTATTTTGACAGTAAAAATAAGCTATTAACGGCTATATTGCTGCGCCATCTGCGCCTGAATCTGCCCGAGAGGCGCAGGCTTTTGCGCGACCTTCCCGATGATCCGGTTGAAGGAATCATCGCGTTCGAGCGTCTGCTGGCGCAACAAACCTTGCGCCATATCGGCAAGAAAGCCTGGCGGGCAGTGTTTCGCGCGGGCTATGAGAATGCCCCATCGGGGCTGAAGCGGATCGGTCGGACGCTGGGATGGATCATCTCACTGCATTACCGGCAGATGTTTGCCACATACCGCGCTCGTGGGCGGCTGCGGGCGGATGCCGATATCGCGCTGCTGGCCGAACTGACCGTGATCGCCGGAACCGCCTATTTCTCGCGCTTCCTGATGGACGACACGATGACGGTGGACGAACTTTTGGAGTTCATCCCGCCCTATGCGACTGTTTTGCTGGCATCCTCGATGTCACCGGCCAGGGGGTGAGCATCAGATCCGGCCCTGTGTGATCCGCCCGGCAGCGCAGGCCCCGGCAATCTCGCTCATGGTGCAGAACGTGACGCGGGCATGGCTGCGGATATAGGCCAGCAATTCGGTCGCCACCGGGCGGTAGCGCTCACTCATGGTGACAAAGGGGTGCCAGACGGTGACGAAGCACCCGCCTTCGCGGTAGCAGTAGTCAAAGCAGTCGCGGTAGATGCGCGCGACCTCTTTGGGGTCTTTCGGAGTGTCGTTGAAGCCCAGTTCGGGAAAGCGGATGCAATGCATCCAGTCGTCCATCTCGGGCAGCACCGGGATCTCCCAATAGCCGCCATCTGCCTCGAAAAACGGGTGGCATCCGGCCTGGCTGCTGTCATAGGTCATGCCAGTCTGCCGCATATTCCCCGGTGTTCTGGGGCCGAAACTGTATGAGGGTGCGCGCATTCCCTTCAGCTGATAGCCGAATCTGTCGTGAAAATAGCGCTGTGTCCGAAGAAATTCGGCCAGCTCTTCTTCTGCCGACAATGAGGCGAGGGGCAGATGGCTGTAGCCGTGAAAGCCGATCTCATGCCCCGCCTGCAAAGCGGCCTCGATGCGCTCCGGCTCGTCCTCGGCAACCTTTCCCGTCACGAACAGCGTCTGGCGCAACCCTGCCGAGTTCAGAAAAGCCAGAGCGAGATCGAAAAAATGCCCCTGGTCGTCGCGCAAAGGTGCTTCCATTTCCATGGGGATACGGATCCCGACACGCCTCTTCGCGCTCAGAAGACTGAGTCCGTCCACATCAAAGGTGAAGCAAACCCTCACACCCTCCTGGTCCACGCTGCCCCCTGTCGACGACCGATTTGGGCACAGCTATGGCAGATAGGCTTCTCTGTGAGAAGGCCGAGACTGAACTGTCCCGCCGCGAATCAAAGACTGATGACAGCTGCGCTCTTTTGTGGACTAAACCGCTCCGGGTTTGCCGAAGGTTCCAACTCCGGCGTAGGATTGAGCATCTCATTAGCAAGACGACGAACAAGTTCTCCCCCGAAGTGCGTGAACGCGCGGTGCGGCTGGTTTTTGACAACGAGCGTCAGCATGGCTCGCGCTGGCAGGCGATCGTGTCGATTGCCGCGAAGATTGGCTGTTCTGCCCATACGCTTAACGAGTGGGTTAAGAAGGCCGAGGTGGACAGCGGCGAGCGTACGTGCATTCCGACCGAGATGGCCAAGCGTATGAAGGCTTTGGAACGCGAGAACCGCGAGCTGCGCCAGGCGAATGAGATTCGTCGCAAGGCGTCAGCGTATTTTGCGATGGCGGAGCTCGACCGCCGGTCGAAGTGATGGTGCGGGTCGTGCTGTTCCGGATCGCGCCTGCGCGACAGGATATTGAGGATCACATCGGCAGAATGGACACCTTGCGAGAGGTCTTTGGTGCATGCCTTTTGTACCGCAGGCATCCCTTCCGTCAGCACCGCGCCGCGGATCTTCACCATCGGCGGTCGCCATCCTGGGAGCCCTGCAGCTTACTGCGGATCTGTTCTAGCGCTCCGGGAAGAACCCAGTCCTTGAACGGTGCGCGGTTTCGCCGCGCCACGGGTTTGCGAACGCAGAACAGGCACATAATGCCAGGGATTGTAAACCGTTCGGTCCCGGCCGAAGTGACGCGGGTGCCTTCATCGTTCTAAGCTCCACTCTCAGCCAGAGAAGGTTAGCCGAAAACTCCAGCTTCAAACGGTCCAGTTTTCAGGGGCTATTCACGTGCCATGCTTGCGCGAAAGCCATTCTCCATCGCCAAGGAATTTGATCCCGGTGCTGTCGACCAGCAGGTTCAGCGGGCTGCCCCATCGTCTTCCTCTCAGCAATAGCACTCGCCACAACCGTCCTCTTCTGGCTCTAAGGTTAATGCGTCTGGAGCCTAATGGCCTGTTCCAGACAGCCTGCGGGCATCTGTTGCGACGACAGTTTGCCCGGATCCAGGCGATGTTGACGAAAGGACAGCTCGCGCTGCGAGATCTGTCTTGTCGCGCTGGAGTGTCGCGAGGCTGCAACGCACAGCTGGCAGCGGCTGGGACCCGATCCCGAGGGTTGGACCAATTACTGACTCTGGCCTCATCGATTCGCCGTGGGAACCCCGGGCGAGCGCGACTTCTGTAACAACGCCCGTCCAGGGCGTTCTTCCATTCCAGAGAAAGGATCGTACCAGCAAATCGTAGGATCAAACAACGCCGATGAGAAACTTCAGTATTGATATCTCATCTTTGATACATCAAAGATGAGATATCGGGAGGACGGACATGAATCACACCACTGGCGCGAGCTGGCTCGCGAAATCCCTTGCGGCGCGGGGGGTCGACCACGTCTTTTTCATCGACGCGATCCTGCGCCGTTCACTGGTCGAGATGGAGCATGAAGGCATTCGCCGCGTGCTGGTGCACAGCGAGAAGGCGGCGGCCTATATGGCCGATGGCTATGCCCGCGTGCGCGGCACCCCAGGTATCTGTTTCTCGCAATCGGTTGGCGCGGCCAATCTGGCGGCAGGGATGCAGGACGCCTGGCTGGCCCAGACACCGGTGCTGGCCTTCACAGGCCGCAAGCATCTGAAATACCAGCACCGCAATGCCTATCAGGAGGTCGACCACGCCCCGCTGTTCCAGGCAGTGACCAAGGCCAGCATCGACGCGAACGATTCCGCCGATTTGCCCCGGCTGCTGGCCCATGCCTGGCGCACGGCTATGACCGGCACGCCCGGGCCGGTCCATCTGGATGTGCTTGGCCATATGGGCGAGCTGATCGAGAAGGGCACGGTCGATGCCGAAATCGCGGCCGGACTGCCGCAGTCGGCGCTGCCGCTGCGCCGACTGCTGGCGGATGATGCGGAACTGGAACCGGCGCTGGCGCGACTGACGGGCGCGGCGCGGGTGGTGATCGTCGCGGGCACCGGGGCCACGCAATCGGATGCAGGCCCCGAGATCCTCGAGCTGGCCGAGGCGCTGAAGGCGCCGGTGGCCACCTCGCTTGGCGCGCGCGGTATCATCCCGACGCGCCATCCACTGTCGGCAGGCACAGTCGGCAACTACTCCGCGCCGCCCGCGAACGAGATCGTGGGCGCGGCTGATGTGGTGTTCTACATCGGTTGCCGCACCGGGGATCAGGTGACGCTCGACTGGCGGGTGCCAGGGCTCGCGACGCCGATCGTGCAGCTGGACATCGACCCGACCGAGCTGGGCCGCAGCTATCCCGACACGCTTGGGATCTGCGGGGATCCCAAGCGCAGCCTGCGGCGGCTGATCGAGCTGCTGGGGGTGCCGGACGGACGCGGCGCGGGCTTTGCCGACTGGGCGGCCGCGCAGGTGGCCGAATGGCGGACGGAGTTTGCGGCACGCGCCGCCGACCGCAGCGGCCCGATCCGGGTGGAGACCATCCTCGACGACATCACTGCAACCCTGCCCGAGACCGGGATCGTGGTCGCCGATACCGGTTTTTCCTCGATCTGGACCTGCACCGGGATCGAGCTGAACGGCGCAGGCCAGACCTATCTGCGAGCCGCCGGATCGCTTGGCTGGTCGTTCCCGGCAGCACTTGGCGCGCAATGCGCGGCTCCCAATCGCCGGGTGGTCTGCTTCACCGGGGACGGCGGCCTGTATTACCACCTGCCCGAGCTGGAAACCGCACGGCGCTATAACATCCCGCTGGTGCTGGTCATCAACAACAACAGCGGCTTTGGCCAGAGCATCGAGAACATCCGCACCATCCAGGGCAGCACCCCCGGCACGCCGGAAGAGCTGGGCCTGTTCGGACCACTCGACTTTGCCCGGATTGCGCGGGAATTCGGCGTCGAGGGCCACCGCATCGAACGGGCCGAGGATCTGCGTCCGGCGCTGGCTGCCGCCTTCAAGGCGAAGGGGCCGGTGGTTCTGGACGTGATCACCGATATTGAGCCGCGCGCGCCCGTCGCGTGGAAACCCTGAGCGGCGGCGAACCGATGGGACAACACATGCAACAGAGCTTGTTGAACTATGACCTGCGGGGGCGGCGCGCGCTTGTGACGGGCAGCGCCTCGGGGATTGGGCTTGCGACGGTCGAACGGCTGGCGCGGGCAGGGTGCCGGGTCGCACTGAACCATCTGCCTGGCGACGGGGCGGGGCCTGCCCAGGCCCAACGGCTGCGCGACGAGGGCCATGACGTGCAGCCCATCGCCCATGCGATCGGCGACGGGGCCGAGGCGCAGCTTGCCGAAGGGGCGGCCGATCTGCTGGGTGGCCTCGATCTGCTGGTGAACAACGCAGGCACCCCCGGCGGGCGCAAGGCATTGAGCCCGGGCGATCTGGACGCGATCAGCGATGCCATGTGGCAGGAGGTTCTGGACGTGAACCTCGTGGGGCTCTTCCGCCTGACGCGGGCGGCCGGGCCGCATCTGCGTGCGACGGCGGGATCAGTGGTCAATCTCGCCTCGGTCTCGGCGCTGTCCTCGCGGGGATCGAGCATGGCCTATGCTGCCAGCAAGGCCGGGATCATCACCCTGACCCGGCATCTGGCCGTGGCGCTGGCCCCCGAGGTGCGGATCAATGCCGTGGCCCCGGGTGCGGTTGACAGCACCTGGCAGATCGAGTGGACCGAGGAGCAGCGCCGCGCCTCGATCCAGCGCACGCCGCTGGGGCGGCGCTGCACGCCCGAGGATATCGCGGAATCCATTGTCTATCTGGGCTTCGGCGCCCCGATGGTCACGGGGCAAACCCTTGTTATCGACGGGGGCCTGATCCTTTAGAACGACAGCCGAAAACGATGCCATGACCTTGAGGGAGGACGAGGAAATGACGAACGCAAACAAGGGCCGCACAGTCGGGTCGATTATTTCGACGCTGCGGCTGGCGGCCTGCATGGTGCCGGCGGGGCTGGCCCTTGCCATGCCCGCGCAGGCAGAGCTGCGGATTGCGATGATCGAGACCATGTCGGGGCCGCAGGCCTCGTCGGGCGAGATGTTCCGCAGCGGCGTGCAATATGTGATCGACCGCATCAACCGCGAAGGTGGGTATCGGGGGGAGCCGATCACCTTCAAGGTCTATGACAGTGCGGGCACCACCACGGGGGCGGCGCAACGCTTTCAGGAAGCGGTGTCCGACAATATGGATCTGGTGATCCAGGGGGCCTCTTCGGCGATTGCCGGGCAGCTGACCGATGACGTGCGCAAGTTCAACATGCGCAATCCCGGCAAGGAGATGGTGTTCATCACCGTCGGTGCCGGCGCGATGGAGCTGACGGGCGAGCGGTGCCACCTCCACGCCTTCCGCTTCTATCCGACGCCCTCGATGTGGGCGGGCGCACTGGTCGATGCGATGAAGCGCGACGGGGTTCTGGGCGAGCGGGTCTATGCGATCAACCAGGACTACAGCTGGGGCCATGACTGGCAGAAGGCGGCTGAGGATCTGGCGGGCGCGGGCGGCTACACGCTTGTGGGCGAAACCCTGCATGACGTGAACCGCATCCAGGACTTCTCGCCCTATGTGGCGAAGATCAAGAGCGCAACCCCCGACACCGTGATCACCGGCAACTGGTCGAACGACCTGCTCTTGCTGATGAAGGCCTCAAAGGATGCCGGGCTTTCGGTAAGGTTCGCCACCTCGAACCTTGACCAGCCGGGCAACCTCGCCAATGCGGGGCTGGCGGCGCTTGGCCATTACAACGTCTCGATGGGCAGCCCTGAAATCGGCGACGACAGCTTTGCCGAGGGCTATCGTGCGGCCTATGGACGCTATCCGGCCTACAACGACATCAGCGCCTCGGTCTCGATGGAATTCATCATGCGCGCGCTGCAATCGGTCGCAGGCGAGGGTGACATCGCCCCCGATCAGATCGTCGCCGCGCTGGAGGGTTTCTCCTATGACAGCGCCTATGGCCCGCAATCGGTGCGCGCCGAGGACCACCAATTCCTGATGCCGCTGGTTGTCAGCCGAGTGGACAAGGAGGCGAAATACAAGGCAGACGGAACCGATATGGGTTTCCTTCCGATTGCCACGGTCGAGGCGGGAACCCTGCTTTACCCGGTTCAGGACAGCTGCAAAATGAAGCGGCCCTGATCTGCGACACCACCCCGTCATCCGCGCGGAGCAGGAGGCTGCGCGGGTGACGGGCCACAAAAACAAGGGGAGGACTACGATGACCAGACTTCGTTCGGGTCTGTCGCGGCGGGGGTTTCTGGGCGCGTCGGTCGCGCTGGTCGCCGTGACGCGCACTGCCGTCACACAGGCCAATGCCGATCCATCGGCAGAGCCGTTGCGGATCGCCGTCATTGAATCGCTTTCGGGGCCGCAGGCCTCTTCGGGGGTGCTGTTTCAAAGCGGCATTGAATACGGGCGGCGCAAGATCAACCAGGCGGGCGGCTTCAATGGCCGCGATGTCGAGCTGATAAGCTATGACAGCGGCGGCACCTCCAGCGGCGCCTCCAGCCGGTTCCAGCAGGCGGCCGCCGACGGTTGCCAGATGATCGTGATGGGCTCGTCCTCGGCCATTGTCGCGCAGCTCTCCGAGGATGCGCGCAAGCACAACCTGCGCAATCCCGACCGGCCGATGATGCTGATGAACGTCGGCAGCGGTGCGCTGGCGATGACGGGTGAACGCTGCCATTTCCACAATTTCCGCATGTTCCCGATCGCCTCCATGTCGGTCGCGGCGCTGACGCGGGTGATGCGCGACGAGGGCACGCTTGGCGGCAAGGTCTTTGCGATCAACCAGGATTACAGCTGGGGCCAGGAGTTCGAGGCCGCCGTCAAGGCGCAGGCCGCGAAGGGCGACTTCGAGGTCGTGGGCGCAGTCCTGCATGATGTGAACCGCATCCAGGATTTCGCCCCCTACGTGGCGCGGATCAAGGCTTCGGGCGCGCACACCGTGATGACCGGCAACTGGTCGAACGATCTGCTGCTGCTGATGAAGGCCTGCGCCGATGCCGCGCTGCAGGTGCGCTTTGCCACCTGCTTTCTCGATCAGCCGGGCAATATCGGCAATGCCGGGGCTGCCGCCGAGGGCCATTATGTCGCGACCCTGTCGAATTGCGAGCTGAACCCGGATTTCGCCGAAGATTTCAAGGCGGAGATGGGCCATTATCCCGTCTACAACGAGACCGGATCGACCGTCGGAATGGGCTTTCTGGCGGCAGCGCTGGCCTCGCTGCCCGCGGGCGATAAGGTGGATGTGAACGCCATCGGCAAGGCGATGGAGGCCACCCGGATCGAGGCCGACAACGGCCTGCAATCTCTGCGCGCCGAGGATCACCAGTTCGTCACGCCGCTGGTCGTCTCGCGCGTGGCACGGGGGGCGAGATATCCGGTGGACGGCACCGACCTCGGGTTTGTGCCGGTAGCACGGGTCCCGGCCGAAGAGCTGATCTATCCGGTTCAGGCCAGCTGCGTGATGCAGCGCCCGGCGTAGCCCCCCTTCCTGCCCTGCGGTGCCATCGCGTGCGCACCCCTGGGTGGGACCACAATCCGAAAGGTATCTCGCATGGATTTCGTGCTCGTTTCCCTGATGAACGGCATTGTCTACGGGCTGTTGCTGTTCATGATTTCGGCAGGGCTGACCCTGATCTTCGGCATGATGGGGGTGCTGAACTTTGCCCATGCCTCGTTTTACATGCTGGGCGCCTATCTTGCCTATGCGATCTCGGGGCGCTTTGGCTTTCTGGCCGGAGTGATCGCGGCACCAATACTGGTCGCCTGCTTCGGCATGCTGATCGAGCGCTATCTGCTGCGCCGCGTCCACCGCTTTGGTCACGGTCATGAACTGCTGCTGACCTTCGGGCTGGCACTGGTCATCGAAGAGGGGATCAAGCTGTTCTTCGGCAATTTCCCGGTGAACTACACCCTGCCGCCCGCACTGGATTTCTCGGCCTTTACTCTGTCGGGGATGAGCTATCCGTTTTACCGGCTGTTCATCGCGCTGGTCGCGGTGGCGATGTTCACGCTGCTGTTCCTGCTGCTCAGACACACCCGCACCGGGTTGATCGTGCGGGCGGCGGAACGGGCCCCGACCATGGCCCAGGCGCTAGGCCACAATGTGCCGGTGATCTTTACCGGCGTATTCGGCCTGGGTGCGGGGCTTGCCGGTCTGGCCGGAGCGGTCGCCGGGGCCTTCTACCCGACCAGCCCGAACATGGCGCTGGAGCTGGGGGCGATTGTCTTTGTCGTGGTGGTGGTCGGGGGACTGGGATCGCTTGCGGGGTCGCTGATCGCCTCGCTGGGGATCGGGGTGCTGACCTCGCTGACGGTGGGGATGGATTTCCGCCTTGCGGATCTGGCGGCACGGGTCGGGCTGGGCGATTGGGCCAACGGGGTTGGCGGGCTGATGACGGTTCCGATTTCGGTCATCTCGGGGGCGGTGCCCTTCCTTCTGATGCTGATCATTCTGCTCAGCCGTCCGGCGGGCATTCTGGGCGTGAGGAACTGAACGATGCGTCTTTCCTATCTGGTTGTTCCTGCGGTGCTGATCCTGCTGGTCGCGCTGCCGCCGTTCCTGAACCTCGGGTTGCAGTTCACCCTGATCACCGCGCTGGTGGCGGCATTGTTTGCCACGGCATTCAACCTGCTGGCCGGTCAGGCGGGGATGCTATCCTTCGGCCATGCCGCCTTCTTCGGGTTGGGGGCCTTCGGCACGTTGCATCTGATGCGCGCGGTCGAAGAGGGTCTGGGCGTCCCCACCGTGCTGCTGCCGGCCTTTGGCGGGCTGGTCGGGCTGATCACCGGCCTTGCCTTCGGCTATTTCGCGACCAAACGGGCGGGGGCCTATTTCTCGCTGATCACGCTGGCGCTGGCGGAGCTTTTGCATGTAATCGCGCCGCGCTGGACGGGGATGTTCGGTGGAGAGGCTGGGATCTCTTCGATGCGGATGCCCTCGCTGGGGTTCAGCTTTGGCGCGACGATCGAGGTCTATTACCTTACGCTGGCCTGGGTGCTGTTGTGTCTGGGCGCGCTTTATTACCTGACCCGCACGCCCTTTGGCCTGCTGACGCTGGCGATCCGCGACAGCGAACAGCGGGTGCGGTTCATGGGCTATGATGCCGAGCGCAGCAAGGTGCTGATCTTTGCCCTTTCGGCCGGTTTTGCCGGGGTTGCGGGCGGGCTGTCGGCAATGTCGAGCGAGACCGCAAACTTCACCATCTTCGGGATGCAGACCTCGTCGCAGGCGGTGCTTTACGCCTTTGTCGGCGGGACCTCGATCTTCCTCGGTCCGGCGGTCGGGGCGGTTGTCTTCACCCTTTTCGCCTATTGGGTGTCGAGCGCGACGACGGCCTGGATGTTCTATCAGGGGCTGATCTTCGTGCTGGTCATCCTCTATGCGCCCAACGGCATCGGGGGCGTGCTGCAAAGCCATTATCGCGCCCGTCACAGGCTGGACTGGAAGCGGCTGGCACTGCCCTATGCGCAATTCCTGCTGGGGGCGGCCATTGTGACCTGTGGCACAGTGTTCATCGTCCATGCGGTCGAGATCCTCTTCGCGCCATCCTACAAGATGGCCGCCGCCTCCGCCGCGACCCTGCCCGAGTTCCAGATGTTCGGTCGGAGCTGGGCGCCGGTTTCGGTGGTGACCATCGGCCTGCCGGTGCTGGCGCTTGGGGTCGGGATCGCACTGTTACGCCATGCCGTCGCGGCCAGCCGCGCCGTCTGGGCCGGTCCCGCCGCAACCGAAATCCTGCCCGAGGGAGAAGCCGCATGACTGCCGCACAAAGCATCCTGTCCCTGCGCGGAGTGAAGAAAAGCTTCGGTGCCCTTTCGATCATCCAGGGCGTCGATCTGGAGGTTGCCCAAGGCTCGCGCCATGCGGTGATCGGGCCGAATGGCGCGGGGAAATCGACGCTGTTCAACCTGATCTCGGGGGCGTTCCTGCCGACCGAGGGCGAGATCCGGTTGCAGGACCGCCGCATCTCGGGACTGTCGCCCACGGTGATCAACCGGATGGGCCTGTCGCGATCCTTCCAGATCACCAATGTCTTTGCCCGCCAGACGGTGCTCGACAATGTGATGATGGGGATTCTGGCCCGCCATGGCATCCGCTTCAACCTGTGGCGGCCGGTTGGCCGGATGCGGGGCATCCGTGACGAGGCCATGGCGCTGCTGGACTCGGTGCGGCTGACCCACCGCAGCGCGTCCATCGCCGGCGATCTTGCCTATTCGGAGCTGCGCGCGCTTGAGATCGTCATGACGCTGGCCACCGATCCGGCGGTGGTGCTGCTGGACGAGCCGACGGCGGGCATGTCGCGAGAGGAGACAGCCTATATGGTCGATCTGATCCGCCGTCTGACCGAGGGGCGCACGCTTCTGATGGTCGAACATGACATGGATGTGGTCTTCGGAATCTGCGACCGGGTTTCGGTTCTGGTCTATGGCCGCATTCTTGCGACCGGCACCCCCGAGGAGGTGCGCGCCGACCGCGATGTTCAAACCGCCTATCTGGGAGAGGGGGTCGTCTGATGCTGCTTCAAGTCGGCGGGCTTCACGCATTCTATGACAAGAGCCATATCCTGCATGGCGTCGATTTCACCATGCCCGAGCCGAAGGTAACCGCGCTGCTGGGGCGTAACGGCTCGGGGCGCTCAACGCTGCTCAAGGCGATGATGGGGCTTCTGCCCGGATCGCGCGGGTCGGTGCGGCTGGCCGGACGCGAGATCGGCGGCGCGCAGGCCGACCGGATCTGCCGCGCGGGCCTCGCCTATGTGCCGGAGGAGCGCCAGGTGTTTTCCAACCTGACGGTCGATGAGAACCTCGCTATGGGCGTCCAGCCCGGGGTGGCGGGCGCAGCCCGCTGGACCCGCGAGGACATGTTCAGCTATTTTCCGCGCCTCCGGGAACGCCGCAACCAGCTGGCCGGGCTGATGTCGGGGGGCGAGCAGCAGATGCTGACCATCTGCCGCAGCCTGCTGACCAATCCGCTGGTCATCCTGATCGACGAGCCGACAGAGGGCCTTGCCCCCAAGATCGTCGATACGGTGACCGAGGTGATCCGCGACATCCAGACCCGGGGCGTGGGCGTGCTGCTGGTCGAGCAGAAAATGAGTATGGCGATGCGCGTCGCAAGCGATGTGATGGTCATGGGCCATGGCAGCATCGTCTTTGCCGGACCGGCCGCGGAGATGGAAAACCGTGGCGATATCCGCCGCAAATGGCTGGAGGTGGCCTGAGATGTCGGATCCCGAAACCAAGGGCGGACATATCGACCCGGCACAGCAGGCGGCATTACATATCGCAGTGCGCCCGAACTGGCTGGCGCTGGAGCCGGAGACGGCGCTTGATCCCAGCCAGCCGATCATCGACCCCCACCATCACCTCTGGCAGGGGGCGCGCGGGCGCTACATGTTCGACGACTACCTGGCCGATGTCTCGGCGGGCCACAACATCGTGGCCACAGTCTTTGCTGAATGCCGCTCTATGTGGCGCGGTCACGGCCCCGAGGCGCTGCGGCCCGCAGGCGAGACCGAATTCGTGGCCGGAGTGGCGGCCATGTCGGACAGCGGTGATTTCGGCCCCTGCCGGATCGCGGCAGGCATCATCGGCCATGCCGATCTGCGCCTGCCGCCGGACAGCCTCGACGCGCTGTTGCGGCTGCATGTCGAACGGGGCGGCGGACGGTTTCGGGGCATCCGACAAAGCGCAGTCTGGCATCC
Source organism: Pseudogemmobacter hezensis (assembly GCF_013155295.1). Lineage (GTDB taxonomy): Bacteria > Pseudomonadota > Alphaproteobacteria > Rhodobacterales > Rhodobacteraceae > Pseudogemmobacter > Pseudogemmobacter hezensis. Next base: position 2,824 of record NZ_JABJXT010000028.1, on the reverse strand, counting down.
GGATCCCGCCTTCCGCACCACCTCCATCGTGCCGCCGCGCGGATTGCTGGGCGATGCGCAGTTCCGGCGCGGCTTTGCGCGACTGGCGGGTTTCGGGCTGAGCTTCGATGCCTGGATCTACCACAGCCAGCTGGACGAATTCGTCGATCTGGCCCGGGCCTTTCCGGATACCGTTCTGGTGCTTGACCATCTGGGCGGCATCCTTGGCGCAGGCCCGAATGCCACCCGGCGCGACGAGGTCTTTGCCGAATGGCGCAAGGGGCTGGTACCGCTGGCCGGGCTGCCGAATGTGCGGCTGAAGCTGGGGGGGCTGGGCATGAAGATCGGCTTTGGCGGATATCACCTGCGCGACCGGCCTCCGGGCTCGGATCAACTGGCCGGGGACTGGCGGCCCTGGATCGAGACCGCCATCGAGGTGATGGGCGCGCGGCGCTGCATGTTCGAGAGCAACTTTCCGGTGGACAAGGGGGCCTATTCCTACGCCACCTGCTGGAACGCCTTCCAAAAACTGGCAGGCGGCGCATCTGTGGACGAACGCCGCTGGCTGTTCCATGATACGGCACTGGAAACCTACCGGCTGGCGCTGTGAGTTTCGCGCGGGATTCCCCGCGTGCGCCCGGCTATATTGGTTGAAGTCCACGTCCCGTGCGTCTAACGCTCGGGTCATCCCAAGACAAAAAGCAGGTTTTGTGTGCAGAAAGAAAGCTCCAGTCCAGACCCCCTTGTCGGTGCCATCCAGCACGAAAGCCTGGCGGACAAGATTTATGGCCGGCTGCGCATCGCGATCATGACCGGCCAGCTGGCGCCGGGGCAAAAGCTGATCTACCGGACTCTGGCCGAGGAGATGGGGGTCAGTCCGACCCCGGTGCGCGATGCGGTGCACCGGCTGATCTCGGACGGGATCCTGGTCATGGATGAACGCGGGGCCGCCGCCCTGCCGCAGCAGGATCCGGCACGCTTCATCGAGATCATCTCTTTGCGCATCGAACTGGAGGGGCGCGCGGCGGCCCATGCCGCGCGGGCGGGCGACGCCACCGCCGCGCCCGAGCTGTCTGAACTGCATGCCCAGCTGGAGGAGGCACGCTCGAAAGGCCAGACCCATCTGGCGCTGGAACTGAACGAGCAATTCCATTTCGCGGTGATCCGGCGGGCGAACATGCCGGTGCTGGAGGGGCTGCTGCGGTCGCTCTGGCTGCAATGCGGCCCGTCGCTGCGGTTCCTGCACACCGAGGATGCGCCGAAACTGGGCCTGAAGCACCCCCATCACGACATGATCGCGGCCATCCGCGCCGGGGATGGCGAGGCGGCTCGGCAGGCGATCCGGAAGGATCTGGTCTCGCACGGGCGCCATATCCTAAGAAAGATCTATGCCACGCTTGGCGAGCCGGTCCCCGAGGATCTGCCCACCACCTGGGTGGAAGGCAAGGCCGCAGCCGAGATCTAGGAGCGCAAGTTCCGCCTCTTTCGAGGCTGAACTTGCGGGGTTCTGTCGCAAACTTTGCCGAGTATCGGCATGGTCTGATCTGCGGGCAGTCTTATGTTACGAGCTTCGTGAAGGTCTGGAATGCGGTGGCACCGTTGGTCGCGACTTGACCTTTGCGGATCATGTGGGCGGTCTCGATGCCTGCGATAGTCGCGGCCGCCGAGTGGAAAGCCTTGAAGCCCGGCATCGGGGCTGTGATCCGCTTGGTGAAGCGGTGGTCTTGTTCCAGTATGTTGTTGGGATATTTGACTTGCCGCACCTTGATTGTGCGCCCTTTTCCGGTGAACTTCAGAATCACATTAACCGCCTGCAGGCCGGCCAGGTTGGCACTGCTTTTATCGATTGCAATCCGGTCCGGCACGCCGTTGGTGCTGATCGCTCGCTTGAAGAAGCGCCGGGCAGCAGACAGATCCCGGCGTTCGGAAAGCAGGAAATCAAGGGTTTGGTCGGCGCGATCCACGGCCCGGTAAAGATAGGTCCGCTTTCCCTTCACCCTTATGTAGGTCTCATCCATCCGCCAGGATGCAGCGGTCGGCCGCTTCCTCGCTTGCGCCCGGGCCGCGATTAGCGGCGCGAACTTTACTACCCAGCGGTTCAGGGCAGTGTGCTCGATCTTCACCCCGCGCTCTGCCATGATCTCCTCCAGGTCAAGGCAGGAGACGCTGTAGCGGAGGTCGAAGAAAACCGCGTGCAGGATCACGGACTTCGGAGAGTGCACATACTTGAACTCGATCACGCCAAACGAATTTTGCCGACTCACTGACAACGCTGACATATCATGCGCGCAGAAAGTCGAAATTTTGCGACAGTATTAAGGTGTCAGCCCCTCAAGCCTCTCCGGCGTCGCCTGAATGCCGCGGAAGCCCAGAAAGGCCATATCATCATGTTCCATCTCGCCGCATCGTCCAAGAAAGCGAACCCGCACCCGACTCACACCTCGCAGGCCGAGCTCCAGATACGAAACTTCATCGGATGCCAAGCTATGCCGTGACCCTTGAAGGGAATGATCTGAGATAGGATTTGCCACGGGTCTAGCGGTTGAGAGACGCGTCTTCTATGATCCAGGAGACCTGATCCGGGAATAAGTCTGTTCGACAACGCCGATACGCCGGATCACGTCCAGATGGGGCAGACCTTGTCCCATCAGAACCTCAACCTGACGTAACTTCGAGACAATCTCTTCCGCCTTCGGTCGCTTGCTTGCCATTCTCGATCTGAACCGCTCCGGGTTTGCCGGAGGCTGATTACGGTTAGTTACGCGGCGATGTCTTCAATTTCCAGAGCCGCGTAGAAGTTTGCTTCTGCCTCTGCTGGCGGGATGCTCCCGATCGGCTCAAGCAG
>NZ_JABJXT010000027.1 GCF_013155295.1 Pseudogemmobacter hezensis | reverse complement strand
CCTTCATTGTCGAGAACCAAGCGCACAGCGCGCTCGCGAACCTCAGCGGAAAACTTGTTCGTCGTCTTGCTCATGATGCTCCATCCTACTCAGGAGTTGGAGCCTCCGGCAAACCCGGTGCGGTTCAATATCCGTGAAGGGGCTCTCATAGAACCGCGCCGGATCGATTTCACCGTTCTCGGTCAAGGTGTCGATGATCAGGTCCAGAAACTCGATCTGCTCGGCATTCAGGTTTGAGGCACCGGTGACAGTGCTGAAAGCTGCCTCTCGGTAAAGCTTTGATCGCGATGGAGCAGGATTTGAAGCAGCAGTCTTCAGCTGCGATCCTCACCAGCCTGATGGCCTCTGCACGGCTTTGGGCAGAGGCGCGCCCGGCCACCTCTGTCGGGCGTGCGCAGGCTCTTCGGGTTTTGGTGGGGGCGGGGCCCTGGATTGCGTTCTGAGGCCCATATTGCAGGCCGCCGGGGTGAAAATCCCGTCTCCCGCCGTCCCATTCTTTATCCCTCAATCGTCTGTACAAAGGGAAATCATGGGATCAGGCAGGACCGATGGAGCAGAACGCAGACCCTCTTGGGGCGGCGGTGGCCCGGATCAACGCGCGAGGGGGCAGGCCGCCCATCGGATTGCGCGAAGAGCAAGAGCCGGGCTGTGCCCCCTGGGCTTCCGTCAGCGACTTCATCGCGGATGATGTCGCGATGCGGGAGTTCCTGGCCTATGAGGCGGGCTTCAACCCGCAGACCGATCAAAAGGCTGCGGCAGCCTTTATGTTCATGGATTACTCGCTGGGGCTGATCGGTATGATGGTGCCGCTGTTTCTGGATGCGGGACTGGTGCCCGATATCGACCCGGGGAGGAGCCAGCTTCAGTTGCGGCACGGGGTGCATTACCATGACGGAAAGGCGCAGGAACAACGTGAGGTCTGGTTCCGTCCCGGCGCGCGCGGATTTGCCACCACGGATCGCGCCCTCGCAGATCACCCGGATGTGGATTATTGCCCCGATCTGACCGCGCTTTGCGACCCTTTTCGCCGCGAGGTCGAAGGTCATCTGGGGCCGCTCATCGAACGGCTTTCGGGGGTGACGCGCCTGCCACGCCGGGCGCTATGGCGGCTGGCGGCGGATACCATCGCAGCAGCTTTTCTGGAGGAAGGCCGGGCGCTTGGGCGCGAGGCAGAGGCCCGAGGCCTGGCGCTGCAGATCATTCGGGAAGGGGCATCGCCGCTGAGCAATCCGCAAGTGGGCTTCTTTACGCTTTCGGTTCCCGATGATACGGGCGGCGAGTTCGCCTATACGTTCCGCGCGAGGGGGGGCTGTTGCCGTTATTACACGGTCGAAGGGGGTGGTTTGTGCAAGACCTGTGTGCTCAAACCCCGGGCCGCGCGGGATATGGATCTGCGCCAGGCGATGCGTCACCATCTGGGGCTGCCGCCGCTGCCGGCATGAAGAAAAACATTTTTATCAACTTTTTTCCGGCGCGATGTCCCTGCCGGCCTTTCCCGACCGTCTGACAAATAAGCGGGCGTCAGCGCCCGTCTTAATCAGGCCCGGCACCGCCCAAAGGGCAAAAGCCAAATCGGGGAATTGCATGACGAGGACAGATGTAATGGAACGCTTTGCCGAAAGGATCGGGGCTGGATTGCGCGCGATCCTGCTGGGCAGCACCGTCCTTTCGGTGGTGTCTGTCGCCAGGCCAGCGACGGCGCAGGAGGCCCGCTCGGACGCAGAGGTTCGCGCATTTTCGGTGCCGGCTGGGTCACTGGCTTCGGGGCTGAACAACCTGGCCGCCCAGGCCGGGTTGCAGATCATGTTCGATGCCGGGCTGGCTGAGGGCAAGACGACCGCGGGCATCAGAGGCACCATGACGCCCGCGGCGGCGCTGGATGCGATCCTTACGGGAACCGGGGTCCAGGCACGGTTTTCCGGTGCGACGCAGGTGCTTCTGAGCCCGATACATTTGGATTCTTCGCAGCCTGATGATGATGCGGTCATGCTCGGCACCATCGTTCTTTACGGCGACCGCGCCGCCACCACGCTTGGCGAAAGCCGTGCAAGTGTCGCGGTTGTGCGTGCCGAGCCTGAGGCCGCCCCGGCCGCGGCCAGCGTCAAAGACGCCTTCCAGCGGATGGGGAACGTTGCCGCAAGTGACTGGAATGACAGCGGTTTTATGATTCGCGGCGTGAATGCTGAAGGCTTTATTCCCGGCGCCAATGGCTCGCCCCTGGCGTCTTTCTATGTCGATGGTGTGCAGCAGACCAATGACGGCACCCGGCGCGGCGTCCGGGGCTTTTTCGATATGGAGCAGCTGGAGGTCTATCGCGGCCCACAGTCGACGCTTTCGGGGCGGGCCGCGCTTGCGGGGGCGATGTATCTGCGCAGCAAAGACCCGGAGTTTGAACGCTCGGGCGCGGCGCAGCTGACCATCGGATCGAACAGCCGCCGCCAGGCCGGGCTGGCCTTTGGCGATGCGCTTGGCGACCGGCTCGCTTACCGGGTGAGTGTCGAATATTCCGAGAAAAAAAGCGACCTGAAGTATCCCGGCTATGAGCGTTTTGCGAAATACAAGGATTTCATCACGGATGATTATTACAACATCCGGGGGAAATTGCTCTGGCTGCCTGCGGGTGATGACACCACGCGGGTTCTTTTCAGCTATTCGCACAGCTTTGACAGCCCCGATTATGATGACGTGGCCGGGCCCGGCTGGGCCTATGGCAGCCACCCTTACAGGGATCGGCGCGGCGATATCTGGGCGCTTGCCCCGGTCTATCAGGAAATGCGCGGCACAAAGGTCGACAATTTCGGCGTCGAGGTGACGCATGACATAAACGACAACCTGCGCTTTACCGCGCTGACCGGGTTCTCGCGCAGCAAGACCGACCGCAGTTCCATCAATGCCGGAACCCCGGGCGAAACCCGGGTGACCGAGGGCGAATATGTGCAGCGCACTGTCGCCCAGGAATTCCGCCTGAACCATGATGCAGAGGGTCTGAAATGGGTGCTGGGGCTCTATGCCTCGCATCTCGACAATGACGCCTGGCGGCGCACGCAGACCAGTCGGCTTGACACCTCATCGGGCAATCTGACGATGAAAAGCGCTGCCCTTTTCGGCGAGGTGACATATGAATTCACCCCGGGCTGGAGCGTGATCGCAGGAGGCCGCTACGACTGGATCTCGACCCGGCAAACGAATTTCGCCACCCGCAACAGTGTCGTGACCGCCGATACCGCAACCACCTTTACCGATACGGTTTTCCTGCCAAAGCTGGGCCTTGCCTGGGACATCAACGAGGATCACAATCTCGCGCTGACGTTCCAGAAGGGGTATCGCCCTGGCGGGTCGGGCGTTTTGCTCTCGGATGGGTCGATCTATGATTATGACCCGGAATATGCCGATACGCTGGAACTGTCCTGGCGCGGGCGGTTCATGGACGACCGTCTTTCGGTCTCTGCCAATGCGTTCTACTCGGATTGGGAGGGCCAGCAGGTCGAGGTTCTGATCGATCCGACCGATCCGGTTTCCGACAATATCTATGCCAATGCCGGGAAATCCGTCAGCCGGGGCATGGAGATTGAGCTCAGCTATTCCGCGAATGATGAGCTGGAGATCTTCGGCTCGGTCGGGCTTTTGAAAACGAAGTTCAAAGAATTCAGCGTCTCCAGCTGGGGCGGGGATTTCTCGGGACTGCCATTCCCGAATGCACCGGAACAAAGTATCGCTCTTGGCTTTCGCTGGGCACAGGACGGCGGCTGGTTCGCGGCGGCTTCGGCGAAATACACCGGATCGCAGATGTCGCGGCTGGAGCAGGGTGTCGCGCGCCCGGTCCAGCTGGGGGCCTATACCACGGTTGACGCCGAAGTCGGCTATGCCTGGGAGAAGGTCAGGCTGACGGCCTATGCGAAGAACCTCTTCGACAAGGAATACCGCACCTATGAACTTGGCCCGAATTCGATCGCGGTGCTGGGGGATCGCCGCGAGGTCGGGATGCGGCTTGATTACCGTTTCTGAGGCCAGCGCTTCTGAGACGGGTTTCCATCCTGGTCTGGCGTCCCGGTTTCGGGGCGCCATAGCTGTTTTTCGGAGAGTGGCGGATGAAGGCGATGCTTCAGGTTCTGGTGGCGCTGGTCCTCGGGATCAGTCCGGCCATGGCGCAAAGCTGCGACGGGCGGCTTTTTTCGCATGATGCCCTTGCTGCGCCGGTTTGCGTGCCTGAAGATCCGCAAAGGATCGTCGTTCTGGATCCGCAGCTTAGTCTCGGGATGCTTTTCGAGCTGGAGGCCCCGGTTCTGGCCACGCCGCAGACCGGCGTTCAGGATGGCTGGATCCGGCGCATGGCCGATGCGGGCGGGGTGCTTGATATCGGTCACCCGCTGCAGCCGAGCCTTGAACGCCTGGTCGCGCTGAAGCCCGATCTGATCATCGGCGACACCGCGATGCATGGCGGGCTGCAACCGGCGCTGGAGCGTATCGCCCCGGTCGTGCTGATCGCGCCGGTGAACTGGCAGGAGCAGTTCCGGCTGCTGGCCGATCTGACCAACCGGCGCGACCGTGCCGGGGCGCTGCTGTCGGATTACCAGGAAAGGGTTCAGGCGATCCGCGCGCGCGTTCCCCCGGATCAGACCGTCTCGGTGGTGCGGATCGGGCCGGACCGCTTTCAGGTCTATCTCGATGGGCCCGGCGCCTATGCGCCCTATGCGGTGCTGGCTGAGGCGGGGGTGAAGCGCAGCGCCTATGAGACCACCGGCGGGGATGAGGTCCTCAAACGCCCCGGCTGGGAAGAGATCGCGGCGCTGGACGGCGATGTGCTGCTTTATGTTGTGGTCAGCGGCTATGACCCCGCGCCTGATGACGCGCTGGCCGATGCCACGCTTGCCAACCCCTTCTGGCAGATGCTGCCTGCTGTTGCTGCCGGGCGGGCCTGGCGGGTCGGGCGCGGACCCTGGATGGGGTTCCACGGCGTTTCCTCGGCCATGGACGTGCTGGATGATATCGAGCGGTTCATCCTGCCGTGAGATCCTTTCCTGCCCTTGTCGTGGCTTTTATGGCCTTGGTTCTGTTGGCGTTTCTCTGGTCGCTGATGCAGGGGCCAGAGGTGATCTCGCCTTTCCGGCTGGCAGGCGCGCTTTTCGCGGGGGATGGGTCGCGCGATCAGCTGGTGGTCCAGATGATCCGCCTGCCGCGCAGCCTTGCGGGCGCGCTGGCGGGGGCGGCGCTGGCAACGGCGGGGGCGATCTGCCAGGCGATGACCGGCAATCCGCTGGCCTCGCCGGGGATCCTCGGGATCAATGCGGGCGCGGCATTTGCGGTGGTGGCGGCGATTTCGCTGGTCGGGGTGACGGACCCCGGGCTGCAGCTTTGGTGTGCCTTTGGCGGTGCGGCGCTGGCGACGGTGCTGGTCTGGATGCTGGGCCGGGCCAGCGGCGCGCCGGTGATCGGGCTTGTGCTGTCGGGCGCGGTGCTGGCGGGTTTCCTCTCGGCGCTGACCACGGTTTTGCTGATCTTTGACCAGGGCACGCTGGATCAGGTCCGCCTTTGGACCGCGGGGTCGCTGCATGGGCGCAACATGGGCCAGGTGCTGGCGACCGGGCCTTTCATCCTGGCCGGGCTGGTGCTGTCTTTTCTGATGCGCCGGCACATCATGACGCTGAGCCTTGGGGCTGAGCTTGCGCAGGCACTTGGTCAGGATCTGCGGGTCTGGCGCGGCCTTGCGCTGGCGCTGGTGGTCCTGACGGCGGGGGGCGCGGTTGCCCTTGCAGGGCCGGTGGGGTTTGTCGGGCTGATGGTGCCCAATCTGGTGCGGCTGCTGGTCGGGCCGGATTACCGCCGCATCATTCCGGCCTCGGCGCTTGGGGGGGCGGCTTTGCTTTTGCTGGCCGATACCACCGGGCGCTGGATCTCTGGGAATGAGAGCTTTCCCGCCGGGATCACTATGGCGCTGCTTGGCGGGCCGTTCTTCATCGCGCTGGCGCGGCGGCGGGCAGGGGGCAGGGCATGAGCGGCTGGCTTTCTCTGTTGCTGGCGGTGTTTTGCGCCATAGGCCTTGCCTCGCTTGGGCTGGGGGATCATCCGCTGCCGCTGCGCGAGGTCTGGCTGGCGCTGATCCCCGGCCAGGGTGCCACGCCCGAGGCGGAGATGGTGGTTCTCGATCTGCGGCTGCCGCGCCTTCTGGCGGCGGGCCTTGGCGGTGCGGCGCTGGCGGTTTCGGGGGCGCTGGTTCAGGCGGTCCTGCGCAATCCGCTGGCCGACCCCGGGCTTTTGGGGATCAATTCCGGCGCGGCGCTGGTGGTGATCGCGCTGATGGTGCTGGCGGGGCCGGGGGTGCTGGCCTTGCTGCCGGTTGCGGGGTTTGCGGGTGCGCTTTTGTCGGTGGTGCTGGTCTGGGCGCTGGCCTGGCAGGGGGGCGCCTCGCCCTTGCGGCTGGTGCTGGTTGGCCTTGCGCTGGCGGCGATGACGGGCGCCATGGCCAGCGTGCTGACCACCTTCGCCCCGATCAACGCGGCGCAGCGCGCGCTGATCTGGCTGGCGGGCAGCCTGCACGATATTGATCGGCCGCGCCTGCAGCTGATGGCGCTTTGGCTGGCGCTGCCGCTGGGTCTGAGCCTTGCGCTGGCGCGTCATGCCGATGCGCTGAACCTTGGCGAGACCACCGCCCGCGCGCTTGGCCAAAGGGTCGAAGTGACGCGAGCGGCCCTGATCCTGATCGCGGCGCTATTGGCCGGGGCCACCGTGGCCATCACCGGCCCGATCGGCTTTGTCGGGCTGATCGCGCCGCATCTTGCCCGCCATATCGCCGGGCCGCTGCACGCCCGGATGCTGCCGGTCGCGGCGCTGATCGGGGCCTGCCTTGTCGCGGCGGCCGATCTTGCCGGGCGGCTGGTCTTTGCGCCGGTGCAGATCCCCGCAGGCCTTGTCACCGCCCTGATCGGCGGGCCGTTCTTTTTCTGGCTGATCTGGAGCCGACGCCATGCCCGCAGCTGATATACCCGCCCTTTCCGCCCTGAACGTCACCCTGACCTATGGCGCAAAACCTGTCGCCGAGGGGCTGACGCTGACCATCCCGCGCGGGCGCTTCACGGCGCTGATCGGGCCGAATGGCAGCGGGAAATCCACCGTGTTGCGCGCGCTTGCCGGTCTGATGCGCCCCGCCGCCGGAGAGATCCGGCTGGGCGACACGCCCTTGCGCGGGCTGTCCAGCCGCAGCCTCGCGCGCCGGATCGGCTTTTTGCCGCAAAGCCCCACCGCGCCCGAGGGGCTGAGCGTCGCCGATCTGATCCGCCAGGGCCGCTACCCGCATCGCAGCCTTTTCGAGCGCATGACCGCCGGGGATGAGGCCGCCTGCGCCCGCGCGCTGCAGCTGACCGGGCTTGAAGGTCTGGCCAGGCGCCCGCTTGACAGTCTTTCCGGGGGGCAGCGCCAGCGGGCCTGGATCGCGATGGTTCTGGCCCAGGAGACCGACATCCTGCTCCTGGATGAGCCGACCACCTGGCTTGATATCGCGCATCAGATCGAGGTCATGGCGCTGATGGAAACCCTGGTGCGTCAGGGCGGCAAGACCGTGGTCGCGGTGCTCCATGACCTGAACCAGACCGCGCGCTACGCCGGGCATATGGTCATGCTGAAGGCGGGGCGGATCATTGCTGAGGGCCCGCCCGCCCGGGTGATGGACCCGGCGCTGATCCGCGCGGGCTTTGGCGTCGATTGTATCGTGACGCCCGACCCGGTCACCGGCACGCCGATGTGGTCGGCTCAGCCGTGGCCGGGGGGCAACAGCGCGGCCGAAACCGGCGCTGCCGCTCTGTCCCGGTCGTGTTAACGCAATTGTCTGCGGGGGGGCGGGCCGATATGGTCGTGAAAGGATTGGAAGCCACAGGGGCGCCGGATGCTTCGGCTGGTGTCTCGCGCCACCGACCCGTGCCCCCATTCTGTCAAGGTTCGGATCGACGCGATGCATGCCCTTCAGGCCCCCTCTGCCGAGATGGATGACAGCGAGCTTTTAAATCGCGCCATTGCCCGCCATTATCACGATATGACCCAGGCGCTGACCCGGCGCGGGCATATGGCGGGCTCTGAGGCGGATATCGTTCACGATCTTTACCTCAAACTCGCCGGGCGGCCAGGGATCTTGCGCGGCAAGACCTCGGTCGGGGCGTTTTTGTGCCGGGCTGCGATCAACCTTGGCATCGACCGCTTTCGGCGGCAGAATTATGAGGCGCGGCTTTTTTCTGGCACCGAGGCCGAGGGGCTGAATGTCGCCACCCACAGCGATACCGAGCGCCTTCTGGATGTCGAGGCGCGGCTGACGGTGCTGAAATCCGCCATCGAGGATCTGCCCGGGCGCTGCCGCATGGCCTTTATCCTGCACCGGCTGCACGGGCTGACGCCGGATCAGATCACCGCCCGCCTGGGGATCAGCCGCAATATGGTGGATCGCCATCTGCGCAAGGCGCTGGCGCATTGCCTTGACAGGCTGATGGAGTTTGACCGCTAGTCCTGAATGCCACCTGCCATTCGTCTTTCAGACAGGGGGCAGGTGACTTTGCCGGACCCGCCAATCAGGAAGCCGCATGACAGACCGGCGCGCGATGCGCAAACGCAATGCAGAAGCGGCCGATTGGGTGCTGCGTCAGGATGAGGGCAGGCTCTCACCCGCTGAGGAATCGCGTCTTGAGGCCTGGCTTGATGCCGATCCGCTGAACCGCCCCGCCTTTGAGGCCGCGCGCCGCCTGATGGGCGAGGCCGGGCGGGCCATCGCGGCAGAGCCGAAGCTGCGCGACTATGACTATCGCCCGCCGGGGGCGGGGCGGGTGATCGGCGGCCTCGCGGCGCTGGCGCTGACGGGGGGGCTGTTTTTCTGGTTCGACGGACCGATGCGGCTGCGGGCAGATCAGATCGCCGGCGTCGGCGAAAGGCCCGTGGTCACGCTGGAGGATGGGTCAATCCTTCAGCTGAATGCCTCTTCGGCGGTGGCCTATGATTTCGATAACGGGCGGCGTGTGGTGCGGCTTTTGCGCGGTCAGGCCTATTTCGAGGTCGCTCCCGACCCGAACCGCCCCTTTGTCGTCGAGGCAGGCGATGCCCGCGTGACGGCGCTGGGCACCGCGTTTGACGTCCGTCTTGGGCAGAACGGGGCGGATGTGACGGTGACCGAACACGCTGTGCGGCTGGAGATCGGCGGCAAGCCGGGGCTTACCCGCGAGATCCCCGAAGGCGCACGCGCGACATGGGACCGCGAGGGCGCGCGGGTTGATCTGGGCGCCGGGGACGGGCAGGCGGCCCTGGCCTGGCGGCAGGGCCAGCTGGTGGTGGAAAACGCACCGCTTTCCTATGTGGTTGAGGAAATGAACCGCCATTTCGCGGGCACGATCCTGCTGTCAGGCGGGGCGGCCGCCGGGCGTCGCGTCAGCGGCACCATGACAATTACCGATACCGATGCCGCGCTTGATTTCCTGCAAAACGCGCTTGGCCTTGACGTGACACGGATCGGCCCGCTGGTCTATATCGCAGACCGCTAGCGGACCGCCCGCCCGATTGCCTGAGCCTGCCTTTCTGGCTCAGGCCACCTTTCTGGCTCAGTCCACCTGTCTGGCTCAGTCCGTCTGTCTGGCCTGAGCCGGCAGCGGCAGATCCAGCCGCAGCACCTGATCCACCTGCTCGGCCCGCCAGGCCGGGTGTTTGTCGGAATAGGGGGCCTTTACCGTCAGCCAGAGCGTGTCGCCCTTTGCATCCATCTCGATGGTATTGGGATGGGCGGGCAGGTCGAGGCGATGGCGGACCGAAAGATCCGTGCCATCAAGGATCGCAAGCCCGCCCGTGCCACCCGAGACCTCGCGGCTGTCGCCACGCCAGGTGACATAGATTTCATTGCGGGCCGCGTTGAAGACAACATCCAGCGGGCCAACACCAATCTCGGTGCGCCCGGTCAGCTTGCCCGTTGCGATGTCAAAGGTGTAAAGCGCACCGCTGTTGCTGTCGGTTGCGAAAAGCCGCTGGCCCGCCTCGTCAATCGCGAGATTGACAAAGAAGTGCTGCGAGGCCTCTTTCCCAGGCGCGGTGGTGTCGCCGGTGGAAAAGCCCGCGACTTTTTCGCCGGTTTCGACGCTCCAGCCGTTGACCTCTTCCATGCCGCCGCCGCTGACCCAGATCACACCGCGCTGCGCATCATAGGCGGCGCCAGCGCGCCAGAGGCCGGCATCGGAGATCCGGTGGCGGATGGAGCCGGTGGCGGTATCGACGATCCAGACCAGGCCATCGGCGCCGGGGCTGGTGACAAAGGCCAGCTGGCGTTCGGTATCCAGACGGATCATGCGGGTGTGTTCGGTCTTGCCCTCGGCATCGGGCTGGCCCAGCTGGATCACATTCAGCACCTGGCCGCTTTTGGCATCGACCACGCTGATCGCGCCGTCCATCGTATGGCCGACGTAAAGCAGGCCGCGCCCCTCATCCAGAGCCAGCGCGAAGGCGCGGCGCGGCAGCTGGATCTGGCGGATCACGCGCAGGCTGTCGGCCTCAAGCACATGCAAAAAGCCGGGCAGATCGTCCCCGAAGCCGGGGGTTGCGGTGACGAAGATCTGGCCCAGGGCGGGGGAATAGCGCAGCTCATAAAGCCCTTTCAGGCTGTCTTGCCGGGTGATTGCTGCGGCGATTTCGGCAGGGGTCAGCCAGATCGGGTCTGTCGGCCGGGCCGGGTCTGTCTGCGGGGCCGGGGTTTCGGCCCGCGCCAGGGGGGCCCAAAGGGCCGAGGCGATAACAAGGGCCGAAGCCGCGCAAAGCCGGGAAAGGGGGCGCACGAAGGTGATCCTGAAACGGGGATATAAGGCGGCCCGCGCCCCTGGAAAGGCGCGGGCCGGATATGGCTCAGAAGCGGTAGTTCAGCGTCAGCGTGGCGCTGCGCGGGGTGCCGTAATTGCCGGTCGCATAGGTCTCATCCAGCGATGAGAGATATTTTTCGTCAAAGACGTTATCGATGCCCAGCGTCGCGGTCAGGCCGCTTTCGAACTGATAGCGTGCCATCAGATCGACCACGGTATAGGCCCCCTGACGCGCGGTGCCGGAAACCGGCCAGGTCCAGGTGTTCTCGATCCCGCTTTGCCAGCGCAGCGCGCCGCCGATGGTCAGGGGCAGGTTTTCAAGATCATAAGACCCCGCGATCTTGACCGAATGGCGCGGCGTCACCGTCGAGATGCGTGCGCCGGTGCCGTCTTTTGCATCCGTATAGGCGTAGCTGGCCGAAACCTGCAGGCCGGGGCGCAGTTCCCCGCCCAGCTCGGCCTCGAAACCTTTGGTGGTGGCGCCGTCGATGGATTTCCACGGGAAGCTGCCATCGGGCAGCAGGTAGCTGACCGAGCGGTCGCGCGCCGGCAGATCGTCCTGTTCCAGCCGGAACACCGCCGCCGAGAAGTTCAGCTGGTTGTCGAAGAAGGCGGCCTTGACGCCCAACTCGTAATTCGCGCCGGTGGTGGGGTTCAGAACCCTGTTGTCCTTGTCGCGGTAGCTGGGCTGTTTGAAGATGCTGGTATAGCTGCCATAGACCGACCAGGTGTCGTTGATGTCATAGACAAGCCCGGCATAGGGAATCCATTCGGCATTGCGGCTCATCTCCTGGCGGGTGCTGCTGCCGGTATCGGAATCGGCGGTGGTATAGCTATAGTCATACCAGACCACCCGCGCGCCGCCGATGAAAGAGACCCAGTCCGCCAGCCAGAACCGGCCAGACCCATAGGCCGCCTTCTGGTCGACCTTTGTCACCGTGACATAGGGCAGGTAATCGGCGTTCGATTCAAGACCAGGCACCGCGCCGTCCCAGTCAAAGATCGAGCCGGTGATGGGGGTGTAATCGATGTCAAAGCCATTGCGGGCGCGCCCGGCCCTATGCGTATCCTTGCCGAAAGTGCCGACGACCCCGAAGCGCAGGTCATGGCTGCGGCCCCAGAGCTCGACCGGGCCGGAAAGCGTGGCCGAGATATTGGTCTGTTCGGTGCGCGTGTCGGCATAGCCGCCCAAAAGCTGGACCCCGGTGCCGTCAGGATTGGGCGAGCCCCAGGAGGCCGAGGCCAGAAAACCGATCCGGCTGGCGCGGTAGAAGGACAGATCGCCCACCGCCTCCCAGCCATTGTCGAAGCTGTGTTTGTAGCGGGCAAAGGCGGTTTCGGCCTTTTGCTCAAGCGGCAGATTGCTGCCGCCCGCATTCACATGGCGGTCGTAGTCAAGCTGCGAGCCGTCATTCGCGATCAGCGGCAGGCCACCGAACTGGTGGTTGCGGGTGCGCGTCAGCTGATAGTCATAACCAAGGGTAAAGACGCCGCTGTCGCCCACATCGGCCTCGATGGTGCCATAGGCGATGGTCTTTTTGCGCTCATAACGGTCCAGGAAGGACTCGCCGTCCTCATGTGCCAGAACAATGCGCCCCCGCAGGCGGCCATCCTCGGACAGCGGGCCGCTGGTGTCCAGCTCGCTGCGCATGGTGTTCCAGCTGCCGTAGGACAGTTTCGCGCTGGTCTGCGGGAAGGCTGTCGGCGATTTGCGCACCATATTGATCGCAACCGAAGGGTCGCCCGCACCCGCCATCAGCCCGGTCGCGCCGCGCAGGACCTCGACCCGGTCATAGATCGCCGTGTCGGAAATCGACGGGCCAGAGCCATATTGGATGCGATACCAGACCGGAGTTCCGTCGACCATGAAGGTCGGGCTGGAGAAGCCGCGCGCATAGACGCTGCGCCTTTCGGTATCCATCGGCATGACGGTGACGCCTGCGGTGTCTTCCAGCACCTCGCCGATGCTGCGCTGATCGCGGTCATCCATCTTCTGGCGGGTGGTGACAGAGATGGATTGCGGCGTCTCGCGCATGGTCAGGGGCAGGCCGGTCGCAACCGTGGTATAGCCCGAGGTGTAAGATCCGCTGCCCTCGGTCACAACGCCGCCCGCATCCAGCCGGATCGTGCCCAGGCTGATCGCATCTGAGGGCGCCGCCTCGGTGGTCGCTGCGGCCAGGGGCACCACAAGGGCGGCGCTGCGCGCGCCGGTGATTTCGACCTCATAGCCCTGGCCCGCGATCAGGCGTTCCAGCGCGGCGGCGGGTGTCATGGTGCCAGAGACGGCGGCGGCTGTCTTGCCCCGCGCGGTGCTGGCGTCAAAGCCGACCTGCCAGCCGCTTTGGCGGCTGAAGGCCTCCAAAGCGCGGGCCAGCGGCTGGGCGGGGATGGCAAAGGCGACGGTCGTGCTGTCCTGGGCCATAGCCGGGGCAGGCAAGAGGACAAGGCCCGAAAGCCCGGTCGTTCCCAGCATGAAAGCCGTCATCCCTGCCGAAAAGCGTGATCTTACCTGTCGCATCCGCCGTCTCTCTCTTTACGTTTCAAAGGCGTTTTGTGCCCGTTCAAAGGTAAAGACGCATGAGATCCGCGCCGTCACAAAAATTTCCGACAATTTAACGCAGGATAAGCAGCCCCCCCGGCATCCGATTGACGAGGACGCCACTGGCAGCGGCGATGGATCTGATTGCGGCCTCGGCGTCATCGGTGCGGAAAGAGCCGCTGACAAGCCGATCTGCGGCAGAGGACAGGTCCAGAACCCTGCCGGGATAATAGCGCGACAGCTCGGCCAGGGCGGCGGGGAAGCTTTGCTCTTCGACCAGCACCCAGCCCTCGCGCCAGGCCAGGGCGCGGGCATTTTCCGCCGCGACGGGGGTGGGCGGCGCGTCTGGCCCCATTTCGACCATCTCGCCGGGCGCAAGCGTCACCTGATCGCTGCCGCGCACCACCTGGACCGAGCCGCGTTCCAGAATGACCAGGCTTTCCGTCGCCATGGCCCGCACGGCGAAAGCGGTGCCGCGAACCGTGACTTCGGTCTCGCCAGAGGCCACCGTAAAGGGATGCGCCGGGTCATGGACCACGTCGAACCAGACCTCTCCTTGCAAGAGTTCGACATGACGGCGGCCGCCTGCGAAATCAAACGTCAGCGCGGTGTCGCTGTTCAGATCCGCACGCGAGCCATCGGGCAGGGTGATCACCCGCATCTCTCCGGCAAGCGTCAGCGCGTCGGACTGCCAGCGCAGCCAAAGCCCAGGGCCCGCCAGCCAAAAAGCGGCGAGCGTCGCGGCCAGCCCCATGCCCGGCAGGGCGCGGTGCCGCCAGAACCGGCGGGGCGGGGCGGGGCGCAGGCTGTCCAGCGGCGGCAGCCGCGCCGCATCAGCGCGCGAGGCTGCAAGAAGCGCCGGGCTTTTCATAAAGCTGTTCAGTTCATCCCAGGCTTTTTCGTGACGCTTGTCCTGCGCCAGCCAGTCGTTCAGCCCGCGAAGCACCACGGCCCGATCCCGG
The DNA here is from genome assembly GCF_013155295.1 of Pseudogemmobacter hezensis. Lineage (GTDB taxonomy): Bacteria > Pseudomonadota > Alphaproteobacteria > Rhodobacterales > Rhodobacteraceae > Pseudogemmobacter > Pseudogemmobacter hezensis. The sequence goes on along the minus strand of NZ_JABJXT010000027.1, from coordinate 23,090 downwards.
CCTTCGTCCTTCAGCGTCTCTGTATCTGAAAGGGCGATGTACCAATCCATCGCCACATCCGCCAAACCGGCATGGGAGGGGTCATCCAGCCCTGTTTGCAAAGGCCTGTCCCGGCCCGGATCAGACCTCATGTGCGCTCCATCCTTGCCAGCGCATCGCGGCACCGTCCTGTGACCAGTTTCATATCATTGTAGACCGTGTTGCGCGAGATCCCCAGAGCCAGGGCAATCTCGGTATAGGTTTTGCCCTCGACGAAATGCAGCGCCCAGATATGGCGGGCGCGCAGCGGCATCGCGGCGAGTTCAGCCTGCAGCACCTGCTGGCGCTCGGCCTCGATCAGCTGTTCTTCCACCGCAGCCTCGCCCGAAGGGGCTGTATCCGGAAAGGCCTCGGCGGTGTCTTCGAACCGCGCCCGGTGACGGCTGCGGCGCAGGTGATCCAGCGCAAGGTTCTGCGAGGTGCGATACAGCAGCCCCTCGACACTGTGAACCGCCGCCTGATCCATCTGGCGATGCGCGCGCAGATAGGTTTCCTGCAGCAGGTCTTCGGCAATATGCGGATCGCCCGTCAGGCGACTGATCTGCCCCATCAAACGCCGGCGGTGCCGGTTGAAAATGCTGATCAGGGTCGCGCTCACGACCAGCCGCCTACAGGCTTTGTTGCGCAGGCCTCCCCAAAGGGCAGATCTGTGCGAAAGAGCGTGACGCAATCCATTCTCAAGACCATTTATCCGGGAAATCGTCTGGCAAAGGGCTGGACGTGGCGCAGTTGATACGCCCGGGCGCGATACCCGTTTACGCGGCATAAGGAAAGGCTCCGTTGTTTCTGGCCCTGTGCCCCCCTATTGCAGGCCCCGGCCGCGCGGTGCGTTTTTGCAAAATCACAAGTGCTGCCGGGATCCGGAAAGCCCGCCTGAGAGCGCTTTGCCCCCCGGTTGCCCTCCGGTTGCGTCCCGGTTGCTTCCCGGGCGCCCCCTGCGCAATCTGTGCCTGTCTGATCGGATGCAAGGACGTCGCACATCTGCCGCTTCCCGCCCTCAGGCGAGCAGCCGCGCCATCTTGTGGATCTGGTCAGGGCCGGCCCCACCCTGCTGTGATGTCCGTATTTTGCAGATTTACGCGCAGGGCAGGGGCTGCTGGCTCATGCCGGTTGATGTGCGGCCTGGCGCGTCTGTCGGACCAGGTCCAGCCGTTTGCCCGAGGTGGTGTCAAAGATATGCACCCGCGCCGCCGCAACGCTCAGCCGCATCTCGTCATGCAGGGGCATTGCCGGATCCAGCGTCAGCACCAGCGGCTGGCCGTCGACATGACCATGAACCAGGCGTTGCGCGCCCAGTTCCTCAACGAAATCGGTGCGGAAGGGCAGGCCAGCGGCGGCCGGGGTCAGATCCTCGGCGCGGATCCCCAGCGTCACGGGGCCGCTGTGGCCATAGACCGGGCTGGTATCCAGCTGGGTTGAGCCTAAGGAGATCCGTCCGCCCTCGATCCTGGCATCAAGCAGGTTCATCGCAGGCGAGCCGATGAAAGAGGCGACGAAGGTCGAGGCGGGGTTGTGATAGATTTCAAGCGGTGCGCCGACCTGCTCGATCCTGCCGCCATTCAGCACCACCAGCCGGTCGGCAAGCGTCATCGCCTCAAGCTGATCATGGGTCACGTAAAGCGAGGTGGTGCCAAGGCGTTTTTGCAGGCGCCGGATCTCGCCGCGCATGGTCACGCGCAGCTTTGCGTCAAGGTTCGAGAGGGGCTCGTCAAAGAGGAAGGCGGCGGGCTGGCGCACCACCGCACGCCCCATCGCCACCCGCTGGCGCTGCCCGCCCGAAAGCGCGCGGGGCTTGCGGTCGAGATAGGGGCCAAGCTCCAGCATCCTGGCGGCTTCTGCCACGCGGGCCTCGATCTCGGGCTTTGGGGTGCGGCGGTTTTTCAGACCGTAAGCCATATTCTCGCGCACGCTCATATGCGGGTAGAGCGCATAGTTCTGAAACACCATCGCAATGTCACGATCCGCCGGATCGATCTGGTTCACCACACGCGAGCCGATGGAAACCTCACCGCCAGAGATCTCTTCCAGCCCCGCAACCATGCGCAAAAGCGTGGATTTTCCACAGCCCGAGGGGCCGACCAGCACGATGAACTCACCGTCCCTGATGTCAAGATTGATGTCGGAAACCGAGGCTGCCTTTGCGCCTGGATAGGTTTTCGAGACATTGGAAATCGTGATGGAGGCCATTTATTTGTCGCTCTCTGTCAGGCCCCTGATGAACCAGCGCTGGAACACCACCACCACGATCACGGGCGGCAGCAGGGCCAGAACGGCAAGGGCAAAGGCTTCGTTATAGTCGGGGATCTGGCTGCCGATCCAAACCTGCAGGATCTGCTTGATGCCGCGCATCAGGGTGAAGAACCGCTCTTCGGTCGTCATCAGCATCGGCCAGAGATATTGGTTCCAGCCATAGACGAACATGATGATGAAGATCGCGGCCATCATGGTTTTGGAAAGCGGGATCAGCACATCCCACAGGAATTTCCATGGGCCCGCGCCATCGATGCGGGCGGCCTCTAACAGCTCGTCCGGGACGGATTTGAAGAACTGGCGGAAGTAAAAGGTGCCGGTGGCCGAGGCCAGCAGCGGCACGATCAGCCCGGTGTAGCTGTTCAGAAGGCCCAGCGAGGACATGACCTGGTAGGAGGGCATGATCCGCACTTCCAGCGGCAACAGGAGCGTCGTGAAGATGATCCAGAACAGGAAGGTGGCAAAGCGAAAGCGGAAATAGACCAGCGCATAGGCGGCCGCCATGGAAAGCACGATCTTGCCCACCGCAAAGCCCAGGCCAAGGATCAGCGAGTTCATCAGCATGGTGATCCCGGTCACCTGACCCGTAAAGCCGCCCTTGCGGGTCAGGACCGCTTCATAGGTCTCGGCCCCATGGCTGCCGGGGATCAGCGAAAGCCCGTTCATATGGATATCGACCGCCGAATGGGTCGAGGTGATGATCGCCACAAGGACCGGCACACACATGAAAAGCGTGCCGAGGATCAGGATCAGGTGGTCGAAGGGGTGGATCCGGTTCATGGCATCATCCGTAATGCACGCGGCGTTCCAGCCAGCGGAACTGGATCAGCGTCAGCACCAGCACGATGACCATCAGGATCACCGATTGCGCGGCCGATCCGCCGATGTCATTGCCACGGAAGCCGTCATTATAGACCTTGTAAACAAGGGTCAGCGGGTTGTTGGCGGGCTTGTCCTTCACCATCACGTCGATCACCGCGAAAGTGTCGAACAGCGCATAGGTGATATTGATGATCAGCAGGAAAAACGCCGTCGGCGCCAAAAGCGGCAGGATCGCCGTGCGAAAGCGGGTAAAGCCGCCCCTGCAGTCGATCACCGCGGCCTCTCGCACGCTGGCCGGGATGCCCTGCAGGCCCGAGAGGAAGAAGATGAAATTATAGGGCACCTGCTTCCAGACAGAGATCAGGATCATCGCAGAAGCGGTGTCCCAGTAGTTGATCCCCACCTTCATCTCATAACCAAACCAGCCCGCAAGCGTGACAAACGGCCCGATATGCTGATCAAACAGCATCATCCCCATCAGCCCGGCAACCGGCGGCGCGATGGCATAGACGGCGATCAGCGCGGTGCGGTAAGCCGAGCGGCCCCGGATCACCTTGTCGGCCTTGACCGCGAACAAAAGCCCAAGCCCCAGCGAAAACGCCGTGACCAGGACCGTGAACAGCGCCGTGAACCCGGCGATCCGCTGATACTCACGCGAGCCAAGCGCATCCCTGTAATTGTCGATACCGACGAAGGTTGCGCCAAAGCCGAAGGGGTCTTCGATATAGAAAGACGAGGTGACCGCCTGGACCGAAGGCCAGTAGAAGAACACGAAAATCACCACCAGCTGCGGCGCCAGGAAAATCCAGGGCAAAAGCGGCGCGTCGAATTGCACGCGTTTCGCAGGCGCTGGGGAGGGCGCTGGGGAGGGCGCGGTGGCAGGCCGCGTGAACCAGCGCCGGATGCGCCCGGGTCTTGCAGCGGGTGATGTCACGGGATGGGTGAGGTCACTCATCAGGGGCTTTCAGATCGGTGGCCGGGGGCGGGCCGGCGATACAGGAACGGGGGCAAAGGGTCGGAACGGCGAAGGCCGGACCCGCCTGATGCAGGTCCGGCCAAAGGCTTTTCAGGCGTCAGCCAGAGGTCTTGGCGAAACGGGCCAGCAGCTCATTGCCCTCGGTCTCAATGGCTTTGAAGGCGTCTTCAACGCTGGTCTCACCCGAGAAGATCTTGTTGAATTCGCGCTCTTCGATCACCCGGATCTGCGGGTAAAAGCCCAGGCGGTAGCCCTTCGACCATTCGCCCTGCGGTGCCATCAGCTGCTGGATGCCGACCTCGGCAACCGGGTTCTGCTCATACCAGCCATCGGCCTTTGATTTCTCATAGGCGGCCTTGGTGATCGGAACATAGCCGGTGGCCTGGTGATAGAAGGCCTGGATCTCGGTCGAGGTCAGGAAGCTGAAGAAATCGGCCGAGCATTTGTTCTGGTCATCGGGCTTTCCGGCCATGGCAAAAAGCGCGGCCCCGCCGATGAAGGTCGATTTATTGCCATCGGCAACAGTTTCATCATAGGGCATGAAAGTGGCCGAGAAAGGCATGGTCGCGGTTTTCGACAGGCCCCCGAACGAACCCGAAGAGCCGATCCACATCGCAACCTTGCCCTCTTCAAAGGGCTTTTGGTTGTCTGCCCAGCCAGCGCCGTAAAAGCCGAACAGGCCCTCTTTGTGCCAGGCGGCAAGGCGGGTCCAGAAGGCGATCATCTCGGGGGCGGTGGCGCGCAGCTCGGTGCCGTCAAAGCCATCATAGCCGTTGTTGTTCGAAGCCATCTGCACATTGTTGCGCGAGTAGAAATTCTCGAACAGCTGCCAGGTCAGCTGGCTGCCGGTCATCGGGATATAGCCCGCCTCTTTCAGCTTTGGCGCGACCGCCTCGAATTCGGCCCAGGTTTTCGGCGCTTCGACACCGGCTTTCTCAAAGGCCTCGGTATTGAGATACATGATCGGCGCCGAGGAGTTGAACGGCATGCCGATGAACTTGCCTTCCGCATCGGCGTAGAAATGGCGGATGCCATCAATAAAGGCTGCGCGGTCAAAGGTATGGCCGTTCTGGATCAGCAGATCCTCGGCAGAGATGGTCGCGCCTTTGGCATTGATGATGGTGGCCGCGCCCGCATCAAAGACCTGCAGGATATTGGGCTGCTCGCCCGAGCGGAAGGCCGCGATCCCCGAGGCGAGGGCCTCTTCATAGGTGCCTTTCGAGACGGGCGTGATCGCGCAGGCGCTTTGTGCGGCGTTGAATTTTTCGGCGACCTGGTTGATCACCTGCTCATTGGCGCCGCCCATGCCATGCCACCAGCTGATCTGTACGGGGTTGGCCAGAGCTGCGGTGGAGCTAAGGGCCAGCGCGAGCGTCGCGGTCAGCGTCTTTTTCATGTCCGGGTCCTCGATAAAGATGATGCGCGGACTCCTAGGCGGGGCATGCAACATCTTTCCGGCGGTTTTGTAACGTTTTTATCCAAATTTCGCTTTGGCCTGATCCGTGCCCCTGAACTGCGTTTCAGAACAGCAACTCGCCCCCCGCAGCCTCAATGCCGCGAAACAGCGCGGGCTCTGGCGGGCGGTCGGTGATCAGGTAATCAAGCTGCGACAGGTTCAGGATCTGAAGCCGCTCGCCGCTTTTCATCGAGCTTTGCGGGATCATCGCAGCGACCCGGCGCGACTGCGCCCGCGCCACCTGCGCCAGCTGCAGATGAACCTCGCTGCGCCCCAGGAGGCCGCGCTGCGCATCGATGCCGCTTGCGCCAAGAAAGGCCAGATCGAAGCTGCGACGCGAGATCATCTCCATCGCCTCAAAGCCCGTGCAAGCCCTGGATGAGGCCGAAAGCTGGCCGCCGCAAAGGCAGACATTGGTCTGCACCCCCGATGCAAGCACCACGCCGATGTCGATCATCACCGTGGTCGCGTCGATCCGCGGCCCTTCCCGCAACAGCCAGGCCAGCGCCAGAACCGTTGATCCGCCCGAGAAAAACACTGACATCCCCGGCTCGATCAGCGACAGCGCGAGCCGGGCGATCCGCTCTTTCGCCGCCCGGTCGGTGCCGATCCGCATGTCGATATGGGGCAGGACATAGCCGGTGGCGGCCCGCGCACCGCCATAGACCCGGGTCACGAACCCCTCATCCTCAAGCGCTTTCAGATCGCGCCGGATCGTCTCGACCGAGACGGCAAAGTCTGCGGCCAGCCGCACAACCTGGGCCTCGCCCCCGGCCAGGATGATCGAGCGGATCATTTTGCGGCGCTCGCCCCCCGAAAGGTCTGAGGTGGGATCTGTGGAATCGATTGCTTCGGCCATGCGGGGCCTCCTGTGCTGCTGGCTTTGGCAAGACCACAGAAGACCCACATTATTTATGACAAACCGGGCATCAAACGGGCATTCATCCCGCAAACCGGGCGTGAGCGGGCAATCTGGCTGTCATGGAAGGCAGCTAGTCTTTGGTGAAAGACAGCATCACCACCACGAAAGATCCCCCGATGACCCAGTTTTCCCGCCGCGCCATTCTGGCAACCGGAGCCGCCGCTTTTGCGACCTCCTTCCTGCCCGGCCGCGCCCGCGCCAGCGATGTCAGGCTGACCGTCTCATCGATCTGGGGCGCGGATAAGCCGTTCCAGAAGGTGGTTGACGCCTTCAACGCCAAAGGCCTGGGCGTGCAGGTCGAGAACCGCTTTGACGGCGATTATGAGGCCGCCACCGCCAAGGCGCTGGCCGGGATCGCGGCGGGGAAAGCGCCCGATCTGATGGTGACGGGCTGGAAATTCGGCTATTTCGCCCGCCGCACCCTTGGCGCACGCGATCTGCGCCAGATTGATGAGGCCCGCGCCGCCGCGATCATGGAAAATTTCCGCCCCTCGCTGGTGCCGCTGGTCACCATTGATCAGGCGCTGATCGGCCTGCCCTGGGCGATGTCGACGCCGATCACCTTCATCAATTCGCAGCTTTGGGCCGAGGCCGGGCTTTCGCCCGATCTGCCGGAAAACCCCGATACCGACTGGCTTTATGATGCGGGCCGCAAGCTGGACGCGGCGCTGAAGGGGCATGCGACCTATCGCTCGGCGCTGGCGCTGTCGAACAACGAATGGACAAGCCAAAGCTTCATCCAGAACGCTGGCGGGTTCATCATCGACCCCGAAGGCCGCCTCGCGCTGGAGAGCGACGCCGCCCGCGCCGGGATGGAGGCCTTTTGTGCCCCCGCCCATGAAGGGCTCTGGCTGCCGGTGTCGGGCAAGGAACAGGACGCGGCCTTCGAGGCCGGTGCCCTGGCGATCTGCACCACCTCTTCCACCCGCGCGGTTTCCTTCCCGCAGGGCCCGGCAAAGGCCATTACCGCGAAATTCCCGGGGCTTGCCGGCCATGCCCGCAATATGAACAGCGGCGGCAATTTCCTGGCCGTCTATACCCAGGAAGCCGAGCGTGCCCAGGCGGCGCTGAGCTTCCTGGAATTCTGCGCCTCAAAAGAAGGTCAGATGATCTGGTCCGAGGTGGGCTATCTGAACACCTCGACCCATGAGATCCCGCTGATCAACGCGTTCATGGCCCCCGCCGAGGCGCAGCTGCAGGACGGCCTGAGCGCCGAGACGATCTGGCCCGGCAAGCGCGGCCTGGAGGGGCAGGGCATCTGGCGCAATTGGGTGACCCGGATGCTGACGAAAGAGGTCAGCGTGGCCGAGGGTCTGAAACAGGCTTCGGCAGAGCTGGCCCTGGTGCTGGCAGACTGATGCAGCCGGGCATGATGAAAAGGCTGGTCCCGTGGCTCTTTGTGGGGCCAGCCGTCCTGTCGGTGATCATCTTCCTATACGGGCCGATGATCGCCTCGCTGGTGCTTTCGGTGCTGGACTGGAACCTGCTGTCGCCAGAGATCGGCTTTGCAGGGGCTGATCATTACGAGGCGGTGCTTGCCAGGCGTGATTTCCGGCAGGCGGCCTGGAACACCGTGCTTTACTGCGTGATCCTGATCCCGGCGCAGATCATTTTGCCGCTGATATTCGCGCTGATGATCCATGGATTGCGCGGCTCGCGGATGGCGGTGATCTATCGCAGCGCCCTCTTTTTGCCGACGATTGTTGCCTATTCGGTGGCGGGGGTGGCCTGGTCCTGGCTGTTGAACCCGGTGAACGGGCTGTTCAACGAGGTTCTCAGCGCCTTTGGCTGGCCGCGCTCGCGCTGGCACACCGACCCGGATCTGGCGATCTTGGCCGTCTCGATGGTGACATTCTGGAAAAGTTTCGGCCTCAATATGCTTTTGTGGCTCGCGGCGCTGGCCACGGTGCCGCAAAGCCTGATCGAGGCCGCGCGGCTTGATGGCGCGGGACGGCTGCGGATGTTTTTCGATCTGACGCTGCCGCTGATCTCGCCCACCGCGTTTTTCATCGCCGTAACCACGTTGTTTTCGGTGCTTGATGATATCGTGGGGGTGGTGGATGTGCTGACGGGTGGTGGCCCTGCCGGATCAAGCACCAACCTGCTTTATTACCTGTGGCAGCAAGGGCTTGGCTATTTCCAGTTCGGTCAGGCCAGCGCGGTTGCCATGATGATGATCGCCGCAGTCCTGCTGGTGACATGGGCGCAATTCGCCCTGGTCGAGCGGAAGGTGCATTACGAATGAGCCGCGCATTCACGCCTGGACGCGTCGTTTTGCATGGGCTGTTGCTGGTCCTGTCGGCGCTGACGGTATTCCCGCTTTTGTGGATCGTGACGGCGGCCTTCACGCCCCAGGATCTGATCGCGGCGAAATCCATGCGGTTCTGGCCCGAAAGCCCGACGCTTGCGAATTTCACCGAGGCCGCAAGGCGTCAGCCGATCTGGGCCTGGCTGTGGAATTCGATCCTGACCTCGGCCCTGATCACGCTGGGCAAGCTGCTGCTCAGCCTGCCTGCGGGCTATGCCTTCGCGCGTATGCGCTTTGCCGGGCGCGATGCGGCGTTCTGGATCATTGTGGCCACCATGTCTTTCCCGGCCGTGCTGGCGATCATCCCGACCTATATCGGGGTGGTAAAGCTGCAGATGTTTGACACCTACAGCGCGATGATCGTGCCGATGATCCCCTATGTCGGCTTCTATGTTTTCTACTTTCGCCAAAGCTTCCTGCAGCTGCCCGCCTCGATGTTTGAGGCGGCGCGGATCGACGGGGCAGGGGTGTGGCGGCAGTTCACCCAGATCGCGCTTCCCAATGTCATGGGGGCGATTGCGGCGCTTTCGGTGATCTCGTTCATGGGGGCCTGGAACATCTATCTCTGGGGTCAGCTGGTGCTTGATGATGCGGGCAAGAAAACCCTGACCACCGGGATCGCGCTTTTTGCCGATCTTGATGCCGCCGAAACCCCCTGGGGCGCGCTGATGGCGACGGGGCTTTTGTCGATCCTGCCGGTGCTTGGGGTTTTCCTGCTGGCGCAACGCTATATCGTCGAGGCGCTTGCGCCCGGCCTGGGAGAGAAGTGAGAGATGGGCAATCTGAGACGGCCCGTCATGGTGGTGGGCCATATCAACCATGACCGGATCTGGCGGCTGTCAGAGAGGCTGGTCTCTGGCGGGCGGCAACGCTGGACAGAGCGTGAGATCAGCCGCGGCGGCGGCGCCTTCTTTACCGGAAACCGGCTGCACGAGCTTGGCCACCGGGTGGAATATGTCTCGGCGCTGGCCAGTGACGCGATGGGGCAAGAGACCTTCGCAGCATTGCAGGCGGCTGGCTTTGGCACCGCCCATATCGCACGCGGCGCACCCGCGACTGTGCTGACCGAGATCCTGCTGGCCCCCGACGGCGAGCGCACGATCCTGCAGGCCCCTGGTCGCCAGCCGGTCTTTGACCTCTCTGGCCCGCCGCCCGAAGCGGGGGCCGCCTATCTCAACATCCACCACATCGGGGCGGGGCTGCGTGAGGCGCTGTCCCATCTGGATCTCGTGCTTTTGCAGCTGCCGCTGATCGCGGATGCAGAGATCGCGGCGGATTACGCCATCACCTCGGCCGCGGACTTCGCAGACCTGACCCCAGGTGAAATCCTCGCACGGGCGCGGGGCGTCTGCGGGGCGCGGCTGCGGGCGCTGATCCTGACCGACGGGCCCGGCCCGGTGCTGCTGCTGCCCGTACAGGGTGATGCGCAAACGATTCCCATCAACCGGCCGCTGGTTTTGAAAAACTCGATCGGGGCGGGTGACAGCTATGCGGGCGGGCTTTGCCATGCGCTGTCCCTGGGGATGTCACCTGCACAGGCCGTTGAACATGCGGGCACTCTGGCCCGCGACTGGTTGCTGCAAAACCGATGTGAGGATCAATGAACATGCCCGGCCCAAAACTTGCGCAGACCATCGTCAGCCCCGAGGCCTCTTTGCGCGAGACCGTTCTCGGACAAAGCTGCGAGGTGCTTGAGCGCAGCCGGATCGAGTATTCGAGCCTTGGCGATTACAGCTATGTCGGCCAGGATTGCATGATCTCAGACAGCGAGATCGGGCGCTTTTGCGCCATCGCGGCGACTGTGCGGATCGGTGCGCCGAACCATCCGATGCAGCGGGCAAGCCAGCACCGCTTTACCTATTGCCCCGAGTATTACGCCGCCGGGCAAAGCCGCGATCAGGCCTTCTTTGCCGCACGCCGGGCCGCGCGGGTGGTGATCGGCAATGATGTCTGGATCGGGCATGGGGTTATCGTGCTGCCCGGGCTGCGGATCGGCGACGGTGCCGTTCTTGCGGCGGGGGCGGTGGTGACGAAGGATGTCGCGCCCTGGTCGATCATCGCCGGGGTGCCGGGGCGGCATGTGAAATACCGCTTCCCGGCAGAGGTGCGCGCCAGCCTTGCGCGGATTGCCTGGTGGGATTGGCCCATGGCGCAGATCATGGCCAATCTCGCGGGCTTTCGTGATGACGATGCCAGCGCCTTTTGCGCGGCGCTGGATCCCGCTTTCGCCGCCCCCGCCTTTTCCGGCGCCCAAGCCTTTTCCGACCAAGGCTGAGGCAGGGCGGCGGCAATGCGCCTGTCACGATGCGATCAGTTCAGTCGCCAGATTTCGAAATTTAGCACGAATGCAAAGGCAACCCAGGCCAGATAGGGCAGGAACAGCGTGGCCGAGGCCGGATCATGCCGCCTTGCCCGCAGGGTGAAGGAAAGGATGACCGCAAGCAGCAGGCTGATGACAGTAAGGGCCAGCCCCGGTTTCTCTGCCCCGAAGAATGCAGGCGACCAGGCATAGTTCAGGGCCAGCTGAGCAACCCACAGGGTGCGAAGCCCTCTGTCAGCCGAGCGGTTCCACAGACGCCAGCCCACGGCGCCGATCATGACGTATAGCGCCGTCCAGACGGGCGCAAAGACCCAGTTGGGCGGATTAAACGCAGGTTTGGCAAGGCCCTGATACCAGGGGCCAGGCACATTCAGCCAGCCGATGATCCAGCCGACAACCACCACCGGGACAATGAAAACTATCAATCTCATGGCGGCCTCATGGGGGCGGTCCGATCCTCTTTTCGGTCAGCGTGCAGTGTTGCGCAGCCAGGCTGACCATAATTCCCCCGCTGCGTTTTTCAGAGGGTCTGAGGCAGGACCTGGACCATCCCGACCTGTCCTCAGTGTCGCGGTTCCGTTAAAGGCCCCGTTTAAAGGCTCCGGTTCCGAAAATCTCCGTAGTGCGAAAATGCCAGTGGTCCGAAAATGTCGGTGGTCCGAAAAGGTCCGTGGCCCGCAGATGATGCGGGCCACGGTTCGCCGGAAAGCGAGGGAAACTCATTCCGGCGGGGCAATGGTGTCAGCGGCGGCGATCGCCAGAGAGGGCACCGCTGAGAAGCAGCCCGGCTGCCAGGCCCAGAAGGCCCACCGTCGACAGGACGGTGGCAGTCGTGCCGGGATTGTCGCGCATGGCGCCCACGGCGACATGGGCCTGGTCACGAACCTGGGCGACAGCATGACGTGCGGCGTGACGGGCGCGGCCCTTGCCTTCCTCGAAGGCCTCTTCGGCATCATCCACCGCCTCCGATGCACGCGATGCGAGTGACTTGCTGATTTTCGATATTTCCTTCTTCAGATCGGTGATCTGTTTTTCGAGATTTGCACGGATATCATCTTCAGAATCGGCCATTACATCACTCCTTTTGAACAAGGCTGGGTCAGAGACCCTCGCTGAGAAAACGATCTGAGAGGCTTTCGGTTCCCGAAACTGTCTCAGTATTCCTGGGGGTTCCCGGGGCGGGAAGGATCGGCGCAGGCAGAAAGCGCCAGGCTCAGGTCCGTCGACAGCGCTGCCCTGAGGTCCATGGCGGCGGCTTTGTCGGGCTGGCGCAGGATGGCGGCGGGGTGCCAGGTGATCAGGACCGGGCCACCATGCAGGCCCGTCTCGATCCTGCCGCGCCGGTCCTCCAGAGCTGCGGCCTTCCCGGTCAGTGCGAAAGCGGCCGAGGCACCAAGCGCGACCACCAGCTTTGGCCGGATGAAGGCCAGCTCCAGCCCCAGCCACCAGCGGCAATCCCCGATTTCCTGGCGGTTCGGGTTCTGATGCAGACGCTCTTTGCCGCGTGGGACGAATTTGAAATGTTTCACCGCATTGGTCAGCCAGACCGATGAGGGCGCGATGCCAGCCTCTGCCATAAGGCTGCGCAGCAGCTGACCCGCCGGGCCGGTGAAGGGGCGCCCCTCAAGGTCTTCCTGGTCGCCGGGCTGCTCGCCCACAAGCATAAGCCGGGCGTCAGTTGCACCCTCGCCCCAGACGGTTTGCGTTGCCGCCTCGCAAAGGCCGCAGCGGCGGCATTGCTGCGCGGCCTTTTGTGCGGCCTCCAGGGTGTCTGGCAGATCGGCGGCCACCGGCATCGTCGCACGGTAACGTGTCGAGACCGGGGCGGAGCCCGGGCGCGGGGTGCTGGCCGCCGCCGCATGCATCCGCGCCACGCGGGATTCCGCATCTTTCAGCATATCGGGGATCAGCCGCGTCTCGGGCAGGTTCTTCCAGTATTTCTTCGGCATCTCTGACCGCATCGCGTCCAGCTTGACCCGCGCGGGGTTGAAGATATTGGCGAAATAGGTGGCCCAGAGGCTTTCTGAGGCATCCTCAGACAGATCGGGCCCGGGCAGATTGGGGCGGGCACCGCCCGGCTGAAAGCTGAGGCTGCCTGCGATGAACTGCGCGGTCAGGCGCGGGGTGGCGATCATCCAGTCCATGTCCGCAAAGCGCTTTGCGAAGAAGGGGCTGCCTGGCTCCAGCGTGTTATGCTCTGGCTCGAACCAGGCGGCAAAGCGGTGGCGGCCCGCTGTGTCAGGGCCCGCGGGGATTTCCCGAAACCGCACAAAGGCATGCATTTTGTGGATGTCGCGCCCGACCGCCTTTGCCATCAGGTTCAGCCGCCGCCCCAAAGGATCGGCCTGTGACAGCGGCTCGCCCTGCCGCAGATCAAGCCGCCACAACGCCTGATAAAGCGCCGCCAGCCGGGCGGGGGCGGAATGCCAGATCACCGAGCCTGCCAGCCGGATAAACGCCTGCGGCACCTGCGCCTGATGCGGCCCGGGCGCTGATGGCAGCGCCTCGGTTGCGAACAATCCGCCCGCAGTCGGGCTGTTATCGGCATCGGCATCGGCATCGGCGGCGGTCTTCCAGTCGATCTGATCCGGTGCGATGCGATGGCTGATCGCGATACGGGCGGCGTCACGCCAGGCATTAAGCAACCCGCGTTCCGGCAGCGTGACGGCGTAGCTCACAAGAGCGACAACTGCTGCGGCGGCGGCGCAAAACGTGCGCGCAGATCGGCGCTGTCGGTCAGCCCGCGCGGCGACCAGCCCGGCGCCGTGATAAAGGGCCGCGCCTTCTTCATCAGCGCGCCCATGCGGGTCAGATCCTCATAGCGCAGCGCCTGTGTCTTGCGTGCGCCCAGGATCCGGTCAACCGTTCGGGTGCCAAAGCCCGGCACCCGCAGCAACATGTCCTTGCTGGCCCGGTTCACATCCAGCGGGAAAAGCCCGCGATGTTGCAGCGCCCAGGCCAGTTTCGGGTCGATCTCAAGATCGAGATGGCCCGCTGTCGTGCCGCTGGCGATCTCTTCGGCGCTGAAGCCGTAAAAGCGCAAAAGCCAGTCCGCCTGATAAAGCCGGTGCTCGCGCAACAAGGGCGGCTGCACCAGAGGCAAAGCGCTGGACGCATCCGGGATCGGCGAAAAGGCCGAGTAATAGACGCGCCGCAGCTTGTAGCCGGTATAAAGCCGGGTCGAGCTTTGCAGGATCGTCACGTCATCCGTGCCATCCGCACCGATGATCATCTGGGTCGACTGGCCCGCGGGGGCAAAGCGGGGCGGGCGCTTGCCGGTCAGGGTTTTTTCTTTCGCGGCCTCTCCCTCCAGCCGGACCTGGGCCATGGCGGAGCGAATGGTCTCGGGGCGCTTTTCGGGGGCGAATTTGCGCAGGCTTGCATCGGCGGGCAGCTCGACATTGATCGAAAGGCGGTCGGCGTAAAGCCCGGCCTCGCGGATCAGCTCGGGGCTGGCGTCGGGGATGGTCTTGAGGTGGATATAGCCCTTGAAGCCGTGGTCCTGACGCAGAACCCGCGCGATCCGCGCCATATCCGCCATGGTCTGATCGGGCGAGCGGATGATGCCCGACGACAGGAACAGACCCTCGATATAGTTGCGGCGGTAGAATTCCAGGGTCAGCGTCACGACCTCTTCGACCGAAAACCGCGCCCGTTCGACGTTTGAGGATACCCGGTTGATGCAATAGGCGCAGTCGAAGATGCAGAAATTGGTCATCAGGATCTTCAGCAGGCTGATGCAGCGCCCGTCAGGTGTATAGGCGTGGCAGATGCCCGCGCCGCCAGAGGATCCGATGCCGCCCGCACGGGAATCGCGCTTCTCGCCGCCAGATGAGGCGCAGGAAGCGTCGTATTTCGCCGCGTCGGAAAGGATCGCCAGTTTGTCCTGAAGGGTTCGTGCCATGGCGGCAAGATTATATGTTCACGAAATGTTCGTCAATTTCATATCTCGCAGGCCGGCGGGAAAAGGCAATCCCGGCAGGTGCGATGAGGTCGCGGATACGACCTCGCAAGACGCAGGCCGCCGCAGCTTTGGTGGGTTTCACCCGGCAAAGCCACGGACAAAATCACGGGCAAAGTTACGGGCAGCTTGCGGGGCATGTCGTCAGACAGGGTCAGCGGGGCAGGGGCCTGGCCTCTCTTTCCAGAAGTGCGCGTTTCCTTTCAACGCCCCAGCGGTAACCGGCGAGTGTGCCATCATGTCTGACAACGCGGTGGCAGGGGATGGCCACCGCAAGTTTGTTCGCGCCACAAGCCTGCGCCACGGCGCGCACCGCTTTGGGTTCGCCGATCAGGCGGGCGATATCGGTATAGGTGGCCGTCTGACCTGGCGGGATCTGGCGCAGCGCCTGCCAGACCCGCTCCTGAAAGGCGGTGCCGCGAATATCCAAAGGCAGCGTAAGGCCGATCCCGGGCGCTTCGACAAAGCCCACGACCTGCGCGACAAGGGTCTCATAATCCGCATCCCCGCCAATCAGCACGGCCCTGGGGAAACGGTCCTGCAGATCGCGCACCAGCCTGTCGGGGTCGTCGCCCAGCGTGATCGCGCAGATCCCCCTGTCGCTTTGCGCAACCAGAATGGCGCCGAGGCTGGTTGCACCGACCGCAAAGCGGATCTCGGCGTCCTTGCCGCCATTGCGGTATGTGGTCGGCGTCATGCCAAGCACTTCGTATGAGTTCTCATAAAAGCGGGAATTCGCGTTGTAGCCAGCCCCATAGATCGCGCCGGTCACGCTTTCGGTCGGATCGGCAAGCTCTGCGCGCAGCTTGCGTGTGCGATGCGTCACCGCCCATTGCCTGGGGGTCAGGCCGGTGATTTTTCTGAACTGGCGATGAAAGTGGAATGGGCTCATCCCGATTTTGCGGGCCAGCTCCTCCAGTTTCGGCAACTTGTCCGAGGCCTCAATAAGGCGGCAGGCCTCGGCCACCAGGGCCGCATTCGCCCCGGCCGGGGATTGCCCGTTCGGATGGCAGCGCAGGCAGGGGCGAAAACCGGCGGCCCCGGCCTCGGCGGGTGTGTCGAAGAAACCCACATTCTGCGGCTTTGCATGGCGCGAGGGGCAGGATGGACGACAGTAGATGCCCGTGCTTTTGACGGCATAGACAAACTGCCCATCGGCGCTTTTGTCCCGCGACAGCACGCTTTGCCAACGGGGGTCAGCCTCGGTCTGGCCGGGCGTCTGGCTGGCGGTCTGGCTGGCGGTCTGGCTGGGGGTCGGGCTGAACTCTGTCATCTGCGGTCTCGCGATCTGAGCGGTGTTGGGCTCAATCTGGGGGCAGATCGCTGACCGCACACTCCGATCCTTGCTTTCAAATCCCGAAATCCCGGGATCACAGCATTTTCGCGGTGTGCTTTCCGAATGGGCGCGCCCCATCGCTGTGCGGCCCATCGAAACGCGATCCTGAAACCGAAAGCCCTTGCCTCTCTGGCCCGGGCGCAGAGATCAGGCCTCTTTGATCAGCCCTCGTTGTGCAGTTCCAGATTTTCGGTTTCGCTCTGCAGTTGCAGCGCCCTTGCGTCATCTTTGCGCAGAGCGTCGAGATAGGACAAATAGGCCTGATCGACATCTTTGGTGACATATTGCCCATCGAAAACCGAGCAGTCGAATTGCGCAATCGTGGGATTGTCCGCGCGCACGGCCTCGACCAGATCGGTCAGATCCTGGAAGATCAGCGCGTCAGCCCCGATCATCGCGCGGATCTCTTCGACGTTGCGGCCATGGGCGATCAGCTCTTCGGCACTGGGCATGTCGATGCCATAGACATTGGGGAACCGCACCTCGGGCGCGGCCGAGGCCAGATAGACCCGCTTTGCGCCCGCATCCCGCGCCAGTTCAACGATCTGCTGCGAGGTGGTGCCGCGCACGATGGAATCGTCGACCAGCAGCACGTTCTTGCCCGCGAACTCAACCCGGTTCGCATTCAGCTTGCGCCGGACCGAGGCGCGGCGGACCTGCTGGCCCGGCATGATGAAGGTGCGCCCGACATAGCGGTTCTTCACAAAGCCCTGGCGGTAGGGTTTGCCGATGATCTGCGCGATCTCAAGGGCGATATCGCAAGAGGTCTCTGGGATCGGGATCACGGCGTCGATCTCCAGGTCTTTCCAGTTCTCGGCGATCCGCTTGCCCAGCTTTTGGCCCATGCGCATCCGTGCGCTGTAGACAGAGACCCCCTCCATCCGGGAATCGGGGCGGGCGAAATAGACATATTCGAAGATGCAGGGCGAAAGGGTGGGGGCGTCGGCGCACTGGCGGGTGAAAAGCTGGCCGTCCAGGGTGACATAGACCGCCTCGCCGGGGGCGACATCGCGCATGAACTCGAACCCAAGCGTATCAAGCGCGACGCTTTCCGAAGCGACCATATATTCTGTGCGCCCATCATCAAGCCGCCGCTGCCCGATCACCAGCGGGCGGATGCCATGGGGGTCGCGGAAGGCGAAAAGGCCGTGGTCGATGATCATGCCGACACAGGCATAGGCGCCGCTGATGATGCGATGCGTGGCGGTGACGGCGGCAAAGACATCCTCAACCGTCAGCGGATAGCGCTGCGAGCGGTCCAGCTCGCTGGCGAAGACATTCAGCAGCACCTCGGAATCAGAGGTGGTGTTCACATGGCGGCGGCCATTCTCAAACAGGCGCTGACGCACCGGGCCGACATTGGTCAGATTGCCGTTATGGGCCAGGGTGATGCCATAGGGCGAGTTGACATAGAAGGGCTGCGCCTCTGACGCGCTGGAGCTGCCTGCGGTCGGGTAACGCGTATGGCCGATGCCGATATTGCCCTGCAGGCGCTGCATGTGCCGGGCCTCGAACACATCGCGCACCAGGCCATTGGCCTTGCGCAGGCGAAAGTGGTTCATGGCGTCGATGGTGACGATGCCGGCCGCGTCCTGGCCGCGATGCTGCAAGACGGTCAGGGCGTCATAGATCGACTGGTTGACCGGCGTGAAGCCCGCGAGTCCGACAATACCGCACATGTGTCTTTCCTTTGCCGACGATTCAGAATGGGTGGCCCCTGAACGAGTGGCCTTAAACGGGGTTGGCCCTGCAGGGCCCTGGGCGGTCTTGTGCTGGCAGGCCCGCAGATCGGCGGGGCATGCTTGCTGTCCTTATGCGCTGCCCGGCTCAGCCATGTCAGACCGGACAGATTGCTGGTGTGGATCTCAGGTGTAGCGATGCCATTGTCAAGATCAGCGCCACCCTGACGGGTGGAAAGCCGGGGGGAAATGGGGGGCAAACGGCGGGCAAACGGGGGCGGGGCGCATATAGAAAGCCGTGAGCTGTGCGAGAGGGCAGGGGTGCACAGCCGACCTGTGCAAAAACGCTGGAACGGGCCGGGTTTCTGTGCCAGGTCGGGGTGTCAGGTTGCGAACCAGCTTCCCAGCATTCCGGAGGATGGTTGCCTGCGCTGCGGCGCGGCCTCGAAGGCCAGCGATCATCCCGGACAATCTCAACCGGAGAGGGTGCGCCATGGGATGTCATCACAATGAAAAGCGGCTGGCTGCAGGCGGCGACGGTTTGCCGATCCGGCTGTCCGATCCCGGGATCTGCGATGCCGACAGGCTGATGCTGCAGCTGGCCCGCCATCTGTTCCGCGATGTGGCCTTTCCGGGTCATGGCGACCGGCAGATGGCAATCTCGGTCGCGCAGGCGGGCTTTGGCTATGGGTGCGGCGCGGCGATGGTTGCGGATCTGCGCCATGCGATCCTCTTGCTGGCTGATACCCGCCGGGACGTGTTCCACTATCACAACCCCGATTGCCCCGGCTGCTCGGACCGGCTGAGCGCGGCAGAGCTGATGTTCCTGCGGCTGTTGCAGGCGCTGCGCGAAAGGCAGGCCAGTGCGGCGGCGGTCAATGCGATGCTCTTGTGTGAGGGCAATTCATATCAGGCCTTTCTGGACGTGCTGGCGCGGCTTTACCTGCCGGGGCGGATCGGCCATGACCGGACCTGAGGCCCCCCAATCTGTGCCCCGCGATCTGTGCCCCCCCGATCTGACCCGCTGATCCGGCGCCCGCTCAGCCCGGTTGCCCGGGCCGCCGGGGGCCAGGAATAAAAGGCGCAAAGGGGGGCTGCGGTTGACACTCCGGGCGATTCCACCTATAGCGCCGACATCCTGCTGCGGGCCTTGTCCGGCAATGGGATCAGAGCGCCCTACCGGCACAGATACGGGATAATCCCCCTATCCTCTGATAACGACCCGCGTCATCCACCTCTGGCGGATGAATGCGGTTTTTTGTGTTTTGCGATTCGCGCAATCCACTCGAGAAGCGGCGCACCATAAGGCATAGGGTGCGAGTATCGAAACGAGGAACGTTAATGCCGACGATTCAACAGCTTATCCGGAAACCCCGGGAAGATAAGCCGAGCAAGTCCAAGTCGCAGCACCTGGAATCCTGCCCGCAAAAGCGTGGGGTTTGCACCCGCGTTTACACCACGACCCCGAAGAAGCCGAACTCCGCTATGCGGAAAGTGGCCAAGGTTCGTCTGACGAACGGCTTCGAAGTCATCTCCTACATCCCCGGCGAAAAGCACAACCTGCAAGAGCACTCGGTCGTTCTGATCCGTGGCGGCAGGGTGAAAGACCTTCCGGGTGTCCGTTACCACATCCTGCGCGGTGTGCTGGATACCCAGGGTGTTAAAGATCGTCGCCAACGCCGTTCGAAATACGGCGCGAAGCGTCCGAAGTGATCTGAGGGGAGATTTAAGACATGTCACGTCGTCACGCCGCAGAGAAGCGCGAAATTCTCCCGGACGCCAAATATGGCGACCGCGTTCTGACCAAATTCATGAACAACCTGATGCTGGATGGCAAAAAGTCGGTCGCCGAGTCGATCGTCTATGGTGCCCTGACCCGCGTCGAAGCAAAACTGAAGCGCGCTCCGGTTGAGGCTTTCCACGAAGCCCTCGACAATGTGAAGCCTTCGGTCGAAGTGCGTTCGCGCCGCGTTGGTGGTGCAACCTACCAGGTTCCGGTTGAAGTCCGCACCGAGCGCCGCGAAGCGCTTGCAATCCGCTGGCTGATCACCGCTGCCCGTAAGCGCAACGAAAACACCATGGAAGAGCGTCTCGCAGCAGAGCTGTCGGATGCCGTCAATGGTCGCGGCACTGCCGTGAAGAAGCGCGAAGACACCCATAAGATGGCAGACGCGAACAAAGCGTTCAGCCATTACCGCTGGTAAGGGGGCCATATGGCACGCGACTATCCGCTTAATCTCTATCGTAACTTCGGCATCATGGCTCACATCGATGCTGGCAAGACGACCACGACCGAGCGTATTCTTTTCTATACCGGCAAGAACCACAAAATGGGCGAGACGCATGATGGCGCCTCGACCATGGACTGGATGGAGCAGGAGCAGGAGCGGGGGATCACCATCACCTCGGCTGCGACCACCACCTTCTGGGAAAAGACCTACGACGGCACGGCACCCACTTCGCCGAAGCACCGTTTCAACATCATCGACACCCCCGGCCACGTTGACTTCACCATTGAAGTTGAACGTTCGCTGGCGGTTCTCGATGGTGCGGTCTGTCTGCTTGACGGTAACGCCGGTGTGGAACCGCAAACCGAAACGGTGTGGCGTCAGGCCGACCGTTACGGCGTTCCGCGCATCGTCTTCGTCAACAAGATGGACAAGATCGGCGCTGACTTCCAGAAATGCCTCGACATGATCAAGGACCGCACCGGCGCGACCACCGCACCGATCGCGTTCCCGATCGGCGCTGAGGACCGTCTGGAAGGTATCGTTGACCTGGTGACGATGGAAGAATGGGTCTGGGAAGGCGACGACGTCGGCGCTTCCTGGGTTCACCGTCCGATCCGCGACGAGCTGAAAGAAGAAGCTGAGACCCGCCGCGCGACGCTCGTCGAGCTGGCAGTCGAGCAGGATGATGCTGCGATGGAAGCTTACCTCGAAGGCAAAGAGCCTTCGCAGGACGAGCTGCGCGCACTGATCCGCAAGGGCACCATGTCGATGGCCTTCGTGCCGGTTCTGGGCGGTTCTGCGTTCAAGAACAAAGGCGTGCAGGCTCTGCTGAACGCTGTTGTCGATTATCTGCCTTCGCCGCTGGACGTGAAACCCTATATGGGCTTCGCACCGGGCGACGAGACCGAGACCCGCAACATCGAGCGCACCGCTTCGGACGAGCAGCCCTTCTCGGGTCTGGCGTTCAAGATCATGAACGACCCCTTCGTCGGCTCGCTGACCTTCACCCGGATCTATTCCGGCGTGATGAAAAAGGGCGACAGCCTGCTCAATGCGACCAAAGGCCGCAAAGAGCGCGTTGGCCGTATGATGATGATGCACGCCATCGAGCGTGAGGAAATCACCGAGGCCTATGCTGGCGACATCATCGCGCTTGGCGGTCTGAAAGAGACCACCACCGGCGATACGCTCTGCGATCCGGCAAGCCCGGTCGTTCTCGAAACCATGACCTTCCCGGTCCCGGTTATCGAGATCGCCGTCGAGCCGAAGACCAAAGCCGACCAGGAGAAAATGGGCATCGCCCTTGCTCGCCTTGCGGCCGAAGACCCCTCCTTCCGCGTCGAGACCGATCAGGAATCGGGCCAGACCATCATGAAGGGCATGGGCGAACTTCACCTCGACATCCTCGTCGACCGTATGCGTCGCGAGTTCAAGGTCGAGGCGAATATCGGTGCGCCGCAGGTGGCTTATCGTGAGACGATCTCGTCGGAATACGAAATCGACTACACGCATAAGAAGCAAACCGGCGGTACGGGTCAGTTCGCACGCGTCAAGCTGGTGATCTCGCCGACCGAACCGGGCGAAGGCTATTCGTTCGAGTCGAAAATCGTTGGTGGTGCGGTTCCGAAAGAATACATCCCCGGCGTCGAAAAAGGCATCAAGTCCGTTATGGACTCGGGCCCGCTGGCAGGCTTCCCGGTTATCGACTTCAAAGTCGCTCTGATCGACGGTGCTTTCCACGACGTCGACTCGTCGGTTCTGGCGTTCGAGATCGCTTCGCGTGCGGCTATGCGTGACGGTCTGCGCAAAGCCGGTGCGAAACTGCTTGAGCCGGTTATGAAAGTCGAAGTGGTGACCCCGGAAGAATATACCGGCGGCATCATCGGCGATCTGACCTCGCGTCGCGGCATGGTTCAGGGTCAAGACACCCGGGGCAATGCAAACGTGATCAACGCGATGGTCCCGCTGGCGAATATGTTCGGCTATATCAACAACCTGCGTTCCATGTCTTCGGGCCGCGCGGTGTTCTCGATGGAATTCCACCATTACGACGCCGTTCCGGAAAACCTGTCGCTGGAAATCCAGAAGAAACACGCCTGATCCGGCGGGGGGGCGTCCGCGCCCCCCATCCCATCCTGCCGTGATTGCACGGCATTGAATTTCAAGGAGCTGCCAAATGGCAAAGGCAAAGTTTGAACGGAACAAACCGCACGTCAACATCGGCACGATCGGCCACGTTGACCACGGCAAGACGACCCTGACGGCCGCGATCACCAAATATTTCGGTGAATTCAAAGCCTACGACCAGATCGACGGTGCTCCGGAAGAGCGCGCACGTGGCATCACCATCTCGACCGCACACGTCGAGTATGAGTCGGAAAACCGCCACTACGCACACGTCGACTGCCCCGGCCACGCTGACTATGTGAAAAACATGATCACCGGCGCGGCGCAGATGGACGGCGCGATCCTTGTTGTGAACGCAGCTGACGGCCCGATGCCGCAGACCCGTGAGCACATCCTGCTCGGCCGCCAGGTGGGTATCCCCTACATGGTCGTCTACATGAACAAGGTTGACCAGGTTGACGATCCGGAACTGCTGGAACTCGTCGAGATGGAAATCCGCGAGCTGCTGTCGTCCTACGAATACCCGGGCGACGACATTCCGATCATCAAAGGCTCGGCTCTGGCCGCAATGGAAGGCCGTGACAATGCAATCGGCGAGGACTCGATCCGCGCGCTGATCGCTGCTGTCGACAGCTACATCCCGACCCCCGAGCGCGCTGTTGA
>NZ_JABJXT010000026.1 GCF_013155295.1 Pseudogemmobacter hezensis | reverse complement strand
AAGCTTGTAATAGGTCGCGGGGCTCAAGCCGTGCTTCCGGCAGAGCTCGGAGGTCGGCAAACCTGCCTCCTGCTCTTTGATCATCCCGATGATTTGCGCCTCGGTGAAACGGCTTTTCCTCATGTCGCCTGCTCCTTCTCAGGTTGGGCAGACTCTACATCACGGCGAGGGAACTTCCGGGGGGCAGGTCAGTGAACCAGCTCGGCCAGGGGATGGCCTCGATGTCGGCCCCGGTAAAAGAGCTGAAGCGGGCGATCCTGTCCGGGCATTTCCGTCATGGCGGCAGTCCGCTTCTGCGGATGTGCTTCGGGAACGTGGTGGGCGAGAAGGATGCCCACGAGAATGAGAAGTTCACCAAGGCGAAGGCGCGAGGAAGGATCGACGGAGCGGTTGCGGCCGCAATGGCGGTTGGCAGAATCATCGCCAATGAGGTGACGCCATCGCCCTATGAGGGACGCGGCTTCGCCTTTCTCTGACCGGGCAGTCACCTCGCAGGCTTCACATGTTCGCGATCAGGCCCCGGCTGGCTTCGTTTCTGAACTGGTTCCGCCGTGCTTCCATAGCCTTGCCAAAGCAAAAGGCCGCCCCGAAGGACGGCCATTTTGTGCTGGTATTCCAGTAAGATAACTGGTGCCGCTGAAGGGACTCGAACCCCCGACCCCATCATTACGAATGACGTGCTCTACCAGCTGAGCTACAGCGGCCTGGTTCCGGGCGCTGCCGGATCCGGTGTGGCTGATACCACCTGATCCGCCCGCTGTGTAGCCCCAATTTGCAATGTCAGGTCGCCCGACGCAGAATTTCGTCCGGAGTGATCGCATCAGGCCCCTCGTCTGCGGGCTTTGGTTCAGCGTCAGGCGGCGACACGATCACCTCGGCCTCTTCTGCGGCAAGCTGCAACACCTCATCCGCCGCCCCATCCACCGATGCGATTTCCACAGGCGCTACCGGGCCGCTGGCAGCAAACAAAAGCGGCGCCAGATCGGTATCGCTTGCGGGGCGGCTGGTGCGCATTGCCTCGGGTTCGCGCCAGGAAAGCGTGTCAAACCCGCTGCAGGACGCACAGATCGGCACCCATTGCCCATGAACCGCGCCGCATTTGTCACAGACCCATTCCGGCCCGCGCGAGGCTGTCAGCGCCTGCGACAGGATGTGGCGGACCTCATCATCGGGCGCGCCAAGTCCACGCTCGGCTGCGGCCAGGATCGCCAGCGCACGCTGCGTTGGATGGGTTTCGGGCAACGGGCCAAGCGCCTCTTTGGCACCGCGAAAATCCTCAACCGCCAGCAAAAGTTCCGCCTCGGTCAGCCGGGTCTCTTCCTGGCCCGCCGTTTTGCCCAGCAGGCTGCGGAAGCGTTTCAGCCTTGCCTCAGGGCTTTCATCGGGCTCAATCGCCGCGAAGGCCGCCGCCAGATCGGGGTGGGGCTGCGCCTCCCAGGCCTTTTTCAGCACCCTTGTCGCGCCCTTGCGGTCATCTTTTTCCAAAAGCGCATGGGCCGCGATCACCGCCGCAGGGATCAGATCCGGCGAAAGGCGGTTCGCCTCTATCGCCGCCTCACGGGCCTCGATCGAGGCCCCCTCGTCCAGCACCACCTTTGCCTCTTGCAAGGCCAGCAACGCATCGCGGCGCCGATAGACCGAGCGCGGCAGCGCCCCCGAGCGCAGCTTTTGCGACAGCGTATCGCGGGCGCCCTTCCAGTCGCCGCCCTCGGCCTGCAGCTTCAAAAGCAAATCCTGGGTCTCGCTGTGCTTTGGCTTCAGCGTCAGCGCCTGAGCGGCCAGCTTCATCGCGGTTGCAGTATCACCGGCGGCCAGCTTCTGGCGCATCAACCCGCGCACCGCGACAAAGCGCGTCTGCTCATCGCTCAACAGGCTTTTCCAGGCCTCAGTCGCGGCGCGGCTGTCGCCCGCGGCCTCGGCAGCCTGGGCGGTCAGAAGGCGGGTCAGCTCGGGCTTTTGCAAGAGACGCTCGGCGGTGCGGGCGCGGGCCAGCGCGGTATTCGGCTCGCCCGAGGCCAGCGCGATCAGACCATCTGACAGCGCCGCATAGCCCCTGCGCTCGCGGTTGCGATCAAAATAGCGGCTGATCGCGGTCTCATCGCCATTCAGAAAACGCAGCGCCGCAAAGACAAAGCCGACCAGCTTCAGCCCCAGCCAGACGATCAGCACCAGCGCCAGCAGCGCGATCACCGCTGCAACCGGGCCCAGCGTGAATTCCTGATCAAAGGCCCAGAGCCGGACAAGCCCGCCCTGTTCCGAGAAATGCCCCGCAAAGAAGGCCAGCCCAGCGACCAGCCCCAGAAAAACAGCGATCTTGGTAAGCGACCAGAGCATCTTGCCCTCCTTACGGCTTCAGCGCGGCAAGCGCCGCTTCGGCATCAATGCGGCTCTGCGCCTGCCCGATCCAGGCCTGCATTTCCGCCAGACCTTCGGGGGGCAACCCCTGCAATTCAGTTAATGCAGCCGCCAGATCCCCGGCCTGGGCGGCGGCCTCGGCCCGCGAAAGCACGGCGTCCGGGTCTGTGCCCTCTTGCGGTGTCAGCGACCTCGCCCCGGTGCCGATGCGCAAAAGTGACAGCGCCTGGTCCCCCAACCCGCCGGACACCTCGCCCCGCAAAGAGGCCTCAAGCGCGGCGCGGGCCGCATCAGGGAAGCTTTGCGCCAGGTCTGCGGCACTGGGCAGCCCGGTTTCGGCATGCTGCGCCAGGCTTTCGGGCACGTCACTTGCGCCCAAAGCCGCCAGCGCATCGCTATAGGGCAGGCCGTTTCGCACCGCCTCACGCAGGGTGATCAGGGCGGCCTCCTGCACGGCGGCCTGGCGGGTGGCCTCTGCCTCTTTTTCGGCGGCGGCGGCGACCTGGGCCGCGCGCGCATCCAGTTCGGCGTTGATCTGCTGGCGCAAGGCCTCGGGGTCGGCCCCGGCAGCAGGCGCCGATTTCAGCGCGTCAACCTCTGCCCGCAGCGCCGCAAAAGCGGCGGGCGGGATCGAGCCATCCGGCAAAGCCGCCGCCTGGGCATCGACCACCTGGCCCAGCTTTTGCAGCTGCGCAGACAGGGTTCCCAGCTTCTGATCCTGCGCTGAAAGTGCTGCGCTGGCCGTTTGCGCCTCTTTCAGCGCTGCATTTGCCGCGCCGATTGCCTCTTTATCAGCGGCGGAAGCCGCCTCTTCGGCCTGACGAATCTGTGTCTCGACAACCGCCAGCCGATCCGTCAGCGCGTCAAAGCCAGCATCATTGCGCAGCCCCAACAGGTTGAAATGCGAGACCGCAAAACCGATTGCCGCAGCAAGCCCGGTGCCCAGAATGGTACCGCCGAAAATCGCCGCCCCCGATCTGGCACGACGTGGCGCGGGCGTCGGGGCGATGGTCGGGCCACTGGCGGCCCCCGCCTCTGCGGCGTCGGATTGCGGTGGCTCTGCGATGCCCTCCTGGACAAGCACGTTCTGACCCGGCACGTCTTGACCCGGCGCATCCTCGGCGGGCGCATCTTGCCGGGGGGGCTTGTTTTCGTCTGCCATCGAGCGTCACTCCGTCAAAAATTTTGGCGCCGAACTGCAAGCGGCCGGGATCGTTACAGCTGGCGGCACCGCCTTTGCCCCAGACTACGCGCCCGTCCCACCCCTGTTCAAGGCAAAGGGGGCGGAACAAGGCGGGCAATCGCCGCCAGCATCGACGGACCATCCGGCCTGTCGGCAATCAGGGCCCGCTTTGCCAGCATTTCAGGCAAAACGGCGCGGGTATTCTCGCTGATAACAACCGGATTGATATGATCCAGCCCCTGGCCTGCAACCGCCCGCAGAAAAAGCCGCGCCGAACGGGGCGAGAAAAGCGGCACGATCAGGGGCGATTCCCAGGTCAGGGCGGCAGTCGCTGCCGGGTTCAGCGGCATCTCTTGCTGGCGATAGGCCACGACAGAGACCACCCGTCGCCCGCCCGGGGCAAGAGCTACGCCCAGATCGGCGGCGCGGTCCTCGCCATGCAGATAAAGCAGCGGATCCTCTGCGCGCCCGGCCAACAAAGCCAATAGATCACGCGCGTCACCTTTTGCAGAAACAGTCTCTGTTACTGCAATTTTTGCGATTTCTGCGGTGCGATCACCGACGCAGAACGCCAGGTCCGGCAATACAGCCCCCGCCCTGCGCAAGCCCGCCGCTGCCATCGCGCCCGCCTCAGAGGTCAGCACCAATGCCGCAAAGTGATCCGGCGGCAGCAGGGGCGACAGGAACACAGTCTGCATCAAAGGCGAGGTGATCACCGGCAGCGCCGCGCCATATCGCGCCGCCAGCCCGGCGGCGAAGCGGCTGGCCTGGGGCTCTGGCCTGATATTCAGCAGCCAGGGCTGCGGCGTCATCTGGGCCATTCGCGCGGCCTCCGGCATTGTCTCGGGTCTGCGCGAATGCTACCTGCGAGAGGGGTAGCGCCACAAGCAGATGATACCGGGGCTACGATACCGGGGCGGGCTATACTACGTCAGGCGATATTGGGACGCGGCAGACAGAAATGGCAGAAACGACGCTCTTTCTTGGAATTGAATCCAGCTGCGACGATACCGCCGCCGCAGTTGTGCGGCGCAATGCCTCGGGCGCGGCAGAGATCCTGTCCTCGATCGTTGAAGGCCAGGCCAGTCTGCATGCCCCCTTTGGCGGCGTGGTTCCCGAAATCGCCGCCCGCGCCCATGCCGAGCGCCTGGATTTCGCCGTTGAGGCCGCGCTGCGCGAGGCCAATCTGACGCTGGCCGATCTGGACGGCATCGCAGTGACCGCAGGCCCGGGGCTGATTGGCGGGCTTTTGTCGGGCATGATGCTGGCGCGCGGCCTCAGCCAGGCATCGGGCCTGCCGCTGGTGGCGGTGAACCATCTGGCCGGACATGCGCTGACGCCGCGGCTGACCGACGGCATCGAATATCCCTATCTGATGCTTCTGGTCTCTGGCGGTCACTGCCAGTTCCTGGCGGTGGAAGGGCCGGAAAGCTATCGTCGCCTTGGCTCGACCATCGACGATGCGCCGGGCGAGGCCTTCGACAAAATCGCCAAACTGCTGGGCCTGCCCCAGCCCGGCGGCCCCCATGTCGAGCGTGAGGCAGCCCTGGGCGATGCGAAACGTTTCCGCTTTCCCCGCCCGCTGCTGGATCGGCCAGGCTGCGATCTGTCATTCTCAGGGCTGAAGACC
Organism: Pseudogemmobacter hezensis; assembly: GCF_013155295.1. GTDB lineage: Bacteria > Pseudomonadota > Alphaproteobacteria > Rhodobacterales > Rhodobacteraceae > Pseudogemmobacter > Pseudogemmobacter hezensis. Next base: position 34,443 of record NZ_JABJXT010000026.1, on the reverse strand, counting down.
GCCGTCCTGCGGGCCCGCGATGCGATTATCACTGAGAAAGGCGGGCTGATGCTGCAGGACCGCCGTGATCTTTGCGCAGGCTTTCAGCTGGCCGTAGCCTCTGTGCTGGCCGAGAAAACCCGCCGGGCCCTGCAACTGTTTCCGGCCCCCGTCCTGGCCGTGGCAGGCGGAGTTGCCGCAAATCAGGCCATTCGCGCCATGTTAGAGACTGTTTGTGCCGAGGCGGGGGCCCGCTTTCTGGCCCCTCCCCTGCGCCTTTGCACCGATAATGGCGCGATGATCGCCTGGGCCGGGATCGAGCGTTACCTTGCCGGGCACCGCGACGACAGCGCCCTAAGCGCAAGATCGCGCTGGCCCCTGGATGAAAGCGCCGCGCCTATGCTGGGCTCGGGCAAACGGGGGGCCAAGGCATGATCGGCATTGCAGGCGCAGGCGCATTCGGAACGGCGCTGGCCGTCACCCTGGCAGCCGATGGGCGGCAAGTGCAGCTATGGGCCCGCGACGCGGAGGCCCGCCAGCAGATGCGCGACAGCCGCCTGGCCCCAAGACTGCCTGGCGTCACGCTGCCAGAGCGCATTACGATCACCGAAAACGTCTCTGATCTTGCCAAAACGGGCGTTGTTTTGCTGGCCATGCCCATGCAGGCGATGCGTGGGTTTCTGGCGCAGCAGCCGGAATTGCTGGGCGCAGATCTGGTCGCCTGCTCGAAAGGGATCGACCTGACCACGCTGCAGGGCCCGACCGAAGTTATGGCGGCCGCCGAGGCGCAGGGCGCAAAAGCGGTTCTGACCGGGCCCAGCTTTGCCGCCGATATTGCACGCGGTCTGCCAACCGCGCTGACCCTGGCCTGTGATTGCCCCCGCGCCGAGGCGCTGCAGCATCTGCTGTCGACTGCCACGCTGCGGCTTTATCGCAGCGATGACGTGATCGGGGCGCAGCTGGGCGGGGCGCTGAAAAACGTGATTGCGATTGCGGCGGGCCTGGTGGTCGGGGCGGGTTTTGGCGAGTCTGCCCGAGCCGCGCTGATCACCCGTGGCTATGCCGAGATGACCCGGCTGGCGATGGCCCTGGGCGCAAGGTCTGAAACGCTGGCCGGGCTGTCGGGCCTGGGCGACCTGATCCTGACCTGCAGCTCTGGCCAGTCGCGGAATTTCTCGCATGGGCTGGCGCTTGGCCAGGGGAAAACGGCCCCCGAGGCAACCGTCGAGGGCGTCGCCACGGCCCAGGCCGCGACGCGACTGGCGCGGGAAAAGAACATCGACATGCCCGTTACCGCCATGGTGGCGCGGCTGGTCGCCGGAGAAACAACCCTGGGCGAGGCAGTCAGAGAGCTGATGTCGCGCCCCCTGAAACAGGAGTGAATAATGCGCGCAGCCCTGATTTGCATCGATAAGCCTGGCCATCTGGAAACCCGCAAGGCCAACCGCGACGCCCATCTGGCCTATATCGCCGAGACCGGGATCGTCGAGATGGCCGGCCCGTTTCTGGACGCAGATGGCGCGATGATCGGCAGCCTGGTGATCCTGACCGTCGACACTCTGGATCAGGCCCAGGCCTGGGCGGCGGCAGACCCCTATGCAAAAGCCGGGCTGTTCGCCGACGTCACCATCCGCGAGTGGAAGAAGGTCGTCGGATGAACTACTGGCTTTTCAAATCCGAGCCCGACACCTGGTCCTGGGATCAGCAGGTCGCCAAAGGCGAGGTCGGCGAAGAGTGGAACGGCGTGCGCAACTATCAGGCCCGCAACAATATGCGGGCGATGAAGATCGGCGACCGCGGCTTTTTCTACCACTCGAATATCGGGAAAGAGATGGTCGGCATTGTCGAGGTTTGCCGCGAAAGCAGCCCCGACAGCACCACCGATGACCCCCGCTGGGATTGCGTCTGGATCAAAGCGGTGGAACCGCTGAAGCGGCGCATAACCCTGGAAGAGGCCAAAATCATCCCAGAGCTGGAAAAGATGGTGCTGGTAAACAATACCCGCCTGTCAGTGCAGCCGGTCAGCCCAGAGGAATGGGCCTTTATCTGCGCCCTTGGCGGCGTGGATCCCTGATAAAAACAGGAGGGCCCCGCACCCCTACGGGACCCTCCTTCCACCCCACATGCACCCCCGCACGTGTTGAAATTAAGGTCCCGGGCTTCTGCCCCGACTGAATCACAGTGACAGAAAAAGGCGCCCCTGCCAAAGCAGAAGCGCCTCTCATTTAGCTTAAATTTTTTGATTCAGTTGGTAACACGCGGATTTGGCAGGAAAATCGCCACCACGCCTATCGCAGGCAGGAAGGCGCAAATCTTGTAAACCGCCACGATCCCAAGGCTATCTGCCAGAACCCCCAGCCCCGCCGCGCCAATCGCCGCGATACCAAAGGCCAGGCCGAACAGCAGCCCGGCAACCATCCCGGTGTTTTGCGGCATCAGATCCTGGGCATAGACCACCATGGCCGGAAAAGCAGAAGCCAGCATCAGCCCCGCGACCGAGGCCACAATCACATTCGGGATCAGTGGTAGCCAGGGCAGGATCATCGTCAGCGGCAGGATGCCGAAAATTGACCACAGGATCACTTTGCGCCGTCCGATCCGGTCGCCAATCGGGCCGCCGATGATGGTTCCCGCAGCGACCGCAGACAGGAAGATAAAGAGGCAAATTTGCGCCTCTTCGGCCTGCAGTTTGAACTGCTCCATCAGGTAAAAGGTGTAATAGCTGGAGAAGCTGACCGAATAGATGAATTTCGACATCATCAGCAGGATCAGCAGAAACATCCCGCGCCGCACCACCTGGGGCGGCAGCGGCACCACCGATTTCAGCCGTGATTTTCGTGCGACCAGCCGCCCGGCACCAACCTGCGTATACCAGCGACCGACCGCCGCCAGCAGCAACATGCCCGCCAGTGCAACCCCGGCAAACAGCTGGATCGACAGCTGCCCCTGCGACATAACGACAAACGCCGCCGCCAAAGGCCCAAGCGCCGTGCCCGCATTGCCGCCCACCTGGAACAGGCTTTGTGCGAAGCCCGGGCGCATCCCCGCCGCCAGCCGCGCAATCCGCGAGCTTTCCGGATGGAAAATCGCCGAGCCCAGCCCCACCAGCGCCACCGCCATCAGGATCATCGCAAAACTTGTGGCATGAGCCAGCGCGACCAGGCCGACCCCGGTCGAAAACATGCCCGCCGACAGGGCATAAGGCATCGGCCGCTTGTCGGTATAATAGCCGATCAGCGGCTGCAGGATCGACCCTGTGCCCTGGAAAACCAGTGTAATCAGGCCAATTTGCGTAAAATTCAGCGCAAATTTCTGCTCAAACAGCGGAAAAGAGGCCGGGATCAGGCTCTGCATCAGATCATTCAGCAGATGCCCCATGGAAACGGCAAGAACCACCGGCACCACGGTGCTTTCGACAGCGCTCGTGCCTGAGACGCCCTCGGCAGAGGGCTGAGTTTGGGGATTGGGGGACATTTCGACCTGCAGGAAACAGAAAGCCGCGTCACCATGACGCGGCTTTCACAAAATGACAATCTGCCCGATTGATCCGGGTACAATCCCCAGCCGGGCCCACCCTCAGGCGTAGACGGCTTCTTTGCCGAAATGCTTGACCAGCAGGTAGTAGAAAACAGCGCGATACTTGTTGCGCTCAGACTTGCCATAGGTCTCGATTGCGGCGTCGATACCTTCGCGCAGCGCAGGGCTATCCGCGAGACCCAGTTTCTTGATCAGGAAATTGTTCTTCACAGTCTCCAGCTCTGCCTCATCCGATGCGGCGACGGTCGAGCTGTCTGCATTGTAAATGGTCGGGCCACAGCCGATGGTGACCTTGGTCAGAAGGTCCATATCCGGCGTAACACCGCATTTGTTCTTAAGATCGTCCGCGTATTTGGCGATCAGTTCGTCGCGCTTGCCCATAGCTTTCCTCGCTATTGTCTGTAAATCCCCCGCCAATGCAGGGCCGGGGCAGAGTTTAGGCCGTCAGTTTCAAACGGCAATGGGGAAAAAACAAAGCCCCGCCTCAGAGTGAGACGGGGCTTCCGGGTCACAGGGTGTGACGGATCAGTAGCGGTAATGCTCTGCCTTATAGGGGCCTTCGACGCTGACACCGATATAGGCCGCCTGATCAGCCTTCAGTTCGGTCAGGCGAACGCCAATCTTCTTCAGATGCAGGCGGGCAACTTTTTCATCCAGCGATTTCGGCAGGATATAGACGCCAGGCTGATAGTCAGAACCTTTGGTCCACAGCTCAATCTGGGCAAGGGTCTGGTTGGTAAAGCTGGCCGACATCACGAAAGAGGGGTGGCCGGTGGCATTGCCCAGGTTCAGCAGACGGCCCTCAGACAGAAGGATGATCCGTGCGCCCGAGGGCATTTCGATCATATCCACCTGGTCCTTGATATTGGTCCATTTGTGATTCTTCAGGCTGGCCACCTGGATTTCATTGTCGAAATGGCCGATATTGCCGACGATGGCCATGTCTTTCATCCGGTGCATATGCTCCAGCCGGATGACGTCTTTGTTGCCGGTCGTGGTGATGAACACGTCAGCGGTTTCGACCGCATCTTCCAGCGTGCAGACCTCGAACCCGTCCATCGCGGCCTGCAATGCGCAGATCGGATCGATCTCGGTCACTTTGACGCGGGCCCCCGCGCCCAGCAGCGACGCGGCCGAGCCTTTGCCAACATCGCCATAGCCGCAAACCACCGCGACCTTACCGGCCAGCATGGTGTCAGTCGCGCGGCGGATACCGTCGACCAGGCTCTCTTTACAGCCATATTTATTGTCGAATTTCGACTTGGTAACCGAGTCATTGACGTTGATCGCCGGGAAGGGCAGCTGGCCCTTTTTGTGCAGATCATAAAGGCGGTGCACGCCGGTGGTGGTTTCCTCAGACACGCCTTTGATCTCAGCGCGTTGTTTGGTGAACCAGCCCGGGCTGGCTGCCAGGCGCTTTTTGATCTGATTGAAGAGGCAGATTTCCTCTTCCGAGCCAGGATTCTCGATCAGATCCTTTTCGCCGGCCTCAACACGGGCACCGATCAGGATGTAAAGCGTCGCATCGCCGCCATCGTCGAGGATCATGTTGCAGGTGCCGCCCTCGCCGCCGAACTGGAAAATTTTATCGGTATATTCCCAGTATTCTTCGAGGCTTTCGCCTTTGATGGCGAAAACCGGGGTTCCGGTGGCGGCAATCGCAGCTGCCGCGTGATCCTGGGTCGAGAAGATGTTGCAAGACGCCCAACGCACATCCGCGCCAAGTGCCTTCAGCGTTTCGATCAGCACGCCGGTCTGGATCGTCATATGCAGCGACCCGGCGATCCGCGCGCCCTTCAGCGGCTGCGACGGGCCGAATTCTTCGCGGCAGGACATCAGCCCCGGCATCTCGGTCTCAGCGATGATGAGTTCCTTGCGACCGAAATCTGCAAGGCCGATATCCCTGACGATATAATCCGTTGCCATTCTTCTCTCCTGATCCTGGTTGCGCCCCCCTTACCATTCACGGCAGAAACGGGCAATAAGCGCCACCAGGGCCTGCCGCAAAGCCGGGCCTGCCGCAAAAGCGATGTGGCATTGGGCAATGAGGGCGTAAATGGCACCAAAACAGTCTCGCGCCTGGCAAAGGATGCTGTCGGGGCGCCGCCTTGACCTTCTTGACCCGACCCCGATGGATATCGAGATTGGGGACATCGCCCATGGGCTGGCCTTTGTCGCAAGGTGGAATGGCCAGACACATGGCGACTGGCCCTATTCAGTGGCCGAGCATTCACTGTTGGTCGAGGCTTTGTTTTCACGCGCAAATCCAGAAATCCCCGCAAGGTGGCAGCTGGCCGCCCTGCTGCATGACGCCCCGGAATATGTGATTGGCGATATGATCAGCCCGGTCAAAGCTGCTGTAGGTCCAGGCTATGGAGAGCTTGACGCCAGGCTCAGCGCGGCAATCCACTTGCGGTTTGGCCTGCCCACAACGCTGCCCCCCGCCATAAAAAAGCAGATCAAACTGGCCGACAATGTTTCGGCCTGGCTCGAGGCTGTGCAAATCGCCGGTTTTTCCGAAGCCGAGGCCGATCGCTTTTTCGGTCGCCCCGATCCGACACTGCGCCATACGATGGAGATCCGGCTGCGGCCCCCCGCAGAGGTACGGCGCGATTTCATCAGCCGTCATGAAAGCCTCCTGGCATCAGCATCTTCATGATCCGCGCTGCCGGAAGGCTGGAAGTCCAGAACAAGGCCCGAAATATCATCTGCAAATCGGTCAGTCCCCGCAAATCGCGCCAGCTCTTCAACCAGACTGTCCAGCAAATCACGTGATCCCAGATGAAGCAGGCCGCGCAGCAGGGCCTCTGCCCCCTCTTCGCCCAACTCTTCACCATTCGCCCCCAGACATTCGGTGATACCATCCGACATCAGGAAAAGGCGGTCTCCAGGAGACAGTTTTAGTCTGACTTCCTCATATTCAGCGCCCTCAACCAGACCAATGGGCATGCCACCATCGCCAATTCTCTCTGTTGCCCCCGGCTTGCGCAGGACCAATGGATGCGGGTGCCCCGCCTGAACGAAGCAAAGATCACCAGATATTTCATCAAAATCTGCGTAGATCAGCGTGAAATATTGCTCAACCTGCAGCTCATCCAGCATAAGACGGTTAAATTCGGCCGCCAGCTCTGCCGGGCTGCGGATGCGCCTTTGTCCGGCCTGGTCTCGTGTAAAGGCTATGTTCTGCTCGGGCGAACCGTCTGACAGATAGCCTGCCAACCGCGCCGTCATCATCGCCGATGCCACCCCATGCCCTGAAACATCTACCGACCAAAGCGCGATGCGCCGGGAATCCAGTCGAAAACAACCCACCATATCGCCGCCGATACGACCCGCCGTCCGGATCAGCATGGAAACCCGCGCACGGCCAAAGACCCGAAACCGCTCACGCAACAGGGTGTTTTGCAGCTTTCGCGCCTCTATCAGATCACGGTCCAGGCCATCATAGAGCCTTTGCAGCTCTTCCAGCGTCTCACGCACCATCTGATTTTTGCCAATCAACTCTGCCTGCATGGCCTGGATGCGCTGACCCGCACGCAGACGGGCCCGCAGCTCATCAGAGCTGAAGGGCTTTGTCAGGAAGTCATCGGCCCCCGCCTCAAGCCCGCGAGCCACCTCTGCCTTATCGGATTTTGAGGTTACAAGGATGAAATAGCCGTAAATATCGCGCGGAATCTCGCGGTAACGGCGGCAAAACTCGACACCGGTCATACCTGGCATCATCCAGTCAGAAATCACCATATCGACGTTTTCTCTGGCGCAGATTTCCAGCGCCTCTGGCGCGCTGGCCGCCTCAGCCACAGCATATCCCCAGCGCCGCAGATACATCGCAGAGAGTTTGCGCTGCGCCCGGCTGTCATCCACGACCAGAACGACAGGCACAGGATCCCCGGCACCGGACTGAACCCGCCGCGAATCACCTGTAGATATCGGTCTTTGTTCCACGTCGCACCCTGGCTGCCATGGGTCAGCTTTCGCGCTTAGGGGTTAATCCCCGGTGAACAGACGGGCGAAAAAATTCCGCGCGACCCACGGCGAGGGCCGGATGCTTTTTTGCCGTCGGTTACCTTATATTAAGGCCCACAGGTCCAGACTGTTCGGAACCGCAGCCGACGCAGCGTCAACAGGACGACCCGATGGATCTGACCCTTTCAGCTTCTGGCACGAATATAGCCGCCGCATCGACGGCCGCGCCCCCTTCGCCTTGTCACACCGCGTGCGAATCCGTGCCTGATTACGACCACCTGATCGACCTGGCCCGAATGCAGGAATTGCTTGAGGAGATCGGGGATGAGGATCTCGCCATCATCGTCCGTCTTTTTCTTGAGGAAACCGATGTCATCATCGGCCGCATTTCTAAGGCGCGGGCCGGGCCCGATCTGGCCGCAGATCTGCACTCTCTTAAGGGGTGTGCCCTAAATCTGGGTCTCGCAACCCTGGCAGAGCTTTGCCAGGATGCCGAGCGCTGCAATGCCTGTGGCCGCGTCGTTCCGCTTGAACCACGCGCATTCATCGCCGTTTATGAGGCATCGAAACAGGCTTTTCAGGCCGCGCTCGACGGCGGGCCGGAGACATGAGCGCAGAGAAGCGCAAGGCAAACCCAGCGGCACGAAGCCCCGGCGATCAGATCAGGAACTCGGCCAGCGCATCATCATCGGTGATGTCACGATAGGAGAAGCCCGCCTCATCCATCCGCCCCGTAAAGGCAGCAAAGCCATCGGGCGCCTTTGTCTCAATCCCTATCAGGATCGAGCCAAAATTCCGCGCCGATTTCTTCATATACTCAAAACGGGTAACGTCGTCATCAGGCCCAAGCATCGACAGAAACTCGCGCAGGGCACCTGGCCTCTGCGGCATGCGCAGGATGAAGTACTTCTTCATTCCGGCATATCTTTGGGCACGCTCTTTGACCTCGGGCAGGCGCTCAAAGTCAAAATTGCTGCCCGAAGTAACGCAGACCACGGTTTTACCGCGAATTTCATCCGCCAGCTCGGGCAAAACATCAATCGAAAGCGCGCCTGCCGGCTCCAGCACGATGCCTTCGACATTCAGCATCTCAAGCATTGTGATGCAGACGCGATCCTCGGGCGCCAGCAAGACCTGCCCGGGCTGGACATGTTTCAGCCGCTCCCAGGTCAGCTGCCCCAGCCTCGCAACCGCGGCCCCATCTACGAAGCTGTTCACTTTGGCCAGTTTTTGCGGCCCGCCATGGCGAACCGCCTCGGCAAGGCAGGCGCCGCCAAGCGGCTCGACATAGCGAAATGCGGTCTGGGGCGAGACCTCGTTCAGATAGGTGGTCACACCCGCCGCCAGGCCGCCCCCGCCAACCGGCAAAATCACCAGATCGGGCATGCGGCCCAACTGCTCCAAAAGCTCGACACCGACGCTGGCCTGCCCCTCGATCACATCGGGATCGTCAAATGGCGCCAGAAAATGCGCCCCGCGTTCAGCACAAAAGGCCTGAGCCGCTGCAAGCGTCTGGTCAAAATAGTCGCCGGTCAGAACGATTTCGACATTCGGGCCGCCAAAGGTCCGGGTCTTGTCGATTTTTTGCTGCGGCGTGGTCACCGGCATAAAGATGGTGCCGTTCACCGCGAAATGGCGACAGGCAAAGGCCACCCCCTGCGCGTGATTTCCCGCGCTGGCGCAGACGAAATTCATCTGATCGGGCTTTTCCGCCCGGATCTTGCGCATCGCGTTAAAGGCACCGCGCAGCTTATAGCTGCGCACCGGCGTCAGATCCTCACGCTTCAGCCAGATATCGGCACCATAACGCGACGAGAGATGCTCGTTGCGCAGCAGCGGGGTTTCGGGGAACAGCTGGCGCAATTCGCGCGTGGCGGCTCTGGCGGCGAGGGCAAATCCGGTCATGCCATGGGCATGAACCGATTTGCCGCTTTGTGCAAGATCAGACCAGCTCGCGCCGTTCAACAAAGACACCATAAAGCGTGGTCAGAACCGACGCGCTCAGCATCACGGTAACCCAGTTCAGAACGGCGCCAACCAGCAGGGCCTGGGGGCTGAAGATATCGTCTCCAAACAAGGCAGTGCTGATCGCCCCTTCAAGGTAGCCAAGGCCGCCAAGCATCACGATCAGTCCAACGATGGTCATGCTGCGCCCCTTCGTCGCCTCCCAGCCGATGAAGGGGGAAACACCAGCCCCCAATGCGACACCTGGCAGGCCGACCGAAAGCCGCATCATCACAACAAGCACGGGCAAAAAAGCCAGAACTATCAGAATGATGCCTAACATCATGGCGGAATTCATGCTGATATTTCCGATGATCGAGGCCAGTATCGGCGCGCTAAGCCTGAGTATGAGATACATGAGCGCCGCCAGAATAAGCGTCAAAACCACATACATCAAAGAGACGCCGAAATAGACAACCATCCGACCAGGCCGGAATGTCGGAACGAATGAAGCAGTCTCGTTCAGCAGCACATAGCGATGCCAGCCGACCATTATCCACAGATAGCAGACCGACTGCACCAGGATCACAATGAAGTAGTTGGCACTCATAAGGGTGTCGAACGCCGCATCCAGATCGACGCTGTCCGGATCCATGCCCAGCATCGCCAGCTCCGGATTTGAGTGGAAAAAGTAGAGCTGCGCCGCGATCTGAATAATCATCAGCACCGCCGAGACCCGCAGAACCCCGGGAAGATTGCCAAAAACCTGACGAACCGAGTGAACAAAAATACGCCAGACCATGAGGCACCTTTCCAACAAAAAATCATGTATGACAGGGGCACTCTTGCTGCAGTCCTGTCAATCACATTGCCGCCTGACTTGCCCTTTATCAGGTTTCCCGGTAATCGCGGGCGAAACCGGCGATGGAGCCTTCCCATGAAAAAGCCCAGCAAAGTCGTGCTTGCCTATTCGGGCGGCCTCGACACTTCGATCATCCTCAAATGGCTGCAGACCGAATACGGCTGCGAGGTGGTGACCTTCACCGCCGATCTGGGCCAGGGCGAAGAGCTTGAACCCGCACGCCAAAAGGCGCTTTTGCTGGGGATCAAGCCAGAGAATATCCACATCCTCGACCTGCGCGAGGAATTTGTGCGCGACTTCGTTTTCCCGATGTTCCGCGCCAATGCGGTCTATGAGGGGCTCTATCTGCTGGGCACCTCGATCGCGCGTCCGCTGATCGCAAAGCACCTGGTCGAGATCGCGCAGGCGACCGGCGCCGATGCAACCGCCCATGGCGCAACCGGCAAGGGCAATGATCAGGTCCGGTTCGAGCTGGGCGTCGCGGCGCTGGATCCCTCGATCCGGGTGATCGCGCCCTGGCGGGAATGGAACCTGTCCTCGCGCACCAGCCTGCTGGAATTTGCCGAAAAGAACCAGATCCCGATCGCCAAAGACAAGCGCGGCGAGGCCCCCTTCTCGGTCGATGCGAACCTCTTGCACACCTCGTCTGAGGGCAAGATCCTCGAAAACCCGGCCGAAGAAGCCCCGGATTACGTGGCTCAGCGTATCGTCGCGGTCGAAGATGCGCCGAATACGCCCGAATTCATCGAAATCGGCTTCGAGCGCGGCGATGCCGTCTCGATCAATGGTGAGGCCCTTTCGCCCGCCACCATCCTGACCCGCCTGAATGAGCTGGGCGGCAAGCATGGCATCGGTCTGCTGGATTTCGTCGAAAACCGTTTCGTCGGCATGAAGTCGCGCGGCGTCTATGAGACCCCCGGCGGCACCATCCTGCTGGAGGCCCATCGCGGCATCGAGCAGATCACGCTGGATTCTGGCGCGGGCCACCTGAAAGACAGCATCATGCCGCGCTATGCCGAGCTGATCTATAACGGCTTCTGGTTCTCGCCCGAGCGTGAGGCCCTGCAGGCCCTGATCGACAAGACGCAAGAGCATGTCACCGGCACTGTGAAGCTGAAGCTTTACAAAGGCGTGGCGCGCACCGTGGCACGCTGGTCCGATCACTCGCTTTACTCTGAAAAGCACGTGACCTTTGAGGAAGACGCCGGCGCTTACGATCAGAAAGACGCAGCGGGCTTCATCCGCCTGAACGCGCTGCGCCTGCGCCTGATCGCCACCCGCAACGCGCGCGTCGCAAACAAAGGCTAAGATGCCACTTGCAGGGCGGGACCGGAAAGGCCCCGCTCTGCCTTCAGCAGTTCAGTGGCAAAGCGCAGCACCAGGCCGATCTCTTTTGCCGCCTGACGCAGATCCGCCATCATCCGTTTCTGTCCGGCGAAAAGCCCGCTCGCGCTGAACAGGTTGCGGCGATAGCTGAGCGAAACCCAAAGTCGCTGATCACGCAGCAGGGCCGAAACCAGAAACGCCCGCGTGCCGAAAATATTTGGGCCAAGCTCAACAATCCTGCGCAGGAAATCGCGGCGTTCGCCTTCGCGTTCTTGCCCCAGGGCCCAGAGACCGTATTCCGCCCCAAAATGACTGTGGCTTTCGCACAGGGCAAGGCCGACAGTTGCAATCCCGCTTTCCTGCCCCTGCTTCACGTAGTGTTTATTGACAACCAGCAGCGGCAGAGACTGCCCGGCGAGGCTCAGATCAATCACCAGGCCTTTGAAGACGGTGTTCGCACCATGGGTCGGCGAAGAGTTATTGCGCCCGGTCCGTATCTCGGCGAAGCGCAGGTGGTGGCCCGCGACCTCTCCGGCGAAAACATCGTCCGTTTGACGCAGACAGCCCTGCTCAGGCAGCACCTGGTGGGGAATGTCGACGACAAAGTTCAGATCTCTTTTTCGATGCGTTAGCCCAAAGACGGATCCGACTGCTGGTAAAAGAACCGCCTCATTTTTCAGCCGTAGCCAGTGGCTGGCGCTGCCGATAAAAGCAAAGAGAAGCATCAGCACAGCCGGCACACCAGGGCTGAACCTGGTCAGCTCATCCGTCAAAAGCCAGATCAGCGTGAAGGCCCCGAAAGCCAGTCCGGCAACCCTGAACCAGACCTTGCGCCGAAGGTGCTGCAGCTCTGGCAACGCCTCTGCCAGAGCCGTTTCTAAATCGACCGCCATCACCCCACCTTGCAGGCCGCCATGACCGCCATATTCAGGATGTCGTTGACGGTGGCCGAGGTGGAACAGATCTGGATCGGCTTGTTCACCCCCGAAAGGATCGGCCCGATCACCGTGGCGCCCGCCATTTCCTGCATCAGCTTGACCGAGATCGAGGCCGAATGCCGTGCGGGCACCACCAGGATATTCGCCGGGCCGGTCAGACGGCAGAAAGGATAGGCCGCCATCTGGTCCTTGTTCAGCGCCACATCGACGGTCATCTCGCCATCATATTCGAAATCGACGCCGCGCCGATCCAGCACATCAACTGCGCGGTGCATCTTGGTCGCCCGCTCTGACACCGGATAGCCAAAGGTTGAAAAACTGACAAATGCCACCCGCGGATCCACCCCCATTGAACGGGCAACGCCCGCGGCCCGGGTGGCAATCGTCGCCAGATCTTCCTCATCCGGCCATTCATGCACCAGGGTATCGGTGATGAAGATGATGCGTCCCTTGTGCAAAAGCGCCGTCACCCCCACCGCGCCATCAACTGCTTTGGCATCGAACACGTTGTTGATCAGCGACAGAACATGCGCTGATTTGCGGGTCGCCCCCGTTACCAGCCCGTCGCCATGCCCATGCGCCAGCATCAGCGAGGCAAAGACATGCCGATCCCGCGCCGCGACCCGATGGATATCCTGGCGGTCATGACCCTGGCGTTGCAGGCGTTTGTAAAGAAAGTCTTTATACTGATCGAGATGGCGCGAATTGGCAGCATTGACCACCTCCAGCTCGCGCACCGCGTCGCCCAGGCCCGCCGCTTCCAGCTTCTCACGGACGTCAGTCTCGCGGCCAACCACCAGCGATTTGCCAAGGCCGGAACGCTGCCAGGCGACAGCGGCCCGCAAAACACGCGGGTCATCACCCTCAGCGAAGATCATCCGCGCCTGGGCCTGCCGCGCCCGCGCATGCAACCCCTGCAAAATCGAGGCGGTCGGATCCATCCGCGCCTTCAGGCTGGCCTCATAGGCCTTCATGTCGATAATGGGCCGCCGCGCAACGCCGGTATCCATCCCCGCCTTCGCCACGGCGGGCGGCACCACATAGATCAGACGCGGGTCAAAGGGCGTCGGGATGATGTAATCGCGCCCGAAGGACAGCTTGCGCCCATAGGCCATGGCGACCTCATCGGGCACATCTTCCCGCGCCAGTTTCGCCAGCGCCTGGGCACAGGCGATCTTCATCTCATCATTGATCGCGCGGGCGTGGATATCCAGCGCCCCCCGGAACAGATAGGGAAAGCCCAGCACGTTATTGACCTGGTTCGGATAGTCCGAGCGCCCCGTCGCCACGATCGCATCGGCGCGAACCGCATGCGCCTCTTCCGGTGTGATCTCGGGATCGGGGTTCGCCATGGCGAAAATCACCGGGTTTTCCGCCATGCTGGCGACCATCGCAGGCGTCACCGCGCCCCTGGCCGAGACACCCAGGAACACATCCGCACCAACCATCGCCTCTTCCAGGCTGCGGGCATCGGTCCTCACCGCATGGGCCGATTTCCACTGGTTCATGCCCTCAGTCCGGCCCTGGTAGATCACACCCTTGGTGTCGCACATGATGCAATTCTCATGCCGCGCGCCCATGCTCTTCAACAGCTCCAGACAGGCGATGCCCGCCGCCCCTGCCCCGTTCAGCACGATTTTCACGTCCTGGATCTGCTTGCCCGAAATCTCCAGCGCGTTGATCAGCCCCGCCGCGCAGATCACCGCCGTGCCATGCTGATCGTCATGGAACACCGGAATATCGCAGATCTCTTTCAGCCGCTGCTCGATGATAAAGCATTCCGGCGCCTTGATATCTTCCAGGTTGATCCCGCCGAAGGTGGGCGACATCAGCTTTACCGCCTTGATGATCTCATCGGCGTCCTCGGTGTCCAGCTCGATATCAATCGCATTCACATCGGCGAAGCGCTTGAAGAGAACCGCCTTCCCTTCCATCACCGGCTTCGACGCCAGCGCGCCCAGGTTCCCCATGCCCAGAATGGCCGTCCCGTTCGAGATCACCGCGACCATATTGCCCTTCACGGTGTAATCATATGCCGTCTCAGGCGCATCCGCGATCGCCTGCACGGGCACGGCCACGCCCGGGCTGTAAGCCAGCGACAGATCGCGCTGCGTGGCCATCGGCTTTGAGGCTGTGATCTCATATTTTCCCGGGCGCGGCTCAAAATGATAGGCAAGCGCTTCTTCGGGCGTGGTTCTGGAACGGGTCATCGGTGGGCCATGTTGCGAATTAAAGTTGCCAATCCATGCCCTTTTGCGCACGAAATGAAAAGACCGGATGATGACCTTTTCGCCGCCCCCGCGTTTTTGTAGGGTCGCGCCAGAGCTGCGGGGGAACCATGTCTGAAGAAACCGTCACGCCGATGATGGCGCAATATCTGGAAATCAAGGCGCAGAATCCGGGCGCTTTGCTGTTTTACCGGATGGGCGACTTTTACGAGATGTTTTTCGATGATGCGCTTGCCGCATCCGAGGCGCTGGATATCGCGCTGACAAAGCGCGGCATGCACAAGGGCGAGCCGATTGCGATGTGCGGCGTGCCGTTTCACGCCGCTGAGGGCTATCTGCTGACGCTGATCCGCAAAGGCTTTCGCGTGGCCATCGCCGAACAACTGGAAGACCCGGCCGAGGCGAAGAAGCGCGGCTCTAAATCGGTGGTCAAACGTGACGTGGTGCGGCTGGTGACGCCCGGCACCCTGACCGAGGATTCGCTGCTTGAAGCCCGCCGCCACAATTATCTGGCCGCCTGGGTCGCTATGCGGGATGAGGCGGCTTTGGCCTGGGCCGATATCTCGACAGGCGAGTTTCGGGTGATGCCCTGCCCACTGCCGCGCCTTGGCCCGGAACTTGCGCGGCTTTCGCCCCGCGAACTGCTGATCCCAGAGGGGGAAGAGGCCGAAACTGCAGGCCTGGTGACTGATTCCGGCACGGCGCTGACGCCACTTGCCCGCGCCAGTTTCGATTCCGCAGGTGCGGAAAAGCGGCTTTGCGCCCTTTGGCAGGTCGGCTCGCTTGAGGCCTTCGGCGCTTTTTCCCGGGTCGAGATTGCCGCGATGGGCGGGCTTTTGGATTATCTGGATCTGACGCAGCGCGGCAACCTGCCGCTGTTGCGCCCCCCCGTGAAAGAGATCCCCGGCGGCGCGATGCAGATCGACGCCTCGACACGGCGGAATCTGGAAATCACCCAGGCCCTGTCTGGCGGGCGCGAAGGCTCTTTGCTGGCGGCTATCGACCGCACCATCACCGCCCCCGGCGCAAGGTTGCTGGAACGGCGGCTTTCATCCCCGTCCTGCGACCTTACCGTGATCAGTTCACGCCACGAATCTTTGCAGTTTCTGCTGGAACAGAGCCGTTTTCGGGAAGATCTGCGCAGCGCTTTGCGCGGCGTTCCCGACATGGATCGGGCCCTTTCGCGCCTGGCGCTGGACCGGGGCGGCCCGCGCGATCTGACCGCGATCCGCGCCGGGCTGACCCAGGCCCTGACCCTGGCCGAGCGGCTGCAAACGGCCCCTGAACTGTTGTCAGAGGCGGCCCGGGCACTGACGGGTCATGATGCGCTGGTCGATCTGCTGGATCAGGCGCTGGTGGCAGAGCCGCCTTTGCTGGCCCGCGACGGCGGCTTTATCGCCAGCGGCTTTGACAGCGATCTGGACGAGACCCGCCAGCTGCGCGACGAGGGCCGGGGCGTCATCGCCTCTATGCAGGCGCAATATGCCGAACATACCGGCGTTGCGGCGCTGAAAATCAAGCATAACAACGTCTTGGGCTATTTTATTGAAGTTACCACCACCCATGAGGACAAACTTCGCGCCCATCCCGATCTGTTCATCCATCGCCAGACAACGGCGGGCCAGGTGCGCTTTACCACCGTTGCGCTTTCCGATCTGGAAACCCGGATCCTGAACTCTTCCAACCACGCGCTGGAACTTGAAAAACGTCACTATGAAGGCCTGAAACGCGCGATTCTTGACTGGTCGGGCCCCATTGGTCTGGCCGCCCGCGCCCTGGCTGAGATTGACCTTTGTGCCGCTTTCGCCGATCTCAGCGCCGAGGGGGACTGGACCCAGCCGAAGGTTGATCAAAGCCGCGCCTTCATGATCACCGCTGGCCGCCACCCGGTGGTTGAACGTGCGCTGCGCCGCCAGGGCGGGCAGAGTTTCGTCGCCAATGACTGCGATCTGACCACCGGGAACTCGCCCGCGATCTGGCTGCTGACCGGCCCGAACATGGCCGGCAAATCGACATTCCTGCGCCAGAACGCGCTGATCGCGCTGCTGGCGCAGGCCGGCAGCTTTGTTCCCGCACGCGCCGCGCATATCGGGCTGGTCAGCCAGCTTTTCAGCCGTGTTGGGGCCTCGGACGATCTGGCGCGGGGACGTTCGACCTTTATGGTCGAGATGGTCGAAACCGCCGCCATTCTGAACCAGGCCGATGACCGTGCCCTGGTGATCCTGGACGAAATCGGCCGCGGCACGGCCACCTGGGACGGGCTTTCCATCGCCTGGGCCACGCTGGAGCATCTGCATGAGGTCAATCGCTGCCGGGCGCTGTTTGCCACCCATTACCACGAAATGACCCAGCTTTCGGCCAAGCTGGACGGTGTCGAGAACGCCACGGTTACGGTGCGCGAATGGGAAGGCGACGTGATTTTCCTGCATGAGGTAAAGCGCGGCGCGGCTGATCGCAGCTATGGCGTTCAGGTTGCCCGCCTTGCGGGCCTGCCGCCCTCGGTGATCGAACGCGCGAAATGCGTGCTTGAGGCGCTGGAACAGGGCGACCGTCAGGGCAGCAAACAGGCCGCGCTGATCGACGATCTGCCGCTGTTCCGATCATCCCCGCCCCCTGTCGCAGCGAAACCTGCAAAAGAAAGCAAGATCGAAGCACGGCTGAAAGAAGCAAGCCCCGACCAGCTGACGCCGATCGGGGCCCTGAATTTGCTTTATGAGCTGAAGTCGATGCTCGACTAAGCTGTTTCCTGCGCTGTTTCCTGCGCAGATGGCTGTCGGGGTAAAGCCCGACAGCCATCTGCGGCGTATATCAGCCCGGCGTTGAGGAAACGCCAACCTGCGCGGGGCGCAGCAGACGGTCATGCAGCATGAAACCTTCGGTCATGACCTGGATAATCTGGCCTGCTTTGGTGCCAGGCAGCGGGGCCTCGAACATGGCCTCATGCAGCTGCGGATCGAACTGATCGCCCACTGCCGGGGTCAGGGCAATGACGCCATGACGCTTCATCACGCCCGACAGCTCGCGCAGGGTCAGTTCAACCCCCTCAATCAGCGCGGCCGAGGCGGCGCGGCTTTCTTCAGGGATCGCGGCAAGCGCACGATTGAGGTTGTCGTAAACCGGCAAAAGGTCTCGTGCCAGACGCGAGCCGCCATATTGCTCGGCCTCACGGCGGTCACGCTCGGCGCGTTTGCGGGAATTTTCCGCATCAGCCAGCGCCCGCATGAACTTATCGCGGAAGTCATCCCGCTCCTGGCGCAGGACCTCCAGCTCATCGACGGCGAATTCCTCGAATTCCGGCAGATCGCCAGTCACGCCATTCTCTGCTGCGCCATTCTCATTCTGCGCCATGACAACTCCTCAGTCTTTCAGGTCGCAACCTGTTTCAATTCAGCCCCGCCCGCGACCGGATACCATCCGCCCGACAAGCTGCGCCGTGTAATCCACAATCGGCACCACCCGCCCGTAATTCAGCCGGGTCGGCCCGATAACGCCGACGGCACCGATAATCTTTCGCTCGGCGTTCATATAGGGGGAAACGACCAGACTTGAACCCGAAAGTGAAAAGAGTTTGTTTTCCGAGCCAATGAAGATGCGCACCCCGTCGCCCTCATCGGCCAATTCCAGAAATTCGGCAATATCGCGTTTGCGTTCCAGGTCATCGAAAAGGCTGCGGATCCGGTCCACATCTTCGCCGCCAGAGGTTTCCAAAAGGTTTGCGCGCCCGCGCACGATCAGCCTTTCAGAGGTCAGCCCGGCATTTTCCCAGACCGCCAGCCCGCTTTCGACCAGATCACGCGCCAGGCTGTCAATCTCTTGCCTGCGTTGCACAATCTCGCTGCGGATCCGATGGCGGAGATCTGACAGCGTGCGCCCCTCAGCCATCGCGTTCAGGAAATTCGCCGCCTCTCGCATCGAGGACGGCGTCTGCCCGGGCGGCGGCGTGAAGAGGCGATTCTCGACCTGGCCATCAGCGAAAACCAGCACCACCAGCGCCCGATCAGAAGAAAGCGAGACAAATTCGATATGCCGGATCGGCGCCTGTTCATGCTTGGGCGTCATCACGATGCTTGCGCCGCCGGTCAGAAAGGACAGCGCCGCCGAAACATGATCCAGCGCCGCGCTGACATCGTGGTCATCGCCATGCATCGTCGCGTCAATTCGGGCGCGATCCGCCTGATCGACGGTTCCCATTTCCAGAAAACCATCAACAAACAGCCGCAAACCCTGCTGCGTCGGCACCCGACCGGCCGAGACATGCGGGCTGTCCAATAGGCCCAGATGTTCCAGATCCTGCATCACATTGCGGATCGTCGCCGCCGAGACCTGCTCTGACAGGCTGCGCGTCAGCGTGCGCGAACCGACCGGATCCCCGGTTTCAAGATATCCCTCAACCACCCGACGAAATACTTCGCGGGATCTGTCGCTCATTTGCGCAAGCAGCTCTTTCCTGTCTGCCATGGTATTCCCGGCCCGTCTTCTTCTGTGAACATCCACCCCACCTCTGAATAAAGGGAGAATGCAGGGCGTCGTCAATCCGCTGCCAAAGCGGCATCGGCGTCAACACCCCCCAATCGGGGTTGCATCCGCAACCTGCCCGCGCATATCTGACCCAAATCACCGAAAGGATCACAAAATGCGCCCCTCGGGACGAGCTCTCGATCAACTCCGCGCGGTTTCCATCGAAACCGGGGTTTCGCTGCATGCCGAAGGCTCCTGCCTGATCCGCATGGGCAATACCCATGTTCTGTGCACGGCCTCGATCGAGGATAAGCCGCCGCCCTTCCTGCGCAATTCCGGCATGGGCTGGGTTACCGCGGAATATGGCATGCTGCCGCGTTCAACCCATACCCGTTCGCGGCGTGAGGCTGCTTCGGGCAAGCAATCTGGAAGAACGCAAGAGATTCAACGTCTTATTGGCCGCAGCCTGCGTGCCGTAGTGGACCGCCAGGCCTTGGGTGAGCGCCAGATCACCGTCGATTGCGATGTGATCCAGGCCGATGGTGGCACCCGCTGCGCGGCGATCACCGGCGGCTGGGTGGCGCTGCGACTGGCAATGAATCGCCTGATGCAGAAAGGGATCGTGACCAGCGACCCCCTCCTGGATCATGTGGCGGCTGTCTCATGTGGTATATATGCGGGGCAGAACGTCCTGGATCTTGATTATGATGAGGATTCCGCTGCGGGCACCGATGGCAATTTCGTGATCACCGGGCGCGGCAAACTGGTCGAGGTTCAGGCCTCTGCCGAAGGCGCGCCATTCTCGACCGAGGATCTGAGCGTACTGCTGCAGCTGGGCCTGCAGGGCACCGCTGCTTTGGTCGCCGCGCAGAAAGAGGCGATCTCGGCATGACCCGCAAATTCACCGAAGACAAGCTGGTTATTGCCAGCCACAACAAAGGCAAGCTGGCAGAATTTTCCGCGCTGCTGGCTCCCCTTGGCATCACCTGCGTTTCAGCGGCTGATTTTGGCCTGACTGAGCCTGCCGAGACCGAGGACAGCTTCCTCGGCAATGGCCGCATCAAAGCGCATTACGCCGCGAAGGCGACCGGCCTTCCCGCGCTGGCCGATGATTCCGGCCTTACGATTGATGCGTTGAATGGTGCGCCGGGCGTCTATACCGCCGATTGGGCCGAGACCCCGACGGGCCGTGACTTTGGCATGGCGATGGAAAAGACCTGGGCGCTCCTGGAAGAGAAGAACGCGCCCCTGCCCCGTCTGGCTCAATTTCGCAGCACTCTGGTCCTTGCCTGGCCCGACGGTCATGATGAACATGCCGAGGGCGTCTGTCCGGGGCAGCTGATCTGGCCTCGTCGCGGCGCGGAAGGCCACGGCTACGACCCGATGTTTGAGCCAGAGGGCCTGCCGC
Source organism: Pseudogemmobacter hezensis (assembly GCF_013155295.1). Taxonomy (GTDB): domain Bacteria; phylum Pseudomonadota; class Alphaproteobacteria; order Rhodobacterales; family Rhodobacteraceae; genus Pseudogemmobacter; species Pseudogemmobacter hezensis. Next base: position 13,797 of record NZ_JABJXT010000026.1, on the reverse strand, counting down.
AAACCTTTGCCGAAATGGAGCCCGCTGCGAAGAACGCGATCAGCCATCGCGCCCGTGCAGTGAAGGCCTTGCTGGAGAAATGTTTCACGTGAAACATCACATGGGCGAAGACTGGCAAGAGGGCGGTTTCGCCCTCTACATTCATTGGCCCTATTGCAAGGCAAAGTGCCCCTATTGCGACTTCAACAGCCATGTGACGGCAAAGATCGACCAGGACGCCTGGCGAGAGGCCTATCTGCAGGAACTTGACCGCGCCGCGACCGAAACCGGCGGCCGCATCCTGCGTTCGGTGTTCTTCGGCGGGGGAACCCCATCCCTGATGGATCCCGCGACTGTTGATGCCATACTTGACCGCGTTTCAAAGCATTGGCGTCTGACCAATGACCCCGAGATCACGCTTGAGGCAAATCCCACATCGGTCGAAGCCGCTCGATTTGCCGCCTATCGCCATGCCGGGGTTAACCGGGTTTCGCTTGGCTTGCAGGCTTTGAACGACCAGGACTTACGTCGCCTGGGGCGTCAGCACAGCGCCGCAGATGGCCTTGCCGCGCTGGATCTGGCCCGCAGCCTGTTTGACCGCACATCCTGCGACCTGATCTACGCCCGCCAGGACCAGGATCTGGCATCCTGGGGCGAAGAGTTGCGCCATGTTTTGTCCCGCGGGCCCGACCACATATCGCTCTATCAGCTAACAATAGAAGAAGGCACCGCTTTTGCCCGCCTTTACGACGCCGGAAAGCTGCACGGCCTGCCGGATGAGGATCTCGCGGCTGATATGTATGATCTGACGACCGAGCTTTGCGCCGAGGCAGGGCTTTTGGGCTATGAGGTATCTAACTACGCCAAGCCGGGCGCTGAATCACGTCATAACCAGGTCTATTGGCGAATGGGCGACTATCTCGGCATTGGGCCGGGTGCGCATGGCAGGCTTACATTGAACGGCCATCGACTGGCAACAGTCGCGCACCGCTCGCCAGACCTGTGGCGCGAGGCTGTGCGCAAAAATGGGACAGGCGAGGCCCCGCGTGAGGCTATTGCACCCGAGGATCAGGCCGCCGAATATCTGATGATGTCGCTGCGTCTGACCGAAGGGATGTCCCTTGCACGCTATTCGGCAATGCTGGGGCGTGCCCCCGATGCTGCTAAACTGGCCATGCTTGAGCAGGATGGCTTTATTATCCAGGATCAGGGTTGGCTTAGGGCGACTCAAAGCGGGCGCCTGCTGCTTAATCGCCTGATCCTGGAGATCTCAGAGGCCTGACTCAGTCCCGCGCAAGGCCCGAGGGGCCGGACGAAAGCAGCTGGCAAAGCAGGTCCAGCTCTTCAAGATCACGGTAGGAAATCACCAGATCCCCGCCCTCCCCCTTGTGCTGGATGCGAACAGTCATACCAAGCTGCGCCGAAAGATCGCCTTCAAGGGCACGCGTATCGGCATCTTTGCTGCTGGCAGAGCCAGATTTCTGCCCGGCAGAGGCCGATTTGGTCGGCTCTGCGGCCTCACGAGCCAGCTTTTCAGTCTCACGCACCGACAATCCACGCGCCGCAACGGTCTGCGCCAGCCGAATCGGATCTGGCGCATTGATCAGCGCCCGCGCATGGCCTGCAGAAATCGCATTCTCACGCACCATGCGCTGCACATCGTCAGGCAGGTTCAACAGCCTCAGCAGGTTGGCAACATGGCTGCGGCTTTTTGAAAGCGCCTCGGCCACCTTTTCTTGGGTATGGCCAAAGCGCTCGATCAGCTGGCGCAGGCCAAGCGCCTCTTCGATCGCATTCAGATCCTCGCGCTGAATATTCTCGATGATGGCGATTTCCAGCACTTCGGTGTCGTCGAGTTCACGGATAACGACCGGAACCTCATGCAATTGCGCGATCTGCGCCGCACGCCAGCGCCGCTCACCCGCGACAATCTCATAGAAATCGCCCTTGGACCGCACGACCAGCGGCTGGATCACGCCCTTCTGGCGCAGCGATTCCGCCAGAGCCTCAAGCGCAGCCTGATCAAAGTCTTTGCGCGGCTGATCCGGATTCGGCCGCAGCTTTTCCACGGGCAAACGGGTATCCGCACGGCGCGGGCCCTCGCTTTCAGGCCGCAAATTCACATCCGACATCAATGCCGAAAGACCACGCCCAAGCCCTTTGCGTTCCATGCTCTGCCCCTTCTTTTTGTTCTCAGGACCGCAGTTTTGCGGCAATTTCCTCTGCGAGTGAGCGATAGGCCTCAGCCCCTTTCGAGATCGGGTCATATTCCGTCACCGGCTTTGCGAAAGACGGGGCCTCTGACAGCCGCACATTCCGCGGGATAATGGTGCGAAACACCATATCGCCAAGGTTCTCACGCGCATCCGTTTCAACCTGCTGCGCCAGGTTGTTGCGCCCGTCATACATGGTCAGAACCACGCCCTCGATCCGCAGATCAGGATTGGCCGAACGCCGCACATCACGCACCGTCAGCAGCAGCTGCGACAGGCCTTCAAGCGCGTAAAATTCGGCTTGCAGCGGCACCAGGACCGCATTTGCCGCCACCAAGGCATTCACCGTCAGCAAAGACAGCGACGGCGGGCAGTCGATCAGCACAACATCGAAGCCCATCGCCTCAATTTCGGGGTGTTTCAACGCGTCATGCAGCAGAAAACTGCGCTTTTCATTGGAAACCAGGTCGATATCGGCCGATGCGAGGTCCGAATTTGCCGGGCTAATCCACAGATTTTTAACCGATGTCTGCTGCAATATCGCAGCCGGGGCGCCATCAGAAAGGATCAGGTCGTAGGTCGTCAGCTTTCGGTCATTCGTCGCAATCCCCAGCCCGGTAGAGGCATTGCCCTGAGGGTCGAGATCAACAAGCAAAATGCGAAGCCCGCGCTCGGCCAGCGCGGCTGAAAGGTTAATCGCAGTTGTAGTTTTACCGACGCCACCCTTTTGGTTGGCGACAGCGATCACATGTGCCGGAAATGGGTTGGCGTCAGACATGGGAATCGCGACTGGCACGGCAGAGTGACCTCAATTTCAGAGTGGCTGATCCCTTATGCCCCGGATCAAGCGCGGCCTCCAGATCGAAGGTCCAATTTTTCCGGGCATTGGCAACTTCTTCCTGCCAGGTCTCTCCCTTGGGGAAAAGGCAGATATGATCCGGCGCTCCATGCCGTTCAGCGAAGCCGCATAGCATATCCAGGGGTGCCAACGCCCTTGCTGACACTACATCTGCCCCTATCGGGGAAATCTGTTCAGCACGCTCGGCTTTGACCAGGACGTTCAGAGCAAGATGTCGCGCTGCCTCACGCAGGAATGTTGCCTTTCGCTGGTCGGATTCAACAAGAATCACCTGCGTTTCCGCCCCGCGATCGGCCAGAAGGGCTGCTACAACGATCCCCGGAAAGCCGCCGCCAGAGCCGAAATCAGCCCAGATTCGGGGGGATTCGGGGGCCAGCAAAAGAATTCTGGCCGAATCCTCAATATGCCGGGCCCAGATCTGATCGATAGTGGCCCGCGAAATCAGATTGATCTTCTGGGTCCATTTGCGCGTAAGATCCTCAAACAGCCGAAGCTGTGCGATCCCCTGCTGACTGGTGCCAAGGCGATTCCAAAGATCCTGATCCAAATCTCAGCCAGCCTTCCTGTCAGAGGCCGACTTCCGCAATGCTGCGATCAACAACATGATCGCAGCAGGGGTCATGCCCTCAATCTGGCGTGCCTGCTGAATGGTTTCCGGCAGCCGGCGCTGCAATTTTCCCGTCAACTCTGAGGACAAGCCCGAAAGCGCCGTATAATCAAAGCTCAGCGGGATCTTCATCGCCTCGTGGCGACGCAATTCCTCTGCCGCAGCCTCCTGACGGTCAGTGTACTGCGAGTAAAGCGCCTCGATTTCTGCCTGCCTGCGGGCCCCCGGGTCGTGCGACGCAAGGCCGCCGATCAACCCGTCCAAAACAGTGGGGGCATACTCTGGCATTGCCATCAAATCCCAACCAGAGCGACGACTGCCATCTTTGCTGACAGAGATACCCACCTCAGCCAATTCCTTTGGTGTGAAGCGGGTCTCTTTCAACAGCGTGGAAACCGCGCACAGATCGCCCATTTTGACATCAAAGGCCCTGGCGCGCTGCTCGCGCACGCAGCCAATCTCTATTCCTTTTGGCGTCAGACGCTGATCGGCGTTATCCGCACGCAAAGAAAGACGATATTCGGCACGCGACGTAAACATACGGTAAGGTTCGGTCACGCCTCGGGTGATCAAATCGTCAATCATCACGCCGATATAGCTGTCACTGCGCGAAAACTCGACCGCCTCAAGACCACGTGCGGCCCGAGCGGCGTTCAGACCAGCGACCATGCCCTGAGCTGCCGCCTCTTCATAGCCAGTCGTTCCGTTTATCTGACCCGCGAGATAAAGGCCGACGACCGCCTTGCTTTCCAGCGAAGCCCGCAAGCCCCTGGGATCAAGATAGTCATATTCAATCGCATAGCCCGGCTGCAAGATACGAACCTCTTCCAGGCCCGCCAGAGTGCGGACATAGGCCTCTTGCACATCAACTGGCAGCGATGTCGAAATACCATTCGGGTAGACGGTGTCATCGTCCAATCCCTCAGGCTCAAGAAACACCTGATGGCTGTCTTTATCGGCAAAACGGACCACCTTATCCTCGATTGATGGGCAGTAACGCGGTCCTACCCCATCGATATGACCGCCATACATCGCAGAGCGGCTAAGGTTTTGCCGAATAATATCATGGGTTTTTGCAGAGGTATGCGTTATCCCGCAGGAAATCTGCTGTGCAATTGGCCTGCCATTCATGAAAGACAGCAGCACAGGATCCTGATCGGCGGGCTGCATTTCCAATATGGACCAGTTGATGGTTTTTCCATCCAGCCTGGGCGGTGTCCCTGTTTTCAGGCGCCCGGTTGTCAGGCCAAGTGCACGAATTTGATCTGCCAGGGTCTGCGAAGCCTTATCGCCTACCCTGCCTCCCGAATGGCTTTTATCACCAACATGGATCAGGCCGTTCAGGAACGTTCCCGTGGTCAAAATGACCGTCGGCGCATTAAGTTCACTGGAATCAGAAAGACGCAGCCCGATGACACGATTATCCTGAATGATCAGCTCTGCAGCTTCGCCTTCGACAATTGTCAGATTTTCTTCCTGTGCCAGCAGTGACTGAACGGCCTGCCGATAAAGCTTGCGGTCTGCTTGCGTGCGCGGCCCCTGCACAGCCGGGCCTTTGCGACGGTTAAGAAGGCGATATTGGATGCCCGCCGCGTCACCCGCGCGGGCCATGATACCATCCAGGGCATCAACCTCACGCACAAGATGGCCCTTACCCAGGCCACCAATCGCGGGATTACACGACATTACGCCAATCGTGTCTTTGCGCATTGTAACCAATGCGGTCTGAACACCACTGCGCGCTGCTGCTGCAGCAGCCTCTGCCCCAGCATGCCCGCCGCCAACCACAATGACATCAAAATGTTTCACGTGAAACATCCTCACTTCCCGATGCAAAAGCTGGAGAAGATCTCTCCCAGCAAATCTTCGACATCCACCCGGCCAACCAGAACATCAAGCGCCCTGACCGCACCGCGCAAATCTTCAGCCACAAGTTCAGGCAGGAAGCCTGCATCCAGGCGGCTCAGAACCAGCTGGACAGCCTCAACGCCTTGTCGCAATGCCTGCCGATGTCGCTCGCGCACCAATATACCAGCATTTGCCACCTTCGCCGAGAGGATACGTGAAACTTGCCGGAGAAGCTCGTCCACGCCGTCGCCCGTCAGGCCAGATACTGCAAGACCTTGCGCCACGCCGCCAATATCAGACTTTGCATGCAAAATCAGATCCTCGGGCAATGGTTTGATCACATTTAAGGGCTGTCCAAGAAAAAGCCTGAGGTCTGCCGCCTCTGCACGTTGCAATGCGCGACGAATGCCCTCTTGCTCGATGGGGTCATCACTTTCGCGCAGGCCTGCCGTGTCCAACAGCGTCACAGCAAGCCCATCAAGATCCATACGGACCTCAATCACATCGCGGGTTGTGCCAGCAATTTCTGAGGTGATCGCTGCCTCACGCCCCGCTAACCTATTGAGTAAGGTTGATTTTCCGGCATTAGGCGCACCGATTATCGCAACTTCAAATCCGTCACGGATACGCTCGGCAGCTGATACCGATACGATTTCACGTGAAAACTCGGCAACCAAATCGGTTAAAATCTGCTTAACCTCAGGGACCACATCAACCGGAACGTCCTCATCGGCGAAATCAATGGTCGCCTCAATCAAAGCCGCGGCCCTGATCAGACGGGAGCGCCAATGATCAACCCGTTTGCCGATCTCACCTGACAAGGTACGAAGCGCCTGCTTTCGTTGCGCCTCGGTTTCGGCATCGATCAGATCGGCAAGTCCCTCAACCTGGGTCAGATCCAGCATGCCATTGTCCAGCGCCCGCCGGGTGAACTCGCCAGCCTCTGCCAGACGTGCAAGACCCGTTTCGCCAATCGCCCTGAGCACCGCGCTGACCACAGCAATGCCACCATGGATCTGAAATTCTGTAACCTCTTCGCCGGTAAAGCTGGCATTCTGTGCAAAGCCCAACACAAGGGCCTGGTCCAGATGCTCGCCTTTCCACGATATATTGCGCAAACTGCTAAGGCGCGGCTTTGGAGCCGCGCCTGTAAGAAGTTCACAAATTGCAAATGCCTCTGGGCCTGAAACCCGAATGACCGCGACACCCGCCCGACCACGAGCTGTCGCGCTGGCATAAATCGTTTCTGCCATCGCAACCTCTCAGATGACGTATCAGGTGTTCATTGAATCGAAGAAATCGGCGTTCGACTTGGTTTGCTTCAGCTTGCCGATCAGGAACTCGATCGCGTCGGTGGTGCCCATCGGGTTCAGGATGCGGCGCAGAACATAGGTCTTCTGCAAATCTGATTTGTCGACCAGCAGATCCTCTTTCCGGGTGCCGGACTTGAGAATATCCATCGCCGGGAACACACGCTTATCTGCAACCTTGCGATCCAGCACGATCTCAGAGTTGCCGGTGCCTTTGAATTCCTCAAAGATCACCTCATCCATCCGCGAGCCAGTATCGATCAGCGCGGTGGCGATGATGGTCAGCGAACCACCCTCTTCGATATTCCGTGCGGCACCAAAGAAGCGCTTCGGCCGCTGCAACGCATTCGCGTCAACACCACCCGTCAGCACCTTGCCCGAGCTGGGAACAACAGTGTTAAAGGCGCGGCCAAGGCGGGTGATCGAATCAAGCAGGATCACCACGTCACGCTTATGCTCGACCAGGCGCTTGGCTTTTTCGATCACCATCTCGGCCACCGCCACGTGGCGCGTCGCCGGCTCATCAAAGGTCGAGGATACAACCTCACCCTTCACCGAACGCTGCATATCGGTGACTTCCTCGGGCCGCTCGTCGATCAGCAGAACGATCAGATAGCATTCCGGGTGGTTCGCCGCGACCGACCGCGCAATGTTTTGCAACAGAACCGTTTTACCCGTGCGCGGCGGCGCCACGATCAGCGCCCGCTGCCCTTTACCGATCGGCGCAACAAGATCGATGATCCGGGCCGAGCGGTCTTTGATGGTAGGATCCTCGATCTCCATCTTCAGCCGCTCTTCCGGGTAAAGCGGCGTCAGGTTGTCGAAGTGAACCTTGTGTTTCGCCCGCTCGGGATCGTCGAAATTGATCCGGGTCGATTTCACCAGGCTGAAATAGCGCTCATTCTCAGAGGGGGCCTTGATCACGCCTTCGATGGAATCACCGGTGCGCAGGCTGAACTGACGGATCATCTCTGGCGAGACATAGATGTCATCGGGGCCGGGCAGATAGTTTGCCTCGGGCGAGCGCAGGAAGCCAAAGCCGTCCTGCAGCACTTCCAGCACACCGTCGCCGCCGATTTCCCAGCCTTCCTCTGCATGTTCCTTCAGGATCTGGAACATCATCTCGCCTTTGCGCATCGAGGGCGCGTTCTCGATCTCCCATTCTTCGGCCATGGCCAGAAGATCGGCCGGGGTTTTGGCCTTGAGATCAGAGAGGTTAAGGCGTTCGGTCATAAGAATACCATCTTAGCAATCGCGCATCAGCGCGGCTGGGGTCAGCAGAATAACAGGGAAAAGCATGGACCGGACGGTCCTGCCTGCAAGGCACATAGGGTTTACCGCGAGAGAAGTCAATCTTCGCTTATTTTCATGGGAAATTTGCGGCGTCGGGGCTGGTCAGGGCCTTTCTTACTGAAGGTGGCCACAAGGCTGTCTGGCTCTGATCCAGGCTGTGCCATTCATAAATATATTAAGAAAGAAATAGAAAGAATGTTGTTGATATAGGGGCTGAGGGTATCTGGATTTCGATGCTTCGGGCGGGTTTTACTGCGGGTTTTCCACATGTGGACATTCTGGGGAAAAGGATCTGATGAAAATTCACGTTAACGTTTTTAATGTTAAAATTCAGTATGATATCTTAAATTATCTGTCTCACTGTCTGTGGATAAATAGTGGTACAACCGTGGAAGGAAGGCACAGCGATGGTTTGGTGGAAAAGTCTGTGCCCCTGCGGATAACCCGCCGAGTCGCGGCCTGGTGAAATGAGGATAGTTCTTCACAAACCTTAATCACGGGGATAACCCACGATTGTCAGACCAGAACAAAACAGGTTTTTCCACAAAGTGACCCCCAGCGACCGCAGCCCTCAGATCACCCCGGAATACCCGCCGCTTGTGCTGGCCTCGTCATCGCAGACGCGGATCGCAATTTTGCAGGCGGCTGGCCTGAGCTTTACGGCGCAGCCTGCCCGCATTGATGAAGAGCAGATTCGCCTAGCGCTGCAGCAAGAGGGTGCAAGGCCGCATGACCTTGCGGATGCGCTGGCTGAGACAAAGGCGCTGAAGGTGTCAGGCAAGCAGCCGGGCGCGCTGGTGATCGGCTCTGACCAGATCCTGGCCTTCAAAGGTCAGGTTTTCGGCAAGCCCCGCGATCCCGCTGAATTGCGCGATCAGCTGGGGATGCTGCGCGATGAAACCCATGAGCTTTTATCCGCGGTGGTCGTCTGCCGAGACGGGGCACCCCTTTGGCGTCATATCGGTAAGGCGCGGCTGACGATGCGCAGCTTCTCTGACGCCTGGATTGAGGGTTATATCGCCCGTAACTGGCCGAATGTTCAGCATTGCGTCGGCGGATATCAGCTTGAGGCCGAAGGCGTGCGGCTGTTCTCGTCGATTCAGGGTGATCATTTTACAATTTTAGGTATGCCATTACTGCCGCTTCTGTCCTGGTTGACGCTGAGAGGGGACATTCCAGCATGACGGACCTTCCGCGTATTCCTCTGGCCGGGGTGATTGGCCATCCGATTGCCCATAGCCGCAGCCCGGCTTTGCATGGCTATTGGTTAAAGCGTTACGGCCTTGCGGGGCACTATATCCCTATGGATGTGGCACCACAGGATCTGGAAAGCGTGCTGCGGATGCTGCCAAAGCAGGGCTTTGTGGGGGTGAACATCACCATTCCCCATAAAGAGGCGATCCTTGATATTGCTGACATTATCACGGATCGCGCTGCGCTGATCGGCGCGGCTAATACATTGATTTTCCGCAAAGACGGCAAGATCCATGCCGACAATACCGATGGCTCGGGCTTTGTTGCCAATCTGCGGCAGAACGCGCCCTTCTGGGATCCGACGGCGGGGCCGGCGGCGGTGCTGGGCGCGGGTGGTGCCGCGCGTGCGGTTGTTGCCGCCCTGGCCGAAATCGGCGCGCCTGAGATCCGTATCGTTAACAGAACCCGCCCCCGGGCCGAGGCGATGCGCTCTGATTTCGGGGCCAAGGTGGTGGTCTGGGACTGGACTCATGTCGCTGAGATGATTGACGGCTGCGCGACGCTGGTGAACACCACCTCTTTGGGCATGGTCGGCAAGCCTGAGCTGGTCGTTGATCTGGACCGGATCAGCCCGCAATGCCTGGTCACGGATATCGTTTATACGCCGCTGAAAACCCGCCTGCTGATCGAGGCAGAGGCGCGTGGCTGTCCGGTCGTTGATGGCCTGGGGATGCTTTTGCATCAGGCGGTGCCGGGGTTTGAACGCTGGTTCGGCCAGCGCCCCGTTGTCGATGAGGAAACACGCCGGGCGGTGCTGGGCCAATGAGGCCGACCGCTGGAACGAGCGGCTCGCCACGGCCGTTTCGGCTGGGGCTGACCGGATCGGTCGGGATGGGAAAATCGACCACGGCGGCGATGTTTGCAGAATTGGGCCTGCCGGTCTGGGATGCAGATGCCTCTGTGCACAGGCTTTATGCCAAAGGCGGCGCGGCGGCGGCAGTGCTTGCGCCGCATTTTCCAGGCGCGGTATCGGATGGCAGTGTTTCACGGGAAACACTCAAGCACCTTCTGGCGCAGGATCCGGCACGGCTGGCGCAGCTGGAACGCCTGGTTCATCCGCTGGTTGCCGCAGATCGCGCCGCTTTTCTGGCCGGAACCGGGGCCGACATTCTGATCCTCGATGTGCCGCTGCTATATGAAAAAGGCATTGATGCCGAATGCGATGCGGTTTTGTTGGTCACCGCGCCCGCAGATCTGCAACGCGCCCGCGTCCTGGCCCGGCCCGGCATGACCGAGGCGCAGCTTGCACTGATCCTGTCGCGTCAGATGCCCGATGCGCAGAAGCGCAGCCGCGCTGATCACATCGTTGAAACCCTGTCCCTCGCCAGCACGCGCCTCTATATAGAGGCGCTGATCGCCCATCTTCGGGCCAAAACCGGGGCAGAACATGCGTGAGATCGTCCTCGATACCGAAACCACCGGATTTGACCCCGAACAGGGCGACCGGATCGTCGAAATCGGCGCGGTCGAGCTGTTCAACCATCTGCCAACCGGCCGCACCTATCACCAATATATCAACCCAGAGCGCGACATGCCTCAGGGGGCCTTTGAGGTTCACGGCCTCAGCAGTGAGTTTCTCAGCGACAAGCCGGTTTTCGCCGCGATCGGACGCGATTTCGCGGAATTTGTCGGCGATGCGAAGCTGGTGATCCACAACGCCGCCTTTGACATGAAATTCCTGAACTTCGAGCTGAAGCGCATGGGATTGCCCATGCTGCCCTGGGCGCAGGCGATTGATACGCTTGCGATTGCGCGGCAACGTTTCCCCGGCTCGCCCGCCTCGCTGGATGCGCTGTGCCGCCGCTTTGGGGTCGACAATTCGCGGCGTGAAAAGCACGGCGCTTTGCTGGACAGTGAAATCCTGGCCGAAGTCTATCTGGAGCTGGTCGGCGGTCGCCAGCCCGATCTGGTGCTGGCCCCGGTCAGCAAGGCAACGGCCGGCGGCCAGGTGCAGCTCAATCAGGACTGGCGCCCGATGCCGCGCCCTGCCCCGCTTGCCCCCCGGATCACCGCAGCCGAGACCGAGGCGCATGACGCCTTTGTCGCAAAGCTGGGCGATGCAGCGTTGTGGAACAAGCGCGTCTAGACCGTCTGCGCCTGGGAATTCGTGGCTTTTCCAGGACAATTCCCTAAAAAACAATGCTTTAAGCCCATCTTCATCAGCCTGTGCAATTCTTCCCCCGGGTGAGTGGAAAGGGTGATGGGAATGGCCGGGCAAAGCAATGCGCCGCCAGTCATCATCAAAAGGAAGAAAAAGGTTTCCGGGGGCGGCCATCATGGCGGTGCCTGGAAAGTGGCCTATGCGGATTTCGTAACCGCGATGATGGCCTTCTTTCTGCTGATGTGGCTGCTGAATGCGACAACGGAAAAGCAACGAAAAGGCCTGTCGGATTACTTCAGTCCGACGATCCCGCTTAGCCCGGTATCGGGCGGCGGCGACGGTGCGCTGAATGGCGAGACGCTCTTCTCGCAAGAGATGCGCACCAGTGACGGAACAGGCGGCAGCGTCGGGCAGGATGAGGTCAGGGCGCAGCAGGAAGAGCTGGAGCAGAATATCGAGGACGCGCTTCTTGCCCGCGGCGGCGAAAGCCACACGATGGAGCAGCTGCTGCGCCACGTTGTGACCCGTGTCACCGATGAGGGGCTGGTGATCGAGCTGTTTGATCTTGAAGAGGCCACGCTTTTCAGGGGCCGCAGCGCCGAGCCGCAGCAGGGCACGATCATGCTGGCCGAAATGCTGGCCGAGGTGCTTAACCTGACCGCAAACGACGTTGCCGTGAATGCCTATGTCCAAAGCTTTCCGGTAACGCTGCGCGAGAACCCGGCCTGGGGGCTTACTGCTGAACGGGCCCGTGTCATGCGCTTGCTTTTGCAGGATTCGGGTATGCGATCGGTCCGCTTTAAGCGGATTGGCGGGTTTGCAGATCGCTCGCCCGCCGTTGCGGACCCTGCCGCGCGGCGAAACAACCGCGTCGAGATCATTCTGTTGCGCCGGGACAGATAATGCCGGGACAGGTAATGTCGAAAATTTTAGGTGTTAGCGGAAAATTCAGTCTCAGCGCGCAGAATGCTGCCAGATCATTCTGCAGAAAGGTGTGATTGATGACAATCTCCTCCGCGCTCAATGCCGGTGTTGCCGGGCTCAGCGCAAATGCGACCCGCCTTGCGACGATCTCTGATAACATCGCAAATTCAGGAACTTATGGATATAAGCGGGCCCATACGGAATTTTCCAGTATGGTTATTACCAACAATCGCGGCTCTGGGGTCTATTCTGCGGGCGGTGTGCGCACCTCTACCATGCGCCTGATTGAGGAACGGGGGGGCCTTGTTGGCACCTCGCACCCGCTTGATATCGCGGTATCGGGCCGCGGTATGCTGCCTGTCACGACAGAGGTGTCTCTGGGTGGCAGCGGTGGCGCCAGCCCGCTGCTGATGACGACAACCGGCTCTTTCCGCACGGATGCGAATGGCATTCTGAAAACCGATTCCGGGCTGGTGCTGATGGGATGGCCGGCAACATCTGACGGAACAATCCCGATCTTTCCGCGCGATACGGTTTCAGGCCTTGTCCCGGTCACGATCAACGCGAACCAGACGGCCGGTGACCCGACAACGCAGATCACAGCGGGCGTCAACCTGCCCGCAACCGCGACAGATGCTGGCGGCACTGGCGACATTTTGCCCTTCGCGATTGAATATTTCGGCAATCTTGGCACATCTGAATCGCTTGATTTCACCTTTGAGCCTACCGTGCCGGCTGCTGGAAGCCCGCCATCCAATACCTGGACCATGGTGATCCGCGATTCAGCCAGCAACAATGCGATCATTGGCGAATATGTTCTGACCTTCGATGATTCACGCGCGGCTGGTGGCACCCTTGCGACGGTCAGCGCAGTGCCCGCAACGCCTGCCTGGCCCGCCTATGACGGCAGCACCGGCACATTGCCGCTGACTGTTGCCGGTGGCCCGATGAGTGTTGCAATCGGCCGGGTTGGCGACCCGAACGGGTTGACGCAGCTTTCAGACGAATTTGCGCCTGTTCAGATCACCAAAGACGGCTCTCCGGTTGGCAATCTGACCACGGTTGAGATCAATCCGAACGGATATATCATCGCGACCTATGACACCGGCTTTAACCGTGTGCTCTATCAGATCCCGCTGGTCGACGTGCCAAACCCGAATGGGCTGATCTCGCTGCACAATCAGACCTATCAGGTCTCGCCTCAGTCGGGCTCTTTCTTTCTGTGGGATGCCGGCGACGGCCCAACCGGCTCGGTTGAGGGATATGCGCGTGAGGGCTCAACGGCTTTGTTGCGCTATTCGGCTTGGGGGCGCAGATACCCCTTTCCCGGTTATCTTCAGCGCATGCGGACGGTCTCGGGCGTTCCGAGTGATGTGAAGCGGTTCATGAGTGCGATGCGGATCTGAACC
>NZ_JABJXT010000025.1 GCF_013155295.1 Pseudogemmobacter hezensis | reverse complement strand
AGAAGCGCCCAGGCTCAAGCAACTAGGGACAGAATCGCGGCACATCCCCTCTTCTTCCCTGTGCTCTGCCAGGCGCGATGACACGCGAAGCGCATGGACATTGCCGAAGCAAAAGGCCCGGACGATGCCGGGCCTTCTGTCAGTCCTGTTCTGTCTCTGAGAAGCGCGCCACCGGATGCGCCGTTCGGATCACCCGCTCGCAATAGAGCGCCAGCTCTTTGCGCGAGGCGAAGGCATCAACCGGGACCTCGGGGTGCCAGATCACCTCGACCCGGCCCTGACGCCAGACCGCCAGCACCTTCAACAGATGGCTGGCGAAATCCATATCCCCCCACCAGCCGTAAAAGCTCGGATCGCGGTTGACGGGCGCGTGCCAGACCACGGTCACCGGCTGGATATGCAGCACCCGATCCAGGCCATGCGTATAGAAGGCCTGAAACAGCGTCGATTTGAACGGCAGAACCTGCTGGCTGTCGGTCGAGGTGCCCTCGGGGAAAAACAGCAGCTGATGCCCGGCGCGAAGCCGATCCTCGAACACAGTCTGCTGACGCCGCGCCTCGCTGCTTTTGCGGGTGATAAAGACGGTGCCGGTGACTTTGGCCAGCAGGCCGATGCCAGGCCAGGTTGCGACCTCGGCTTTGGCGACGAAATAGATGCTCTGCCCGGCATTCAGGGCGAAGATGTCCATCCAGCCGGCGTGATTGGCGACCACCGCCCCCTTTTGCCGCATCGGCTGGCCTTTGGTGGAATAGCCGATCCCCATGATCCGCAGCGCATTGCGGCAGACAAACCTGGTGATCAGCGGCGAGACCGGACGGTTGCGCCCGGCCAGCGGCCATTCGATCAGGCGGATCAGCGAATGCAGGATCAGCCCCAGGATCAGGAAAAGGATCAGGACAGTGCCGCGCAGCGCAATCAGCAGCCAGCCCGGCGCGGTGATGCGCGGATATAAGGGCCTGTCCCCATCGGGGCCGGGCGCATCGGCGTTAAGCTTTTCTGGGTCGTTCAATTTCCGGCCTGTTTGCGGGTGTAGAAATCGCGGTGGCGGGCCGACATCCGTCCGGTATCCATCAAGAGGCAGACATCGGTCGTATTGAAGGGCCGGTCGATAAAGGCACCATCCCCCACCATGCCGCCCAGCCGCAGATAGGCTTTGATCAGCGCAGGCATCGCCGCCATGGCCGAGGCACGGTCAAGCCCATCAGCGGGGATCAGATCCATCTCGGCCCGCCCGGGGGGCAAAGCCCGCACCCGGATCGCAGGCGGGGCCAGATGATGATGCCACAGCCAGGACAAAGGTTTCGCCAGCGCCGCCGTATCGGTGCCGTGGAAAGAGGCGGGGCCGAACATCACCTCGATCTCGCGCTCGAGCACATATTCCGCCAGCCCGTTCCACAACAGCAGCATCGCCGCCCCGCCCCGGTGATCGGGATGCACGCAGGTGCGGCCCAACTCCAGCAGGCGCCGCCCCGTCGCCCTGAGCGGCGAAAGATCATATTCGTCTTCCGAGTAGAAACGCCCGCCCTGGGGCAGCCTGTCATCGGGCAAAAGACGGTAAGCCCCCACGACATGGTCGCCACTGGCAGGCGGCACCCGTTTGTCGATCAGCACCAGATGATCAAAAAGCGCATCAAAGGAGTCGGTTTCCAGGCGCTGCGCATGGTCGATCAGACCGCCGCTTGCCCCCAGTTCCTCAACAAAGACCCGGTAGCGCAGGCGCTGCGCGCCGCGAATATCCGCCTCATCAACCGCAAGGCGCAATGTATATATGGTATCGTCAGCAAGCATATCGTCAGAAGGCGACTTTTATCTGAAGGAACGTCTCTGGCGCTGATGAACAGGCGCCCCCAGGCAATCGCGGGCCCCCGGTCATACTGATCCGGCTCTGCCTCAGACTTAGTCATGCAGCCGCCGCATTGCAAACGAAAGCTCTGTAACGGGCAGAACGCGCCTCCACCCCGGATGACGCGCCCTGCTGTTGCGCGAACGCTGCCGTTAAGCCTTGATATATCGAAAAAACAACTGCAGGTTGTTTATATAGTGAAATCAGGAAGCAAGTCGACATTACGGCTGTCAATCACCTGCTTTCCGGCATGTTCAAAGTTTACGGTAACGCGTCCACCGATATTCGACTGCACCTGCCCCAGCCCCCAGTCAGGCCGCGAAGGGCAGCGCACAAACATTCCCGGTTCCAGAAGTGAGTTCATCAAAAGCAATTCCTGAGGCTGTAAAATGCAAGACAAAACCGATCTCGCCGCGCTTATCGGATCACGGATCTGCCATGACCTTATCAGCCCAATAGGCGCGATCGGCAACGGGGTCGAGCTGATGCTGATGGATCGCGGCGCGGCCACCCCGGAACTGGCGCTGATCGCCGAAAGCGTCGCCAGCGCCAATGCCCGCATCCGCTTTTTCCGGGTGGCTTTCGGCATGGCGGGCGCGGATCAGCGGATCGCCCGCAGTGAGGTGACGGCGATCCTGGCCGCGATATCCATGGGCGGCAGGCTGCGCACCGAATGGAGCAGCGCCGCAGAGATCGACCGCCGCGATGTAAAACTGGCCTTCCTGCTGCTGCAATGCCTGGAAAGCGCCCTGCCCTATGGCGGCCGGATCCGCATCAGCCAGACAGAAACCGGCTGGCAGATAGAGGCCGAGGCCAGCCGCTCACGGATCGAGCCGCATTACTGGCAGATGCTGGATACAAACACCTCTGCCCCGCAGGATAGAGCAACCGTTCCCGCCTCTCATGTGCAATTCGCACTGGCGGTTGAGGCGATGCAGGCGCGCGGCCTGTCGGTCCGGCGCAACTTTGGTGAGACGTCTCTCTCCCTGGAATGGTGAGACAGAATGCCAATGGGGCCCCGGTTAAAGGGGCCCCATTGCAAGAAAGCCAGACCGCGCAGGCATGTCGCCTGACAAAGACCCGTTTTACCGCTTATGCCGCGATGAAACTGCGCACGAAATCTGTCGCCGGACGGGCGCGGATATCGGCGGGTTTGCCGATCTGCTCGATCCGCCCCATCGACATCACCACCACCAGATCGGCAAGTTCCATCGCCTCTTCCTGGTCATGGGTGACGAAAATCGTGGTCAGGCCGGTCTCGTCATGGATGTCACGCAGGCCCTGGCGCAGCTCTTTGCGCACTTTGGCATCCAGCGCCCCGAAGGGCTCATCCAACAAAAGCATGCGTGGCTCGATTGCCAGCGCCCGCGCCAGAGCCACGCGCTGACGCTGCCCGCCCGACAGCTGCGCCGGATAGCGCTTGCCGATATCGGGCAGCTGGATCAACTCCAGCAATTTGGTAACGCGGCGGGTGATTTCGGGATTTGAGGGGCGTTGCTGGCGGGGCCGGGCCCGCAGCCCATAGGCGATATTCTCAAACACCGTCATATGGCGAAACAGCGCGTAGGACTGAAAGACAAAGCCCGCCCGCCGTTCCTGCACCGTCAGATTGGTGGCGTCCTGCCCCTCAAACAGCACCCGCCCGGCGGTGGGAAATTCTAGCCCGCCCAGGATGCGCAGCAAGGTGGTCTTGCCCGAGCCCGAGGGCCCCAAAAGCGCCACCAGCGCCCCCGAGGGGATCGACAGCGAAACCGGGGTCAGCGCCGCGGTCGAGCCAAAATCTTTCGAGATCTCATCAATTTCAATTTTCATAACACATTCCCTGTCTCGGGCCCTGTCGGGGGATGGCGGGGGGCAGATACGCGCCCCTGTCCACCGGAAAAATGGATCTGGCGGATCTAGTGACCGCGCCGGCTGGCCGAAAGCGCGTCAGCGTGGCGGCTTTCCAGCCAGGTTTTCAAAAGCAGCGTCAGCAGCGCGAAGAAGGCCAGAAGCCCCGCCAGCGAAAAGGCCGCAACCGAGAGATATTCGTTGTAAAACATCTCGATACGCAAAGGCATCGTGGTGGCAGACTCTCGCTTGCCCGAGACGACCGCAACCGCGCCGAACTCGCCCATGGCGCGGGCATTGCACAAAAGCAGCCCGTAAAGCAGCGCCCAGCGGATATTGGGCAGGGTGACGGTAAAGAAGGTGCGCCACCCCGAGGCGCCCAGCGTCAGCGCGGCCTCTTCCTCGGCTCGGCCCTGCTCGATCATCACCGGGATCAGCTCGCGGGCGACGAAGGGGAAGGTGACGAACACCGTCGCCAGCACGATGCCCGGCAGCGCAAAGACAATCGGGAAACCATTGGCGACCAGCCAGGCCCCGATGGCGGTATTCGCGCCGAACAAAAGCACGATGCAAAGCCCGGCGACCACCGGCGAGACCGAGAAAGGCAGGTCGATCAGGGTGATCAGAAAGGCTTTGCCGCGAAAGTCGAATTTGGTGATGAACCAGGCGGCGGCGATGCCGAAAACCGCATTCAGCGGCACCACAATCGCCGCGACCAGCAGGGTTAATTTGATGGCCGAGATCGCCTCGCGGCTTTGCAGGCTTTTGACGGCCGCACCCCAGCCCTTGCTGAGGGCTTCGGCAAAAACGGCGGTCAGTGGTGCGAATACCAGAAGGATCAGGAAGAAGGCGGCGATGGCAATCAGCGACCAGCGCAACAGCAGCGGCTCATCGGTCGGGGCCTGAAAGCGGGCCTCATTTGGGTTGATCCCCGGCTGTGGCTGCGGCCGGTTTGCGGGGGAACCCGCTGCGAAATCAGACATATCCGATCCTCCGACGGCTCCAGACCTGGATCAGGTTGATCACCAGCAGCATGGCGAAAGAGATCACCAGCATGGCAATACCGATTGCGGCCGCATTGTCATAATTGAACTGCTCAAGCTGGATCACCACCAGCAAGGGCGCGATCTCGGTCAAAAGCGGCTTGTTTCCGGCGATGAAGATCACCGAGCCGTATTCGCCAACCGCCCGCGCCAGCGAAAGCGCGAACCCGGTCAGCGCCGCGGGCATCAGCATCGGCCAGATCACCCGCGCCAGCGTATAATAGCGGCTGGCCCCCAGGGTGGCCGAGGCCTCTTCGACCTCGCGCTCGATCTCATGGATCACCGGCTGCACGGTGCGGGCAACGAAGGGCAGCCCCACGAAAACCAGCGCGATAAAGATGCCGGGCGTCGCATAGGCGATGCGGGGCGGCACCTCAAAGACGAAGGCCTCAAAGCCCAGCGGCACCGCGACAAGGTTCAGAATATAGGCCGGAACCTCAAGCGCGATATTCAGCGCAGGCGCGATGTGATCCTTCCAGGCCGCCCCGAAAAGCCCGTTCGGCGCATAAAGCGCAGTCAGGGCGATCCCGGCCACCGCCGTCGGCAGCGCGAAGGGCAGATCAACCGCAGCATCCAGGATCCGCCGCCCCGGAAAGCTGTAGCGGGCCAGCACCCAGGCCAGGATCACCCCGAACACCAGGTTGAACAGCGCCGCATAAAGCGAGATGCGGAAGGACAGGAACAGCGCCTTCCAGACCCGCTCGCGGTGGATGGTGTCCCAGATGCCAGCGATGCCAAAACTGGCGCCCTGCAAAACCAGAGCGCCAATCGGCAGGATCACCACCAGAGACAGCATTGTGAGGGTGATCCCCGCCGACAGGCCAAGGCCCGGCATTGGGGATCGGTGAACCAGTGGCCTGCCCATGAGGTCGGTCCTTATTTGGCGGTATAGATCTGATCGAAAGTGCCGCCGTCACCGAAATGCTCGGGCTGTGCTTTTTCCCAGCCGCCGAAATCGGCAATCGTCACCAGGTCAAGTTTCGGGAAACGGGCCACATCCTCGGGATTTGCGGCTGAATCGTCCCAGGCACGGTAGAAGTGCTTAAAGGCAATCGCCTGGCCCTCGGGGGTGTAGAGGTAATTCAGATAGGCCTCGGCCAGCTTGCGCTGCTCATCGTTTTTGATGTTGCCCTCGACCAGGGCGACGGGCGGCTCGGTCAAGATCGAGACGCTGGGGACCACGATGTCAAAGGCGTCATCGCCCAGCTCTTCCAGCGCCAGATAGGCCTCATTCTCCCAGGCCAGCAGCACGTCACCGATCTCGCGTTGCACGAAAGTGGTGGTCGAGCCGCGCGCCCCGGTGTCGAGAACCGGCACATGCTCATAAAGTTTCTTCACGAATTCCTGCGGATCCTGGCCGTTCTTTTCCGCCCAGGCCCAGGCCGCCAGATAGTTCCAGCGCGCCCCGCCCGAGGTTTTCGGGTTCGGCGTGATCACCTCAACGCCCTCTTTCAGCAGATCGCCCCAGTCGTTCAGACCTTTGGGATTGCCGTTGCGCACCAGGAACACGATGGTCGAGGTATAGGGCGACGAGTTATGCGGCAGTTTCGCCTGCCAGTCTTTCGGCAGCTTGCCGGTCTCGGCCACGCGGTCGATGTCACCGCCAAGCGCCAGCGTCAGAACCTGCGCCTCAAGCCCCTCGACAACCGAACGCGCCTGAGCGCCTGAGCCACCATGCGAGGTCTCAATCGAAGGGGCTTCATTGCCCTGCTCGACCCAGTATTTCGCAAAAGCCTCGTTGAACTCGCGGTAAAGCTCGCGCGTCGGGTCATAAGAGACGTTCAGCAGGGCCTCTGCCTGAACAGGCGCAGCGCTGACCACGCCAGAGACCGCCAGCGCAATCGCCGCAACGGCACCGCGCAGAAAGCGGGCATTGCCAAGAAAACGCGAGACGCTAAGGCCGAAACCAGAGTGTTCGCCATCAAAGGTGGCTGCCGGGCGGGCGGTGGGATTGGTCATCGTAATCTCCTGAATATCATTCGATTCAACTGACGCAGCGCTTTGGCGCGGCAGGGGCATAAAAGGCGCGAGGCCAAAAATCGTATGCGGAAAGGTCATTCTGGTCCTCGGCTTAAGGCTCGATCGGGTCGACGCGGGCTTCCCAGATGCTGCGGTCACGTCCCGACAGCAGCTCGGCCACCGCCTCAGCGGGGCGACGGGTGAAGATGACCAGCGGCGTGCCGTTGACGCGATGCGTCATCCCGGTGCGGCGGTCGATCAGACGAACGACGCAGGTGCCCGACATGCCCTGGCCCTGGGCCAGACGGCCGATGGGGGTATATCCGGGATTGCCCGTTGCGGGCGTTCCGAAAGCGAATGCTGCGGTCATCCTGCAATCTCCTTGCGTCATTTGCCCGACACCCTGTCGGCCAATACCCATAATAACGACAGGATTACTCGTTATTTGCAAAGGAATATATCTGGCGAAATCCACCCCTGCGGGGGATGAAAATTCTACGGAATCCGGAAATCGGGGCGAAAAACCATCGTCTGCGGGAACTGCCCGGCCGTCAGGGCGCAGGAATCGGGTGCGCGGCCTGCAGCCTTACGCGCGGCGCACTGGCTGATTTTCAGGGGCCAGGGCGGCACATCCGCCGGGGGGGCTGTGAAACCTGCCCCAGGGCGTCTGGCGTCTGGCGTCAGGCGCCCATCACCTGCTCGGCCACCCGGTCAGAGCGCAGCATATCTTCCAGCGTCAGCGATTCGATGATCAGCAGATAGGACCAGAACACCTCGGCAAAGACCTTGCGGATCCGGCAGCTTGCCTCATCGGTGCAATCCTCGCAGCGCTGATAAGCGCGGCGCGACAGGCAGGGCAGCGGCGCAATGGGCCCGTCAATCAGCCTGAGCAGCTCTGATATAGAGACCTCGCCCGGCTTTTTGATCAGCGAATAGCCCCCCGAACGCCCGCGGGTCGAGGCAATCACCCCGGCATTTCGCACCTCAAGCAGGATATGCTCAAGAAACCGTTTCGGCGTGCCAGAGCGGCGAGCGATCTCTTCGATGGTCAGCGCCTTCGGCTCGGGCTGGCGCACCTCATCACCCAGGACGAGAAGGGCCTTCAGGGCATATTTCATCTTCTGGGTAATCATATGGGCAGCCTATGGAACCAGTCAGCGCGAATCAATCCGTCAGCGCGAGGATTTCCCCGGCCAGGCGCTTCATCTGGAATGATTGCCCGCGAAAAACAAGGGATTCCGGGTCAGTTTCCTTTGCTGGAATTAAAGACGATTTAACCAGTAGACAAAAGAGTATTTTTGCACCCAGAATGAGAACGAACCCACTGCCCTATGCCGGAGCAACAGATGGACAATCTCGATCTGATCGACCGTAAGATCGTCGCCGAGCTGATGCGCGACGCCACTTTGCCTGTGGCGCAGATCGCTGATCGCGTCGGCCTGTCGCAGACGCCGTGCTGGAAACGCATCCAGAAACTTGAGGCCAATGGCGTGCTGACGGGGCGCGTCGCGCTGGCCAATCCGGCGCGGCTGGGCTTTGGGCTGACGGTGTTCATCGGCATCGAGGCCCCCGATCACTCGGCCGCCTGGCGCGATGCCTTCTCAAAAGCCGTCGGCCAGTTCGCCGAGGTGATGGAGGTTTATCGCATGGCAGGCGAGATGGATTACCTGCTGCGCGTCTCGGTCGCCGATATGGAAAGCTTTGACCAGCTGTATAAGCGGCTGACCGATGCGGTGCCGATCAAGAACCTGACCTCGCATTTCTCGATGGAGCGGATGAAATTCTCGACCGCCTATCCGGTCGACACGCGCAACAGATAGGCCGCGAAACACCCCCGGTGAAAAACCAAAAGCCCCCGTGAATAGCCCTCGGCGCCGGGGGCTTTTCCTTATGAGGCCAGCTTCATGGTGATCACCGGCCAAAGCGACAGGATCAGCAAGACCGCCATCCCCCAGTTAAAGGCCCGCAGCCGTGCAGGCTCTGCCAGCCAGCGCCGCAACCCCTGCCCCGCTGCCGCCCAGAAAGATGTCGACGGCACCGAGACCGCCGCAAAGACCGCCGCCGCGATCAGCAGGGACGCCAGATCGGGATGCGGGATATAGGCCGCGACACCCCCAAGCGCCATCGCCCAGGCCTTGGGGTTGACCCATTGAAAAGCCGCCGCCTGCAAAAGCGTCATCGGGCGCGCCTTTGCCCCAGCCTCGCCGGGCGCTGCGGCATTGGCGATCTTCCAGGCCAGCCACAGCATATAGGCCACCGAAAGCAGTTTCAGCACCGTCAGCGCGGGCGGCCAGGCATGGAACAGCCCCGCAACACCCAGCCCCGTCAGCAGCACCAGGCTGACCACCCCCAGGGTGATTCCCAGCATATGCGGCACCGTCCGCCGCAGGCCGAAATTCACCCCCGAGGTGATCAGCATCATATTGTTCGGCCCCGGCGTAAAAGTCGTGGCAAAGGCAAAGCCCAGCAGGGCAAGGATCGCATCATATGTCATGGCGCATTTATTGCGCAGCTTACCCGGCACAGGATTGCAAATCAGCGGCAATCGCCGCATATTTCACAACAAATGACGAAAATCGATCTTACAGACGAGAAGATATTGCGCAGCCTGACCCGCGACGGGCGGCTGACCAATCTGGCGCTGGCCGATGAGATCGGCCTCTCGCCCTCGGCCACGCTGCGCCGCGTCCAGGAGCTGGAGCGGATCGGCCTGATCCGTGGCTATCGCGCGGTGCTTGACCCGGAAAAGCTGGGGATCGGCTTCATCGCCTATATCACCGTCGGGCTGAACACACACACGAAAGCCTCGCAAGAGGCCTTTGAGCGGGCGGTCATCCTCGCGCCGCAGGTGCGCGAATGCCATAATATCACCGGCTCTTTTGAATATCTGCTGCGCGTCGAGACCCGGGATCTGGCCAGCTATAAGCACTGGCATACAGAGATCCTCGGCACCCTGCCCCAGGTGCGCTCGGTCACCACCTATGTCGTGATGGGCAGCCCAAAGGATGACCGCGCCTGATGCGGCCGAACCCGGACCCGAAGCCCCAGAACACCCGGAAAAATCACCGCAAAACCGGCTTATGAAAACGGCACATATATATAGTGCGGATTTTGCCGCTTATCGCTGCTTACATCCCGTTGCCGCTGCTGCCGCCCTTGCCTAGTCTGCGCCCGGAAAAGGGAGGACGACATGAGCGACACAGAAACAGCAAAGGCCCAGGGCTTTGACACCCTGGCGGTGCATGCGGGCGCAAGCCCCGATCCGGTGACCGGCGCGATCAATCCGCCCATCTACCAGACCACCGCCTATCAGTTCAAAGATGCCGATCACGCGGCGCGGCTGTTTGGTCTGGAAGAGGTGGGCTATATCTATTCGCGCCTGACCAATCCGACCGTCTCGGCGCTGGTGGCGCGGGTGGCGGCACTTGAGGGCGCTGCGGGCGGGATCGCCTGCTCGTCGGGCCATGCGGCGCAGATCATGGCGCTTTTCCCGCTGATGGGGCCGGGCAAGAATGTCGTCGCCTCGACCCGGCTTTACGGCGGGACCATCACCCAGTTCAGCCAGACCATCAAACGCTTTGGCTGGTCGGCGAAATTCGTCGATACCGATGACCTGGCCGCAGTGGCGAAAGCGGTCGACAAGAACACCCGCGCGATCTTTGCCGAGACCATCGCCAACCCCGGCGGCTATATCACCGACATCCCGGCGCTGGCGAAGATTGCAGACCGCAAGGGCATTCCGCTGATCATCGACAACACCACCGCGACGCCTTACCTGTGCAACCCGATTGCGCTTGGCGCCACGCTGGTCGTGCATTCGGCCACCAAATATCTGACCGGCAATGGCTCGGTCACCGGCGGCATCGTGCTGGATTCGGGCAAGTTCGACTGGTCGGCGAATGACAAATTCCCCTCGCTTTCGCAGCCAGAGCCCGCCTATCACGGCCTGACCTTCCACCCGACGCTGGGCGGCATGGCCTATACCTTCCACTCGATCGCCGTTGGCCTGCGTGATCTGGGCATGACGATGAACCCGCAGGGCGCGCATTACACGCTGATGGGGATTGAAACCCTGGGGCTGCGGATGGAGCGTCACGTCGCCAATGCCAAAGCCGTCGCCGAATGGCTGGAGGCGGATCCGCGGGTCGAATTCGTCACCTGGGCCGGGCTGAAATCCTCGCCCTCCTATAAGAAGGTGAAGAGAATCACCCCGAAGGGCGCAGGGGCGCTGTTCACCTTCGCGCTGAAGGATGGCTATGACGCCTGTGTCAGCCTGATCAACAATCTGAAACTGTTCCGCCATGTCGCCAATCTGGGCGACACGCGCTCGCTGATCATCCATTCGGCCTCGACCACCCACCGCCAGCTGACCGAAGAGCAGCAGATCAAGGCGGGCGCCGCCCCCAATGTCGTGCGCGTCTCAATCGGGATCGAGAATGCCGCCGATATCATCGCCGATCTCGATCAGGCGATCACGGCGGCAACCGGAAAGACGCGCAACGCCTGAGCCGCAAAGCCAGATCCCCCGCTGCAACGGCATGCGGGCCGCATAAAACAAAGGGCGGCGGGTTCACACCGCCGCCCTTTGGCTTTGCGTCAGCCGCGCGGCTGATCAGTCTGCGATTTCCCAGGTCATCGAAACCGTGGCCTGATAATCAACCTCACCGCGCTGGACAGGGACAGAGGCCGCATCCATGCGGAACGCCGGCGACGGGCCACCGCCATAGCCGCCAACCTCACTGATCGAGACCAAATCGCCCAGCTTCACCCCGGCCGCTGCCGCCATCAGCTCGGCCTTGGCGCGGGCATCGACAATGGCTTCCTTGCGGGCTTCATCCAGCACCGGGCGCGGGTCGATCAGACCGAAATTGACGCCATTCAGCGTATTCGCCCCATCAGCCACCACCGCATCCAGCAGCTCACCCAGCTTGTCGAGATCGCGGATCCCCACACGCAGAGAGTTCATCGCGGTAAAGCCCTCAACCTCAGACGTGCTGGAATAGTTGCTGTTGCTCCAGTTCGGATTGACCGAAAGGCCGCTGGTCTGCATCTGCGCATCGCCAACACCCGAGGCTTTCAGGCGGTCGATCACCTTCTGCATCTCGGCCGAGTTCTGCGTCAGCGCCTCGGCTGCGGTCTTGCCGGTCGTGGTGACCCCGACCGAGATCGTCGCCATATCAGGCGCACGCGAGATGCTGGCCTCGCCATTCACGCTAATCGTATTTGCACGATCCGCCAGCGAGGGCGTGGCAGCCATCAGGGCCGCACCCAGGACAAGCGCAGACAGGCTGTTGTTCAGAAAAGAACGCATAAGCATAGGAAAACTCCTCATCATCGGGACTGTTTACCGCTGTTTGACGCGTCAGCGAAACCAATCCTTGGTGCGTTCACGGGTCTTTTTCTTTTATTCGGCAAAAAGCTGCTATAGGTAAGGTTAAACCGCCCGGGTGCGTTTCCGCGCCCCGTTGTCACATGCTAGGCCTGTGGAATGAAACCAGATTTTGCCCTTAATTTCACCGATACCAGCATCGCGCTTCTGCACCGGACGGCGAAGGGCTGGCTGAAAATCGGCGAGACCCCTTTCGAAGCATCCGATCTTGAGGATGCGCTTGACTACATGCGTAAAACCGCCCAGGGCCTGGCACCGGGCGGTTTCACGACCAAGCTGGTGATCCCGGCCTCGCAGATCCTTTATACCGAGGTGGATATCTCCGGCGGCGATGCTGATCGCACCCGCCAGGAAATCACCAATGCGATTGAGGCCCGCACCCCCTATAAGGCGCATGAGGTTGCGCTTGACTGGGTGCCGGGTCGGGGCCGCACGGCCCGGGTCGCTGCCGTCGCGCGTGAAACGCTGGAAGAGGCCGAGGCCTTCGCCGTCACCCATAAATTCGGCCCGGTCTCATTCGTCGCCATCCCGGCGGAAGGTGCCTTTGAGGGCGAGCCCTGGTTTGGCGTAACCGCTGAGTCGGCCAGCCTTCTCGCCCCCGGTGAGACGGTCGAGCGTGACCAGGACGCGATCATGCTGATCGACGAGGCCCGCGCCGCCAGGCGCAAGGCCCGTGCCGCCCGTAAGGCCGAGCTTGAGGCGGACGCAGAGCCCGAGACTGACGCAGAGAACGAGGCGGGGGCCGACGCCCCGGCTGCGGCAGATGCGGCAGATACGGGCGCAGATCTTTGGGACAAGGCTGCACCGACAGAGCAGCTGGCAGAGCAGCCCACAGAGCAACCCGCCGAACCGGAAAGCGAATCAACGCCCGCAGAGACTGCGGCGCCCGCATCTGCCGTTGCGGCTGCGCCGTCGGCCGGCGCTTTGGCCCAGACGGCCACAACTGTCGCCCAGCCTCTCGCCCAGCCAGAATTGCCCCTCTCTGACGCCGCCGGCAAATCAGATGCCGGCCTGAAGAGTGGTCAGGAAGAGGGTCAGGCCCATGATTTTGACGCCCCCAGCCCGCTGACGCCCCAATCCGACACGCTGCCAGGCGCGCCCCGGCCCGCACCGCAGCCGGGCCCGCGCGTCGCCATCACCGAGATCGCCCCGATTGGCAACAAAATCGGTGCCACGCAGGCCGGGACCAGCGCGGCCGCCAGCAATGCCGCGGCCCCCGCCGCTTCGGCTGCGCCCCATAATCCCCAGCATAACGCGCAGCAGAGCAAAGCCGCCCCACAGGCAGCCGAGACCGACATCACGTCCTCGGCCGCAGCGGCGCTGGCAGATGCGCTCAATGGGCCTGCAGGCGCAGCCCCGGCACCGCGCGCAGCCGCCAGCCCATCCGTTAGTGCAGCCGTAAGCGTCCAGCCCTCGCAGGTCCAGCCAGCAGATGGTGATCCGGATGAGGCTCCTTTCGCGCATGTGCCCGAAAATACCTCATTCCCGGATGCCGATGAGGCCCCCGACCTGCCGCCCCTGCCCCATCTGGCACGGCGGATGGCAGGGCTGCCCCCATCCGGCACGGTGGCCGCACCCGCATCAGCTGCAGCACAGCCAAACAAGGCACAACCGGGCAGCGCACAACCGGCCCCCCCGCAGGCATCCGTCGCAAAGGCAGCAGCGGAACAGCCTGCCGCCGCTGAAGACACAAAGAGCGATGACGATCTGCCGCCGCGCCCCTCAGATGCGACGCTGAATGCCTATAACCGCAGCGCCCGGGCCACAAATACCACCGCTACGGCGCAACCTGCAGCACCGGCACGCCCGGCTGGCGGTCTTGCCGGGGGCCATGGACGCGCTGTTCCAGCTGCAAAACCTGCCGCGCGCGGTCTGTCGGGCCTTGTCACCGCAGCCTCAATTCCGGGCACGCGCAAGACCAGACCGCAGCCCGCTGCTGCGGCGCAGCCGCGCGCCACTGACAGCAACAACGACGAGGCTGCGCGCAGCCTGGGCCAGCCCGCATTTGCCAATCGGCCAGGCCGGGGCAAGCCGCGCTTTCTGGGCCTGATCCTGACGGCGGTGCTGTTGCTGTGCCTGGCGCTGGTCGCCGCATGGTCCTCGCTTTACCTCTCGTCAAACCGCGATGCCTCGGAAGAGGAGACGCAGTTTGCAACCGCAAACCAGCCCAGCCCTGAGCAATCCGTCAGCCAGGATGACGAGATGCTGGCCGATGGGATCGACCCCGAGGCCGCAGCCGACGGCGTAACGGGCGAAGAGGCGCTGGCCACGAATGAGGCGGCCCCAGCCACCACCGCCCAGGCCGAAGCCGCGCCAGAGACCAGCCCAGAGACAGCCACTGACAGCGAAAGCCCGGCATCGGTCGCGCTACTGGGCAGCGAGGATGAGATATTCCTCTCTGCCGCCGACGCGCCGCCCCCCGCTTTTGACGCCCTGTCGCTGCCCGGCCCCGAGGCCACGGCAGAGGCCCCGCCAGGGGCGCCCATGCCGCCTCCGCCCTTTGGCACCGTCTATCAGTTTGATGAGAACGGGCTTTTGCTTCCGACCGCTGCGGGCCTGCCAACCCCCGGCGGTTTTATGCTATATGAGGGCAAGCCGCCCCGCGTGCCCCCGGCCCGCAGTGCCGTGGCCGAGGCCGCCGCTGCTGCAGCCCGGGCGGCCCAGGCTCCGCAAGAACTCCCGCAAGAAACCCAGCCGGAAAGCGCGCCCGCCGGGCAGGCGCCCGTGGCCACCGTCCCGGGTGCCACCACCCCGGCTACAGAGGCGGCGGGAAATCCCTCGCTGGCAGGTGACACGCAGATCGGCGCCCCCCCTGTTGCAGCCCCGGTTGCAACCAGCCCTGCCGAACAGCCCAACCCAGAGCTGGCAAATCGCCCGCCACGGCCCCGTCCCGAAGGTCTGACCCCGCCCGCGAGCCCCTATGATGATGCCTCCCTCGGCGGTGAAGCAGCCTCGGATACGCAATTTGCAGGGCTGCGCCCACGCGCCCGCCCGGCGGCGATCGAGGCCGCAAGCGCCCAGGCACGGGCCGAAACCGCAACCGCCTCGCTTGCCAGTGAGGCAACGCTGCAGCTGGCTTCTGCAGCACCGGATGCAGCCCAGCCCGGCCTTAGCCCCGAAGAGGCCGCCAACCCCTCGATCATGACGATTTCGCGTCGGCCAGCCGCAAAGCCGAAGGATTTCAGCCGCGCCGTTGAGGCCGCCGTCGCGGCAGCTGTCCGCGCCCCGGACCCGGTCCCCGAAGCGGCCCCCGAGCAAGTGGCATCGGCAGCGCCCGCCCCGAAGTCCAACAGCAAATCGGCCGCCAAACCAGACGAGCAGGACGAGATTGACGAGCCCGAGGTCGCCTCGAAGCCCGCGCCCCAAATTCCGACCAGGGCGAATGTGGCGAAACAGGCAACCTTTGCCAAAGCCATCAACCTGTCAAAGGTCAATCTGATCGGCGTCTATGGCACCCAGTCCAAACGCCATGCTTTGGTGCGGCTGGCGAATGGCAAATATCGCAAGGTGAATGTCGGCGATAAGATTGACGGCGGCCAGGTCAAAGCGATCACCCAGAATGAGGTGCGCTATCAAAAGGGCGGAAGGCTGATCGCCCTGACCATGCCCAAAGGCTGAGCAATGTTGCAAAAGTGAAAAAGGGGTCGGATTATCCGGCCCCTTTTTTCATTGAAATGTTGGATATGGGAAAGCCTAGGCCTCGCTGACCCCGGCATCGGCAAAGCTGGCCATGCCATTGTGACAGGCCAGTGCGGCCCGGATCAGCCCAAGCGCCACCCCTGCGCCAGAGGCCTCGCCCAGGCGCAACCCCAGCGAGAGCAGCGGCTCTTTGCCAAGCGCGGCCAACAGGCGGCCATGCGCGCCCTCGGCGCTGAGATGGGCCGCCATGCAATGATCCAGCGCCCCGGGTTTGGCCCGCTCCAGCACGCCCGCTGCGGCGCAGGCGATAAAGCCGTCCAGCAATACCGGGATCTGCAACAGACGCGCATGCAAAATGGCCCCGGTCATCGCGGCCACCTCGCGCCCGCCAAGGCGGCGCAGCGCCTCGAACGGCGCCTCCAGGTGGCCGGCATGGGTTTCCAGCGCCAGCGCCACGGCCGCCTCTTTGCGGCGCAACCCGGCATCATCCAGCCCGGTGCCGCGCCCACACCAGCCCTGAACGCCGCCCTCATGGCCAAACAAAGCGGCCGACAGGGCCGCCGCCGACGTGGTATTCCCGATCCCCATTTCGCCCGCGACAAACAGATCAAGCCCCGGGCGCACCGCCTGCCAGCCTGCTATCAGGGCCGCAAACAGCTCGGCCTCGCTCATCGCGGGGGCGGCGCAGAAATCGGCGGTCGGGCGATCCAGATCCAGCGCCACGACATCCAGCTTTGCGCCAAAGGCATGCGCCAGCTGATTGATCGCCGCCCCGCCGCGGCGAAAATTCTCAACCATCTGCACCGTGACCTCGGCCGGAAAAGCCGAGACGCCCCGCGCCGTAACCCCATGATTTCCGGCAAAGACCGTGATCTGCACGGCCTCGGCCTGCGGCTTTGCCCGCCCCTGCCAGCCCGCCAGCCAGCGGGTGATCTCTTCCAGGCGGCCCAAAGCGCCCGGCGGCTTTGTCAGCACGGCGTCATGCGCGCGCGCCCCGGAAATCGCCGCCATATCGGGAGGGGGCAGCTGCGCAAGCGTAGCGATCAGTTCTGACAGGGAAAGCGGCGCATCAGGCGGCATCGGTATCGGCATCTCCGGACATCTCCTGGCATAGGAACGGCCCGGATCGGGCCGGGCCCCTCGGGCGGCGCTTGATCCCGCCCCGATCCGGGGTTACCCCAAGCAAATGCCCCGTTCCAGACGGAAACGCCCTGATGACGCCTGTCGGACCCGCCATGAAACCCATCCTCAGCGATCTGCCTTCGGCCTTTTCGCTGCTGACGCGCATCCCGATGCCCGCCCATCCTCACAGCGGCGCGGCCAGCGCCTGGGCCTGGCCGCTGGTCGGGCTGGTCATCGGTGGCTTTGCGGCGGTGCTTTTGTGGCTGGGCGGGCTGCTGTCCCTGCCGCCGGGCATCCAGGCCGCAGCGGCACTGGCGCTGATGGCCATGCTGACCGGGGGCCTGCATGAGGACGGGCTGGCCGATACCGCCGACGGGCTTTTTGGCGGGCGCGATCCAGAGCGGCGGCTTGAGATTATGAAAGACAGCCATATCGGCAGCTTTGGCACGCTGGCGCTGGTGCTGGTGACGCTGGCCAGCTGGTCGGCGCTGACATCCCTGATCGGGTCCGGGCGGGCGATGCCTGCGCTTTTGATTGCCGCTGCGATTTCGCGCGCCCCGATGGCGATGATCATGGCTGTGCTGCCGGCCGCGCGCAAAAACGGGATTTCGGCCACCAGCGGCAGACCGGCGATTGCCACCGCACTGCTGGCGGTTGTCCTGGCGCTGACCCTGACCTTCAGCCTCGGCGGCCTGGCCGCGAGCCCGGTTCTGCTGGCCGTCTTGCTGGTCACCGTGCCACTTGCGCTGAGCGCCCGGGCGCGGATCGGCGGTCAGACGGGCGACATCCTGGGGGCCAGCCAGCAGCTGGCTTTCGCGGCCGCTCTGGCCGTGCTGGCGTAACAGACAGCAGCCCCGCTTATTCGGCCCTGCGCATCTCGGGGCCTTGCGTCGGGGCGCACATTGGCGCAAATGGGCCGCCAGTGACCAAAGCCAGCAACAGCGGACCGATGCCATGACCTCGCGCGAAGAAAAACGCCAGATGAAATCGGCCGCCCGGCTTTACGCGGTGCAGGCGCTCTATCAGATGGAGATTTCCGGCCAGACCGTCAAAGCCGTCACCCGTGAGTTTGAGGTGCATCGCTTTGGGGCCACCTATGAGGAAGGCGAGTTTGCCGAGGGCGAGCCCGAACTTTTCCGCGCCCTGATCGAGAATGCCGTGAACTGGCAGGCGCTGGTTGACCAGATGACCGACCGGGCGCTGGTGGCGAAATGGCCGATCGACCGCATTGATCCGGTGATCCGGGCGCTGTTTCGCGCCGCCGGGGCAGAGCTGACCCAGCTGGACACCCCGCCGAAGGTGGTGATCAACGAATTCGTCGATATCGCCCGCGCTTTCTTCCCCGAAGGGCGCGAGCCCGCATTCGTCAACGCGGTCCTGGACCATATGGCGCGTGAGGCGAAACCCGCCGCCTTTTGACCAATAGCTGCACGGGGGGCTTTCCCTGGGCCATAGCTCCTGCCAGACTGTTCTCTGCCCCGGATTGCGCCAGGGCATAATCGTTTCAGGAGTAAACTGAATGCGCCTGTTGTTTTCCTTGCCCCTCATCCTTGCTGCCGGAGTCGCCATGGCCGCCTCTGAAACCACCGCCGAGACCATCGATTCGGGTGAATGGCAGCTGATTGCCCAGGACGGGGTGCGCGTCTCATACCAGGCCAGCTTTGCCATCGACGCCGAGGGCATGATTACCGGCAAAGCACCGTGCAACCGTTATTTCGGGCCCAATGGGGCCACCCTGCCCGCGCTTTTGCTGAACAGCATCGCCTCGACGCGGATGTATTGTGACCGGATGGCCGATGAAAGCAGCTATCTCAGCAGCCTGGCACTGATGACCGCCAGCGAGATCCGGGGCGAGACACTGGTTCTGACCGGGCCGGATGACCGCAGCCTGGAATTCGCCCGCGATCCCGGCTCAAAATCGCTGATCTGCGACACCTGCGGCGGCTGATACAGGGCGGCCAATACAGGGCGGCCAAAGCCTGGTCGCGCCAAAACCTGATTGCAAAGACTGGCCAGTGCGGCACTATCCTTCGCGCTGGCCAAAAAACAGCTGATGCGCCGCGTCGTAAAAGCGGCTGCGATGGGGGGCGGCCTCCATCGGAACCTCATGGCGGGCCCCCGGATAAAGATCCAGCCGCCCCTGCGGCCAATGCGCCATCCGCTGCCGGATGGCATCGGGCCTGACGATCTGCTCCAGACTGCCCAGCGAGGTCTGCACCGGCAGCGCAGGCGACGGCATCCGCGCCAGCACCGCACATTCGCGCAAAGCCGCCCGCAGCCAGCCCAGTGACGGGCCGCCCAGACGGAAATCGGGCCTCTCCTGCAGCTGGTGATGCAGCCAGGACCAGATCTGCGCGTCGCCCGTCAGCTGGTTGCCTTCAAATCCCCGGCGCAGAATATAGCTTTCCCCCGAGGTCGAGGGCGCAAACCTGCGATCCTGCGGCAGCGCCAGCGGCAGCCGCCGCAGCGCCGAGGCCAGCGGCCTGCCCCAAAGCGGGATGCGAATCCCCCACATCGGCGCCGAAAACACCGAGGCCCGGAAGGGCGCGCCCCGCATCAGGCTGCGCAGCCCGATCAGCCCGCCCATCGAATGCGACATCAGCATCAAAGGGCCCGAAAGCCCCAGCCCAGCCCCCTGCTGCGCAAGCCAGGCCAGGGCCGCATCCAGATCAAGCTGATATTCGCTAAAATGCCCGACATGCCCCAGCATAGGATCAGCCAGAGCGCGGTCAGACAGGCCCTGGCCACGCCAGTCCAGCGCGATCATCGACCAGCCGCGCTGCCCCAGCTCTTTGGCGGTGGGGCCGTATTTCTCTATATATTCCGTGCGTCCGGGCAGAAAAACCACCGTGCCCAGCGGCCCGCCCGGCCTGTAGCACGGCCAATACCCCAGCCTGATCCGCACCCCATCAGCCGTGCGCAGCCAGACGGCCCCGCCGCCTTCGGGGCCATCCGCCAGCTCATGGTGAAGGGGCGCGGGCGTGGTCATTCCAGCGTCACGACAGGGCAGAGCCCAGCTTCATCGCCACCCCCATCGCGCCGTCAACCGACAGTTTTCCGGTCATGAAGGCCGAGGCCGGGTTCAGATTGCCCTCAAGGATCGCCTGGAAGGTGGCGACGCTGGCGGTCAGCGTCACATCGGCCTCTTCATCGGCAGCGCGCACGCCATTTGCGTCCAGCATGATCGCGCCCTCACCCTCGAGCACGAATTTGGCGATACCGTCAAAACCGCCCGACAGCCGGGCCGACAGTTTCTCAACCGCCTTGTCGATGATTGCGCTCATGTCACGTCTCCGTTTCGTTACCCGATCTGCGCCCGATCCCCGCTGGCAATTCCCCGGCAATCGGTTACGATCCTTTATATGAAAGCGCCCTCTCGGTTTCACAATCATATCGTCGCGGCAATAGCGCCGCTGGTTTTCTCGCTTTTTGCGGCGGGTGCGGGTTTTGCCCAGGACGCGGCAAAGCTTGATGACCTTTATACCCGTCTGAAAGACGCGGATGAGGGGGCGGCCGCGCGAATCGAGACCGAGATCCTGATCGAATCGGGCAAATCCGGCTCGGCCACGGTTGATCTGCTGGTGCGGCGTGGCAATGAGGCGCTGGCGGCCGGCAATACCGCCGCCGCGATCGAGCATCTGACCGCCGCCGTCGATCATGCCCCGGATTTCACCGAGGCCCGTTCTGCGCGGGCGATTGCCTATTACAACGACGGCGAGATTGGCCCGGCGATGGCGGATCTGGCCACGGTCCTGCAAGATGAGCCGCGCGATTTCGTCGCCTGGTCGGTGCTGGGCACCATCCTCGAAGAATCGGATATGCCGGAAAAGGCGCTGGCCGCCTATCGTGCCGCAGCCGAAATCCACCCCCATTACGCCGAGGTGAATGAGGGCATCAAACGCCTTGGCAAGCAGCTTGAAGGCCAAAGCCTCTGACAGCGGGAAACCTGAACTGATGGATACCCGTCTGAAGGACATCGCCCTGCGTGGCGAGCGCGGCCATGTGACGGCCGTGCTTGGCCCCACGAATACCGGCAAAACCCATCACGCGATTGAACGTATGCTGACCCATCGCACCGGGGTGATTGGCCTGCCATTGCGGCTGCTGGCGCGTGAGGTCTATGAGCGTGTGGTCGCCAAAGCAGGCGTCAGCCGCGTTGCCCTGGTCACCGGCGAAGAGCGCATCATCCCCGATCGCGCCCAATACTGGGTCGCCACCACCGAGGCGATGCCGCTGGAAATCGGCGCCGATTTCGTCTGCGTCGATGAGATCCAGCTGGCCTCTGACCCAGAACGCGGCCATGTTTTCACCAACCGCCTGCTGCATGCGCGCGGCCTGCATGAGACGCTGTTTCTGGGATCAGACACCATGCGCGGCGCGATTGCGGGGCTGGTGCAGAACCACTCTTACGTCAAGCGCGACCGTTTCTCGACTTTGACCTGGTCAGGTTCGAAAAAGATAAGCCGGATGCCTGAACGCAGCGCAATCGTCGGCTTTTCTGTTGAAAATGTATATGCCATCGCCGAGCTGATCCGCCGTCAGAAAGGCGGCTGCGCGGTGGTGATGGGGGCGCTTAGCCCCCGCACCCGCAATGCCCAGGTCGAGCTGTATCAGAACGGCGATGTCGATTACCTGGTCGCGACCGATGCGATTGGCATGGGGCTGAACCTCGACATCAAACATGTGGCCTTTTCCTCGACCTCGAAATTCGACGGGCGGCGGATGCGGTCTTTGTTGCCGCAAGAGATCGCGCAGATCGCAGGCCGCGCCGGGCGTCATACCGAGAATGGCACCTTTGGCGTGACGGGCGAGGCGCGGCCCTTTTCGTCCGAGCTGATCGACCAGATCGAGGCGCATAAATTTGCCCCGGTGAAGAAACTGATGTGGCGCAATGCCGATCTCGATTTCGGATCGGCGGGCCATCTGATCCGCTCGCTGGAACAGCCCACCTATAATGACTGGCTGTCCCGCGCCCGTGACGCCGATGATGTGGTGGCGCTGAAGGCGCTTTCGGCCATGCCCGAGGTCCAGGACAAGCTGACCAACCCCAAGCGGGTGATGCTTTTGTGGGATGTCTGCCGCATCCCCGATTTCCGCGGCATATCCGAGACCGATCACCACACGCTGCTGGCGCGGATTTTCGACTTTCTGGTCGGGCGCGGCATCGGCGGCGGGCGGATCCCGTCCGACTGGCTGGCGAAATCCATCGCGCGGATCGACAAAACCGATGGTGATATCGACCATATCTCGCGCCGGCTCGCTTTTATCCGCACCTGGACCTATGTTGCACAGCGCAAAAACTGGGTCGATGACGAATCCCATTGGCGGGGCGAGACCCGCGCTGTAGAAGACCGCCTGTCAGATGCGCTGCACCAGCGGCTGACGCAACGATTTGTCGATCGGCGGACGAGCGTATTGCTCCGCCGGTTGAAGCAGAAGGAGGACCTCGTGGCCGAGGTGAACGACAAGGGCGAAGTGACGGTCGAGGGTGAATTCACCGGCCGTCTTGAGGGGTTCCGCTTCCAGCAGGATGCAAGCGCCCCGACGGATGAGGGCAAAACGCTGCGCCAGGCTGCGATCCAGGCGCTGAAGCCTGAGTTCAGCCTGCGTGCGGACCGTTTTTATAACGCCCCTGACACCGAGATGGATTTCACCGAGCAGGGCGGCCTGATGTGGGGCTCGTCTGCGGTGGGCAAGCTGGTGAAGGGTGCCGATCCGCTGAAACCCTCGGTCGAGCCTTTCGTCGATGACGAAGCGGGCGAGGATGTGATCGAAAAGGTCCGCCGCCGGTTGCAGCATTTCATCGACCGCAAAGTGGCGGCGCTTTATGACCCGCTGCTGGCTTTGGGCCGCGACGAGACGCTGCAGGGCCTGGCACGGGGCTTTGCCTTCCGCCTGACCGAGGCGCTTGGGGTGATCCCGCGTGAGCAGGTCGCCAATGAGGTCAAGGAGCTTGACCAGGAAGCCCGTGGCGCGCTGCGCAAACATGGCATCCGCTTTGGTCAGTATACGATCTTCCAGCAGGCGCTGCTGAAGCCCGCGCCGACCCGGCTGCGGCTGGTGCTGTGGTCTTTGTGGAACGGCCTGTCAGATTTTCCCGAAAGCCCGCCCCCGGGCCTCGTGACCATTCCCAATATCGCCGAGGTGCCGAAAGAGCATTACACGCTTTCGGGCTATCGCCCCGCAGGCAGCCGCGCGATCCGCATCGATATGCTTGAACGTCTGGCCGATATTTTGCGCCAGAAAGACAGCCGCGCGGGCTTTGAGGCGACGCCGGATATGCTGTCGATCACCGGGATGACGCTTGAGCAATTCTCGGATCTGATGGGCGGCCTTGGCTATAAGGCCGAAAAAGGCGAGCGCGCCAAGACAAAGGCAGCCCCCACCGAGGTTGCCCCCGCTGCAGAGGTCGCCGCAGCCCTTGAGGCGGCGGCAGCTTCGGGCCAGCCGATCCCGGAAGAGGTCTCGCTTCTGGCCCCCCCGCCAGAGCCGGAACCCGTCCCCGAGGCCGAAGCCGCCGCTGACGGCGAGGTTGCTGCCCCCGAGATGGAGGTGTTCTACACCTTCACCTGGGCACCGAAGCCCCGCTTCCAGCGCCCCGAGCGCGGTGCGCCACGTGGTGATCGTCCGCAGGGTGACCGCCCGCAGGGTGAGCGCCGCGAGCGTTCCCAGGGCGAACGTCGTGAGCGTGCGCAAGGTGATCGCCCTCAGGGCGAGAAATCCGGCGAGCGCGGCCCACGCAAAGAGTTCGGGAACCGTGAAGGTGGTCGGGAAGGCGGGCGTGACAACCAGCGTGGCGGCAAGCCCGGTGGCAAGCATGGCAAGCCCGGCGGCCGCAATGAGGGCCCGAAGAACTTTGAGGCCCGCCCGCCCAAACGCGAGCGCCCCATCGATCCGGACAATCCCTTCGCCGCCCTGATGGCGCTGAAGGGCAAGGTCTGAGCCTTGGCCAAAACCGGCGGCGGCAGAGGTAAAGAGGGCCGGGGCGGCAACGCTCCGGCCGCTTCTGTTACCAGCGCGGCCAACGGCGGCCCGGGCGCAAAGCTGCGGCTGGACAAATGGCTCTGGCAGGCCCGATTCTTCAAAACACGCACTCTGGCGGCCCTGGTGGTGGGCGAAGGCCACGTCCGGGTAAACGGCACCCCGGTCTCGCGCCCATCGCGCGAGGTTGGGCCGGGTGATGTGCTGACATTTCCCCAGGGAAGAAATATCCGTCTGATCCGCGTTCTGGGAACGGGCGTTCGCCGTGGCCCCGCCTCAGAGGCACAGACGCTCTTTCTTGACCTTGATGCCCCGGATCAGACACCCCAATGCCTTGAATGATCCGCGTCTCTGGCTTAACTGACGCCCCAGAGAGTGTTCCGGAAGCGCCCCAATGACCTATGTCGTCACCGATAACTGCATCGCCTGCAAATACACAGACTGCGTCGAAGTCTGCCCGGTGGACTGCTTTTATGAGGGCGTGAACACGCTGGTCATTCATCCCGACGAATGCATCGACTGCGGCGTCTGCGAACCGGAATGCCCCGCTGACGCGATCCGCCCCGATACAGAGCCGGATATGGAAGAATGGGTCGCCTTCAACCGCAAATATGCCGAGGTCTGGCCGGTGATCACCGAAAAGCGTGATCCGATGGAAGGCTATGCCGAACGCGATGGCGAGACCGGCAAGCTTGAGAAGTATTTCGACCCGGCCCCGGGCGAAGGCAGCTGAACCTCTCGCCGGCATCACGCGCGGTCGCTTTGTCGTGAGAACACCCGAGTTCCCCCCGTTCCGGGCTGGCTAAGCAGGCTGGGCTTTGCTTACGACAGTTGGAATCGTGGTGATTCTGTGTTATGGTTTGTTCATAAACCAGCATGGATGCCTGATTCTGCCTCAGGACTGCTCGCCTGAGACACTTATTCTTGTGACAATCCCGGAACATTCGCCGCAGGCCCTCTTCAGAGGTATTGCCTGGGTGGGTGTTGCTTGTCGGGCATTGCCTCTGAATACGTGGCCCTCTGCGGCATATGGGCTGGGCATCTGACCGAGGAAGCGCCTGAATGACCAAGTCGAAGAAGCCTGATTTCCGCCCCAACGAGTTCGTTGTCTATCCTGCACATGGCGTTGGCAAGATCATCTCCATCGAAGAGCAGGAGATTGCCGGTTTCAAACTGGAACTGTTCGTCATCACCTTTGAAAAGGACAAGATGACGTTGCGCGTTCCAACCAATAAAGCGACCGATGTCGGTATGCGCGCCCTTTCGGCCCCCGATGTGGTGACCAAAGCGCTGGAAACGCTGAAAGGCAAGGCGCGGGTCAAGCGCGCGATGTGGTCACGCCGGGCGCAGGAATATGAGCAAAAGATCAATTCCGGTGACCTGATGGCGATTGCCGAGGTCGTCCGTGATCTGCACCGCACCGATGATCAGCGCGAGCAAAGCTATTCAGAGCGCCAGCTCTATGAAGCCGCGCTGGAACGCCTGACCCGCGAAGTCGCCGCAGTTTCAGGGGTCGACGAGGCTGGCGCCCAGAAAAAGGTCGAAGAGGTTCTCATGCTGCGCGCAGCCTGAGACTGATACCGAGTAAAAGAAAACGGCGGCCTTTGAGGCCGCCGTTTTTCATTCGCGCAACCCGAAATCTTGGAAGATTTCGGTCCGGTTCCTTTGAAGGAACCGGGGCCCTGCTCCAAAGATATCTGTCACTTCCACTCGGCCAGCCGCGCCACATAGCGGGCCATGGTATCCACCTCGAGATTGATCTGGTCGCCGACAGCCAACTGCCCCCAGGTCGTCACCTTGCGGGTGTGAGGGATGAAGTTCACCCCGAAATCGCGGCCATCAACCTCATTCACCGTCAGAGACGTGCCGTTCAGCGCAACCGATCCCTTTTGGGCAATGAATTTCGCCAGCGCCTCAGGCGCACGGAAGGTCACCCGCAGGCTGTCGCCCTCGGGCTCCATCCGCACCACCTCGGCGACGCCATCGACGTGGCCTGAGACAATGTGCCCGCCCAATTCATCGCCAACTTTCAGCGCCCGCTCGAGATTAAGGCGCTTGCCGCTGTGCCAGCCCCCCAAATTGGTTTTAGAAACCGACTCGGCGCTGATTTCGACATCAAACCAGTTGCGCGGGCTGTCGCCCTTTTCGACCACCGTCAGGCAGACGCCCTCACATGCGATCGAGGCCCCGATATCAATCCCCGTAACCGGCCAAGACGTCGCGATTCGCGCCCGCAGATCACCGCGCTGCTCAAGCTCCAGGATTTCGCCAATGTCGGTCACGATTCCGGTGAACATGCTCGCCCCTCTTTGTCCCAGATGATCTTCTGATCTATGCCCGCCTCATATGATATGACAAGCCCCGCCCATGCCGCAATAATGCCGCATCGCCGCACTAGCCTTGCGAAATCATAAGCCGGAATTGGCATCAGACCAGCGAGCCGCTATTGCTGCTCGCGGGCGGTGTGCCTGGTAAAACCGCTAAAACCAAAGCCAGTGTGTTGAGTGCGATGATACGGTCAGGCGAAACGAAGAATTTCCTGCTGCTGCAAGGGCCACACGGGCCGTTCTTCTCGCGGCTGGGGAAGATGCTGTCCCGCTCTGGGGCCACCGTCTGGCGCATCGGCTTTAACCGGGGCGACCGGGCTCTCTGGCATGATGGCGCCAGCTATATCCCGTTCCGCGGCGCCCCCGAAGACTGGCCCGCAACCTTCGCCGCGCTTATCGCGGAGAAACACATCACCGATATTGTGCTTTACGGCGATACCCGCCCCATCCACGCCAAAGCGGTCGCCATCGCCCGCGCGGCGGGGCTGACGATCCATGTCTTTGAAGAGGGCTATCTGCGCCCCTATTGGGTCACCTATGAGCGCGGCGGCTCGAACGGCCATTCGCGCCTGATGGAGACCAGCGTGCCGGAAATGCGCGAGGCGCTGGCCCATACCGATATCGACCTGCCTGATGCCCCCGCCCGCTGGGGGGACATGCGCCAGCATATGTTCTGGGGTGCGATCTATCACTGGTTCGTCTGGGCCGGATTCTGGGATTATCGCAATTTCCGCCCCCATCGCGCCCTGACGGTGCGCCAGGAATTCATGCTTTATGTAAAGCGGCTGTTCCTCTTGCCCTTCCACGCGCTGGAACGCAGGCTTGCCACCTGGCGCATCCGCTATGGCGGCTTTCCCTATCATCTGGCGATCCTGCAGCTGGAGCATGACGCCAGCTTCCGCGACCATTCGCCCTTCACCACCATGAGCGAATTTCTTGAGCTGGTGATGCAGGGCTTCGCCGAGGGTGCGCCATTGCATCACCACCTGGTCTTTAAAGCGCATCCGCTGGAGGATGGGCGCGTCGCGGTGAAATCGACCATCCGGCAGCTGGCGCAGAAATACGGTGTCGCAAAGCGCGTCCATTTCGTGCGGGGCGGCAAGCTGGCGGCGCTTTTGAACCATGCCCGTTCGGCTGTGACCGTCAATTCCACCGCCGGGCAGCAGGCGCTCTGGCGTGGTCTGCCGCTGCGGGCCTTCGGTCGCGCGGTCTATTCTAAGCCTGAATTTGTCTCTTCGCAGCCCGCGAGCCAGTTCTTTGCCGAGGGAAAACGCCCCGACACCCGCGCATATCGGGATTATCGACATTATTTGCTGGAAACCAGCCAGGTGGCCGGTGGCTTCTACTCCTCGCGTGCGCGGCGCGAGCTACTACGACAGGTTGTGGATATGCTGCTTTCAGAGCAGGATCCCTATGACGCATTGACCGATGGAAACGCGGCTCCACGGCAACAGTTGCGGCTGGTGACCTGATTTTTTCCAAAGCAAAGACTTTCAATTTCCGTGTTATTCCGTATTGTTGCAGGCAAAACTTGAGGCAAATCCGCTAAAGGAGCCCGAGCAGTGATCGGACATACCACAAGGGGGGCGAAAGCCCTGGCCTTGCTCGCCATTGTTGCAGTAACCGCAAGCTGCGGTCTGCCGCGACCAGGGCCGAACAAGAAAGAGATCTTCGCGGGCTCAGTGCTGCGGGGCGGTGATGCATTCATCGTAAGCGTCAATTCACGCGTCACGCGCGCCACGGCTGTGATGCCGTCTTTCGGCTTCACCGATGCCTTCCAGAAGGCCGGAAAGCTGGGGTCTGACACGATTGCGGCGGGCGATGTGCTGGCCGTCACCGTCTATGAAAACGTCCGCGACGACCCGCTTTTGGGCAATACCGGCCAGCGCGTCTCGCAGCTGACCGAGGTCCAGGTCGACGGGCAGGGCTTTATCTTCATCCCCTATGCCGGGCGGATCAAAGCAGCGGGCAATTCGGTTGAGGCGGTTCGCGCCTCGATCACCCGCAAGCTGGATGCGCAGACGCCTGACCCGCAGGTGCAGGTGGCACGTGTGGCGGGTGACGGCTCGACCGTGACGATCAACGGCTCGGTTGCGACGCCCGGCGTCTTCCCGATTGAACAGCCGACCCGCACGCTGGCCGCCATGCTGGCCCGCGCAGGCGGTGTCGCCATTGAACCGGCCACCGCTTTGGTGCGGGTGACGCGCGGCGGTGAGACCGGCAAGATCTGGCTGAAAGACCTCTGGGCCAATCCGGCGATGGATATCGCCCTGCGTCCGGGCGACCGTATCGTGATCGAAGAGGATGAGCGCAAGTTCACCGCGCTTGGTGCCACCGGCGCCCAG
Organism: Pseudogemmobacter hezensis; assembly: GCF_013155295.1. GTDB lineage: Bacteria > Pseudomonadota > Alphaproteobacteria > Rhodobacterales > Rhodobacteraceae > Pseudogemmobacter > Pseudogemmobacter hezensis. The sequence goes on along the minus strand of NZ_JABJXT010000025.1, from coordinate 21,578 downwards.
ACCGTGGTGCCGTTTGCAAGCGAAAGCCTCTCGGCCATCGAGGCGCTGGCGACGGTTGGCGGCCTGCAGACCATGGCGGCCGATCCGACCGGGGTGTTCGTGTTCCGCAATGAACCGGCGGCGATTGCCAATGCGGTTCTGGGGCGCTCGGACCTCTCAGGCGATCAGCGTGTGGTCTATGTGCTGGATCTCACCGCGCCGACCGGCATGTTTGAGGCCCGCGACTTCCTGATCCGCGACGGCGACACCGTTTATGTCACCGAGGCCCCCTATGTTCAGTGGAACAAAACGCTTTCGGTGCTGACCGGCTCGGCAGGGGCGGCGGCAAGCCTGAACTCGGCCGCCGGCAACTGAGGCTGGCTTGGCTGTCGAACGCGATCCGAAACCAGAGGCCGCCGTGGAGGTTCCACGGCGGCTTTTTCATCAGAACCTCTCTTTTCTGCGTGACCGCAGGCTGAAGCGGATCCTTGCACTGGCCGGGCATGAGCTGCGCTTTGGCAAACCCGGCCCCGAGGACGGGATTGTCGTCTGGGGGGCCAGCCCGACCGCCTGGCGCGGCGAGCGGATGGCCGCGAAAACCGGGCGGCCGCTGGTGCGACTGGAGGATGCCTTTATCCGCTCAATCAGGCCCGGGCGAATGGGCGATGCGCCGATCGGGCTGCTGATCGACGCCGAGGGGATCCATTTCGACTCCTCGGATCCCTCACGGATCGAGCGGATCCTGGCGACTGATCCCTTAGACAATTCGCACATTCTGGCCCGCGCAAAGACCGGGATAGAGCGTATTCGTGCGCTGGAGTTGTCTAAATACAACCTTCATGACCTCTCACGCCCTGCACCCGCCCCCGGCTATGTGCTGGTGGTCGATCAGACGCTGGGCGATGCCTCAGTCACGGCCTCTGGTGCGGATCGGGGATCGTTTGAAGAGATGCTTGAGGTCGCCCGCCGCGATTGGCCGCATGCAAAGATCCTGATCCGCAGCCATCCCGAAAGCGCGAATGGGTTGCGCCAGGGCCATTACGGCCCCGAACATCTGCGCGACCCTGACGGGCCGGGGATCAGCTTTTCCGACCCTGCCATCCCGCCCTATGCGCTGCTGGAAGGCGCGGTCGCGGTTTACACCGTCTCATCCCAACTGGGGTTCGAGGCGATTCTGGCCGGGCATCGCCCGCGCGTCTGGGGCTTGCCCTTCTATGCGGGCTGGGGCCTGACCGAGGATCGCACGCCGCCCTCACGCCGCAAACGCAAACTTACCCGGGCGCAGCTTTTCGCGGGCGTCATGATCCTTGCGCCGCTTTGGTATGATCCTTGCCGGGATCGGCTTTGCAGCTTTGAAGAGGCGCTGGATCAGATGGAGGCCGAGCTGCGGGCCTTTCGCCAGGACCGCCATGGCCATGCCGCCTATGGCATGCGGCTGTGGAAGCGCGCCCGCCTGCAGGCGTTCTTCGGGGCTCAAAAGCCGCTGCGTTTTATCAGGGATCCGGCCGCGGCGAAGGGGCAAAGCCTGCTGATCTGGGCGGGCCAGCAGCCCGAGGCCCTAAGCACCCCCGCCCTGCGGGTCGAAGACGGCTTCCTGCGCTCGCGTGGGCTGGGGGCGGAACTGGTGCCGCCGCTGTCGCTGGTCGCCGATGATCTGGGGATCTATTACGACCCCAGCCAGCCCTCACGTCTTGAGGCGCTGATCACCGCCCCTCTGCCCCCTGGCGGCCATGCCCGCGCCACCCGCCTGATCGAGCGGCTGCTGGCGGCGAATTTAACAAAATACAACATAGACGGCGCGATTCCGGCGCTTCCCTCGCGTGAGACCGACCAGAGATCACGCATTCTGGTGCCAGGCCAGGTCGAGGATGATGCGTCGATCCTGAAGGGCGCAGGCGCGGTGCGCACCAACCTGGCGCTCTTGCAGGAAACGCGGGCGCAGAACCCTGACGCGCTGATCCTTTACAAGCCGCATCCCGACGTTGAGGCGGGCCTGCGCCCCGGTGCTTTGCCCAGGCAGCAGGCGGCGGATTATGCCGATCTGGTGCTGGATCGCACCAGCATCGCCGCCGCGCTGAATGAGGTGGATGAGGTCTGGACCATGACCTCTCTGACCGGGTTCGAGGCGCTGATCCGCGGCAAGCGCGTCACCACCTTTGGCGCCCCCTTCTATGCCGGATGGGGGCTGACCCACGATCTGGGAGAGATCCCCAAGCGTCGCCTGCGCGGCCCTGACGGTGCCCTGCTGCCGCGCCCGGATCTGGCGCAGCTGGTTCATGCCAGCCTGATCGCCTATCCGCGCTATTGGGATCCTGTCTCGCGCCGTCCCTGCCCGGTCGAGGTGGCGCTTGACCGGCTGGCCAGCGGCGAGATCCCGCATCCCGGGCGGCTGAACCGTCTGATCTCGAAGTTACAGGGCCGCTTTGCCAGCCATGCCCGGCTTTGGCGCAAGTAGCCAGAAGCGGATCATCAGGCTGACTGCTGCCGCAACCAGCCCGATCACCAGCCCCACCCACAGCCCGACCGCGCCATAGTCCAGCACGAAGGCAAGCAGATAGCTGGCGGGGATGCCGATCACCCAATAGCTGATCGCGGCCAGCCACATCGGCACCGTCGTATCCTGAATGCCGCGCAACAGCCCCAGCGCCATCACCTGCATCGCATCGGCCAGCTGGAACAGCGCCGCCAGCGTCAGAAGCGTCACCCCCAGCCCCAGCACAAAGGCCGAATCGGGCTTGGCTGCATCCAGGAACTGGCGCACCAGCAGCTCTGGCACGCTCACGAACACCAGGATCACCGCCACCGCGATCACCACGGACAGGATCAGCGCTGCCCAGGCCGCCAGCCGCAGATCAGCGGGCTCATTGCGCCCCGAGGCCGCCGCCACCCGGATCGTTGCCGCGTTTGAAAGGCCGACGTGGCACATGAAGGCCATCGCGGTGATCTCAAGCGCAATGCCATGTGCCGCCAGATGGCTGGTGCCGATCCAGCCCATCATGATCGCGCTGGCCTGGAACAGCCCGCTTTCGGCCAGGCCCGTCAGCCCGATGGGCAGGCCCAGCCACCAGACCTGGCGCAAAGCCGGCAGATCCAGCCGCCAGAAACGGCGAAACAGCTGGAAGGGCCGCAGCGCAGGCAGAAACCCGGCATAAAGCCCCAGCACAACCAGTGAAAACACCTGCACAAACAGCGTCGCCACCCCGGCACCGGCCACGCCCATCTCTGGTGCGCCCGCATTGCCGAAAATCAGGAACCAGTTGACGATGATGTTCAGCCCCACCGCAATGACCGTCACCCAAAGCACGATCTGCGTGCGCCCCAGTGCCGCCAGCCAGGCCTGCAGCACCGCCACCCCCAGTGCGGGCACCATGCCAAGCCCGGCAATGCGCAGATATTTTTGCGCCTCAATCGCCACTTCGGGATTTTGGCCCAGGGCCAGCATCACCGTCTCGGCATACCAGAACAGCGGATAGACCAGCAGGCCAAAGCCGATCGACAGCCACAGCCCCATTCGTGCGGCGCGCCGCAGCTCGGCATCATCGCCCTTCGCCCGTGCATTGGCCGCCAGCGGCATCACCGCCCGCGCAAAGCCGGAACCGATCACGAAGATGATGAAGAAGCTTGAGGCCGAAATCACCAGCGCCCCTTGCTGGACCACCCCATACCAGCCGACCATCGCGGTATTGACCACATGCAGCGAAAACTGCGCGATGGAAGAGCCTGCCAGCGGCAGACCCAGCATAAAGGTTTCACGCAGATGCGTGGCAAAGGACTGGCGCGGGGCCTGGGACATCGTATTCATGCCCGACCTCTATCCTTTGGTCAGAATCCGGGCAAGCGGCCCAATTGTGCGGCAAAGCGCAGACGGATCAGGCCCCGCCCGCACGGCGGGCGGCAGGGGCCGCAGGATGTCTGGCGGTTTCCAGCAGCTGACCGCTGCCCCGCAGCACCTGCGCCGCCGAGCCAACGATCAGCGGATCGGGCTGCCCCACCAGCGCATGATCCTTACCCGGATAATCCAGCGAGGCCAGGAAATGGCGCATGCAATTCAGCCTGGCGCGTTTCTTGTCATTGGATTTGACGATGGTCCAGGGCGCATCGGCGGTATCGGTATAGAAGAACATCGCCTCTTTGGCCTGGGTGTAATCCTCCCATTTATCCAGGCTGGCTTTGTCGATGGGGGAGAGCTTCCACATCTTCAGCGGATCGGTCTCGCGGGCTTTGAAGCGTTTGAACTGCTCATCCTGGGTGACCGAGAACCAGTATTTGTAAAGCCGGATGCCGGATCGCACCAGCATCCGCTCCAGCTCGGGGGCCTCGCGCATGAACTCCAGATATTCGGGGGCGGTGCAAAAGCCCATCACCCGCTCAACGCCTGCGCGGTTGTACCAGGAGCGGTCGAAGAACACGATCTCGCCTGCGGTGGGCAGATGCTGGATATAGCGCTGGAAGAACCACTCGCCCTTTTCCTTGTCGGAAGGTTTGGTCAGCGCCACCACACGGGCATAGCGGGGGTTCAGATGTTCCATGAACCGCTTGATCGTGCCGCCCTTGCCGGCCGCATCGCGCCCCTCCATCAGAAGGACGAATTTCTGTCCGGTCTCCTGGGCCCAGATCTGCACCTTCAGCAACTCGGCCTGCAACAGCGCCTTTTCACGCTCATAGGCGATGCGGCCCATCATCCTGCCATAGGGATAGCGCCCGCTTTCAAAGGCCTCGCGGATCTCATCGGCGGTCACCGCCGGGAAATGGCGCGGCTGGCCGAGGCTGTCGCCCCGGGCCGGGCCGTCGAACGCGGTGGGCGCGGCGGGCGCGGCGGCAGGCTGCGCAGAGGCCTCGGGCGCCGGTGATGGGACGGCTTGCAGCTCTGTTGTCATCGAAAAACTCCTGTTACGGGCAAAAACCAGGGTTGCGGGGCATGGCCCTGCCTAACTGCGCCCGCGCAATCCCGCCTTGATCCGCATCAAAACAAAGAGATTTCGGCGCGCCTCATCCCGTTCTGCCCTGGTGGCCAGGACCGGATCCCCTGCAGCGCGGGGACGATGCGAAAATCCCTCCTGCCTGCGATTGTATTTGGGGAACAGCCTTCCCATTATGCCAGTCAGGCCGTGAAACAGTGGAATCCCTCTGTGCTTCTGCTATGGATCGGCGCGGAATTTGCGGCCCCATTTCCTTCGCATATTCCGCATTTCTCTTTGGCATCGAGGCCCGGCCATGATCACCCTTTACGGCGTCTACCGCTCTCGCGCATCGCGCCCGCTCTGGCTGTTGGCCGAGATCGGCGGCGAATTCACCCATGTTCCGGTGATCCAGGCCTATCGCCTGGCGGATGCGAAATCCCCGGATGCGCCGCTGAACACCGCATCGCCCGACTATCTGGCGATCAACCCGCAGGGGCTGATTCCGGCGATGGTGGATGATGGGCTGCTGCTGACCGAATCAATGGCCATCACCCTGCATATCGCGCGGCGTTATGGCGGCCCGCTTGGCCCCGCAGATGGGGCCGAGCAGTCGCTGATGGAGCAATGGGCGCTTTTCGCCGCCACCGCAGTCGAGCCGCCCGCGCTTGAGATCCTGCTGGCGGTCGAGGCCGGGGGCGATACCCTGCCCGAGACCCGCGCCGCGATCCGTGTCAGCGCCGAAAAGCTGCGCCGCCCGCTGGCCCGGCTGGAGCGTCACCTTGGCGCGCATGACTGGCTGGTGGGGGATCGTTTCACCGCCGCCGATATCAATACCGCCGAGTGCCTGCGCTATGCCCAGGGGTATCCCGCCCTGCTGGCCGAGTTTCCCCATGTCAGCGCCTGGCTGGCCCGCTGCCAGGCCCGCCCGGCCTTCCAGGCCTTCTGGGCACGGCGTGAGGCAGAGCCGGTCTGACGCCCCCTATCTGAAAACCCCGGATCAGCGGCAGCCGTCAGGATCGCTTGCCGCTGACCGTGCATCGGATCGTGCGTCTGATCGTGCGTCCGCGCCAGGTGGGGCTGGCCGGGATGCACAGAGTTTGCGCATCGCTGATGCTGGTTTTCTGCCTGATCCCGCCCCATCTTGGCTGCAACGCCCCGGTATTGGTCCGGGGCCACCAGATCAGGGATATTGAACCATGAAAAAGATCGGCTTTCTTTCCTTTGGCCACTGGTCGCCCCAGCAGGGCTCTGCCACCCGTTCGGCCCAGGATGTCTTGCTGCAATCGATCGAGCTGGCCGAAGCCGCCGAGGAACTGGGCGCTGACGGTGCCTATTACCGCGTGCATCATTTCGCCCGCCAGCTGTCCTCGCCCTTCCCGCTGCTGGCCGCTGTTGGCGCCCGCACGAAGAAGATCGAGATCGGCACCGGCGTCATCGACATGCGCTATGAGAACCCGCATTACATGTTCGAGGATGCAGGCGCCGCCGATCTGATCTCTGGCGGGCGCTTGCAGCTGGGGATCTCGCGCGGCTCGCCCGAGCAGGTGATCGATGGCTGGCGGCATTTCGGCTATACCCCCGCCGAGGGCGAAACGGATCAGGATCTGGCCCGCGATCACGCGCTGACCTTCCTTGGTCTGCTGGAGGGCCAGGGGTTCGCCAAACCCAACCCGCGCCCGATGTTCCCCAATCCGCCGGGCCTTTTGCGGCTGGAACCCTATTCTGAGGGGCTGAGGAACCGCATCTGGTGGGGCGCTGCCTCGGATCAGACGGCGATCTGGGCAGCGCAGCTGGGGATGAACCTGCAAAGCTCGACCCTGAAATGGGATGAGACGGGCGAGCCTTTCCACGTCCAGCAGGCCAATCAGATCCGCAAATACCGGGCAGCCTGGAAAGAGGCCGGCCATAAGCATGAGCCCCGCGTCTCGGTCAGCCGCTCGATCTTTGCGATCACCACGGCGCAGGACCAGATGTATTTCGGCCAGTCGCGCCCGGATCAGGATCAGGTCGGCGTGATCGACGATCAGCGCGCCGTCTTTGGCCGCTCTTACGCCGCCGAGCCGCAAAAGCTGATCGAAGAGCTGCGTCAGGATGAGGCAATCGCCGAGGCCGATACGCTGCTTCTGACGGTGCCGAACACGCTGGGCGTCGATTACAACGCCCATGTGATCGAAAACATCCTCAAACACGTCGCGCCCGCCCTGGGTTGGCGCTGAGGGTTGGTGCTGAGGATTGGCGCGAAGAAAACCGCCCGGCCCCTTATCCGGGGCCGGGCGGTTGCGCGGCTTAAGCCACCTGCCCCGCCGCCCAACCCGATGACCAGGCCCATTGGAAATTATAGCCGCCCAGCCAGCCGGTGATATCGACCAGCTCGCCCACCACATAGAGGCCCGGCACCGCCTTTGCCTGCAGGGTTTTCGCATCCAGCCCATCGGTATCCACGCCCCCCAGCGTGACCTCGGCGGTGCGATAGCCCTCTGATCCGACCGGCGTCAGCTGCCAGTCATGCAGACCCGCCGCAATCGCCTCAAGCCTCGCATCAGACATCTCGGCCAGCGGCCCGGTCTCAGCCTGGCCCAGATGTTTCGCCAGCCGTTCTGGCATCACCTGCGCCAGCGCCGCCGTCAAAGACCCGCGCCCGGCCCGCTTTTTCGCCTCACGCAGCCAGCCATGCCCGGCCTGGGCTTTCGCGGGCAACAGATCGACCGAGATCCGTTCCCCCTCGCGCCAATAGCTTGAGACCTGCAGGGTCGCCGGGCCGGAAAGGCCGCGATGAGTGAAAAGCATCGCCTCATCAAACTGACCGCGCCCGCCGGCCACGCCGCCGCTGTCTGACCGCAACCGCACCGGCAGTGCAACGCCCGCCAGCGGTTTGATCCAGGCCAGCTCCTGCTCGGCAAAGGTCAGCGGCACAAGACCGGGGCGGGTCTCTGTCACCTGCAGCCCCAGGCTTTCGGCAACCCGGTAGCCCCAGGGGCTGGCCCCCATTTTCGGAATCGACTTGCCGCCGGTTGCCAGAATCAGCGAGCGCGTCTCCTGGACACCGCGCGGCGTGGCGATTCGGAAACCTGCGCCTGCGCGGCTGACCTCGCCCGGCTCTGTCGAAAGCCAGAGCACCACGCCCGCCGCCCGCATCTCATCGACCAGCCAGGCCACAACCTGTTTCGCCGAGCCATCGCAAAAAAGCTGCCCAAGCGTCTTTTCATGCCAGGCGATTCCCGCCTGATCAATCCGCGCCACAACATCCCATTGGGTGAACCGCTTCAGCGCCGAAAGCGCGAAACGCGGATTGCGGCCCAGATAATTCTCAACCCCGATGCCGGTATTGGTGAAATTGCAGCGCCCACCGCCCGAGATCCGGATTTTTTCACCCGGCTGGGCCGCGTGATCAATCACCAGAACACGTCGCCCACGCCGCCCGGCCTCAATCGCGGCAAGCATTCCGGCCGCCCCGGCCCCGACCACGATCACATCCCAGATTTCGGCCATTTAAACTCCTGCCAAATTTCCTTCACATCCCCCCTTGCGGCGGGGAAAAGGCTTCGCTAAACACCCGCTCACGGTTGGGGCGTCGCCAAGTGGTAAGGCAGCGGTTTTTGGTACCGCCATTCCCAGGTTCGAATCCTGGCGCCCCAGCCAATCGTTTTATTCCCATAAAATCAAAGACTTAGCAAGACGCCTCTCGCGTCATGTGTTACAGTCATGTGGGTGTTCCACATGGTGCATTCAGCACCTTAGCGACTCGTCCGACATGCAGAAAGGGCGAGGCTTGCGGCCCCGCCCCTTCCATTCGCTAAGTAAGGGTCACCCGGCACCGCGTGGCAGGAGTCGCGCCACCGTGCCTTGTCGGGGTTGATAGGTGTTCTGAACCTGCGCACTCACCGACAAACCGCAACGCTTTCGGCAGCCCCTTTGCAGCCAAGGCGCGTCAGCCCTCTATCTGGTTATACCCGCGCAGCCGGTGAAGTTCTCATGGGACGGGGAAGAAAAGCGGGCGCTGGTGATGCGCCCGCTTTGGTGGTCGTGGTGCTGGTCAGGCTGCCAGCGAGAAGCCTTCACCCTTCTCCACGCGCTGCCAGTGCAGCCGCGCTGCATCGTGACGGGTCACGGCGCGGCGAACCTTGGCATCGCAGCGGATTGCTTTCAGTTCGGCATCCCGAAGCGCCAGCAGAGCTTTCAACTGTTTCAGCTTGTGCTGGTCGTCGGGGTGATAAACCGGCATCTGGACTTCACGGTTGGCAAGCCGCGCCGCTTTCAGCTTCACCCTTGCAGCCGCATGCTTTGCCTTGGCAAGATCCATCTGCGCCCGTGCAGAGTTAAGGGCTGCGATGGCCTCGCGCTGGTGGTCCAGCCAGTTCGCGCTGCTTTCTTCAACGGCGGCGAGAGAGAAAGCCATTATGCTGCCTCCCCTTCCACGACTTCGGCTTCACCGCCACGATAGGCGTCAAAGAAGTCGGACGCACACTGCAGAGCAGCCATGCGGATCAGCTCTGCCTTCTGCTCAACCGGCGTTTCCGCATGGATGTCGAAGCCAACCGGAATGGTCAGGCCACGGTATTCAATCGTAACCGTGCCGTGGTCAGTGGCGGACGTTGCCGCCGGGGTGGTGATGGTGGTAGTATCAACGGGCATTCCGATGTCCTTCTATTATCGGAGTTCTAGACGACAGGGGCGGAAGCCTTCTCGGCCTAGGAAACTTTGACGGTTTCCGCCCTACTGTCAGGGGCTGTTCAGCCCGTTACCTTCCACTGGGGGAAGGTCCAGCGAACCTGCTTGTCCAGCTGATCCAGCATCTTTTGCAGCCTTGCGGCCTCTTTAAGCGCGGCTTTCTTGGCCTCGGGTTCCGACAGGTCGGAAGCCTCTATCTCGGCCATGCGGGCCGTGATCTCGCGTTGCTTGTAGTTGTTCACCATATCGGCAAGGGAACGGGCCGCATCAATCAGCGCCCCGACCATCACCTCAGCCCTGCCAAGCGAACGAACTTCATCGCTGAAACTTGGGCTGCCCGCGTCCAGCACCTCATTCAGCGCATGGTGAGCCGGGCCGCGATCATCTTCAAATTCCGGCATGGGGATGCCCGCCATATCAAGGCAAAAGTTGAACTCACTTTCATACGGGTTGTTGGCATAGAACTCAAAGAACGGCGTCCTGAACACGTCCGAGGGTGTTGACGCCTCTGTGAGCCCGGCCTGCCGCTTTTCCTTCTGACGTTGCCGCCAGCGGCGCTGCGCTTCTGCATTGGCGTTTGCCATGTGATGATCTCCTTTCTGCATTTATAGATATTACTATCTACATAGTAATGTAATTAGTAATATCGCGCAGAACATCACGAAACCGTGATCTCTCACGCCGCCCGCTTCACTGCCACTTCATCCATGTAATCGGCCCGGCAGGACTCTGGCAGCAGATCGGCGCAGGCCAGCGCCTCAATCAGCTTGTCGTGCAGGTCGGTGCCGGTGCTGGTCGCGGCTGCCATGAACGCGCCGGTAAGGTCGGCCATGAGGCGGTCAAAGGTTTCATCTGTGAGAAAGTGCGGCATCGGTCGGCGCTCCTGATTTGCTCGATAGCAGGAATCTAGGACAGCGCCGGAATCCCGGTCAAGCCGAAAATGAACATATATTGTTTATTTTCAATATATTAGTAAGTGCTTACTTACTTCGGGGCGGGGTAGCTGTTTAGCTATTTGGCTAAGAGCAGACAAAAGAAAACGCCCTGCCGGTCAGGATCACCGGCAGGGCGTCTGTGCTTTGGGGCGTGATTGGAAGCCATCCCCTCTATGCTTGGTTGTTATATTATAACATTGACATGACCTGCAAGCGGTTTCTGCGCCCGGATCATCACCGCGTTCAGGTGCTCTTGGCGTTCAGCAAAGGCCACAACCTGCAGCGCCTCTGCCGGAACATGGTCTTTCATGTGAAGTCGCGTCCCGAGGTGCTGCCCCTCCGGCAGGCCACCGAAAGCACGGGCAAGGCTATGCAGATCAATCTTCATCATCACTCTTTCTATACTCGCCGCCTCTGGCGGCTCCCTGCGCCTCGGCCTTCGGCCTCGTTGCTGGCCTCCGCTTCGCTTCGGCTCGATCTCTTTCATGTCTGGATCCGCAGAAGCATCATCTGATCTTGCACAGAATGAATATTACCTGCGGAAATAGGTCTTTCCCCCCATGACGACACACAAGCTAATCTGTGTCGTCATGGGGGGAATGTTCTGCGTCTAACAGGTGGTGGCGGGCTTCTGACACTAGGTGGCTTCCATTGACCTAGCAGCGCCCGGATTCCCGATCTTACGATCAAGCGGTTGCAGCCTCTCGGCTGCGCATCACGTCCGACTTTCCTTCAATCGAACCGTGATCGGTTGTTGTCGCCCTGAACCATAAGGTTCGCCCGACAGAGCAACCGTCTTTCTGTGCCATATCGTCCGAAGACCGGCGGCAACCGTTTGGGGCGTCCGGTGATTTCCACCGGGGAGCGATCCAAGACGATCTTTCCTGCACCTTCCAGCTAGGCGACTCGCTGCCCGGTCATGTTTCCCGGTGCTGGCGTTCAATTTGGGGCTGGTATCGCGGTGTCGGTGAACGTCATTCCCATCTGGGTATCGGTTCAAACCTGACTGCTTTGTGCTTGGTGCTGCCGTTCCGGCCAGATGAACCTAACCGGAACGCGCAGAAGAATCAAGGTGCTGGTTAGCGCAGCATCCCGCCCGGCCTCATCTGCCGTATAAGTTCGGTCTGGATCAGCGCCCGCATCCCGGCTTCGGTTTCCCGCGCCACCTGTTTCGCCAGATCGGCGTTTTGCTCGGGCGTTCCGGCGCTGCCGTTTACCGTGATCGGGCTGTTGATCGTGATAGCCGGTGCCGATGCCCCCGCAGACTCGCGCAGAGACTCACCAGAGGCCCTTGCGATCTTTCCGCCATCCCCGACAAGGCCACCCGAAGCATAGCCCTTGCGGGCGCTCTGGTGGAGTCTGTCAAGGTTATCAGCCCCGAGGCGCTTCACCGTCTCGGCAGAAAACACATACTCGCCCTTATGGACCACGCCAGCCGGTTCATATTTGCCACCGGCCCCGGTGAACCCGCCATCTGCGAAGCCCAAAAGGCCACCGACAAAATCACCCACGCCGGTTCCCGAGAACAGCCCGAGAAGCGCCTTCTGCATTTGAACTCGCGCCATCTGTAGCAGCAACTGGCCCAAGGCTTCCTCGGCGGACATGCTGCCATCCAGAACGGCAAGGAACACATCCGAAAGGGCTTCTGCGCCTTTCTTTCCGCGTTCCTGAACCTGTTCAAGGTCTTTGGCTGCCTTGTCGGCAGCGTTCCCGGCCTGAACCTGCGCCTGCGCAAGCCGGTCGATTTCGGCGGTCAGTTCGGGCGTGATCTGCTTTCCGGCCTGTTGCGCCGCGTTCAGCAGTTCAGCACGGGTGCGGGCGTATTCCAGAGCATCGCCGTATTCGGTGCCTGCCTCTTTGGCGGCGATCAGCGCGACAGCTTCCGCTTCCAAAGCAGCCCGTTCCCGGTTCAGACCCTCAACAGCACGGGCGAACTCATCCTGCGAACGCCCGCCGCCGCCTTTCTTCCCGCCGCCGCCCTTGTCGTCTTGCAGGGCATCGGGGATGCCATCGCCATCCATATCGGCCTGCCAGTTATCAGGACGTGCGCCGGGCCTCGGGCTGGTGGCGATGCCGCTATCAAAGGTCGGCGGCATGTTCGCGCCCGCGCCACCCTGAATGGGCGTTCCGGTGGTCACGCCCGGCCCGGCACCCGGCAGGGTATTGCGAAGCGTATTTGCCAGGGCGATCAGACCACCGATCACCGTGCCAAGCCGGTTCATTTCGGCAATGGCACCCGCGAAGGAAACGCCGTCCACGTCCTGCAAGGCACCAAAGGCGGTTTCAGCATCACGCTGGACGGCCTGAATCTTATCCGAGAACTCTTCGGCGTTGATTGCGCCGGTCCCGTAATCCTGCGCCACGCCCCGCAGGCCATCGGCATAGTCGCGGATGATAGCGGCCTGATCGGCCATGCCCATCCGGTCCAGTTCATCGGCAAACGCCGCCATCTGGTTCGCGGTGCCAATGGCCTCATAGCCCAAGGAATCGTATTGGCCTTTCAGGGCCTCGACATCATGCGCTACCTCATCCAGCGCGTCACGGTCCTGTTCCAAGGCATCATAGACGCTATCGCCCAGAACCGAACGCCCCTCGGCCTCATCGGGGAACAGTTCATCCATACGCGCCCGCAGGTCCGCCAGTTCCGCGCCCGCCGCCACAAGCCCAAGGATGGTGGCTTTGGCCCAGTTGGACGCGGTGCCGATCATGGCGTTCCACTTGGCGTCAACCTCGGCGGCTTTGCGGATCAGTTCCTCATCCATAACAGCCCCGGTTTCATGGGCGCGTTGGATGGTCTGGCGCAAAGCGGCTTCACCCTGCCCGAGAAGGGCAGAGAATTGTTCGCCACCGGCACCGCCAAAGATTTCTTCCAGCAAGAAAGACTGGCTGGCCTGATCCAGCTTTCCAAGACGCCCGAGGATTTCCACCATCAGCGCGGAAGGGTCTTTCAGCTTCTCTTTCAGTTCCTCGGCGGAATAACCAAGTTTCTTGAAAGCCTCGGCACCGGCCCCGGTGCCATCAAGGAAGAACTCGCCCGCCCGGATATGCAGTTCTTTGAAACCATCGGTCAGGGCATCAATGCCGATGCGGTTCTGTTCCGCAACGAACTTCCATTCCTGAAAGGCTTCAATGCCAATCCCGGCGCGTTTGGCTTCATTGGACAGTTCCGCCATCTCTTTTGTAAGATTGCGCACCGATGCGACAGCACCGGCCACGCCGATGCCTGCACCAATCCCAAGCGCCCCGGCCACTTTGGGAAGGTTGATAGCCTTGAAGGCATTGCCGATCCGCCCGCCCATGCCCTCATAGGTCTTGGCGATCTGATCGGCGGAACGCTTGGCCTTGGCTTCCATCTGCTTTGAAGCCTTGGCCTGAATGGCATTGGCGCGGGCAAAGTCGCGTTGCAGGTTGCGCGTTTGCGCTTCCAGCTTGATAATCAGCCCCATCATATCGGCGTCGGACATACTCTTTACCTCAGATCAAATACAGGTCAGCCCGATCACATCGGGGTCGTCATAGCGGGATTTCTTGTTATGGGCGGTCACGGCACGGGATACGGCCATTGCAGAAGCCACCGCCGCGTCAATCCGGCCATTGCTGCGCTGTTTGTGCATACGGATCAGCCCCGATTGCGGGTTGCTGGATACGGCCACATTGTCAAAGTGCTGGCGCAGAACCGGGTCGCCATCATGGCGGATCAACTCGCCGTTCACCGTGCGCACCAGATTGCCGGTCGCCTCGGACATAATCACCGCGCTTTGCGGATGGGTGAACACCGGCAGCCCATCATCGGAAAGATTCTGCGACAGGACGCGGGCAAGCGCCGGGTCCACCGCGATCTCTTGCACGTCATAGGTGGCGCAGAGGTTGCGAATGTGATCCTCCACCTGTTTCTGGTCGATCACGCCACCGGGGCAAAGCTGGATCAGGTCGCGGTCGGCCCATTGCTGATAGGGGGCGCGGTCGCGGTGCGCCCGGCCTTCCAGATCGGCAGCAGGCACAAAGCAGGTATTGCGAAGCGTGATCTGGCCATCCCCATGCCGGAAGGCCACGGCAACGGCAGTCAGGTCGCCGGTCTGTGACAGGTCCACACCGATATAGGCCGGAAGCTGTTCGAGGTCTGGTTCGTCGTCGTCCAGCTTGCGCCGGTCGTAGGTCGGCATATCAAACAGAGGGTCGCGGCTGTTCCCGTGCCATTTGTTCAGGTGGTATTGCTGGAACCCATATGCCGCAGAGGGCATGTTCTTCGCCCGCTGCGCCTTGTTCCGAAGGTCTTTGATGTCTTGGAACCCATATTGCAGGCCGGGGTTGCAGCGGTGCCAAACTGCCTCATCCGTCCAATCGTCTGAGTCCTGAATTTCAAAGAGGATCGGAAGGAAAGAAGGGGCAATAACCTTGCCGCTGGCAACGTCACGGGCATAGGCGTATTCATTCGCAGCGAACCCATCAGCACCGCGCCCCGCCGTGGTGGCGATCACCATCAAACCGTTCGGGCGCTTTGCAAGGCCGGATTCCAGAACTTCCATCATTTCCGAACCGCTGGCCTCTTTCCATGCGTGAATCTCATCGCAAAGAACAAAGCTCGGGGTGGTGCCGTTCTGGCGTGACCCATCCGAGGAAACAACTTCCAGCTTGGATTCAAAGCCGGGCAGCAGGCTTTCGATCTCACGGGCGGCGTTGCGCTGGTTCACAATCCGGGTGGCCTTCACCAGCCTCTGGTCAAGGGTGAGGATTTCGCGGGCCTCTTTGAACGCGATGGAAGCCTGCCGCTTGTCACCGGCTGCAAAGACGATTTCGCCGCCCGGCACCCGCTCTGGCCCGATCAGGTGCAGCAGGGACATAGCCGCAGACAGCGTGGTTTTCCTGTTCCCGCGCGGGATGCCGAAGAACGCTTTCCTCACAAGGCGCTCACCATCAGCATCACACGGGCCATAGATTCCGCGAATGATCCGCTCTTGGAAGGGGTGGAGAGTGAAGGCCCGGCCAGCAACCGTGCTTTTGACGTGCCGAAGGGCGCGGATAAAATCCACGGCCCGCTGGCCCTTGCCAAACGGGTCAGGAATCGGACTGTTATCGAAAATCCATTCCGGGAAGGTGGAAGCTGGCATTGTCAAATCTCCAGCGGGTTCGGGCTGGTGTCGGCAGGCGGGGCATCACCGGCAATTCCCATCCTTGCGCGGCTGGTCGGGGTCAGCCCGTATTCGGCGGCAAGCTGGCGGGCGGTCTGCGCTGCCCGGTTTCAGATGCCGAACATCACCTTGTCGATAAGGCCACCGGCCCGCTGTTCCTCAATCTGGCGACAGATGCCGACTGCCGAAGCGTAAGCCTCCACCCCTGCCAGATCGGCCCGCACCAGCGTCTTGCGGGCGATGAGTTGCGGCATAACCCGCTTCCATTCTGCCTTGGCCTGCGCCGAAAGATAGGCAGGCGCAGGCGGTGCTTTGGTCAGTGCCTCGGCATCAACAGCAGGTGCAGGCTTTACGCCCCGAAGGTGCTTGCTCATGCCGCCACCGCCCGCAGTTCAATGCCTTTCCTGCGCCCAATCTCGGCAATGGCGACAATGTTCCAGACCTTGCCGCCGTGCAGGATGCGGTCAGAGACAGCCACACCCGGCACCCACCGCAGCAGGAAAACAGCGTTGTTGCTCACACCCTCGCCGAAGGTGGTCAGGAACTCGGACAGGCCAGATTGGCGCAGTTCTGCCTTGCCGCTGGCGTAGGTGGTCCAAGTCTGAACAACATGCCGATGCGGGCCGGGGGTTTCTGAAAGCCGTTGCAGTTCAATGCGGTGTTGAAGTTTCCCGGCCTGCATCACTCGGCCCTCCACCGCAGCACCGCCCGCAGGGCAATCGTGCCATGCGTATAGGTGCGCTCGGGCGCAGGGTCGCGCATCCAGACCAGTTCCGGGCGCTGCCAGTCATCAATGGCGAAACCATCGGGCCGGGGCGCATCCATCAGCGCCAGCATGGCAGCACCGGCCACCGCCTGCGCCACCGTGGAACCATCTTCCACGGCCCAGAGGTGCAGCATCATGCGGACCTCGGCCACGACATAGCCGCCCGAGGCATGGCCAAGGATGGACACGCGGGCTGGTGCCAGGACGATTGCAGGCAGGTTGTCGGGGCGGATGGAACCGGCGCGGATATTCACCGGGTCAACATGGGCAGCAATCCGAGGATCAGCCGCTAGCAGATCACCGATCAGCGTTTGCAGGGAAAGGCTCGGGTCCATCATTGGCCTGCCGCCTTCCTCGCCTCGGCGCGGATCACCCGGCGCAGGCGGTTCTTCACGCGGGTCATATTCAGCCGCCAAGCGGGCAGCAGGAAGGGTTCGGCGGGCATGGTGCCCGTGCTGGTGCCATCCTTGTGCTGGCGCTCGCTGGTGCCGAACTCCACGAGATGCCCGTGGCGGGCGTCAGGGCTGCCAGCGGTGACAAATGCCTGCCCGTCTTCGGCGGTGCGCCTGCCGCCATTGGCTGCATAGGCGGGCGTGGTTTCGCCGGGGCCGGTGGCATCAATGGAATCTGCAAGGCTGCCCGTGCGCCGCGATGCCTCGGCCAAGGCGCGGGCATCGGCTGCCACTTCCTCGGCGGAACGCTTCAAGGCGGGGTTCAGGGCAGCGGCAACGGCAGCCGGAAGCGCTGCCAGCTTGCGTTTCAGGGCATCAGAGCCTTGGACATAGCGGGCCATTATGCTGCCTCCGGCTCGGGCCGGTAGCCGGTGACGCGCTCTTTCAGGGGCGACAGCAGATCATGGACGCCGAAGGGCAACTGGTGCGGGCTGGCAAAGGTCACGCCCTCGCGGCTTTCATACTGGTGCGCCACCAGCAGAAGCGCGGACTGCACCATCAGGGCGTTGTCAGCTGTGAAGGGCTGGCCGGTATAAGCCGCCACCCACATCGCAGCCACATTGGCGTAATGGGTCAGCAGTTCCGGGTCGCGGTCGTCGTCAAGGTTCAGATGCGCCCGGATCAGGGCAGTTGGCAGGGACATGGCAGCACTCATAACAAACAAAGTTGTTATAATATAACACCGCCATGCCGGGCTGTGAATCGTGAAAAGTTATATTCCGGCGTATCTTGCGCGAAGGACCACACGCCGGTTCCCTGAAAGGGACGAAAGTTCAGAGATACCCCCTCTACCAAAATTCATAAAGTCTCATGGCAGTAGAATCTGTTCAAAAACTGCACGAGCTTCAACCGGGGAATTTGCGGCAAAAAGTTGATCTACAGCCGCCTGAGGAACACTCGAAACAGTGGTGATAGAATGTGTTGCTACGGTATTAAGGGCTTCGATATCAGAGTCGTTAATCGCAGTAGAAATCGCATAATACTTGATCCCGTTCGGATTTATGATCCATTCTCGCGTCTGAATATGAACATAGACTGCTTTCATTAAGCTTCCCTCGTGCGGTATTTGCAGTCGCCTGTCAGGTCTCAGCGATGATTTAACGGAAATATAACCTTTAATCTCTTCAAATGAGCACTGATCGGCGAACTCAAGATAGCTATTATCAAGTGTGTCTATCGCGTCATTTGAAAGCATATTAATGGGATTCAAATGAGGTATTACTCGATCAACTACAGATCTTCCCAGTATAACGAAGTCTGGATTTGAACTAACAAAACTGATGTTGCCAGTTTGCAAAACTTTGTTACGCAGATCAGTAATGATACCACAAATGCGGGGACTGTAGAGCCGGGATAGATCAAATCGTCTTTTATTCGGAAGAAGAAGTGCCAAGTCGGCATCTGGATTATTAGCTGCGGTAT
This sequence comes from Pseudogemmobacter hezensis, assembly GCF_013155295.1. GTDB lineage: Bacteria > Pseudomonadota > Alphaproteobacteria > Rhodobacterales > Rhodobacteraceae > Pseudogemmobacter > Pseudogemmobacter hezensis. The sequence goes on along the minus strand of NZ_JABJXT010000025.1, from coordinate 3,326 downwards.
TCCATGCCTCTAAGGCAAGCATCCATTCATACCAATCTCCATGTGCGTTGCTCAACGCACCTTGACCAACGCCCCGTGGGCGTATTGTGTTATCTAAACTTTCCAGAATGCCCGTATAGGTTTCGTGGTCGGCGGGCAGAGCTTGTCCCCGAATATGGGTGATCGCGTCACGCTTGATAACCTCAGCTCTACCGCCATTCATCCTGATATAGGGCACGTTCTGCATCTCCATCACATCCGGTCCCGCCAGTGATGGTCTGATACATCGTCATTGGCAAGGCTACCCAGCCGCTCTGCAAGACGTTTATTGGCTTTAAGTGCCTTGCCCCCTACATACGGGCCGCCTTGATATGCCGCTTGACGGTCAACGCGATACCTTGAGCAGCCAAGAACGGGACACCATTCCCTACCGTTTTGAACATCGCGCTCAAGGTCATGGACGCAGGCAGTTCAAAGTCACGTGGCGCAGACTGAATCGCCAGAGCCTCAGCCACCGAAATGCGCCTCGCCTTGTATGGGTGAACGTGAACCTCATTATTCCCATAAGCTGCCGTGGGGGAGTAGCGCCAGCGGTGAAGCCGTTTGTATGATTTCTTGCTGTCATCACCCTCATCAAGGGTAAGGAACCTTTTCAGGCCAGCTCTGGGTTGGAATACGTGCCTTGCGTTCGGATGCTCGTTCACTGCATTTTTATCAAACCAATGCTGCACTGTAAGTTCCAGCGGAACATTGTTTGGCTTAGGAACACTCCCATTTTCATTGAACGGATGCGTGTCTGGCCATTCGTAAGAGAATGCGGCCCTTTCAGGATAAATAACGCCATCCCAAGTCAGATCGCACCCGGAAAACTTGCTATTGTGGAAACCCATCAGAATAATACGGTCCCGATCCTGCGGGGCACCAAATTCGATGGCATTGATGAGGCGTTCGTGCAGATGATAGCCTGCTTTCACAAGATCGACCTTGAGGGATTCATAGAACGCGCGGTGCTTCTTCGTTCGCCACAAACCCTTGACGTTTTCAAAAACAAAAAAGTCAGGGCGGGCAGCGCACACGAGGTCAATATAGACACGCGACAGCTTACCATTGTCTCCCTCTTGGCCCCTATTTTTTCCACCTACCGAAAAATCAGGGCATGGAGGGCCGCCAATGAAGCCAATAAGATCACCATCATTTTTGGCGAAATCAACCTTCGCCTTCATTTCAGATGAGGCAACGTCTACGATGGATGCGCTGGAATATCCATATTTTGGTTCAGGAACACCTAACTTCTTTCGGGAATAACGGTATCCATCTAGAAACGGTTCGTAATATTCATTGACGAACCGAGTGTGGAAGCCAGCTTTTTCAAAGCCGAGGTCAAGCAGCCCGCAGCCTGAAAAAAATGAAAATATTCCGAGGTTGGTGTTCTGCGTCATAACGTCTTCTTTGGTATCGCTGCGCTGCCACCTCACGGGTAGCTGCTTGTTGTTTGTATTCGATTGTAGTTACATGCGCAGACGCGGTGCGTCAACTACATTTTACTACAAAAGGTGGCGCATGAGTAAAGGTCTGCCAGTTTCATTCCGTTTGGATGAGAATGACAAGATGGCATTGGAGGCGGCGGCAAAAGCTGATGCGCGTTCAGTATCCAGTCTGCTGACGGTGATCGTTCGTCAATGGCTTGCGGCTCGTGAAGATAAGGCCCCGTAGAGCATTCTTCTAGCAAAGAACAGAACCACTGCATGCAGGTGCGGGGATTGATGCCGAAGCACGGTCCCATACTTCTCACACGACTCTACTTCTTGCCACAAGTCACGTTCTGACATTGGCCCGTTCCTGCCTCTGCTTCTCGGAATCGTGGCAGCGTTTGCAGAGGGACTGCAAGTTGTTCCAGTTCATCACCAGCGCCACGTTGCCGTGGTGGCGCTGGATATGGTCCACAACCTGCGCCTCAGCACCGCAGAACGCACAAGTCGGGTGCAGGCGCAGGAACTCGGCCCGCAGGGCTTCCCATTGGCGCGTATAGCCGCGCTGGCGGCTGTTCGGACGGGTTGCGTCATACCGGCGTTTGCGGACGCGGATGGTGTCACGCTGGCAGGCGCATAGATCACCAGCCGGAACAATGGCACCGCAGGAACAGAGACGGGGCGGCGCTGGCATTACTTCCCGCCGATCTGCCTGAACAAGCCGCCTGCATCGGTGCTGGTCGTGCTGCCCTTCTGGCTGATACTCAGCGCCCCGTTAATCAGGGTGCCACCCGTCCAGACGCGGCCATAAGCAATGGGGATGATACCGCCCTCGCGGGTGGTGTTTTGCGGGCCGGTCATGGTGAAGGACTTTTCTGTTTCCTCGGCTTTCAGTTCCGGGGCCAGCATGGTCGCCACGCCGGTAAGCATGAGGCTGGTTCCCATCGCACCAGCAATGGAACCCACGCTCATGCTGCCGCCCGCGAACAACGGGGAAGCAAGGGCCGCACCACCGAAGGCGGCAAGCCCGATCAGCGCAACGCCTGCAATGATCTTACCAACGCCGCCACGCTTTGAACCCTTGATAACCGGGATAACGAACAGATCCTGATTGCCAAGTTTGAAGCCCGGCAGCATGGCTTCATCCAGTTCCATGCCGTTCTTTTTGGTCTTTCCGACGATCACCCGGAAATGGCCGTTGCGGATATAGTTGAAGAACTTGGGGAAGTTCGCTTGCAGGGCCTGAATGGCTTCTTCCACGGTATCAACCGCCAGCCTGACCTTGTGGCCGAACTCTTTCCCCAGATTGCCGTGAAGGTGAATCGTTCTCATTGGTGCCTCGCTTTCAATGCCTGAAGCGCGGCGCGATCAAAGGCCGGGTCAATTCCATCGGCTTCAATCTCGCGCAGGCGCTCAGGTGTATATACCTCTGGCCCCTTGCCCTTGTCGGATGGGATGCCAGCAAGGCGCAGTTCGCGCTCTGCCTGCGCTTCAAGCGCCGTGACAATCTCGGCCACCGATGCGTTCCAGACCTCGGACGGGGGCCAGTGCAGCCAGCTTGTGGCGCGGCTGAACAATTCAGTGAAGAACCGGGAAAGCGGCATCGGGTCAGATGCGGGTGCTGGTGATGGGGTTCCCTCGCCCTGCGCTGGTGCAAGGATAGCAGCGAACAGGGCGAGACAGGCCGCTTGTGCGAGAGGTGCTATCTGCGCAAGCGGAATGGTGGCGGCATATGCCAGGGCGATTTCTGCCGCCAGCGTGTTGAATCTCACGCGGAACTGAGCCGGTTTTGTCACCGAGAAGTGAGCCACCTCTGATTATGGATTTTGGTTCAAGCTGGGGTCAAGGTTGGGTGTGTCTCCTTCTTTTTTCTTACTG